>JANQNU010000087.1 GCA_028279405.1 Phycisphaerae bacterium
CCCGGTCAGGTCGTAGCCGCACTCCGGGCACGTTCGTTCGAGGACAGCATCGGGCTTCACGCCAGCCGTCTTCGCGCGGCTCGGCGGAGCGTCCGGCCCTTGTGCTTGCCGATCCGTCGGTGCTTTTTGGGATGGATCCGGTTCCGTCACCCCCGCATGATACCGCGACCCCCCGCGATACTGCGGCACCTCGACGCCTACTCGATGGTCGTGAATGACCGGGAATCGGCGGCGGCGTTCGACCGCCTACGGGTGCCACGCCGACGCGCTTCGTCTGGTGCGCCCTCTCGACTCGAGGCGACCGACCGGTTGCGCGTCGGCATGTTGACCGTCTGGAAGCGAAATCTCGCACCTTCCAGCGGATACATCGCCGGTCGTGCTACTTCTTCTCGATTCCCTCGATCGCGACCATCAGCGTGACTTCTTCGCCGAGCGGGCCGCTCAGTTCCGACATACCGTACTCACCGCGCTTGATGGTGAAGCGCGTCTCGATGCCACTACGAAAGCCGCCCCACGGATCCGAGCCGGTACCGATCAGCTTCATGGGGACGGTGATTTCCTTGGTCACGCCGTGGAACGTCAGATTGCCCGTGACGTTGAACTTCCCATTGCCCGCCTCGGCGACCTTTGTGCTCTCGAATGTGATCGTCGGGTAGCTCTTCACATCGAACAGTTGCTTGCTCTTGATATGCTTCTCGCGATCCGGGCTATTGGTGTCGACACTATCCGCATCGACCTCGAACGAGAACCGGTTCTTCGTCGGATCATGTGCGTCAAGCGTGTACTCGCCTTTGATTCCGTTGAATCGTCCGTAAAAGTTGCTGACCCGCAGATGCTTGATGCGGAACAACACTGCCGAGTGCCCCGCGTCGACCGCGTAGGTCTTCGTGTCCGCGTGTGCCGGGCTCGCCGTCAACGACCGCGAGGGCATCATCAGGAATGCAGCGACCAGCACCGCAATGAACGTCATCGGAAGCAATAGTGCGCGTTTCATCAGGCCAAGCTCCTTTCTGCTTCGCCGAACGAGCGGGATCGGCACCGCCGTCGGACACCCTTAGATCCTGGACCGGTTCTTCTGCCCCGTCCGGAATCCAACAAGATACCCCATCCGATGCCATCCAGGTCCTCCGGTTTCACATCCCCGCGCGAAAAACTGGGCCTACGCGAAAAAGTGCGTAGAATCTACGCCATGCTTCATGTCGAGCGGCTTTCGAAATCTTACGCGGGCCCGCACGGGACGCTTGAGATCCTTGGCGATCTCGACCTCGAACTGCAATCCGGGCAGGCGGCGGTCATCATGGGGCCGTCCGGCTCCGGCAAGAGCACGTTGTTGAACATTGTGGGGGGGCTCGAGCCGCCAACGGCCGGGAGCGTCGCGCTCGATGATATGGATCCGTACGCTCTGGCGGATCGCGACCTGGCTCGATTCCGGAACGAGCGCGTGGGCTTCGTGTTTCAGGAGCATCACCTGCTCCCGCAATGCAATGTCCTCGAGAATGTCCTCATACCGACCCTTCCCGCCCCACGCGACCCCGCGACGTTGCAGCGGGCGCGCGACCTGATCGAGCGTGTCGGGCTTACCGAGCGCATCATGCAGCGCCCGGCCACACTCTCCGGCGGTGAGCGGCAACGCGTGGCGATCGCTCGGGCGCTGATTCGCGATCCGCAGCTGCTGCTGGCGGACGAGCCCACCGGCAGCCTCGATCAGCGGACCGCGGAACAGATCGTCGCCTTGCTGCTCGAGGTCCATCGTGAGCGACAGGGGATTCTCATCTGTGTGACGCACAGCCTCGCGCTCGCCGAGCGCTTCCCAAGTCGTTACGCATTGCGCGAGGGCAAGCTGATCGAGTCCGTCCCGATGACGAGCGAGTAATCCGCATGCGCGCGGCCACCCTCGTCGTACGAAACCTCCAGCACTATCGCAGCGTACACGTGGCGTCGATGATCGGTGTCGCAATTGCCACCGCTGTACTGACCGGCGCTCTCATCGTCGGCGATTCCGTGCGAGCGAGCCTCCAGGACAACGCCTTCGGTCGACTGGGACCGTTCGATCAGCTGGTACGATCCGCGCGCTATCTGGACGAAGCGATCACGACCCGCCTGACCGAACACCCGGTCTACCCTCAACAGTACGAACCGCCGGTCCCGCTGGTCCTTTCCAGTGCAAGCGCTGTTCACGCGGAAACCCGCGTCCCGGCCCCGCGAATCAACCTGTTTGGCGTCGACGATCGCTTCTGGCGAGCCGCGACGTTTCGTCCGCTGCCGAAGCTGGGAGATCGGCAGATCGCCATCAATCGCCAGCTTGCCACAAAGCTCGCTACCGCGGTCGGCGACGAACTCGTGCTGACGGTCGCACGCCCGGCTCAAATCTCACGGGAATGGGCGCTTGGAAGTCGGGACGATGCGTCGACCAGCGTCCGCGTCGAAGTCGGTGCGATCTTGCCCAACAGCGGCTTGGCGCTCTTCTCGACGGACCTGGCGCAGTCATATCCGCCCAACGCGTTCCTACCGCTCACGACACTGCAACGGTTGCTCGGAACGCGTTCGCAGGTCAACGCCTGGTTGATCGCATCTCGTCACGCGCCAGAGAGCGACGGAACGCGCGAATCCGCGCCACTCGAGGCAGCGTTGCAATCAGTGCTGACGCTAGGGGACTACGGGCTCGCGATGCACCGGGTCGATACGGCAGACACCGTGTTGACCAGCGACGCGTTCGTTATCGCGCCAGGTGTGGAGCAGTCGGCGATCTCCACCGCGAACAAGCGCGGCTTGAATGTCCGCCCGGTCGTGATCTACCTCGCAAACACGATTGCGACATCCGCCGAGTCGGCGGGCGTTCCCTATTCCACCGTTGCCGGCATTCCGGAAGTGCCGGATGACGAGATATGGCTCAATCAATGGACCGCCGACGACCTGGGAATCGCACGCGGCGCGACGGTTGCGCTGACCTACTACGTCCGCGACGAAGCGGGCACACTCGTGACCGATACCGCTTCGTTCCGATTTACACGCACAGTGCCGGTCCAAAACCGCTTCGCGACGCGTGATGACGTGCCACCCTACCCCGGCGTTACCGACGCGCGTTCGCTCGCGGATTGGGACGCACCGTTTCCGATCGACCTGCGCCGAATCCGCGATCAGGACGACGAATACTGGGAATCCTATCACGCGACACCGAAGGCGTTCATCGCGCTCGATCGCGCCGTCCCGTTGTGGAACGAGCAGCCCGCGCTCGGGCGCTACTCGTCGCTACGATTCGACGAGCTTGACGCCGACGGCTTGCCCGCCAGTGGGGAGCAAGCTCCCTCGACGAGGCCCGCGTCTACGCCGCGTGCTCCGACCAGGACGCGCGCCTTGAGGGGTGGCACTGGCGGCTTGCCAGCCAGTAGCAGCGAGTCCCCTTCGGCAGCATTGGCTGCGGATTTGCGTGATACGCTCACGCTGGCTGACGCCGGCGTTCAAGTTGTTGCGATCCGCGCGCAGTTCGCACGTGCCAGTCGCGGCAGCACCGACTTCAGCGGCCTGTTCATCGGCTTCAGCTTCTTTTTGATCTTCAGTGCGGGCGTACTGATCGTGCTCTTCGTTGGTCTCGGGATCGAACGCCGATCGCGCGAGATCGGACTGTTGCAAGCCGTCGGCTGGGACCGTCGTCGACTCGCACGATTGCTACTTGCCGAGCAAGCCTGGGTGGTCATGCTCGGCGCGACGCTCGGCGTACTGCTGGCGATTGGCTACGCGCGGCTGATGCTGCTCGGGCTTGAAACGGCCTGGACGGACGCGGTCCGTGCTGCGTTCCTGCGCTTGCGCCTCAACCCGCAGACGATCGTAGTCGGGTGGGCAGCGAGTGTGCTGCTCGGACTGGGCGCGGTGATCGTTGCGCTTCGCGGTAGCACGAGACGGACTGCCCGTGAACTGCTTGGGACCGCGATGGCTGCCGAGACCGAGTCGCTCCGGCAGTTGCAGCGGGTCTCCCGGCGTCCGCCGATTGTCTCCGCTAGCGCACTGTTCGCCGGTCTGCTGCTTGCAGTTCTTTCACGCGTGACCGGAATCGTCCCGCAAACAGCGGGCTTTTTTCTTGCCGGCACGTTGCTTCTGGTCGCGGGGCTCGGGTTCTGGCGGCAATTCCTGCAAGGCTCGACTGGCGCGCACGCCGCCCAGCCGACGGCGATGGGGATGGCCCTGCAAAACACGTTGCGCAATCCACGTCGGAGTTTTCTAGCGACGGCGTTGATTGCGAGTGCGACGTTCGTCATCGTGGCGATGGACGCGTTTCGCCTCAGCGCCGACGAGCGGTCGGCGGGCACCGGCGGCTACGAGTTGGTTGCGGAAGTCGGTCAGCCGTTGCTGTATTCGCCAGAATCCGCGCGTGGCCGCCAGGCGTTGGGCCTCGACGATGACGATCCGCGCTGGGCACAGTTGACGATTCTGCCGGCGCGCGTCAGCGGCGGCGACGGCACCAGTTGTCTCAATCTCTACAAACCCGAGCAGCCGCGATTCCTGGGCGTGACCGAGGCCTTCATTCGCCGCGGCGGCTTCCGTTTCTTGAGCACGGCGGCGCCAGTTAGCGCCGAGGACGACAATCCCTGGCACCTGCTCGAGACCGCTCGAGCGGACGATGCCATCCCCGCGTTCGGCGACGAGGCAGCTGTCCGCTGGCAACTGCACCTCGGACTGAACGGCACGCTGACCGTAACGGACGAACACGGCAACCCGCGTTCGATCGTCATCGTTGGTCTGCTGCAAGGGAGCATCCTGCAAGGCGAGCTGGCCATCAGCGAGCGACACTTCAAGGACCTGTTTCCGACATCCACCGGCTTTGGAAAGCTGTTCGTGGACACACACGACGCCGACGTGGACGATGTCGCAGTCCTGCTCGAGCGTTCGTTGGCGCGCTATGCACTTGATGCGCAGCGGTCGACGCGGATCCTCGATGATTTCTTCGCCGTGCAGAACACGTATCTGACGACTTTTCAGTCGCTCGGCGGTTTCGGCTTGTTGCTGGGCGCTTTCGGTCTGGCCGCTGTCACGCTGCGAAACCTCCAGGAGCGCCGGCGCGAGCTGGCGCTACTGCTGACGGTGGGTATCCCGCGCCGCACCTTGGCGCGGATCGTCTTCGCCGAGAATGCGATTGTGCTGGCTTCCGGGCTCACTGTCGGCATCGTTGCCGCCACGGTCGCGGTCCTGCCCGCCTTCCTCGAAAGTGGACGGGTCGCATCCTGGCAATCGCTGAGCGCCACGCTGGGACTTGTCGTGCTCATCGGCGGCGCCGCGGGCTTCGTGGGGTTGTGGCCGGTTTATCGACAGCCGCTGGTGCCGGCACTACGATCGGAATGATCGACGTGCTCGACATCCGTGACCAGTCTGCAATCCAAAGGAGAGCGGCCCATGCGTTTTGTCGTCAATCGTCTCCCGACGCTGCTCGCGAACGGGCTCCTCGTCGGCGTCCTGGCTACAACGGCGACTGCCGCTGATTGGCCGAACTGGCGCGGCCCGAACCATACCGGTATCAGCCGCGAGTCGGCGTTTCAGAAGCGTTGGAACCAGCCGATTCCGCTCGTGTGGGAGCGCGACATCGGGGCGGGATTCTCGTCCTTTGCTTGCGTCAAGGGCCGTTTGTACGCGGCGGGTACTGCGAACCGGTACCAAACACTGTATTGCCTCGCGGCGGACACCGGCGAGGTCATCTGGACCAATCCGTTCGAGAGCGAGTACATCGAGCGGCAGGGCGGCGACGGCCCCCGCGCCACGCCGACGGTCGACGAAGATCGCGTCTACATGCTCGGGGCGCGCGGTCGGCTGATCTGCGTTTCAGCGGAGGACGGGGAGCTCGTCTGGGAGCACAAACTGCGCCACCCGCCCACATGGGGCTACAGTGGATCGGTCCTGATCGATGCCGACCTCGCGATCGTTACTGCCGGGGCCCGCGACGGTGCCATTCTCGCGTTCGACAAACGGACCGGGGAGCTACGGTGGAAGAGCGGGCAGGCGTCCGTCGGCTACTCGACCCCCTATGCCTTCGATTTCGAAGGCACACGCTACGTTGCCGGCTTCCTGGGCGACGCGCTCCTGATCACCGAGCGCGACAACGGCAAGTTGGTGCACTCGGTCCCGTGGGTGACGAACTGGTCAGTCAATGCGGCGATGCCGATCGTCGACGAGGAGTTGCTCTACCTCAGTTCGGGCTACGGTGTCGGCGCCGCCGTGCATCGGCTGAAACGGACGGCGGACGGCGGCCTCACCAGCGAGCAGGTCTGGAAGAAGAAAGTGCTGCGGAACAAGTTCCAGTCGGCAATCCTCCTCGACGGCTACCTGTATAGCGGCGACGAAAAGGGCATTAAGTGCATCCAGCTTGCCAGTGGACAGCGCATGTGGGAGCGACGTCGAGAGCCGCACGCGACGGTCCTGATCGCTGACGGGCACATGTTGGCGCTGACGGAGGATGGCGAGTTGATCATCGCGCCCGCGAAGCCCGACGGCTTCGAGCCCCTGACCACGGCCAAGATTCTCGGCGGGCGCTGCTGGACCATTCCGATCCTGTGCAACGGAAAACTGTACGCGCGCAACCTGACCCGGCTGGTCTGCTTCGACTTGGCCGGCGACCGTGCAGAGTGAGGCGCGTGCTACGTCAACGGCCGATGTGTAATTCCGATGCCTCGACGTAGCGCTGCCAAGTGTGGCGTGCTAAAAAAAGAGCAGCCGGGCCCCCGCGGGTACCCGGCTGCCATGGGAAGCTGTCGAGACAAGTCGACAGTGAAGCTCACGTCGATCAGGCGGATGCCTCTGCGGCTTGCAGGGCACCCATCTCTTGAACCGAGAGCACTTTCTCGATGTCGAGCAGGATCTTGACTTCGTCCTTGACCTTGCCCATGCCCATGACGAAGCTGGTGTCGACGTTGGACCCGAGCGGCGGCGGCGGGTCGATGTCCTTCGACGGAATGTCGAGCACTTCCACGACCGTATCGACGATGATCCCCATCAGCACGCCGACATCGACGACGATGATACAGGTCTGGTCGGTGTAGTCCGCTTCTTCCATCTGGAACTTCAAGCGCAGGTCGATGACCGGGATGACCTTGCCGCGCAGGTTGATGACGCCCTTGACGAAGGTCGGCATCTGCGGGACGCAGGTGATGTCAACGATCCCGATGATCTCGCGGACGGTCAGGATCTGAACCCCGTACTCTTCGCCGTCGAGCGAAAAAGTCAGGTACTTGCCGACCTGCTCGTCCTGGGAGCCGTTGAGTTGGTCGTTGATCGCTTGCGTGTTACTCATATCTCTCTCCTAGGCAACCGTGGCTGCTTCGAGTTCCGCCTCGACCGGGCTCGACGATTCCGTTGATGAGTCCTGTCTATCCGTGGGCGTCCCGTTTGCGCGGGACATTCCACTCGTTTGGTTGTAGTACCGGAGCACACCGGTTGGCTCCAGAATCAGTCCGACGCGCCCATCCCCGAGGATGGCGGCCCCCGAAACACCCTTGACGTTCTTGAACCGGTCGCCCAGCGTCTTGATCACGACCTGCTGCTGGCCGATCAGTTCGCTGACCACCAGGCCGACCTTCTGTCCCTCGCAGATGGTGACGACGATCAGGGATTGCGTAGGATCGACCCGGCCGCAGTACCCGAACAGCTCGCCGAGTTGAACGAGCGGGCAGAGTTCGCCGCGGACCTTGATCATCTCGCCGCGCTTCTGGACCGTGTGAATGTCCTTGGTGGACGGTCGCAGCGATTGTTCGATCACGATCGTCGGGATGATCAGTCGTTCTTCGCCGACCTTGACGAGCATTCCGTCGATGATCGCCAGCGTCAGCGGCAAACGGATGAAGAACGTCGAGCCCTTGCCGAGTTCAGTCTGGATATCGATCTTGCCGCGTAGCTGCTCGATGTTTCGCTTGACGACGTCCATGCCGACGCCGCGCCCCGAGATGTCGGTGATCGCAGCCGCCGTCGAGAAACCGGCCGAGAAGATCAGCTGGTAGATCTGCTGGTCGCTGAGCTGATCTTCGGCGGTGACCATGCCGCGTTCGATCGCCTTCTTGAGCAGCTTGTCACGGTCGAGCCCGCGACCGTCGTCCTGGATCGCGATGATGATGCTGTCGCCTTGGTGGTATGCGTCGAGCGTCACCTGTCCGACGGCGGGCTTGCCGGCAGCGATCCGCTCCGCTTCGGGCTCGATTCCGTGGTCGACCGCGTTGCGAACCATGTGTACCAGCGGGTCGGAGATCTGCTGGATGACGGTCTTGTCGAGTTCGGTCTCTTCGCCGCTGATATGCAGCTCGACGTTCTTGTCCGCCTTGCGCGACACGTCGCGCACCAGTCGTTTCATCTTCTGGAAGGTCGAGCCGATGGGCACCATGCGCATCGCCAACGCGGTTTCCTGAATGTCGCGTACGATCTTGGTGACCTGCGACACGTCGCGCTGGAGTTTCTCGTCCTTGTTGTTTGCCGCCGCTAGCGCCACCATCGTCTGTGCGATGACCAACTCGCCGACCGCGTCGACCAGCGCGTCGAGCTTGACGGTGTCGACACGGATCGACTGATCGACGTGCGCCTTCCCGCCGCCGTCCCCCGCTTCCGCAGACCCGCCACCACCGGCCATCGCGGGCGGAGCCACGGATGCCGGCGTGCCGGTCTCATTGCTGGTCGGTGCTTCGGCCTCGGGCGCCCCGGCAGCCCCTGCTTCTTCGGCTGCGGTCGCGCTCGTTTCCGCTGCCGTGTCCGATCGGCCCGCCGAAAACCCTGCCGGCAGCTTGCCGGCTGCCGCGCGTCGGAGCACCGCCATGATGTCCACAATATCAGGCTGCGGACACGGTCCGCCTGTCGGCTCTGAGAGCTGTTGCTGAACCGCGCTGATCTGCACTTTAAGCACGTCAATCGCGCGGAAGATCAGATCGATGATGCCCTGCGTAATCGTGAGCTCGCTCTTGCGACCGAGGTCGAGGATGGTCTCCACCTCGTGGGTCAGTCGATTGATGTCGCGCAGATTGAGAAAGCCGGCGATGCCCTTGATCGTATGAAACGGACGGAACAGTTCGTTGAGCCGCGCCGCGTCCTGCGGATCCTGCTCGACCTCGAGCAACGCGCCCTCGATCGAATCCATGTGTTCGCGCGCTTCGTCCACGAACCCCTGGAGATCCTCAGCGTCGTCCATGTTCAGGATCAACGGCTCGGCTACGTAGGCCTCGACCTCGAAGTCGTCATCCGCGTTCGCTGCCGCTGCCGGCTCGGGTGCCGCGGGCGTTGCGACCGGCTCCGGTTCGGACGCCGCCGGTGGCGCTTCAGCCGCGGGCGCCGCTGCAGGCGCTTCCGCAACAGGTTCACTCGCTGCGGCCGGGGCTTCCGGGGTCGACGTTGCGGCAGGCGTCGCATCCGCGGCGTTGCCGCCGATCACCTGCTGAATGGAGGCCACGAGTGCCTGCGTATCGATCGAAGCACCGGCGGCGATCGCCTTCAGCGCCTCGGTCGCCGACGGAACCAGTTCCAGTCCACCCTGGGGGTCGGCCACCTCGTTGAGGATGACGCCCTCGAAGAACGACATCAGCGCGCCGGCCAATGCGCGCGCCCCCTCGCTTGCCAGGTGCTCGTTGGCAGCAGCCTCGATCTCGGCCAGCGATTGACACCATCCGTGCAAGCGCGCGAGCCGCGTCAGATCGTTCGCATCGATCGGCTCACTAGCGGCCTGCATGAGTTCGGACAGGATCGTCAAACTGTCTTGATGTTCGGACATGGCGACTTCTCTTCCGTGGGTTCCATTCACCGCCAGACAATGCGCATACGCTGCGCCCCGCCCGAACCGAGACGTACCACGAGGCGGATGTCCTTTGTCGTTATCGTGTCGTCGAGCGGAGTGATTCAGTAGGAGAGAAGCGAAGCGCGGTAACAACCCAACCGAGCCCCGCGAACACACGGCCCGATAACCCAGGGTCGCCTCGGTCAGCCCGCGTTCGGCCGGGAGTCGTTCGTCGTGCTCGGTCCTGACTCAGCAGGTCCAGGCCCGATCTCGACCGCACACGTGCCCGACTCGCACTGGCCCGATAACCGTTGGCGGTTGCGGGCGATCCAGGCATACACCTGACGTCCTAGGAAACCGAACCCCGGAACGCGGTAGATCAGCGCCAAGATCCGATAACCTGGAAGGCGTCGGGCGATCTCGTACACGCCATCCGCACCGACCCGAACCGTACCGTCCGGGCGGATCAGCCGCAGGCCGGTTTCGAAGTCCTGCTCCTTCAGTGCCGGGAAGCGCTCTTCGACGCCGTCCGTTTGGCGTGGAACAAACTCGAAGCAGCTCGACCGGTCCCGGCTGCGGATCCAGTTGATCTGGCGCCGACAGAACCCGCATTCCCCGTCATAGATGATCACGTAGCGTGAACCCATGCGCTGCTCCCAGAAGACGCTAGCCCGACTCGGGCGTCTTGCCCGTTGAGGGGTCTGCCAACCGACGAACCGCGAGTTGATAGATCGCCCGGCCCGCACGCCGATACTTGACCTCGAAATTTGTATCGAGCCGTGCGTCCCGAAGTCCCGCGTCGGGTTCATCGAACGGCACTTCCACCAGCGCTGGATGGTCGAGCACGCAGGTCCGAATCTGCTCGAAGTATTCCGCATGATCGGTCTGCAGCGCCCAGCGCCCGCCGGGCACGAGGCACGCAACCGCAGCTTCGACGAACGCCGGCTGAACCAGTCGGCGACGCTGGTGCCGCGCCTTCGGCCACGGGTCCGGATGGTAGACGTGCAGCATCGACAGCGACGTTCGCGGGCAATGTGCCTTCACGAAATCCGCAGCATCCGTCCGCACGACGCGTACGTTGGCGACGTTCCAGCGTCGCATGCGATCGGCGGCGTACTTGTAGTACTTGTTGGCCCATTCGATCCCCAGGAAGTTCCGCTCGGGGTGCGCCTGCGACCGTCGGAGCAGAAATCCGCCCTTGCCGATACCGATTTCCAGCTCCACCGGTCGATTGTTGCCGAACAGGGCCGACCAGCGAACGCCGGCCAGCGCTTCCGGGGCAACAATGACGTCTTCCAGCCGAACCGAACCCAAGCCGCGGTCGCACGTGTCGGCGGATGGCATGACTTTTGGAGTGCTCATGGTAAGATCCTACCAAATGGAAACAAAAAAGCCCGCCAAGCTCGTGCTCGCCGACGGAACTGTCTTTGTCGGCCGGTCATTCGGCGCCGAGGCCGTCTCCGGCGGCGAAGTCGTCTTCAACACGGCACACACCGGCTATCAGGAGGTCATCACCGACCCTTCCTATTGCCGGCAGATGATCTGCATGACCAACCCGCACCAGGGGAACTACGGCACCAATATGGACGATCCGGAGGGCGCCCGGCCGTTCATCAGCGGATTCGTCGTCAGTGATCTGTCCGATGAGCCAAGCAACTTCCGTAGCCAGCAGACGCTGCACGCGTTCCTGAACGACTACAAGATTCCCGGGATCGCCGGCATCAGCACCCGCCAACTGACGCTCAAATTGCGCACGCACGGTGCCATCAACGGCATCATCTCGACCACGGAGATGGACGAAGTGGCCCTGCTCGGCAAGGCGCGGGAGCTGCCATCCATGAGCGGTGCCGACTTAGTCAGCACGGTCGCGACGCGCACGCGCTTCGAGTGGTCCGAGCCGCACGACCCGGCTGCGTTCCCGGTTCTGCTCCCCGCGTTGCCGCTCGATCTGCACGTCGTGGCCATTGATTGCGGCACCAAACGCAACATTCTCCGCAATCTGGTCCAGTTCGGCTGTAAGGTCACCGTGGTACCCCCGACGACGACGGCCGATGAGATCATGGCGCTCGCGCCCGATGGGGTCTTTGTCAGCAACGGCCCCGGCGACCCCGAGCCCGTAACGTATGTCCAAGAGACGTTGCGCGGCTTGCATCAGCGGGTGCCGATCTTCGGGATTTGTCTGGGGCATCAACTGCTCAGCCTGGCGCTGGGCGCCGAGACCTACAAGCTCAAGTTCGGCCACCACGGCTACAACCACCCCGTACGCAATGTCCTGACAGGCCGGGTGGAGATCACCTCGCAGAATCACGGATTTGCGGTGCGGGCGGAATCGCTGGACGGGACCGGCCTTGAAATGACACACGTCAACCTGTACGACAACACGGTTGCCGGCGTGCGACACCGCGACCTGCCGATCTTCGCCGTGCAATACCACCCCGAAGCTGCACCCGGTCCCCACGATGCGGTATACCTGTTCGATTGTTTCCGGCAGGTGATGGAGCGTCGTGCGCCGCTGGATGCCCGAATGCTTGCCGAGGCCCAGCAGCGCCTGGCCAACGCGACCCGTCGCGTCGCCACCGGCTAAATCCCCGAACGCACTTTCCCATAGCGCCGAGCCAACCGCATGCCTGCGACGCGTTTTTGTGTGCGCAGGCTCGCTATTGAGGCTTCTTCGTTCCGAACAGCAGGTAGACGCGCCCGTTCTCCGCGCCAGGCGCTCCGATCGCGACATCCTGGAGCGTGTCGTTGTTGAGCTTGCCGCCCGTGGAGATCGAGGACCCGAAGAGACCGGGACCGCTCGTATCGCCGGCCAGTTCAAAGCCCTGAACGTTGCACGTGTACACGGAGAGGTCGACGGCGCCCTGGAACGACTGCCCGCCGTATAACATTCGGACCACGCCGCGATTGGTCTCGGCGTGAGGCGCGCCGATGAACATCTCGACGAACTGGTCGCCGTCAAAGTCGCTCGTGGCGCCGACGGCGTAGCCGAACTGCTCGCCTGAGGCGAGACCGTCGAACACCGCCCCGTTAACCGAACCGGCTTCGATATCGCCCAGGTCGATGTCCGCAGGGAGCTCGGGATTGCCGAAGTCGTGGATCAGGTAGGCCCGGCCGCGACTGTCATCGAAACCCGGCGCGCCGATCAGGAGGTCGAGCGATTCATTGCCGTCGAAGTCGGCGAACGCCAGCGCGTAGCCGGTGGCGTCACTCGAATTCTCGCCCAGGAACCGTCGTACGCGGAGCTGTTCGGAGGTCACGTCGAGCACGGCGTCCTTGTCGAGCACCGGCGACCCAAAAATCAGATACACGATTCCCGCACCGTTCGGGCCGGCGCCCGGAGCGCCGACGAGCAGTTCCGCATAGCCGTCGCCATCGAGGTCCGGCAGGCCGACGATCGTGTGACCGAAGAAGTCGCCCTCGTTGGTCCCGCGGATCCGCGCGACGAAGACGCCCAGTGACGGAAACGCGCCGCTTCGCAGCAGCGTCACGGTCCCATTGCCGGCGAGACCGCCGATGGCGTATTCGTCGTGTCCGTCGCGGTTGACGTCTCGCAGGCCGGCGACATCATGCCCGAACTCGAACGGGACGGACGGGGCCAGCACCGCAACGCCCAGCGGCTGATCGATACGGGTCAGTCGCAGCGTGTCGAACGTACGCACCGACCGGCCATTGAGCACGTACGCAATCCCCTCCCGTTTGTTACCGCCTGACGGTGCACCGATGAGAAAGTCCGGCGTTGCGTCCGGATTGATCGACGGCACCATCGCGATCCGCTGACCGGTGCGGTCGTTGTTGCGGGCTGCAAACAACGTGGTCGTAGCGCCCGCCACAGGCTGGCTCGAAGGCCATTCGCCTTGCGGATTGTCGAAGTAATAGACCTCGCCGAACGTGCCGTCGTCGGAGAATCCCGGATCGCTGATCAGCAGGTCCGACAATCCGTCGCCGGTGACATCCTGCGTGATGTCGACGTCGGTGCCGAGCTCACGGTTGCCGTCGGCTCCGACGATCAGCGACATCGTGCCCTCCGGCAATTGGCCGTTTTCGATTCGGCCGACCAGCCGATCCGTCAGGCACACGCGCCCGGTGTACACCAACGTGCTGCCGAGCGGGTCCTCGATTTGGCCACCGACGAAGTAGTCGCCGGGTTCCAGTTGCAGTTTCAACGGATCGAGGAAGAAGTCGCGATCCTCGACGTCGTCTTCGCGGACGCCGTCGCGCAGCGGGATCTCGTTCCCGTTCAGCTCCTCGTCGATGTCCAGGAAGATCGCGATCGTCGCATCGTCGTCGTCATCCTGTCCGGCCCATGCGATCGTGAACCCGATCCCACGTGAAACCAGCAGATCCGGAAGCGGGTTGTCGAAGACCAGTTGCGGTTGATCGTTCACCAGCACCCGTCCAGGCGCCGCTTCCGACAGCGCCGACTCGTCGCCACTGACCACCTCGGCGAAAAGGAAGAACGCGCCTGGCGCCACCGGCGGGACGAGCCAATCAACATCGATCAGTTCAGCAACGGGCAGCTCGGCCTGGATGACGATTTCGTTCTCGTTGGTCGGGTTGAGGTCACGGTCGGCAAAGACGCGCACGAACGCGTCCGGCCGGAATCCCTCGACCGCTACTTGGAATGCGACTGTTTCGTTCGCGTTGACGCGCACATCTTGCTCGACGCCGACAATCGCGATCGAGAGTTCAACCGGGGGCTCGAGACAATCAATGATCCCGTTCTCATCACTGTCGACATCGGCTTGCCCACAGCCGCAAACGCCCGGATCGATCTTGTTCGCGTCAAACGGGCAGAGATCCAGGCAGTCCGGCGTACCGTCGTTATCGGAATCGACCGTGTCGTCGACGCCGGGGCATTCGTCGTCGCAATCGAGAATTCCGTCCTGGTCCGAGTCAACATCCGGCTCTCCGCAGCCGCAGGTTCCGGGCTCGGATTTGTTGGGGTCCTGTGGACACCCGTCGCAATCGTCGATGAATCCATCGGAATCGGAATCGGTTTCGGTGCTGTCTGCGATGCCGTTCTCGTTGCAATCAGGCTCGACCGGGGCGGCGGGAATCCGCACGACGACGGTATCGCCGGAGCTGAAATCGCGTCCTAGCACCAGATTCTGCATGGGTAACGAGCGCGGCGGGTCCTCGTCGATGACGGTCGCTTCGATCAGGACGGTGTCGGCGCGGTCCGGTCCGACCACCATCTGGGAGCCTTCCGGTGCGATTCGGCGGACCGTGAAGTGGACTTGTCGGCCCGCGATCCGCATGGTCACACGACCGTCGACAAATTTACCGGACTCATTTACGAACTCGACGTTAATCGTACCACTGTCCACCGCGGGAATCGGGAAGCCGGACGGAATCGACCCGACACCACCGACCACATCGAAGAGGGTCGGGACAGGTGTGCTGAATGGACAGCCCAGGAGCGGTAACGTCATGACTGTCAGAAGGATACAGCGTTTCATAGCGGCTCCGCGCGGTCGCTTTGGATCGATTGAGGTCGGGAAAGATCGCGTCCCCGCGCCCGGGATCGTTGCATCCGAGAGCGTGAACAACCCTGACGCATAAGCGTAGCACTGGGGGGTAGCCGGGTCAATGATTCACAGGGAACCGCATCAGGTTGTCGATGAAGGAGTTATCACGCATTGGTTGTCGCCGGATGGTGCTTTGGAGGGCACCGTCCGGTATGGTATAGTTTGAGGGAGCGATCGACCCACATTTGAGGGATCACGTGATGTTGCGGGTGCTATTGGTCGGCGGGTTTGTCTGTTTGCTCGGGTTGCCGGAGGTCGTGGGGCAGACCGAGAATCCGAAACAATTCTCGGGGTTCGCGCGTAGCGCCCGGATTCGGCGACCCTCGTCGCAGGCGCCATCGGTTTTTGTTGGGCGCCAACGCGGGCGGCGTCTTGCCACCCCGAGCGCTGGTCGGCCGCAGCCCGTGCTCGATACTGCGCTCCTGACTGGCACTGGCACCGGTGGTGGTATCGGTATTCTGCCGCGCGGGCCCATTCCCATGATTGCGCAACCGTCGCGCGTTTTCGTCAACAGTTCGTTGGTTGGCGTTTCGACCGGTGGACTCATGGGAACGGTTCGGGCAAACACGTTGGCAAATGAGCGGGTTTCGGGCCTCTCTGCGACCACTTTTCTCGGCCGGCCGTTGCTTCCCAGCCCCACGTTGAGCGGTGCACCGATGCAGAATATTCCGCTCGCGCCGGCCGCGGTCCCTCGGCCGGTGGAGCCGGCATCGGCCTACCATGGCTTTTTCGGTATCGTGCCGGCAGCGCCAGAGCGCCGCCGAACCGATGCCGTGGATCCGGTTTTTGTAGACGTCCCGACGTTTTCGGACCGGCTGGGCGCCCGTTTTCGCGAGCAGTTGCGTGTCGCCGAAGGTCGAGCGGTGATCTCGTTCAAGACGGCGACCGACACCCGGACCACGGATCTGGTTCGGGCGCAGGCCCGCGCGGCGCGGGAGTTGACCAACGTATCCACGTTGCGCCGGGACCTTCCGTCGGCGATTCCGCTGTTGCTGTTGGCTCACCTCGATCTCGAGCGCGACCGGATCACCTCAGCGATTACGCATTTGGCAGAGGCGGCGGAGCGCTATCCGCGCGTGTTTCTCGACCACCCCGATCTTCGGGGTTACTTTGGCGAGGAGCGGCTCTTCGAGGCACAGCTTCGTGAGTACATCCGGGTTGGCACACAGAATCCTGATTCTCCCGAAGCGTTGGTTCTCGAAGCCTATTGTGCCTGGCAGCTCGGGGACAATCGTCGGGCGGCGGCGGCCCTCGAGAGTGCCGAGGAGATTGCGCGCGAGCAGGATTTTGCTCGACCCTCCCAGCGGGCGGGCGTTAGTCGTTTGATCTGGGCATTGCGCGCTGCGGTTCAGGAATAGTCGCTGGTCATGGGTGAAGACAATGGGCAACGCTGGGGGGCTTCTTGGCGCCAATGGGTGCGCTCCCATCGGCTGACGCTGAGCGTCTTTTCGCATGCGGTCCTGTTCGCGCTGGCTTGGTTGTTTGCGTTCGGGCTGGCGTACAACTTCAAGCTAAACGAAGAGAACGAGTGGTTCCGGGCCTACTTCCTGCCTTTGCTCGTTCCGGTTCTGATCATCAAGCTGGCCGTGTTCACGATTCAGGGGCTTCACCGCGGTTGGTGGCGTTATGTCAGCCTGCGTGACGTCTTTAGCGTGGCGCGTGCCGCGTGGATTTCGTTCTTCTGCATTTTTCTGCTGGTGTTCGGCCCGGTGTTCAATCCGCAGTTGCTCGGGCTGCCGAGCGACTTCTTCGGCCACTATTCGGACAAGTTTCCCGATGTGGTCTTTCTGCTCGATTTTGCAACGACCATCGCGCTGGTGTGCGGAGCCCGACTCGGCGTTCGTTTGTACTACGAGGAGATGCGTCCGACTGCGGATGGTCAGGTTCCACGGCTCCTGATTCTGGGTGCCGGGAATGCGGCGGAGAATGCGGTTCGCGAGATTCTGCGCATGCCGGTGATGAAGTACAGCGTGGTCGGGTTTCTCGACGACGACATTGCCAAGCGCGGGGCTCAGATTCATGGCATTTCGGTTCTCGGCGGGCTCGATCGGCTAACGTCAGTTTGCGAAGACCACGAAGTGGACGAGCTGCTCATCGCGATGCCGTCGGCGAGCAAGCAGCAGATTCGTCGTGTGGTGGATTTGTGCCAGGGTGCCAACATCCGCTTCAAGACGCTTCCCGCGATGGAGGACTTGATCGCGGGCCGCGCGACGGTCACCGAGATGCGGGATGTCGACATCAACGACTTGTTGGGTCGCGCCCCGGTTACGCTGGACGCGGATGAGATTGCACGGTTCATCGCGGATCGGATCGTGATGGTCACGGGCGCCGGCGGCTCGATTGGTTCGGAGATGTGCCGGCAGGTGGCGCGCTTCAAGCCGCGTCGACTTCTGCTGGTGGAGCAGGCTGAATGGCATCTGTTCGAGATCGATCGTGAGTTGCGCGCCCAGCAGCCGGACTTCGAGATCGTCCCGTATGTTGCTGACATCGCGGACGCCGGGCGAGTGACGGCGATCTTCGAGAACGAGCGGCCGCAGGCGGTCTTCCACGCCGCCGCCCATAAGCACGTGCCGATGATGGAGCACAATCCCGGCGAGGCGATCAAGAACAACGTCAACGGAACGCGGATCATTGCCGACGCGTCTGTCCGGACCGGGGTCGAGAAATTCGTGATGATCTCGACCGACAAGGCGGTCAACCCGACGAGCATCATGGGGGCCAGCAAGCGAGTCGCGGAGATGTACATTCAGGCGCTGAACACGCACGGCGACACGCAATTCGTGACCGTTCGTTTCGGCAACGTCCTGGGCAGCAGCGGTAGCGTCATCCCGATCTTCAAGGAGCAGATTGCGCTCGGCGGCCCGGTCACCGTGACCCACCCGGAGATGGTTCGGTTTTTCATGACGATCCCCGAGGCGTCACAGCTCGTCTTGCAGGCTGCGTCGATGGGCAACGGCGGCGAGATCTTCATCCTCGACATGGGTGATCCGGTCAAAATCGTCGACCTGGCGCGCGACTTGATCACGCTCTCCGGGTTCCGCCCGGACGAAGATATCAAGATCGAGTTCGTCGGTATGCGGCCGGGCGAGAAGCTCTATGAAGAGCTAGCGATCGAGGGTGAAGGGGTCGCCCGTACGGCGCATCCCAAGATCGGCGTCTGGGGGAACATTGCGGTCGACTTCGATATGCTGGTTCGTGCGATTGACGCCCTCATCGCTGGAGCGGACCGGTTCTCTCGCAACGAGATCCGCGATGCGCTCAAGCAGCTCGTTCCGGAGTTCCACCTGGAGTCCCCGCCGTTGAAGGCGGCTCTCTCGAAATCAGAGATTGAACGACAGCCCTCGCAGGCCCGCATCGCCCCGGCTTGAGGCCGTCCTCCAGTTGCCCCCGACCCGGCGTCAAACAGTCTTCCTCAGACGAACGAAGCGGCGTTGCTGTGGCTCCACGATCTGCTCCGATTCGATCCGGAAGCCGGCCCGTGCGGCGATCTCCTGGATCTCGCGTTCTTCGAACAGAAACATCCGCGAAGGATAGGCCGGATCCCATGCGGCACGCGCGGGTTGCACGCGCCCGTCCGCGACCCGTTTTTTCCCCTCCGCGTTCGGAAAGTAGAAGTCGGCGATCAATAGCCCGTCGGGTTTGAGCAGGGCGTGCGCCAGACGGGTTACCCACTGCGCACTTTCCGCGTTTTGATGAATGAAGAAGTGCCGGCCCAGCACCAGATCGCGCGTCCCGCAATAGCGGCCGAGTTGCTCGAGGTCTCCGAGATTGAGGTAGTCGCACCGTGCTGGTGAGATTAGCCGGGCAACGCTCAGAGCGAGTCGCGAGAAATCGATGCCGAGGTAATGACTGACGACGTGTCCCAGCTGTTTGCCGAGCTGTCCCGGTCCGCAGCCGATTTCCGCGACGTGCTTGGAGAGCAGGTCGTTCGGATTGAGCCAGATGGAGAGCGGACTCTTCGTTTCGTACGAGAACAATTCGTAGTGAAACAACTCTTCAGTTGTCAACGATGGGAGTCGCGAACGGAATCGCTCGACGCGCTCGTCGACGTCCGCGAGGCTGTCGAACCACAATTGCCCGTGGTAACGTGAGAAGTACCGGCACCACTCTCGGTCCCAGCGCTTCACGAGTTCCTCGTCGACAGGGATGAACGACAGATCGACGGGCTTCGGTGAATCACTCATGATGCAGTATTATGAAACGCGCCGCTCCTGTCGGCAACCGCGATCCCTCGACGACCCGATCGCTTTCGCCTCCCCGCTGCCTGATGTGCTATTCTCGGGAGAATCGCGTCCCGCATTCCGGGCACCGGGTCTCCGGCAGGCCCGTCAGATCGTAGCCGCACTGGGCGCACACTGCCGGTCCGACGATCCGTCCGCGCGTCCGCCAGCGCAGCTCCTCGAGTTCGTGAATCGTCCGCGAAATCGATACGAGCAGATGAATGAACGGGATTGCGACGACGAGGAGGACAATCAGCGCACCGCACGCCGCCGGTCCGCCGTGGAACCATCGGTTGAGGTCCAGGTCTAACGTCGGCCCGCTGTACGCGCCGCTCAGCGCGACGTCAGCAATGCTTGCCAGATAGATGAGTCCTAATGGCACGACATACACAACGCCGACAAGCCGTGCCGTGAGCCGCCAGCTTGGGGTGCTGCGTTCCAGTCCGGTGGCGCGGCACATCCGGTTCATCGAGAACAAGAAGAGCAACAACGCCACCAGCGAAGCGATGCCGAACAAGAATCCTGCCGCTACCATCCAACGCGGCCAGTTGATGGAGAAAAAAGTAATCGGCGGGCTGGCCAGGACCTGCAACCAGGCGATCACCAACACGAAGCGCAGACGCCGTTCGTAGACAGGGTCTACTTCGATGCTGGCGAGGTGCACGATACCGACCGCGATCAGCAGGGCTCCGACGAAGTCGCTCAATACGTCGAAGCTGATCCGGCCGCTCCAGATGGTAAGGTCGAGCACGAGCAGCAGCGCGCCCCAGAAGATGCACCGCAAGGGCCCGGTTGCCCCCAGCACGGACGATTTCTCGATCATCGCGCAGCCCCCCCGTGGGGTCCCGATATCACTCCGTAAGCAGTTGGATCTCGTCTCCGACGCGGATCGAGCCGCTTTCGCGGATATGTCCGTGAACGCCAGCCCGACACTCGGGTTTCAGCGCCGTCTGGAGGCCCGGCTGGAGTTCGTCCATCAGCCCGCAGGGTCGCGTCTCGCCGGTGATTTCGACGACGACGGAGCCGATCCGGATTGTCCGGCCGATCCACTCGCCGAGCCGCGGCACATCCGTCAGGAGGTTCGCCCGTCGCGTGTGCCACGGCATGTCGGCGTTCAGCTCGGCCTGCACTCCTTCCCATTGCGGCTGCGACAGCAGCGTGATGCCGCGAAAGTCCTTGACGGGTTGGTCTCCGTCAAGGCCGAAATCTGCGGTTGCCCGGACCTGCTCGAGCTCGCGCATCGGGCCTTTTCGTTGCGTTCGAACGGCCAGTGCCAGCACTTTGCCGACGGTTGCTCCCATGATTGAACTCCTTTACATCACCGATCCAGCGCGTTTTTCGCATTGTCACCGGCCGCCGACGGTCGCATGACGGGGCTGATTCCGGCGGACGGGTGTCCCCCGGACCGCGTGATCCCGCGGGGCGTCCGGCTACAATGTGATGTTGATCATACGGGTTTCTGTCGCCGACCGACAAGCGAGGCGCTCATGTCCGCCGATTCGCCAATCCCGACCGACGAACAGCTCGTCGACGCCCTGCGCACCGGAGACCAGACCGCCGCCACGGCACTGATCGAGCGCTACTGGCCGGCGATTCATCGCTATGCGAGCGGCTATCTGAACGACGAGAATCTTGCGGAGGACGTTGCGCAGGAGACGTTCGCGCGTCTTTCCGACGGTGCCGAGCTGCCGACCGGGGCCTTCAAGCCCTGGATCTATCGCGTGGCCCGCAACCGCTGTCTGGATATTCTACGTCGCTATCAGCGTAGTCCGACCCATCATGTACGCATCCGTACGGGTTTCGATGCCGGTGGGGCTTCGGCCGGCCCGCGGACCCGCGCCGCCAACGAGGAGCGCCGGCACCTGATACGCCAGATCATCGAGACCATGCCCGACGAATACCGGGACGTGTTGATGCTGAAATTCTTCGAGGGCTTCTCGCGGAGCGAGATGGCCGAATCACTCGGCGTCAGCGAGGCGACCATCAAGGGCCGGTTGGTGCGGGCCTCGACGTATCTGCAAGAGGAGCTGCGCAAGCTGACAGGACCGGCCGAATGAGCTGTGGAGTGTCTTCGGATCAGCTATGGGCGTGGATCCATGGCGAGGACGATGCCGAGGCTGCGGTCGGCGCGCATGTCCAGTCATGCGCAGCTTGTCGCGGGCGCGTCGCGGACATGCGCGCGCTGGTCGACGACCTCAGTGGGATCGGACGCGAACCGCCCGGCGATCCTGCACGCCGACTGCCGGATCGGATCGGCAACTATCGGATTCTGCGCAAGCTTGGCGAAGGCGGGATGGGTGTCGTCTTTGAAGCCGAACAGCCTGCGCCGGCGCGGCGCGTCGCGCTCAAGGTTGTACGCGGAAGCGAATACCTGGACTCGCAACGCGTTCGGCTCTTCCAGCGCGAGATTCAGACGCTGGCGCGCTTGACCCACCCGGGCATCGCGGCGATCTACGATGCCGGCTGCACCGCGGAGGGGGAACACTTCTTCGCGATGGAACTGGTCGACGGGGTGCCACTCTCCCGATACGTTACCGGCCGGGGGGCCGATGCACCGCCGATGCTGACGCTTGAGGAGCGGCTACGGCTGTTCCTGACGGTCTGTGGTGCGATCAACTACGCCCACCAGCGCGGCGTGATCCACCGCGACCTGAAGCCGTCAAACATTCTCGTCACCGCGAACGGTGACCCGAAGATCCTCGACTTCGGTCTGGCGCGGATCACCGAAGCTGACGTCCAAGTGACGTTCGTCTCGGAACCGGGTGCGTTGGCCGGGACGCTCCCATACATGAGTCCCGAACAGGCCCGCGGCGACACTGACGACATCGATGTTCGAACGGACGTCTACGCGCTGGGCGTGATTCTGTATGAACTGCTGACCGGCGTACTGCCCAACGCCGTCCTCGATGTCCCGCTGCATGAGGCCGTTCGCCGGATTTGCGAGCAGGCGCCGCCGAGTCCCCGCGCGCTGGATCCGACGATTCCGCTCGATGCCGCGATTGTGGCCCAGAAAGCGCTCGAGAAGGAGAGCGAACGGCGGTATCCGACGGCCGCTGCCCTCGCAGAGGATGTCGAGCGGTATCTCACCGATCGACCGATCCTCGCCCGGCCGCCCAGTCGGGTCTACCAGGCGCGCCGCCTGGCCCAACGACACAAGCTCGCGTTTGGCCTCCTGACGTTGATCTTCCTGCTGGCGATCGGCTCGGCGATCACGTTTGCGATCATGACCGTTCGGATCGCCGACCAGCGCGACGCGATTTCGCGCGAACGCGACATCGCGCGTCAAATCAACTTCGTCCTCGAAGACATGCTTCGCGACGCGGACCCGTGGGCCTTCGGCGATGCCAACCGAACCATCCGGCAAGCGTTGGACGAGGCGGCCGGCCGTCTCGACGACAAGCCGATGCGCGACGCCTTGGTCGAAGCCTCGCTCCGCAACACGCTCGCGAACAGTTACATGGCAATGAGCGACTACGACGCCGCCGAGCGGCACTTTCGCATTAGTCTGGATCATCGCCGGACGCTGCTCGGCGACACGCACCTCGACGTCGCGCAAACCGAGAACGACCTGGGCGAACTCTACCTGCTCCAGGGCCGTACGGCCGACGCCGCGCCGCTCCTCGATCACGCCCTGGAGGTGCGGAAAGCGCAGCTGCCGCCGTTCCACGCCAGCATCGCGGTCAGCGAAAACAACCTCGGCTTGTGGTACAAACGGGCCCGCGACGGCGAGCGTGCCGAGCGGCACCTGCGCGCTGCGCTCGACATTCGATCGTCAATTGCGGCCCGCGTTCCATCAGATCCAACTGCGGCCAGCGAGCAGGACCTGCGGGCGATCAATGATTACGCGCAGACGCTCAATAACCTGGCCGCATTGCTTCGTACGGCGACGCGCAATGCGACCGAAGACCGTGCCCGCGTGTCGGCGGACTTGCGCGAAGCGGAGTTGCTGTATCTGCGCGCGCTGGAGCTGCGGTCGCGTTACCTGCCGGAGAACCACCCGGACGTTGCAAAAATGCACAACAACTACGCGAAGCTCCTGCAGGACCTCGCAAATGAGCCGAGTGTTTCGCTCGAGACCCGTGCCGATCTGCGGCAACGGTCGATCGAGAACCTGAACATCGCCTTGCGCGTGCTTCGCGCCGGTTTCGCGCAGGATCCCGACCATGCCTTTATCTGTCAGACTTTGCACAACCTGGCAAGCGTGCAACACGATGCCGGAATCCGTTCGGCCGCCGAGGCGAATGCGACGGAAGCGCTGGCGCTTCGTCGATCGCGATTCGGGGCCGATTCCGCGCAGGTTGCCGCCACTGCGGCACTGCTCGACGAGATTCGCGGCCAGGTCCTTCCATGAGCGGCAACTGGCGGTCCGTAGCTTCGAATCCATGGAGCTTGGTTCGGCGATACGACTATCCCGAGTCCGCTTTCATTGCGACGTTGCTCGTCTATGGCGCGACAGCGTGGCTGGTCGGTCACACGAGCACGCCGACGCTGGCGTACTTTGACCGACTCTCGGCAGCGCTGATCGAGGGGCAGTTCGATTTGCCGAATCCGCCGCACACCGCCGATCTGACCCTGTTCGACGGGCGCTGGTACGTGCCGTTCCCGCCGCTGCCGGCGCTGCTGATGATCCCTCTGCGCCTGCTGGCACTCCCGATCAATACGGTCTGGTTCTCGATCTTTGTCGGTAGCCTGACCGCATTGTTCGTGGACCTGTTGTTGCGGTCCCTTGAATCGCGCGATGTGGACCCGGTTGCGCGGCCCGCGCCGGGTGATGCGATGGCGGCCCAGACGCGGCGCTGGTGGCTGCTGGCGTTCTTTGCGCTCGGTCTGCCCTGGTATATCGCGATCGACGGCAACGTCTGGTTCCTCTCGCACACGTGCACATTGCTCTTTGTCGCGATTGCCGCCTGGCTGGCCGCCACGGACCGGTCGGGGCTGGCGGTCGGGGCGGCGCTCGGAATGGCGATGCTCGGTCGGCCGCATTTGTTGCTGAACTGGTTTCTGTTGGCCGGGCTGGCGTGGTCGCGTCGCCGTCGCGGCGCGATGATGCGATGGACGCTGCTCTCCGCAATCGGGCCGCTGGCAGCAACCGCGCTGCTGCTGGTTTACAACTACGTCCGATTTCACGATCCGCTGGAGTTCGGCTATCGCGACCAGCAGGTTGACCCGCGGCTGATGAGCGACTTGTACAACCACGGGCTCTTTCATTGGCGCTACCTCGAGCGCGGCGTACACGCGGCCCTCCTGGCGTTTCCGGCGCTTTCGGAAAGGGGGTGGTTTCCGGTGCCGCGCGAGACGGGCCTCAGCCTGGTCATTACCAGCCCCGCGTTGCTGATGATCGGCTTGACGGTTCGACGACGCGACCCGCGGTCAACGGGCGCCTGGTTGAGCGTCGTGACGCTCTTTTTGCTGGTATTGGCCTACTACAATCCTGGCTGGGCTCAGTTCGGTTATCGGTTCAGCCTCGATTTCCTGGTGCCGTTGACTGTCCTGCTGGCGATCGTGGCTCGCACTCCGTTACAGACCGGCCTCCGGTGGTTGACACTTGCGGGAGTCCTCGTGAATGCCTGGGGCGTGTGGTGGTGGTTCATCGGTCGCAATGGGTGATTCTCGCGCGGCCTGTCTGACGGGTGGCCCGGCTTGGTTCGCCGAACGCGGGGGTCTACAATGCTGCGTCGTATTCGCGCGGGGGGCGGGAGTCTCGGGATGCAGACGCAGTATGAAATCGGGGTGATCGGAGCCGGCAACGCTGCCGAGGGGATCGTGCACGGACTGCTGCGCAACAGCGTTCTGCTCGACGATCGGATCATCGCCTCCGACCCGCACGAAGCGCGTCGGTCGGTCTTCGAAAGGCGTTTTCAGATTGCGACGACCACCGACAATCGTTTCGTGGCTCAAAACAGCTATATCTTGCTCTTGGCGATCAAACCGCAGCAGCATCGCGACGTGTTGAAGGAGATCGCCGACTGCGTTTGCGCCGACCACCTGATCGTTTCCATCATGGCAGGCGTATCCACCGATGCAATCGAGGCCGAGTTGGCACATGTAAACGCCCGCGTGGTGCGCGTCATGCCGAACCTGCCGATGCACGTCGGTGCGGGTATGGCGGGCGTGTTCCCGGGTCGACATACGCGCGAGGCTGACCTGTTGCGGGCCCAGCGGATCTTCGAGGCCGCCGGCAAGAGCATTCACGTCGAATCCGAAGAGCTGATGGATGCGGTTACGGCCGTTTCCGGCTCCGGTCCCGCGTACTACTACCTTTTCACGGAGGCGATCATCGCCGCCGGTCAGCGGGCCGGCCTGTCGCCAGCGCACGCCGCGTTGTTGGCCAAGCAGTCCTGCCTCGGAGCGGCCCGGATGATGCTCGAGATGGCCGACGCACCCGAGACGCTACGTGAAAAAGTGACCTCACGTGGCGGGACGACAGCCGCCGCCTTGCAATCGATGCAGGATAACCAGGTTTTCGAGCACGTCGTGCAAGCGGTTCTGGCAGCGTTCGAACGCAGCCGCGAGCTGGGCCAGTAGCGTCCCGGAATTCGGATCGTGATCAAGCCCGATACCGGCGAATCGAGCCGTGCGTCTCCGATCCCGTCCTGGGCACTACTCGGCTTCGCGGTCGTTTGATATCGTACAAGGGCAGGGCGCAAGGATCGGAGTGAATGGCGACAGCCGAAAAAGAACTCAGCAAACGCATCGCCGATATTCGGCGCCGACACTACGGTGCCCGCGGGAAGGGGGCGTTTGCCGCCCAGCTCGGGGTCAGCGCGGAGGAGTACGCGCGCTACGAGCGCGGAGCCGTGCCGAGCGGCGAGGTGCTTGTGCGCATCTGCGAGCTCACCGGTGAGGATCTTCAGTGGCTGTTGACCGGCGTCGCTGCCCGCGGCACAGTCGTCATTGCCGGCACCCGCGGACGCCATCAGGAACTGCTGGCACGCCTGGCGCGGCTGCTTGACGAGCGTCCCGAATTGGCGCGCCCGCTGGAGTCCTTTGTGCGTTTGCTGGTCGACGGCAGCGACCTCGAGCCCGCAGCCAAGCAACGGCTGGAAAACTCCGATCACGCCGCACTGATCCCGATCTATGCGGCAACCGAACCCGTCAAGCTGGAGGACGCGGACGCGGCCGATGGCGAACCGGACGGCGGACACCCGCTGCTTCCCACCGAGATTGCGTCGCTACGTGTCGCGGCCGAAGTCCGGATCATGGAACCTGATCCACAGGGGACTGAGAGGAACGCGCGAGCCGTCGAATTGGTGGAGATTCAGGAGCGCTCGGGGACGTCCCGCCTTTGTGTCAGAGACGAGTTGGTCACGGCACACTTCCCGCAGGCGTTCGCATTGCGCGTCAACGACGATACGATGGCGCCCATGATTGCGACCGGAGATGCCGTCGTTGTGAGTCCGACCGTCGACCCCGAACTGGGTGAGCCGGCGGTTTGTATCGACGCCCGCACGCGTGGCTCCCGATGCCGGATCTGGCTGGGCAGCGATGCGGACCGCATCCGGCTGGGACGCTGCAGCGACGGTTGTGTCGAAGAGGTTGCCCCAGCGGACGTATTGCATTCGTTCGCTGTGCTGTTCCGTGTTTGTTTGGCCGCGTGAAGAGGTTCGGCTGTGTTCGAATGGCAGGATGGCGACGTTCGCGTTTCACCGGTCGGGCGGATCGAGGATCGCGTCCACCTTCCCGGCTCCAAGAGCTTGACCAATCGTTACCTGACCTGCCTTACGCTGGCAGACGGGCCTAGTACGCTGGTCGATGCTTCCATTGCCGACGATGCCAATTGCATGCTCGCCGGCCTCGAAGCGCTCGGCGTACAGATCCGCTGCGTCGCAGAGACCTCCGACATCTCGATTGAAGGGACGAACGGGGGATTTGTTGCAAGCGAAGCCGCGTTGCAGGTCGGCAACGCGGGGACGGCGATGCGGTTTCTCGCGGCGATGTGCTGTCTCGCGCACGGAAAGTTTCAGCTGGACGGCTCCGCGCGCATGCGCGAACGACCGATTGCCGAAATGGTCGATGCGCTGCGGGCCCTCGGGGCCCAGATTGAATACGACCTGACGGACGGCTATCCACCGATCACAGTACACCCGGCGACACTGCGCGGCGGCGAACTCAACCTCACCAATCTGCGATCGAGTCAGTTCGTCAGCGCCATCCTGATGGTGGCGCCCTACGCGGCCGACGACGTGTTTGTTCAGGTCGACGACACGCTTCCAAGTCGACCGTACGTGGACATGACCGTTCGCGTCATGCGCAGCGCGGGCGTCGAAGTGCTGCAGGAGGGGGACCGGTTCATCGTCCCGGCGGCGCAGCGGTACCGGGCGGGCAGCTATCGCATCGAGCCCGACGCCAGCGCCGCGACGTATTTCTGGGCGGCGGCGGCGTTGACGGGCGGGCGCATCCGAATCAACGGGCTCTCCCGCAGCAGTCTGCAAGGGGACGTCGGGTTCGTCGACGTGCTGGCGCGAATGGGGTGCCAGGTCTCCAGCGGCGAAGACTACCTCGAGGTCGCCGGCCCGGACGACGCAGTCCTCCACGGCGTCAACGAGGACCTCAACGCGATGCCCGACACGGTACAGACCCTCGCGATACTGGCGCTGTTCGCGCGCGGGAAAACCGAAATCCGCAATGTCGCGAACCTCCGTGTCAAGGAGACCGACCGGCTGGCCGCACTGAGCGCCGAGCTGGCCCGACTGGGCGCGACAGTCGACGTTCACCGAGACGGTTTGACGATCTTCCCTCCGGACGAAATCACGCCGGCGGCGATCGAAACGTACAACGACCATCGCATGGCGATGAGTTTTGCGATTGCTGGCCTCGCATTGCCTGAAGGGCTCGTGATTCGCGATGCCGGCTGCGTTTCAAAGAGTTTTCCCGGGTTCTTCGACACGCTCGGAACCTTGTAGGGCCAGGCGTCCCCGGCGCGCGCCGCAACGGCCCACATCATGTTTTTGGTCGAATCAGACGCTGCGTTCCGAGACGATGGAGTATCGCCAGCGCAAAGGCCAGCACCAGGAGCTGGGCGCCTCGCCAAGCCGTGTAATCGACGATCGCACGGGCTTCGGCGCCGGACCGCGACACGGTGCGTTCGGTTAGCCGATCCAGCCTGCCGGCGTCGCTTTGTTCGTCCAGTAGCTCGTCCAGTTGCGCTACGAGGCGGCGTAGCGACTCCGCTGAACGGCCAGTGGCCTCAGCTGCTACGGTATAGTCCGTGATGTCGAAGCGGTTGCGTTGCGTATCGGCTGAGGTGTTTGCGTCTTGCGCGATCTCCGATGAAGGCGCGCGGCTGAGCAGGCCGTCGATCTCCGTTGCTGTCGCCCGTATCTCACGCACAGTGTGGTTCCAGACCGTTCCCGTCTCGCGTGCTTGGGCAAGCGTGTGGTTGGCTGACGCCGCCGCGTTTTGTGCTTCCTTGAGCACGGCGTTAATGGTCGCGGCCGTCTCATTGGCCTGTTCGAGTGAGGTCTGCAGCGCGGGTTGTCGCGCTGCCACCGTGTCGAGCAGATCGTCGGCTTGCGCGCGCACGTCCTGGGGCAGTTCGCGTGCCGCGGTCGTGATGCGTTCGAACGCGGCCGTCGCACGGCCGAGCTCCGATAACGTTCGGCCGGTGACCTCGAGTTCGTCGAGCCGCATCAGCAGCAACTCGCCTTGCCAGCGCAGTTGCGCAGGATAGTCCTGTAGCAGCAAGCGCCAGCGGTCGACCGCATTCGCGAGGCGGGTTGTCGGATCGAACTGCTTACCCACCGCGCCCAGCGCCTGTAACGGCGCGGCCAGCACGCCGCTCAACAGGGCTCGCCCACGCTTGCCGTCCGTGAAGTCTTCGTCATTCGCGTGTGAGAACGAACCGCGAATCGGATTGTCGCGAGCATGCGCCTGAATCTGGCGTGCTGCGCTTGCGAACACTTCGGCCGGCAACGTGCTCCGCGCAAGTCGCTCGATCCGTAACAACAGACGGCCAGTCGCCGCGGCAATATCGGCTTGATGTAGTCCGAACAGGGATTGTCCATCCTCCGCACGGACATACTGATCGAGTCGCTGCAGGAACGCCCATACGTCCAATAGCGCCTCGCCGGGGTTGTCTTCCAATAGCTGATTGTTGACTTCCAGGATACTCTCCAGACGCCAGCGCAACACGGCGCGGGTCATTTCCGGGGCGGTGCGCGCGGCGACGATTCGCTCAGTCGCCGCGTCGACAACCCGCTCGGCCTCCGCGACGAACACCAGGAGATCGTTGCGCAGGGTGTCGCCCGAGATCGCGGGTGCCTGATGCACAGTGCGGTCAACCGTCCCCGGGCGCGAACGGTCCGGCCCGCACCCGCCGCCGAGCGGCGCGATTGACAGCAAGACGAACCAATGATGCGTCCGGTTGCAAATCGAGTCCATTGGCCGTCTCCTTTCGGGTGCGAAGCGGGCATGCATCCTGGATCATGATCACCTGATCGTAGTACGATTTCATGGCGGTGGGTATGAGGTTGACAGCAAGGCGAACGCGATCGTGGAACGGCTCTGCACCGCCAAACGCAAGGCGTGCGTGCTGCCGGCCCAGGAAAACCGACAGCACGCAGGGGAGTGAATCAAATGTTGCACAGGCCAGGCGGGGTTTGCGCCTTCGATGGGCCGCGCTGACCGCCGCTGAGCGATCAGCATCCGCGGACTATGTAAGCTCAGCGTGAGTAGTTAAAGAAACCCCGGTGAATCGCTGGACGTCGTAGCGGCGTCAGGTAAGTTCGATTGGAAGGCCGCTACGTGCCGCACGGACAGCGGCGAAGCTGGCGCGGGTCACTTCGTCAAGCTCCGCGAACGGGATGAGTGGTTCGCTGCCGGCCTGGATTGCGTCGAGAAACGCGCGCACTTCCGCTTTGTGTCCCTTGTCTTGACGCGCCGTGCGTTTCCGAGCGCCTGGCCAGTCGTACGGGCGCAATGTTCGCCAGTTGTCGATCTCCAACACGCGGCCTTCGCTGAAGATCTCGATTCGTTCCTTCGGGAACGACTTGCCGCCGTTGGCCCAGTAGTGGATCGTGCCGAGCGAGCCGTCGGCGAACCGTAGCGAGATGCTCATCTTGTCTTCTGCCAGGGGGCCGGCCTGCTCGCCGAACATCGTGGCGTAGACGGTCGTTATCGGGTGTCCCACCAGCGCACGCAACAGGTCGATGAAATGACACCCCTCGCCGACGATCCGCCCGCCACCGACGAGCGGATCCTGGGTCCAGTGGTTCGCGGGGATGTGACCGGCGTTTACCAGACAGTTGATCGCGAGCGGCTGCGAACGGCCCTTGAGCATCGTCAGCGCTGTTTGCGTGTGGGGGGCGAACCGTCGATTGAACCCCACCATGATCTGACGGTCGGAATGGTCGCGGTGCGCCGCCTGGACCGCCTCGAGCCCCTCTTCGTCGATCGCAAGCGGCTTCTCGACAAACACGTGCTTACCAGCCGCGATCGCCTCTGACACCATGCGCGCGTGGCTCGCGTGCCGCGTCGTGACGAAAATCGCGTCGACGTCGTCCCGATCGAGCACGGCCCGATAATCGCTGCCGGCCTCTTCCGCATCGAACTTTCGGCTGGCATGCAGCCCGGTGACACCGCCGGCGCTGATCACGGAATGGATGGGAGCGCCTGCCGCCTTGATCGCGGGCAACAGCACCAGCTTGGTGAAGTTCCCCGCACCGACCACCGCCACACGCGGACGCGTCGGAAGCGGTTGTGTCGGTCGAACGTTCCCATTCAATCGGATCGTGCGTTGTGTGGGCGGCGACTGCTCGGGATAGGTCAAGACGACGCCGAGCACGCCGGCATCGTTGAGGATCGCGTCATAGGCGTCCGGCGCGTCCGCTTGTGCGATTCGGCGGGTGATCAGCGGATCGATCTTCAGCCAGCCTTCGCGCATGGCATCGAGCAGTGCCTCGAAGTTGCGACCTTCGGTCCAGCGAACGTACGGTAGCGGATAATCGCGTCCCTGGTCCTCGTAGGTCGTGTCGTAGCGGCCCGGACCGTACGAGCACGAGACCTGGAAGTGCAGTTCCTTCTCATAGAAGTCGCTACGCCGAAGGTTCAGTCCCACGACGCCGACCAGGATGATACGGCCGCGCTTGCGCGACATCGCGGCCGCTTGCTGCATGATCTCGTCGCTTTTGGCCGAGGCGGTAATCAGCACGCCGTCGGCACCACGCCCCTGCGTGAAGGCTTCGGCTGCCTTGACCGGATCGCCTCCGTCAGCGAGCGCGACCGTTTCCGCGCCGAATGATCGGGCCAGTTCGCACCGCTGGGGATTGACGTCGACTCCCAGCACGGGGCAACCGTGCGCGCGGAGGATTTGGACCGCGATCTGTCCGAGCAGGCCGAGTCCGACGACGACGAAACGTTCGCCGAACGTTGGCTCGAGCAGGCGAATACCGTGCAAGGCGATCGAACCCAGGACCGTGAAGCTCGCAGCGTCGTCAGCGACGTCATCCGGCACCTTCGCACAGAGCGTCGCCGGCACGCATACCATCTCCGCATGCGGGCCGTTGCTGATGACGCGGTCACCGACACTGAACTCGGTGACGTCGCGGCCGACTTCGACGACCCGGCCGACGTTGCAATACCCGAGTGGCAGCGGCTCGTCGAGTCGGCTGAACACGGTCTCGAGTGTCGGCAACAGGCCGTCCGTGCGAATCTTCTGCAGCACCTGTTTGACTTTGTCGGGCTGCGCGCGGGCTTTTGCCAGCAGGCTCCCTTTGCTGAACTCGACCAGCATCCGCTCCGTGCCAGCGGAGATGAGCGTACGAGTCGTTTGCACGAGCACGTGCCGCGGTCGCACGATCGGACAGGGCACGTCCGCAACTTCGATCTGACCACTACGAAGGTGTTGAAGGATTTGTTTCATTTTGCTCGGTTTGGCTCGAGTTTGCGATAGAGATCAATGAGCAGCTTAGCCTCGTTTTCCCAGTTGTACTTTCGGGTCACCGCCTCTCGACCATTGTCACCATAGCGCACCCGCAGAGCATCGTCTTGTACGAGACGGTCCAATGCCTCCGCGATTTCTTTGGGATCAGATGGATCGAGCAACAAGCCACAGTCCTCCTCGCGCACGATCGGAGCCACTTCCTCTGCAAACTCGGGCATGATCACCGCCAATCCCATCCGCATGTAGTCAAAGAGCTTGTGCGGCATTGCATAGACGTGATTCAAGACCCCCGGTTGGAAGAGGATCAGGCCGATATCGGCCTTGGCAAGCTCGCTGTACATCTGCTCGATTGGCATCCAATCGATGATCTCGACCCGCTCCCTCAAGTCCGGCGCGGCGAAGGTGTTCAGGAAAGGTGTTGTATCACTATCGTTGCACTTCCCAATGATCTTGACGCGCAATTTGGGCGACTTCACGAGCCGCAGGGCCTCGGCCAGTTGCGGCCATCCCCGGGCACTTCCGATAAGACCAACGTGGACCGCGGTGATGAACTGCTTGTCGCCGGGGCGTTCGAGTGCTGTCGCGCTTCCGCGTGGCGCCGTGTTCAATACGACGATCGAGCGCTCCGCTGTGTTCGGAAAGTCCGCAGCGACGCTTCGTTTCGCGAAGACGAAGAAATCGGTTATGGGGGTCAGGCAACGAAAGAGGAATCGAAGCATGCAAGCAGCGGTCCAGGCGAGCAAGCGCGGCCGGAGCCTTTCGAACCGGCTCGGGTAATGCTCGTGGACGTCGAACCCGACTTTCTTGCGCCGTAGCAATTTCAGCACTACCCCGACGACCCACGAATCCACCTCGTTGCAATGGTATACATCCGCGTTGAGCCGTCCGGCGCGACGGTAGAGACGAAAGAGCCCGCCGAGGCGACTCACCAGCCCCGGCTTGGTCGGCGGGTAAATCTCGAGCCACACTCCGTCCTGCTGACGAGACGGTTCTGTTCCTGGCGCCAGGTGGACGACGTCGTAGCCAGCAGCGGCAAGGGACTTGCCTTCTTTCTCGAAAACGCGCTTGTCCACCGGCGTATGCGCCGAGGATAGTAAGCAGACCTTCATGCAACGGCTCCAACGGCGGACACGATATCGAAATGCCTTGCTGTTCTACTGACCATTGTCCAACCGTTCTGCCTGCCCTGGCTCCATTAGCGCCTGATCGCGATAGATTCTGCTGAACCCGGCCAGCCAGGCACACGCGGCCGTTGCGGCGGCGAGGGCGGACGCGATCGCTGCCCCGCGGGCTCCGTATGGCGGAATCAGAATGAACAACGCGAACAATTGCACACTGATGCCCATGACCGAGTAACGGATCATCCGATTGATCGCCGCATATCGTAAGGAAACTGGCTTGACGAGCAAAACGACGGTCGCCGCCGCGTTGCCGATCGCGATCCAATGGAAGAACGGGATAGCTGCATCGTAGAGTTTCGGATAAAGCTGCTTCAGCAAGATGGTACCGACGATCTGCGTTCCGAACCCGGCCAGCACGGCGGCTACGGCGACCGTCGCTAGGAATAGCACCAGCGTACCACGATCGAAGGCGAGCTGCTTTCGCTTCGAGAGCAGTGAAAGAATCAGGGTTCCGACCATACCGAGCGGCATCATAATGACGTTGCCGATCGACATCGCAGCGACCAGTACGCCGACGTCCGAGGTCGTGGCCAGGATTCCCAGTATGATCCGGGGGGCAAAGACGCGTGATTGTTCGGTAAACGTTAGCCAGCCGCCAGCCGGCCACTCGCGGAGCATTCGCGTTGCTGTTTGTGGCAGGTACCATGAGCCGGTACCACTGTATACGGTCAGACTGGACAGGATCGCAGCCGACGCGGCCAGACTTGCAACATAGCAAAGTGCTACCCACAGCAGGCTCTTGGTGAAGACGATGAACACAATCGAGCAGAGCACCGCCCCTTCGACCACTTTGACGAGAAAGATCGTGCGAAAACGACGCTCCGATCGCAGGCCGGCCAGCATGATGCTTTGGAGGCAGAATAGCAGGCTGAATGCTAACAGCGGCGGGTAGATGCTGAGCGCATACTCTCGGATCTCACCGGCAGCGAAGAACAGACTCAGGCCAGCGACTCCGATCAGAAACGGACAGGCGAACAAGGCGGTCAAGAGTAGCGCCGTTCTCAGCGTTGCTTGATTTGCCTCAGCCGACTCAGACCCCAGGCTCCGCATCAGCGTAATGACGAAACCGTTGGAGACGATCCGTCGTGAAAGGTCGAAGATCGCCATCACCCAGGCAAAGGCGCCGAACAGTGCCTCGCCGAAATGGCTGTTAAGAGCCGGATAGACGATCAAACGATCGATCGCAACCGGGGCCGCGAAGGCCGCTGCGGTCCAGAAGGCGTAACCGCCCAGTCGACGCAGGCGACCGATCATTGCCGACTTCGGTTTGGGCGTGGGCTCGGGCATGCGCGTGCGATCAGCGAGAAACGCCGCTGGCGATCGGCGGGTACCGCGTCATTGCCGCCTCGGCCGTTACCGGCCGCTGAATCGGGACCGGGCGGATCAGTCGTGAGAAGACGCGCCCGGCAAACCAGATCGTGACGAGAATGACGATCGGTGTCGTAGAGGAGCCGCGTACGAGATAGAAGATCCAGTATCCGGAGCCCGCGACGAACAGCAGATGATTCAACGTACGGTAGCGCTCCATTGCGAAGAAGGCGCCGAACAGCACCATCCCGACTACGCCGAACGAACCGAAGTTGATATACAAGTCCCCAACGATGCCCGGAGGGATCGTTAGCCCGATCGATGCCGCGTTGGCATCGACGACCTGTGCGAAAATGCGCTGCGTACTCTCCGGCTTGTCCGGCCACACGAATCGGGGTATCGGAACGAAAGCCAGTCGATAGTAGGAGTAGCCTAACAGGTACTCGTGCCGACTCGGAAAGTTCGATATTGCCTGACGGAGCCAAAAGGCGTAGCCCAGATCGCCGCCGGCGAAGGTGCCCTCGATCAGGTAGTTGAGGTGCTCACGATCCAGCGTATAGCCGAAACGGGGATTCGAGTACGACTGCCGCAGATATCGGATCGCCAACGTCGAAAACGCAAGTAACGGGATGCTGACTACCAGCACTGCACGGCGGAGCCAGGTGATCTCACGCTTGAGTTCGATGTTGCCAATCACGACCAGATAACGACGAACGATGAAGGATGTCAGATACGCCACCAGACAAGCGACTGCCAGGACCCGGACGCGATACACCATGAAGTGCAGTGTTAAGATCAGCAGAATTGGTCCAGCATACATCAGTTGCAGTGTGTACCGAGAGCAACCAACGAGAAATATGGCCAACGGCAGGATCGTCATTGCGTAGGTCGTCAGCAGGAAGAGCCCGGTCTCGTTTCCCGTCGAACGATATGATTTCTCGACCGTGAAAATGTTGACATCGGCACCGGCCACCACGATCAAGGCGCAGATAGCCACCAGGCAGCCGCTTAGGATTACCATCGTGATTACCTGGGTCGCGAATCCCGGCAAGTAAAGGCTCGGCATGCGGGCCACGTCGAGCCGGTGCGTTCGCAGTCGCTTGGCCCCGACGGCGAACAAAGCGATTCCGATCATCAGGAGCCCGTTCGAACGATAAAAAATCGACGGCTCACGCAGCGGTTCCAGCCGGACGAACCCTGCGACAATCCCCAAAGGATTCAACAGGTACATCCCGATGTAGGCGACGATAAACAGCGCGCAAAGCGGCTGTTTGGGGAGGAGTTGGCGAGCGATCCAAGTACTGCCAGCGATCACCAAGAGCAGCAACAGGCCTTGGAGGAAATCGTTGTGTACGAGTAACCCCAGCAGCCCGAAGACCAGTAGTAAGAACTCCATGGTTCGCCTCGTATTGGGACCCGCACCGGGTCAATCACGATAGCCGATCCGTTTGTTCCAGTTGCCCGCAAGCCGCTCAAAAACCTGCAGGTCGTCAGCGGTCAGTTCTTCCCGCCAGCGTTCGTCGAGCCGAATTCGGCGTTCGGTGGTCCGAAATCGCATTGGGTTTCCGCCGATATCGTGGGCCACGTCCTTGCGCAGCTCGATCATTGCCGGATCGAACGGGACGCCGAGAAATTCGCAGATCCGCGCGACCGAACCTGCGGGGTCTGCACAGATCGACTCGTATCGGACCCGGCAGACCTGCGAATCGGGTATTGTCGACGATGCCCAGGATAACGAGCGCATGGTGGTCACCCAATCGCGGATCGCGCGTTCGAGCGAGATCTTCTTTCGCCGAACGGCTGACGCCACGATGGCGCGCCCGTCGCGCATCAGCAGAATCAGGCGAAAGCTACGCGGCTCGGTCAGGTAGAGCGCCTTCAATCGTCGGGCGTCCTTCGATGAATCCAACAGGACGCTTGTCCCCGTATGCTCCCGAATGACGTCGTACCAGAACAACGAGTTTTTGCAGGCTTCATGATGAGCGCGCGTGAGCCAGGGCGCCACCGCGAGATATAGCGGGCGGTTGCCCATCACCAGCAGCAGCTTCTGCACGCGGTCGGCTACCCGCCCGACTTCCTCCGGACGGAGCATCGTCTCCAATTCGGTGAGAAGGTCGTCTCGTGTCGCACCGAGTCGCTGCCGGCCCAAGGCCTCCACCGCGAGCCAGAAGGGGCATTTCGTAACAGGCTCTCCGCAAGTGCAGGTTTCGTGATTCGTCCGTGCATACCAACAGAGCCGTGAGACCTCGCCCACCGCCTGGATCTGCGGGTTGTTGTTGAGAATGAGGTCGAGCATCGTAGACCCGCACCGCTCGGAACCGCCGATGTACGCGAGTAGCCCTGCCATGGGAAGCCTAGCCCCCTACCGTGTATGCAACCGATGGGAGCAGCGCGCCGCAGTTCGCGCTGCCGTTCGCGGCAGGCTCAGCAGCCACTCAGAATCTCCGCAATCCGCTCCGCGGCACGGCCGTCCCATTTCTCCGGGACCGGTGGGGCGTCGAGCCGCGCCGCCCGGCAGGCACGATAGGCTTCGATGATTCGCGTACTGTCCGTACCGACCAGCCTGTTCGTCCCCTCGGTCATGGTAACCGGTCGCTCCGTATTCTCACGAAGCGTCAGACACCAGACGCCCAGGATCGTGGTCTCTTCCTGAATCCCGCCGGAGTCCGTCAACACCACCGCCGCGTTTGCGGTCAGCTTCAGGAAATCCAGATATCCCAGCGGCTCGATGATCCGCAGGTTCTTCAACGCCGCCACTCGGTCGGCGACGCCCAGTTTCGTCAGGTTGTTTCGTGTTCGCGGATGCATCGGAAAAACGATCGGCAGGTCCGCCTCGATCGCCTCGAATGCCGTCAGTATCCGACCCAACGTCTCCGGATCGTCGACGTTGCTCGGGCGGTGCAGCGTCGCGACGTTGTACCCGCCGCGTTCCAGACCTAGGTTGGCCAATATCGACGACTGCTCAGCTTTCTCACGATTCGCCCGCAGCGTGTCGATCATCACGTTGCCGACGAAATGAACCTTCTCCGGCGCGACCCCTTCATTCTTCAGATTCTCCAGCCCGCTCGGCTCGGTGACGAACAACAGATCGGAGATCGAGTCGGTCAGCACGCGGTTGATTTCCTCCGGCATGTGGCGGTCGAAGCTCCGCAGCCCGGCCTCCACGTGCGCTACTCGCACATGCAGCTTCGAGGCCACCAGAGCGCACGCAATCGTGCTGTTCACATCTCCTACGACCAGCACCCAGTCCGGTTCGTGGTCGTTGACCACCTGTTCGAACCGGGTCATGATCTCGGCAGTCTGCTTGGCATGGCTTCCCGAGCCCACCTCCAGGTTCAGGTCCGGCTCCGGAATATCGAGCTGCCGGAAGAACAGATCCGACATCCGTTCGTCGTAGTGCTGGCCCGTATGTACCAGGACCGGATCGATGTTCCCGTGGTTCCGATAAGCGCGCATCAGCGGCGCGATTTTCATGAAATTCGGTCGGGCACCGCAGATGTTGATTATCTTGATCATGGACCCTGCTTCCAACAAATGTACGGTCATCAACGCGAAGATAGCGTAACCGCAAGCCGTACCTTTTTTCCAGCCGGACCGATCGCATGCGCGGTTTTTGCGCTGGGCGCTCACCGAGTCGCCGGCAAAACTCGTCGCCGGTCAGAACGGAGCTGTCTGTGTCGCGTCGCTACCTGATCCCGAAGGCCCGGGCCCGCGCCGAGATTCGCGTCTCCAACTCGCGTTTCGTGACCACCGTCGACCGCGCCGACACGGTGCGTGCTGCACAGGACATCGTCCGTGCGATACGGGCAGAATGGCCTGACGCCACGCACCACGTCTATGCCTTCAAGATCGGCTTTGCCGGCACTGTTTCCGAAGGTCTGAGCGACGACGGCGAGCCCAGCGGAACCGCCGGGCCGCCAACGATGGCCGTCCTCCGTGGGGCAGAGATCGGCGACGTCGTGCTCGTCACCACCCGCTACTTCGGCGGTACCAAGCTCGGCACCGGCGGCCTCGTCGCCGCCTACACCGAAGCCGCCAAGGCCGGGTTGGCGGCAGTCGAGACCATGCCAAAGGTGACTCGGAAGCGTTTTCGAGTGACCATTCCCTATCCCACGTTCGAAGCGGCTCGGCGAATGGTTCACGGGCTCGAGGGGACGATCGAGAACGAGTCCTTCGGCGACGCAGTAGCCCTGGAAGTCGCCGTTCCGGAGGAGGCCATTCCCGCACTCGTTCAACAATTCGCCGACCTCACCGCCGGCAGGTCCGCCCCCGAGCCGCTGGACTGATACACCGCGAACCCGCATCAACCGCGCATCTGATTCCTTCGCGATGTCGCTCTTCTGCGATACAATCCGGACATGTCTCCTCAGAAGCGCTACCGTTGCGTCATCTGTGCCAAGCCGATCGAATATGTCGGTCGCTTGCCCGAACTGTTCCCATTCTGCTCGTCGCGCTGTCGACTCGTCGATCTCGGCCGCTGGTTCCAGGAGGATTATGCGATCGAACGCGACTTGCTTCCCGAGGAAGTGGCCGAGCAACTCGACTCTCATAACCCCGAAGTTCGTCCCTGACCGTCGACCCGCGGACTACGGTTGCGGCTCAGGCACCGGGATTGGGAACGGCTGGGAGCGCCCGGAAGGCTGGGATGTCGGCGGCTCGATCGGCTTGACCTCGTCAGCGCGGCGAAGGGTGAGTTCGGCCCGAATCCGCTTCCCGTCGCGATCTACCGCCACTGACACGGTCTGACCCGCTGCCAGCGTTGCCAGTGCCCGTCGCAGATCGAGCGGTCGATCGACCGCGTGGCCATCCAACTCAACGATCCGATCCGCGGCTTCGAGACCGGCATCCATCGCCGGCCCGTCTTCGGCGAGCCGTTCGATACGGACGCCCGACGGACTGTCGTCACCGACCGCCCGATCCCCTTTGCTGGTCAGAATCCCGAGCACGCCGGCGTGCCAGTCCGTTCCGGATCGCAGTGCCTCGAAACGCTGGTTGAGATGATCATGGGTGACTGCGAATCCGATCCCGGAGTCGTACCATTCGACTCCCGCGATCTCATCGGTCCCGCGTCCGGCCTTCGGGATGCAGATCCCGATCAATCGACCCTCGATGTCCAGCAACGGGCCGCCGTAGTTCGCCGGCGAGGTCTTTGCATCCGTCTGGGCGCAGAGACCCTCGTTGCGCCGCAACCCGCTGATGACGCCGACGCTGAGTGCCGGCTTCGCGCTGCCATAGCCCAATCCCGCGGTCAACGCCCATTGACCGGGTCGCAGCCCTTCGAGCGGCGCGCGCGGGGGAGTCGGCAAGTCCTCTGTTTCGATCTTCAGCAGGGCAAGCTGTGCCACCCGGTCACGCGCGACGAGGTGCGCAACGAATCGCTTACCGTCAGCGAGTGTGGCGGTGATGATTGCCGGTTGGCGGACGAAGTTGAAGCTGCTCGTGAGGATGTACCCGTCCCGGGTCCAGAGGACGCCGGTCGTCGGGCCATCCGCTTGCCGAAATGTGGCCGCGACCACGGTATCGCCGCCACGATCCTGAATCTCGCGCACGGCTTGGGCCCCACCGATCGTATCGATCCTGACGATCGTAGGCGCGATCCGTTCGAGTGCCGCCTGAAAGACCTGCCGTTGGTGCGTGCGGAGCGCGGTCGCCGAAATCGCAGCCTCATCGGCTCGGCCGGCCGGCGCGCTCCCAGCAAGAATCAGGAGTAGTGGCAGTAGTTGCCACCGAATGCCATCCACAACCGGTCGGTTCCGCGTCACTACGATTCTCCAGCGGATGCCAGTTCGATGAGGACGACGTCGTCCGCACGCTTGACGAAGAGCGATAATGGCGTTTGCGGCTCCAGCGCCTGCAACGCGGTACGAACGTCGTTGCACGTCGCGACCGATTCGTCATTGATCGCCAGGATCAGGTCGTTGGCGCGAAGCCCAGCCGTATGCGCCGCCGATGCGGCTCGAACGCGTTCAACGTACGGCGGCCGGACACGTCCCCCCACATCCAACAGGCGAAGACCGAGTTGCAGCAGCCGCTTCTCCGCCGCTGCACGCTCGGCGGTCGGGTCCGGGCGCGTTCGGGCCTCGACGGCATCCGGTGCCAGGACGAAAGTCGCCACCTCCGCCACCGGCAGGGCATAGTTGACCCACGTATTCGTGCGCGTGCTGACGACGGGGCGACCGATGACTCCGACCAGATTGCCGCGGGCATCGACGAGCGCGCCGCCTGCTGCGCCCGGAGCGCTGACCACGACGTCGGTCAACAATACCTCCCCATCGTATGAAAAGTCCTGACGTCGATGACGGGCTGCGAGTCGCGTGCGCGCGGCGATGATCCCGGCAGCTACCGATACCGGCTCGCGGCCGCTCGCAACCTTGAACGGGTTGGCGGCTGCAATGACCCAGTCGCCGGTCCGGACGTGACTGTCGCGTGTTACGTCGAAGTAGGGCAGGTCGCGAACATCGATCTTCAGCAGCGCCAACTGACGGTAGGGGTCGCGCGCAATGAGTTCGGCTGCATAGCTGGAACCATCCGCCAGCACCGCACGCAACGAGCGCCCTTCCAGCATCAACGACGTCGCGGTGACGATCCGACCGTCGGGTGACACGAGCACGCCCGACCCGTACGCCTTCTGCCGTCCCATGCCGGCTCCGTACAGCTTCACCACCCGCGGCCGCGCGATCTCGATGGCACGGTCGAACGGACCGGTGGCCGGTCCACCCCCAGACGCTGAGTTGCTCAGCACGGCCAGGCAAATGAACAGACGCCAGGCGCGCAGGGCGGACGGTCGGGTGATCGCAGGACGCTCAACGCTCATCCGTCACCCGTTCGCTCGTTTGTCGGCGTACGTTCCATATGACCGAACGTCAGCGTGATCGTACGCTCTCGTGCTCCAGACGCTACGGACCGACGTTCCCAGGTGCGAGGCCAGCTCGTTTCGTCGCCGGTTGCGCGTTGCGGCGTCCAGCGCGCGAGTACGACATCGTCCTGGCCGAGTCGCGCTTCGCGCAGGACGTCGGTCGGCCAGTCCGTGATCCACTGAACCCAACGATCGTCGGCGTATCGGCGTTCGATCACCGTCGCCACGCCTCCCGCGACGCGATCGGTTGCGCGAACCTTCCAGTCGAGGCTTGCGGTAGTTCCGTGGACCAGCGGCTGCGTCACTCGCAGCCACTCCTGCCAGATATGCGCGTCGTCGGACGCTGCCTCGGCATCCAGCGCGATGGTCTCATTGACACCATCCTCAACTAGCAGCTCGAGCCGATCGCGGTATTGCGTACCGCGCACGCGTGTCGTCGCGCTCTGACGCTTGACGGTGGCCGCCCACTCGATCGCCGAACCGTCTTCGGTCGGCGCCAACGAGCCGGCCGCGGCGTTGAGTATCCGATGGATCTCGCGTTGCGCCTGTTGCGGGTCGGGAATGAACGGTGCGCCCAACCGCGACGGCAGTTTTTCGAGCCGTGCGGCGAGCGTGTGTCGTTGGCCGTTGCGTTCGAGGACCAGTTGGACAGGCCAGTCTGCCGGCAGGATCGCTAGTTGGTTGTTGTACTCGTTGGTCGTATGGATGCGTCGACCGTCGATCGAGACCAGTACGTCACCGAGTTGAATGCCGGCGGTCTCGGCTGGCGACAACGCCTGTAGCGCGTCAAAGATCAGGTCGTCGCCGGCCGCTTGGACCGTTGCGCCGAGTGTTCCGTGATGGCACAACAGTCCCGCGCGCAGCGGGGGAATGAAGCGTTTGACCTGGTTGATGGTAACGGCGTATCCGAGGCCGACGTTCACCCGACCACGTTCCTCGAACGACGCTCGGCCGTTGATCCCGATCACGCGTCCCTCGAGGTCGAAGAGCGGACCGCCGGAGTTGCCGGGGTTGATCGACGTCGAAACCTGGATGCAGTCGGCGTACTCAAGCAGATTGCCTTCGCCTTCCTGGTAGCGATGCAAGCCGCTGATGATGCCGACCGTTATGGTCGGTGTGTAGTCTTCTGCCACGAGAAAGGGGTTCCCCATCGCGGCTACCCATTGGCCGACGGCCAACTGGTCCGAGTCACCGAGCGGCGCCGGGTCGAAGCGTTGTCGACCGCTGAGCTTGAACATTGCGATGTCGCCGCCAGGGTCGATCCCAAGCACTTCGAGCGGGTAGAGTCGCCCGTCGTTGAGCCCGCCGTAGCCGCGTCGTTTCTCGAGAAACGGCGCCACGACGTGGAAGTTGGTCAACCCGAAGCCGGCCTCGTCGATGATCACACCGCTTCCGCCCCCCTCGCCGGTACGATCGCCAAAGATGCAGACGACACTTTTCGCTGCCCGCGTGAATACGGCGACGCGTCGCGCTTCGTCTGCTCGGACGGCGTCGAACGACGCGGTGCTGTCAGCCGCCAGCGCGGCGCCGGTGACGAGCGCCAGCAACCAACAGGTCTGCAAATGGCGCGACCAGCGACCGCCCCCGCTCACTGGATCACCCGGACGAATGCCCAACACGCGTGATCGGCGAGGTCGAGGTCGTCACCGTATTCGACGGTCAGCGTCAACTCACGTACCCGACTGACATCGACGATGAAGTCGCGCGGCGGGTCACCGCCACGAATGTTCTCCCCTTCCCATAGCACCTCGTCGTCGCCCAGAATTCGCATCGTGACGTTGCCGCGACCCGGACCGACCTCGTCGAGGATTCCGGCCTTGCCGGCGAGCTTGCCCGCCTGACGTTCGAGCCGATAGGTCAGCCGCGATGCGCTGTGCATGACGATCCCCTTGGCGTACGCCTGGCCATCGAGCACGAGCGGAGCGCCGGTGAGCGATTCGTCTGTTGTGTACCGCCAGCGCACGCCGAAGAGCGGCTCATGCTCATAGCGCAGCGGTTTGAGGTCGGAGAGGAACACGAGTCGATCGCTGCGAACGTCGATGTGCGCAATCTCGCTCCAAGGGATCGACAACGATTCAAAGATCGACGACCGAACGATGAGCCGCTCGAGTCCGTCGACCTCGAGGGAACCGGCAAACCGATCCTGGTTCCGCAGGGTCACCAGTGCCCGACTGCCGCGCCGTTGCGGACTGGCCATGACGATTCCGCCCACGCGTTTCCATGGCAGGGCGCGCTCCCGTCCGTTCCATACGAATCGGACGCGCTCGGCGCCGATGCTCTCGACGACACCCCGCAGCACGAGTGCCTTACCGGCACGGGCGATGACGACTGCATCGCGCGCGGCGCCATCGCGGTCACGCTTGTCGCGGAGTTCGTTCAGCTGATTGCGAACGGGCGCAGCGGAATCGGCGCGCACCATCGTGCTGATGATCTCTGCCGGCACGACGCCGCGGTGCCTCTTGCGGAAACGGATCGAGACGCCGTCAGAAGTTGCGTCGCCCAGCGCCACCGAAAATGCGCTACCGTCCGAAAGCTCGAGGCGGTAGGGCTCGACGGCGGCTTCAGACAATGATCGTTCGTCTTGCTGCGGCTCGATTCGCAGCACGTCCTCCCATGCGATCGTGCGGGTTTCTTCCGCGACTTGGACGACGATCGCGGGCGCCAGCGCCCGCGCGACGCCCATGACGCGGTCACCGTCCAGCAGACTGACCGCGATGACCAGCGGGTCCGTCGTGGCCGCTACCGCCGGCGCCGTGGCCGTAGGGTGTTGGGCACCGCGGGCAACGGGCGGCATCGTGCAGCATATGAGAATCGCGATCGACCCCGAGACCCTCATTTTTCCTCCGCCATCGATCGGTAGTATTGCTCGACGAGCTGACGATAGCGCGACGGGAAGCGATTTCGCAACGATTGCAGAATGCGCTCGCGTTCGGATGGAGGGAGCTTGCCCCACATTTCGCCGGGGTCCGCTTTTGGCGCGGTGTGTAGTTCACCGACCTTACCCGCACCAGGTGTCACGCGCGACTCTTCGAGCGGGTTCGACGGTGACTGTCGCTGGCCGCGGTTCTGGCGGCTGCCGCCACCACCGCCTTGACGCTGCTCGTTCTGCTCAGCCTGTTCGATCAGATTGTCGAGCAGTTCCACGATATGGTCCTGCTGGCGACGTACGGACTGCGAATCGTCTTCCGCCGCCAGGCGCGACGCAGAATAGTCCATATAGTCTGCCACTTCGCCGAGTGTTCCACGCTCACGTCGCGACAGTTCCAGCTTCATCTGCTGCGCCGCGATGGCCAACGCCTCGCTTGTCTGCGGGTACTCCGTCGCCACTGTTTCGAGCGTCGCGGCTGTTTCGTCGAAGCGCAGATTGTTGAGTTGGCAATGGGCCAGCAGCAACAGGACCTGTGCCCCGCGCACGCTGTGCTGCGAATGACCTGTTGCGGGCGCGCTCCAGTCGAGCAGCAGCCGTTCTGCTTCTTCGAGCCTGTCGCGGGCCACCTCGGTCCGCGCCAGCCAGTATCCGCTCTCTGCTGAGAGAAACGGGTCGTCCGCGGCCTGGAGCTGTGCGAACCCACTCGCCGCGGCGTCGTAGCGTCCGTAGTCGAAGTGCGCGAGCGCGTCCGCAAACGCCGGTTCGAGCAGCGATAGCCCGCGCACAATCAGCTGAGTGTCCCGTGCTTCCATGTGCAGCGACGCCAGTTGTTCCGCGGACAACGTGCCGAGACCATCGACGTGCGCCAGAAACCGGTCGTGGAGTAGGAGAGCGTCGGTCGCCGACTCGTAAAACGGCAGCGCCATCAAGATGATCACCAGCGTATTCATCATCGTCGCTCGTTCATCTGCCGTGCCATCGTCGTCAGGCGCGCCTGTCGTTTCGCCAGCGTGCGATAGCGTTCCGTCTGGGTGCGATTCGCCTCGGCGTACTGCTTCGTGCGATCATTGATGCGCACCTGCGAAGCGCGGAGGAGCTTGAGTTCGGCCGAGCCGGGAAGCAACGCCGCGACGCTGTTGCCGGGCCCGTCCTGCTCACCGCTCGGCTGGTTGTTCATCTGCTCCCGCTTCTGCTCGATGGCGCCGAGAATCTCCCGAATCGCGGCGATCACGTCCTCCAGCAGCGTCGTCGTGGCGGCCGAGACGTCAACCGCTTCGAGATTCGCCCGTACGCCATCCATATCCGCCGCCAACTCGGCCACAAGTTCCGGCAGGATTACCGTCGTTCCTTCGTCGAGCAACAGCCGCCGGACCTGCCGACATTCCTCGACCATATCGAGCTGGCCCGCGGCAAGCTCGCGGATCGATACGCGATCGTCGCGGGAGAGTGCGTCCACCCGTGCCTGGAAGGCCGAAACGTCTTCGAGCAGAGTTTCTTGGTGCTGTAGCATTCGTTTGAATCGGGTTTCGAGCGCCGTCAGCGTTTCTTCCAATTCCTCTTCACGAACCTGTCGCAGTACATCCTCGATCTGCTCCATCGCGTCCTGCAGCGATTCGATCGCCTCTTGTTGCTCCTGTTCGGCGGAATTCGCGTCCTGCTCACCCAGTCGGTCGGCTGCGCGCTGCATCGACGACCGAGCGCGTTTCATCGATTGCTCGCTGGGCAGCGGCGCTTCATCCCCATCGGGCCGCATCTGCTGCTCCATCGATTCCGCCTGCTCCGCATGCCCCCGCTGCTGCCGTTCGATCGGTCGGACGTTCGCGCGTTTCTGCAACGCTTCGGCCTGTTGTTCGAGCCGTCGGATCGCACGTTGCAACGCCTCTGACGCTTTCTGCTGCTGCGCATCGCGTTGTTTGGCGGAATTGCGCGCCTCTGCTTCCGACTCTGTCGCACGCATCGCCTCGGCTGCGGATTGCATCGCTTTCGCCGCCTGCTCGGCATCGCGCGCCGCTTGCTGGCGCAAACGCTGATCGTCCTCGGGCGCATCCGTGGCGCGCTTCAACTGTTCCGCCGCTGCGCGCGATTCCGCTGCGAGCTTCTCCTGCGCTTCGGCCTTCTTTGCTTCCGCGCTCGGTGCCTCGTCCGTTTGCTGACGGAGTTCGGCCTGCTCTTGCGCCAGCTTGCGCAGCGCTTCGGCCTCCGCCGCCAGCCGCTGGGCCCGCTCCAGCATCTGTTGCGCGGCGCGCGTTCGCTGCAGCGTTTCGATCTGCTCAGTTTGTAGTTGTTGCAAGGCCTGCCGCAGTCGCGCCAACCGCTCGCGCTCCGCGCGCATCTGCTCGAGCTGGTCCTGCTTCTCGGTCAGCAGCGTGAGGATCGCTTCCAGCTCCTGCACGACCGAGCGCTGCTCGGCGTCCGCCGCGGAGAACTGTGCATCGCGCAGCAGGCCGACAATCGTTTCGAGTCGGCGACCCACTTCACGTTCCCCCGTTCGCTGCAGTGCGTCGCGCAGCCGTTCTGCTTGCTCGGGCTCTGACTCGCCTACGGTCTGGGCCAGCTTGAGCATTCGCGCCTCGAGTCGCTCCAACCGGTCGCGCAACACCCTTTGCCGTCCAGCCAGCGAGCGGTCGCCCGTTTCATTGGCCGAAACCGCTCCCGGGGACGCTAATAGAAGCAGCGCCGATCCCGCAGAAACTACGATTAGCACCCCGATTCGCATAATCATATCCTATGGCTTCGGAGCATCCTCGTCGAAATCTTCAAGCGGTTCGTCCTCGCCGAGGATGGCCTCGAGCTCCGTCTCCAGCGCCTGAAGCGTCTCGGTCCGCAGGGCATCCTGATCGCTGATGAGCTGTTGCAGCAGTAGCACGGCTTCGCGGTAGCCCTCCCATTCGAGCATGTTTCCCAGCACGACCCGCATTTGCCGCAACACCTCGTTCTGCGCCGCCAGCGCGGCATCCTTTGATGGAGTGGAGCCATCCTGACGGAGTTGCCCGAGCACCTCGCCGGCATCCGGCATCGCCTCCGTCGCTAACTCCCTCAACGGCGCGACGATACGGTCCAGGATACGGCGCTCGTCGGCGACGCGCGCTACTCGGCTCGACCGCATTTCCGCCAGGATCCGCTCGAACCGCTGCGCAATTGCTGCGCAACGCCCGGTGTGGGCGGCCTGCTGGCGAATCAGGCCGGTCAGCCGTTGACTTTCGCGCGGGCCCGCCGGGCCCGAGTTCGGGAGCGCTTCAAACAGCCGAACCAGCCCGTCCTGAATTCGTCGCTGGGCACTCATCAGACGCTCGAACTCCCGCCGAAGTTCCAGCTCACGTTCTGCCATCGCAGCCTGAAAGTCTTCGATCGAGACGACCCCGATTTCAATCACCGGCGTCTGCCCGACGTTCGGCCCCGCAGGATCGCGATCCGCTGCCGCCGCCGACAGCCGCAACCGATCGCCGGGCGTCACCCGCACGACGCGCGGTGCCCAAAGCTGACGTGCGGCGAACGTTCGTCCCTGGCTCGACAACTCCGGCAACGGGATCGCAAACAGCGGGTCCTCGTTTCGTTGCGCAGAGAGCGATACGCGCCCCAGGCCGTATGCGTCCTCGGCACGCAGCGCAATGTCGAACTCCGCCTTGGGCGTAATCAGCTCCCCGACATCCATCACTTCCATCTGAACGTCCGGCGGTTGATCCGCGCTGACCTTGATCGTGAAGGGTACCGGGTCTCGATTCTCGATCGTGTCCCGATCCAACAACTCGAACCGGTAGACGCCCGATTCCGGCGTCGGCAACGCGACCGTTACCAATGACCGTCCTTCTTCCTGACGCGTCGACAACGTCCCAACAGATTGCCCCTCAGCAGCCACGAACCGCGCGCGCTGAAGCGGTTTGTTGACCTCGGCCTCGATCGTGAGCGAGGCGCCCTGCAAGAGATCGAAGACGGTCTGCTGTTCCAGTTCGAGCGTGTCCTGTCGCGTATAGGTCGGCGGAACGACAATCGCGCGCGTACGGACCAGACGCGGCCGTTCCACCGCAATCACCGTATACTCCGGCGTATTCTCATCACCACCGGTGATCTCAAACGTAACATCCTCAGACAGGACGCCGATCGACGCGAACAGTGTCTGTCCGCCAAGGCGCGTCATCGGCTCGCGACCCTTTCGTCCCGAGGCGGTTCGCCATCGCAACGTCGCTGTTTGCGGAACCTCACCCACGATCTTCGCAAACACTTCGAGTTCCTCACCGCGCGGCATCCGCCTTCGAAAGTTGTCGAAGTGCTCCGGGACGATGTAGGTCCGTTGCGGCCACGCGAGGTCGGCCAGCAGCCAGTTCCGTTGAAACCACACGTTCATCATCCCGGCGTCGATCAGGAACGCCGCGACAATCGTCAGCAGCAACGCGCCCGAGAGCATCCCGTTGCGCTGTGCGCGACGATGGTTCAGCACAGCGTCGAAACGTACTCGGCCCGCGGCGTCTGCCGCACCGCGCAAGACGTCCGCCACAAGCTCCGGCGATGTCTGGTCGTCCTGCGGCTGCGCGACCTCTGACGCGTCCGTCGGTCGCGATTGTTCGGAGAACTCGACTGCGGTCGATAGCGCATCCGCCAGTTGCGGGTGTCTTCGATCCACCCAACCCGCAAGCGTCGCATCCGACAACGGCCGAAACAGCGGGGCGACCAAGTAACGGTGGATCACGATCAGCCAGCCCACGGTAATCGCAATGTTGAGAACGAGCCGCTGGTCCAGTGAGAGGCGCAGCCAGCGATCCAGCACCAGCTGGATCAAACCGGCGCCCAGCAGCGCCGCGAGCAGCCGCAGCACCCCGGCGACTACCAGGTACCACCGTGTTCGACGGCGCAAGTTTCCCAACGGCGCGCGGATTTGCCGCTGGATTGCATGCTGGACATCAGGAGGCAGTGCGCTCACAGCAGATGATTCCTTCGTCGCAGGGTCCATTCAAGCGCCAGCAGGCCGGCCAGTATCGCCATCACCCACCAGCGATCCCATAGTGACTCCGGCTGAGCCCCGCGGGTTACGATCGTTTCGCTCGCGTTGGTAATCAGGCCGGTCAGTTCGTGGGCATCCGCGATCGGTCGATACGCACCCCCAGTACGGTCAGCCAGCGTTCGAAGCAGGTCCGCACGCAGCCGCAAGGTCTCCATCTCGACGTCCGGCTGTTGCACGCGTACCCGGCGCGCGAGCATCGTCTCCTCGTCGTCGTTGGGCGGAAGCGGCACCTCAATCATCGCCGGGCCGGCGATCTCGAACAGGACGCGCGCCGCGAACCAGCCCGGCCGGTCAGGAATCGCGTTCATGCGTACTGTACGCCGTGTCATATCGTCACCGAAGCGAATCTGTGCCTCGGTCGTTGGCTCGAGCCAGGGGGCGAACATATTGTCCAGGACGCGCGCTTCGATCTTCACGAAATCGCCGGCCTCGACGATCTCGCGGTCGAGCAGGATCGTTCCGCGCTTGCTTCCTCCTTCGCGACGCGGTTGCGCCAGGTAGCGAATGATCTGCGTCCAGAAGCGGGTGAAGTAGGGTTCCGCGGTGGCGCGCCAGCGCCAGCTCGAGTCGAACCCCAGGTAGACCGTGCGCCCAGCGCCGGTCGGTTGAGTCGCGAAGAGCACGGCGGGTCCGTGAACCGTGCGTTGGCTGGGATTGCTGTGTTGAGTGAGCACCGTTGCGATCGGCTTGGCACGCTGGACCGGGTAGTACCAGAACACGCCGGGAAGCGCCGTCCAGATCGCTTCGTTGGTCGTCGGCTCGTTGGAGAACGAGACCAGCGGATGCGCGAGGCTCTCGCGCGGCACCTCGAAGGTCGACGCGTCCGGGCGGAACGCCCCGCGCTCGCCGAGCCAGACGTCCGCATCGGGGTCCGGGACGACCGGGAGGAGACTGACGAGATCCTCCATCCGAACGTCGCGCAGGAACCGCGACGTAAAGTGCGGACCGGCCTCCACCAGCAGCCCGCCGCCAAACTCGTCGACGAAGCGCCGGACTGCCACAGCCCAGGCCGAGTCGAATTCGGCCGGGTTCGGGTCCATGAGCAGAATGCAATCGTACGCGAACAGTGATTCAGTGCTGCGGGGAAGCTCGGTGATCACGGTGTTGCCATCGCGGATCGCCTGCGGGTCAGCTGACTGCAACCAGCAGCTCACGTCAACGCTCTTGTCGCGTTCGAGCATCCGGACCAGATGGCGATAATCAAACGACGGCCGACCGGCGACGATCAGCACCCTAAAACGCTCATCCAGCACCTGGACCGCGATCTCTCGCACGTTGTCGCTCGTTACCGCCTCGCCCGCGACGGTATCCAGTCGAACGCGGTAGAGCTGTTCGCCGGCCGTCGTCGGCGTGATTTGAAACGTGTGCGGTACCGTCGGTCGATCTTGAGCAAACGTGATGTCGCGGGCTTCGACCGGAGATTCGCCCATCGCCGCTGACTCATCGATCACGCGTGCCAGTTGCAGCCGGGACGTGGCGCCCGGGAGTCCACCCGCTGCGCAGTCGACGCGGAGCTCGAACGGATCACCAAGCCGGACGGTCGGCGGGGCGGAGAGCCCAGTAACGCGGAGGTTGGGCGGTTCCGCCGCCGCGCCTACGCCGACGGTGTACAAGCGTGCCTTCTTTCGACGGGCATAGCTGACGATCGCGTCCGGAGCCATTCCCTTGTTGTTGGCTCCGTCCGTGATCAGAATCACGCCGGCGATCGCTTCCTGTCCCAGGTCTTTCAAAGCGCCGACGACGGCTTGTCCCAGATCGGTCCGGTTGCGCAGGGCCGTGTCGCCGACGATCGGCGCCGTTGGCGAGGGGGGAACGCTGAGGGTAGGAGGTTCCGCATCGGCGGCCAGTTCCCACGGCAACGGCCGGCGCGCCATGTCGTCGCCGAACACGTACAGATTCAGTGGATTCTGGGCGTCCAGAGCGCGCAGCCATGCATGATCGTCCTGGTTCAGCAGGGTCCGAACGCGATCGATGCGGGTCGCGGCGGTGGCTCCTGTGTTTTCCGCGTCGCTGATCTCCATGCTGGCGGAGACGTCGTATGCGACGACGACATGCGCATCACGTGTGCTTTCCAGGTAAGTTGCGATGACCGGCTCGAGCCAGATTGCGCCAAGGCCAACGAGCACCAGCGTCCGCAGGGTCGCAAGTCCGCGCCGCAAGGCCGCGCCGGCACCGGCTCGTCCTTCACGGGCGTATAGGAAGAAGATCAGCGCCACGATCGCGAACAGAGCGACGAACAGGAAGAAACCCGTCCAGCCGCCCGTCAGGCCCGGAAACTCGAGTTCCCGTCGGCGCGAATCGACTTGTCCAAGAAGTGCAAGTATGGCCACGCTCCCTTTCGTTATCTTGTGGCGGTCGGCGCCCCGCGCCGTACAGCGGCCGAACGGAAACGCGGTTGCCTGTGGGAACCGCCGCCAAACCACCATGCGAGCGCCTGCTCCAGCAGTAGCGTGCCGATCAGCGCGATCAGCAGCCCGCGCCACAGTTCGCGACGTGGTTGATCGCCGGCTTGCAGGAAGCTCTCTTCGGCATCCAGAATTTCATGCGGGATACCGGCGAGGGTCGTGTCCAGATCCGCCGAGCCCAGCACGGCCAGATCCGACTCTGCCGCGGGCAGGTTCACCGCGAGCGGCCGAAGTTCCCGGCCCCCGGTCCGATCGGTCAGATCCGCCTCATAGATGCCCAGCTGGGTCGCGCGCGGACCTTCCAGGATCAGCGGGTCGCCGGGATTGGTGTCGCGCCCGGCGAAGTGCGCATCGGTCGCCGGTTCGTTAGGAAAGGCAGGGCTGCGGAACAGCGCTCCCGGTTCGTGCTCGTCCGGCCAGATTGCCAGCCGGATCGGCTCGCCGGCCGGTAGCGAGAGCGGGTGCTGCGGGGCGCCTGCGAGGTAGTGGGCCAGTTCCAGCATGGTCACGACGTAGCTGCCGTCGAGCGACCGTGGCCAGTCGTTCCACTCGGCGTCGATCGAAGACGTGAACAGCATGACCCGGCCGCGGCCGAATGGGCGCTCGATCAGGGCCGGCGTGCGTGCGGCGTTGGCGTAGACGGCCAGAATCGTCGCGGAGGAACGGGATGACGCCTCCGACTCCGAGTCTTCGTCGCGCTCCAGGGTCTGCGCTTGCGTGCGGCTCGCCGTCCGGACGAATCGGCGAAAATGAACGTACTCGGAAAGCTGCTGGTCGCCGGCCGTGAACATGGCGGTCACCGGATGTTCGCCGAGACGCTGCAAGCCGACGCCAACGCGCTCTTCGGTATCGACGATCGCTTCGAGCGCCGCCGGCAACACGCCACTGCCATTGCGCCACAAGGCCTGGTTGTATTCCTCGATCGCTGCCGCCGACGAACCGAGCGCGATCAGCAGACCCCCGCCACGACGAACATAGCGCTCCAACTCCGCGATCGCTGCCGGAGAGGGCACGGGTGCGTTGCAGAACATGACCGCGCGGTATTCTCCGAGCGGTGTCGCATCCAGCGCGCTCGGCTCGACAACCTCGACGTGGATGCCCGACGGCAGCGGTCCAGGCGGCGCCAACGCGCTTCGCAGCGCGTACACCTCATCCGCCCAGACGTCGCTGGACGGCTCCCCATCCACGACTAACACCGGCAGCGTCTCCGCGACCGGTACCACGACGCGCCGGTCATCGTCGAGAGGGAACGGGTCGCGCGGACCGATCCCGACCGACAGTTGTTGGAATCCGGCCTTCGGGAAGGTGATTTCGAAGAGTACCTCCCGTGTCTTGCCCGGTTCGATCTCTTCGATCGGCACCGCTGGCTGAGCGTCCTTGTTCAGCGTGATCTCGAGCGTGAGGTCGACAGCGGTCCGGTTCGTCAGGTTCGCGACCTCCACCACGACCTGTGCCGGCATACCGGCGATCGTCTGCGGTCGGAGCAGCGCGATGCTACGGACTGCGAGATTGTCGCGTCCATCGACGCTGGAACGCACTGCGATCACACGAACGGCACCCTGCCGCTCGTCGGCGTCCGCGGCTGCCGCGATTCGTTTGATCGACTCGAATGCCGATTCTCGCTCCGCGGCGCGTGCCCACCAATCGCTCCGCTGATAGTCGGAGAGGACGTACACGTCCGCGTCCGCGTCCGGACGTTGGTCGAGCCAGTTCGCGACGCGCGTCAGCGCGTGCCGCGGGTTGGCCGGCAGCGGTCGCACCTCGATGTCCCGCAAGCGGCTTCGCAAATCATCCATTGAGAGCTTCGACAACGTCTGCGCCTCGATCACGGGAGTGGCCGGGTCCGAGGTCGTCAGCACTGTCACGGGATCGTTCGGTGCCTCGCTTCGCAGCCATGCGAGCAGTCGTTCGGTCGATTCCATCAGCAGATCGAAGTCGCGAACAGATGAGCCGCGATAGCCCATGCTGGCCGAATCATCGATCAGTACATAGCGGTGCACCGCGGACTTCGCGCCGAGCAGCGTCGCCACGAAGCCGGGTTGGACGAACGGCCGCGCCAACAGCAGCGCCAACAGTGCCATAGCAAGACAGCGTAGCAGCAGCAGCAGCCATTGCTCGAACTGCACGCGTTTGCGGTTCTCGCGCTCGGCCTCGAGCAGGAACTGCATCGCTCCCCATTCGACGACGCGAAATCGACGCCGCGACAGGATATGTATGAGAATCGGAACCGCGATCAGCGCCAGCCCTCCGACCAGCAGCGGATTGACGAAGCTCATCGCCAGCAGCCACCCCGCGCTCACGTTGCATTCTCCTCCTCGTCCGGGTGCGGCGCCGTGGCCATCGGCCGCGCACCACCTCGACGGCTCAAGTACCCGCAGACCGTCACGTCCAGAGGGTCGCGTGTGCTCGTTGGGACGTAGTCCGCGCGCAACTTCAGGCAGACCGCCCGCAGCCGGGATGTAAACCGCTGGACGGCCCGTCGGTAGCTTTCCTGGAGCCCCTGCGGATCGGCGAACAGTCGCGCGGGGCTCTCCAACCCCTCGAACTGCACGTTCTCGACGAACGGCAACTCCCATTCGTCCGGGTGCATGACGTGGAAGACGATGAGTTCGTGCCCGGTGTGTGCCAGGTGCTCGAAGCCCGCGACGATCGCATCCGGCTCCGCCAGCAGATCGCTGATCAACACGACGACCGAGCGCCGACGCAACTCCTCGGAGAGCCGATCGAGCAGCAGCTTGACACGTGTTTCGCCAGTCGGGTCACTCGATTCCAGAATCTGTAGAATATTGGTGAGCTGCTGCTGTCCGGTCGCTGCCGGGATCCGCGTGCGAACTTCGTTATCGAATGTGACCAGCCCGACGTGATCGTGCTGCGCGACGACGAGATATGCCAGGCTCGCTGCCAGTCGGCAGGCATAGTCGAACTTGTTCTCGCTGGCGCTGCCGTAGGCCATCGAGCGACTTACGTCGAGCAGGATGTTCAAGCGCAGGTTGGTCTCTTCCTCGTACTGCTTGATGAACAGCCGGTCCTTGCGGCCGAATAGCCGCCAGTCGACGTGTCGGATATCGTCCCCGGGAACGTACGGACGGTGCTCCGCGAACTCGACGCTGTAGCCGCGGTAGACGCTACGGTGCATCCCCGAGACGGCGCCGGAAACCGCGCCGCGGGCGCGCAGCTCCAGCCCGCGCAACCGGGCGATGACCTTAGGATCCAAGTACTTCCTGGATACGGGCATGCTGCCCCTCGCTATCGTCGCGCTCCGGCAGCACGTCGAGCAGTTGCGTGATGATCTGGTCCGGACCGAGTCCTTCGGCATCCGCGGCGTAATTGGTGATGATCCGATGTCGCAAGACCGGCCGCGCCACAGCCTTGACGTCCTCCACCGCAACGTGATTCCGGCCACGCATGACCGCCAGCGCCTTGGCGCCCAGCAGCAGGAACTGTACCGCACGTGGCCCCGCGCCGAACGTCACCATGGAGTCGATCAGCGCAACCCGCTCCGCGGTCGGATCGCCGTTCTCCTGTGCATGCGCCGGTCGCGTCGCGCGGACCAGCCGCAGCGCGTAGTGCACGACGCTCGGCGCTGCGGGCACCCGGCGAATGACGGCCTGCAGCCGCAGGATCGCATCCCGGTCCAGGACCGCACTGATCGTCGGCACGTCCGAGCCCGTCGTGCGCTCCGCGATCCGGTACTCTTCGTCGTAGCTGGGATACCCAACCAGCACCTTGAACATGAAGCGGTCCTGCTGCGCCTCCGGCAACGGGTACGTCCCTTCCTGCTCGATCGGGTTTTGCGTCGCCAGCACGAAGAATGGCGGGGCCAGTGCGTGTCGCTTGCCGCCGACAGTCACCTGCTGCTCCTGCATGGCCTCCAGCAACGCTGCCTGCGTCTTGGGTGGCGTACGATTCACCTCGTCGGCCAGCAGCACGTTCGCGAACACCGGCCCCGGCAGAAACCGGAACGAGCGTTGCCCCGTGCGCCGATCCTCCTGAATCACCTCCGTCCCCGTGATGTCCGACGGCATCAAGTCGGGCGTGAACTGGATCCGGTGAAAATCGAGGCTCAGGCACCGCGCCAGACTGCTGATCATCAGCGTCTTGGCCAGGCCCGGAACGCCTTCCAGGATGACGTGCCCGCGGGCGAACAACGCGATCAGGAGCTGGTCGATCACGTCCTCCTGTCCCACGATGACATGCGCCAGCTCCGCACGGATCGTCTCGTACGTTGCGCGCAGTCGCTCACAAGCCTCGGTGTCCGTCCATGACGCCGCCTCCGACGTCGCTGAGGGAGCCGGCACGCCAGACGAAGACGCCTGCGGATCGGGCTGTGTCGGCGGAACTGAATCACTCATCGATTGACCTCGATTTCATGCTCGCTTCCATCTTACCGCTGCATGATCGGAAGATGCTTGTACGGTAACTGCAGAATCAATAGCGCCACCGATGTCCCATAGGTCGTGCCGACGCGGTCGCCGTCCCACGAGCCGTCGTCCTGCTGCTGCCGCAGCAGGATGTCGCGCATCATCGGATAGTACTCACTCCACTTCTTCTCGCCTGACAGGTACATCACCTGTGCCATGTACAGGTGCGCGTAATAGTAGTGGCCGAAGTAACGGTTCTGCCGCCCGTGCAACGGCGACAGCGAGGCCTCCGCGAACGCGAGCGCCTTCTCGGCATTCGGATCGTTGTACTCCCCGGCGTTGTACCAGCACGCCACCGCCGCGGCCGTGATCGCCGGCCGACTCGGCCCCGTATCGCTTACCTGATAGCGGATGCCCCCGTCGTCGTTCATCGAACGCTCGAGGTACCGCATCGCGTTGTCGATCGTGCGCTTGGGGACCGCGATCCCCGCGTTGCGCGCCGCGCGCAAACCCTGAACCTGCGTTACCGTCACCGAGCCCTCGTCACTGGCCGCGTCCGGTGTATACAGCCACCCGCCTGCGGCGCTCTGACTGCGCGCCGTCAACTCTACCGCACGCCGAAGCGCGAGTCGGATCTGGCCCTGCCGCGTCGGATCCTCCTCCATTCCATAGCACTCTGCCAGGAACAGCATCGCGAAACCGTGCCCGTGCATGCAGTGGTTCTCTTCCTCGAGTTGCGCGATCAGACCGTCCCGACGGGCACTCTTCAGCACGAAACTCAGCGCCCGACTGACATTTCGCGCATACGGGCCCTGGGTCGGTGTGCTACCGCTACCAAGCAGTGCCAGCCCCGCCAGCGACGTCATGGCCACAGGGTAGTCCCCGGAGGCGCCCGACGTTCGCCAACTCCCGTCGCGGTTTTGCACTGACGCCAGATAGCGCAATCCTCTCTCGATCGCGCGCTGCGTCGGCTTGTTCACTTCTGGCGGATGCGCTGCTGGTATTCCATCCGCCGCGTTCGTCGAGAACGACGGTGCCGCATGCACGCCCATCGGCGTACAGAGTAGCCCCACAATCACCAGCGCGCATCGCAAACCAAGCTCCATTCGTTAAAACCCCAACGACAAGGCCGGCGTCCCCCACGCGGCGATGATTCCATTCCATTCAATCAGGATTCGCGCCGGCGTTACGTATACGCCGGGAAGATCCTCCCGTTCATCGCCCCCCGAGAATTCGCGACTGATTTGTACCGGTTCGCCGATCTCGCGGCCGTCCCGGCGATCGATGAGCGTCAGCAGTAATGTGCCGCGCGGTCCTAACTCCGCGTGCTCGCGGCGTACCAGTAGCGGAATGAAGCGCGGGTGGCCTGTTAGCTGGCCCGGAAGGATCGGGAAGGGTGTCCGGGTTTCGAAGGTCCAGGCCTGCTCGCCGGTGTCAACGGCGTACGCCGTTATCCGCATCTCGTTGTCATCAAACGACTCTGCGTCCATTCTGCCCGACGTCATCATGATGACTCCATCCGCCATCGCCAGCACGGTCGGACCTTCGTCCTTGCGCTCGATCGTGACCGTCGTGCTTCCGGAGCGCGCGTCGATCAGCTCCCAGCGATCCGCGGCGCTCCGAAGCGCAATCTGATCGCTCACACCGCCGACCAGCTGTAGATCGCCGCCGGGGCCCGAACGGGTCCAGAGCGTCTCGAGTGTCGCGCGATCAAGCCCCACCAGCTGTTGCTCGGTGTGAGCGACCACAACGTCTCCACAGTGGAACGCGTTCCGGAGCGTGGCGCCCAGGGCCGTCATCTCCCTGAGTTGTTCGCCCGTCTCCGCATCGTACAGCAGCAGCGCACCACCCGGCGTCTGCACCAGCACGCGATCGTCGAACGCATGCACCAGGGCCGGGCTGTTGCCGTCGAGCGTCCGTCGCCAGCGCACGCTGCCGTCAAGCCAATCCAGCGACTCCAGCGCACCGTCGGGCGTTGTACGAAAAACGCCGACACGGCTGGCCGAAAACTGCCACGGGTACGGGTATCCGCGGTTCCCCTGAGCCTCTGGCATGGGGCGTTGCCAGAGCGCCATGCCAGCACGTTGCTCGCCGCCAAACCCGGCCGTGCCGATGCAGGTGAGTTGATCTCCGACACTGACAATCGCCAGCCGACCGACCGAGGCCAGATGCTGGGCTGTCGGACCGCGCAGGATGCGTTGCGGACCAATCGCCCGCATCAGGTTACGGGTCGCCGTGCCGCGCGCGGCGTTTCCTGTCTTCAGCGGAAACCGTCGCCACGTCTGACCCGTGCGAAAGCTGACCAGTTCGAGCGCGTTCGCTGCGTAGTCGTGGGCGATGAAGAACGACGTGGCCCGCCCATCGCTGCCGCGCCAATCGGCGACGAGTTCGTGGTTCGCAAGCCGATACTCCCGAAAGGGAATCTCCTGCGAAAACGGCTCCATCCGTTCGGCGTCGCGTTTTGCCTGGTTGAGTCGGATCATCTGCAACGGGTCGCCGACCTCAGCGCGTTGCGCGATCGAGTTCGACTCCGCCTGACGAGCGTTCCAACGGGCGTCGAGCAGTGTGCCCACTTCGTCGTCCTCGACGGCAATCTGGGCTGTCCAGAGAGCCAGCAGTGACTCGTCATCGAGCGTCGGGAGCGAGCGGGTAACGCGCTCCAGCGGCCAATCGAGCGCGAGCAGTTCGAACGGAATCGCCGTGCGCAACAAGGCGCGGTCGATTACGTCCTCGTGGTGACTGCGGGCCGCCAGCACGCGCAATCGTCGCAGGAAACGGACGTCCGGCGTCGCCGAATCGGCGACCACCCTCGCCAACCAGTCATGCCGATCGTCCGTCCCCGAGGGCGCCAGCGTACCCAGCCGGTCCACGATTTGCAGCCACACGGCTTGTCGTAATCTATCCCCCGTCGGCGTCTCCATCAGAACGTCGTTCGGGGACTTCAGCGCGTCGACATAGTGAGCTCGTGCAGTAGCGACATCGCCGCTCTCTTCAAGCGTTTCGCCGATCAACAGCGCCAACTGGGCAGCGGTTTCCGCTGACAGCGACAGGTTCTGAGCCCGGCGCAGCCAGGCCAGTCGTTGCTCACCCGTACCCGATGCGCCGGCCAGGCCGACGAACACCCGCACGAGCAGACGCTCGCGAGCAGCGGCCAGGTTGGTGTTCGTCGTCGAGAACTCCTCCACCAGCTGGAGCGCCGCTTCGTGTTGGTTGCTCAATGTTCGTGTCCACGCCAGCGCGACGTGATCTTCCGGCCGGTCATTCTGCGCCACGCGTCGTTCGAACACGGGCGCAGCGCGTTGCAGATCAATATGCTTGGTGATCCCGTTCGGCGATACGCTGTAGACGGCCAGATCGTCCGTGCACAATGCCATCCCGGCATACCCGCTGGCCAGCCCGTCCCAGGCACGTGCCCACACCCCGTCCGTTCGCGCGTCACGCCAGGGGTCCGAATCGAAACGCACCTTGCCGTTGTTGGCGTCGAGCACGGTAATCCCAGTACGCAGCGGGACGTAGACCCGCTCGCCGCGAACGAGCGGCTTGCCGACGATCTCGAGCGGGGTGCTTTGCCACCGGATCGTCGTTCCATCGCGGGCATCGACACAGGTGACGGTATCACCGACCAGCAGCACGCCACCCGGCACGGCACCGGCCAGCCCGATGTGCGTACCGCGCTCCACCGCCGGCCAGCGTAACCGGCCGCGTACACGATCGATGGCCAGGATCGTCGTCGAGTCGATCGGCGCTACCACGAGCATGTCGTCCACCAGCAACGGTCGATCGGAGCCGAAGTCATGCGTTTGCATCCGGCCGCGGTTCCAGAATCGTCGGCCGCGCGTCTCGGTCAATGTGCTGGCGTATGTCAACGCCCAGCGCCATGAGAAGTCACGCGCAGTGATCGCGGCGATCACGCCGTTGCCCGTGCAAACATAGATGTTGGTCCCGTCCGTATCGATAAGGCAGCGACCACCCTGTGCCGTGAAATGCGTCGGCGGGCCCACGATGGGCACCTCGCGAATCAGTGCGCCGCGCGCCGCATCGAGCACGGCAAGCGCAATCGCGTCGCCACGCTGGATCGGGATGACCAACTGGTTCGCGATGATCACCGGCCGGTCCTGGAATGCGGCCTCGAACGTTGCCGAACCCAGCTCCCACACCACCTCGCCGGTGCGCAGGTCCCGTGCGACAAGTCGATTCGGGCGGATCTTCGGGATGCGAATCCCCCAGCCGTACTGGTCCGGCTCGTGATCCGTCAGCGTCAGGTCCTCGATTGTGTAGACGTAGGGCCCTGAGGCAGCCATCGCGTGCCGCAGCGCGTGATTCAGCAGCAGGCCTGCGTCCTCCGAGATGCTTCGCCGGCCGTCGCGTTCGTCGGTGGGCAGCATTGTGGGATCGGTCCGTGCGCTGCGCTCCTGCGCCACCCAACGTAACGTTAAAGCGCCGGCGTCCAGGCAGTAGATTCGCCCGCGCACTCGAACCAGCAGCGCGTCGCCAACCCGCAGCGGCGCCAGCAACGGCAAACGCCGTTTGAGATCAATTGCCTCCATCAGACGCGCATCGCGGTCCAAGGTGACGTCGTCCGACGGCAGGGCCGCCGACCACGATGTGTTCCGGAGTTCCAGCGCGAGCGGCTCGATCCCGGCACGCTGTCGCGCCCGCTCGCGCTCGAGCCAACCGGCCAGCTGATCCCGACGTACGTCCCACCCCGGAAGCGGGGAGGCGTCGAGCGTGCGCGTCAGGCTGCCGAACGCCTCCCCGGCAACTCCCCATGCGCCGCGCTTCGCGAACGCGATGACCCGCAGGGCCTCCGCCTCCGCACCGATGGTGGTGTTGTCCGCGAGGGTCTGCAGGATCGCCGCCGCGGCACCCATCTCACCGTCGTCGATCAGCAGCCCTGACAGTGTCAGCGCGATTTCCGGCCACGCACTCGCGGCCCGTTGTGTCCGAAAGAGCAGCTCCAACTCCGGGAGGTCGTGCGCTGCTACCGCCCGCGCGAAGCGGCCATTCACTTCCGGATCGTTCAACCCGCGGTAAAACGTCCGGGCTTCTTCGGGCAGTCGGCTTTGCAACCGAAATGCCTCGAGCCAGACGGGGTAGTACGTTCGGCTGCCGGAGGCCGGGGTCAGTTGATCCGGCATTTCTGCCAACTGTTCGATCAGCCGAATGGCGAGTCGATGGTCGCCGACCTCGAGCGCCTCCACCACGCGGTTGGAAATCAGCCGCGCCTCATTGGACTCCGGGAGCGTCGCTGTCGCGATCAGTGGCGGTTCCTGCGCGGTCCCAGATGCCACCAGCGCGATGAGACAAGCGCACTCGATGACCGATGCCCACCTGCCCGAACGCCGGCGCGCACCCTCGCGAGGCGCGGCGGGCATCCGCCGGCTCCAGGGCTTGTCGACGCGCGACTGTCTTGTCATCGTGCATCCGCTCCGATTCACGCTCGTGCGTGAAGTAGAACCAAATCCTGGCGGCGCGTTCGAACGGTTGCGCCGCCGAGAATGGAAGCGCTCCCGGCATCGATCGCCGACTCGCGCTCGAACATTCTATTTTATCGGCAACTGTCCCGAATCCGCGCGGGTCCGAATAAATCCGAATCGACCGCTCGGGATATCCGCCAACACGATCGGACGCCAGTCGTCGGACCGATAACGAACGAGCCTTTGATGCCGGTCAACATCTGTGACGCAATGCTCAACGCAGCGTTTCGAGCAGCCGTTGCATCCGGGACAAGCCGGTGTCCGCGTCGTCGGTCCCATCCAAAATCGCTCGGCGGGCCGCGATTCCGCGCAAGAGCGTGTCCCGGGCTGCGGCCGGATCCCCCAATCGCTGCTGAACGAGAGCGAGGTTGATCGCAATGTCCGGATCGTCGTCGGCCTGCGAAAACGCGCGCTCCAGGCCACGTCGCGCCTCGTCGACGCGCCCGAGCTGCAGCAGTGCCAGTGCGCGATTCACCAGGGCTAGCGGGTGGTCCCGTGTAATCGCCAGCGCCTGGTCAAATGCGATCAGTGACGCTTCCGTCCGCCCGTCGAGCAGTAGCGCAATGCCACGATTGACGCGTGCGTCCACGTTGCGCGCGTCAAGTTCGATGGCGCGGTTGAACGCAGAAAGAGCGCTGACGACATCGCCGACCTGCGCCGCGACCAGCCCGAGCCCGACATACGACTGTGCCTGAAACGGCTCCACATGGATCGCTTGTTCGTAACACTGGCGAGCCGCCTCCGGCCGACCCAGCGCCAGATGGAGCTTGCCCAGCAAACGCCATGCGGCACCATAGTAGGCATCACCACGGAGTGCCTGCTCGACGGCGCGCTGCGCCGCGTCCAGTTCGTTCCGCTCCTCGCGGACTGTCGCTTCGACGTAAGCGACATCGACATTGTCGGAATCGAGCGTTCGGGCGCGATCCAGCGTGCTCAGGGCTTCGTCGTATCGCTGGCTGTCGGCGAGCGCAATCGCATGATTGACGAGTCCGCTAACCTGAACCGTACGTGCGCTGAGCAGCGGCCAGTTTGCGGGAACCGCCGCCGCCAGCAGCAGTCCGATCGCTCCGCTCAACCGCACTCGGTCGTGCGCGCGGGCCGCTCGGAACAGGGCGCAGATGCCGTGGGCCGCGAATGGCGCGACCGCCGGCAGCAACGGGATCCGATAGCGACCAAAGACGACAAAAGCCGCCACCGATAGCGCAACCAGCACAACCCATGCGTACAACGGCCAAAGGCGCGGCCAGCGACCGATCGCGAACACCATGCCTACCAGCGCCAACGGTGCCAGTCCGCCGTAGTGCCCGATTGCGTCGAGCAAACGCAGAACGCGCGACCACTCCAGGTACAAGTAGTAGTCCTCAGTGTCCGGCGGTTCATACGTGTTCCACAGCAGGAGCCACTTCCACACGCAGATCCGCGCAAAACTGGTCGGGTGCGAACGAACGAAGTCGAGGCCGGCGCGCAGATAATGGTCGGACACCTCTTGCGCGGAAAGCGATCGGCCCGCGGCCTGTTCCGCTTGGCGCACCCAGGCCTGCTGTTCGTGCAGGCCGTTCGCATAGCCGCGACGATGCGGCAGGTAGGTGCCGGTGGCGTCGATATGATTGCCCATCGCGAAGTTCTGGCCCAGGTTCGGCGTCGTCAGCAGCAGACCGCCGTGAACGATTCGGTTACGAATCACCCACGGCGATACGGTCGCCGAGAACGTGAGCAGAAAGAGCATCGCGACACCGACCCGCGCGCCATAGCGTGGGGGCGCGCTACCAGCCGTCCACAGCCAGATGATCGGCAACGGCAGCAGGGCCAGTAGGTTCTGCCGCGTCAGGACCAGCAGCCCCCAGACGATCCCCGCGATGAACCAACGCCATGCCTTGCCCTGCGCCACCGCGGCTTGAGTACGCTCCAACGCCAACGCCGCAAAGAACAGGCTGAGCGTCGTCTTCTGAATCAGCGCGTCATGGAAAACGGCCGCCGGATGCAGCGCGACCAGTACACCGGCGATCAGCCCGACCGTGCGGTCGAACATCCGCGCCCCAAGCGCCGCGATCAAGCAGCAGGAAACGCTCCCGAGCAGAATCTGCACAACGCGCGGCGACCAAACCAGGTCGTTCGTGACAGCCGCCGACAGCGCCAGGAACCACGCGTAGCTGGGCGCATGGACGAATCGCTCATCGCCCAACCAGTCGCCAGCCACGATCGAGCGTGCACGTTCGACATAGACCGCGGCATCAGAGAGCGGAACCTCGAAGAAGCCGATGTCCGTGATGCTGAGCAAATGGACCAAACGAACGCCCAACGCCAGGGCAAAGATCGGCAGGGCACCACGGAGGACCGGCAACGAACGTCGCTGGTCAACGACAGTCGAAGTTGAGGAAGGTGACTCGACCATGAGCCGACCATTCTAGATGAAGTCCGGTGCGAACGCTTGCGAGGTGCCGCTAACCCTGATTCCTGAAACGGATGTGCGCGCACCGGCACTCAGAGTGAGTGCCGCGCAGATGTGTCGTTGAAGCAAGGAGAAAAAGCGACGGTCGTCAGTTTCCCAGCAATTGCTGCATTCTGTCCGCGAAGTCCGCGCGAAGCTTCTGCATCGCGCGTGCTTCGAGTTGGCGGATCCGCTCTTTCGATACGCCGAACTGCTGCCCGATCTGCTCGAGCGTCTGTGATTCGCCGCGATTGTCCAGCCCGTAACGCTGCCGTAGGATCGATTGCTCACGCTCCGGCAACGTATCCAGCATCTTCTCGAGCGAGTTGCGAATCGCCAACAGATGATCGCTTTCGATCTCGTCCAGGGTGGGGCCCGGAACGGCCTCCAGATACTCGTCGCGGCCTGTCTGGTAACGATCGAGGTGATGACGCTGCTCGGGGATCGTACGCGCGAAATTCTTCATGATCGCCCACGAGGCGTACGTGCTGAACTTGAAGCCGCGCGAATAATCAAAGCGGTCTACCGCGCGCATCAGCGAGATGTTCCCATCGCTGACGATTTCGAAGAAGTTCTGCGTCGGCGTCGCATGCCGCTTGGCGACACTCACGACCAATCGCAAGTTCGCCTTCGTGATCTGATTTTTGACCCGATGGGCCTCCTCGAGCAGCGCGTCGATCGCATCCAGGTCGGCGGCTCCCGCGGACTCGGGATCCAAAGCCTGCCGCATCCGCTCGGCCTTGAACCGCAAGTAGTTCATCTTGCGGAACAGCGCCACCTCGCCGTCGGGAGTCAACAACGGCTGGTAGAACAACTGCTGCAAATAAGGCGGCAAGTCACGCGGAATGCGCTTGGCCGCAGTGCTCGAAGTCGCAAACGGATCGTCGACTGCCGGATCCGAGAGGATGAGCGTCTCAGCATCCGCTTGGAGGAACTCGTCGCTCGCAATGAACTCGATCGGCTGCGCGGCAATGTCCCGCGCGCGCATACCGGTGATCGCCTGATAGACCTGCTCGCGCGGCAGCTCAAACTTGCGAGACAGCGCCTCGACAGTCGCACCGTCACAATGTGCTTCCCAAATCTTCAAGCGATGGTCATTCGCTTCCACCGCGAGGTGCGAGCGGTTGAAAATGCCCGCCTGCGGGTGCGCTTCGTCGTAGGCCTTGAGAATCAGCCGAATCGTCTCGACCGCGCGTCCCGTTTCCTCGGCGATCGTCTTGGCGACCGCGTTTGCCGTTCGCCGACCGTCCGTCGCCAACTGTCGTGCGCGATCGATAATCTGGTTCCGCTCGCCTCGCGAAAGTTGCGAGAAGCTCGATCCACGATTGACCAGATCCACGTTCGCACAAACGAACCGCTGTACGCAACGATCCGGGAACACGACGCGAATGCGACCGTCGTCGTAGCGCAGCTTCCAGCCGACCAGGCCGCGCTTGCGCCAACGGAAGATGGTCTTCGTGCTGACATCGAACCGGTCCGCAAGCTGTTGTACCGACCAGATCACGCCGGGCCAGGCGCGGACGTGAATCTCCGCGTCGGCGCTGATCTCCTCAGCGAGCGTGGTCAAATCCGTTCGTAGCGCGTCACCCGAAATCAACGGCGACTCACTCTGGGCGGTCGACCGATACCCGGTCATCGCATGTTGAACGAAATCAAACGGATACTGCTTACCCGGTTCCGTCACCGAGAGCAGGAACTCGACGCTGATCAACTGGCGCAGCCGAAGCCGCCGCGGACCGCGTTTCAACTGCTCCGCGAGGTTTTCCAGGTGAGGCGAGTGATACTGAAACGCCATACGGATTCCTATCCCTGGAGCCCGAACCTTACAATGTCATCCAACGCGTCCGACCCAGGTAAGCCAACCGCCACGCGATGCTCGGGCGTTCGGACACGTCACTTCCGGCGGGTACCCATCAGCCGAGTCGTCCGTACAACTCCATCGGACACTCGCCAGACCACATGGGTATTATCTGTCACCTCCCCCAAACGGTCAACAAAAAGTTTCCATCTGTGACGTCCTATAAAAGCAGGTCGCAGATTTGCGTTATCGGACGAATCGGGTCGGCCTTGATGTCGCACGATTCGTTAGGCCCCCGCGCCCTTTTCCGGGCGGCGGGAATCGACTATATTGCCCCGTCCTGGAAGGGGCGTGTGCCCGAGTGGACAAAGGGGACGGGCTGTAAACCCGTTGGCGATGCCTACCGCTGGTTCGAATCCAGCCGCGCCCATTCCTTCCTTTCGCCGGGGCCTGCCCCGGAACGCCAATCGTCGGCAACTCCCGCACCCAGCAACAGTTGCGCCAATTTGACGTCGTCAACCCCCGTCAACCTCGAATCACCCTCGACCGACGCTGACTGCTGCGCATTCGCTGCAGTGGTTCCGGGTCGTCTGACTTCACCTGCGCGTGTGGGAGGGGCACTCGGCACGAAATCCGGGTGGCACTGGTAGCTTGCTACCAGTGTGGATGTTCTCAGGCCGGTCGCGCGACGCGCCGTCTTCGCCGTTTGGTTCTACGGGCCGCTGAGAGTCGGCGTCGAGATCGATGCGTAATGCCGGGATGTTCCATGGGATCGGCAGGTCGGCTCGAAAATTCCGAGCGTTACGCTTTCGCGCGGTGCGTACTTCGCCCTTTTCGACGCGCCTGGCGGCGCGGGCTCGCTTGCGCCCCATCGCTCTTCTTTCGGGGTGACCGTGGCGATCGATCCCCCACCGAACGTGGGCTCGCCGTCGCTGGTCGCGGCTTCGACTTCGCGCGCTCGAGACGTAGGGGAGGTACTGTTGCGCGATCGATCGGAGCGCGGAGGAGTTTCTCGATTGCTTTGAGATCGTCGCGATCCTGCGCGGTGCAGAATGAGATCGCCGTTCCCTTCGCACCCGCCCGGCCAGTGCGACCGATACGATGGATGTACGTTTCGGGATCGGGTGTCAGGTCGTAATTGAATACCTGTCCAATATCGTCCACATCGAGTCCCCGGGCGGCAATGTCAGTCGCGACCAGTACCGGTGTCCGGGCTGAACGAAACTCGGCGAGCGCGCGGGTGCGAGCGTTCTGCGTCTTATTGCCGTGCAGCGCCGCCGCGCGCACACCGGAATGCGTCAACCGCTTCGCCAATCGATCGGCACCGTGTTTCGTCCGCGTGAACACGAGCACTCGGCTGCTCTTCGAGCGGACGAGCAAGTGTACCAGCAACGGCGTCTTCTGGAGCGGATCGACATGGTAGACCCGTTGGGCAACGTCCTTGGCAGGCGATGACATCCGTGCCATCTGAACGGGCACCGGGTCATCGAGGATTTCGTCGGCCAGCTTGCGGATCGCCGGCGGCATCGTCGCGGAAAAAAGCAGCGATTGCCGAGCGCGCGGCAGCAGACCGAGTATCCGACGAATGTCCGGAAGGAAACCCATATCAAGCATACGGTCCGCCTCGTCCAGGACGAGGACATCGGCGCCTGCCAGTTTCACCAGCCCCTGTCCGACGAAGTCGAGCAGACGTCCCGGGGTCGCGACCAAAACGTCGATTCCAGCGTTGAGTTGGCGCGCTTGACGACCCTGTCCGACACCTCCGAACAGGACAGCCTGGCGCACTTTCGTGTGTCGGCCGTAATCGCGGACACTGTCATGGATCTGCTGCGCCAATTCGCGCGTCGGGCAGAGCACCAGCGCGCGGATAGGACCCCGCCGCTGACCGTTCGGCTCGTCGATCAATCGCTGCAGAATTGGCAGCACAAACGCAGCGGTCTTGCCGGTCCCCGTTTGGGCGCAGCCGAGCAGATCTCGACCCGCGAGAATATGCGGGATGGCGTTCGATTGAATCGGGGTGGGAGTGTGATAGCCCGCGGCGCGTACGGCACGCAGGAGCGACTTGCTTAGCCGCAAATCTTCAAATTGCATTCAGACCTTCTTCGAAAACCCCAGGCTACAGGGATGTTGGAAGCGCGTTGCCCCATTTATGCCATCGGTGCCCGGCTATTATGCTCCAATGGCGATTATTCCACGGGATGCGTTTCCCATGATAGTCGAACCGTGACAACGGTCAAACCGTTCGTCGACATCGTGGCGGCGGCACCGTCCGATAGTCGGGTTGTCCTCATTTCCGTACATCTCTGCCGATTTGGCGGAATCTGACGGATTTCTCGGGCTACCTACGCTTCTTGCAGAGCCGACCGTAGTATGGGGGTTTGCTTGCGCGCATTTCCGGCGATGCTTGCCCACGGCCTGATGCCGATGCTTGTTGAACACGATGCGACCTCGAATCGGAGAGAGATCAATGTTCGCGGAGCACCACTACGGCGAAAGTGTTCGAATCTTGAGCGGCGCCTACACGGATTCTCTGCTTGCTCGCATCCGATCGCCCGAGAGTGATGGGCCGGCCTTGCTGCAGCTCACTCGATTGGCGTACGAGCATCTTCTCTCCGCCGTCTTCAATGAGCACTTGCCGACGGAGACCGTTGCCGTGCCGACTCGGATGTATCCCAAGGATTCGCGCGGAATCGCTCAGTGTCGACGATTCCAGCCCGATACCAAGGTCGTGATTTGCACAATCGTGCGTGGCGGCGTAATCCCGGCACTCTCCTGTTTCGAGTCCGCGTGCCAGGTCATGCCGCCGGCCAACATCCGGCAGGACTACATCGGCGCCGCGCGCGTGTCGTCCGCCGGGAGTGGCGTCGAAGGGGTTTCGCTGGAGGGGATCAAGATCGGTGGATCGGTCGCGGAAACACTACTGGTAATCCCCGATCCGATGGGTGCCACTGGCTCGACGATCGAGCGAGTCCTCCAGGAGTACGAGCAGCATCACGGCCTGCAATCTGCCCTTGGCGTGGCCGTGATTCACTTGATCGTGGCGCCAGAAGCCATCCAGCGCCTGCGGGAGCGTTATCCGCGCGTCCAGCTATGGGCATTGAGCGTCGATCGTGGTGCGTCGGCGCCCCCGGTTCAGCAAACCGTTCCCGGGATGGATCCCGAAAACGAGCGGGGCCTCAACAATGACCACTATATCTTGCCGGGAGCGGGCGGGCTGGGTGAAGTGATGACCAACGCGAACGCATGATCGTTTCGCGGCGTGGTGCGATGGTCGATTTCAGCCACGCCCTTTGCCATCTTGTGTTGACTTCGTCCGGAATGATCACCTGAGCCAACTCCTGACCCAGGTGATCGTTGCACCTTCAACAAGCCTTCCCGTGAGGCGTCCTCGCCAATCGTGTCGACAGTTGGCGCGATGGCTCGAGCGGATACCCCGATGCGGCGTCACATTTGAATCGCCCCCAAAAAAATGAGAGTCGGTACGCCAGGACCGCGAATTGAGGATGTTTGCAGTAGTCGGCGATAGCTCGTTGGTGAGCCGACGATGACCTTGTCGTGAGAGGCGGCAGTGCCGCTGGAGAAGCAGCCATGGACTGGTGCCGTTTCACATGCGGGTGCGCCGTCACGATCCTGGTTCTGGCCGCGCACGCGGCAGAGCCGTATGAGGCGTACTACCGCTATTTGGGTAACTATCCGAACCAGGTCGAGGCCGACTGGACCGAGGAGTGCCAGGGCATAGCGCACGACGACACGCACTGGTATATCACGCAGCGCGGCCGGTTGTGGCGTGTCCCGGTCACGCAGGATCTCAACAGCTTCGGACTGTTTACGCCAGGCGTCACATTCGTCAACCTCAGCTCGGTGCCAGTGCTTACGGTCGCGGGGTACAACCACCTGGGTGACATCTCCGTTTTTCGTAATCCGGATACCGGATTGCAGTACGTGCTCGTCCCGATCGAAGGTGGGCCTGACGGTCTGGCGCTCTTTCGTGCCGATGCGAGCCTGGCGTTCGTCAAACACGTGACTTGGGACGTCATCGATCAGCGTGACCACTCGCCGTGGATCGCGGTCGATCGTAACGGGATCCTGTACTCCTCCGATTTCTTCGACATCACGGAGATCGACCGTTATCAGCTCGATTGGTCCACGGTCGAGGGCCCTGGCCCGATCGGGCTGCAGTTGCTCTCACCATTGCCGCTGCGAAACGCCCAAGGCACCGGGCCGCAGACCGTGACGCGTGTGCAGGGCGGCGTGATCTCAGCGAGTGACGAACGGCTTTACCTGGTTGCCGACGCGATCTGGGTATTCGACATGGCGGACGGTCGGCGGGTCAACGTCTCACAGAACGGCAGCGGTCGGTTTAACTTCCAGTTCACCGACGGCTTTCCGGAGTATGAGGAGCCCGAGGGAATCACGATTTGGGATGTCGACGATCTTGGGGCACCGGGAATCAAGGGCCAGATGCACGTCGTGCTGCTCGATAACGACGCGCCGAGTGACGACGACGTCTATCTGAAGCACTACTCCGGCGTACTCTACGTGGCGACCACCGGCGGTACCCCGGAGAACGGCACCTACGCACGGCCCTATCGAACGGTGACGACAGCGGTGAATGCGGCCTGGACCGGCGCGCACCTGCGCATCCGTGGCGGCATCTACGACGAAACGCTGACGATCAGCACGCCCATGACGCTGGATGCGCACAACGGGATCGCCCGCATCGGCGAATGAGCGCGTGACCGCTAGAGGCCGCACGAGATCGCTACGCCGTAGCGAGATACGCGTACGCGTCGTCGTTGCCTCTTGCCGGCGAAGTCAGTCTCTGACGGGTCAGCGAACCGTGCCGAACACGTATTCGAAATGGTAGTGGCCTTGGTTGTCCATGCGGATGGTGGCGGTGCCGCCGGGGGGGACGAACTCGAGCAGGTCGGCAATGCGGGAATACGCCGGCCCTTCATCGCTGACGTCCGGCCAGCGTTGCAGGAGGCGGATCAGCCCGGCCGCGACCCAGCTGTGGATCTCGCGCACGTGTCGGTCACGAGCGGCTTCTGTCAACTCGGCCGCGATCAGCCGCAGCGTGTCCATCGGACCCGCCTCGGAGATGCCGGCCAGTTCCGGGTCCACCTCGGCCACCAGCCGGTAGCCGCTTTGTGGTCGCCAGCCCCATGCACGCTGAATCTTCGTCGCCAGCAGCTTGCCGGCGACATTCTGGTTCTCCGCGATCAGCACGACCAGTGCTTGCGTCTTGCCAAATTTGTCCTTGCTTAGCTGCGCCACGCCGACGTCGGTGCGATACTGGTCGCGGGCCGGAAGGAACTTCTTGTTGCTGGACCACTCACGGCCAACGTCAACGTGGTCGTAGCTCCAGGTAGCGCAGCCGCTGATCGTCAGGAAGAGCGTTGTCGCCAGGGCGAGCCGCACCGGTCCGAAAAGCAGGATCGTCGTTTGCATCCCGACATCATGCTACGGAACGCCGACAGCGGCAAGCGCAGCGGTTTAGCGTCCGTTCAGCCGCCGGTGAAACAGGTCGAGCGATCGACGAAGCAGAGCTTGTTGCCGAACGGGTCATGAGCGTAGAACGAGCGCTCGCCCCATGGGCGGGTTACGATTTCCCCGGCGGGTGCGCCATGCACCTCCCCGACATCCAGGGCGGCGCCGGCGTCGACACACCGGTGACGACACGCTTCGAGATCATCCACGGCAAAGTAGATGTCCTGGGGGTTCGGCTCGGGGTCGTAGTCTTCGTCGTCGCCGCGCGGCCAGAAACAGGCCAGAATCGTACCGTCGCAGTTGAAGTAGTGCCGGCCGCCGGAGACGCGAATGCCCGGCATGCCGAGCACCGCCGCGTAGAACCGCGCGGCTTGTTCGATGTCCCGTACGGGGAGAATGATGCGAAATAGCGTGGGTGTCATTCAGCGTTCTCCTGCCAGCGTCCGCGCCGGGGCGGCGTGCGGTACGATTGGTCACCCAGGTTCAGATCGATCATGCTCTCCACGCTACTGCGGGCGTGGCGACCGTGTAAAGTAGGCACTACAAAGTGACCGGGGCATCGTGAGGAGTTGGCCGATGACGACACAACCCGACTCGGGCGTCTATCGCTACGACCCGCAGCACTGTCCGTTCACGGCGACCTGGGGAGTCCTCGGGGGCAAGTGGAAGGGGGTTCTCTGGTGGCGGCTGAGCAACGGGATCGGGCGGCTCGGCGAGTTGCAGCGCGCGATACCGCAGATCACGAAAAAGATGCTGGTACAGAGCTTGCGCGAATTGGAGCGCGACGGAATCGTCCGGCGTGAGGCGTTCGACCAGGTTCCGCCACGCGTCGAGTACTCGCTGACGGACTACGGTCGTAGTCTGGCGCCGGTCATGGATGCTGTATGCGCGTGGGGCGCCCGGCATTTGGAGCGCGCCGGGCGCACTTGACGACGATGGGCGCTCGAGAGCGCTACTCGCACTCTCCGCACAGTGCCAGATCGGGCATGTCGACACACGTTGCGTCCACGCAAAGTGCCGCCAGGGCGCAGCGCAGCTCGCAGTAGTTCGCCAACAGCTCCGGGTCGACCGGAGGGTTCGTGATCGTCGGGTAGAGGTTGTCCTGCTCGAACGGGTCCAGCAGCAGGTCGAACAGTTCGATCCGGCTTGGGACCCGGCCGCGTCCGCGGATGAGTCGGTAGCGCTGGTTGCGAATCGCGCGATCGTGGCGAATGAGCATCGCAGGGTTGAACGATTGTTGCGTGGCATCGAAGTTCGGTTCGAACAGCTCGGCGTAGATCGTTCGGCGCGGAACGAACTCTGCCGGATTCCGCAGCGCGTCGAGAAACGAGTGCGAGTCCATCGGATGTTCGTTCGCGCCGGCAAAATCTGCGATGGTCGCATAAAGGTCCGTCGTATTGACTAGTGCGTCGCATTGTGTCCCTGGCGCGATTCCCACTCCCCGCACGATCAGCGGCACGTGTACGCCGCCTTCGAATATATTCCCTTTGCCGTGCCCGTCGAGCACTCTCGGGGTGATTGCAGTGTTGTGCGTACCGTTGTCTCCGAGGAGAAAGACAACGGTGTCGTTCCAATCGATAACGTCGAACAACTTCGCTAACTCGCGATCGAGGTCCTCGGTTAGTTGGCGAACGCGCCAGTGGATGTTGACTTCTTCCGTGTGATTAGGGCAGGGCAGCGTGAATGGGCCGTGCGGCGCGTTGACGGGCACGTAGAGAAACCACGGCTCTTGTAGCTGAAAGTCCGGCAGCGGTGCACGCAGCGGGACGTCTGGATCGATCACGCCGATTGCATCCTCAATCGTATCCACCGTCGCGTAGACGGGATGACCGTACAACGTCTTCGGGTCCGCGCCGGGCAGGCTGAACGTCTTTGCCCAGGAGTAGTATCCTTCACAGGCATCCGTCGGGACGCAGTCGGGGATCTGGTTGACCATTTTTAGGTTGAAGAGACTTCCGGCGTAGTAGTCGAAACCGGCGCCTTCGAACTCGCCCGAAGCCCCTCGCGACTGCAACACCGGGTGTTGTGCGAGCCGCTCGTCGCCGCACTCGCGCAGGTGCCATTTGCCAGTGCATGCCGTCGTGTAGCCGACTTCCTCCAGCGCCCAGGGCAGCGGCTTGCTGGGAAAACGGATCCCGATGAAAGGTTCCCGGGTCACGATCGTCCCGATCCCGGTGCGAAAGCCATAAAGACCGGTCATGAGATGCGCCCGAGTTGGTGAGCAGACCGGGTTGGACCAGACACGGGTGAATTGTTTGCCGTTTGCCGCCATCGCGTCCATTGTCGGTGTCTTCGCCGGCTGCGGGTGGCAATCATCGTTGTCGGCACAGCCCGGGGCCGCCTGGACCCGATCGATCAGCACCTGCCGATACACACCCACGAGATCGGGCCCGAGATCGTCCACCAGAATCAGCACGATGTTGGGTTTTGGCGGCGCTTCCACCGGTGCGCCCTCTCCAGCGATCAGCGGTGCACTACCGAGTAGCAAAGTAAGTGCGGGTGCCAGCTGCTTTGCAAACATCTTTCGAAACATGTTTTTACCCCTCAAGCAAAGATTGGCCACGGTTCTCGCCCCGTTTGAAAGTATACCGGAGATTGGACCTTGGCGCAGCAATTAGTGCCTAGCAACGGCGCGGCGGCGAAGCGGCCATCGTCCGTCTGATCGTTGTCGTTCCCGTTAGTTGGTTGCTAGCACACCGCGGTCGAGATGCAACGTACGGTCGGCGGCGCGCGCGACGGAGGCGTCGTGCGTGACCATCACGATCGTCTGGCCTTCACCGTGCAGGCCGGTGAGCAGTTCGAGGATGCGACCGCCGGAGTCTTCGTCCAGATTGCCGGTTGGCTCGTCCGCGAAGAGAATCTGCGGATCGTGAATCAACGCGCGGGCGATCGCAACGCGCTGCCGCTCGCCTCCGGAGAGTTCGTTGGGCCGGTGCTTGATACGCGCCGTGAGCCCGACGCGTTCGATGATGCTGCGGGCGCGTTCGTCGTACTTTTTTCGCCGACTGCCCCAGCGCAGCCAGGGTGTGCCGATCATGCGCGTCAGCAGCACGTTCTCCAGAACGGTGAGTTCCGGGAGCAGGTGATAGAACTGGAACACGAAGCCGAACGCGTGTCGACGGAGCCGGATCCGGCTCTGTTCCCAGAAGGAGAACGTGTCGAGCACGCCGGGCCGGAACCGGCGTTGTGTCGGCGGTGCATAGATGGGCTTGTCGTGGAACGTGACCTGGCCCTGGTTGGGTACGTCGAGCGCACCGAGCAAGTGCAACAGCGTGCTTTTGCCGCTGCCGGACTTGCCCATGATCGCGAGGAATTCTCCCGACCCGATCGCCAGCGAGCAGCCACGCAGGACCTCGACACCGACGCGACCCATGCGGTAGGTCTTACGGAGGTCGACCGCTTCCATCAACGGATTACTCATAGCGCAGCGCCTCGACGGGGTGCATGCTGCCCGCGCGCCAGGCGGCGGTCATCGAGCCCATCGTCGCCATGAAGATTCCGCCGACCGCAATGAACGCGACTTCGATCGGCCGCACCGTGTTGGGGATCTCGTCGAAGGAGTAGACCGACCGGTCCCAGACCTGCCAGGCCGGGTTGAGCCACACGAGCAGGTCCTGAATATCGTTGATGTAGACGACGAAGAGCGTGCCGAGAACCGATCCCGAAATGCTGCCGACGACGCCGATCGCGACGCCGTAGAGCATGAAGATGCTCGCGACCCCGGCCGACGAACCGCCGATGCTCTTCACGATGCCGATGTCGCGCGTCTTCTGCAGCACGATCATGTAAAGGATGCACAGCACGAGCACGGCCGCAACCAGCGAGATGGTCCCGAACAGAATCGTGACCAGTTGCCGCTCCTTTTCGACGGGCTTGATGTAGTGCGCCTGCGACTCCTCCCAGGTGACGACCTCGGTGCGTTCCAGCAACAGTTTTTCGTCAAACGTCAGGTTGAAGCGCTCGTCGTTTCGATAAAGGTGGAAGTGTCGTTCCAAACGCCGGGCCAGTGCGGTCGCGTCGACCCCCGCAGCGACCTTGATCTGGATCTGCGAGGCCCGTGCCGGAATCGGATCGCCGTCGATTGTTTCGCCGGCGTCCATCTGCAACAGCTTCTGCAAGACCTCGAATGCTACGTAGACCTGTTGCGAGTCGATCTCGTAGATGCCCGTACGCGAATCGTCCGCGTAACGAAACGGATACTTGATCGGCGTATCGACGTTCGCCGCGTCCGAGATCGGCAGCAGCGTGAGCGTGACGACGCAGCCGCGCGGGAGCAGGTCGTAGCGTCGGTACGAGCCGTCTCGGAGGCGCTTGGCCACCAGATCCCGGCCGATGATCGCCCCGTCGCGCGGTTCCCCTTCGAAGCCAGGGCGCGGCCGTTCGTTGGAGAGTTCCGGTGCGCTGCCGCGGGCAAAGACGCCGGGAATGAGCGGCAGGTTGTACTCTGCCAGGGCTTCATTCAGCCGCGTACCCGCGTAAACATCGTCCTCATTTGTGTCGGCCGCGCGTGATTTGGCCAGGGCGTCCGCTAGCGACAGCGGCAGGACCGGCAGGATGATCGTTCCCTCGGGTGTTTCCTTGCGGGCCGAGCGCTGATCGTCGAACCCGACCACTGGCTGCTGTTGCGGCGCGAACGTCGTCGTCCCGGGATAGTGTTGCTCGTAGAAAAGCCCCGACTTGAAGGCGTTGACGCGGTAGGTCTCCTCCAGCTTGATCCCGGAGACGATCACCGTCTGAACGCTCGGCGAGTCCTCGAACTTCATCATGCCGTAGGTCACGATCACCGGCGTTGCTTCGACGATCTCCGGCCACTGCTTGATCTCGTCGATCAGTTCCTGATAGAGCGGGAATCCACGGGCCGAGTCCCCGCGCACGATCACGTCTCCCAGCAGACCGCGCGCCTTGAGCTTCAGCTTATCGAGGAATCCGCCCATGACCGACGATACGATCAGGACCATCGCGGTACACAGCGTGACCGCACCGATCGCAAAGTAAGCGATTCGGCGTTTCCGCAGGTAGCGAATCGTCAGGAAGATCTTGTACAAGGTGGCTCGGTCCGGTTTCCCCGCGCGAGCGCGGTTGGCGTCTTCGTGTCCATCAATGCGTAGAGAGTAGGCGGTCCGTTCGGATTGTGCGAGCGCGCAGCAGTACGAGTGCGGTGACAATCATCCCCGCGCCCAGCCCTATCAGCACCGGCCGGGTCTCCGCGCGAACGCACAAGGCCAGAATCGGATACTTCCCCACGAACAACTCGACCTGCTGGTGCAGCCCGTCCGCTTCGACCGGATCTGAAGGCGCGTCCATACGGGCGAGCGTCGCTTCAGCTTCGCGTAGTACATCAGGGTCGATCACGATCGTCTGCCGCGGGTCGTCGGGCCGGTCGCCGAACTCGTCGCGCTCGAGACGCCGCAGATAGGCCGGGTCGTCACGGTGCGCATTCTGTTTTTGCAGGACTTCGAGGTGCTCCCGCAGTGCCGCGACCTCGTGGCCGCGCTGCTGGTGCAGTAGCGACGCCGCCCGGTAATCCAGCCACGCCGGCAGGAGCACGCAGGGCGTCAGCATGCCGGCGCCGAGCGTGACCATCATCCAGAAGAACAGCGTTGTAATGGCTCGATCCGACATCCGTGTCGTCCGGTTTGGGTTGTTGTTTGCTAACCCCGTTTCCGCCAGTAGGCAACCCCGTAGACGGCTTCGCTGCCCAACCGCTCCTCGATTCGCAGGAGCTGATTGTACTTCGCAATGCGGTCGCTGCGCGACGCGCTGCCGGTTTTGATCTGCCCGGCGTTGGTCGCCACTGCCAGGTCGGCAATCGTCGTATCTTCGGTTTCGCCGCTACGGTGGCTGATGACGGCGGCGTACCCGTTGCGCATCGCCAGGTTTACTGCGGCGAAGGTATCCGTCAGCGTCCCGATCTGGTTGACCTTGACCAGAATCGCGTTGGCACACGCTTCCGTGATGCCGCGTTCCAGATACGCGGCGTTCGTTACGAACAGGTCGTCGCCGACGAGCTGCACTTTTTCGCCGAGCACCTCGGTCAGTTTCCGCCAGCCGTCCCAATCGTCTTCCGCCAAGCCGTCCTCGATACTGCAGATCGGGTACTTGTCACACCAGCCACGCCACAAATCGATCAATTCGTCGCTGGTCGCCAGTCGGTCGGGATCCGACTTGAAGAAGCGGTACCGGCCGCTTTCCTTGTCCCACATCTCGCTCGTCGCAGGGTCGAGCGCAATCCAGACGTCGCTGCCCAGCTTGTAGCCGGCCCGCTCGGTCGCGACCGCGATCACCTCGAGCGCCTCGTCGTTGGACTTCAGATCCGGTGCAAAGCCGCCCTCATCGCCGACCGCCGTGTTGTAGCCGCGCTCGGCCAAAACCGCTCGCAGGTGGTGGAAGATCTCCGTTCCCATCCGCAGCCCTTCGCGAAACGACGCGGCGCCCCACGGCTGGATCATGAACTCCTGAAAATCCACGTTGTTGTCGGCGTGTTTGCCACCGTTCAGGATGTTCATCATCGGCACCGGCAGCACGTGGGCCGATGCACCCCCCAAATATCGGAACAAAGGCAGGTTGCGGGCCTGTGCGGCCGCCTTGGCGCACGCGAGCGACGCTGCCAGGATCGCGTTCGCGCCCAGCGTGGCCTTGTTCGGCGTGCCGTCCGCTTCGCACATCCGTCGGTCGATGTGCTCCTGCGCTGCCGGGTCAAGCCCGCGGAGTGCCGAGGCCAGGGTCGTGTTGATGTTCTCGACTGCCTTCAGCACGCCTTTGCCAAGATAGCGCGCCTTGTCGCCGTCGCGAAGCTCGATCGCCTCGTTGGCACCGGTCGAGGCGCCGCTCGGAACTGCGGCCGTCGCGACGATCCCGTTCGTCAGACCGACCTCGGCTTCGACCGTCGGGTTGCCGCGGGAGTCCAACACCTCTCGACCGCGCAGACTTTGAATCAGCGCCGGGCTTGACATACTCACTCCTTCTCGCGCGCCCCAGGGGCGTCGATTTTGTCGGTTGCAAGCGGCAACATGGGACGAGGTGGTTCCGGTGCCGACTGGTGTACATTGGCCAGCGTCACCACGAACTCGGCCTCGCGCGGGTCCACGTATCCGATAAGCTGGACCCGATCCTCCGCCTTGACGGCTGCCAGGTCGCGGACGCGGTCATTGACGTAGATCTCGCTCAGACTCGTGACCCGACAGGCAAGCTCCCGACCGGCATACTTGCCGCCGTTTGGTGCGTCGACCCGTACGGTCATACGGCCTGTGTCAGCGCGGCGTGTAATAACGACCCCATGCACGGCATCGTAGTCATCCTGCGCCGACGGCGCGCGACGACAGCCGCCGAACCAAACGATCAGCACGACCAGCACGATCGCGCCCCGCCTGTATCGCGGAGATCCCATAACCGCGACGATTGTACACCCGGGCCCTACAATCGTCAGGGCGCCCGTTCGCGCTGTTTCCGGAATTCGCCATAACATGGCGTGTTCGGGCGACTTCGAGCGGTTTCGGACGCCCGCAACAATTGAATGCGGTCGAAAAACGTCGCAATATTGGAATCGCCGAACCGTCGTCGACGTCCGGCGAATCTAGATAGTGCGGGTAGAACGCCGCTCGCGGGACCAGGACCCCGCACCGAGATTGGCTATCGCTGTCGGCCTGACGCCGGGCCCAGCAGGAGGATGTTTGATGCGTTTCGTGAACAATGCCAAGACCGCCGTGCTGCTCGGCGGACTAATCGGACTGTGCATGCTGATCGGGTACGTCGCAGGCGGCCCATACGGGTTGACCATGGGACTCGTGATCGGGTTGGTCACAAACGTCGGTGCGTTCCTGTTTTCCGACAAGATTGCGATTGCCGCGATGCGTGGCCAGGAGATCCAGCGCCATGACCTGCCCTGGCTCTACAATATGGTCGAAGGCCTCGCGCAGCGCGCCAACCTGCCGATGCCGCGGGTCTACGTTTGTCCGCAGGATGCTCCGAACGCATTCGCCACCGGTCGCAGCCCGAAACACTCCGCGGTCGCGATCACGCAGGGCATGCTGCGAAACTTTCCGGAACAGGAGATCGAAGGCGTCATGGCCCACGAACTGGCGCACATCCGTCATCGGGACGTGCTGATCTCGACCGTCGCGGCCGTTATCGCCGGCATGATCTCCTACGCCGGCTGGATGCTGATGTGGTTCGGCGGCGGGCGCAACGACAACAATCCCCTGGGAGCGGTAGGGGCGCTCGCAATGGCAATCCTGGCCCCGGTGGCGGCCGGACTGATCCAGATGGCGATATCCCGCCAGCGGGAGTACGCCGCCGATTCGTTCGGCGGGGAGCTTTGCGGCGATCCGCGCAAGCTGGCCTACGCGCTGCAGCGACTGCAGGCCGGCAACGAACGCGTCTCGATGAACACGCATCCCGCGTTCCACAACATGTTCATCATCCAGCCGCTTTCCGGAAAGGGAATGGCGTCGCTCTTCAGCACGCACCCTGACACCAACGAGCGCATCCGTCGGCTGATGGCCCAGGCCGATCGCGTGCGGTAACGATCCCGGCTAGCGAGCACACGCGGTCCCCGGTCGCGCATCGAGACCGCGTGCGCCGTCCCGGCTGACTACGGCCCGGTCAGCAACTCGACGAACGGACCGATGTCGGAAACAGACACGGCCCCGTCGCTGTTCAGGTCACCATTGAGCAGACGGCAGTCGGGGAACTGTTTCTCATAGCCGGTCGGGTCGGTCAAGGCTAGCACGAAACCACCGATGTCGCTAACGCTGACCGTTCCATCGCAGTTCATGTCGCCCGGCAGACCGGATTCACACTCGTCCGGGATACCGTTCTGATTCTCGTCCCGGGACCCGGTCACGCCATCGTCATACTTCAGGACGAGCTGCACAAAGCTCGCAGGCGCGTCGCACAGACCCGCGTCCACACCGGCCGTCGTCTCCAGCACGAACATCGCATTGCCTTCTCCCGCGCTACGGAGCGCATTGAAGGTTCCCGGCTCCAGCGACAACACATCGACGTCGGGAGTATCAGCGGGCGGACAGTCCCGAAAGCCGGACGTCAGCAGGTCACCCAGGAGCTGGCCGTTAAACGTTACCCGCAGCGACTCACTGGTGAAATTGAAGTCGCCGCGCGCTTGTACTTCGATGCGCACGGTGTCGATCGCTTCAGGGACGTCGGTGAACACGTGCTGCTGCGGGTTGCCGGCGCCGATCGGCGAGAGCAGCGGCGACCGCGCCTCGAATCGACGAGCGACATCACAACTGTCGGGAATCCCGTTCTGGTTACAGTCGACGGCTACGCCGCTGGCGATGTCGCACGTGTCCGGAACGCCGTTGGCGTTACAGTCCGCCGCAGTGCCGACTGCGATGTCGCAGCTATCGGGCACCGCGTTGGCGTTGCAGTCGGCGGCCGTGCCGTTCGCCAGATCGCAGCTGTCCGGTTGGCCGTTGGCATTGCAGTCGATGCTGAACCCGCTCGCGATGTCGCATTCGTCCGGTACCGCGTTCGCGTTGCAGTCGGCGTCGTCTTGGGCTACGTCGCACTCGTCCGGCACACCGTTGCCGTTGCAGTCGAGTGCGGCGCCCGACGCGATGTCGCACTCGTCCGGTACCGCGTTCGTGTTGCAGTCCGGCTCGCATTCGTCGGGCACGCCGTTCGCGTTGCAATCGAGCGACTGACCGCAGCCGGGATTGCCGCATCCGTCGCAGCTCAGGTCACACTCGTCGTTGATACCGTTCGCGTTACAGTCATTCACGCGGATCCGTCCCACCTGCACACCCCAGAGCCCGAACTGGTCGGCGTAGGCCTGAAACGTCCAGAAGGTCAGGTCATCGAACGGATCCACAACCGTCGCGCTGTAATCACCCCAGCGGTTGCGACCGAACTGATCGAGGTTCTGAATGGTCGATTCTCCGGACCGAAATTCCGTCGGCGGTCCAAGGTCCAGCTGTAGCTCGGTTGCGGCGCGACCCGTGAAATACGCGCCGATGAACTGCCCGGCGTTGGATCCTGAGCAGCCGATCATGATGTCGTTGTTCCGGTTGACCGCGATGGATCCGTAATAGTAGTGCCGAATGCCGTCTTCAACGGTCCCGTCCTGCACGAGCGTCATCGTTGCCGGGTCGATCCGGTACCAGCGAATGAACGTGAACTCATCCGACGCGGTGGTCATCGTCGTCCAGATGTGCCCGTCGCGCAGCACGGCACCACTCATCCTGGAGGCGAGCGTCGATACATCCGGACCGTCAAGCTGCTCGGCCCGCGCTTGACCCGTTTTCGTCGGCGCGTCGATCTGTCCGAGGAACTCGAAGGTCGGGTCGGTGATCGGCGGATTGACCCGGCTGATCCCGAGTCGATCCAGACCATTTCGCGAAACCAGCAGATGTCCGGCGGGCGCGCTGTCATCCAGCACGACCATCGGTTGGTTCGTGCTGAAGGCTTCCAGAAACGGTATGGAAAAGCCCGTCACGGCGCCCATCGCCGGCGCGGAGTCCAGAAGCGGCGCCTTCTCGATCGCGAACAGCGGCTGGTCCGTAAAGGCCGCGTTGACCAGACTGTACGAGATATAGATGCCGTCTTCGTCCACGCCCAGCTTCGGAAAGTCCGGCCATACGTTCGGCGGTTCGTCCAACTCGGCATTGAATGATGTCGAGAACCAGGACCCGGTCGGGTCATCGGTCAGCGAGATCGACAAGAAGAGCCGCGCGATGAAGTCCGTACTGACGAGGATCCAACGGTTACTGAACGTGTCGTAGACCAGCTCCGGATCACCGTTGCTCCCCGGCTGGAGGCTTCCCAGGGCCAGCCTCCCGATTTCGTCCCCGGTTTCCTTGTCGTAGATCCCGACTACGTTGTTGACCGCGACCACGACATGATTCGGCCCGACGGCGCCTTGCGTATCGGGTGGAAAGCCGGTGAACGGATCGCCGCGCACGATCGTCTCATAGTTCTGCTCGAGTCGGATGTCGATCATTCCCTGCCCGCGCTCGATCGAGCGATCGACCTTCGACGTATTGTCGTCGTCCGCGGCCGGGTTGGGTTCGTCCTGCGGGAACGGGCCGATCACCGATTGATCAACAGGGAAAACCCCGGCGCCGCGTTCCCAAACAAGGCCCTGGTAGCGCGTCTCGTTCAGCACCTCCTTGTGGCCACGGTCCTCGAAGTCGACGACCGTCAGTTGCATCGGTTCGGAGTCCGGTTCGGCCGCATTCGTCGGCGCGTACGTTAGATCGTCGATCGCGTACCAGACGCCGCGCGAATTGCCGCCACACGCTTCGATGCGAATGCGATCGACAGTCGGCAATGGAATGTCGAACCAAACGGGCGCCGTGTCGAGCGGGCCGAGCCAGTCGCTCCGACCCACTTCATTGCCCGCGCGATAGCCGACGACATGGATCGCCGAAGCGCCGGCGCCGGGAGTGCCGACCGCGCGGAGCAGCGCTCCGTGGAGCCGGACGGGTTCCGGGAACCGTATCCCCATCTGGAGGTCGCCGTTGCCGTTGACCAGGACTCGGTTGCGCCTGTGTGGCGCCGCACCACCCAGGCGCTGGACGACCCAGTGCCCGGCCCGATCGTCCGTTGACGTTGCGCGCAGCCGTGCTGCCCGCAGCGCCTCATCCACAGCCTTGATCTCGGCGAACGTCCGAACCGTTCCCGGGCCCACCTGATCGGCGCGCAGCCGGATTCCCTTGATTCGTTCACCGCTTGCGGCCATCGCGGGCAGCAGCAGCGCGCACCCCAAGACCGACCCCATCGACAGCAGTTGCATTTCCTCACCCTCTCTTTTTGCTCGCACCGGACCTGTCGCGCGCTCGTCGGACCGAACTCCGCATGCGCGCACCGGTATCGTCCGATTCCGAGACTGCGCAGCGCTGACGGGGTTCGGTTCGATTCGGACGTGCCGGGTCGTGGTCGTGCGATGACGGCTCCACATCCCACACGCGACGAGTGTCCGGCGGCATTCTACGGCCGCCCAAGTGTCAATGAAGAACGGTCGCGTATTTCAATGAACGGATGTTCTCCCGTGGCCCATCCAGTTGGGATGCGAATGGAAGCGTGGAGCGTGCTCGAACATCTCCCGCATCGATGAGCGGGCGAGCGTCGCGCCCGCCCGTTGTACGGACCGCTTACCGGAAGAAGATCAGCGTGAGCACGATGAAGAGCGGGACGAGCACGATGGTCGAGTAGGCCATGTAGCCGAAGAAGCTCGGCATGCGTACGCCGGCTTGCTCGGCGATCGTCTTGACCATGAAGTTGGGGCCGTTGCCGATGTAGCTGTTGGCGCCCATGAACACGGCACCGCAACTGATCGCGGTCAGATGGGTCAGACGGAGGTGGCCGTCTCCGGGCAGCGTCATGATGCCTGGCCCGGCGCCGTCGGTAAGCGTCTTGGCCGTTTCGAAGAAGACGACGTAGGTCGGTGCGTTGTCGAGGAAGCTGCTGAGAACGCCGGTGGCCCAGAAGAACTGCCACGCATCACTGAGACCGAGCTGGGCGCCGCGGACGTTGAGGATCTCGATCGGCACCTGCATCGTGATGAAGATCCCGATGAACAAGCACGCGACTTCCATGATTGCGACGTAGTTGAACTGATTCTCGACGCGCAGCGCCTTCTTGGTCAGTACGAGCGACACACCGACCAGTGCGAGCTGGATTCCTTCCCGCAGGTAGGGGAAGGGGTGCCATTCCGTACCGGGGAAAGGCTTGCCGGGATCGAGCGTCGCGACCGCGAAGACGACACCGATGAGCCAGATGAGGTTGTGCAGGCCGGCGATACGAATCGGCTCGGTCTGCGTATCGTCGAGCTTGATGTCGGCCTTCGACTCATGCTTGTACGCCCAGGTATCCCACAGATAGTAGACGAACAGCAACGCGATCAGCAGGAACGCCCAGTGCGCGACCAGCCCCATCGTCCAGAAGAACGGCACGCCCTTCAGGTAACCCAGGAATAGCGGCGGATCGCCGACCGGTAGCAGGGCGCCGCCGATGTTGCTGACGATGAAGATGAAGAACACGACCGTATGCACGACCCGCTTGCGCTCGACGTTCGTCTTCAGCAGCAGCCGGATGAGCACCATGGATGCGCCGGTCGTTCCGATGAAGCTGGCGAGTGCTCCGCCGATGCCGAGAATCGCGGTGTTGGCCATCGGGGTTGCGCGAATGTCGCCGCGGACGACGATCCCACCCGCGATCACGTACAGCGCAAACAGCAGCACGAAGAACGGGACGAACTCCTTGAGAATCGCGTGATCCAGCACGGCCAGCACCGTCGGGATACCCGGATCGGTCCGAGCATGGTGCGCAACATGTGCGCTTTCGTCGTGGCCGGCGTCGGCGTGCCCCGTATCGTGGCCTTCAGCATCGTGGCCATCAGTGTGGGCGTCGTCGTGCGCTACATCGTGGGTTTTGCCATGCGGCTCGCCGTGTTCGTCGGTGTGGGCGTGCGGGTCTTCCTTCGCCGCATGCTCGTCCGCGTGGGACTCCGCCGCGTGTTCTTCATGGTCGTCGGCGTGCGGGTCGCCGTGAGCGGACTCCTCCACGTGGCTCGCATCGTCGTGACCGCCGGCGTGGGAGACCACCCCGTAGTCGCGCATGTAGTAATAGCCGAGTGTGGCGGTGGCGAGCACCACGGAAATCAACAGCTTGTTGCGGTTGGATTCCCACCAGTGGTGCGTCTTGGGAATGAGCGGAAGCAGTGCGATGGCCAGTAGGATGGCCACGAAGGGCCAGGTCCAAATCAGCGGCGGCACCTGGTGCGCAGTTGTTGCACTCGCGATCAATGCTGACATGCCGTCACGGGCTCCCACAAGGGTTGGCGCAGAATGCGGACGTTCCGCATAAACCGCTTATCGGTAGCCGCCTGACGCGAGTTGACCGACCTGACTTGCATCCGAGACCCCAAATCGCCATGCTGTCGGGCCGTGAATGGCACGGCGAACGGTATTCCCTAGGGATTTCGTGCAGGATGGTCTGGCTTCAAAACCTCGGATTGCTTGTCGGCGGGCTCGTGCTGCTCGCAATCGCCGGAGAATTCCTGGTCCGTGGAGCGGCAAGTCTTGCGCGCGCGTTGGGGGTTTCCGCCCTGGTCGTCGGCCTCACAGTGGTGGCGTTCGGCACCTCCGCACCCGAAGTTGCCGTCTCGATCCTCGCGGCGCTCAAAGGCGAACACGCGATCGCCATCGGCAACGTCGTCGGGAGCAACATCGCGAATATCCTCCTGATCGTCGGGGCCGCTGCCCTCATGACCCCGATGACCGTCGCGTCCAACGTCGCCAAGATCGACGGCCCGCTGATGGTCGCGATCATGGCCGCGTTTATGCTCGCAGCCGCTCAAAACGATCGCATCGACCGCTGGGAAGGCCTGGCGTTCCTGACGGCGCTGGCCGCCTACACCATCGCGACGTACTGGCTGGCCAAGACTGAACCGCGGGCCGTGGAACAGGAGTACGAAGAGGCGATCGTGCCCGGCCGCCGAACCGCGATGCAAGTCGTCCTGATCGTCTTGGGTATCGCGGGCCTCGCCGGTGGAGCCCAAATCATGGTCGCCGGCGCGGTAGGGATCGCTGAGCTGATGAACGTCCCACGACACATCATCGGATTGACGATTGTGGCGATCGGCACCAGCCTGCCCGAACTCGCGACGGCAATCGCCGCCGCCCGACAGAAGCAGCCTGATATCGCGATCGGCAATGTCGTCGGCAGCAATCTGTTCAACGTTCTTTCGGTGATCGGGATTGCGGCTTCGATCGCCCCCCTCCAGTTCGATACGCACCTCTTGCGCAACGACGGTGTGGTCATGATCGCGTCCGGGGTGATCCTGCTGCCGATTCTCTGGTCCGGCCGCGTACGACGCTGGCAGGGCGCCGCGCTTCTCGGCGCCTACGCTGCGTACATCGGCTGGACCGTTTTTCGCGGCAGCACCGCTACGTAGCCCGTCAGTCGTTCGCTATCAACCCGTCGCTTGCGAAGAGGGCGCTGGAAGGTCCACCAGCAATGCGACCGCTTCAGTCGACGCGGGCGATCACGCTCTTCATGGCCGAGTTGCCCCCTTTGAAGTCCAGCGGCAGCCCCGGTCGAGCGACCACCATGACCGAACGCCCAGCGGACGCACCAGCCCGCTGCAACGCGGTCTCCAGTTGTTTGCGTCCGGTACCGTGGTGGTTGACGGCCAGTAGCAAGTGGCCGCCTTCCTCGGTCGCGCCGACTCCGAGGTGAACGAGGCGGTCGAGGTCGTCGCGCAGTGCGAAGACCGTCCCGCGTGCCTTGCTCCGGCCGAATGTGGGCGGATCCAGGACCACCAGCTCGAACCGTTCGCCACGCCGAACGATCCGTTCGAGAAAGTGCAGCGCGTCTTCGACAATGAACCGGTGACCGTCCAGCGTGAGGTTGTTGGCCGCAAAGTTGTCGCGGCCCCACTCGAGATACTTCTTCGAGACGTCAACGCTGAGGGTCTCGGCAGCGCCGCCGCAGGCTGCAGCCACCGAGAAGCCGCAGGTGTATGCGAAAAGGTTGAGCACGCGCTTGCCGTCGGCCTGCCCCCGCAGCCATTTTCGATTTGCCCGCTGGTCCAGGAAAAGTCCGACCGCAAAACCGTCATACGGACGGATTCGGAAGCGAATGCCGTTCTCGACCGCGTCGACCCGATCCGCTGTCGCTGAACCGAGCCACGGCGTTGCGTCGCTGTTCCGCCGCGCGATCGTGTGGTCGACATCGCTGCGATCGACGGGAAAGACCTTGCGGTAAACGGCTTGCAGTCCCAGATGGCACCGCGCCGCCTCCGCGACCGCCCGCATTGCTGGTTCCTTCTCCTGGCATTGCCCCTCGAACACTTGCGCGATCAACACTGTGCCCAGCCGCTCGAGAACGAACCCCGGGACGTTGTCCGCCGCGCCGTCGAGCAGTCGGTAACAATCGAGATCGCGGGACGCCAGCAGCGGGGCGCGACGTTCGAGTGCGGAAGCGAGGATGGAGGGAAGCGCAGTCATCGCGGCGTGGCGGCCGAAAGTCCTCGTCACGTGACGATCAGGTTGACCAGTCGATTCTTGACGACGATCGTCTTGCGGACGTTCTTGCCGGCGATCGCTTGCGCGACCACGTCCTGTCGGGTCACGATCGCGATGACGTCGTCATCCTTTGCGTCGGAAGGAACCTCGCACCGGCCGCGCACCTTGCCGTTGATCTGGATGGCGATCTCGACGGCTTCGTCGCGTGTCAATGCCTCGTCAAACGACGGCCAGGGGGCACGCGCCAGCGAGTCGGTATGCCCCAGCCGCACCCAGAGTTCCTCCGCGATATGCGGCGCGAACGGCGCCAAAATCAGCAGAAACCGTTCGACCTGATCCTTCCCGATCCGGTCTGTCTTCTGGGCTTCGTTCACCCAGACGATCATCTCGGCGATCGCGGTGTTGTAAGCGAAGCGCGGGATATCGTCGGTAACCTTACGAATTGTCTTGTGGAGCGCCTTTTCCAGTCCGGCATCCCCCGTAGCGACGATTGTCGGGTTGATCTGCCAGCCGGATTCCGGCTTCTCCGGTTCCGTTGGCTGAACGACCAGCCGCCAGACCCGCTGCAAGAATCGGTGCACGCCAATGATGTCGTTCGTGTTCCAGGGCTTGCTCTTCTCGAGCGGGCCCATGTACATCTCGTACAACCGGAGCGTGTCGGCGCCGTATTCCTCGATGACCGCATCCGGGTTGACGACGTTCTTGAGCGTCTTCGACATCTTCTCGATCTTGACGCGCAGTTTCTCGCCGGTCTCCTTATGAACATGGTCATCATCGCGCTGTTCCACCTGATCGTGCGCGATGCGGACATCCCGCCGATCGTAGTAGGTGAACGCCTGGATCATGCCCTGATTGAAGAGCTTGTGAAACGGCTCCGGCGTTGAAACATGCCCCAGGTCGTAGAGCAGCTTGTGCCAGAAACGGGCGTATAGCAGGTGCAGGACTGCGTGTTCCGCTCCACCCAGATAAAGATCGACACCGCCGAACTTCGGCTCACCATCAGCGCTGCGACCCGTGAACCAATACTTTTCGGCCTGCGGTCCGACGAACGCCTGCTCATTGCGGTTGTCCGCAAATCGCAGGTAGTACCAGCATGAGCCGGCCCAGTTGGGCATCGTGTTCAGCTCGCGTTCGAAAGTCGCCCCGTCCAGTGTCACGTGACGCCAGTCCGCCACCCGAGACAATGGCGTCTGTGGGTCGGCGTTCGGATCATCGCTCGCGACCGGCCGAAAATCGTCCAACTCCGGCAAGGTCACCGGGAGATCCTTCTCAGGAATCGCCCGCGTGTCGCCGTCCGCGCCGTGCAGAATCGGGAACGGCTCGCCCCAGTAGCGTTGCCGGCTGAACAGCCAGTCGCGCAACTTGTATTGGATCGTGCCTTCGCCCAGATCCCGCTGCTCGAGCCATTCAATGATCCGTCGCTTCGCCTCCGGCGTCGACAACCCGTTCAGTTCGCAACCCCCTGATATCTCGTCACCCGCGGCTGGCGAGTTGACGTTCCTTCCCTCGCCGACGTAGCCGCGCCAATCCTCGTCCGCCGGAGGTTCGATCACCTGGACGATCGGCAGCCCGAACGCCTCCGCGAATTCCATGTCGCGCGTATCATGACCGGGTACCGCCATGATCGAACCGGTTCCATAACCCGCCAGCACGTAGTCCGCGACCCAGATCGGCACCTGCTGCTGATTCACCGGATTGATCGCATAGGCGCCCGTGAACACGCCGGTCTTCTTCTTCGCTTCAGCGGTCCGTTCTCGCTCGGACTTGTTGCGCGCATTCTCGACGTAGGCGAAGACCTCTTCGCGACGTTCCGGCGTCGTGATCAGCGAGACCAAGCGGTGCTCCGGCGCGAGCACCATGTACGTCGCCCCAAAGAGCGTGTCCGGCCGTGTCGTAAACACGCGAATGATATTGTCGGCGTCATCGGCCAGCCGAAAATCGACGTAGGCGCCCGTGCTCCGGCCAATCCAGTTGCGTTGCTCCAGCTTGATCGACTTGGGCCAGTCGAGCGGATCCAGGTCGCTCAGCAGCCGGTCGGCGTACTCGGTGATGCGGAGCATCCACTGTTTCATCGGACGTCGATAAACCGGATGATCGCCGCGCTCGCTGCGGCCCTCGTTCGTTACCTCTTCGTTGGAGAGCACCGTACCCAGCGCCGGACACCAGTTCACCGGTACCTCGGCAATGTACGCCAGCCGATGTTCGTTCTTGAACTCCTCGATGGCCGCCGGCCCGTTCGACCGCACCTCCGACGGAATCGGCAACTTGTCCATCGGTCGCGCCGCACCGACCACCTCACGCCCCGCGCGATCCGTCCAGCGCCACTCGGGGTCGTACCACGAGTTGTAGATCTGCAGGAAGATCCACTGCGTCCAGCGGTAGTAGTCCGGATCACTCGTAGCAAACTCACGCTCCCAGTCGTAACTCAGACCGATCGTGCGGAGTTGCCGTTTGAACGTCGCGATGTTCTTGCGGGTGGTGATGGCCGGATGAACGTTGTGCTCGACCGCATATTGCTCCGCCGGCAGGCCAAATGCGTCCCAACCCATCGGATGCAGCACGTTAAAGCCGCGCATTCGCCGGTACCGCGCCTGGATATCCGTCGCGATGTAGCCCAGCGGATGCCCCACATGCAGCCCTGCGCCGGACGGGTAGGGAAAGAAGTCGAGGATGTAGTACTTCTCGCGATCGCTGCCGGGCTCACCCGGATTGGCAGCGCGGAACGCCCGTTGGTCGTCCCAGCGCTGCTGCCAGCGCGGCTCGATCTCGTTGTAGTCGTAGCTGGCGCTCATTGTCCGATCGCTTTATGGAGATCCCGAAAGCCCAGTTGCCCGATGCTGATGAATGCCGCCGACGATCCTCGCCGAACCTGCGTCCGGAGCGGACGATCGCAACTGCGTTCAGTGACGGCGTGACTAGCGCGACGCCGCTTGCTGTGCCTCTTCCTCGTCTCCGGAACCGGCCATCTCGAAACCAGCGCGGGCCCGAATTCCCTCCGAGCTGTACAAGCGCTGCTGAATCCGGAACGATTCGAAGTCCGGCTGCGGACGCTGGCGCTGCAACGTAAAATCACCCTCATATACCGGGTTCAGCTGCTTGAACTCCACGACAACCCACTTGAAGTTCCGTGCCGAAGGCAACACCGCCACCTTGTCCTCCGCGTCATCGAGCGCGAAGATCTGTTCGGGAATCGCATCCACCTGACCCACGTGAATGACAAATGGCGTGTTACGCTTCATGCCTCCCGAGGGAGCAAACGGTCCCAGTTGCCGTCGGTACTTCTCCTGGGCCGCGGTCAGACTCGGTTGCGACGTCGCCGGGTCCTTGGACGAGGGAATCCCCAGCTTCTCCCGTAGCCATGTCGCCTGAGCCACGCCGGCGAAGATGTCCTTCTCCCGCACCTCTCCCGCAAGCCGTTCCGCAGCCTCTCCAGCCAACTCGTACGCCTTGGCAAGCTTCCAGTCGCGAACGAGCTGCTCGCGCAGGGATTCCATATCCGTCGGCGGGCCAGCCGGCACGACTTCTGATACCCGCAACAGGTAGGCCTGATAGTCACCTTGCCGACCGAGCGGCTGAATTTGCTGCTGGACCAGTAGGACATCGGTCGGTTCGTTAACGCTCAGCACCGCGACGTCGTCCTTGCCCGCCGGCGTGTACAGGCCCTGGACCCGAAACAAGAGTTGATCGGCACCCATTCGCAGCTCAATCGAACGTGGCGGTCGCAAGCCGAAGAACGTCCGGATGTCCGCGTTCTCCAGCAAATCGCTCTCGCGATACTGCACCGGGTACCGTTTCGAGTACTTCTCCTGCAACTCCTTGAAGGAGACGATGCTGGCGGGCGCGACACGAAAGCCATCCTTCCGCTCAGCGTTGAGCCACGGCCCGATCGCCTCCGACCGGATGTCGTATACGAGTCGCTTGGCCTCCTCGATCGCCTTGACCTCGCGAAAGTCCGAACGAACCTCGGCGAGCGCCTCTTCATACGTCTTCGGAACCTGCTCGATGGTCATCTCCGGCTGGCTCGAAGGCAGACTCGTCGGACCGACGACGTCCGAGGTCGGCGTCTCGATACGCTTCATGTAACGGCTCTGGTTCTGGTCGTAGAACCGTCGTGTCTCCGACCCGCGGATCGGCACCTTGGCCTTGATCTGACGCGGATCGACGGTCAGCATCTCAACCCGGATACGGTCCGGCAGCCGATAGCCGAACTGAATCGTGTCGTCCGTATGCCCCGCTTCCAGGTCGCGGTACTTTTCGAAGAACTCCGTCAGCTCGGCCTCCGTCGGTTCCGGCACATCCGAAAGGAACGCTTCGGCGTCCACCGCGGTGCACAGCACCTGAGCCGTCTGGTTCTGATTGCGGAAGTCGTTACGCTGCCGCGCGAGACTCGCACCGGTTCCCAACGACTGAAGCTGAATCGCATTGATCACGCCCAGGCTGTCCGCAACCGCGTCGTAGATGTCGTCGTAACCGGCCCGCGCTCGATTTCGAGCGAGCTTCAACAGATCTTCAGCCCGCTCGCCGAGACGGTCGACGATAAAGTCCTTGGCCTGTTCGCGTCCGATATCGATTCCCATCGCCTGCGCTTCCTGCTCGAGCAGACAGAAATCAAGCTCGTCCACCGGCGGCGTCGGGACGCCCAGCATCCGGCAGATATCCAGCTTTACCTTGGACGCATTCACATCACTCAGGTATATGGTCTTGCCGAATGCCGTCGCGCGTCCGATCTTCTGATTGCCGGCGCCACCGCTGGGGAGCGATTGCAGCACGTCGCCAATCAGAAAGACGACCAGCAAGGCCGCCATGAATACCATCAGGAGCGTTCGGCTCTGGTTCCGGAAAAACTTCTGCACGTTCATCGCATTCCTGCCGTTCCTAGAAGACCCGACGGACGGGTGGTGAATCGACTATCATACGTCGGTCGCTCGCCCCGACAAGGCCGGTCCGGGATCCACCCGAGAATCGGGCCCCGAACGCGGCCGCCGACCGTTATCCGGGCGGTCCCGAAATTCGTGTCCCACGGCTGCGAACCCCACCCGATTTGCACTTGGGCCCGGGCTATTGAACCCTACCGAACGTGAAACCAGAGCAACGCCCGAAACGGGCGCCGGCTGAAGGGCCGCCGCTATCGGCGGTGATGGGGCAAAACTTGCCCGGCGTCCCAAACCTCGCTCTGGTCTGGAGGGAGAGCCATGTGTGCTCAGGCTGCTCGCCGATGTCTACGCCGCTTTTTGCAGGACGATTCCGGTCCGACGGCGGTGGAGTACGCGGTGCTGCTCGCGATGATCGTACTCGTCTCCGTCGCCGCCATCGGCGGGATCGGCGGACGGGTCATCAACCTCTACGGCGCCATCGAAGCCGCAATCCCGACATAAGCAAAGCAACGCGCGCCGCGACACGATAAGAGGTCAGAGTACCCAATGATGACACCCGAACACCTGGTATTCTGGATCGTCTCGGCCGCCGGCTGCACATTGGCCGGCTGGTGGCTGTCGGTTCGCCCGCAGGCATCTTATCGGGGCATCGCGGCGCCCGTCTCCGGATTGCTGATTCTCATGGCAATCACCCTCTGCATGCTCGCGGTCAGCGGACAGGACACGCGTAGCATCACTCTGGAGGCCCGTCGATTCGTCCTCGGCCGGTAGGCCCGGACGACTCGACCGCTCGTTCGCCCAGCCTCCCGGTACAATCAGGGCCATGTGCCCTTGCCACCCGCTGATCGGCCTGGCCTGCACCGCGATGGCAACGATCGCGGCCCCGCACGAGCCGCCTCCCACTACGCCCGCTCTTGCCGTGCGCTGGACCCGCACTCTCGCCGATCCCGTGGAGTGGGCGCAAGCGATTCGCGTTCGTGACGCACATTTCGTGATGGTCGCCGACGCGCATGGTCGGCTGCACAAGCTTACGCTCACCGACGGAGCTGCCGCGGCGCCGCCGTTACAGTGCCGACCCGGCGTGAAGCGAATCGAAGCAGCGGAAGGCCTGTTCGTACGCGACCGGTTCTCGCTGACCGCCATCGATGCCGGGAGTTGGCGCGTCCGCTGGCGCACCGCACGTCCGACCGGACCGGTCAGGCTCAGCGAAACCGACGCGGACCCCGAGTACCACCCACGGATCATCGATGCCGCGGTCACGCGCTCGCTGGCCGTCGTTGCATATGCTTCCGGTCACATTCGCGTGTTCGACGCGGTCGCTGGCGCTCACCGGGCGACGTTCGAATGGTCGGTGCAAGAAAACGTGCGCGTTTTGGCAGCGCCTGAACACGCCGCCGTCATTTGGGCGGATGGAACGGAGACGCGAGCGCGGCTCCTCAATGCAACGGACGATCGCGCGCCCGGCGATTCGGCGATTCGGGTCACGACGCTTCCAAGCGTACCACTCCCGTCCGTTGTGGCGTCACAGCTGCTCCCGGACGGGACCGTCCTCGTGGGGGCCGGAGCGGCCGTGTACCGCATCGGACCGCGGCGCGTCCTGTGGCGGTCGGTGCTCGCACATCCCATTCGATCTGGCGGCCTGTTTCGTGAAGACGTGCTGTCGCTGCCCGAACCTGCGACCAGCTCCGCCGAGGTGGCGCACGGTTCTTCGCTCCCTCGTCGGATGCTCGCCGCGACAGTCGGCGGCTGGATCGCGCTGACGATCGCGGACGGTAAGACGCAATCCCTGCCGGCCCAGTACTCCGCACACCTCCCCAGCGCGGATACACGCTACTCAATCCCGCTCGGGCAGCTTCTGGTATCGTCGGCGAGGATACGCCGAACTCCGCCCGTCTTCCGCGCGGTCAGGGTTCGCGGGGACGAAGTTCACGCGTGGCAGATCGAGCAGGCCGATTGTTCTCATGACCCGCGGACCTTCCGAAAGTCCGGCATGCTGCGCGACGCGGGCGCCACACCCGTTCGCGTCGTATTTCCGACCGCGGAACACCTCTTGACGCTCGACGGCCGTACAATGCGCCTCTACACGCTCATCCCCGACACAGGAGCCCAGCCTTGAGCACGCTGCCTTTCCGAATGGTCGACGCATTTGCCGAACGAATCGCGGACGGGAACTCGGCCGGGGTCGTGATCGGTGCCGATCAGTTGAGCGATGCGCAGATGCAACGGATCGCCCGCGAGGTCAACGCGAGCGAAACCGCATTCGTCTCGCGCCTCACCGGTACCGACCATCCGACGCTGCGCTGGTTTACGCCGACGTGTGAAGTCGACTTCTGTGGCCACGCGACCCTGGGCGCCGCCCACGGGCTGCTCGAAGCCGAGCATGCATCGATCGACAAGGGTGTCGTGTTCGAGAGCAAGGCCGGAATCCTGCGGGTGGAAGTGGAGCCGCTGGCCGCGGGCAACGCGATCCTCTGGCTTCAAATGCCGACGCCGGAATTGGCACCGTTGCGTGGAAACGCGCAAAAGTTGCTCAACGCGCTGGGATTGACCTTCGACGACCTCGATCCCCGACTCCCGATCGTCGTGACCCGCGATCGCGACGGATTGCTGGCCCTCGGCACCTGGCAGCGACTGCAGGAGATGACGCCGAACATGACCCAGCTACTGAAGGTCTGCCAGGAGCTCAAGCTCCGCGGTGTCGGCGTGCTGACGACACAGTCCGTAACGGCCTCCGTACACGTTACGACCCGCTTCTTCGCGCCGGCCTTCGGCGTCCCCGAGGACCCGGTCACCGGCAGCCTGCACGGCCCCGTGGCGATGTACCTCCGAACGCACGTGCCGGATCGCGTGCCGACTGTCGACGGCTTGGCTGCTCTCAATGGCTATCAGGGAATCCCCGGCGATCGGGGAGGGCTGGTACGAATGCTCGTAAGCTCGAATAGCGAGGGCGCGCCCGTTTACAAGATCGGCGGCTGCTGTCGAACGAGCATTCGTGGCGAATTCCAGGTTCCGACCTGACCGTTCCGCGGCTTCGGCACGTGAGTCGCGGCCTGTCGGCTTCAGCCAGCCAAGGCGTTGAAGAACGCCACGTACTCATCCGGCGTGAGCGGCTTGGTCTGCAAGGCGTTTGCACCTGCTTCTTCGGAGCGCGTGATGTCCGTGGGATTGCTCGAATGGGTGAGCATCGTGACCAGCGGAACCTCCGCGAACTCCGGGTGCTGGCGAACGGTGGCAACCAGCGTGAACCCATCCATATCGGGCATGTTGATATCGACCAGGCCGAGCGCCGGCATCTCGGCCTTTCCTGCCAGTACATCCTGAAAATAGGCATAGCCGCGGCGGCCGCCGAGGAGGGCCACGAAAGGATTCGTGAGCCGCGATTGCTCATAGCAGCGGCGCGCGATCAGCACATCGCCCTCGTCGTCGTCAATCATGACGACCGGGCCAGTGCCGACGATCGTAGCCGTTACCTGCATGCGTTCTCCTCTACGAACGGAATGCGTCGGTGTGCCGGCTCAAACATCTTATGCTAGCGAAATCGGTTGAGCCGGTCGCCGAATCGCCATGTCCGGATTTCACTTCCGAACACCTTCAATATCGGCGCCGGCGGCGCTTGATCCGAGGTGTGAATTCACTCAATTCTTGCGGGCTCAAGCGCGTAACCGCTCCAGTTCCTTCATCACAGCGTCGACGAGCGGCTGAACGGTCTGTTCAGAAAAATCGAAACGACACCCGGCAGCTTCGAACAGCTCGGGTAGCGGACGTGCGCCGCCGAGCGCCAGCCCGTTCCGATAAAGCGCAACTGCCTCCGAGAAGTTGGATCGTGACCGTTCCCAGACCTGCAGGGCACCGAGCTGGGCAATGCCGTATTCGACGTAGTAGAACGGCACTTCGAAGATATGCAGCTTGCGGTGCCAGTCATGCCGCACGGCACGCTCGAGCCCCCGCACCTCGACGCCGACGGAGAACCGTGTCTTGAGCGTTTGCCAATAGTCCTTCCAGGCTTCGATCCCCTCGTCGACATGCGTGTAGACGTAATGCTGGAAAGCGTCGATTTGTGCCATGAACGGGTAGAACAGCACGATCTTCTCGAAGAAGTGCCGGTGCGCGCGACGGTCGTCGGCGCCGTAGAACACGTTTGTATACGGCAGCGCCAGGCACTCCATGCCCATCGATGCCACCTCGGAAAACTCGGTCGGCGCGTTGCGGTAGCTGATCCATGGCTCGTTGCGGCAGGCCCAGGTGTGAAACGCGTGGCCCCCCTCGTGGAGTAGCGTTCGAACATCGCCGTCCGTGCCGACGGCATTCATGAAGATGAACGGCAGACGGCGCTCCTGGAACGTTGCCTGATAGCCTCCCGGCGCCTTGCCCTTGCGACTCTCGAGGTCGAGCACCTCGCGCTCACGGAGCGTATCGAAGACGCGCCCGAGTTCGCTGCTCACTTCGTGGAAGATCCGGCTGCATCCCTCGTTCAGTTGCTCGACCGTCTCGAACGGCCGCAACGGCGGCGCATCGTCCGGGTCGACACCGAGGTCCCAGGGCCGGACCTCCGCCAGCCCCAATCGCGCGCGGCGGTCCGTTATGAGTTGTCGAGCCGCCGGCACGATCACGCGTTCGATGGTGTCGTGGAAACGCAGGCAGTCATCGGGTGTATAGTCGAACCGCTCGTACGCGCGGAACTGGTACTCGCGGTAGTCGGAACAGCCCGCGTTTCTGGCGATGCGATCGCGCAGCCGGACCATCCGTTCGTACAGCGCATCCAACCGCTCGGCATCTTCGAGGTAGCGGTCCGTGATCAGATGCCAGACCTGCTCGCGTTTGGTGCGATCATTCTCTTCCAGATGTCGTCCGGCCTGCTGGAGCGTGAGCTCGTTTCCGTCGAGCCGAACGGTCATCGCGCCGGTGATTTGCTGGAACTCGCTGGTCATACGAGCGTTCTCAGTCTCGAGCGGGATGTTCTCCTCGCGGAACATCTCGACCGCGTTTCGCAGACTGCGCTGCAGCACCTCGTATCGCTGCGCCGGCAGTTCCAACGGCGCGGACGCCTCGATGAACTTGCGCTGCAATTTGAAGATCCACGGCTCGCGTTGCGGCTGCACCTGTTCGATGAACTGCATGTAGCGCGCTTGACGGTCCGGGTCGTCCGTCTGGCAGGTCATCGTGGTATACCGCCGCGTGTACTCCTCGTCGAAGCACGATTCCAGTTCGCTGAAGTCGAGCAGCCATTGCTCGATCTCCGCGCGGCTCGCGAGCGGTCGTTCGGCCAGTTCGCGATAGTATTGTTCTGGGACCGCCCAGTGCCCAAAGTCGGCATCCGGGCTTACGTAGCGGCGCGGGAATTCCGCGCCGTCGATTGCTCGAGACATGCTACCCTTCCTTCTCCAGCCAGGCGTTTGCGCATTCCGCCTGCAAGAAGAGCGATTATCGCGAAGGAAAATACGCGCTCAAGGGGAAAAAAGTTGGCCAATCGGGATGGTTGGCGCGCCGAGGAGGGGGGAGGGCGGGGGAGGCGAGGAGCAAGGTGCCGCCGGCGGTGCAGCGCCGCGGGGGCAGAGTGCGCACCGATCACGGCACGCACGACAGCGCTGCACCCCCGGATCGGCATGGACGTTTGGAAGCGGGCGTCGGCGCCGGCCGGGGCACGGGGACCCGACCGGCAGCCGTGCGCGTGCAAGGTCCCGGGGTTCCGACCCCCGGGTCGAACGGAATCAACCGCCCGTCAGCAGTGCGACGAAGCCGTTGATGTCGGAAACCGAGACCGTACCGTCCCCGTTGATATCACCGTTGAGCAGTTCACAGTCGGGGAACTGGGTCATGTAGTCGGCAGGTGCGGTCAGGGCCGCCACGAACGGATTGATGTCGCCGACGCTGATGTTTCCATCACAGTTCATATCGCCGACACGCACCACGACGAGGTCGACCTGCGTTTCGTTGCCGTAGTCGGCCCGCACTGTGAGTGTCGCGTCAGCGAATCCGATCGCGGCAAACTGAGCGAACCGGCCGCTATGGGCGCCGACGGTCAGAATCGTGAAACGATCGCCGATGGATGGCGCGAATTCGTTGATTGCAACTGCTTCTAGGGTTCCGTCGAGGGTGGCGGTTGCGCTGACGTCGAGCAGATCGTGCTCCGAATCCGCCATAAATCCGCCCAGTTCGATCGAGAGCGTCCCGCTGGCCCCTTGGGTGTAGTTTCCGGTGATGGTCAGCGTTCCCGGCGAGCTGCCCGGCTCGGTGCGGTCATCGTTCTGGACGTTGGCAGTGACCTCGCCGATGCCCTTGAGCACGCCGCCGGCAATCGCAACGCCGTTGTTGGCGCTCATGGATCCGTTGACTTCCGTCGTACCGGCCGTTTGCGTGTAGGGCGTGGTGTGCGTCCGCACCAATTGGCTGCCGGCATCGACGACGACGGTCCCGGAGGTTGTGTAGTTGCCGCGAATCGCGAGTCCCGCGGCGCCGCTGGCGCGCATCAGGCCGCGGTTGTCGAAAAGTTCGGCGCCACCGTCGCAGATGAGGGCGTTGGTTGCGTCGGCGACGATGACGCCGGCAGGTTCGTTTGTGATGGGCGTCGGCGCGCTGGACCAGCCGAAGCGGCCGGCCCCGCGAATCGTATTGTCGACGTTGGTGAACTCTCCGCCGACAGCGTTGCGATAGATCCAGTTGGCGGGGCTGTCGGAGAACTCGATGGTGCCGCCGCCGGTGAGGCGAAGCAGTCCGTCGCCGGGGCGCAGGTAGGTGTTCCCGCCGGTGGAATCGACGCGGATGGTTCCGGTGTTATGGATGGTCCCGATACCGACCAGGATCCGGGCGTTGCCGACGCGCAGCATGCCCGTGTTGTTCACGTCGTTCGCGGTGCCGTCGAGCAGCGCGTTGGCGTTACTGACGGCGACTTCGCCGCTGCCGCTGCTGCCGAGCGTTCCGCCTTGGATCGCGACACCGTTGAGCGCGACGGTCGATCCGTCGCTGGCCTCGACGAGTCCGTCAACGTTGTCGAGCGTGCCTTCGAGGACGAGCGTGCCGCCGTCCGCGCGCATCGTGCCGCGGTTGGTGAAGGTCACGCTCCCTGAATCGCAGACCAGCGGCGTGGTTACGTTCGCGACGATGAGTCCCGCCGCTTCGTTGGTGATGGGGGTCGGCGCACTGCTCCAGCTGATGTTGCCGGCGCCTTGGATCGTGTTGTCGACATTGATGAGTTCGCCGCCGCTGGCGTTGCGGTAGATCCAGTTGTTCGCGCTATCGGACATCTCGACGGTGCCGCCACCGGTCAGGCGCAACGGGCCGTCATTTGGCCGGAGATAGGTCGAGCCGCCGGTGGAATCGACACGGATGGTGCCGGTGTTGCGAAGGGTGCCGGTGCCGACCAGGATGCGGGCGTTGCTGACCCGCAGCATGCCGGCGTTGACGACTTCGTCGACGGACCCATCGAGCAGGGAAGGGCTGCCGTTTGCGGCGACTTCGCCGGTGCCGCTGCTGTCGAGCGTACCACCTTGGATCGTCACGCCGTTGAGCGCGACGGTCGATCCGTCCCTGGCTTCGATCAGTCCGTCCACGTTGTCGAGCGTGCCTTCGACGACGAGCGTGCCGCCGTCCGCGCGCAGCGTGCCGCGGTTGGTGAAGACTGTGGTGCCCGAATCGCAGACGAGCGGGTTCGTCGCGTTCGCGACGATGAGCCCGGCCGCCTCGTTCGTGATCGGTGTGGGCGCGCTGCTCCAGCTGACGTTGCCGGCGCCCTGGATCGTGTTGTCGACATTGATGAGTTCGCCGCCGATGGCGTGCCGGTAGATCCAGTTGTTCTCGCTGTCGGACATCTCGATGGTGCCGCCGCCGGTTAGGCGCAGCGGGCCGTCATTCGGCCGGAAGTAGGTCGCGTTCGCGGTCGAGTCGACACGAATGGTGCCGGTGTTGTGGATGGTTCCGGTGCCGACCAGGATGCGGGCGTTGTCGACCCGTAGCATGCCGGCGTTGACGACATCATTCACGCTGCCATCGAGGACGGACGTGACGCCGTTGGCACGGATTTCGCCACTGCCACTGCTGTCTAGCGTTCCGCCTTGGATCAGGGCACCGTTGAGCGCGACGGTCGAGCTATCCAGCGCCTCGATCAGCCCGTTGTCATTGTCGAACGTGCTTTCGAGCACGAGCGTGCCGCCGTCGGCCCGCAGCGTGCCGCGATTGGTAAACACGACGCTGCCCGCGTCGCAGATCAGCGGGTTGGTGCCGTTGGCAACGATCGTGCCTGCGGCGCCGTTGGTGATTGGTGTGGGCGCTGAGCTCCAGCTGAGGTTACCGGCCCCGCGTATCGTGTTGTCCATGTTGACGAGTTCGCCGCCGATCGACTGCCGGTAGATCCAGTTGTCCGCACTATCGGACAGTTCGACGATCCCGCCGCCGGTTAGCGTCAATGTGGCTCCGTCGGGACGCAAGTACGTGGCGTTTCCGGTGGAGTCGAGTTGGATCAGACCGTTGTTCATGACGGTTCCGCTGGCTCGGAAGATTCGTGCATTTCCAATCCGTAGCGTGTCGTCGGCGTCGATCGTCGCACCGCCGATAATGAGGTTGTTGACGTTAATGAAGCACTCGGACGCCGACGCGTTGCCGTCGTCGATCAGAATCGTGTTACCGGCCGCGGGGACGGCATTGTCGGTCCAGTTCGCGGGGTCGGTCCAGTCTCCAGCGCCGCCGGACCAGATCGAGACTGTTCCGCCGACCAGAGTCGGCGTCATCAGCACGCTGAGTATTGTTCGTCCAAGCAGTCGGCACATGGCAGCAGTCCTCCTGGGTTCGCGCCTCGCGAGTCGGCACGAGATCGGTGCATTTTCGGGCCGTCGCGGCCCCCGTGGACACGACGGGCTTCGCAATGCCCTAGGTGTTGCTGACGCGGGTCTTTGACAGGAAATCGCGGTGAATGCTTGAAAAAAGAACCGTCCCGCGTGTTCGTCGGCTTACCGGACGCTGACGTCGATTATGACAGCAGCAATCGCAGTCCCGAGATCGCGAGCACGAAATGGAAGGCGGCCCGTACGTATCCGAGCGGGAGTCGATGCGTGAGGGTGGCACCGATTTTTCCGCCCATCGCAGCGGTCGGTGCCAGAGAGAGGGTCAGAAGCAATCCGTCGGCAAGGGACAGGTCCGGGAATGCCGAGAGTGCGATCGCTTGGCCGATGGCCGTGCAGGGCGCCAGGATCGCGATCATCACTGCGGCGTTGGCGATGGCGTTCGGGAGTGGTATGCGTAGGCCGAGGTGCTGGGCCGGGACCGCCCAGATCCCGCCGCCGAGCCCGAAGAATCCGGCGAGAAAACCCGCCGGCATGCCTATTCCGATGACCGATGTCGTTTGCCCGGCTGCGCTGGTCGGCTCCGATGTTCGACGCTCCCGGCGACGCCCGAGCCAACCTCGAATGAACTGAAAGCCGACGGTCGCCAGCACAAAGCCGCCGAAGGCGCGCTTCAGCAGTTCGGTCCCGGTGCCGCGAAACAGCAGGCTCGCGACCAGCCCGATCACCATGCCCAGCAAGGCGCCGCCCACGATCGCCGGCATTCGCGCCCGTTGGATGGCTTCGTTCCGGGCGTGTTGGTGTACTGCGGTCGCGGCGAGCGCGCTTGAAGTCGCGATCGAGGCGAACTTGTACAGGTGAAGCGTGTCCGGGCCGTATGCGTCGCCGAGCAGCAGTAGCATCGCGGGAATCATGATCAGACCGCCGCCGATGCCGAGCATGCCCCCGAGCACGCCCGCAAGTAGCCCGATTGTCAACGTCCACGGCAGGATAGCCAGCACGACCCCGGCTCCTCGCGACGTGTTACGCCGACGCCGCGGCCGGTGCGGCCGGGGTCAGCCGGGGACGGAACGCGATACCGATGAAGATCGTGGAGCCCAACGCGACCGCAGTCTGCACCAGCCAGACGGCACGGTAGCCGTCCTCGGCGAGCAGGGGCTCGAGCCACCCGTTGTAGAAGCCGGCCAGCACCGGACCCAGCCCCAGAATGATGATCCCGAAGACAGTCTGTGCCGAGTGACGAATGTCCGGCGGCGCCACCCGCTCGACATACAGAAACGCGCCCGCAAAGAAACAACCGTAGCACAAACCATGCAGCGCATTGACCGCGACGATCAGCGACCGAGTCTCTTCCGTACCCAGCGCGAACACGAGGAACCGCAGCGTGTACGCGATGCCACCCAGCACCAGTGTCCAGCGGTAGCCGAGTCGAGCAAGCATGTAGCCCAGAAACGCCAGGAACAGAATCTCCGAGAACTGTCCGACCGACATCACCGGACCTACGTGCGCAACCGAAAACCCGACGGATTCGAGAAACGGTCCGGTGCGAATGAAGTACACCTGGTGAATCATCGAGATCGGCAGCGCGGCGAGCGTCACGACCAGGAACCCCGGATGCTTCAGGAGCGCGAATGCCTTGGCGAACGCAAACGGGTTTTCGGCATGCCGCTTCGGACGGGTGCGCGGCAACAGCAGCATCGCGAACACGCCGTAGAGAATCGCGGCCACGCCGGATACGCGCAGGCAATCGCCGATCAGACCGTTGCTGCCAGGACGCGGCGTACCGGCAACGAACGGCGGCAACGCCGTGAAATGCAGGTCGGTTTGCAGCCAGATCAGCGGGAACGCGTTACTGGCCACGATCCATCCAATGGTGCCCCAGAGCCGCACCCAGGGAAACCGCTTCTCGGAGTCGTCGAGATGCGCGAAAGCAATCGAGTTGGTCAGCGCCAACGTCGGCATGTAGACGACCGAATACGCGATCGACAGCCACAGAAAGGCGTTATAGCTGTGGGCATAGTAGGTGCAGTACTTGATCACACCGCCGACGACCAGCAGGATGCCCAGGTAGATCTCCGCGTTCAGAAAGCGGTCCGCGATCTGGCCGGCCAGGAACGGCGCCGTCACCGCTCCGATCGAGCCCGCAAGCCCGAGGATCCAGCCGACCTGTCCCCCGGTGAATCCGAGCCCGCCCGCCGACACGGGCCCTGAGAGATAGTTGGCGAGGTAGGGTAGCCAGACCCCCCAGACCGCGTACTGCATGAACATCATGATCGAGAGCTTGATCATGGCTGGAGTTGGGTCTTTCGCCGGGGCGTACCGAACCGAAGCGGTGCTCATGCGGACGGTCCTTTGTTCGCGGGGATCGGATTCGAGCGAAAATGATATCCCGCGTCGCAGCCCAGGTCACGTGGTGTAGCATTGCACCCAAGTAGCGCGATCCGTCCCGGATGGGTGGCACTGGCGGCTTGTCCGCCATCGAGCTGCCCGCATGCGGCGCCGATGTCAAGAGTTGCTCGCGGGGGTCCTTTGAACTACCTTCGCAGTATGAACCTTGCAGGCAAGTTTATCGTGATTGACGGGCCGGACGGGTCCGGAAAAGGCACGCAGATCGAGCGGCTTGCCGCCTGGATCCGGTCGCAGGGAGTCGATTGCACCATCACGAACGATCCCGGCGGGACCCCGATCAGTGACCGTATTCGCAGCGTTCTCTTGCGTGCGGACTTGCTGAAAACGATGGATCCGAACTGCGAGGCGTTACTGTTCATGGCCTCGCGAGCGCAGCTCGTTGCGGAGGTCGTTCGGCCGGCGCTGGCGGCGGATCGCGCGGTGGTCTGCGGTCGTTTCATCTCCGCGACGTGCGCGTATCAGGTTGCCGCCGGCTTTCCCCGCGAGAAGGTGCTCGAACTCGGCAAACTTGCGGTCGCCGATACCTGGCCGGACCTGACGATCATTATCGACGTGCCTCCGGAGGTCGGCTTCGCGCGGATGGGGCGAACGCCGCAGAAAGCCGCCCGGCACGGCGCCGATGGGCAAGCGCTTATGTTCGATGATGTTCGCATGGACGACATGGAAGCAAGACCGTTGGAGTTCCACCGGCGCGTACGAGCGCTATTCGCCGAACTGCCGGACGTCTATCCCAAGCCGGTGGTGACGATCGACGGGACTCCGTCGCCGGACGAGGTTTTTTCGCGGATTCAAGCGGAGTTGGCGCGTGTACTTTCGTGAAGTCATGCATCAGGAGCGCGCCCATCGGCTGCTTCAACGGAGTCTTGCCGAGGGTCGCACCGCGCACGCGTACCTTTTTGAAGGTCCGGAAGGTGTCGGCAAGGAGCGGACAGCAGTCGCGTTGGCGGCACGCCTGCTGTGCGCGAAGGCGCAGCCGGGCAACCTGGAGCCGTGCGGTACGTGCAAGTCGTGCCAGCTTTTCGCTGCCGGCAGCCACCCGGACTACCATCTCGTCCACCGTGGGCTGCACAAGTTGCATCCTGACCGAACGGTTCGCAACAGCAAGGGGCTGTTCCTCGCGGTCGATATCGTGCGACACTTCCTGATCGAACCGTCGACGCACAAGCCGATAGCGGCGGAGCGGCAGGTGTTTGTCGTGCGCGACGCCGAACGGATGAACGAGAGTGCGCAAAACGCGTTGCTGAAGACGCTCGAGGAACCGCCTGGCGATGTTGTGCTGATCCTGGTCAGCGCCAGTGCGGATCGCTTGTTACCCACGATACGATCGCGGTGCGCGCGGATTCCCTACGGCCATTTGCCGCAGTCGTTTGTTACGGAGCAGTTGATCGCGCAGGCCGGCCTGGAATCGGGCCCGGCGCGAGCGTTGGCTGCACTGACCGACGGGCGATTGGGCGTGGCGCTGCGTTGGCACGCGGCCGATGTATCGGATGTACTCGACGGTGTGCGCACAGCGCTGCGCATCGCTGAGGACCCGGAGCGCTTCGGTAAGCAGTTCGTCGCGCTGGCGGAAACCCTTGCGCTGCGGCTTGAAGAAGCGCCCGCGGACGAGGATGCCGATGGCGCGCCCGCGACGCGTTCGAAGAAGAAAACGGTCGGAACGGATGCGCAGCGTGGCGCTATGCGCGTGATTCTTCAGATCGCCGCGATGTTGCTTCGAGATCGCCTCGTTACGGCTGCGGGGGCCTCCCAGCTTCGGCTTCTGGGAGAGTCGGACGAAACCGACGCCGATCGATCCTGGGAGCATTATGGGGATGGGATTCAGGCAATTCACGACGCCGAGCGGTCGCTGGATCGCAACGTCGCGCCGCAATTGACCTGTGAGCGGCTCGCGATTCAGCTCGCGTGAGGCTGGGGATCTCGCGCTCTATGGTAGGGGCCCGGCGCTTTAGGGTGGGGCGGGCGCCTCGCCCGCCATCGATTCGTCGCTTGCGCTCCGGGGAGATCAAGCTCCCTTTGCGAGGCCTGTGTCTACGCCACAGGCCCCTACGAGAACCAGACGCTGCACACACGAGCCACGAGTGCGACGCTCCTACTGTCCGATGGTGACGGTTCCGCCGCAGGCGCGGACCATCATCGGTTTGTTCAGCGTGGGTGTCTGGAACGCGGTCGAGCCGGCCTTGATATACATGGTCGGCGGTTCCGAGGGGTTCACGCCTTCGATCAACAGGTTCTGTGCATCGGAGATGGATATATACGGGTCGTTGAACGTACCGAGAAACGGTCCGAGGAAGTCGTTGAGGTCGACCCAGACCTGAAAGCGTGACGGGCGCATTTGTTCGTAGAAGAATCGTCGGAAGTTGATCGTGCGGACGTTGTCGCGCGCGCCGCTGATGCCGGTTGGTTGGCCCAGGAAGTTGACGTTCGGATTCGAAAAGTGAAACACTCGTTCGCGGCCGCCGCTGGTGGACATGATGGAGCGGTAGGGCATCCCGTCGTTCCCGGTCCAGTTGTGGCCGCGGGAGTCGTTGAAGCAGCCGGTGCAGTCGGTGTTGCCGGGGTCGTGGGCACAGCCGAGGTTATGTCCGAGTTCGTGAATGAACACGCGGCCGCCGCAGCCCCAGCGGGTGGTTGCGTAGGCCGAATCCTGGCCGGAACAGCACCAGGCCAGGCCGCAAAAGTCGGTCGCTTCGTCCAGCACGAGCATGACGAAGTCGGCGAAGTACTGTGTCCGGAGTGAGTGAGCCACGCCCAGGCCGTTGGTTCCGTCGGTGAGTCGGTCGAGATCGGTAGCGAGCAGTCCGGATTCGGCATAGCTCACTTCGCCGAGATACACCACGCGCAAGCGGGCTTGGATCCCGCTGTTTTCGTACGTCAGGTTGGCTTCTTCGACGAACAGCTGCATAAGCGACTGGATGGGAGCATGACTGTTGGTCGGCTGGCCGTTATCGCTCGCGACTGCGGCGCGCGCGTCGTCGGTATAGAGCATGACCATGTCCCAAACGGGGTCGGGCGCGACGCAAACTCCGTTTTCTACCGAGTTGGTAGTGCCCGGGGCCGGTGGGCTGATGCCGGTAGCGGTTGGAACCGTCGCGCCACCGAGCGGAGGGGCGATCGCTCCGGGACGTCGGGGCTGCCGCCCGCCGCCGCATTCGGGCAGGTTGTTTTGCTGCGGCTCGTAGACGACATGAGCGCCGTCACCGATCGCGCGCACCATCAGGTACAGTTGTTCATCGGGAAGGCTGATGGACATGGCGAGTGCATCGTCGACCACGGCACCGACGAAGACGCCGCCCGGGCTGTCGTCGAGCGTGCCCCGGAAGGTGTAGCGCGTCGGCGTTGTGCGGGTCATCTTCGTCAGTCGCCCGGCGTAGACCAGATCGGCGGTTAGCGCCAGCTCCAGGGCCGTTCCCGGGCCGGTGCTCGACAGTAGTTGGAGATCGGGCTCGACGGCGGCGAGCACAAGGTCGGCGTCGTCGACGGACGCCGCCCAGGCCGGCTCCAGGCTGAGCGGCGCGAGCAGGGCGGCACGCGGAGCTTCGTCGGTACTTGCGTGTTCGTTTGTCTGAAGCGCCGTCTCGGCACCAGCGTTGGAGATCGTCAGAACGAGCGCGGCGAGCATTAGTAGAGCGTGTTGAAGAGGTCGCATGCAATTATCCTCTGCCGCGCTCGCTCGACGGGTATTACTGCCCGATTCGAACCAGGCCGTTCTCGGCGAGCACGGTCATCTGTTTGGAGAATGTGATGGTTTCGTTGTAGGAGCCAGCGCGAATCTTGAGTCGCGCGCCGTTCCAGACGAGGTTGTTTCCTTCGTTCACAGTGTCGTACGGAAACGCGAACGAACCTTCCTGGGGCGAGCCGGCGTTGCGATCGACGACCACCGTTCCGCCGATGCGGAGCCAGTTGGCGATATCGTCGAAGCTGGTCTGGAATTCGCCGTAGACGGCCCAATAGTCGTCGATGCTGTTGCAGGCCATGTCCTTGGGGTCGCAGCAGACCGAGCAACGTCCGCGAAGTTGACCGGCGATCTGGCCGGAGGTATTGAAAACGGCAGATCCACTCGATCCGCCCTGCACCAGACCGTTTTCCATGTTGTAGTAGTCGTAATCGCTACCGTCCCAACAGAGACAACCGGGGCAGAACCCGACCGGGTCGAGAAACACGATCCGCTTGAACGAGCCCGCCGGGTGATGGATCCCGATGCCGGGGTCCACACTGGTCGCGGTCGTCCAGCCGGCCAGTAAACCGCCCGCCGGCGGGCTGCCGGGCAGCCGCAGGTACGACATGTCGTTTTCAGAGTTGGTATCGACGAGGGTCGCGTTCGTGTGCCGCGGGAGCAGGTTGTAGGTCGGCAGCGTGCCGTTGCACGAATTCGTCTGCCAGAACCAGACAACCTCCATCGAATTCACTTCCTCGCTGGTGCGGATACAGTGTCGCGCCGTGAGGAAGTAGGGCACCAGCGTTTCCGTATCCTGATCGTTGACCAGCGTACCGCTGCAGACGAAGCCGCTGCCGCCGCTCATGTAGTTGATCTGTCCGACGGCGTCGCGGGCGTCCGCGTCATTGTCATGGCACCGGACGTCGAGGTGGCAGTTCAGGAGCGGCGGTCCATCGTTGTCCTCCGTGGACGAGCCGCGTGGATCCTGATCGAAGTGCAGGACGTTCTCGATCTTGAAGGCCGGCGGCTCGCGCCCGACGGCCTCGATGATCACCTCGTCGCCAAGCAACGACGCGGTCCAGAAATCGCCGTCACCGTCCGGCCCCTTGCCGGTATACGGTCCACGGACGATCGGTCCGTCGGGCGTGTTGGCGTAGATCGACACTTCACCGCCACGGGCATCGAACGCGGTGAAGTGCACGCGCAGGGCCTTCGCGCCGGGCGATTGGATCGCCATCGTCCAGACCTTGCTGTCGGTATCATCGAGATCAAAATCGAGGGCGGCGCCGCTGGCGATCGAAAGCGGCATCGCGGGGATTTCGCGGACGAGTGAGACCCGCGTCGGCGGATCGGAGTAGCCCGCGAACTTCTCGGCCGCGTGGGCCTCGGCGACGGCCAGCCGTTCGGCGGAGACCGCGCCGAGGTTCTCGACGTTCAAACCCGGTTGGAAGGCGTCGGCCCAGTCCAGCGAGAGCGGGATCGGCATTTCCGCAAGCGACTGGTAACGGTCGCCGGGAACGCGTTCCGGGAAGGTCTCGTGGACCTGCTTGCCGTTGTCGGGCGCAGCAGGTGCTTGGGCGTTTGCCGTCAAGACTGCGGTCAGGACGACGATCAGTTGTGGGCCGAGTCTGGACATGGTGACCTCTCGAGTGGTTTCGTTGGCCTCAATCGTTATTGAAGGCTGACGAGCACGAGCACCAGTCCGGTTCCGGAATCGAGAGCGGTCATCGCTTTGCCGATGATCGCGCCACGGGCGGCATCATGATCGCGCACCTTCATGGCGTGCCCCGGCGTGTCGGCGGTCGTGAGCAGATCGCCGGGCTGGATTGCGCCGCTCCGCGCGTCGCAATGCACGTAGACGCGGCCGGTCAAGGCGACCGGGAACTGGCCGTCGGCGACGGTGCCGGACTGCCCCATGAGCATTCCGGTTTCGACACCCCCGGCGCCGCTGATGATGCCGGCGACGGTTCGGTCATGCGCCTGGTCACTGACGACCAGCTTGCCGGGGTTTTCGGGGTCGATGCAGACGACCATCCCCGGCAGGGGCTCGGCCGCGTCCTGTTTACCATTCGTCGTTTGGCGCGTTCGGACGTCAAACTGCTCCGAAAGATCGCTGCCGCCGGTGATTTGCAGGACCTTGGTCATGGTGATGCCGTCGGTGCCGACCTGGAAGACGAGGTCTCCGCCGTTCGCGCCCGCAAAGCCCTTGATGACCTGGCCGCCGCCGCGGTTGACGAACACCGCATTGCTATCGCTGCTGTTGGAGGTCGAGAACAGGGCAATGCCGTTGCTGTTGGTGTTCTCGATCGAGGCGGCCGGCGATGCGAGTCCGCTGCCGACTCCCTGGGCACGGAGCGCGATTGCGTTGGTCGTGAATCCCCGTGCTTCGACGCCGATGCCGCTGTTGGAGGATCCGAACGTGCCGGTACCGCTGCTGCTGAAACCGTAGATGCCCCAGCCGCCGCTGACCGCGTTCCCGTAGACGCCGCGACCCCCGGTGGAGCGACCGTAGACGCCCCAGCCGCCGCTGGCGTGCAGGCCATAGACGCCGTAGCCGAGGCCGTTTGTGCCGTTGTTTTCGCCGAAGACGCCGGCGGAACCGCTTCCGGACAATGTGCTGGTGACCTCGCCGTGGATGGCGTAGGCGCCCGAGTCGGAACTGAGGGTCTGGCCGAGGATTCCGGTCTCGTTGTTGGATCGGCCGAAGACGCCGAAATCGTTGACGCTCGTGCCGAAGACGCCGACGTTGTCGGTGGAGAGGCCGAAGACCCCGAGCCCGTCCGCGGACTGGCCGAGGACGCCGGCGCCGGCGCCGTGATTCCGGCCGTAGACGCCGTAGGTGCTTGCGCCGCCATTTTCTTCGACTTCCCCGAAGACGCCCGCGGCCCCGCCGGTGTTGGATGCGGTCAGGCCATGGACGCCGTAGGCGGCGCCGGATTCGCTGTTATGTTCGCCGAAGACGCCGCTGCTGCCGTTTCCGGACGATGTGGTCAGGCCGCGGATTCCGTGGCCGACACCGCTGGCGTTGAAGTGCAGGCCGTAGACGCCGGACGCGGTCGCGCCGGTGGCTCGGCCGTAGACGCCGCGGCCGCTCGAGCCGGCCGACTCGCCGTAGACGCCGTAGCCGCCAAGCGATGCGGAAGTCGTGATCCCGCGCACGCCCATGGCGGCGGAGGTGCCTGAGTTGTTTTCACCACTGATCGTGTAAAACGGCGTGTTTGCCGAGAGCACGAGCGGGTTGGGCACGTTCTGCAGGAAGGCGGCCGAATCGATGCCGTCCAGGGTGTCGGCGTCCGTTGCGCTGTCGGCATTTTCCGCGTGCAGCGCATTTGCGGCGAAGGCCGCGTACGTCAACTCCTGCCGGCCGGACAGGGTCGTATAGGTCGGGTCCCGGTCGCGCTTGACCGAGATTTCCAGCCAGCGTGTCTGCGAGCCGATGTTTGCCAATTGGGGCATTTCGAAGACCAGGGTGAACAGTCCTTGGTCGACGTCGACGCCGTCGACATCGACGGTCGCGATCGGGAATCCCAGGATCGCGCGGTCGTAGAGGCGGATTCGGAAATCTGCCAGACCGTCGTAGGGCTGGCTCTGAAAGTCCAGGATGCCCTGATAGGTGATGGGAACGTTGCTACCGGCAAATGCGGTCGTGGCGACCACCAGAGCCGCCATGCTGTTGAGAATGCACCATTTTCGCATTGTTGTCGTCCTCCAGAATGAACGCGGTCAGCGCGGGGCCTTCGCCCGCTACATCGCATCGCGACGTAACTGGCGGCAGACTGCGGACTTTTTTTGGAGAGATTTGCGAGAGCATCCCGACGTGGAAGGATCGCGTGGTTACCGGTCCGTCGTCAGGTTCGAGCATACACCTTCCGCGTGCGATCCGATATGATCGACCATGGTGGTTCCGTCGGTCCGCTGTGGTCTGGCGGTTTGTCCTACGTTGTTCGGGAGTGCCACACTCGTGTCCAGCTATCACCTGACCCACTTGAAGCAGCTCGAATCCGAGAGCATCCACATCATTCGCGAGGTCGTCGCGGAGTTCGAGCGGCCGGTCATGCTCTATTCGATCGGCAAGGACTCGGCGGTGATGCTGCACCTGGCACTGAAGGCATTTCACCCGGGCAAACCCCCGTTCCCGCTCCTGCACGTCGATACGACTTGGAAGTTCCGCGAGATGATCCGGTTCCGCGACGAGTACGTCGGCAAAGAGCTGGGGCTCGAACTGCTGGTACACACGAACCAGGAGGGTGTCGCGGCCGGCGTCTCGCCGTTCACGCACGGCAGCAAGAAGCACACCCATATCATGAAGACGGTGGCACTGAAGCAGGCGCTCGACCTGCATCGCTTCGACGCGGCTTTTGGCGGCGCTCGGCGAGACGAGGAGAAATCGCGGGCCAAAGAGCGTGTCTACTCGTTCCGTGATCGCAACCACACCTGGGATCCGCGCAACCAGCGCCCCGAACTCTGGAACCTCTACAACGGTTTCGTTAATCAGCAGGAGAGTATCCGTGTCTTCCCGCTCTCGAACTGGACCGAGCTGGACGTCTGGCAATACGTTCACTTGGAGCAGATCCCCCTTGTCCCGCTGTACTTCGCCGCCCCGCGCCCGGTCGTCAACCGCGACGGCGTGCTCATTATGGTCGACGACGATCGGATGGAACTCGCGCCAGGCGAGCAGCCTGAGACCAAAACGGTCCGATTTCGTACGCTCGGTTGTTATCCGTTGACCGGAGCTGTCGAATCCACCGCGACCACGCTGCCCGAAATCATCCAGGAAATGCTCCTGACCAAACACTCGGAGCGTCAGGGTCGCGTGATCGACTACGACCAATCGGGCTCGATGGAAGAGAAAAAGAAGGAAGGGTACTTCTAGATCTCGACCAACATCTTGGTGCGCATGGTCCCCCGCTTCCAGGATGGGGGACGTCCCGACGCGAACCGAACACCAAACACAACGAGTCCCGAGCGCGAGCGAGGGGTCATGGCGCGCGTCCGGGTGGCACTGGTAGCTTGCTACCAGCGTTTGGACGATGCTGGGACGAGATCGGTAGGTCCACACTGACGTCCGATCGAGCACGGTGCCCCACCCTTCTAGGGTGGGGGACGCGTTTCGATCAGCAAGTCAATGTGTCCCCCAGGGTAGAACCCTGGGGCACCTACACCATCTTAACGCGAAGTGATGACTGAACACTGGCGGCTTGTCCGCCAGTGTCGGGACGTGCGCAAACCAAGGGTGGGGCGGGCGTCTCGCCCACCGTTGGACCTGTCGCTAGCGCTCCAGGCTTGCGTCGGGTGCCATGCCGACGCGGAGCGTTCGGTATGCCTACGCAGCTTCGACTTTTGATATCAGGGCCGCGATCACCGCGCGTAGGGACCAGGCCGCAGTTCGAACCCAGTTCGTCGCGACCAGCCGCCGGGCGACGATCGGGTCGAAGCCTGCCATTAGCTTTGTGTGACAGGGGACCTGCAGGAACGCGGTCGAGCCCCAGACCACGATCACCAGGATCGCCCCGATGAGTGCAAGGGTGTGCGACGTTCCCGCCTCCGCCAGAAACAACAGCATCGCAGCTGTTACGGCCTCCACGCCCATCAGCGGGGCGACAAGCCAGGTGATGCGCGATGTGTGTGCTCGTTCGTACGCGCTGAATGCCTCCTCGCCTACCATTGCGTACAGCGGGTAGTGAACGAGCTGAACGAACCAGATCAGGCCGGCCATCATGATCGTCGCTAGTGTGTGCAGCGCAAACAGCGTGTCCATCTCTATGTACTCTTCGTCTGTTGGCTTGGGTTCGCGTAGGGGCGCGGCACGGTGGGCGGGTTCGGTCGTCGCTCGCGAACCGCGCGTTCCGCTGCTTGTCGGATTCCCTTGAGCATGCCCTCGAACACCAGCCCGTGTAACGGCATGACGGAGTACCAATATGCGAGCCCCGTCAGCCCTTTCGGCTGGAAGACCGCGGTCTGGGTGAGCGTCGCGCGCTCCGGGTTGCGGTCGTTCGGTTGCACTCCGAAGCGGAGGATGGCGATTCCGGGGAGCTTCATTTCCGCGCGCAGCTCCAATTGGCGGTTCGGCTCGACCGCCGTGACCCGCCAGAAGTCGAGGGCCTCACCAAATGCGAGTTGCCGCGGATCGCGCCGTCCGCGACGCAACCCCGGTCCTCCGACAAGTCTGTCCATCCAGCCGCGCACCTGCCACAGCCAGTCCGCAGCGTAGTATCCGTTCGCGCCGCCAATCCGCGCCACAGCCGCGTAGACCGTTTCCGGGGGGGCTTCGACCTCAACCGAGCGCTCGTCACGGAACAACTTGCCGCCGGCCCAGTCGGGGTCGCCGGGCATCGGCCCCGCGTCGAACCACGCGGTCTTGATCTCAGCGTCCCGGGTTCGGCTCAACGCGGCTTCAATTGCCTCGCGAATCGTCAGCAGCCGTTGCGGCATGAGCCGTTCGGCGGCGTCATCGCGACAGACGACGCGGTTGCGCAGGCCTTCGGCCAGCGGGCGCGCGATTCGCCGACTCACCGGCGTCACCAGGTGAATCCACAGCGAACTGAGCCGCGGCGTCAGGACCGGGACGGTCACGATGATCCGCTTGCGCAGTCCGAGCGCGGCCGCCATCGTCTGCATGAGTTCTTTGTACGTCACGATCTCGGGGCCACCGATGTCGAGCGTCCGCCCGACCGTCTCCGGCACGCCCAGGCAAGCCACGAGATAATGCAGCACGTTGCGAACCGCGATCGGCTGCGACTCGGTCCTGACCCAGCGCGGCGTGAACATGACCGGCAACCGCTCGACCAGATACCGCAGAATCTCGAACGATGCCGAGCCCGAGCCGATGATCATCGCCGCCCGCAGTACCGTGAGCGGTACCGGGCCCGACGCCAGTGCTCGCTCGACTTCGCGCCGAGATGTAAGGTGCTCACTCAGTCGCGGGCCCGTTTCTCCCAGCCCACCGAGATAGATGATCCGCTCCAGCCCAGCGTCTGCTGCTGCGGACGCAAACGTCTCGCCTAGCGCGCGATCACGCTCGCGATACGCAGGCCCGACCGCTTCCATCGAGTGCACCAGATAGTACGCCGACCCACACCCCGCCATGGACCGCGACAACGTTGCTCCGTCGCTAACGTCGCAGCGCACGACTTCGACGTCCGGGCTCGTTACCCACGGGCGCGATTCCAGCTTGCGCGGCTCCCGCGCAGCGCAGCGTACGCGGTAGCCTGCCGCCAGGAGCCGCTGGACCAACCGGCCACCGATGTAGCCGCTGGCGCCGGTCACGAATACCGGCTTTCGGAATGAATCTGCGCTCATGGTTGCGTCCGGGCGCCCGGCACCGTCGGGCGGCGGTGGGCGGATATGGGCGGAATCAGTGCGCGCGGCCTACTCGCGCGTCAGCTCGATGATATGCGCTTCGAACGCAGGATAGCGTTTGACGAGGTCGGCTCGCGCGCCGATTTGAAAGTCAGCGAACGCAAAGCCGGGCGCCATTGTCGTCCCGAGCAGCGCGTACTCGCCACCTTGAACCAGCCGGGATCCTTGCCAGACCCCGCCGGGGACGACGACCTGCGGCCGCATTCCGGCGGAGAGGTCCGTTCCGAGTACAACGATTTCGCCGCGGCCGCTCGGGTGAAGTTGGAGCATCTCCACCGGATCGCCCGTATAGAAATGAAACACCTCGTCGCCGGGCAGTTGATGCATGGACGAGAACGTTCCCTGCTTCAGCAGGTAGTAGATTGCAGTGCTGACGGAACGCTCGCTGTCATAGTCATCCGGGAGCGCCGTCGCGGGGATCGTCTCCTTGGAACGGTAGGTCTCGTCGTAGAATCCCCCCTCGCCGGGATGCAAGCGAAGCCCGAGCTGTTCGATGATCTCTTCGGCGCGACCCACAGAAAAACCTCCGATCGGGAGCGCCTCAAGGCGCTGCGGACGTATTCTCTTCTGACAGTTCGTGAAAGCTGTAGAACCGCTTGCCGAGCAGCGTGCTCGCGATCGCCGCGCTAAATGCGCCGATCGCCGCGCCCGCGATGACGTCGGAAAGATAGTGTTTTTCCGTCAGAATCCGCTCGAACGCCACCGCCGGCGCCCAGACGAGCATTACCCAGCGCGTCTTCGGGACGTGCAGGAAGAACAGGGTCGCGACGCAGAACGCGTAGGTCGAGTGTCCCGACGGAAACGACGCGAGCTCTCCGCGGGCGGTCATCCACTCGAAATAGAGGTTGCCCTGGCCGGTGAACGGCCGGGCTCGCGCAAAAATGACCTTCAGCAGGTGGGTAATCGCCGTGGAGATGATCACCGGCGTGAAGAATCCGATCAGCAGTCGATTGCCGTTGGGGAGGGTGCGCACGAGTTGAATGAAGAAGAGAAAGCCCGTCCCGAGCAGCACGAACTTGAACCACTCCCAGATGTGTCCCTTGCGCTCGACGACGTAGGCAGCGAAACGCTCCTCGAATGGGATCACCGCAAAAGCGAGTGCGAAGAAGCCCAGCAGCGCAAACCAGGTCCAACCAGGGATTCGCGACGACTTAGACAGTGGCTCGAGCGGCTGCATGTGGTGAGGATACTCCCTGTGGGTTTCGATGATTCGGTAGACCGTTCTTGCGAGCCATTGGGGTACAATAGTCGCGAATGAGCCGCAAACGTCAATCCGGAAAGAAGGTCCGCGTCGACTTTCGGCAGAATCGCTCGGCCCGCAAGCGCAGCGACGACTGGACACGTCGCTACCGCGAGCAACAGGATGCCGTCGAGGATACCGAACGGGTGGAAAGCGTGCGCCCAAAAGGCGACCTCTCCCGTCGGCGAACGGTGATCGTCGACGACGCCGACTCGCCGATTGTGGACGAGTCTCAATGGCGAAAGGGCATGGTCACGATCGTTCGCGGCCTGCACTGCATTGTCGCTGACCCGAACGGTCAAACCTGGGAATGCACCGTTCGGCGAGTCCTGCGCACACTGCTGATCGAACAGCGCTCGGCCGTGACCGTTGGTGATCGGGTCTGGATCTCGGATCAGTCCGGGCACCACGACGGTCAGCCGGTAGGCGTGATCGAACGCGTCGCACCGCGCTCCAGCGAGCTCTGCCGCCAGGACGGCCGCGGCCGTGGCCACACGATTGTCGCCAATGCAGACCAGTTGCTGATCGTGGCGTCCGTGGCGCAGCCGGCACTCAAGCCGCACCTGATCGACCGCTACCTGGTGGCGGCGTTGAAAGGCGGCCTCCGGCCGATCATCTGCTTCAACAAGATCGATCTGATCGACGACGAGCGGTCAACGGACATCGATCTCGACGAGCTACACGATTCAATGCCCGTATCGCGTGCTGCGCCGGAAAACGAAATCGTCCGGGACGACCAGGCGGACGAACCGCCGTCGACCGGTTCGGTCTTCCGTCCGAGTGTTGCGAGCGTTATTACCGAGTTGACTGCGTTGGGTTACACGTGCATCGAGACCAGTGCCGCCACCGGCCAGGGACTCGATGTGTTGCGGGCCCAACTCTCGGACCACGTGACCGTTCTGTCGGGACAAAGCGGGGTGGGCAAGAGTTCGCTGATCAATCAGGTCGAACCCGGGCTGGCGCTGACGACCGGTGCCGTGAGTCGTGAGAACGAGAAGGGCCGTCATACAACCACCCACGCCCGTTTGCTGCCACTTTCGTTCGGCGGATACGTGGTCGATACGCCGGGTATTCGGACGTTCGACCTCTGGGAGGTCGGGGCCGCCGAGCTGGAGGCATTCTTCGAAGACTTTCTGCCCTTTATCGACCGCTGCCGATTCAACGATTGTCTGCACCGCGACGAAGCCGGCTGTGCCGTCGTCGCCGCGATGGAGGTCGGCGACATCAGCCCGCGGCGCTACTGGAGCTATGCCAAGATGTTCGACGAGCGCGCCGGTCGCGCGTAATCGTATCTTCCAATACGATTCTCCCCAACAAAAAAAGGTGCGACCTAAGCCGCACCTTCTTGAGTGTCGTGAGAACCGCGATCCGCGTGCTGCTAGGTCGTTTCGGCCTTCGCGACGGCGGTCTTGTCCTTGTCCTCCTTCTTCGGGCCTTCGAGGCCCTCAAAGGTGAACTTGCGCGCGTCGTCGTCCTCGGCGTCCGGATCCGGAACAGCATCGACCTTGATCACGCTTTTGCCCGCATACTTGTTCCGCAGCAGGTCCTCGCTGATCGGATCCTCGATCTTGCTCGAGATCGTTCGGCGTAACGGACGGGCACCAAACTTCTCGTCAGTACCAAGCTCCAGCAGCAACTCTTTGCCTGCCGGCGTGAGATCCAGCGACAGCCCGTGCTCCACCAGCCGCTTCTCGAGCTTGGCCAGTTCGAGGTCGACGATGTTGACCAGATCCTTGTGCCCCAGCTTGTGGAACACCACCACCTCGTCGAGACGGTTGATGAACTCAGGACGGAAGTGTCGCTCGAGTTCGCCTTGCAGCATCTCCTTCATCCGCTGGTAGGAGATGTTCTCGTCGCGCTTCATGAACCCGAACGGATCCTGGCTCATGATCCGGTCCGCACCGACGTTGCTGGTCATGATCATGATCGTGTTCTTGAAGTCGACATGCCGCCCGAATGAATCGGTCAGCCGGCCTTCTTCCATGATCTGCAGCAGCATGTTGAACACGTCCGGATGCGCCTTCTCGATTTCGTCGAGCAGTACAACCGAGTACGGCCGTCGGCGGACGCGCTCGGTAAGCTGGCCGCCCTCTTCGTAGCCGACGTACCCCGGAGGGGCACCGATCAGCCGGCTGACATTGTGCTTTTCCATGTACTCGGACATGTCGATCGTGATCAGCGCGTCTTCGTCGCCGAACATGAACTCGGCCAGCGTCTTGGCCAGCAGCGTCTTTCCGACGCCGGACGGTCCGAGGAAGATGAACGAGCCCATCGGCCGGTTCGGATCCTTCAGTCCGCTGCGCGAACGCCGAACGCTGCGGGCGATCGCGCTGATCGCTTCGTCCTGGCTGACGACGCGCTTGTGCAGCTCATCCTCGAGGCTGAGCAGCCGCTCGGCCTCTTCCTTTTCGAGCCGCGTCAGCGGGATACCGGTCATCTTGCTGATGACCTCGGCGATGATGTTCTCGTCGACGATCCCCTCGACTTCGGAGGAGCGATCCTTCCATTCCCGCTGGATCTCTTCCTTCTTCATCCGCAGGGTCTCGGATTTGTCGCGCAGCTCTGCCGCACGCTCGTAATCCGCGTTCTTGACCGCTTCATCCTTCTCGGATGCCAGCCGTTCGATCTCGCGCTCCAACTCCGCCAGATCCGGCGGTACCGTCATGCTCTTGATGCGAATCCGGGCGCCGGCCTCGTCGATCACGTCGATCGCCTTGTCCGGCAGGACGCGGCCCGTGATGTAGCGGTGCGACAGCTCCGTCGCGGTACTGAGCGCGTCATCCGTGATTTGCACGCGATGGTGCGCCTCGTATCGATCGCGGAGGCCCTTGAGAATCTCGAGTGTGTGCTCCGTGGACGGCTCGTCGACGTGGATCGACTGGAACCGCCGCGCGAGCGCCGCGTCCTTCTCGATGTACTTACGATACTCGTCGAAGGTCGTCGCCCCGATGCACTGAATCTCGCCGCGCGAGAGCGCCGGCTTCAGCACGTTCGACGCGTCGATCGCGCCCTCGGCACCGCCCGCACCGACCAGCGTGTGCAGCTCGTCGATGAACAGGATCACGTTCCGTGCCCGACGAACCTCGGTCATCACGGCCTTGATTCGCTCTTCGAACTGGCCGCGATACTTGGTACCGGCAACCATCATCGCCAGATCCAGCACGACGATCCGTCGCTCGTGGAGGATCTCCGGAACCTGATGATTGATGATCTTCTGTGCCAGACCCTCGACGATGGCCGTCTTACCGACGCCCGCCTCGCCGAGCAGTACGGGGTTGTTCTTCATCCGCCGACAGAGCACGGTGATGACCCGCTCGATCTCGGTCGCGCGGCCGATCACCGGATCGAGCTTGCCGTCGCGCGCCAGGTCCGTCAGGTCGCGACCGAACGAATCCAGCGCCGGGGTCTTGCTCTTGCCGTTCTTCTTGGTGCTGCCCTCGGGGGGGCCGGACATCGACGTGGCTTCCTCGGATTCCACGCCGGCACCGAGCAGGTTGAGCACCTCCTCGCGCACGTCCTCCAGCCGCAGACCAAGGTTCATCAGCACCTGCGCCGCGACGCCATCCTGCTCCCGGAGCAGGCCGAGCAGCAGGTGTTCCGTCCCGACATAGTTGTGGTTCAGGTTGCGGGCCTCCTCGATCGCGTACTCGATCACCCGCTTGGCCCGCGGGGTCTGGGGCAGCTTGCCCATCGTGACCATTTCGGGGCCGCTCTTGACCAGCCGCTCGACCTCGAGGCGGACGCGCCGCAGGTCGACATTGAGGTTCTTCAGCACATTGGCACCGACGCCCGAGCCCTCTTTTACGAGGCCGAGCAGAATGTGCTCCGTGCCAATATATTCATGGTTGAACCGCTGCGCTTCCTGATTGGCCAGTGCCATGACTTTGCGCGCGCGATCCGTAAATCGTTCAAACATATTCCGGCTCTCCTTGGCGGGGGACCACCGTTCCACACGTTAAGCGGCCGCCTCGCGCGGTTTTCGCCTCTCCGGAGTCGATTGTATGACGCGCAGGATGCCCCAGCAAGCCGACGCCTCACCCCCGTCTTATCGGCGGAACCCACCCCCGACATCAAGCATCACAGGTTCGGGTTAGCGCCGGCTGCCGCGGACGGCACTCAGACGGGCCCCGAATCGCCGCGGGCACGCCGTACATCGGACCGGAACACGCGGTGCCGATCCAGCGCGCGAACCTGCTCCCACATTGCCGACGCCTCCGTTTGCTGCCCGGCAGCGTCCAGCGCCTGCGCCAATCGAACGAGCAGCAGGAGGTCGCCCGGGCGGGCGGTTACGGCGGGTTCGAGCAAGGCAACCGCTCGCTCCGGTTCCTGGGCGTGCATGGCGGCGATCGCGTCGCGCAGGCACGCCTTTCGGCCCCGTTCCAACGCTTGCCGGGCCCGTTCGCGCAATGCACGCACCTGTCGAATCTGCGCCCCTACATAGGTCCCGCCCGCAAAACCGATCAGCAGCCCCTTCCAGGTGGCCGGCACCTCGCCAGGAACGACCCAGACCGCCGTCAGCGCGGCCGCCAGAATCGTCGAAAACAGCGTCCCGGCGATCAAACCCGCCCAGGGCCGACCCGCCAGTACCAGCCCAGCTCCGGGAACCAGCAGATTCGCTGGCCAGATCCAGCTCGAGCGCGCGCTGCTCATGACGTTTCCGAACCGGTCGTGGAGCCCGGTCGGGATGTGCCGGCCTCCTCGGCCGCAGGGGGAGCGGGTGGCGCGGCACGCGCCTCGATCAACATCCGCTCATAAACCGCAAGCAGACGAAGCACGAATGCGCTCACTGTATGGCGACGTTGTACATACGCCTTCGCCGAGGCCCGGAGCGCATCGCGTTGTTCGCCGGGCTCCAGCGACGCCATCAGGCGCTGCGCGAGGGCGTCGGAGCGACCCGAATCGAAGCTCCAAACGGTCTCGTTGTCGATAAACCAGTCGGCGACCTGTCCGCGAACCGCCGTCACGATCCGGCCCGTCGCCATCGCGAACAACGGCGCCAGGGTCAATTCCTCCTGAACGCCCGGCACGACCAGCGCGTCGGCCCCACGGATCGCCCGGTCCCAATGCCGGACCGAATCGACCATCGAGAACCGCGGAAGTACGTTCATCGCCTTCATCCGCTGATAATAGACATGCTGCCGCGGTCCCGATCCGACCAACGCTACATGCAGGTCGAGCCGGTCCTGGAGCTGTGCGACCGCCTGAATCAGCTGATTCAGCCCGCATCGGTCATCCATCCGCCCCATCCACAGCACGCCACGCGTATGGTCCCCGTCCGAGGGAGCTCGGTCGTCGTCCGGCATCAGAAACACCGGTGCCAGCACGTCGCACGCCACATCGCGACCAAACCGCTGGTTCAGCCGTTCGTGCAGGCCGCGACAGCCCACCGCGATGTGAGTACCCGGCCGTAGATCGCGCGGGGAAAGCCGATGCACGTCGCGGAGCGAATGGACATGCCCGAGCATTACCATGTCGTTCGTCAGTGCCCATTCAAACAGCGAACGCCAGGCGCGCAAATCCCAGAAGTGAATCACGTCCGGCAGCGGCTGAAGGCGACGCGAGAGCACGATCGGCAAGCGCCAGATGCTCCAGCCTGCAAACCGCTTCACCAGAATGCACTCGATCGGGGTATCCTCGAGCGCATTTAGCGCTTGCGGATCGTCCGTGACGATTGTGACCCGTGTGCCCTCCCCGGTAAGCGCGACCGAGACCTGCCACAGCATCCGACCGAGCCGCTGGATCGTCGCGCGCTCCGCAATCATCAGCACGTGCCGCGGACGCGGACGCTGAGTTTTTGCATTGGGATCGGAACGCGCTACCATTCGGGAAGGATAGCCTACCCGCCAGCCCGTGTCAGGTTGGTCACTGCGCGCCTGACGGCGTCCTACGGATCGACGATTCGCTCCCGGATCGCGTAGCGTGCAAGTTCGACGCGGTCCTTGACCCCGATCTTGCGTAACAGGCTCGTCCGGTACGATTCAGCCGTCTTGTAGCTTACCGCCATCTTCTTGGCGGCGTCGCGCAGTGTCAGTCCTCGGGCAATCAGCGGGAGCAGCTCGGCTTCGCGCCGCGACAACTTGAGCTTGCCGTTGGTGGTCGCTGCGATGATGTTCTGTTTGACTCCGGCGCTGAAGTACTCGCGACCTTCGGAGATGGCTTCGATCGCCAGTCGCAATTCCTGGATACCACCGTCCTTGACAACATAGCCGTCGATTTTGCAGGACGACCACGATTGGACCAGTGACGGCTCGACCGTCGCACTAATGATCAGGATGCTCGCGCCCGGGCAGAGTCGCGGCACCATCTGCACCGCATCCAGTACCTCCATTCGTGCGCTATCGGCATCGACCAGCACCAAGGAGGGTTTACAGCGCAAGGCATCCCAGACCGCCGTGGGCGAAAAGGCCGAGTCTACCGTGACTTCGATTCGCAGCTGTTTTTGTAATAGGAGTCGGTAGGCCATTCGATCGAGGATCGACCCGCCCATCAGATAGACGATCTCTTGCCTTCCGCGCTCCATTCTCCCACACCCTTTATCGTAAATTCCGCGAACGCCTGCCGGAACCGTTGAAAATCAAAAACATACGTCGAATACCGGAATGGGGCAGTTGGGTATTTACCCCCGATTTCGCGGCAGACGCCTTACCGTAACCACGGTCGCCGGATTCGAGAACGCGCCGTGGCAAATGTCATATCGGTAACGGCATTTTTTTTGCAACCGCATTGCGGGCGCGTCCGCAGACGATTGTCGGCGTTATCAAGCGTGCCCGAAACGATCATTTCAACGTCATCGGTCTGCACCGAATGAAATGAAAGTCAGGCGTGGGCAACCATCGTCCAGGTGTCGATTCGGAACAGCCGTGCTGTCGCCGGCAGAAGCACTTCCGGTCGCCAGATCGAATCACCCAGCGGGGGACGAGCGCGCTTACGAGCGGGAACGAGCGACTGCCGCGTCCAGCACGAGGGTCGGCTCTACGGCGCTGCGAGGCGCGAGATTGGCTTGCGATTGCGTGACCAGGGCGTATACTGCGCCCGGTTTCGAGCATCGCCGATCCGCGGTGGCATATCAAGCAGTCCAGGGACGGGCTGTGCGGGTTGGCGTTCAATGGCACAAGGAGGTTGCCCATGTCACGACGCGCTGCGCTGCGGGTTTTGCTCTTATCTGCGCTTGTCGTCGTCTCTGTCGTTCATCAGGGCTGTATCGTCATCCAAGGCGACGAGATCGCTCCGACGGACCAGCCAACTCCCAGTTCTCCAGATGACAGCGCGCGCCAGACCCCGCCCCCGACCGCAACCGAGGCCGATGTCGCGATGCGCGTGACGGCCGGCCAGTCGGTTGTGCTGTCAGCCCCCGGTGCGCCCGAGGATTCGGGAGCGCAATCGTTTACCTGGAGGCAAGTTGCGGGCTCCGCAGTGCAGCTCTCGGATACGACGGCTGCCAATCCGACGTTCGCTGCTCCGGGAATCGCGGAGAGCTTGCGATTCGTCGTGACAATCACCGCGCCCGACGGCAAGCGCACGGAAGAGGTTGTCGTTGTCGAGATCGTGACGAACAACCGTGCGCCGCGTGCTGACGCGGGCGCGTCCGTGAGCGTGCGGGCTGGAGATACTGTCGTGCTGGATGCTTCGGGCAGCAGCGACCCTGACGACGACCCGCTCTCTTTCGAGTGGCAGCAGCGCGGCGGCGCTCCGGTAACGCTCGAATCGCTCGGTGGCGGACGACAGCGGTTTGTGGCACCGAATGTCGATGACACGCTGGAGTTCGAGGTGCTGGTCAGCGACGGCCGCAGTGGATCGGACCGTGCCCGGGTCCGGGTCACGATTGACCCGAAGCGTCCGCCGACCGCCCGGATCGCGGTTGTGGATACCGTCGCGGGCGGCGCAGCCGTGGTGCTGGACGGCACTGCCAGCAGCGACCCTGACGGCGATGCGCTGACGTACAGCTGGCGTCAGATCGATGGTCGTGGCGTGCAGGTTCTGGATTCCGACCAGCCGGTCGCTCGTTTTGATGCGCCACAACGTTCGACGACGATCGAGATCGAGTTGCGTGTGACCGATCCGGATGGCATGTTCGATGACGCCACCATCGAGGTCGGGGTGCGTGTGGCACCGACGCTCTTCGTCGCCGACCCGGATGTCCAACAGGTGCTCAGCTTCGACGATCCGTCGACGCTGAACGGAAATATCGCTCCGACGAGTGCGATGAAAGGCCTGGTCGATGGCGCGTTCGTGCCGGTTGGGATCGTGGTGGCGGGCAATGATCTGCTCGTCGCGAATCAGCGGGCGCTGGGGTCGCTCTCGATCTACGACGATCGCGCAATGGTCTCGGGGAACCTGACGCCCGATGCGATGATTGCGGGTACGAACACGGCGCTGCGCAATCCGCTGGCAATCGCCTACGATACGCGCGACGGTGCCGCATACGTTCTCGGCGCGCAGTCGGACGAGATCCTGGTGTTCGACAACGTGTATGGTCGCACCGGCGACGTCGCTCCAACGCGGACGTTCCGCGCTCAGACGCTGACCGCGCCAATCGCGCTCACGGTCGACCACCATCGCTTGTTCGTTGCGGACGCGTCCGGCGCGGTCTTCGTCTTCGATGACGCGCCCGCACTGGTCGGCGATGTCCAGCCGACGCACATCTTTACCATCGACGCGCCGCTGCGGGACCTCGTGCGGGACGTGGAAGTGCGCGACGAGACGCTCTACCTCCTCGATTCCGGCGGTCAGCTCCTGGCGTTTCCGATCGCGGAAATCACGAGCGGTGCACTGGCCCCGGCGCGCACCATCGCGATCGCCGGCGCGGAAGCGCAATTCCTGACCGCGATCGAGATTGACCGCGAGGGTTTTGCGTATGTGCTCGATTTACTCAATGCCCGCGTTCTGACGATGGATAACATCAGGTCGGCCGCGGGAACCGTGACGCCGACGCGTCAGTTGGCCGGAAACGCGACCGGCATGATCGGACCGGTGAGTCTTTACCTGTGGGAACGATGAGTGTCCTTGCGGGAATGATCAGCATTTGCCGCGGAAATCGCGAAGAAACCGCGAAATCCGCCTCTGGTGGGAATCCGGCGTTGCCACCGGGCAGGCCGGGTTCTAGACTGAAATAGCAGGAGATGCGCGGGTGAGGAGCTGCCCAAAGTGCCGGGCAAGCCAGCCCCGAGGCAATCCTGCCGAGCGGCGTCGCGTAGACGCCGGGCGTTGGGTCCGTCGAAGACGTTCGGCGGACAGGTCAGGACCCAGTGGCCTTTAGATCACGGAGGCACAGCATGGGAGTGTGGCCATTGAAAAAGGAGGTGATCCAGTGAGTAGTGATAAACCCCTGGCTGCCGGAGTGCAGCAGACGTAGCTGCAACCAGCAGCCAACCTTACAAGCCCGTCGGCAACACCCCGTTGTCGACGGGCACTTTTTTGCGCCCGCAATCCGACCCGGCTGTTTTTTCCAACCCTCGTTCGCTTGCCAGTTCGCTTGCCCGACTTGCACAGCGCGTCGCCTTGTCCGCGTGCCGTTCCAGCATACAGTACGGGCATGATCCGACTCCGGGTTGCGATTCTCGTCGGGGGACGCAGCATGCGAATGGGCACGCCCAAGGCGCTGCTGCCATGGGGCAATGCGACCGTGCTCGAGCGAATCGTGGATGTCCTGTCCGCGGCCGATCCTGATGTCACGCTGGTTGGCGATCGTAATCCCTCGACTGACAACCCGGATGCGGGTTGGTCGGTCCCACCCGGGCTCGCGTCGCTGCCGTGGTTACCGGATGTGCCGGAAACCACGGGGCCTGTCGCGGGGATCGCGTCGGCGTTGCGTGCCGATCCGCGCGCAACTTGGCTGATCACCGCTTGCGACCTGCCGGCGATCTCTGGAGAAGCGGTGGCCTGGCTGCTGGAGGTTGCTCGCGAGACCTGGTCGGGTGTCGTCGAGCGGCCTGAGAACGCTGTCGACGCCATTCTGCCGCGGATTGTCACCGAGCGGGTCGAGCCGCTGTTCGCGATCTATGCTCCGAGCGCGCTCCCGCCGATCGAACGTCTGATCGGCACGGGGCAGCGGAGCCTTCAGCGGTTGGTCGATGTCGCGTGTGTGGCGACGCCGACCGTTCCGGTGCCACTACAGTCGGCGTGGACCAACGTGAATACACAAGTCGAATACGAACGTCTTCGCGCCCAACTCGGCGTTTGATCCGCGCGCTTGCGTGTGGTCCGGGCTGGGGATAGCTTCACGGCTTGTGGCGTGGTATCGGGTCTATAAAGCAGAAGGGAGAAAACAATGATCCGAACGAGGGTATTGTCTGTAGCTGCACTGTTGAGTTTGCCGTTGCTTGTCGGCTGCATGCCAAAAATGACGGTCGCTGAGATGAAGGCAATGATGCCGGGGCGACCGGCCGAACTTGACGCGCTCAACGCCTGGGTCGGCGAATGGGAATGGGAAGGTTCCGCGGACTTCGCCATGCTCGAGGCGCCGCTCAAGAGCAAGGGACTGATGAAGACGCGTTGGGAAGGCGACGATCGGTACCTGGTGACCGACGGGAAGTGGAGCATGGAGGGCTTGGGGGAGATGATTGGTCACGAGACGTGGACCTACGACTCCAAGTCCAAGAGGTATCGGTCGACGTGGGTCGACTCGATGGGCTCGAGCGGAACAGGCGAGGCGCGGCTTGATGCGGACACGAATACGTGGCACTTCAAAGCCAGCGCGTACACGCCGTTTGGCAAGAACAGTGCGATGGGCACAGCAGTGTTCCTCGACAACGACACGATCGAGTTGATGTGGTGCGAGATGATGGGCATGACGAAGACGACCGAGATGCGTGCCGTCGCCAAGCGCGTCAGCCGCTGATCGGCGCGACGAAACCAGGGGGGATCCTGCCAAAAAACGGTGCCCCACCCCATCTTGGGGTGGGGAGTGGCACTGGCGGCTTGTCCGCCAAGTGTTGGGGATTTCCCTACAGCATGTGGACCCCACACGCTCGAGCCGGCTTGGCGCTAAGGCGTGCGGTCCTTCGCGTCTTTGCGCACGATCTCGCCGCTCATGACGCCGCCGTAGTTGTTGCCGAACCAGGTACCGCAGTAATAGTCGCGGTAGAACATCACTCGTGCGGAGTATGTTCCGAGCCCCGGAAAAGCGATCTCATCGACCGTGAGGATCGGCGTGTCGCCGGCCCAGACGACGCGCAGACGGATCGGCAGCGTAACGTCGTTGTCGGCGTATTGAATGCGCGCCCGGATGATCCACCAGTCGTCTACTTCCTTGTGGGCCGAGACAATTTCGTAGCGTTCCGGCCGCGCCGCACCGAGCGGCTTGTGTGCCCGCAGGTCGTCCGACATTCGCCAGCTGCCCTTGAGCGTCGCGCCGCTGAGCATCTTCGACAGTTGTCGCTCGAGCGTCGCTTGGTCCGCGTTCGCCGGCTGCGAGCTCGGGGAGCTGTCGCGGGTCGCGCTGGGCACCGCTTCCGCGGCAGTGGCGTCGGTGCTCGACAGCGGCAGGCGTGTCGTAAGGGCCAGCACTTCGATGAATGCGGCCGGGACGATCCAATACAGATTCCGCATGATGAAGCTCCAAACCATAATCAACGTTGGCTTGGCAATGATCATAGGGCGGATTCGCGTGTCGGGTAGGGGCAAATAGAGGAGAGCGACGCTAATGGGCACGGCCCACCGGGGGCCCGTATCCCCGATTCACCCGATCCTGCTGAATTCTGACGGTGGATGTGTAATAATCTATGGTTCCATGGCGGATATTGCACTGAATCCGATGGTGGAATCGGTCCAGGTCGTTTCGCTGGAGATTCCGCTCGAGCGCCGATCCGCGATCGAGGAGTTCTACATCAAGCTGCTGGGGTTTGCGCCGTGGCCGTCGCGGATGCGAATACCCGGAGGGTGGGGCGTTTCCGACGGTCGCAACGGCATTCACTTTCCGTACCGCCACGATCCGACCGTGGACGCCCGCCGTCGTCGGCTCTCGTTGACGGTTGTTTCGCTGGAGGAACTCACGGAGCGCCTCGCCGAACGCGGCATTCCGTACCGTTTGTTCCGCGGATTGCTGACGGCGCATCGCGTCGTTCACGTCCACGATCCGGCCGGTCACCTGCTCGAGATCCGCGCGTCGACACGAATCTGACCGGCGCGTCTACCCCGGCATCAACTCGGCCGCGAGCACGTTCTCGTGCCCCGAACGCAACTGTTCGAGCAGGTCGTCATTGGGGGCCGGGCTGAGCCGGATGTGGGCGCAAGCCGACTTGCCGCCGTCGAAGATCACGTGGTCCATTTCCTCGACGTTGATATTCGCCTGGCTGATCAACGAGAACACGTGGGCCAATCCGCCGGGCCGGTTCCGCAAGCGCACGACCAGCAGGCTCGGCACCGGCTGCTCGTTGAGGTTCACGCAGTTGAGGATCCGGTTGGTCGTCTTGAACTCCTTGACGATCCGTACGGTTTCGTCGGCGACCGCCCGCTGGGCCTCCGCGGTCGAAGCGCCGATGTGGTGTGTGACGTACAGGTTGGGGACGTCGATCAACGCTGTTTCGAAGGTCTTGGCGTCGGCGGCCGGCTCGTCGTTGAACACATCGATCGCCGCTCCGGCCAGTCGGCCTTCGCGCAGTGCGATCACCATCGCCTGTTCGTCGATGACGCTGGCCCGCGACGTGTTGATCAGGCACGCGCTCGGCTTCATTTCGCCGATCATCTCGGAGTCGATGATGTGCTTGGTTCCACTGCCGCCGGGAACGTGGACGGTGACGAAGTCCGCCTCGCGCATCAGGTCGTCGGTCTCGGTTCGGCGGCACTGCGGCAGATCGACCAGGCCCCGCGAGCGGCCCAGGTGCGTGTAGAGCACGTTCATCTCAAACGCCACGGCCCGTCGGGCCACTTCACTGCCGATTTTGCCGGCGCCGATGATGCCCAGCGTGCGTCCCTTGAGGCCGTTCGCCTTCGCTGAGTAGGCCTTCTTGTTCCAGGTACGGTTGCGGAAGTCGATCACGTTGTCGGGAATGCTGCGATCGAGGGACAGAATCATGCCCATCGTCAGTTCGGCAACGGCCACCGCATTCATCCCGGGGCAGTTTGCGACGCCGATGCCGTGCTCGCTGGCGGCGCCGACGTCGATGGTGTCGACGCCGGAACCGGCGCGCAGGATCATCCGCAGGCTGCGGGCGTTGTCGAGGATCGAAGCGGTCACCTTCGTCGACCGGACGATGAGCACCGTCGGGTCGAACTCCGCGATCTTGGCGCCGAGCGCATCTTCCTTGAGTGAGGCGTCGGCCACCAGCTCGCTCGCCAGGCCGCGGAGCCGATCGACGCCCTCGGAATCGAATTTGTCAGCGATCAGGATCTTCATGGCATCACTCCCAAGCCGAAAAAGCACTCGCTCGCGGGCACCGGAGTACGGCACGCCGCTCCTCGTCGGCGTCGCTGGCCGAGCCGGTACCGTCGCCGACGCACCGGAATCCATCCGGAGCCGTCCCGACGCATCAGCTCAGTCGTAGGGCCAGGTTACCGCCGCGTATGGGCGATCCGAGCGGGCGTGCCCCGTCGGGACGGGTCGCGTCGAATCGCAAGCACGAGCCCATTATAAGCGCCTTACGCAGACCGCAACAGGTGCCGAGTGACGCGCGAAGTACGCAGTGGGCGCGCATACCTCCGAACGTGCCTGGTAGGGACCATCGTCGGTGACGAGGTGCGATGGCGCCGAGCTTGGCGCAGGAAGCCCAGCGAGCGGGGAGGGTGATCCTCAGGTGCTGATTCCGGCTTCTTCCATGTCCAGCAAGCGTTGCTTGAGGCCGAGTCCACCGGGTCCGGAGTAGCCGCCGAGGCCGCCGCAACTGTGGATGACGCGATGGCAGGGCACGATGGGCGCTACCGGATTGCGGCCCATGGCGCGTCCGACGGCGCGGGCGGCGCCGGGGCGTCCCACCTGTGCCGCGAGCCCGCCGTAGGAGATCGTGTGCCCGTACCCGATCTGCCGGCAGGCATCCCAGATATCGCGTTCGAAATCGCTGCCGCCATCGATATCCAGTGTGACGTCGCCGAACGTCTCGGGGTCGCCGGCGTAGTATGCGCGGATCGCTCGGCGTAGGGCGCCGTTCGCGCGACCCGGCGTCGGTGCAGGATCGATCGATTCGAGCTGACGTTCCGCAGCCGATCGTCCGCGGACCGGCAGAAACGCGCGTCGCAACCCTTGCTTGGACCAGACCACGGCCACGATCCCCATCGGCGTATCGATCAGTTCGTACTTCAGCATCGTCTGCGTCTCCGTAGCTGTGAGATCGGTCGCTCCCGCCGCGAGTCCGCCAGGATCCGCCGAAAAACGGCATTCGTCTGGGCTCGGGCGCGACGCCTCTTTCCTGCCGGGCTTCCTTTCGCATAGAATAATCGTCCTCGGGCCGGGTGTGGACTCTCGAGGGATACGGAACAACGCTTTCCGGGCGGGCAAGCCGGTCGGAACAGCGGATGAGCGGACTGCGTGACGACATCGATCTCCAACCCATTGACGACCCAGTGCGCGTCCTGTGGCGCTCGGCTGAAGCTGCCGATGCGCGCCGCGGGTAAGCGGATCCGCTGCCCGAAATGCAAGAATGCGTTCCAGGTCCGGTCCGCGGACGAAGCGACGACGACGCTGCTTCCCGAGCCGAACGCCGACGCGCTTCTGGAGGAACTCGCCGCGAAGGAAGGGGCGGCAAGCCTCGACTACGCGTCGCACGTACTAGCACCGCCGCGGCTGCCCAGTGTTGCAGGACCCGTCGAAACGAAAGGCGCAGACGCTGGCCGTCGACGTGCGATCGGCGGCGGGGGTAACCTGCTCACCGGAATACTGGGTTGTGCGATCGGTGCCGCGGTGGGCGGGGGTGGCCTGACCGTCTTCTCGATCTTTACCGAGTTCTTCTATACGCCGTTCACGCTGATCGTCCCCGTGACGGCCGGGCTCGGCATGGGGCTCGGCAATCGCGCCGGCGGCTACAACGCTGCCCTGCTCTCCGTGCTGATCACCTTCATCGGGATCTTCGTGACGCGGCTCTTGATCTTCATGTTCGTTTCCCTGCCGATCGTGCTCGATAGCAAGGATATGAAGCAGAGTCTGGTGATCGTTGGAACCGTGTACGACGAATTCGAGGAGCAGGGCAAGCTGGATAGTGCCACGGAAGACGATTGGTACGACCGTATGGGCGAAGAGTCCGACCGCGTCGTGCACCTGCCAAAGGACTGGCTGAACCGGGAAGCCAAGCCGTACCAGGAACGGTTGTTGAGCGACGAGGAGTTCGCCGACTACGCGGCGACCTATGACGAATCGATCAGCGCCGTCATTGGCATCGCTTTCATTTTTACGCTGTTCGATCTCTGGGACATCTTCGGACTGCCACTCAGCGTCTTCATCGCCTACAAGATGGGCGGCGCAAGCCCGTAATTACGATCGCACAGGGGTGCCAGCGCATCCGTGTGCCCAACGCATTCGTCGGGCGTACCTTTACAACGTCGTTGATCGCGGACGCCCATTGTTGCAGGCGCTTACCCTCGCGCTACCGGCTTAGTACAATGCCCCCATCAGGCAGTTCACGGATCGACCTGCCCGGAACACTGTTGGAGATACCGGTTGCTCGGGTATGACGCCTGGATCACCCTGATCGTGCTCGCGGTTGTGCTTGTCCTGCTGGTTCGCGGCCGCCTTCCAACCGACGCAATCCTCTTCGGCGCCACCGTGCTGCTGGCCGCCACCAACGTGATCAATGTCGATGAGTTCATCGCATTGCCCGCGAACGAGGCGTTGGTCACGATCGCCGCGCTGTTCGTCGTCGCGGCGGCGATGCGCGAAACCGGCGCGATCGATCGCATCAGTCGCTTGATGTTCGGCCGCGCGCGGACCGAGCTGGGGTTCATGATGCGCCTCGCGCCCCAGACCGCGATTCTGTCGGCGTTTCTCAACAACACCGCCGTCGTCGCGATGTTCCAGCGCCTGATTCTCGACTGGTGTCGGCGGCACGGTATCGCGCCTTCGCGCTTGCTGATGCCGCTCTCCTACTTCGCCATCATGGGCGGCACGTGCACGCTGATCGGAACCAGCACCAATCTGGTCGTGGGGGATCTCTTCCATCAGGCCGCGCTCGCGGAAGTCCGTTTTTGGGAGTTCGCGTGGGTTGGTGTGCCCTTCGTCCTCGTGGGGACGCTGTACGTTGCGACGGTCGGCCGCTGGCTTTTGCCGCGCCGCGCCGACCTCCTGCAGAACATCCGCGAGAGTGCCCGCGAATACCTCGTCGAGATGCGCGTCGGCAGCGATTGCACGCTGATCGGTAAGCGGGTCGAGGAGGCTGGCCTGCGACAGCTCCCGGGCCTCTTCCTGGTCGAGATCGAGCGCAACGGTCGCTTGATCGCCCCTGTGCGCCCCGACGAGATGCTGCTCGAGCAGGATCGGCTGACCTTTACCGGGATCGTGGAAAGCGTGGTCGAACTGGAGCGGATCCCCGGCTTGCGCCCTGCCGAACTGAATCTGCCGGAGAATCCGCAGCGCCGGTACTGCGAGGCGGTCGTTTCCTACACGTCGCCGTTGATCGGCCGCACGATTCGCGGCGCCAACTTCCGAGCGCTCTACAACGCGGTCGTGCTTGCCGTTCACCGCAGCGGCGAGCGTCTCAGCGGTCGTGTCGGCGACATCGTGCTCCAGCCGGGGGATACGCTACTGCTGCAGACCGGTCCGAACTTCGCGGCGGCCCACCGCAATGACGCAGATTTCTACCTTGTCAGCGGGCTCGAAGATGCCCGTCCGGTGCGCCACACGCGGGCCTGGATCTCGTTTCTCGCGCTGGCGGCCCTGATCTGGGCGATGGTCAGCCGACAGGTACCTGTCCCCGTGGCGGCGTTGCTCGTCGCGGGAACGTTGATCGCGACGCGCTGCATCTCCAGCAGCGATGCCCGCCGATCGATCCAATGGAACATCCTGTTGACGCTGGTCGGCGCGTTCGGATTGGGCAAGGCCCTGGAAAACACCCACCTGGCGCGATATGCCGCCGAAGCGGTGGTCTCGGTCACGGCGGACTATGGGCCGACGGCCACGCTCGCCGCAGTCTATTTCATTGCGGTGATCCTGACGGAACTGCTCACCAACGCGGCGGCAGCGGTGATCGTCTTTCCCCTGGCCATCTCGGCCGCCCGGGCGCTGGAGGTGGAGCCGCTTCCGTTCGGGTTCGCCGTCGCGTTCGCGGCGTCGTCGGCGTTCTCGACGCCGATCGGCTACCAGACGCACATGATGGTTTTTGGACCCGGTCGCTACCGCTACACGGACTTCGTCAAGATCGGCGTTCCGCTCACCATCCTGCTGGGGCTGATCGCAATTTTTCTGATTCCCTTGATCTGGCCGTTTCACCTGCCCGCCCCGGGCTAGATCGTTCTGGTGGCCGGTCTACCGCAGCCCCGATTGATTCCGCTTCGGCTGCGCCCTATTGTAACGAGTCGCGACGCGTGGAAAGGAACCGGATGGCCAAACCGTCGGCTGAACTGCTGGAGATACTCGTGTGCCCCGTTCCCGAGTGCCGTGCCGCATTGGTGCCGCACGATCAGGAACTGGTGTGCGCGGCATGTGGACTCCGGTATCCCTGCGAGGGAGCCTGGCCGACGTTGGTGCCGGAGGAGGCGCGTCCCGCGGAGAACCAGGAGGCCCGGTAAGGGCAATCGCGACGTGGCGCACTCGAGCGGCTTGGACCGACGCGGGGCGCTCGTTCGTATGCCGCTCAGCTCGACGAACGGGATGCGGTCGGCGATGAGTCGTCGGAACTTGTTCCAGATGGGTCAATGAAGAACCTGCAATACGCGATCATCAGCGATATCCATTCGAACCTTGAGGCGCTCCAGGCCGTGCTGCGGGACATCGAGAGCCGGGGGATCACGGAGATCGTCTGTCTCGGGGACGTGATCGGATACGGCCCCAATCCCCGCGAGTGCCTGGATCTCATCCGCAAGCACTGTCGTCTTTGTCTGATGGGCAACCACGATCATGCGGTCCTGTATGAGCCGACCAATTTCAATCTCGCTGCGGAGCGCGCGAGCTATTGGACACGTCGACTGCTCGAGGAGGAACCGGAGCGCGAAGTGCGTAACTCGCGCTGGGAATTCCTGGGTTCGCTCCCGATTCGCGTCAAGGAGCGTGACCTGCTCTACGTGCATGCCTCGCCGCGTCGGCCGATCAACGAATACATCTTTCCCGAGGATGTTTTCACCAACCCGCAGAAGGTGGTCGCGAACTTCGAGCGTCTCGACAGCAAGATCTGTTTCGTCGGCCACACGCACCAGCCCGGCGTCTTTCTCGATGATCCGTATTTTGACCCCCCGCACGAGCTACCGGATTCGCCTTACTACGAAATTGACGAAGAGCGGGCAATTGTGAACGTCGGCAGCGTCGGGCAGCCGCGTGACCGCGATCCGCGCGCCAGCTACGTGGTGATCCAACGTTCCGCCGACACGTTCGGCGACGACACGGACAGCATGGTCGCGGCGACGCTCGAATGCAGCATCGAGCAGGTCGAGTTCGTTCGTGTCGAGTATGACATCGAAGCTACGGTGAAGAAGATCTTCGCCGAGCCCGAGTTGGATAACCTGCTGGGCAATCGACTCTACGAGGGGCGCTAGAGACGAGAGTGGGGCGGGTTCAGATCCGCGCCGGACTGAGACGGCATGGCGCCCCAAGGGTGGGGCGGGCGTCTCGCCCGCCAAGCGCCGGTTGCTGGACCGGGCTCGCACCGACGTCCCACTGCATCCACCGCATCGAGCCGCAGGCTTCACCACGGTTCGTGCGAAACCTCCAGGCGGCCCCCGGGCAGGCTTTCCAGGAAGCGCTTGCCATACGGCTTGCGGACGACGCGCGGGTCGAGCAGCACGACGATTCCCCGGTCGGATCGACTGCGGATCAGGCGGCCGAATCCCTGCCGCAGCTTGAGCACCGCTTCCGGGAGTTGGTACGCGCTGAACGGGTTCTTCCCGGCCTGTCGCAGTCGGTCGATGCGGGCTTCGACCAGCGGACGGTCGGGCACCGCGAACGGCAGCTTGACGATGATGACGTTGGATAACGCTTCGCCGACCACGTCCACGCCTTGCCAGAAACTGTCCGTCCCGAACAGCGCGGCGCGCGGCGTCTCGCGAAACTGCTGCAACAGCTGGCTGCGCGGCACGGACGCCCCCTGCGTCAGGACGCTGAAGCCTTCCGACTCCAGCTCCGCGCGAACCCGCTCCGCGACCTCGTTCAACATCCGATAGCTCGTGAACAGCACGAACGCTCGACCTTCGGTCATACGCAGATAGTGAATCGTCGCCCGAACGACCGCGTCGGTAAACGCCGGCGTGTTGGACGGGTCGGGCAGGCCGGCCTCGACGTGCAGCGTCACCTGCGACGAGAAGTCGAACGGCGAACCCAGCTGCAGTGTCTCGGCGACCGGACACCCAACCTGGGCGCGCAGGTAGTCGAAGCCCGGGTCGGCAGCGTCCGTCAGCGTCGCACTGGTCAGCACGACGCTTTCGCTGCGCTCGAACAACAGTTCGTTCAGCGTCGCACCGACCTCGAGCGGTGCGCAGCAGAGCGCGATCCGTCCGCGCGCGTCACGGCCGGCTTCGATCCAGAAAACGTGCTCCTCCAGGTCCAGACGGAGCACCGTGTCGACGGAATCCGCGAGCAGTGTCGCGCGCTCGAGTGCCGACCGCAGCTCAAAGCGATCGTCTTCCTTGGGCAGTGTCTCCACCAGCGGCGTTAGTTGACTCACCAATCCTTCCAGCGCCGGTGTCAACTCGTTCTCGATCACATTCGCGCGGATCAGCCGACCGTTCGCCCGGCCTTCACGCTGCTGCCAGTCGCCGAGCGCACGAAAAAACCGCGTGCAGCTGCCGTGGGCCCGAACGACCGCGTCCCGATGACGCTCGTCGCCCACCGCCGCCAGCAGCCCGCGCCCGCTCCGCTCGTTGAAGAGGCTCGCGAGCAAGAAATGCACCTGCGTATTCGTGATCGCGAGACCAAACTGATCGCTAGCAATCGAGGCGAACGTGTGCGCTTCATCGATGATGACCAGATCGTACGACGGCAGCACGTTCGCGTTCTGCTTGCGCAAGAGAAGATCGGACAGCAGCAGCGCATGGTTAACCACCAACAGCTGCGCGGCTTCAGCACGTCGGCGGGCGCGCTGGTAGAAGCATTGCAGATACGTCGGGCAGCGTCGGCCAAAGCAGTTGTTGCTCTCGCTTCGGACCTTCTCCCAGACATCGATCGGCGGCACGACCGGCAGATCGCTCAGCGACCCATCTTCCGTTTCATACGCCCAGTCCTCGACTTCGTGCAAGGCCCGCAGCAGCGCCGTGCTGGTGAAGAGCTTGCTCTGTCGCTCACTGGCGGATTTGAGTCGCCGCAGGCCCACGTAGTTGTTGCGCCCTTTGACCAACTCGGCCCGCAAGTCGACACCCAGCGCCGTAGCGAGGAAGGGAATGTCCTTGTTGATGAGCTGCTCTTGCAGCGCGATCGTGTGTGTACTGATCAGCACGCGCCGCTCGTGCGCCAGGGCTTGCTCGATCGCTGGCAGCAGATACGCGAATGTCTTTCCGACGCCGGTACCGGCCTCCACGACCAGATGATGCGGCGCCGTGAACGCGCGGTTCACCGCTTCAGCCATCGCTGCTTGCTGCGGGCGGGCTTCGAAGCCGGAGAGCCGCCCGGCTACAGGGCCGTCAGGTGAGAGCCAGTCATTGGTCAGCGCTGTCACCGCTCAGCCCGCGCGCGCCAACTGCTGCACGAACTCCCAGATGAACAACCCTACCACGAACAATGTTCCCACGATCACGATTGTCGAGAACGATGCGATGAACGTCGGTCCCTTGATCCACCCGTCGCGCATCGTCGCGATGATGTGCGGTCGTGCCAGCACGAGCATACTGATGACCAGCGCCGCCGACGTGATCGGAACGCTGATCGAATGCACGTAGCTGTAGATCCACAGACGACGACTGACCTCGCGCTCGCGCCCGCTCAGGTCGCGAATGAAATGCCCACGGACCACGTATGCGAGTGTGCCGTCTGGACGTTTGACCACTCCGCCGTTGTGCGCGTCGCCACCCAGGGCAGCGTAACCGAGCGTATAGGCCAGAAAGTTCACCAGCCCCACCAGAATGATCCGAATACAGAGCTTGTTTCGCTGTCGACGCGGTAACCGATCGACCGGACATAGCGCGTCGTCAGTCGCAACGCGGATGCTGGTCAGCCCGTCGGCGACGGCCTTGTCGGACGGTGAATTCACGTACGGACTCCACTGGCCTCGATGAGGCCGGTCGTTGGCGAGGAGGCGTTCGCATACAGCTTCTTCGGGATCCGACCTGCATGGTACGCCAGGTATCCGGCTTCGAGTCCGTGCCGCATCGCATGTGCCATCGCGATCGGGTGCCGCGCCGACGCGATGCCCGTGTTGAGAAGCACGCCGTCCGCTCCCAGTTCCATCGCGATTGTTACGTCCGATGCGGTGCCCACACCGGCGTCCACGATCACCGGATAGCCTGCGTCGTCTCCCTTGAGCTCCTCGAGAATGATGCGGATGTTGTTCGCGTTGAGCACGCCCTGGCCGCTGCCGATCGGCGAACCCAGCGGCATGACGCTCGCGACGCCGGCCGCCTTCAGTTTCCGAGCCAGCACCGGGTCATCGTTCGAGTAGGCCAGCACGATGAAGTCTTCCGCCAGCAACGTCTCGGCAGCCCGCAACGTCTCGATCGGATCCGGCAGCAGCGTGCGCCGGTCGGCCAGGACCTCGAGCTTGACCCACCGTGCGCCGGCATTGCCCAGCCCCTCTAACAACTCCCGCCCCAGCCGCGCCGACCGCACCGCGTCCGCTGCATTGAAGCAACCGGCGGTGTTCGGCAGAACCGTGTATCGCTGCGTGTCGAGGAAGTCGAGCAGGCTCCTTCCGGCCTTGTCGATCAGACGCTCCCGACGAACCGCCACGGTCACCACCTCGCAGCCCGAAGCGTCCAACGCCGACTGCATCAGCTCGTAGTCTGGTTCGCCGTCGCGCAGGTACTTCCCCGTCCCCACGAACAGTCGTGATCGAAACGAAAACCCGCCGATCTCGAGTTGGGGAATATCCATCAGCCGCCTCCCACCAGTGTCACGATCTCGACTCGATCACCGGCCCGCAACGCCGTATCCGGAAATGCGGCACGCCGCACGAGTTGTTCGTTGATTTCGACCGCGACCCGTTGCGGGTGTAGCTCGAACCGCGCGATCAAGTCCGCGACGGTTGCCGAATCATCGATCGTGGCATCTTGTCCGTTTACCTGTATCTGCATCACCATCTCCGTTCCGGATTATAGGGGCGCCACGATCACAGGTGAAACCGGGCCGCCCTTGGGGCACTGTGCAATGCTCCGACTCGGCGCAATTAACACCCACGAACGAGCCCCGAGCGCAAGCGAGGGGGGAGCAAGCTCCCTTTGCGAGGCCCGTGTCTACGCCACGGACCCCAGCGCGAATCAGACACTCAACACAACGAGCCCCCGAGCGCAAGCGAGGGGGGGGAGCAAGCTCCCATGGTGAGGCAGGCGTCTACGCTTCCTGCCCTCGCAAGACGCTCGCATTTCGGGTGGCACTGGCAATGCCCCCTTGTCCGCCAGTGTTCGGGACGTGCGCCAACCCAAGGGTGGGGCGGGCGTCTCGCCCGCCATCAGTCACTCGGTTTCACTACACCTGCGTCGGGGTCGGGCGCGGTGCAGCACCCGGTCGGAAGATTCGACCGATCCGGTACACGTCCTGGAGGATCATGTAGAACGCGGGCACCACGATCAGCGTGAGGACGGTCGCAAACAGGAGGCCGAAGCTGATCGAGATCGCCATCGGGATCAGGAACTTCGCCTGGAAACTCTGCTCCGCCATCAGGGGCGCCAGTCCGAGAATCGTCGTCAGCGAGGTCAGCAGAATCGGGCGCAGTCGACGGAGGCCGGCTGCCACAACGGCGTTCTGGATGGACTCGCCGTTCGCGACCAGCTTGTTGATGAACGACACAAGGATCAGCGAGTCGTTCACGACGATGCCGCTCAGCGCGACGAGGCCGATCACCGAGATAATCGTCAAGGGAAAGCCCATGACGAAGTGTCCTGCCACTGCACCGATCAACCCGAAAGGCACGGCCGCCAACACGATGAACGGTTGTAAGTAGCTGCGGAAGAGGCCCGCCAGCATGACGTAGATCAACATGATCGCGATGAGGAAGTCGCGCCCCAATGAGCCAAAGGACTTGCGCGTCTCCAACTTGTTGCCTGCATACTGAATGTTGGTTCCCGGGAATTTCTGCTCGAGTTGGTTCACCGTCGCGCGCAGCGTCTCCAGAACCTTGTCCGCGTTCGTGACATCGGCGTTGACGTCGGCCGAAACCGTGACTGCTCGGCGCTGGTTCACCCGATGCAGCGATGTGAAGCCGGTGGTTTCGCTCATGCGCGCTACTTCCGAGAGCGGGACCATGCTGCCGGACGGAGACTTGATCCGCATTCCCTCCAGGTCGTAGATGCTTCGGCGTCGTGATTCGGGAAAACGCACGCGGATATCGACGTCTTCGGTGTCGCGCTGGATCGTGCGGGCGTCGATGCCGAAGAACGCGCCGCGCACTTCGGTGGCGATTGCCTGTGTCGTGAAGCCGGCCGGGCGGGCGCTGTCGAGCAGTGCCAACTGGATCTCCCTCCGACCGTCTTCATGGTCGTCGTCGATATCGAAGACGCCTTCGAATGTCGCCAGCTCCGTCTTCAGGACCTCCGCCGCTTGCAGAATCGCGTCGAAGTCGTCGCCGGCGATCTCGATCTCGATTTCGGCGCCGGCCGGACCGCCGGACATCTCCTGGAAGCGCAGGGCATTCATTCCCGTAAGCTGCTTCGTACGCGAGCGCAAGTCGTTGATAATCTTGTCGCTCGAGCGATCGCGTTTGTCGGTCGTCTCCAGTTCGATGATTGCCTGTGCGAGGTGCGATCGGGAGCTGGCCGTCGCGCCGCCCTCGTCTGCCTGGATCTGTGCACCCGCGAGCGAGAAGACGTTGCGAATTTCTGAGAAGGATTCCTTATCCAGAATGATCGACTCGATCTCGCGCAGCTTGTCGCTAGTCCGTTCGAGCGGGGTACCGATCGGCATCTCGAGATTCACGAGCAGCGTCTCGGCGTCCATTTTCTGAATGAACTGGAACTCGACCCGGTCGCCGGCGAGCATGCCGGCGCTGAGGATCATTGCCGACAGCAGGCCGGCGACGGTCACGTAGCGGTAGTGGATGCATCGGCGCAGCAGCCGTTCATAGCGTTTGCTGATCATCTCGATCAGGAAGTGTCGTCGGCGGGCCACGATTCGCTCGCCGGGCGTCGCCATCGATTGGCCTCCGCCGTGAATGCTTTGGCGGATCGGTCGCAGCCACTCGCCGAGGTGGCACGGCAGGATCGAAAGCGATTCCAGCAGCGAAATCCCGAGGGCAAACATGACGATGATCGGCAGCACGCCGAAGAAATCGCCGATGCGCCCCTCGATGAAGATTAACGGCATGAACGCACCGATCGTCGTACAGACCGCGACCAGCACCGGCCACGCTACCTCCTCGGCCCCCTTCACCGCGGCCACGTGCGGGTCTTCGCCGAGTTCGACGCGCGCATAGATGTTCTCGCCGACAACGATCGCGTCATCGACGATCAGTCCCAGCACGACGATCATGCCGAACATGCTGATCAGGTTGAGCGACACGCCCATGAACGACATCAGCATCACCGTGCCGCACAACGAAATGACCAGGCCGGTCATCACCCAGAGCGCAACCCGCCAGTTCAGGAAGAAGAGCAGCGACAGGAATACCAGGATCAGGCCAAACAGTCCGTTCCGCTCTAGCAAATCGAGGCGATCCTCGACATATCGCGCCAGATTGCTGTGGACCTCGAGCGCGAGTTCACTCGGATAGGGATTGCGTAGTGCTTCGTCGTAGATTTGCTGGGCGGCCGTCCGGAAACCCAACGCGTTCTTGACCCGCGTGATGGCGTCGAGTTCGAATGGTTGCCCCAGCTTGCCCGCCACGAACGCCTTGACCCGGGCGGCGATGTCGATCGCGTCCTGACGGCTCGTCTTGTAGACCGTGATATCGACGGCCGGCTTGCCGTTGAACCGGCCCTCGATATCGACGTCCACGAATCCGTCCACGACCTGCCCCAGGTCGTCAACCCGGATGATCCGCCCCGACGGCGTCGTCCGCACGATCGTGTCCTGGATGGTATCCGCCTGATCGCTCTCACCGAGCGTGCGGACCGCGACGTTCTCACCGGGCGCGCGAATCTGCCCCGCCGGCAGGTCGAGATTCGTCCGCCGAATCGCATCCGCGACCTCCGACAACGAAAGCTGGTACGCAACGAGCTTCTCCGGCTCGATCTCGACCGACAGCTCCGCCTTGCGAATGCCGCCTTCCTCGACATCGGTGATGTCGGGCAGACGCAGCAGGTCGTCGCGCAGTTGCTGGCCGAGCGATTTGAGCGAATGCTCGTCGACGTCCCCGAAGATCGTTACCGAGATTACCGGGAGCCGCGGCTCGAACTTCGCAACCTGTGTTTCTTCCGCTTCCTCGGGCAGCTCGTCGCGCGGGATCGAATCGACGACGATCTCGAACTCGTTCACCTTCTGATCGAGATCCTTCACCTCGCTCGTGAGCTCGACCATGATCGTGCTCAGCCCTTCCGAGATGTTCGTATCGATCTTGTCGATGTACTCGATGTTCTTGATCGCTTCTTCGATCCGCTTCGAGATGCCCCGCTCGACCTCTTCGGGCGTGGCACCCGGGTACGGCGTGATGATCGAGATCGCGTTGGGGCGCGATTCGGGAAACATCTCGCGGACCAGCGTCGAACCGGCATAGAGCCCGCCGCCGATCAGTCCCCACATCACGACGCCGACGAGCACGGGGTTGTTCACACTGTAACGTGGTAGCGACATGGCCCATTCCCTAACGGGTCCGTGAAACTTCTAGCGGTCGGAGTCGGCCTTACGCGCGGCCTGCACCCCCGGCGACGAGCTCTCCTGCTCAGCGCCCGCATGTGCCGATTCCGTCAGCCGGACCGGTGCGCCATCGAACAACGCGTCGAGGTTGGACGTGATCACCACCTGACCCGCGTCCAAACCCCCGATCACCGTGCGATCCACAAGGTTGCGGACCACGCGTACGTCGATCCGCCGGGCCGTCCCGTCGTCAAACAGGAACACCTGTCCGCGCTGCACGATCCGCCGCGGCACGATCACCACATCCGCGAGCGTTGGCCCGTCGATCCGGGCGCGCACGAACATGCCTGGAAGCAAGGGCGTTTGCTGCGAGCGGTTATCGACCTCGATGATTGCCGAAAACGTCCGCGATTGGCGGTCGGCGATCGGAGAGAGCCGCGCAACGGCGCCCTGCCATACGATGTCGTCGCGCGTTTCCTGCAGGATCGCACAGCCCGCGCCCGTTCGAACGCGATCGTGCATTGATGCGGGCAACTCGAGAGCGATCTCCACCCGACTGCGGTCCACGATGGAAAAGAGCGCGGTTCCCACGAGCACTTGCTCGCCTCGCTCGAGGTTGACTTCGACGATTCGCCCGTCGAACGGAGCGACGATCGTCGTTCGCTCGAGATCGAGTTCAGCGAGTTCGACGTCCGATTCGCGCAGCTTGATCGTCTCGCGCTGAATCGCGGTCCGTTCCGGCAACAGCTCCAACTGATTTTCGAGCGTCTGCAGCGCGCGTGTCGCCTGCTCGTACGTGATGCGGAACTGGTCCAGCTCGCGGGAACTGGAGCGTCCCTGTTCCAGGAGGTCGCGAACCCGGTTGTACTCGCGCTCGGCGAGTTCGGCCTCGGTGCGCGCGATGCCGATCAGCCGATTAGTGTTCTCACGCTCGACGTCGATCTGGCGCAGCGCGGCCCGCTCGGCTTCGAGCTGACTCTTGGCACGCGCCAGTGCGGCCTGGTAGTCGCGTTCGTCAATTCGTGCAAGGACTTGTCCGTCGGTTACCGCAACACCGATCTCGAGCTCCGGCGCAACATCGACGATCGGTCCGCTGACCCGTGCGGTGACCTGGGCGGCGCGATGCGGCTCGGCCGAGCCGTAGCCGACGATCGGCTCGATGACCGTCTCGCGCTCCAGGTGCAGGCCGTCCACCGCCAACGTGGGCCGCGCATTCTGAACCTTCGGCGGTAGCGGCTTGGTCTCGACGAGCCCGTAGTACACGGTGCTCGCTCCGCCGACCAGAATGATGATGAGGACGAGCGAGAGAATAACTCGTTTCGTCATTTGCGTGATCTTTGCTTCCAGAATACTTGGGGACTGCGGGGCACAATGCGACAATTCGCGAAGGCGCTCACGCCCGGATCGCCGACACGATTGTCGGAGGCCACTCCTTGGATTATAGGGGATCCCGGCAAGGCAGCCACCGCGCCGTGTAACAACTTGTCCCCAGCAGCGGACCCGCATGAAGACGCCAGTGATCCTTCATTTCGGCCCGACTCACGACGATTCCCGGGGGTGTCGCGAACTTGCGGCGCTCTTCCGACATCCTTCCGTTTTTCGTCATCGAGTCTGGACAACGGAGACCACGGAAGGTTGGCCGCAGCCGTTGGCCGAAGTCATCGAAAGGCAGGAAAAGCTGCCGCCGACCGTGGCGCCCGAGGAGGCTGCGCTGATCCACGTCTGGCCCGGCGCTGACCAGCCACCCGCCAGCACGATACCGGTGCTCGTGGAGTCTGACACCGACGCGAACGGAGAAGCCGGGGCTGATCGCTGCACACGATATCGGGCGTTGTCGGAGCGGGAATCACGGCCCTACGTCGCGGGAGGGCGCTCGGCCGTCGTGCCGGGCGTCGATCGCAAAGCCGAGCGGCGGTCGGTCACTCGGGACGCACTCGCAATCGATTCCGAGGCGCCCGTCGCGATTATTCTGCCGCCGAGTCGCCGGGCGGCTCACACCTATCGCGCAGCCTGGTCGTTTCTGTTGGTTCAGAAAATCCTGCCCGTCGCTCGGCTGATCGTTCCGGGTGAGGGTCGCGAGGTCGAGCGGATTCGCTCGGTCTTGCGCGACATCGACCATCGGCAGGCGGCCCGGCTGACGAGCGATCGTATGCCGCTCACGGATCTGATCGAAGCCGCGGACGTTGCGATTCATCTCGGCAACCTGGAAGAGCCGACCGCAGAACTGGGCTTTGCGCTCGACGTTGGCGTTCCCTTGCTCCTCACGGAGCCCTGCTCGGCGTTGCTGGGGCTGACGTCGAGCGCTGTGTGGACTTGCGCTCGGCCGTCTCCGAAGGCGGTCTCGCGGGTGTTGCTGCGCGCGTTTTCGGAGGCTGACGGCGCTCGAGAACGGTCGGCGGCCGGCCGCGAGCAGTACTGGGAGCTGTGGGGACAGGCGCGCTTCGCGCAGCGCATGAGCGTGCTCTATCGAACGCTGCTCGGCATGCCGGTGGCCCCGGAGCATGCCGCCATCCTGGCATGAGGCGCGTCTCTTGCCGTCTGTACCCGGGGCGCGACCGCCATGCCGCTGGGCCGACTTCCGCTCCACGGCTATGCTACCGGGACAGCACTCGTTCGGGCCCGCAAAGGAGCTGAGAAGGATGGCGTTTCCACGTGTACTGAAGGAAGTTCTGAGTCTGCCAACGGCGCCCTTCGCCGAAGGGTACGTGATCGAGTACGTGCAGCGCTTCTGCGACGTTCTGTCGGGCGTCGACGTGACCGAAGACGAGCATGGCAACCTCTTGGCGACGTATCGATGCGATCCGCACGACCGAACGCCGGTGGTCTTTACGGCGCACATGGACCACCCGGGCTTCGTCGCGCTGGAGATGTCCAATCCGCGTACCGTGCGCGCCGCTTTTCGGGGCTGGGTGGAGTCGGACTACTTCGTCGGTACCAAGGTCCGCTTCTGGTCTGACGGTGGTTGGGTTCGCGGAAAGATCACCAGGATTCTCAAGGAGGCCAAGGTCTACCGCATGATCGGCCGAACGAGCCGGCCGGAAGAGGTCCGGATCGAGGTGTCCAAGCCGGTTGCTCCGGGCTCACCCGGGATGTGGGACCTGCCCGACCCGCAGTTGCGGGATGGTAAGGTTTACGCCCGCGGCTGCGACGACATGACCGGCGTCGCGTCGATGCTCGAACTGCTGAGACGATTGAGTCGCAAGCAGGTGCGCGGCCACTGCTATTGCCTCTTCACGCGCGCCGAGGAGGTCGGGTTCATCGGGGCCATCGGTGCAGCCAAGTCGGGAACGATTCCGAGCGGGCTGCCGATCGTCGCAATCGAGAACAGCAAGGAACTCCCCAGCGCACGAATGGGCGACGGGCCGATCCTGCGCGTCGGAGACAAGTCCAGCATCTTCACGCCGGACGTGACCGCGTATTGTGAGCGCGTGGGACGCGCGCTGGAACGCCGACGCCCGCGGTTTCGGATGCAGCGCAAACTGATGGACGGCGGGACCTGCGAATCAACCGCCTTCGTCGCGTACGGCTACCCAGCCACCGGCGTTTGCGTCGCGCTCGGGAACTACCACAACATGAATGAGAAACGTCGACGAATCGCGAGCGAGTACATCGCGCTCGACGACTGGCGGCGAATGGTCGACTGGTTCGAGGCGTTGGTGCTGGACGAGACGGGTTACGCGGCAGCGCCGGACCGCGTTCGGGAAGGACTCGACCAGCGTTTCGCGGCCCAGCGGGCGCTGTTGACCACGGGGCAAGCGGCGCATGCCTGAGTCACTTACGAACGCCGACGTGGCGCGCGCATTCGAGGAACTCGCGGACCTGATGGAGATCGCCGGCGAGGAGGGATTCCGGCTCGTCTCCTACCGCCGCGTTGCGCGCACGATCGACGACCTGCCGACCGACATCAAGGAAATCGCAGACCGAGGCGAACTCGGCAAGCTTCCAGGCGTCGGCAAGTCATCGGTGCAGAAGATTGAGCAACTCCTCTCGACCGGCCGCCTGGCGCAGCGCGACGAGCTCGCGCGCAGCGTGCCGGAAACGCTGCTCGCATTGCGTGCCATTCCCAATCTGGGTCCCAAGAAGATCGCCATCCTCTGGCGCGAGCGTAGTATCGCGACGCTCGACGACCTGCGAACGGCACTGGCGGACGACGGGCTCGCGGGCCTGAAAGGCTTCGGCCCCAAGAGCGTCGAGCAACTTCGGCAGGGGATTGCCTTCCTCGAACGTTCGAGCGGCCGCAGCCTGTTGCACATCGCTGCCGCGGTCGCAGAGCGCGTGCGGGTGTTCATTGCACGCCTGCCGGGTGTCCAGCGGGTCGAAATCGCCGGCTCGCTCCGACGTGGCCAGGAGACGATCGGTGACGTCGACCTGCTTTGCATTGCTGACGATGGAACCGCGATCATCGAGCGTTTCGTGGAGATGCCGGAGGTCACCGCGGTATTGGGCGCCGGTTCGACCAAGGGGTCCGTGCGCTACGCCTTCGACGAAGACCGGACGGTTCAGGTGGACCTGCGGGTCGTTCCTGAAGAGTCGTTCGGAGCTGCGTGGCAATACTTCACGGGAAGCAAGGAGCACAACGTTCGATTGCGCGAGCGGGCCGTCAAGCAGGGCTGGAGTCTCAACGAGTACGGTTTGACCGCCGGCGAAACCGTGCTGGCTTCGCGGTCGGAAGAGGAGATCTATGCGAAGCTCGAGTTACCGTGGATCCCGCCGGAACTGCGCGAAGATCGCGGCGAGTTCCAGATCCAGACGCTACCCGAGTTGGTTTCGCTGGCCGACATTCGTGGCGATCTGCACATGCACACGACCGCGAGCGATGGAAAGAACACGATCGAAGAGATGATCGGCGCTGCGGTGGAACGTGGCTACGCGTACATCTGCATCACCGACCATTCGCAAAGCTCGATCGTCGCCAACGGCCTTTCGGTCGAACGCCTGATGCAGCACATCCAGGATGTCCGGTCCGCTGCCCGTTCGTTCCCCGCGATCACCGTCTGGGTCGGCGCCGAAGTGGACATTCTTGCTGACGGGGCGCTCGACTATCCGGATGACGTGCTGGCCCAGCTCGATTGGGTCGTGGCGTCCGTTCACGTCGGAATGACCAAGGATATCGAGGTGAACACGCAGCGCGTGCTGACCGCGATGCGCAACCCGTATGTCAACCTGCTCGGACATCCGAGCGGTCGGCTGCTCGGTCGGCGCGAGGCGATGCCGCTCGATATGTCTGCGGTGGTCCGCGTCGCCGCCGAGACCGGTACGGCGCTGGAGATCAACGCCTCCCCCAACCGGATCGATCTGAAAGACACGCACGCTCGGCTGGCACAAGAAGCTGGCGCCGTGCTCTGTATCGACACGGACGCGCATCGGACGGTGCAGTTCGACCTGATGCGTTTTGGCGTGCTCGCCGCGCGGCGCGCATGGCTGACGAAGAATGACGTGCTCAACACCCAGTCCGCGGACGCGATCCGGAAATTCGTCGAACGGAAGCGATCCGGCGCGAGGAAGTGAGGAACCGGTGATCTACGACATTACGCCTCCGGTAAGTCCGGCGCTGAACGTTTGGCCGAACGATACTCCTCCGGCGCGAGAGGTGTTGCTGGACATGCAACGTGGTGACAACCTGACGCTCTCCACCCTGCGAACGACGGTGCACGTCGGCGCTCATGCGGACGCGCCGAGTCACTACGGTCGCGACAGCGAGCCGATCGAGTCGCGCGATTTGGACCATTACCTGGGACCCTGTCAGGTCATCCGCGTCAGTGCCCGGCGCGGAACACGAATCGAACGGTCGGCGTTGCCCCCGAAGCTCGCAGCGGAGCGGATTCTGTTGGCAACCGGCACATTTCCCGACCCGCTGGCGTGGAACGAGGACTTCGCCGCGCTGGCTCCGGCGCTGGTAGACGCGTTGCACGAGGAAGGCGTTCGAACGATTGGCGTCGATGTCCCGAGCGTCGACCTCTTCCATTCCAAGGACCTGCCGGCCCACCAGCGATTTCTGGCCAACGACATGGCGATTCTCGAAGGTCTGGTGCTCGACGATGTCCCGGAAGGCGTCTACGAACTGATCGCGCTACCGCTGAAGCTGGTCGGCTTCGACGCCAGCCCGGTACGCGCCATATTGCGAACGATCTGAGTGCGAACCCAAGGGTGGGGGACGCGTTTCGCGCAGCAAGTCTATGTTCCTCCAGGGTAGACCCTTGGGCACCACGTCCGCCATTGACCGCTCGCTCGCGCTCGCGGCTCGCACTGGCGCCCCTCGGCCACACAACGAGCCTCGAGCGCGAGCGAGGGGGGGAGCAAGCTCCCTTTGCGAGGCCTGTGTCTACGCCACAGGCCCCGGCGCGAGCCAAACACCAAACACAACGAGCCCCGAGCGCGAGCGAGGGGATCAAAGGGGCGCGAGACGCGCATGGTGCCCCACCCTTCTCGGGTGGGGGACGCGCTTATTAAGATCGACCGTTGCCGGTGCTCAAGGACCAGTGATGCGAAGTAGCGCTTGACAGTTGACGGGTTGGTTGCTAGAGTTATGGAAATGAAACGGAACATGTTCCATCTTGGCCATCATCACCACCATCACCATCCCAGGTGAGTCGGCGATGTTGTGCCTTGATGGATAAGGATATCAGCAACAAACGTCGGCTCTGGCCGGCGTTTTTTGTTTGTTGATTTTCCGCCCTACGCCGACCGGAGCCCTTCAAAGAGTGAGGAGTCGGCGTGGTTCCCCCAGCATCCACCATTCAGTTCGCGATCCCCAAGGGTCGAATGTATGCCGAAGTGTCCCGGCTTCTCGAGGACGCGGGCATTCGCATCACGGTCACGGCGCGCGATTACCGTCCGTTGATCGGAATCCCTGATTTCACGGTCAAGATCCTCAAGCCCCGCGCGATCGTCGAGATGTTGGCGGCAGGTGCGCGTGACCTCGGCTTTGCCGGTGCGGATTGGGTCGCAGAATCGGGCGCCGAGCTCGTTGAGCTGCTCGATACCGGCCTGGATCCGGTTCGGTTGGTCGCCGCGGCGCCCCGTTCGATCCTTGCGGCCGGCGGTCTGCCCGATCGTCCGCTGGTAGTCGCGACCGAATACGTCGGTCTGGCGCAGCGCTGGGTCGACTCCGGGGGGATCCAAGCGACGCTGCTGCGTTCCTACGGCGCGACGGAAGTGCTTCCGCCGGAGGACGCGGATTGCATTGTCGACAACACTGCCTCCGGCGCGACGTTGACACAAAACAGTCTCGAAGTGCTCGACGTCCTGATGGAATCGTCGACGCGACTCTATGCGTCGCCGCGTGCGCTGGATCTTTCGGAGAAACGGGAGCGAATCGAACGATTCGTGATGCTGGTGCGTTCCGTGCTTGAAGCGCGCAAGCGCGTGATGCTCGAGCTCAACGTCCCGGCTGATCGGCTCGAGCGGGTGATCGAGGTGTTGCCGTGCATGCGCGAGCCGACGATCGCCCGGCTGCACGCGTCGGATGACTACGCGGTCAAGGCAGCGGTGCTGCGGAACCAGCTGCCGCGGGTGATCCCTTCGATCAAGGTCCGTGGCGGAACGGACATCGTCGTGACTACGCCGGAACAGATTGTCGTTTGAAAGGAGTCGCTGCGATGTGTGAACGTGCCACCGCCGCGATCGAGATCACGCCGGCCGAACGAATCGGTGCGCTGCGACCGTACGCGCCGCCGGCGCCGCGCGGGCGGATCGACCTGCGGCTGGATAGCAATGAAGGGCCGGGTCTCGACGAGCGCGTGACCCGCATGTTGGAAGCGATCGATCCCGAGCGGATTCGTCGCTATCCCCAGGCGTCTGCCCTGGAGTCGGACCTCGCCGCGCGGTGGGAGGTGGAGCCGGCGCGGGTGGTCGTGACGAATGGTGCGGACGACGCGATCGACCGTGTCTGTCGCGCGGTCCTTGAGCCGCGGCGCGAGTTGCTCTATCACGATCCGACCTTCGAAATGATCCCGCGCAGCGGCCAGCTCAGTGGCGCGTTGCTCCAGTCGGTTCGCTGGCGGCGTGGTCCGTTTCCGGTCGGGGCCTTCATGGAGCGCATCACGTCGACGACAAAGCTGATTGGGTTGGTCTCGCCAAACAACCCGACGGGGCAGATCATTCCCACTGACGAGATTCTGGCGATCGTTGACGCGGCCCGTACGGTCGGTGCGGTCGTATTGGTCGATCTGGCGTACGCTCCGTTTGCGGATGAGGATCCGACGCCGGTGTTGCTGGAGCAGTCGAACGTCGTCGTGGTGCGAACGTTCTCGAAGTCCAGCAGTCTCGCTGGGTTGCGGGTGGGCTACGCGATTGCGCCGCCGGCCATTGCCCGTTGGCTGCGGATCGTCGGCGGTCCCTATCCGACATCGAGCGTCTCGCTCGCATTGGCGGCGACGTGCCTGGCACGTGGCGCGCGGTGGAACGATGACGGACAGCTCACGCAGATTCGTCGCGAGCGACGACGCCTCAGTGTCCTGCTCGAATCGCTCGGTGCGGAGGTATTCCCGTCGCAGGCCAACTTCGTGCTGGCGACATTCACCGACGCGCCATTGGTGCGCGACGGGTTGGGCGCGCTCGGTATCGCGGTCCGGACGTTCCCGCGCCGGGATCTTGGAAACTGCGTGCGGATTACGTTGCCGGCAAGTCCCTGCGACTTCGATCGACTGACTGCGGGCCTGCGGAGTGTGCTGCGCCCGGAGGCGCTGTTGCTGGACCTCGACGGTGTGCTGGCCGATGTGAGCGGCTCGTACCGACAAGCGATCATCGAAACCGCAAGCAGTTTCGGCGTCACGATCACGGAGGACGACATCACGCGCGCCAAGCAGGTCGGCGACGCCAACAATGATTGGTTGCTGACCCAGCGCCTGGTCGCGGATCGTTTGTCCGATCGCGGCGCGGCGCCGGACGCGGTGCCGACGCTCGCGGAGGTGACGCGCCGTTTTCAGTCGTGCTACCTGGGGAGCGAGGCCGAGCCGGGGCTGTGCGCCCGGGAAACGCTGATTCCGTCCGCGAAGCTGCTGGCGCGCTTAGCGACACGGATTCCGCTCGCGATCGTGACCGGCAGGCCGCGCGCCGAGGCCGTGTGGTTCCTGGAGCGCTGCGGCTTGTCAGGATTGTTCCGAACGATTGTCGCGATGGAGGACGCGCCGCGCAAGCCGTCGCCGGTGCCGGTGCAGCGCGCTCTGGAGCGGCTGGGCGTGGATTCGGCCTGGATGGTGGGGGATACGCCGGACGATATTCAGGCGGCGCGCGCCGCCGGCGTCGTGCCGCTAGGCGTGGTCTCACCGTGCGACGATCCGCAACTCGGACGCGAGATGCTGTTGGCCGGAGGTGCCGCACGCGTCCTCCAGAACCTCGATCAGTTGGAAGGGATGCTGCCATGAACCCCGACGGGCGCAACGCCGTTTCACGTGAAACATCGCAACCGCGCGAGCCGAATGACGACGTTTCACGTGAAACAACCGTAACGGTGGAGATCGCCAAACGTGTTTCACGTGGAACAAGTTCGCTCCCAGCGCGTCGTGCCAGCGTCTCGCGCGAAACGCGTGAAACGCGCGTGCAGGTCGAGTTGGCGCTGGACGGATGCGGCGACGTGGCGGCTGCCACCGGCCTCGGTTTCCTCGATCACATGCTTACGGCGCTCGGCCGACATGCACGCTTCGATCTCTCGCTCGACTGTTGCGGCGATCTCGCGGTCGATGACCATCATACGGTCGAGGATTGCGCGTTGGCGTTGGGTGAGGCGCTGGATCGGGCCCTGGCGGACCGGAGCGGTATCGCGCGGTTCGGATACGCCTATGCCCCCTTGGACGAGGCGTTGACCCGCGTCGTCGTGGATTTCTCGGGTCGTCCATATGCGTCGGTCGCGTTGTCGCTCGTGCGAGATTCGATCGGGGATGTCGCGAGCGAGAACCTCGTGCACTTCTTCCGTTCCCTCGCGATCGGGGCGCGTTGCACGTTGCATGTCGATCTACAGCGCGGAGAGAACGATCATCACAAGGTGGAGTCGGCGTTCAAGGCGCTGGCGCTCGCGCTGGCCCAGGCCGTCGCGCCGGTTGGCGATCCGAATACGATTCCCTCAACGAAGGGGGTGCTCGCGTGATCGTGGACCGCGTGACCATTGTTCAAACGAACGTGGCGAACATGGCCTCGGTGACCGCCGCGTTCGAGCGACTCGGCGTGCAGGTCGTGTCGACGGACGATCCGGATCAGATCGCGTCGGCCCGGTGCATCGTCCTGCCCGGCGTCGGCAGTTTCAGTGCGGGCATGCAGCGCCTGCGATCCGCGAACCTCGTCGATGCGCTTGCGACGCGGATCCGCGATCGGCGTCCGACGCTTGCGATCTGTCTGGGCTTACAGCTCCTGTGTACGAACTCGGAGGAGTCGGCTGGAATCGACGGATTGGGCGTCGTTGACGCGACCGTTACCCGGTTCCCCGCAAGCTGTTGTGTGCCGCAGTTCGGCTGGAACGAGGTTCGTCCCGGAGCGAAACACACGCTTCTCAAGCCGGGGTTTGCTTACTTCGCGAACTCCTATCGGCTCGCGAACGTTCCGGGATCCTGGTCGGTTTCGTTCGCGGATCACGGTGGGCCGTTCGTCGCTGCGATCGAGGACGGTCCCGTGCTGGCGTGCCAGTTCCATCCCGAACTGTCTGCCGATTGGGGCCGCGAGTTGCTCTGTCGCTGGTTGGCGCGGTGTGCGTCGGAGGTGGTGCCGTGTTAACCAAGCGGGTCATCCCCTGCCTCGACGTTCGCGACGGCCGAATCGTCAAGGGCGTTCAATTCTCGGACCTCCGCGACGCCGGCGATCCAGCGACGCGAGCCGCGGCCTATCAACGTCAGGGTGCCGACGAGATTGTGATCCTCGATGTTTCCGCCACGCTCGAAGCGCGGCAGGCGGCACTCGAGACGGTGCGCGCCGTTCGGCGCGTGCTGTCGATTCCGCTGACCGTCGGCGGCGGACTACGGACCTGTGCGGATGCGGAGCAACTGCTGGCAGCGGGAGCCGACAAGGTTGCGGTGAATACCGCGGCCGTCGATCGACCGGCAATCCTCACCGAACTCGCGGAAGCCTTCGGCGTGCAATGTACCGTGCTTGCGATTGACGCCGCGCGCGTGGCGGATGGAGCGGCGCAATGGGAGGTCGTTACACACGCCGGGCAAACGCGTACCGGACGTTCGGCTCCGGATTGGGCCTCAGAAGGGGTCGATCGCGGCGCCGGCGAGATCCTGCTCACGAGCTGGGACCGCGACGGTTCGCGTTCCGGGTACGACCTGATGCTGATCGATGCTGTTGCGCGGCGCGTGTCGGTGCCGATCATCGCGTCCGGCGGAGCGGCCTCAGCCGACCACATGGTGGCAGCGTTGCAATGCGGGGCGGACGCGGTGTTGGCCGCGTCGGTGTTTCATGATGGAGAGTTTACGGTCGGCGACATCAAGCAGACGCTGGCCGACGCAGGGACGGCGGTGCGACGATGATGATTCCTTCGATCGATTTGATGAACGGCAATGCTGTGCAGCTTGTCGAAGGTCGCGAAAAGGTGCTCGATGCCGGTGACCCACGGCCGCTCGCGGAGCGTTTCGGCCGCATCGGCGAGATCGCCGTAATCGACCTCGACGCGGCGCTCGGGCGCGGGTCCAACGCGCCGCTGATCCGCGAGCTGCTCGAAATCGCGCCGTGCCGCGTCGGAGGGGGAATTCGCGACGTTGCGTCCGCCGTCCGGTGGCTCGATGCGGGCGCCAGCAAGGTCATTCTGGGGACCGCGGCGCGACCCGACGTACTGCGCGAGTTGCCGCGCGACCGGACCATCGCGGCGCTCGATGCCCGTCACGATCAGGTGGTCGTGGACGGCTGGCGCACAAAAACGAGCGCGACCGTCGTGGAACGGATGGACGCGTTGCGCGAGTACGTCTCCGGGTTCCTGGTCACGTTCGTCGAACAGGAAGGTCGGATGCGCGGTTTACCGTTCGACCGCGTCCGTGAACTGGTTGCACGTGCCGGTGATGCCCGCGTAACGGTTGCCGGCGGAGTGAAGTCCGCAGACGAGATCGGAGCGGCGGACGCCGACGGGGCCGACGTGCAGGTCGGCATGGCGCTCTACAGCGGCGCGTTCGATCTCGCGGACGGTTTCTGTGCCGCATTGCGAAGCGATCGAGCCGACGGCCTTTGGCCGACGATCGTTGCAGACGAGTCCGGCGTCGCACTCGGTCTGGCCTACTCCAGTCGGGAGAGTATTCGCGCAGCGCTGGAGACCGGGCGCGGTACCTACTACTCGCGCAGTCGCGGCGGTCTGTGGGAAAAGGGCGCCAGCTCCGGCAACACGCAGGATCTGTTGCGGATCGACGTCGACTGCGATCGGGATGCGCTTCGTTTCACCGTTCGGCAGCATGGCGACGGGTTCTGCCACGAAGGTAGTGCAACCTGTTTCGGTGAGATGCGCGGTCTTGGGGCGCTGCAGCGCACGCTGCGCGACCGGATCGCGGCGCCGCCGACCGGATCGTACACGGCTCGGCTGATTGGCGATCCCGCGTTGTTGCGGGCAAAGCTTGTGGAGGAGGCCCTGGAGTTGGCAGCGGCCCGGACGGCGCGGGACGCGGCTTGGGAAGCAGCGGACCTGTTCTACTTCGGGATGGTTGCCGCGTTACGGCAGGGGGCGACGCTGGAAGGCATTGCTGACCAGCTCGATCGCAGGCAAATGACGGTCACGCGTCGGCGCGGCGACGCAAAGACGCTTGAAAAGCTCACCACTGAATGCGAGGACCGAGCGGTCGCTCCCGTCATGGTGCCGGGGAGGCAGACCGGATGAGTACGCTACGACGAGTTTCGGCGGAAGCGGTTGCGGCTGCTTGTCGGAGTGCGGTCGATCCCGCGACGCTGGCGCGTGCCCGGGAGATCGTCGACGATGTTCGCACGCATGGTATCGATGCGGTTCGACGATATGCAGTCCAGTTCGGCGAGCGTCTTGCGGATGAGCCGCTGGTGCTGGGTCCGGATGTGCTGGCTCGAGCGCTAGCAGAGACGCCGACCGAGGAGCGGGCGCTGCTGGAGCGGACGGCGGCCCGGATCGAACGCTTCGCGACTGCGCAGCGACAAGCGCTGCACGACGTGACCGTGGACGTTCCGGGTGGCCAGGCCGGCCACACCGTGGTCCCGATTTCGGCGGTCGGCTGTTATGCGCCCGGGGGGCGTTATCCGTTGCCGTCGTCGGTGCTGATGACGGCGCTGACGGCACGTGTTGCGGGTTGCCCGCGGGTCGTGGTTGCGTCGCCGGGGGCGTCGCGAACGATGCTGGCGGCGGCGGCATTGAGTGGAGCGGATCAGTTTTTGGCGGTCGGCGGCGCGCACGCGATCGCTGCCCTGGCGTTTGGGATGGAGGGGATGGCGCCCTGCGATTCGATCGTCGGCCCGGGGAATCGTTGGGTTACGATGGCCAAGCACTTGCTCGTCGGCACGGTGGGGATCGACATGCTGGCGGGGCCATCGGAATTGCTCGTGTTGGCGGATGGAGCCGCCGACCCGGCCCTCATCGCAGCGGACCTGCTCGCGCAGGCCGAGCACGATGTGGATGCCGTCCCGATGCTTGTGGCGACGAGCGCGGCGGTGGTCGAGGCGGTGGAGCAAGCGCTCTCGCTTCAATTGCCGAAACTGCCGACCCGCGCCGTCGCCCGTCAAGCACTCTCCAACGGCTGGGCCTGCGTCGTGCCGGACGTTCCTACGGCGATCCGGCTCGCAAATCGAATTGCCCCAGAGCACCTGCAGATCATGACGGAGGATGCGTCGCACGTCGCGCAGGCCATTCGCACCGCCGGCGCAATTTTCGTCGGCGCTGATACTGCCGAGGTCTTTGGGGATTACGGTGCAGGACCGAACCATACGCTGCCGACCGGTGGGGCGGCGCGCTTCCAGTCGGCGCTCTCGGTTCAGCACTTCGTTCGATTCCAGACCTGGCTGCGGATCGATGACAGTGACCGCGCGGACGAGGTACGCGCGGACGCGAGACGCTTGGCGGAGATTGAAGGGCTGACCGGGCATGCGGCTGCGGCTGGTTACCGCGGCGGCAGACGTCGCGTTTCGGGTTAGGTGACTGCGCAGTTCGGCGCGCGCATTGCGCGAGCTGACGCAGTCCAATGAGCCACTGGTGCCCTTGTCCACCAGTTGCATGGGCGTGGAGGCGGGCAGGAGGCGCGCCTCCACGCCATCTTGCGTTCGACGTGGAGCGGCGTCGACGGAGTCCTCGGTATGGCGTTTGCATGCGCAACAGGGTGGGGTTGTACCTCTGGCCGGAGGCTTGGTCATGACGACGATTCCGATGACGCAGGATGCGGGTGTTCGTCGCGTTCCGTTCACCGGTGCTCGGCTGCTGCACGAGCCGCTCTACAACAAGGATGCGGCGTTCAGCACGCAGGAGCGCGACGCGCTGGGCCTTAACGGCTTGCTGCCGCCAACGCCGATGTCGATCGCCGAGCAGGCGACGCTGGAGTTGGAGCATTTGCGTGACAAGCGTGACGATCTGGAAAAGTTCATCGGGCTGATTGCGTTGCAGGACCGCAACGAGACGCTCTTCTACCGCGTACTGGTTGAGAATCTCGGCGAGTTGATGCCGATCGTCTATACGCCGACGGTCGGTCAGGCGTGCCAGAAGTTCAGCCACATCTTCCGTCGAGCGCGCGGGATCTGGTTGACGCCGAACGATATCGACCGGATTCCGGAGGTGTTGCGGAATGCGCCGTATGACGACGTTCGGATCATCGTCGCGACCGACAACGATCGGATTCTGGGGCTCGGCGACCAGGGTGCCGGCGGGATGGGGATCCCGATTGGCAAGTTGGCGTTGTATTGCGCCGGGGCGGGGATTCACCCGTCCCAGACGCTCCCGATCAGCCTTGACGTCGGGACTGACAATGCCGAGCTGCTCGACGATCCGTACTATGTGGGCTATCGGCAGCGACGTCTGCGGGGGTCGGCGTACGACGAATTCATCGAGGCGTTCGTTGAAGGGGTGCTGGAAGTCTTCCCGCGGGCGCTGTTGCAGTGGGAGGATTTTCGGAAAGCGAACGCGTTTCGAATTCTCGATCGTTACCACAAGCGTATCACGAGTTTCAATGATGACATTCAGGGGACGGCGGCGGTTGTCCTGGCGGGGATCTGGTCGGCGCTGCGGATCACGGGGGCATCGCTTGGTGACCAGCGAATTCTCTACGTCGGATCGGGGGCGGCGGGGGTTGGTATCGGGCGGTTGGTGCGGTCGGCACTACGCGCGGACGGCGTTCCGGAGGATGTGATTCAGCGCGCGCAGGTCTTTCTGGATTCCCAGGGTCTGCTTTATGAAGGACGTCAGATCACCGATGAGCACAAGCGCGAGTTCGCGCTGTCGCTCGAGCAGACGCGTGCGTACGGGTTCGATGACGACGGGCCTTGGGATTTGTTGTCGGTTATCGAGCGGGTGCAGCCGACGATTCTGGTCGGAACGACGGCCCGGCCCGGAACGTTCACGGAGTCGGTCGTGCGCACAATGGCGCGGCATTGTGAGCGGCCGATCATTCTGCCGCTGAGCAACCCGACATCGAAGGCGGAGTGTACGCCGGCCGAGGCCATTGCTTGGACCGATGGGCGCGCGATTCTCGCGACCGGGAGTCCGTTCGGGCCGGTGCGATATGCCGGGCGGACGTTCGAGATCGGCCAGGGCAACAATGTTTTCGTCTTCCCCGGAATCGGGCTGGGCGCGATTCTCTCGGAGACACGAGAGGTGAGCGATTCGTTGTTTCTGACGGCTGCACGAACGCTGGCCGACTTCGTTCCCGCGAGTCGCCTTGAACAGGGTGCCGTTTATCCCGAGCAGCAAGCGCTACGCGCGGTCAGCGCGCGGATTGCGGCGGCGGTGATTCGTCAAGCGCGCGATGAGCGACTCGGGCGAATGGTTCCCGACCGTGAAGTGGAGGCGCTCGTGGCCGGGAACATGTGGTACCCGGACTATCATCCGTACGTAGGGCCGTAGGCATTGCCTGCGGCGGATGCGGCAGATGGCGCAGTTGTGCCGGTGCTTACTGGATCGGCTGGTCGGGCGATCTTGCAGGCGCGTAGATCTTCGCGGCGAGTCGGACGAGTTCTCGCATGTCCTCGGCGTAGCCAAAGTAACTCATTCGAGCGCGCATTTCTGATGTCAGCGCGCGGCCTCCGACGAGCACTTGAATTCCGAGTTCGCGCGCGTGCTGAGCGAGCCCGCCGTAGTCGTTCAAGAATTGCGCTGTCGATTCGACATGGCTGACACTGAGCCAGAGAAGATCCGGCTGCACGTCGGTGCAGGCTTGCACCAGAGTGTGAACCGGATGCCCGCAGCCGTAAGATTGGGCGCGCCATCCGGCTTCGCGCAGTACCGTCTCGACCATCATCGTCGGGAGCATATACAGGTCGCCGGCGAGCGTTCCGCCGATGGCGCGGGGTGCATTTGCATCGGGGGCGGGCAGGGTGGCACACAATCGATGCAACTCGCGCAATGCGAGTTCTACCGCTCGGCGCTCTTCGTAGATCGCTGTTGTGCCGGAGGCAAACTGGTTCCCGATTTGGTGAAAGACCGGTGTGATGTAGCGATCGAGAATGTCAACGGCACTCTCGCCGGCCAGATACAAGCCGAAGATGATACTGCGAATCTCCTGCTCGCGCCCGATATCAAAGGCTTGTTGCAGTCTTTCGTGCAGGTCGGATGACGCCTGTTGCAGCAGCGCGTGCGTTGTCGGCAGGCCGAGGATGGACGGGCGGACGACGTCCATCTTCTGGGCGCGAACGAACTGGATGACGCCGTTGGTCGGTAGCCGGCGGTGGCCGCCGGGCGTACGAACCGCTGGTAGCAATCCTTGGTCACACCATCGTTTCAGCGATGCTTCGGAAACGCCGAGGGCCCGCGCGGCTTGTCGAGTTGTCAGGACATCAAGGTTCATTGAACGAGCAGAATTCTAGCCGCTTGATAACAAGTGCCAACGGAAAATATCGATTTCGTAAATTGCGAAATGTTGTCAAATGAGGGTGACGACGCGCGCGCATCGACAGAGAAATGATAAATCGGTGATAATTGACACGGTCAAAGGCGACGCTAGATTAGCCGTTGGGTCACGGTGTTTCGGGCCGGCCACGCGGTGCTGCGCTGTAACGGAGTCACGATGCCAGATGCGCCGATCGATACGGATCCAGTGAAGCGACGATTGTGGCTCGTGCTGCTGGGCCTGGGCCTGATTGTGCTGAGTCCGGTCGGTTGGGCCTGGACGCTCGACGATGCGCTGCTGCAGCGGACGGGGCTCGTGATGTGGCTGGTGATGGGAATGGGATTGGCTGCCAGCCTGGTTGCGGCCCGTGGTGATTCGCGCGCCCGAACGCGAGTGCTCGCGACGGCGAATCTGGTTCTCGTCTCGTTGGCGGTCGTGGGGTTCTTTGGCTTGACGAAGCTGCCGGCGCCGGATGCGTTTTCTGAGGTGCGGCACATACCGGAATTCGAGCTCCCGGATCATACGGGGACGATGCGGTCGCTGGCGGATCTGTTGCGTGACGGATCGCTCCTGCTCGTGTTTTACCGTGGTCATTGGTGACTTTCGTGCAATGCGGAACTCCGCGGGCTCGGAGGCATCACACCCGGTTTGAAGCGTCTTGGCGTCGCGATCGCGGCGATCAGCGTCGATTCGCCGCGCGAATCGCGGAGGGTTGTCGACCGGAATCGCTTACCGTTTCCAATTCTCGCCGACGAGTCGCGTGATCTGGTCCGGACGCTGGGTCTGTTGCATCGTGGCGGCGGCCCGGGTGGCGAAGACATCGCGATCCCCACGCTGCTGCTGATCGACCCTGCTCGCGGGATCCGCTGGCGATTCGTCTCTGATCGAATCCAGAATCGAATGTCCGCCGGGGACGTTTTGGTTCGGGTCCAGGAGGCGCTTCAGTAGCACTGGCCAATGTTGCTGCGTCCGTGGGGGTGGGGCTGCACTACCGGGGGTGTTCCAGCAGTTCGTAGAGCACGTTGTCGGCGAAAGCCGGGTCGCGGGTCATGCCCAGGTGGTTGCTGAACACGAATGACACCTGATCCCATTGGATCGGGGACCTGAGGGCCGGCTGCCATTCGGCCGCGATTCGCTCGTCGAGTAGCGCACTGGCGCGGGTGACGGTTCCGTCGCCGGGCCACCAGTCGACTGCGGTCAGCGCTCCGCTTCGCGGTTCGAGCTTGGCGATCGCGCTGGTCGGGATGGCGTCGCCGGCGAAGAGCACGAGTCGCGTGCCGGGCGTCGTGGCTGATGGCTGGTCCAGGGCAGCGTGGAATTGTCGAGCGCGCGTCAGGCATTTTTCGAGGTGATCCAGCGCGATCGCCCGACGTGCTTCCGACGATTCGACCTCGGGCAACAGTTGTTGCAGCACGGCATCCTGCGCGGGGTCGGCCAGGCCCCAGCGCCGGTGTTTCCATTGCGAAACCGAATACAGATCGCGGACGGGCTCATCTTCCACGACGCTGCGGACGGGTTCGTGCCGCTCGCGTGGAAGTAGCTGGTAGATCGACGGCATGGTGCCGAGGACCGCGGCGGGGTAGTCCGGCAGCAACGGTCCAATCTCCTTGCCGTGTGCGAGGTCGAGCAGTGCCTGGAGCGAGCCGGCGTTGGGCGTACCCACCATGATCAAGCGGTCCACATGTTGTGCCCCGTCCCAGGTTGGTGTCGGGACGCTACCGTCGGCAGGGAGGTCGCGGTCGCCGAAGCGAAGGTAATAGTGCGCAACCAGGCCGCCCATCGAATGCGCGACGATGTCGAAACGCACGTCGGGATTCGACACGCCGAGACGTTGCTGGAGCTGCTGTGCGACGTAGGCCCGCTTCTCCTGGATGAACGCGTGTAAACGTCGAGCGTTTTCGACGTTGTCACGTCGCCAGTCATAGTCGAACTGGAAGCAGGTGTAATGATCGGCGCCATAGTCGATTGCGCCGGCCTCGCCTAGCGACTGGTCGCGATAGCCGCCGGCACCGAGTGTCAGCAGCAGCTGCCGGTAGGCGTCCAGGGTAAGCGGGAGGCCGAGCAGGGCTAGCTTGAGCCGATCCAGAGCGCCATCGTTGACCACGTCGTCGCGTAGTTCGCGGAGCGGGAGCGAACGTTGCATCGGCAGCGCGAGGGCGCGTGCGTTTCGCGCCTTGCGCGGATCGGCAGAACCACCACCGAATGCGCCCCAGACGACTCGGCGGCTGTCACCTTCGACCAGGCGTGAGCCGAGGATTCCCGGGATGACGATCACCGCGTTGCGGTCAGGCCCGTGGTACATCGCGGCACGGTTATAGAGATTGTCGATGCGCGGGGTCGCGTGGGTCTCGCAACCGATGATGGCAGATCCGAACAAAAGGGCCGCGACGAGCGGCAACGCGCGGCTTGCAGATCGATGGACGCGCCAGGTGGCCAAGCGATACATGGTCGGCTCCCGTTTGAAGCTGGCGTTGCTTCCGTGGACGATGCTGACGAATCCTACTCGTACACGCGATTCGCGAGAAGGCGACTTGGATGCCCTCTGCTAGGAGCGCGTCAGCGAGTTTCGCAGGGTAGAACCCCGGGGTACGGGAGCGGGCGAGACGCCCGCCCCACCCTGGTAAACGCACGGCTCGAACACTGGCGGACAGGCTTGTCGTGTGCGTCGAGGGGCGTCGGGCGATCCGGTTGTGGCTGGCCGTCATTGGCGTGGTTGCGCTATAATCCGCTCAAAACCGATTCCCCCCAACTCTCAAGAAGAGGCGTACATGAGCGTGGAGAAAGTTGTCATCGTCGGATCCGGACCTGCAGGATTGACCGCTGCGATTTATGCAGCCCGGGCAGCGCTGAAGCCGCTCATGTTCGAGGGGTTCTCGGCCGGCGGGCTGATTCCCGGTGGACAGCTGATGTTCACGACGGACGTCGAGAACTACCCCGGGTTTCCGGAAGGTGTCATGGGGCCGAAGATGATGAAGATGTTCCGCGATCAGGCCGAGCGCTTCGGGACGCGGTTCATTCGCGAAGACGTGACCCAGGTCGACCTGTCGAAGCGGCCGTTCACGGTTCGCAGCGACGAGAACGAGGTTCAGGCCCATTCCGTCATCATCTCCACGGGCGCCCGGGCCAACTGGCTCGAGTTGCCGAACGAGCAGCGGCTGGCGAAGGCTGGCGGCGGCGTATCCGCGTGCGCGGTCTGTGACGGGGCGTTGCCGGTCTTTCGCGATCAGGAGCTGGTCGTCGTCGGCGGAGGTGATTCCGCAGTCGAGGAGGCGAGTTATCTGACCAAGTTCGCTCGCAAGGTCTACTTGGTCCATCGTCGCGATGCGCTGCGTGCGAGCCAGATCATGCAGGAACGGGCCTTCAAGTTGGTCGAGGAGGGCAAGCTCGAGATCGTCTGGGATACGCAGGTCACAGATGTGCTCGGGGATGAGTTCATTTCAGGCGTGGAGCTGCAGAATATCAAGAACAACGAGACACGTGAGTTCCCGTGCAAGGGGCTGTTTCTGGCGATCGGGCACACGCCGAACACGGAGCTGTTCAAGGAGTTCCTCGACCTCGACGATGGCAAGTACATCAAGCTGAAGACCCCTGGCCGGAGCTTTACGAACGTGGACGGTGTTTTCGCCGCCGGCGATGTTGCGGACCATATCTATCGTCAGGCAGTGACGGCTGCCGGGACCGGTTGCATGGCCGCGATCGACGCGGAGCGCTGGTTGGCGGCACAGGGAATCGAATGACCGGACGCGACGCCATCTATTTGTTCGCGCTGGGCGGGACGCTTTTCGTGAGCGGTACCGGCTGTGTGCCGATGGCGTTGCTTCAGGAATCCATCATTTTTCCACGACACCTGACGGGACCGGCGGTAAAGACGCCGCAGGACCCGCGCATCAAGCAGGTCTTCCTGGGAACGGACGACGACGAGCAGGTCGAAGCGTGGTTCATCCGCGGGCGCGGCCGCTCTGAGAAACGTCCCGGGCCCACGATTATCTATCTGCACGGCAACGGCGAGTTGATTCACTGGTGCGTGGGGGTCGTGGCCCCGTATGCACGGGCCGGGTTCAACGTGCTGTTGCCGGAGTATCGCGGATACGGCAACTGTACCGGCGTGCCGTCGCAGGAAGCGATTACGCGCGATATGACGATGTTCTACGACTGGTTGGCGGATAATCCGCTCGTGAGCGAGAGCGCGATCATCGTCCATGGCCGATCGCTCGGCGGCGGGGTGGCCGCCCAGCTCGCACAACGCCGACCCATTCGGGCACTCATCCTCGAATCGACCTTCTACAGCCTCGCAGAGTTTGCCCTTACTTTCCTGCTGCCAGAATGGATGTGTCGGCACCCCTTTCGGACGGCTGACGCAGTTGCGGACCTCGATATTCCGATCCTCATCATCCACGGACGGCGCGATCTGATCGTCCCGTTCGATCATGCCAAGCGCCTACACGAACGAATCCCGAACTCGGCGCTCGTGGAACTGGATGCCGAGCACAACGACATGCAGAAGTGTTGCGGCCGAGACTACTGGGTCTCGATCGCGCGGTTTCTGCGCGATGTCGGGGTCCGGGATCGCGGGCGAAGACGGTAGGCACTTTCGAGCCTTAAGACACTGGCGTTCGGGCGGCACTGGCGCCTTGTCCGCTAGTGTTCGGAGCGTGCGCTTGGATTCGAGCGCTATTAACTGACTCGGCGATTCCGGCCCAGCATCCTCATAACACTGGTAGCAAGCTACCAGTGCCACCCGAACACGAACGAGCTCGGAGCGCAAGGCCACGGTCCCTTTGTCGTGCGCATCTTGAACCCGTCGCTTGCAAGCGACGGGTCCGGGTCACGCGCTGACCGCTCGCTAGCGCTCGCGGCTCGCACTGGCGCCCTCGGCCACACAACGAGCGCCGAGCGCGAGCGAGGGGGGGAGCAAGCTCCCCTTGCGAGGCCTGTGTCTACGCCACAGGCCCCGGCGCGAACCAGACACCAAACACAACGAGCCCCGAGCGCGAGCGAGTGGGCAGTGGCGTCTCGTCGCGCCGCGATGCTTTTGCTATAGTTGCGTGGATGAGCGTAGCGGAAGCACAGCCATGGACGGTGTCGCGATTGCTCGCGTGGACGCGCGGCTATTTCGAGCGACAGGGTTTGGATTCGCCGCGGCTTTGCGCGGAGATTTTGCTGGCCGATGCACTCGATTGCGATCGAATCCATCTGTTTACCCGCTTCGATCATACGCCGGAGGAAGCCGTGCTGACGCGGTTTCGGGAGCGCGTGCAGCGTGCCGCTACCGGCTATCCGATCGCGTATCTGATCGGCTACAAGGAGTTCTTCTCGCTACGGTTCGCCGTGACGCCGGAGGTTTTGATTCCGCGTCCGGAGACCGAGGTGCTGGTCGAACGCACGATCGGTCTGGTCCGGGAAGCCGGGCTCGAGACCGCGACGATTCTCGACATCGGGACGGGCAGCGGCTGCATTGCGGTGGCACTCGCGAAGCACCTCCCAGGCGTGCGGATCACGGCCGGCGATGTTTCGGCCGCGGCTCTGAAAGTGGCACGCGAGAATGCCGACCGACATGGCTTGGGTGACCGCATCACGTTCGTCGAGAGTGACCTCTTCGCGCCCCTTTCGGCCGACTTCGTGGACGGTGTCGACATCATCGTCAGCAATCCGCCGTACCTGGCGACAGAGAGCGAGACGGTGGATGCGGGGGTGCGTGACCACGAGCCGCCCGGCGCCCTGTTCGGCGGCGCTGATGGTTTTGCGGTAATCCGCAGACTCTTGGCGGAAGCGCCGGGGGTCTTGCGGCCGGGTGGGCACCTGTTGTTCGAGATCGCGTTTGACCAGTCAGCGGCCGTTGGGGCTCTCCTGGCAGACGATCTCTGGTACGATGTCCGCTGCTATCGGGATGCGCTCGGTCACGAGCGCGTGATGCACGTTCGACTGCTTGATCGCGAGCAACCGCCGCGGGCCGAGAGTGAGGAAACTTCGTGAGCTTGCCTTTTTTCGAGATCAACGGGGGCAACCGGCTGCGCGGCACAGTTCGAATCAGCGGTGCCAAGAACGCGGCCTTGCCGATCATGGCCGCTTCAATCCTGTGCGAAGGTGAAGTTGTTCTGCGGGATATCCCTCGCGTCGCTGACGTCGAGTCGTTGTGCGAACTGCTTCAGAAGCTCGGTGTCGAGACCACTTGGATCGAAGACAACGCGCTTCGGCTGATCGTTCGCGACGAGATGAACTGTAAAGCGGAGTACGACATCGTTCGCAAGATGCGGGCGTCGATCTGCGTGTTGGGCCCGCTGATCGCGAAGCGTCAAAAGGCGCAGGTCTCGATGCCCGGCGGCTGCGCAATCGGGGACCGACCTGTGAACCTGCATTTGCGGGCCATGGAGCGGCTGGGCGCGGATCTCGACCTGGTGGGTGGGGACATCGTTGCGCGTGCCAAGAAACTGGTGGGTACCGAAATGTTCCTCGGCGGGCGGTTCGGCTCGACCGTGCTCGGGACCGCTAACGCGATGATGGCGGCGGCGCTGGCGGACGGCGTTACGGTGATCGAGATGGCAGCCTGCGAGCCGGAAGTGGCGGACTTGGCCAACTTTCTGAACCAGTGTGGTGCATCGATCTCCGGGCAAGGGACGCCGCGCATTATTGTGGAGGGGGTGAAGGAACTGCACGGCTGCGAGTATCGCATCATTCCCGATCGGATCGAGGCCGGGACGTTCATGGTTGCTGCAGCGCTGACGAACGGCGATCTCAAGATCGAGAACGTTCGGCTGGATCACCTGATGGCATTCGTCGACTGCCTGAGCGGTGTCGGCGTGCATGTCGAAAAAACGACGCTCGGTGCCGAGGTCACTTCATCGCGTCGCTTGGAGCCCGTGGAGGTGACGACTCAGCCGTTTCCCGGGTTTCCGACCGATCTGCAAGCGCAACTTATGACGTTGCTCTGTCTGGCCGACGGCAACAGCGTGATCACCGACAAGATCTTCCCCGATCGCTTCATGCACGTGCCGGAGCTGGCGCGGATGGGCGCCCAACTGCGGCGCGAGGGCGGGACCGTCATCATCGAAGGGGTCAAACGACTGATCGGCGCGCCGGTCATGGCGTCGGATCTGCGCGCTTCGGCGGCGCTGGTGCTCGCCGGTCTCGTGGCGCGGGGTACGACCCGCGTCAACCGGATCTACCACCTCGCGCGCGGCTACGAGCGAATGGACGAAAAGCTGCGAGCCGTGGGCGGCGATATCCAGCTGCACCCGGAAGGCGGCGTTTAGGTATGGGTTCCGCCGACGGCATCACACCAACGTGACGAGCGGTCGAGGTGCGTTTCTTGAAGGGAGCGCGCCCTTCTGCGGGCCCGGCAAAGAACCGATGCGCCGGACCGACTCGTCCGGCGCTCCGCTGACCGAAATGCGTCGGTGGTTCGGCTACAACTTCTCGGTGATCGATTTCCCTTGCATGAACAGCGCGAGGTAGTCTCGTCCGCCGGCTTTGCTGTCGGTTCCGGACATGTTGAACCCGCCGAACGGCTGAACGTCGACGAGCGCCCCGGTGCATTTGCGATTGAAGTACAGGTTGCCGACGTGGAACTCGTGCCGGGCGCGCTCGAGCCGAAACCGGTCGTTGGAGTAGAGGGCGCCGGTCAGGCCGTACTCGGTTCCATTGGCAATTGCGAGTCCGTCGTCGAAGTTGTTGGCCTTGATCACCGCCAGCACCGGGCCGAAGATCTCTTCCTGGGCGATACGCGCGTTGCGATCGACGCCGGCGATGATTGTCGGCGGAATGAAGTACCCAGTGGATGGGATGCTACCGTCAGCGAGTGCGACGCTGCCTTCCTGCTTGCCGACGTTGATGTACTCGCTGATTTTGCCGAAGGCGTTCTTGTCGATGACGGCGCCCATGAAGAAGTTCTCGTTCGACGTGGTGTCGCCGACCGTCAGCTTACGGGAGCCCTCCACCACGCGTTCGAGCACAGCATCGTAGACGTCCTGATGCAGAATGGCGCGGGAGCACGCCGAGCACTTTTGTCCCTGAAAGCCGAAGGCGCTGGCCACGATCCCGTCAGCGGCGGCATCGATGTCGGCCGTTTCGTCGACGACGATGCAGTCCTTGCCGCCCATTTCGAGCACGCTGCGTTTGAGCCACAACTGACCCGGGACGACCTTGCCGCATTTCTCAAAGATGCCGAGTCCGACGTCACGGCTGCCGGTGAATGAGACGAAGCGGGTCTGCGGGTGTTCGACGATCGTGTTGCCGACCTCGCTGCCGGGTCCGGGGATGAAGTTGAGCACGCCGGCGGGCAGGCCGGCCTCTTCAAGGATCTCGACCATCTTGGCAGCGATCACCGGCGACGTGCTGGCCGGCTTGAGCACGACCGTATTGCCGGCGACGATCGCGGCGCTGGTCATCCCGGTGCAGATGGCGAGCGGGAAGTTCCACGGCGGGATAACCGCGCCGACGCCGAGCGGGATGTAGCGGAATTCGTTGTCCTCACCCGGAAACGGCGTGACCGGTAGCGCTCCGCCGAGCCGAATCATCTCGCGGGCGTAGAAATCGAGGAAGTCGATCGTCTCACAGACGTCGGCGTAGGCCTCGATCCAGCTTTTGGAGACCTCGTAGACCATCCATGCGGACAGCTCGTAGAGTCGGCGGCGCATGATCGCGGCGGCCTTGAAGAGCACGCGGGCGCGCGTCTCCGGGTCCACCCGACTCCAGGTCTTGAACGTCTCGGAAGCAATGCGGATCGCCTGCTGGGCGTGGTCGCTGGTGGCCTTGGAAACGCTCCCGATCACGGTTTCGGGGTTCGCGGGGCTGATCGACTCGATCCGCGCGTCGGTCATGATCGACTCGCCGCCGATGCGCAGGGGGTACTCGCGGCCGAGCTGCGCTTTGACGTCGCGCAACGCGGCAATCATCAGGTCGCGCGGGCCGCTCTCGGCGAAGTTGACATACGGCTCCGGGCGATAGGGCATCAACATGACAGCCTCCGTGAGGTTCAGACGTTTTTTCGGGGCGGCAGGGGCGCACGCCCAGCTCGCGGACGCCAGTATATCCGCCGACCCGCGGCTTGTTGAGCGGGGACGGGAAGGGGGCGTCCCCGGGGCAGTTGGCGCTGCGGTCGTCGTGCTGTCGGCGATGTTCCCGGCGCCGTCGTGTCTTCGCTTACGTTGTTGTTGCCGCTGGCGGTGCCGTTGCTTCAACGGTCGGCGATTGCTCGGCGTTCTGGAACAAGGCGCGAATCTGGTCCAGCAGAACGTTCGGCTCGAGCAAGCGCTTGGGCAGTCGCCAATGGACCGTCTTCGCGTCCGGAACGCGCGGCGATCCGGGCCCGGACGAGAACAACGGCTGGACGCGATTCAGGTCCTCGATCGCGAAGATCACGTCGGGCTCGTCGAGTACCAGCGATCGTACGCCCCATTCCCGCGCGAGGACGCGAATCTCCGCCATTTTCAGCAACGTTTCGAGCGCGTCGGGCAACGGTCCGTATGCGTCGCGTACGTCGTCGCGCAACGTCGCGACGTCAGGCGCGGTTCGGCACAACGTCAGTCGTCGATAGACCTCCATGCGCTGCCGGTCGGAACGGATGTAGCCCCGCGGGATCACCGCAGTGATGCCCAGGTCGAGATTGATCGGTCGATGATGCGCCGCCGGCTCGTTGCGCAGACGGCGGGTAGCCTGGTCCAGCAGTTCGCAATACAACTCGTAGCCGACCGCCTCGATGTTCCCGGACTGCTCGGCCCCGAGAATGTTGCCGGCGCCGCGGATCTCGAGATCGCGCATCGCAATCTGGAATCCGGCACCGAGATCGCTGTAGCGTTCGATGGCCTTGAGCCGTTTGGCGGCCTGCTCGTTGACGCTTTGTTTCTTCGAGAGCAGCAGATAGCAATAGGCGCGGTGGTTCGAACGGCCGACGCGGCCGCGCAACTGATGCAGCTCGGCCAGACCGAAGCGGTCCGCGCGATTGATAAAGATCGTATTGGCCGACGCGATGTCGATGCCCGACTCGACAATGGTCGTTGCGACCAGCACGTCGGCTTCTTTGCGGAGGAAGCGGAGCATCACGTCCTCCAGTTCGTGGCCGTGCATTTGTCCGTGACCGACGACGACGCGCGCTTCGGGCACGAGTGCGCGAACGTGGTTGGCGATCTGCTCGATGTCGCGGACGAAGTTGTGGATAAAGAAGACCTGACCGTCGCGATTCATCTCTCGTACGATCGCGTCACGAATCAGCCGGTCGTCCCAGCTCCGAACCTGCGTCACGATCGCACGGCGATCCATCGGCGGCGTCGCGAGCGATGAGATGTCACGAATGCCGAGCAACGACATATGCAACGTTCGCGGGATCGGCGTCGCACTCAGCGTGAGCACGTCCACCGTGGTCCGCAACTTCTTGAGTCGCTCCTTGGCCTCCACGCCGAAGCGTTGCTCTTCGTCGATCACAACCAGCCCGAGGTCCGCGAAACGAACGTCCGGCGACAAGAGCCGGTGCGTGCCGATCAGGATGTCGACCTGACCCTTGCGGGCGCGTTCGATGATCTGGGTCTGTTCTTTCTTCGAACGGAATCGCGATAGCGCCTCGATCGAAAATGGATACTCTGACAGCCGATCCCGGAACGTCTGCTCGTGTTGCTCGGCGAGGACGGTTGTCGGCACGAGCACCGCCGCCTGTTTGCCGTACTCGACGACCTTGAACGCCGCCCGGATTGCGAGTTCGGTCTTCCCGAAGCCGACGTCGCCGCACAGCAGGCGATCCATGGGCCGCGGGCGCTGCATGTCCTTCTTGATCTCCGCGAGCGCCCGCAGTTGATCCTCGGTTTCGTTGTACAGGAAGGAGCCCTCGAACTCCTGTTGCCAATGGGTGTCCTGTGGCCACGCGATCCCCGGCAGGCTGGCGCGATCCGCCTGGATTGCGAGCAGTTCAGCGGCCAGGTCCGCGACCGATTCTTCGACCCGTCGTTTGGTCCGGCTCCAGCTTTGGCCGCCTAGCTTGCTGAGCGTGGCACTGCCCTTCTTGCCGCCGATGTACTTTTGAACGAGGTGAATCTGGCTTACGGGGACGTGTACGAACGCCTGGTCGGCGAATTCGAGCAGCAGGTACTCGTTCGAGCCGCCTGACGCGCCGGCGTTTCGTTCTTTGGCGTCGAGCGTCTTCAGGCCCCGGAAGCGCCCGATGCCGTGCTGGATGTGAACGACGAAGTCGTTGACCTGCAGGTCGAAGAAGCTATCGATCGGGCGCGCCGGCGCGACCCGTCGCAACGTGCGGCGCGGTCGTTGGCGTCGAAACAGTTCATGGCTCGGAAGGTAGGCCTGGTCCGTCCATTGGAAGCCTTGGTGCAACAAGCCGACGACCGATGTGACGCGGGCGGGATCGACCTCATTCTCGCGGAGAAGCTCGTCGCAGCGCTCTTTTTCCGGTGGGTTCTCACAGGCCACACAGATCCGCGCCGCGGTACTCAGCTCCGCGAGCGACGCGATCGCGTCACCGGCACGGTGCTCGAACTGCGGCAGACTCTGAACGGCGAGCTCGATGTGATCGGGACCGTCTTGAACGAAGCGGCGCAGGTGAAGCGCGCGGAAGTCCAGTGTTCGAGCCAGGATCGCGTCCGGCGTGAACAGTCCGGTGCGCTCTCCGAGCCGACGGAGTAGCGCCCGCGCGATCTCCTGCGTTTCTTCGGGCTCTTGAATGGCAACGAGCGTTTCGGGTGGCAAGAGGGCCAGGAAGCTGGTGGTTGCGGTCGGATCATCGGTCGTGCCGGCGGCGATCGTTCGGCTCGGCAGCCCGACGCCGTGCAGGCGTTCGATGCTGCGCTGGGTTCCGGTTTCGATAAGACGAACCGATTCCAATTGATCGTCAAAGAACTCGAGCCGGACCGGGTGCGTCAACGCTTCGGAGTAGACGTCGATGATGCCGCCGCGGAAGGCGTAGTCGCCGGGATGTTCGACCGCGTCACCACGACGGAAACCCGACGTTTCGAGCCACTCGACCAGTGCCGTCGGCTCGATCTGTTGGCCGACCTGAAGGTGTCGCGTGGCCTGCTCGATCGCAGTCCGACTGGGTACCGGCTGCAACAGTGCCAGCATCGGCGCGACGATCCGTGCCGGATTCGGATCAGCTTTGGCGGAATTCGAGGCCTCCAGCAGATCGAGACAGAGTCGCAGGCGTTCGCCGACGAGTTCGTCGGACGCATCCGACTCCCCGGGCAGCGATTCGAGCGGCGGTAGAAAGTCGGGCGCGTTGCCCAAAGCGGTCTCGATGTCGTCACGACAATCGTCCGCTTCTTCGGAATGGGCCGTTACGTAGAGCAACGGCCGTTGGAGCTGGTCGGCAACCAGTGCCGCGAGTACGGGCGCAGCGGACCCCCACAGCCCTTCGGCGGATACCGGGCCCTCGCCGGCACGAATCCGCTCGATCAGGTGCGCTACGCGACTATCTTCGCGAATCGGGTCGAACCGAATCACAGCATCCAATTCTATCGGCTCGGCCACCATTTCCACGTTTTCTCGATTTTCGACCGGCGCTATCGAATACCATGTCGGATCAGGCCGGCTCCGCGGGCGACATTCGCGGGCCGGCGCTGTGGATACGTGCTTCGATGGGTGTGTGGACGATCTGCGCCCCCCCCGGTCGGGGACAATGTCGCGTTCGGTTGCTGGGCGCGAGACGAGGAGAAAATCCGATGAAGAGTCCCGGCGTTGCTGCCGTCTTGTGCTTTTTCTACTGTGGTTTGGGTCAGATCTATAACGGGCAGATCGCCAAGGGGATCCTTCTTTTTTGCGCGTACAGCTTGAGCCTCGGATTGATGCTGGTCCTGATCGGGTTCGTGCTGGCCCCGCTGCTCTGGATCTATGGGATGTATGACGCGTACTCGACGGCTGAGGCGCACAATCGGCGTTCCTTCGGCGTCCGATAAGCCACGCGCGAGAGGGGTTGGCTGCCCTGGATGTGGCGGCTAATATTCCTGAGATCGTCTATTGGCGGCGCCGATAACGATTACTGTGTCGCGATCGGGGCAATTGGACCAGTGCAAGAGGTTTGGCGTGATCCGAACTCGGTTTGTAGCGTTCGTTGTCGGTCTATGGGTTGTGCTGGGCGGTGGCTGCACGAACACGGACCTCTTCGTCAATCTCACTTCGGAGCGGGCGGGTAACTTCACGGCGCAGTTCGTGAACAGCACTCGGTTCCGGGCGAGTTTCACGTTCGGCACGTGGGATTCGTTCGATCGCGTTCCGCCGGGGGCAGCCGACGTCCAGCAACTGCGAGTTGAGGGGCAGACGGCCAGTGCCCCGGTGACGCTGCAGTGTCGTCGGAACCTTGCTATTGGCACGGGTGAGCTGATCGAGCGGGCGCTCGACAATGACTTCGACGATTCCGCCAATTTCGACGCAGATGCTTTTAACATGGTCGTGAATTTCTCTTCGGCGCCGCTCGGATCGGATGCGGAGGCGTTGCCGACGGCTGGCACGGCGGACGGTCGTGAGCTGTTGTTGGGCGTCGACTACACCTGTGCCGACTTGGTCATTTTCACTTTTGTCGACGACCCCGATGCGCCCGGTGGTTTTCGAATCGACTTCTCGGTATTGATCGACGCCGAGGATAGCTGATCGTTCGTATCTAGAGCCGGTTTTCGGACCCTCGGGTAACGTTCTCGAGGCAACGGGACGGTGCTGCGCGCTGCGGGCCGTCTGCGCCTAACGTATGTATCCGGTTGGACTTATCGTGATTGGAGTTCGAAAGTCTGCTTGAACACCGGGTGGCTTTCCCGTATGATGGCCCAACGGGCTGGAGGGTCGTTTAACGCCGCCCGGGTGCAGACTATGTTCGGATGACCGACCGTCGGGAAATCGGCGGTTCTGGGGAAGGCGATAATGTCGAAGACCGTCACCAAGAAGGATCTCGTAGACCGAATCGCTGAGCAGACCAACTCGAAGCGCGTGCTGGTCAAGAAGATCGTTCAGATTTTCCTCGATGAGATCGTTGACGAGCTGGGTCAAGGTAACCGCTTGGAGTTTCGGGACTTCGGCGTGTTCGAAATCCGGGAACGGGCGGCTCGACAGGCGCAGAATCCGAAGACGATGGAAAAGGTCGTCGTCCCTCCGAAGCGAACCGTCAAGTTCAAGGTCGGACGTTTGATGAAAGATCGTCTGCACGCGGACTTGCCGACCGAGACGCGTCCGTTGCGGTCAGCGCCGCCGACACACTCCTACTCGCCGACGGCACCGACGCTGACGCCGTCGCACGACGGGCACTAGCGCGAGCGGTACGATCGGTTCCGCGTTATCCCGCGATTCGTCTTCAAAATGGTGGACCTAGCCGACTTCCAGTGCACTGGCGGAGAAGGTGCCGTGCGCTCTCCCGATTGGCGAACTCAGGCTGTCTCGCCCCGGCTTGTGGTAGGGACTGGCTCGGCGATCGTCTTGCCCGGGGTCGGCTCGTCCGGTTCGAGTGGTGGGTAGCCGAGCGCTTCCAGTGTGGCGCCGGCGATTTTTTGCGCGATTCTCGTTTCGTCTCCGGTCAGCGGCTCGGGTGGGACGTATCCCGAGTTCGAGTGTCCGTTTGCGGCCTGTCCGTCGAAAGTGTTGACGCGGTGGCTGAAAAGGCTGCGGTCGATGCCGGCTACACCCACGAATGCCTCGAGCGTTTGAGCGGCGCGCTCCGCATCCTTCACCAATTCTTCATATCGGAGTCGGAGCAGGCGCTGGCTTGGCGGGGCAGCGAGCATGTACGTCACGTTGGCGCACCATCCCTCGGTGACGTGGGCGACTCGGCCTGAGCCGGCTAGCCATTTGCGCGCTTTGTACGATCGCAGGACGTCGCGGAGGTGGCGGTAGATGAAGATGAATCGCGCTTTGGGAAACACTTGGAACAGTACGCTGCTGACGGTCGGAGCGATCAGCGGGTTTTTGATCCCCCAGCGGTCGAAGCCGTCACGGCGGGCGCTTTCCTCGTAACTTTGGGCGACGCGACAGATGTTCTCGACGATGGCGCGGGCATAGGCTTCGGGGTCGGGCCAGATCGAGCTCGACCAGAAGTCGTAGTCGCCGCCGAGCAGCTTCAGGCGGGCCTCATTCAGCTTTGGTGCGACGGTGGAGATCTCGAGCAGGTGACTGGGGAGCTTGTTGACCAGCATGCTATTCTCGCCATAAACCACCATCTTACGGGTCGAGTTCAGCAATCGTTGCAGCAGGGTGATGCCGCAGCGGGCTGCTGGCGAGATGATGAACACGGGGGCGCAGTCGCTGATGCCCAGCGATGACATGACGTTCCTCCCAGCAGGCTGGATGGTGGGCGGGACCCGGCGTTTGTGCGGTCTATGCCTGATCGCTCTTTTCGGCTGCGCGGGCCTCCGGGCTTCTCGAATGCGGAGCGAAGGCGCGGATCAGGCGCGATCGGCTGAGACGGGGCGGCGCGTGGGAGAGCGACGGGCGGGGTTTTTCGGTTTTCCGGGGCCGGCGATCGGGTTCCGTATCTAGGAGTAGGCGTCGGAAACGGTCGGGTGGGGCGTGGTAGCGTGCGTGTCGGGGGCGGTCGGTCTACAATGCCGGCCGATAAGCGACTGCGGCCGGGGACGCCGGGGCGTTCGTGCCATGGGGGCGCGGGCAGTCGTGCGGTCAGGGATCCAGGTTTCGGGAGTGACGGATGGCACCAGGCGCGCAGGTCGAGCAGCAAGTTGCCGAGTTTCGCGATCAGTTTGAGAAGCTCCGCGCCGAGATCGGCAAGATGATCGTGGGGCACCAGGAGATCGTCGATGGCGTTCTGACCTGCTTGTTCGCGGGTGGGCACGCGTTGCTGGAGGGTGTGCCGGGGCTGGGGAAGACGCTGCTGATTCGGACGATGTCCGAAGCGCTCGCGCTCGAGTTCTCGCGAATTCAGTTTACGCCTGACCTGATGCCGGCGGATATCCTCGGGACCAACATCATCGTCGAGGACCCGCAGAGCGGGCGGCGCAGCTTCGAGTTCCAGCGTGGCCCGATCTTCGCGCAAATGGTGCTCGCGGACGAGATCAACCGGGCGACGCCAAAGACACAGTCAGCGCTGCTCGAAGCGATGCAGGAGAAGAGTGTGACGGCGGGGGGGGAGCACTTCAAGCTTCAAGCGCCGTTCTTCGTGATGGCGACGCAAAACCCGATCGAGCAGGAGGGAACGTACCCGCTGCCCGAGGCGCAGCTCGACCGGTTCTTCTTCAAGCTGATCGTGGGCTACTCCAGTCGAGACGAGCTCAAACTGATCCTGGACCGCACGACTGCGGGTTATCGGCCGGACATCGCGCCGGTGCTGAGTGGAGAGCGGATCGTCGCCGCCCAGGATTTGGTCCGACAGGTCGTGATTGCACCGCACGTCCAGGATTACCTGATCCGCGTCGTGCTTGCGACGCATCCGAGCGGTGCCTTTGCGACGCCGTCTGTGAACAAGTACGTGCGTTGGGGTTCGAGTCCGCGCGGTGCGCAGGCGTTGACCCTGGCGTCGAAGATCAATGCGATGCTTGATGGACGCTACAACGTCAGCTTCGAAGACGTCAAGAAAGCGGCGCTGCCTGCCCTGCGGCATCGGTTGTTGTTGAACTTCGAGGGCGAGGCCGAAGGGCTCAGCACCGATTTCGTACTCAACGATATTCTCGAACAGGTCAAGACGTCCACCAGCGAGGCGGCGTAGCTCGGCCTCAGCAGCTGATGTGCGGCGGCGCCCATCGTTATTGTGGTGGTTGCTCTGCTAGCCGCGCAGTTGCTTGAGTCGCTTCTCGACGATGGCGCGGAAGGGGTCGTCTTTCGGTAGGGCGTCATATAGCCGCTGAAGGACGCGGCGACCTTCCGACCGCTGCCCGTTGATCAGCAGCGCCTCGGCGAAGTTCATGTTCGTCTGTACCGCGCGCGGTTCCAGCTGGTACGCACGCCGGGCGTGCTCGAGTGCCGCTTGCTTGTCCTCATCCTGTAACAGCACGACCAGATTGGTGTGCACGAGCCAGTTGTCCGGGTCGAGCCGGACGGCGCGCCGCATGGCCTCCAGTGCCTTCTCGTACTCCAGCGTCGCCAGATAGGCCTCACCAAGGAGCCGAACGGCGCGCGGGTCGTCCGGATGGGTCTCGACGTAGGGCTCGAGTAGCGCGACGGCCTCTTCGCCCCGCGTGGCGCGGAGCAGTTGTTCGGCGCGGTCGAGGGGATCATTTGCCAACGGCTGGGTAGTTGGAGCGCCGGTCGGATCGGTCGCCGCCAGCTCGTTGAGCATTCTGCGGGACTTGCGATCGTTGGGAACGATCAGCAAGGCGGTTTCGAGGTCACGCCGCGCTTTTTCGTTCTGTCCGAGCACGGCGTGGGCGACCGCGCGCGTCCGGAGCGCGGACGCGTAACGTGGGTACATCGACAGCGCGCGATCGAGGTAGGTCAGTGCTTCCCGGGCTTGGGGCGCTTGTTGTTCCGGCGACAGGCGCGGGATCGCGGCCAGCAGTTCGCTGGCGTGGACGGCATTCGCCTCGACACATTGCGGGAACGTTGCGACGTCGCGGGCGAATAGCGCCGCGTTCGACGACCAGTCCCAACCGCGATCGACCATTCGCACGCCGAGCGCTACGACGATCGCCCCGGCGATCGTCGGCATCAGCCGTGCGAGTCGCCTAGTGGTCGACGCCGATCGGCGGTGTACGAGCAACCCGAGTTGGGTCACCAGCACGAGCGCCGGAACGGAAGGCCAGTATAAGAGCCGCTCGGCGAGCGTGACGCCGATGAGCAGGACGGTGTTGGAAATGAGTACGTAGCTTGCGAGGAACACCGTTGCGGAAAGCGCGATGACTCGCCACGGCCCTTCCGTTCGACGCCACCCCAGAAGCGCGACCACCAGGATAGCGGCCGTCGCGATGCCGAGCAGGGTAGACACTCCCGGGCCGGCGTCGGGGTCTACGATCGCGAGTCCGTAGTTGCAGCAGAGTTTTTGAGGGATCACCAGCAGGCGCGCGTAGTGCCCGAGGACGTCGAACGGAAGCCAGAGTCGCTCCACGCCCTCGGACATCACGATCACATTGGCGATCGCGCCCGGGAGCCGGTCGCGGATCAGGTGCCCTTCAAGGGCCGCGATTCGCGCGGGGAAGTAGATGAGCAACGGCAACGCCAAGCCAGCTCCGGCCAGCGCGAGCCGTTTCCCCGACATGCGGTAGCACCAGAAAAGAAGAATCAATGCGATCGGCACGTAGCTGATCGTCGATTCCTTGCACAAGAGGGCTGCCAGGAAAAGTGGCAGGCTGGCCACCAGACGCGCCGCTGTCGGGCCGCTGCGGCCGGTCAGCAACACCAACAGCGCTATCAGCAAGAAGAGCGTTGTAAGAATCTCGGCCCGCCCGACGACGTTCGCAACCGCCTCGGCATGAACCGGATGGACCGCGAACAGCAATGCCGACCAAAACGCGAGCAGAGGATCGTCGAACAGTCGCAGGACCAGGCGCCACACGAGTCCGCAGACAAGCGCGTGCATCAGGACATTGGTCAGGTGGAACCCGCGCGGGTCGAGTCCGTGGGCGGCGTAGTTCAAGGCGAACGTGAACATCGTCAGCGGGCGATAGAGCCGATCGCGCTTCTTCCCCAGAATCGCGTCCTCGTCGTCTTCGAGCGGCTTCCACCAGTCGGTCAAAAAAATGGCGCGCAGGTCCGTCAGATCGCGGATTCGCGGATTCTCCTGGACGATGAAATGGTCGTCGTAGACAAAATCGTTCCCGATCGACGGCAAGCCAACCAGTAGACCCGCCAGCATCGGCAGCCAGGGGCCGACCCATCGTACGCCGGCCGCCCTCGATCGCGCCGGTCGAGGCTCCGGTGTCGACATCAGTCGAGGACTTTGACGTGGTTGTAGTCGAGCAGCGTCCCCTTCGCTCGCTCGAGATCGACGAGCGCGGTGGTGTATTGGACGACAATCTGGAGCAGACGCGAGCGCGTGTTGTTCAGGTTCTCTACCGTCCGCAGCTCGGTGTCCAGGTAGGCGGGGTCGATCCGCTGCGTTCGTGCCTGGAACGCGCGCAGGTTGCGCTCCGCAGCATCCACCGCATCAAGCTGCGTGGGGACCTGGGCATAGCGCACGAGCAGCAGGCGAACCGCGCGATTCACCTCGAAGATGATGTTGTCCATCACTTGCTGGAGTTGCAGAACGGACTGCGATTCGCGATTGCGCGCGGCGCGTTCGGCGGCCTTCGCCGCCCGGTTGCCCAGCGGAATTGCAAAGTTGATACCGACGGTGTACGAGCGGAACCGATTTGACGACGCACGGTCGATGCTCTCGTTCGGCGAGTCCTCGACGCCCTCGACCGTGTACTGCACCGTCACGTCGAACTGCGGCAGCGTCCGGTTCTTCGCAACGTGCGTCTGAATCCGCGCGATGTCGATCGAACTCCGCGCCTGCCGGATCTCGCTTCGACGCTCGAGCGCCGTCCGCACGTCGGCAAACTGGTCTACCGCAAGCGGGACGCACAGCGGATCGTCGATCGGAATGATCTCGAGCGAGCGCGACAGCGGAAGCTCGGGGTCGTTCATCAGGTTCTTGAGGTTGTCCTCCGCGTCGCGCACCAGGCGGAACGTTTCCTGCAACTCGACGACACGCTGTTCCCAGCGCGACTTCGAGTTCTGGATCTCCACTTCGGTCGCGTCGAGCGGCTTGCGGGCCACCGTGTTCTCATACGTAATCCGGTTGTACGCGACGGTCTCAGCCAGAATCGCCACGTTGCGGCGCGCCTCGACCAGACTCCAGTAGGCTGCTTCGACGTCCCGTAGCGTGTCTCGCGTCTGCTGAATGAACTGCTCGACCGCGATGTCGCGCTCGGCGCGGCGAATGTTGATCTGTGCTCGGTTCACGTCCAGTCCGAAGCCGCGCAGCAACGGCTGCCGCAACTCGGCCACGAACGTCGTCGTGAACACGGGATTGATGACCTGGAACGGAAAGTCAGTGAAGACCCGCTGGTGTCGGACCGTCGTGCTGACCTGCATACCGGTGGGCAACAGCTGTCTCAATCCCATCGAACCGAGACGCGTATCGCTTTGGCCCGTATCGAAGTCGGTCGCGACGGCGCGGTCCTGATTGGCATAGTTGGCATCCAGGAAGAACTCCGCATCGAACGCCGCCTCGGCCTCGACGAGCTGCGCCGCGCTGATCGCGGGGTTGTAGGATTCGACCCGAATCCGATAGCTGTTGGCCAACGTTCGCTGAATGCACTCGAACAGCGAAAGCTCGTACTGCGTGGATCGGCGGAACTGCCGAAGGTGGTTCAACGCCACCCCAATGACCCGCTCGTAGTTCGAGATGACCAACTCCTCGCGATTGGTTTGACGCAAATCGCTGAGCCGTCGACCGAACATCTCTTCCATCTGCTCGGGGTCGGGGATCTGAGCCAGGACGTCCGCCGGCGACGGCGGTTTGCGGTCTTTGCCTTCGGGGTCGTATAGGCCCGCGATCAGGCCCTCTTTGGCCGCGCCATCCTGCTCGACGCCCGACATCGGCTCCAGGTTCTCGACATATCGGGCGTAGCGCGGCGTCGCCGAAGCTGCCGCCGACCGTTCGGCATGATCGATCAACATGCGGTCGCGGTAAGCCGCAACCGCCGAATCGACGCTATCGAAATCGCCTGCCTGACATCCAAGCAGGACCAGGCAACAAACAAGCTGAATCATGGTGATTTTCCGTCGCAGGAAAGCACGGCACGGCGCCAGCACCGCGAGTCCGTACGCGCGAGACCGCGAAGATACAAAACCCATAGTGGGGGCGAATATAGGACGCGCTCACCGGAGTGTCAATCGGCCACAGATTCCGACGAGTCGATGTACCACTCCCGCAGTTGAGCATGTTTTCGATCGGTCGGTGGAGGGTTATTGCGGTAGGCGAAAAAAAGTGGGCCGGCGGCTGGGACGTGCGGGGGGGGACACGTACGCCAACGCAGTCCGGCCCGGGGATCATTTAATCATTGCAAAAGTACAGTAGGCGACCTCCTGCGACTTTGCAAGCGTTTCGACGAAAAAAAGCGAATTTTGTACCGCTACGTCCACTGTTATCGCACTACCTGTTTTCGCGCACTGTTGCGCACTGGGGATCCAGGATTCGAACCTGGACTAACTGATCCAGAGTCAGTCGTGCTGCCGTTACACTAATCCCCAAGGGATCGGTCAACAGTCGCGTAGTCTAGGCGGCACCCCATGACGATTCAACCCCGGGTGTCGTCCGCGAGGCTCAAATCCTCACCATCGGTGATCCCCTGGAGGTCCCTGAAGGCGTCGCCGACCAGGCTGATACCGAGTAGCGTCAGCGTTAGCGCCGAGCCGGGGAAGACGATCCGCCACCAGTCGACACGGATTGGGTTCAGCGCCTGTACACCTTCGGCGACGAGCGAACCCCATGTCGCTTGTGGTGCCTGAATGCCGACTCCGAGGAAGCTGAGGAAGGACTCTTGCAGGATCGCTTGTGGTACCGCCAACGTTCCGAAGACGGCGATTGTTCCCGCCAGATTGGGGAGAATGTGGCGAACGATGATGCGGTGCGTCGGCGCACCGGTGGCGCGCGCCGCTTCGATGAACGCACGGGCACGTAGCGCGAGCACCTCGCCGCGCACGACCCGCGCTACGGTAAGCCAGCTGACGCCGCCGATCGCCAGGGCCAGCACGACGAACCGCGACCATTCGCTACCGAGCGCCGTGGCTTCGCGCAGCCATGCGCCGAGCGAGACCGTCAGCAGCATGACCAGTAGCATGTAGGGCAGTGCGAAGAGCACGTCCACGATCCGCATCAGAACTGCATCGACTCGGCCGCCGAGATACCCGGCCACGGCGCCGTAGCCGGTGCCGATCGCCACGGCAACCGCTGCGGCGGCGACCCCCAGCGTGAGCGAGATGGCGCCGCCGTAAAGCAGACGTGCCAGCAGATCACGGCCGAGATCGTCGGTCCCGAACGGGTGGGCCCACGAAGGGGGCTGCGAAGCATGTGCCAGCTGCTGTCGTCGCATGCTGTGGCGAGTGTGGTTGAGGCTCATGAAGCAGGGCACCGCCAGCGCGAGCAGGAGCAACGCGCCGGTCAAGCCGGAGGGGTGTCGGGCGAACCTGCTTACCCAGCGTAATCGCATGCGGCGCAGGGTAGCGGGGCGGCAGCGATCGTTGAAGGGCGGTCTGTGTCGCGGCTGGTGGTTTCTTGACACGGATGTCTCCTGCGCTACACTGGCACGATTCCGGCGCGCTTGCTGCGAGGGTGGGCGCGACTGACCCCGCTGTCGAGTCCATCCATGATGTGGTCCCTGCATGGCTACTTTTTGCGCGAGTTGCTGAAGACGTTCGCACTCGCGCTGCTGGCGATGACCGGGATGCTCGTGATGGCCGGCGGGCTCTACAACGTCGTGCGGCTGGAAGGGATCACCGCGGCCGATCTATTGCCGCTGGCGCCGTTGCTGTTGCCGGTGGCGGTCCTGCTTGCGATGCCGATGGCGGCTTTGCTGGCCGGTACACTCACTTATGGGCGGTTTGCGGCGGACAACGAGTTCGTGGCTTGTCGGGCGGCGGGGGTCAACATTCACTGGATGTTCGCGTCGCCGTTGGCGTTAGCGGCGTTCGTCACGGTGTGCCTGATCGTGGCCCAGAATCATCTGCTGCCGAACCTGTTCTACCGCGTGGATCGTTATGCGCGCAACAACCTGCGGGACATCGCCGCGAGGCGACTCGAGAGCCGCGGGTTCGTGGACTATATCAGTTCGGGCGAGGGGACTTCGGGGGAGGACTATCTGCTGACGGCGGATCGGGTGCGCACGCCGACGGACGATCAATTGCGCGACGCCAACTTCCTCGTCGACGGGCAGATCAAGTATCTGGTGCTGTATTCGCCGCTCTTCTTGCAGCGTGACAAGAATGACAACCTGGTGCGCTACATCACCGCGGAAATGGGCATGTGCATGTTCGATGCACGGACCGACCCGTTGCAGGTAACGGTTTACGTGCACGACGCACATGATTTCGAAGGTGACGGGTCGGCATTCATCGAGCAGCAGACGATCGGGCCGTTTGATCTGGCGCTCAAGAGCCGACAACGGCCGACCTTCATGGATCTCAACACGCTCACAGGATGGTTGCAGCGTCCCTGGGAGGGGTACAAGGTCCGGGACAAGTACGGCGACTTCCGCAACAAACTCGCGGCGGCGCTGCTGGCGGACGAGGCCCGCGACGCTGTCGATGGGGATCGGACACTGCGGTTGGCAGACCGGGGCGATCGCACGTATGCGTTGCGCGCGGCGCGCGTGCGCACGGGGCGCTCGGTTACGTTCGAGGACGTGACGTTGGTGGAAGAACGCGCCGACGGCACGGAACTGGCAACCTATGCGGCCCAACTGGCCACGTTGTCGATCCGTGCTCCGCGGTCCGATCGGATCACCATCGGCGATCCGTCCGCTCGGCGTGATCGCGAGATCGTTCTGCGTTTACAGGAGACGCCGGAGCAGCCGGTGTATCGTCAGGATCGTCGGGCACAGACGCGCGAGGAGTTGGGATCGCAAACGTTTGAGGAGTTGCAGTTTCCGGAGGAGGTCCGCACACGGCTCTCGGCGACGGAACCGGCGCGCCTTCTGGATCCGACGGTCCCGTTGCCGTCGCGCTCCGAGGAGTTGGCCGCGAGTCGAGCCAAGCTGATTCAATCGGCTGATCGGATGCGGGCCAAGATTGACGCGCTGATTCATTTTCGTTTCGGAATCTCGTTGAGCATTCTGGTGACCGTCGTGATGGGGGCGGCCCTCGGCGTGATTTTCCGTGGCGCTCAATTACTTGCGGCGTTTGGGCTCGCGTTCGTGCCTGCGGCGGCGGTCGTGCTGGTGCTCGTGGTAGGCCGATCGATTGGCGAGAAGCCGGGGACGGCCGGGCTGGGCATTGTGATGATGTGGACCGGGCTGGTCGCTGCGGCGCTTCTCAATACATTGACGGTCCGCCTCGGGGTCAAACGATGATGACGATCATCGACCGTTACGTGTTGCGCGCGTTCCTGGGCGGCTACGCCATCCTGCTCGGCGTAGGGCTCACGCTCTATGTCCTGATCGATCTGTTCCTCAACCTCGACGACTTTACGGCTGAGGGGACGCTTCCTCTGTGGACCGCGTTCGGCTACATGGTCGACTATTACCGCTACAACCTGCCGCTGTTTTTTGCGCAACTGACGGGTCCGATGATGGGGGTCTCTGCGGGTTTCGCGCTGGCGGTGATGTTGCGCAACAACGAGATGGTTCCGCTCGCGGCCTCGGGGATGCCGTTGCAACGTCTGGTGGTCCCGCTAGCGGTCGGGTCGGTGCTGCTGGTCGGTCTCTCGGTCGCCAATCGAGAGATTCTGATTCCGCGCATCGCGCCGAAGATCGCTCGTCAGCGGGACGATGTTGCCGGTTTTCGTACGCGCGCCTTGCGCTTTGCGCGTGATGATGAAGGTCGCCGAATGACGGCCAAGGATCTGAATGTTGCCACGGGCGAGTTGCGCGGCCTCTACATCGTTGAACCGGCCCGCGACAATGGGCAGGGCGATATCATCCGGGCCGATCGGGCGCGGTATGACGCTGAGCAGGAGGTCTGGCTGTTGGAGCGCGGCGTTCGAATCCGTTTCGAGGATCGCGTGCAGAACATTCCGATCAGTCGCTACGCGTTCGGCTTGACGCCCGCGGAACTGGTACTGCGTCGGTCGAGCGAGTGGTCCGGGTTGTTGAGCTTTCGGCAGTTGGACGAGCTCAGCCGCCGGCCGTCGATGCCGAACAGCGCGCAAATCGCGCAAACGCGTTATAATCGCCTGACGGAACCGTTGATCCAGTGGATCCTGTTGGCGCTGTCGCTGCCGTTCTTCCTCACGCGCGAGCCCACGCACGTGTTGAACGCCGGCGGCAAGGCGCTGGCGCTCGCTGGCGCGTTCTTTGCGGTGACGTTCGTGTCGCAGGAGCTCGCCAGCGGTTTGTGGCAGTCGCGTCTTGCGGCCGGGCTGCCGATCATCCTATTCGGTCCGCTGGCCATTCTGAAACTCATGAGCGCGAAGACCTGACATGCCACATGTTCTGATCATCGAGGACGAGCCTGATCTTGCGATGGGGCTCCGCGACAATCTCGAGTTCGAAGGGTACACCGTCACGCATGCTGCGGACGGGGAGCAGGGGCTGGCGGCGATGCGCGAGGCCGCGGCCGACCTGATCGTGCTCGACATCATGCTGCCCGGCATCGACGGCTTCGAGGTTTGTCGGCGGATGCGTGAGGCGGGGCATACGATGCCGATCATCATCCTCAGCGCCCGCGGTCAGGAGATCGACAAGGTTCGGGGTCTCGAGTTGGGTGCCGACGACTATGTCACCAAGCCGTTTAGTTTGCGCGAGTTGCTTGCGCGGGTCAGCGCGGCGTTGCGCCGGGCTGGTCAGCCGGTAGCGAACGAGCAGGCGCGGATCAATGTGGGCGACCGGGTGATCGACTTAACGCGGCAGAAGGTGGTGTTGCCGGACAAGGCCGAAGTCCCGCTGGGATACTACGAGTCGGAGATCCTGCGGATCCTGATCGAGCACGTCGGAGAGGCCGTTCATCGGAGTGAGCTGCTCGAGCGCATCTGGGGCACTGGTGTGTACCCGGCTGATCGCACGGTTGACAACCACATTGTCAGTCTGCGGCGCAAGCTCGAGCCGGACGCGAAGAAGCCGCGACACATTCTGACCGCACACGCGGTGGGCTACAAACTCGTCCTGTAGTCGGGGACGCGAAGGGCACGCGTCACGGAGCGTTTATTCCAGCGCGAGTCGGTTGCGAATGCGCTCGAGCAGATCGAGCTTGTTCACCGGCTTGGAGATGAAGTCATCGGCGCCGCATTCGCGGGCGCGCTCTTCATCGCCAACCTCGTTCAGCGCCGTAACCATGATGATCGGGATGCTGCGCGTGCGTTCGTCCTGTTTGAGTTGCGTGCAGACTTCGTAGCCGCTGCGCTTGGGCATCATGATGTCGAGCAGGATCAGGTCCGGGCGTGCGTTCTCGACGGCCGTCAGCGTCGCTTCACCGTCGGCGGCCAGCTGTGTGCGGACCGGCAGGGCTTCGAGGTAGGCTTCGAGCAGTTCGAGGATCTGGGGGTTGTCATCCGCAATCAGCACCAAGGGCCGGTCGTCCATCACTCATCTCCCATAGCGTTCATCTGCTCGGGACAGTTTGGCGGAAAGCAGCGCGTCGTGCAATTTGCGTAGGCTGGCATCCCGGCTTCCCGCGAGGCGTCGCAACAACCGTTGCAGGTCCTCGAAGTCGTCCACGTCTTCCCAGCCGTCGACTTCGTCCAGTCGCAGTCCGGCATCCTCTGCGGCGCGGCGGGTCTGGTCCGCGACCTCGGACGTGCCCCAGTCGATCCCGTGAAACAGCGCGGGCAGTGGCCGTGCGACGCCGACCAGGCAGTATCCGCCGTCAGCGCTAGGGCTGATCACCGCATCCGCGCCGCTCTGCAGGGCGCCTCCGGCCGCTCGTACCAGCGTCACGGGCAGGTCGGGCGCGTCTACACCCAGGAAGAGCGTCGGCTCGCCGAAGGTCTGCCAGGCACGCGCCGTGAGGCGCTTCAGCCGATCTCCGAGATCGCCAGATCCCTGAGTCCATACGTCCGCGAAGCCCGGCCAACGCCGCGCTGCGGCCGTCGCCGCCTCGTCCGGCGTAATGGCCAGGATGCATGGTCCGACGGCCCACGAGAGCAGTCGCTCGACAAACGTTTCGAGCATGAGCTGATAGCAACGTGCGGCTTGCTGATCCCCAACTGTCGCTGCGAGTCGCGTTTTGACGCGCCCGATTGCACATTCTTTTGCGACCAGGACTGTCGTAAGCGCCATCAGCGGCTCCCCCGTCGATCCGGACGCAGGCAGTCGCTCCGGCTCCGCATCGGCTCCCCAGGGGGTGCCGGGCGGCGACTGGGAGCGCCGCGGCGCGGGGTCGGGCCGTGGCCTGCCGCCTTGTCGGAAACCTGGGGGCTGGATATAGTTACGCGGATAGTCGAGGCCTGAATGGGCGAAGCCAGGCAAAAGACCCTCCCGACCCTCGCTGTGAAACTGGAGTACGGCGAATGATGCATCATCGAATCGTGCGGACCGTCGTCGCGGCCATGGGCTCCTTTGCTGTCGTGATCGTTTTCGGTTGCGCAGCGGGCGGCACCGGCTTTGAGTTTCTGGGCAGCCCGTTCAACAACTTGGCCGGCGGTGGCACCATCGGCGGAAACGTCGGCAACACAGGGGTGGGCGGCGGTGGCGGCGCCGGCGGCGGGTCTTCGCGCGACTTCGTCGACCCGTGCACCGAGACGCAGAGCCGCAAGTTCATCCGCATCTCGATGCGGAACCAATCCGAGGACTTCATTCATTACTTCCTGTTCCTTGTCGCATTCGTAGCAACGGATACCGGAGAGGGATCGGTTTGTCAGGATGATATCGGACTCTATGAGTCTTTTGGTTACAACCTGATCCCCGAGGGTAGCGAGCAGTCTTTCGGCAATTTCTGCATCGAAGGGCCGGCGTTGACTTATTTCCATCGCAATGGCCAGTTTTCGGCGGGCGGCACAGGCGGGGCGCTCGCGTCCGCGATCTCGCCGGCGCAGGGGACGACGCCGACGTTTGATACGTTCTTCAACAGTGCGGGTGCGATGGTTCCGGTTCCGGACCAGATCATCTTCCACAATCCGGGCACAGGCGAAGGGGCCCAGCTCAAAATCAGTCGTAACGCGACCGCTCCGTGCGACGTGTTGATTGTTGCTGGCGATCCGGAATGTCTGCAAGACTCGTTCTACTACGTGGACGATATCGATCTGATTGTCGGCTCGGACGCGCTGGGGATTGGATCGGGGCGGCGCGTTCCGGGTGAGGTCCAGGGGACCGGTTGCAGTTGTCTGGGCACGAATGTTCCGGCGCAGCTTCTTGCACCTTCGGGTGAAACTGCCTCCGGGGCGCGGTGCAACGAGTTCCTGCGCGGCGGGACGATCCAGTACGTCTTCATTCGGGAGGACACGAATCCGCCGATTCCGCAGTTGCTCTGGCGGGTGACGGACTCTACCGGCGTCGTCTCGCACGAGTTTGACCCGCGGGCCAACATCCAGTAGTTCGGCGGCTCACTGGTAGGCCCGTGGTCGGTTCCGGTCCTCGGAGGGGGGTGGGGCTGGTTGGCGGGCCGTCCAATTTTGAGACTGCAGTGCCGTTCGGGGGGGCAACACACCGATACCGTTAACAATGGGGTGCGGCCGCGTTGTGCTTGACGTGCTGCGCGCGGTGTGCCACCCTCTTCGAGGTATCCGTTGCGTTTGGTCTGGATGGTCCGAAACCGGGCTCGCGAGTATCTATGCCACGTTTGTCACCCGCCGAAACGACGCTGGTCCGGCTCCTTCCGCGAATCGAGGCACGGTTCGCGACGCAGGTCGACCCTGCGGAGTGGGAGAGCTATGTCGCCCGTTTGCGCCGGCATTTCCCGGTCTTGTTCGGGCATCTTCAGACGCTCTATGCGCAACATTACGACTTTTTCTATCACCTCGAGCAGATCCTGATTTCGATCACGGAGATGTGGCTCGCACGATCGGACGAGCTGAAGGCGTTGGACGCGCGCCGGGAGTCCGATCCGCACTGGTACCAATCGAACCACATGATTGGTGCGATGTGTTACGTCGACCTGTTCGCCGGAGATCTCGACGGATTGCGGCAGAACATCGCGTACTTTACCGAGCTGGGCATCACCTACCTGCACCTCATGCCGGTCTTCAAGGTTCCCGACGGCGACAACGACGGCGGCTATGCGGTCAGCAGCTATCGGGAAGTGGACGTCGAGTTGGGGACGATGGAGCAGCTTGCTGAGTTGGCGCGGGAGTTGCGCAATCGAGGTCTTTCGCTCTCGCTCGACTTCGTGTTCAACCACACGTCCGACGAGCACGAGTGGGCCCAGCGGGCCCTTGCCGGCGACGAGGAGTATCAGGACTACTACCGGATGTTCCCGGACCGAACGATGCCGGACAAGTACGAGCAGAGTATCGGCGAGGTCTTCCCGGATGAGCGGCCCGGCTGCTTCACGTATCGTAACCGGCTGCGCAAGTGGGTCTGGACGACGTTCTACAACTACCAGTGGGATCTGAACTACGAGAACCCCACCGTGTTCAACAGAATGCTGGAGGAGATGCTGTTTCTGGCCAACCAGGGTGTCGAGATTCTGCGGCTCGATGCGGTCGCGTTTCTTTGGAAGCGGCTGGGGACCGACTGCCAGAACTTGCCGGAAGCGCACATCATCATTCAGGCATTCAACGCAGCGGTGCGGATCGCGGCGCCCGCGATGGTCTTCAAGTCGGAGGCGATCGTTCATCCGGACGAAGTGCGGAAGTACATTAGCGCGGAGGAGTGCCAACTTTCCTACAACCCGCAGTTGATGGCGCTGCTCTGGAATTCGCTTGCGACGCGTGAGGTCAAGGTGCTGCGGCACGCGATGCGCGGGCGTTTCGCGATTCCGGGAGCGTGCGCGTGGGTCAACTACATCCGTTGTCACGACGATATCGGATGGGCCTTCTCCGACGAGGACGTCGTCGCGGCCGGGTACGAACCCAAGGCGCACCGGAACTACCTGACACAGTTCTTTGTCGGTCGCGCGCCGGAGAGCTTCGCTCGCGGTGCCCCGTTTCAGGAGGATCCGCGCACCGGCGACGCGCGTGTCTCGGGGACCTGCGCGTCGCTGGCCGGGCTGGAACAAGCAACCGAGGAGAACGACGCGGAGAAGGTTGACCTTGCGATCCGTCGTATTCTGATGCTGCACGGCGTGCTCTTCACCATCGGCGGCATTCCGTTGATCTATCTCGGCGACGAGGTCGCTCAACTCAACGATCATACCTACGAGGACGATCCCGAGAAGACCGGCGATTCCCGCTGGCTGCATCGTGCCGCGTTCGATTGGGATCGGGCCGAGACGCGCGCGCAGCCCGAAAGCGTTCCGGGACGCGTCTATGCCGGCGTGCTCCAGCTGTGTCAGTTGCGCCGACAGAACCTCGCGTTCTTTGGCGGCGAGACTGAATTCATGGATGCCGGCAACGACCACGTATTTGCGTACTTCCGTAATCACGAGGAGCACAGCGTGCTCGTCCTCGCGAATTTCTCCGATAGCGAGCAGCGGCTCGAGGCGCGTCGGCTACGAGCGCTCGGCCTCCGCAAGACAGTCGTCGATCTCGTGGCGGGCCGGTCGATCACCGCCACTCAGGAGCTTACCGTGGCACCGTATCAGTTTATGGTGCTGACGCGCGGACGCTGACGATTCGTTGCTCGTCGCTTGCAACGCCGGGTCAGCCTGCCACATCCCCAAGACGAACTGCGACGCCGCGCGGATGGAGATGTGTTCCTGCTGCGCTTGCGCTTTCCCGTCCGGGCGCGTATGAGCGCAGAACATGCGCGTGTCAACCGCAGGCCGGTCGCGCGACGATAAACGCAGCATGCTCTTTACGTCGCGGGTATTCATCGCGTTCTTCGTGCTGGTGTATGCCACCTATCTGCTGCTGCGCCATCGACACAGGGCGCAGAACCGGCTGCTGCTGGTCGCGAGCTATGTCTTCTACGGCTACTGGGACTGGCGGTTTCTGAGCTTGTTGGTGCTGTCGACGCTCGTCGACTATGTAGTGGGCGCGCGAATGGCGCGGAGCGATCGAACTGCCGTTCGGCGAGCGCTGCTGACGACGTCGATCGTGGCCAACCTCGGGATTCTCGCGACCTTCAAGTATTTCAATTTCTTCGCGGAGAACTTCGCGGCGGCGCTGGGGGCCTTCGGGCTGCATGCGGACTTTGCGACGCTGAACATCGTGCTGCCGGTGGGCATATCGTTCTACACGTTCCAGTCCATGAGCTACACGATCGATGTGTATCGGCGGCAACTCGAACCGACGCGCGACTTGCTGGATTTCGCGCTCTACGTGTCGTTCTTTCCGCAGCTCGTCGCCGGCCCGATCGAGCGGGCAGTTCGGCTGCTGCCGCAAATCACGACCCCGCGCACGGTTTGCGCCACCGGTGTCAACGCAGGGCTGTTTCTGATCGTCTGGGGCTACTTCAAGAAGGTGGTGATCGCCGACAACGTCGCAGTCGTCGCCGACACGGTGTTCAACAACTATGCCCAACATCAGGGGCTCGATCTGGTGCTTGGCGCGTTGGCGTTCACCGTGCAGATCTACTGCGATTTCTCGGCGTATAGCGATATTGCACGTGGATTGGCGAAGCTGATGGGCTTCGAGCTGATGCTCAACTTCCGGTTGCCGTATTTCGCGCGAACGCCGAGTGAGTTCTGGCAACGCTGGCACGTCTCGCTTTCGAGCTGGTTGCGCGACTACCTGTACATTCCGTTGGGGGGCAATCGCGGCGGCGCGCTGCGCACCAACCGCAACCTGCTGACCACCATGGTGCTGGGCGGCCTGTGGCATGGGGCGGCGTGGAACTTTGTCATCTGGGGCGTCTTTCACGGCGCGATTCTGGTGATCTATCGCGGCTTTGCGCGGTTCTCGGGTACCGTTGCGCGCCAGACGCGCTTCGTGCAGAGCGCCATCCGTACAGCGCAGTTGCCGCTGATGTTCCTGCTGACCGTAGTCGGCTGGGTGATCTTCCGCAGCCAATCGATCGAGCAGATCGTCCATTTTCTCACCGCGTGTGGCCTGGCCCAATCGAGCTCGACCGCGCAGCTGGCGGCAGACCTGATCTTCTTCAGCGTGCCGCTGGCGGCGTATCAGATCGCGCAGCACGCGAGTCGGAACTTGCTGGTCGCCGCACGCTGGCCGTTTGTCTTGCGACCGGTTTACCTGGCGGGGCTGATCGGTGCGATTTGCGTGTTTGGCAAGCGGGCGTCGAGCGAGTTCATCTACTTCCAGTTCTGACGGAGGCCGGTACGTGCGCGCAGATTCGTATCCGGACGGCAACGTCGAACCGCCGACGGAACGCTCGCCGCGCGCGACGTGGCGCGGAATCGGTTGGACTGTGGCGGCCACGGCCGGCTTGTTGTTCGTGCTGAACGCAGGAGCGGGCATGTATCTGGGCCGGGCGCGTGCCGACTTCACCTACTGGCTGGTTCGTGAGAAATGGCGAATGCTGGATGCGCTGGAGGAGCCGGTCGACTGGCTGGTGCTCGGTGATTCCGGTGGGGCGCACGGCGTCGATCCGCAAACGTTGCAGCAGCGGCTTGGCGGGCGGGCGTTGAACCTGTGCACAGTGGTTCACTATCTGTTGCCCGGCGATGTCTGGATGCTCGAGCGTTACATTGAACGCTTCGGTCCGCCGCGCGGCGTCGTGATCGTGCACAGCTATGACATGTGGCGCTACCCCGAGGTTCCGCTGTCGATGCTGGCGCACGTACCGCCGGCGCGGTGGCAGTACAGTTCCGTGCAGCCGAACGCCGCGGCTGGCGCGCGGAACCAAGCCAAGTTGTGGATGCGTCGAAACTTCCCGCTGGTCTCACAGCACAGGGCACTGTCGCGCGCATTGCGCGTAACGCGGACTGCAGTGAGTTATGGCGGACTCAGTCGTGGAGGGCAGTTGATCGACGTCCAGGCGAACCCGGAGTCCGTGCGGTCGCACTATGCCGAGCATGTCGAACGTCTGCGCGACAACCTGACGTTTCGCCTTGCCCCGGAGAACGAACGAGCGCTGGAACAACTGGCGGCGATCGCGGATGCTCACGATGTGCCGATCTTCCTGGCCTCGTCGCCGCAGTACGAAGGGTTGGCGCAGCTTGCCGAGTACCGTGCATACGTTGCCCGCATCGCCAGCGCGCTTACCGTCTTCGCGGAACGTCATCCCAACCTGCACGTGATTTTGCCCCGGCCCGTGAGCTTTCCCGCGGACCAGATGCAGAATGTCGATCACGTGGTCGGAGACGCGGCTCGACGTTACACGCGTGCGCTCGCGCGTGAGATCGACGCTACACAACTGCGCGCCGGGCCCGCTATCCAACACTCCCAGTCCGGTGGTCGTCCATGAGCCGTAGCGATAGCCGCCCCATCGAAGCGCCGCGGCCGCCGGGCGAGCGGCTGTCCCGTGCAACGTGGCGCGGTATTGCGCTGACCGGTATCGCGACGTTGTTGCTGCTGCTGACGATGAATGGCGTGGCGGGTTGCTACCTTCGCCGCGCGCCGCACAACCTGGGTTACTGGCTGGTGCAGCAGAAGTGGGAGTTGTTGTCGACGCTCGACAGGCCCGTCGACTGGCTGGTGCTCGGCGACTCCGGGGGCGGACACGCCGTCGACCCGGCGGTGCTCACACGACGACTCGGAGGCCGAGCGGTCAACTTGGGAACGGTCGCGGACTGCATGTTGCTTGGCGATCTCTGGATGCTGGAGCAGTATCTGGCGCGTTTTGGTCCACCCGCCGGCGGTGTGATCATCGTTCACAGTTACGACATGTGGAGTCGAACGCTGCCCCTCAGCCTGCTGGCGCAGGTGCCGCCCGAAGCCTGGCAGGGTAGCAGTGTGCAGCCGCGGGGCGCGCGCGGCGTGCGCAGCAAGGTCAAGCTGTGGATCGAACGTAACCTCCCGCTGGTCGCGCAGCACCGGACGTTGTCGCGAGCGCTACGTGGCCGTGAGACCAACGCGTCGTACGGAACACTCGACCCGGACGGGCTGCTGGTCGGCGTACGCGCGAACCCGGAGATTCTTGCCCCGCAGTGTCTCGAGCACGTCGAGCGGCTCGATACGGCCGCGGGCTTCCGGCTCGGTGGCGAGAACGGGGCGGCGCTAGCCGAGATCGTGGCGATCGCCGAACGGAACGCCGTGCCGCTCTACTTCGCCGCTGCCCCGCAATACGAGGGGCTGGCCAAGCACGCCGTCTACCGCGAGTACGTTGGCGAGATCGCGGCCACGCTCACGGCCTGGTCGGCGGATCATCCGGTCGTTCAACTGGTGCTTGCCCGACCGCTCGGGTTTCCCGCATCACAGATGCAGAACGTCAATCACGTCGTGGGTGACGCGGCCCGGACCTATACCGAAGAGCTGGCACGTGCCATCGACACGGCTCGGCGTCAGCAGCTGGCAAATCGCATGCCGAGCGCTGCGCGTCGGCATGGCACCCCATGACGACCTGCCCCCCGTCCGGCGCTCATTGACGTGGCTGCCTTGCGGCACGCGACTACGGGGTTTGGGCAGTTTCCGGCTTGATGTAGTAGTTCAAACCGTTGAGCAGCCTCTCGACGTCAGCCTGGCGCATGCGGAACACACGGCCGGCTTCGACCCACACCCCAAGGCGCGGAAGATCGCCTTGCCGCTCCTGCTCGAGCTTGAGCGTATGGGTCCGATCGTCCGCGGTTCGGATCTCGACAGTGACGGGTGCATTGCGGACCCACTCGGCCTCCGTGTCCGCGGATTGCCAGGTGATGTACTCCTCGACACGAATGCCCGCGATGCCATCGAGCAACTCCTGCACCTTGCTGCGGGCCAGAGTGACGTATGGGTCGGGGACGTATTGCCAAGTACCATCGACTTGCGCAAGCTCGAGCGTACCGCCGGGTGCTCGAGTGTGAACCGCGCGGATTTCCGGCGCGGTGAAGTCAAACAGCTGGCGACGGATCATCTCCGTAATCATGACCTGATAGACCGTATCATCGAGTTCGAACACATAAGGATCGTCGTCGATGCGCAGGTAGGCGTTCGTTCCTCGCTGGGCGACACGCAACGTATGTGTACGTTCGACGGTCGGCGGCGGCCCAGCCTGATCATCGCCGCCGGCAGCTGGCTCATCGACCGTGAAGGTGACGAGTACGCGCGGCGCATCGAGCCCGTACGTTGTGTCCGCGTCCTTGTCGACCACGCGTCGCGCCCGCAGCCGGGCAATGTCATTGGCGACGATCATCACGCTGTTCGGGTCGACCGGCGCTCCGGCGGGCTCGGTCATGATCCACGCACCGTTTTTTCGCTCCACAACATAGCGCGAATTGTCTCGGCGGATGTCGATCTTGCGGATTGCTTCAGGCTCCGCTTCGAAAATGGTGCGAGAACGCAAGGAAAGCGGGGCGACGCTGAGCCGTGCCGTCTGCGCCTGGCTCACAACGATGACGTTCGGCTGATCACTGCGCTTGACGTACGCGTTGCGACCGCTGCGGGTCACGTCGCCGACCAGTACCGTGATCTCATTCGGATCGTCGACCGTTCGGACTGTGACACTCGCGCGCGGTTCGGCGAGCCCGTATTCCTCGAGACCCTGCGGTGCATCGATGTAGTCGATCGCCCGCAGCTCTTCGAATGCCTCCAGTACGTCGGCGACGGCGGCTACATCGAGCTTGGCCAGATCGCCGTCGCCCACCCATTCGTTCTCCTGCTTGCGCAACGTGGCGTCCCGTCCCTGGAACCGAATCGTGAGCTGCGACGCGTCGCCGGCGGTCAGACGCGTGACTTGCGGGTCGCGCCAGGCGAGCGACGGGATCAGTTTCTCGAAATCGGCGCGTGAGATCGTTCCGATCCACTGCTGGTCTCCACGCCGAACAAACAGTGCGTCACCTGCCAGGTTCGCCGGGGCACCTACGAGAATTTCGTACGAACGTTCCTCGACTTCCGGCTCGTCTCCGGTGTCGGGCTTGTCCTCGTCCGACGGTGCCGGCTTCGTGCGCATCGTGTCCAGCGTGAGTCGCAGCACGGGTGCGTCGAAGCCGTAGCCGCGCGCCGCGGACTCGTCGACGAAGTTCTGAATCCGCAAGCGACTGAGCGCCGTGAGCATGCCAGTGACCTGATCGCGCCCGGCAAACGCCTTGACGGGCGTTTCGAAAGACCAGTCGCCGGCCGTGCGCTGCAGCACATAGGATTTCCCGGCATGCTCCGCCGTGAGGCGTATCGCGTCCGGAGCGAAGAAGCTCACGACGCGCTTCGAACGGAACGCGTTCACCGAGGGATCGAGCACCCGTTTGGCCAGGTCGCGATCGCCAAGGAGGACCCGGGCTTCTCCATCGACGCGGACATACGTCGAGCTGCTCAACGGCGCCTGGCCGCCGATCTGTAACACGTGCGTCTGGTCGTCAGTGTCGATGAGCGTCAATGTGGCGCGCGGCGGATCCAGACCGGCCTCCGTCGGCGACAGCGAGCCACGGCCCGTGGTCGGAAACGACTCCTGAATGCGGAGGTGCACGACGTCCCCGAGCAACGAGGTTACCGCAAAACTTTCTGTCTCTGATTCGAACGGGGCCGTCATCGTCCATTTGGACTCACCCGCCGGATCCGCGACCACCTTGAAGTCCAGCGTCGGGCGGCCGTCGCGCTCCAGTTTGACTTCGCGGATGTCGGCCGCTTCCAGCGGCTTTCCGAGCGCGAGCTCGTCGGCGCCGTTGTCATTGGCGGTGGCCGCGTTGTTGCCGTCGGCCTCGGTCTTTTTCAACGCCGGCGTGAAGTACCACAACGCGCCGACGCCGACCACCAGCACCAGCAACACGAACGTCGTTTTGAAGCTCATCGAACTATCTCCGCCGAACCAGCCAGACGCCGGCGCCGAGCAACAACGCGACAGCCGGCCAGATTCCCACCAAAAAGATCTGCGTGAATTGCAACGTCCGATCGTTCTTCAACTCGGTCAGCCGCGGAACGGCGCTGGCCCGCGGTCCGACGGCAATGCGATTGGCGTCGCCATTGAGCCAATAGAGCGAATTGACCACGATCTCGATGTTCGCCGGATAGAGGTCGAACACGACCAATCCTGACGGACTGAACCGCGCGCGCGTTTGCTGCGTGATTTCATCAGCGGCGAACGCGTCACTGCCGACGACGATCAGCCGCGATTCATCTTTCTCCGCGGCAAGCGCGATCGAGAACGGCGGCCGACGAACATCGCCAGTCGGCCGGACACCTTGCGACTGTTGCAACTCGACGTTCAGCGCCATGAGATCGTCGACTGTCCAGATGTTCTCGTTGGGCGGGATTTCCGCGACCGGCGTGACACTGACATCATCGGGACGCTCGGCTTCGTCGGCCGGTAGAACGGGGCACGCGGCGAAGTAGACGCCCGCCTCGCCCTGCAACACCTTCCCCACCGGGTGATTCGTGAAGCTGGTCTGTGCCGTTTGCAGAAACGGGCCGACCGGAAGGAAGCGGTCGATCTCCGGATTCAGCACGAACTCGAGAACCAACTCCTCGAAACGAACGTCGATTCCCCAATCAGTGCGAAGGTATTCCGAGTAGATGTAACCGCCGCGCGCATCCGGGCGCTGTTGGCATCCGACAAGAAACAACGCCATGCCCGATTCACCGATCGCGTCCGTCACGATCCTGGCGTCGGCCGGGCTCATCGGCGGCGTCGGCGCCGGTTGCCGCGGATTGGGGGCCGGCGGCGGTACCGGCGGGAATACGAGATAGATCGTTTTGGTGGCGCCATCGATGGTCGGCGGCTGTTTATCGGTTTCGACGTTCCATTCTTCGACCAGGAAGTTCTGCTTGCGAATGCTCCGCGCCAGCTGCTGGTAGGGCGGTGGCGGCGGCTGGCGGCCTTGCATTTGGGCCATCTGGGCCATCATCGGATCGATCTCGGTCAGCGTCGGACCACCGAAACGGGTGAAGACGACGGCGGATTTCTCCGCTTGCGTCAGGTTCAGGACGGCGGAGGAGAGCGCCGCCTCGCCGGCGAACGCGCGCGGATCCCCGTCCGGACCGACCGCAGCACGTTCGCGTTCGGGACGCAACGGCCATACCTCGTCGAAGGGGACGACGAAGGCTTCCTTGTCGGTCTCGACCAGCACCGGCGGCACCCCATTCGACCAGCCGCCGAGCTGGTTGTAGATCTGCTCAAGCTTGACCGGCTGGAGCGCACCCGCCTCGCGTGCCACCGTTTCGGCCGACGAAAGAAGCGGTCCGTAGCGCTGGTCCGCTTCCGTGAAGAGCCGTCGCGCCGTGACGGATAGCGCCCCATCACGCGCGTAGCGTACCATCCAATCGCCAATCTGCGTCAGGTTCTCTGTCACGTCGTCCAGGTCGCGCTTGAGACGCCCCGCAAGCTGCCCGTAGCGCGGGACCTCACCGTCGAGGTCGCTCTTCAGCTCCGTGATCAGGTTGCCGGTCCTCTCGCTCAGCTGCTGAAAGAAACTACGAACGCCGAGGAAGTTGCGTTCCTCGAGCAGCGACGGATCCGACGTCTGGAGGCCGTCGAGCGCCTGGAACTCCTCGCCGGCCAGTTCCTGCAAGCGCGTCAGCAAGGGCATGGCCTCGTCGACAACCTTACGATGCGGCTCGGATTCCGTGCGGTAGGCTTCCTTCTCGCGCAGCCGTTCGATTAGCGTTCGAACTTCATTCTGCTGCTTCATCGGATCGATCAGGTAGGCATTGACCCGGGCTCCACCCGCGCTGTCATACAGCGCGAGCAGGTCGCGCATCGTGTCGCGACGGCGTTTGGCAAGCTCCTGATACTCGCTCAGCACGGTATACAACGCGGTTATTCGAATTTCCTGGTCGAGCGATTTCAGCAGGTTGCGCGATCGCGGGCTGAGACTGTTGACCCCGCTACGGGTCAGATCCCATTGCGTGCGGAACTGCTGAGATGCATACACCACGCCACCGAGGACGGCGGCGCCCAGGATGACCTGGATGAACGCGTTGAAGCCGAAGAGCACCCGCCGGGGCGCAACGTTCTTGCCTGCTTGTGCTTCTACCGCCATCTACGCGACTCCACGACCTTGACCGATACGAAGAGGAAGAACGCCGCCGACGCCAGGAAGAAGACCAGCCCGTCGGTCGTTACCGAGCCACGGGCGAACTGCTCGAAGCGTCCCATCACGTTGACTTGCTGCAGGACCTCGCGGACCCAACCCTCGGCGCGCGAGACATAGTAGAACGAGAACCACGCAAAGAGCAGCAGCGGGACCGCGCCGAGAATCCAGGCCACGATCTGGTTGCGCGTGAGACTGCTGGCGAAGATCCCGAACGCGGTGAACAGCACGCCGACGAGCACGAGACCGAAGTAGGCCGACAGTGTCGCGCCCCAGTCCGGGTTACCGAAGATCTCCAGCAGTACGAGGTAGACCAGCGTGCAGGCCAGCATGATCACATAGAACGCCAGCGACGCGAGATACTTCCCGAACACCATCTCGAAGTCGGTGATCGGTGCAGTCGTCAGGGTCTCGATAGTCCCGGTTCGATACTCTTCGCTGAGGGCCCGCATGCTGATTGCAGGAATGATGATCGTCAGGATCAGCGGCGTGTATTGGAACATGGATCGCAGACTTGCCGGCTGCCCGGGTGCGAACGTCTCGCTGACCAGCACGATGACGCCGGTGATCAGCAGGAAGCCGGCGATCACGATGTAGCCGATCGGCGACCAGAACAAGGAGAGCAGCTCACGCTGCATGATCGCTGTCACATTGCGCATGATATGCCGTTCCTTATTTTTCGCTGCCGCCGATCGCGCCGGCGACGATTTTGACAAAGAAGTCTTCGAGCGAGGCGACTTCACGCCGTAATTCGCGAACGGCCCACCCCTTCTCGGCGGAGAGCCGGAAGATCGTTTCGCGGAGGTCGGCCTTGGTCGCAACAGTTGCACGGGTCCAGCCGTTGGTGGAAGCCACCTTGACCTTCGTGACGCCCTGCAAGCCCTCCAGCCCGGCGCGAACGTCCGTCTCCGGGGCCTGCACTTCGGCGATCGTCTGCGACTCGCCGCTGACGCGCTCGCGCAGCTCGTCGGGGCTGCCGGAGGCAACGATTCGCCCGCGGTTGATGATGATGATCCGCTGACAAGTGGCCTGCACCTCGGGCAGAATATGGCTCGAGAGCAGCACGGTGTGTTCCTTGGCGAGGTCCTGAATCAGGGAACGCGTCTCACGGATCTGTGTCGGGTCCAGACCGACCGTGGGCTCGTCGAGAATCAGCACCTTGGGATTGTGCAGCAACGCATCGGCAAGCCCGACGCGCTGCCGAAAGCCCTTGGACAACTGCCCGATCGGTCGGCGGATGACATCCGTGAGCCAGCAGCGCTCGGAAACGCGCCCGATCGCTGCCCGGCGCTGGGCCCGATCCAGGCCATGCAGCTTGCCGCGGAAGTCGAGATACTCGCGGACCCGCATTTCGGGGTACAGCGGGTTGTTCTCCGGCAAGTAGCCAACGACCGAACGGACCTTGATCGACTCGGTAAAGACGTCGTGGCCGTTGATCGCCGCCGCCCCGGCCGTCGCCGGGTGAAAGCAGGTGAGGATTCGAATTGTGGTGGTCTTGCCGGCGCCGTTTGGGCCGAGGAAACCGACGATCTCGCCCTCCGCAATGGAGAACGAAATGCTGTCGACCGCCCGGTGGCTGCCGTAAAACTTGGAAAGGTTCCGCACTTCGATCACGCGAAAGTCCTCCGATCAGGGCCCGTGGTTATGGACCGAGGCACAACCCGTAACCGGTCAGGATTCTTGCCAGTGACACTGTAACCATATTGGTAATAATAGGTTATGGTTAGTGCCCACGGCTCGCGACCGTTCCCGTTCGGAATTGTATGAATCCCCCGGAGACTGTCAAGAATCTGTCATGTCGGACGTTGTCGCGAGGATCCAGCCGGCCAACGTCCGACCTACCAGTTCGGCGTCTTGCGGGTTCCGTAGTAGCAGGTGGTCTGCGCCGGGAAGCGGGATGAACGCTTTGGGCTGCGGTGCCAGCGCGAAAAGGCGCTCGGCGTGTCGCGCGTCGAGCAGTTCGTCCGCTAGTGCCTGGAACACGAGCAGCGGGCATGCCAGCGCTCGGATTCGGCTGTCGATGTCCTGTGATTTCAAATCGTCGGCGAGCGTCTTCGAGACGCGGACGGCCCGGCCGCCCATGAACTCGAGCTCGGCGACCTCGCCGCGATCGATCTGCGGGGCCCGATCGCGAATGAGTTCGCCGAGATGCGTCGTTTCCGCCGGCGAGTTGATCGTGGCGACGACCGGGCAGCCGCGCACGAATTGCGCGGCGCCGATGCAGGCGGTGCCGCCGATGCTGTGGCCGGCGAGGGCACGAACCGGTTCGGCGTGACGGTCGGCCCACTCGGCGGCCGCCACGACGTCCGCGACCTTTGTTTCGAACGTCGTATCGGCGAAGTCCCCGCGACTTTCTCCGAGGCCCGAGTAGTCGAACCGCAACACGCTGAGGCCCTGCGCCGTGAGCGCTTGCGCGACGCGTTTGCCGCCTTTGAGTTCCTTTGTGCAGGAAAAACACGACGCCAGCACGATACAGCCGGGAATGACGGGTGTGCGCGGGCGCTCCAGCCGACCGACCACGGGATGCCCCTGTCCGCCGACGAACTCGACCCGCTGCACCTCGAGTTCGGCCCGTCTCATGCTCATGCCCGGATCATAGAAAGGCCGCCGCCGGCCGCCAAGTGTGAGCCGCCGATGCTGGCGCCTCGGCCGCCGCCGACATGATCGGGCGTCGCGCTATGTGGCCTCATTGATCTCGTCCAGCAGCGCGACGGCTCGGCGGAGGTGCGGGATCACGATCGAACCGCCGACGACGAGCCCGACGTTCAGCGCCTCGAAGATCTGCTCGTCCGTCAGGCCGACTTCCTTGCAGCGGATGACGTGGTATGCGATGCAGTCGTCGCATCGTAGCACCAGCGAGCCGACCAGCCCGCCGACCTCTTTGGTGCGTTCGTCGAGCGCGCCGGGTTCGTAGGCCTTGGTGTCGAGCGTAAAGAAGCGATTGATCCCGAGGTGGTTCTGATCGAGGATCCGCTTGTTCATCTTCTCGCGAAATTCGCGAAACGCCTGGAGCTTCTGCGCCATGGTTGGTTCCTTCAGTCGGCTGGTACGGCCACACGGTTGCTACGAGGCTCGACGATCGTACGGCGGTTGGGTCGCGCCGGCGTCGGCCCGAATTGTCTGATGATACGCGGTTCGGTAGGATGAATCGCCTGGATGTGCGTCTATGACGGGCATCCGGTGTTGGAGGGAGGGAGTGTCCGAGCGCCTGGTGGGCTCCGCGGCCTTCAAAGCCGTTGAGAGGCTGTACCCACAGTCTCTGGTGGGTTCGATTCCCATCCACTCCCGTTCTTTCAGCATAGGAGTTTGACGGGGGTGATGCCTGCGCATGCAAAATCCGTCTTACGCAAGGGAGCTGTACAGCCATCGACGTAGAGAAAAAATTGGCAGGTTTCGAGCCCAGATCGTACTAGATTGCCGGCTCTTCGGCTGAGTGCCGTACATTGTTTCGGAGGTGTCTGATGGCGATCTTCGACAAGCCTTGGAACGAGCATCCGCTCGATTGGCAGATACTTCGGAACAGCCCCGTGGCCCTCTACTTCCGTGAGGAGACGATGGCTCAGGACATCGAGTGGTTTCGTAGGGCCGAATACGACGTGTTCGTTTTCGACTGCTCGGGCTGGAGATCTGCTTCGAACTTCCACAATGACGTGGCGCGTGGCCTCGAGTTTCCCGAGTACTACGGTCGAAACCTAGACGCCTTCGATGATTGCATTAGCGATCTGGAGGTCAAGGACGACGGTGGCGTTCTACTCGTGTTTCGGAGATACGATGCCTTCGTCCAGTTGGATCGCAAGACTGCGTGGATCATCCTTGACATCCTCGCGAACCAGTCCCGTATCCAGTCGCTTCTGGGGCGGCGGCTCGTCACGTTCGCACAATCCGACGATCCGGCAATCCAGTTTGATTCGGTCGGCGCATCCGCGGTCATATGGAACCCGAAGGAGTTGCCGGACGAGAAGCGCGGGCTCTGACCTCGAGTCGGCCGGGATGGGGTTTTTGTTGCCATCCGATGGGCGGCGCTCTATCGTGTATGTCGAAGGAGGGGGATCGGCGGGGGCCAGTACTGGTCACATCCCGGCGTCTCCAGGTAAGGAAGGTATCGGACCGCATGTATCTTTCGGTCAGAGGGAGGCAATGGGCATGGTCGGGAGCAATCCTCATTTCGTTCGGGCGTGCGCGAGCACGCTCCTGGTGTCGGCAACGGTATCGGGGGCACTGGCAGGCAACGTCCTGATTCCAGTCGGCGATCGGCGCGACCACGTGTTCGACGCGTCGCGCAATCTGCTCTATATCACCACAGCGAACGGAGTGATCCAGCGATACGATCTCGCGTCCAGTCAGCTTCGAACGCCGTTCGCGGTTGGGGAAGCGCTCAACGGTGGCGATACGACGCCTGACAATCAGTATCTGTACGTTACGGACGCCGCTGTCGGTGCGACGACCGGCTTTGTGCGCAAGGTGGACCTTGCGACGGGAGCGCACACCACCCTGGAGTACGAGCGAGAAAGTGGTGACGAAGGTGGTGGCTGGGACCTCAAGGTCGGGAGTCACGGCAAGGCGCTGCTCAGCACACGCTTGAATGGCTCTGGCCGCGTACCGTTTCGCGAGATCGACACGACGTTGGACACTATCAGTGTTCGCACCGACTTGCCCTTACGAAATGACGTTCGGACGCGCACGCACATCAATCGCTCGGCGGATCGGCGAACGATGCTCATGGTAGAGTCCGACACTTCGAGCGGGCCCGTTTCTCGCTACGATGCAGCGACCGACACCTTTCCTGTGGGCACTCGGGCTGAGACCATCTTGAGCAACTCGTTCTCCGCCGTCAGTCGGAACGGCGGGCTGTTCGCGCTTGAGCGTAGGAACCGCACGGTGTGGATTCTCGATCGGGACTTGAACGAGGTCACGAACCTGTTGGGTCTTCGCGGCGGCCTGATTTTCCATCCGCAGAGCGCGATTCTCTTCGCCACCGATCCGGAGTCATCGGACATCGTTGCACTCGACGCAAACACCTGGACTGAGTTGGACCGCTACCCGATCGGCGAGAACATTACGAGCGATACGTTCCCGTTGGGCGCGGGCGAGATGTCGATCAATGCCGATGGTACGCTCATTGCCATCTCGACTCCGTCCGGGGTACGGTTGATTTCCGTACCGGAGCCTAGCTGTGCTCTGATGGCGACTTGCTTCGCATTGCTGGTGCAGCGCGGAAGGGGTCGTGCGAAGCGCGTTTCGTGACGAGTGCGCCGCAGGTTTGTCCGATCGGCACTCGTGTTATCATCAGCGGTCACCGGCAGTGGCCGGACGGCACATCGGGGCACGGTTGCCGAGTATCCTGGCATTGTTCGTTCCATGCGAGACGGCCCGACCGGTCGATCAGACGAATCGTGGCTCTACCGCACATACGAAAACGTCAAATGGACCGCTGTATGTGCAATGGTTGGAGTTCGATCAGCCTACCGATGACGGCTCTGGGGATGGTCCGTACCGGGCTGGCGAGGTCGACGTTGCTTGCTTGCGACCCATGGAAGACGAGCGTGAACGGCGCCGCGCTTCGCGCGATGCGCACGCTTGTCGGCTTGGGGTCCCCGGAATAGACGGTATGGGCAAAGGTCAGACATTCGAATTCGAGTTTCACGATGCTTGCCTCCTCGATCATCGCCTCGGTCCGCGGCGGGAGCTTACGTTGATGATCGACCTGGATCCGGTGTGGAACCCTGGAGGCGGTCGCGCCGTGGTCAGGTTTGGAGGTATCCGCGACTTCGACGCGGTCAGGACCTTCTTCTCAAAGATCGAACGACCCGAAAAGCCGGATGCGGTTCTTGATCAGATCAACAGCATGGCGATCGACAGCGAGTATGTCCAAACGCCGTTGAAGCGCGTCGTCATCGACCTCGAACACAGCGGTGCCATTGAGATCGACTGTAATAACGTCGACGCTTCGTGATGACTATTTCGAAAGGCGCGTCGTAAGCACTTTTAGCCGGCCGTGACAGCCGTCAGCTTACGTTTCGTTCGTGGAGGCGGGCAATGGATTGCGGCTGGAATCCACGTGTGGCAACGGCCCGCTCGATCCACAAGATCACGTCATAGCCGGTTCCGTGCTCATCGTCGCCCAGGTCGTGATCAAGGTTGATGTGCGTTACGTCGCCCGTTTCGAGAAGCGCAATGGCCTCCGCCGGCCAGTGTACGCGCTTCCAGCCGGGTGGTGCTGCTCTTTCGTCGTCGAGGTAGACCTTCATCGACCGTTTCCTGAGTTGCGAGACAATTGTGCGTGCGACGTTCCTAGCCCCGGCTTCAGCGTTTAGTTTTGCAGCATGCCTCTTTCCGATTATTCTATGACGCCGACAGCCAAGGGTTCTTCGATCGGCTCTTCGGCGATTCGTAGGGTCATTTCGCATGGTATGCCTGTGGCCGTCGCACGGCGGAAACGCAGGCTGCGATCGGGCCTGATGCGAATCAGACGCAGGTCGGATGTAGCCGCCTCCACTGCATTGAGGCGTTCCCGGCCAGCACGACGATTGACGCGTGGCGATGCCGCCTGCCGATTGCTGCCTATAATCGGGGCTGAGCCGATTTCAGCAGGAACGCAACGGAGGACATTGATGATCCGAAAACTGGCACTGGGATGCATGCTGGCCATCATTGGGGGCTTGACGTTGGACGCGGCGAGCGCGGCCGATCTCGTCGGCAAGCCGGCGCCGGCGTTCGAACTCAAAGGGTTGGATGGCAAGACGTACAAGCTCGCTGACCTGAAGGGCAAGATCGTCGTCCTGGAATGGGCCAACAAGGACTGCCCCGTCTGGCGGCGCGTGATGGGACCGCTGAAGTCGACACGTGACAAGTACGTCGTCGAAATGGCGAAGAAGTCCGATCCGAAGCGGCCCGCCGTCGTCTGGCTGGCCGTCGACTCCACGCACCGGATGAAGCCGGATGATGTCCGCGCTTTCTGCAAGGAGAACAAGATCGTCCGACCGGTGCTTGACGATCGCGCGGGCGCGGTCGGCAAGTCCTATCGGGCGCGGACCACGCCGCATATGTTCATCGTCGATGCCAAGGGCATCGTGGCCTACGACGGCGCGATCGACAATCAACAGAAGGGCGACGCGCATGTGAACTTCGTCGCTCAGGCGCTGGACGATCTGCTGGCGGACAGGACCGTCAGCACCCCGGCGACCAAGCCCTACGGCTGCTCGGTGAAGTACAAGCGCTAACGCATGACGGGTTCTTGCATGCCGCCGCGGTTGCGGCTTGGTCTCACGGCGCTCGCGCTGGTCGCGGCGGGCTGTGGCCAAGCTGCACGCACAACGACGGACGAACAGCCTTCGTCCGGCGGCGCCGCGTCAGCGGCCAAAAACGATGACGGGGGGGCTACGTCTTCCACTGTCGACGTCGTCGTCGATCTCGACGGATTGCAGCAGCGACTGGCGCAGTACCGCGGCAAGGTGGTCTACGTTGACTTCTGGGCGACGTGGTGCGTGCCGTGCATCCAGGCGCTGCCGGAGCTCGCGGCGCTGCAGAAGAAGTACGGTCCGCGTGGCTTGCAGGTGATCGCGGTGAGTTTCGATGATCCTGACGATTGGCAGCGCAAGGCTGCATCGCGACTGCGTGAGGCCGGCTGGACCGGCCCCGCGGTCGTGATGGAAGACGCTACGGCACGTGACGCAGTGGTCGACTGGCTCGGCGACGACTGGCGGAGCGAGCTGCCAGCCCGTTTCCTGCTCGATCGCGACGGGAAGCGGGCCTACGAGCTGACGCTGTTCACGGTTGACGGCCTACCGCCGATCGAGGAGCTGATCGAGGAGATGTTGTAGCCGGGGTACCGGTGCCGGTCATATCTTGCGTATCCCAGTTGGGGGAGCGCGTCCGCAATGGAAGATCGGAGTCCTCGGCGATGGCGATAGCGCAACACCGCGGCCACAAGCACTCGATCTGGCTTCGCCGACTGATCGCAGCCGGAGCGGTTGTTTTCGGGGGGTTCGTGGTGTTGACGGCTGTCGTTCTGGCGGTTTTCTATTGGCCGCTCAGCGAACGCGCGATGGTGTCGCGGGCGCTGGATCTGGGCCGGCTCGCGGCGTTGCCGCCGTCGGCTTCGGGGGTGCACGCGGACGGTACCAGCAATTTGTTTTCCATGACCTATCTGCTGCGTTTCGACGCACCGGCGGACGAGATCGCGGCCTTCGTGGCCCAATCGCCAGGACTGCGCGGCGTTGCGCCGGAGCAGTTCACGGCCGGGCACATGATGCTCCAGCGTCCGGCGGGTGGCGGCGTGCCGGCCGACGGCCACCGGCGTTTTCGCCTGGACCCGCGCTATCCGTGGTTCGATCCGACAGTACGCCTTCGTGGTCGGCGATACGAGATCCCGCAGGACGCGAATGCACGATGGGGTGAGGTCATTATCGACGACGAGCGCAATACCGTGTTTGTACAGACCCATCGTTCATAATGGCGCCCGGTGTCGTTGGCAAAAAAAGGAGCCCCGAGTGCAACGCACACCCGAGGCCCTGCGAGCAAAAAGTCGTTAGCGGCCGTCGCCGACTAGCACGGTCGTACTGGCCGTCTGAAGTCCGGGGTGCACACGAGATAGACGAAGTTGCCCGGGCAGGTCTCGAAGATCCAACCGCGTATCAAGCACGGCGGCATCTCGGAGACCGGCGTACCGAAGGGAGCTCGCCACACCTCGAATGGCGGGATGCAGGCATTACTGTTGTGCCGGTAGTGGCAAAGTAAGTTGACGTTGTTGCCGTTGATCTCGTTTCCACAACTGAACAAGTTGTATGTGACCCAGACTCTTGCTTCGTGTTTTGGACCTGGGTCCTGGTCGGAGCATGATCTGCAGGTACCGTTGAGGACGTCGAAGGTGGGGTCGCCGGTGATGACGTGCGGCGAGGTCTTGATGGTGACGAAGCCGTGCTCGAGGTCGAGGGGGAGGAGATCGCCGTGCAGGCTGGGGATCCGCAGGTCGCGGATGCGCTCGATGTCGACGACGGCCAGTTCCTGAGCGGCGAGTGGGGCACCGCCGTAGTACTCGGCGGGATTGCCGTCGGGGCCCGTGTAGTAGATGGCGTAGTTGAAGCCGCCGGCCATGTCGGCGGTGTTCTTGACCAACATATGGGCGTTCTTCGATCCGCTGATGTCGAACGAGATCGCGAGGTGATGGGGTCGTTCGATACCGGTGTCGAACATCGGATCGAAGAAGGAGTAGGTCAGTGACTCATCGACGACGACCAGGTCGGCAATGAGCGTACCGGCGGGAGCGTCATTTGTTGCGACGCGCACGCCAACCTGCTGCGAGACGATCTGGCTGATCGCGTGCTCGAGCAAGTCGACGGTACGCGTCGCTCCCGGTGAGAGCCGGATGGTGGTGGCCAGACGCTGTGTCCAGTCACTGACGGGTGTTTCGATAAGCTGTCCGTCGGCTTCGCCGATGACGTGCTCGTACATCCGGCCGTCGCGTTCGACGACGTAGCCGGTGGGTTGATAGCTTCCGGGGATCTCACCCTGGAGGAAGATATCGACGTCCATCGGCTGCTCGCTGGTGTTGGTGACGATCAGCGTGGGGTGGAAGATCGTGCCGGCGGGGAAGTCATCGACGGCGCCGAGCGGCGCACCGGGCGTCTGGAGGTCGTTTCCGGTTCGATTCTCGGGGTTGTGCGCCATGAGGGGCGTGGAGAACCCGGTCTGCGGGTCGGCGGCGAAGGATCGCACGATCAGCGGTTGATCGGCGCTGATGGTGAGGTGTCCGCTGTCAGGCAGGTTCGCGATGCCGAGTTTGTTGGCGAGGTCTTCGAGGTCGAGGCGATGGGCCTGACCAGCTGCGAGGGGGGACAGCGTGTTGCTGTGCGTGTTGCCGTCGATGTCGAGTGTCACGTTGATCGCGGCGCTGTCGTTGCTGGTATTCTGGATGGCGACGCTAACGGTGGTGTTTTCGGTGGGGGTCCACCACTGGGTGATGAAGTTGGTTGCGGCCTGATCGGCGGTTGCCATGACGACGTTGTTGGCGAGGCTCTCGGTGTCGTTGGTCATGAGCATCCAGGCGCTGAGGTCGCTGAGTCCGTGTCCTTCGATGACAAGCGAACCCCAGGCGCTGCCGGGCCGTTCGCCGGTTCCCCAGCGGGTACCGGATTGCTTGTTGTCGAGCAGTCCGCGGTCGCGGAGTCGATCGGTGATGGAGATGTGCTGGACGGTTGCCCATGGGAGGTTGACGGTTCCGAGCGAGACGCGTTGCTTGCCGTTTAGGTACGCGACGAGTTCGACGGTTCGTTGTCGTCCGGCCTGGTCGCGATTGACGATGTCGAGGATCGCGGGCGTGTTGGCGTCGGTGTACCAGTAGGGGACGAATCCCTGTGCGAAGATCACCGGTTGCGCCGCGATTTCCGACAGCTGTCGTTGAGCAAGATCCTGGTAAGCCTGATCGCCGAGCGGCACGCTCGTCTCGAACGCACCGATTTGCGCCGTCGCAAATGGGACTGTCGCGAGAACTGCGCCCGCGATGAAGCATTGAAGCCTTGAGTTGCGCATGGTTGCTCCTTTTCCGTCGGGGGGAAGCGGATTTGAACGCTGAGGCGTCATTGCGTACGTCCGGCATCGACCGGACGACAATCTGACGGATCCTGCGGACCAACCGCGCGCAGCCGGACCGCGCCGCGTCCGACCGTCTCTCGGCACGGGCAACGGTTTGGCGCTTGCGCAGCGCCCCCGGTGTCCATGATCGAGTTGCATTCGATTGCCTAAGACGGCCGATTTCTCCAAGCCGCGCTGTGGCCCGCTATAATGGTTCGCGTAGTCGGGTGGTCGATTGCGACAAGTTTTGGCGGTTTTTTGGGGTGCGACGTGGATTTTGTTTCTCCGCGCTCGGGTGGCAGGCTCCCGCGCTCGTCGACGCTGGATGGTCTGTTGCCGGCTGCCTATGAAGAATTGCGGGCGCTGGCGTGCCGGTTTCTGGACCGCGAGCGGGCGGATCACACGCTTCAGCCGACGGCGCTGGTGCACGAAGCGTACCTACGGTTGCACCGCGACCGGAGCTTGGGCGGCGTGGATCGGGACGTCTTCCTGCTGGCCGCAGCCCATGCGATGCGCCGCATCCTGGTCGACCACGCTCGTCGGAAGTCGGCGGCCAAGCGTTCGCCGATGGATCCGTCGTTCACGCCGGAGTTATCGGAGTCGCAGTGGAACCAGGCTGCGCTGGTCGTCGACGTCCACGAGGCGCTGGAGCAGTTGGCAACGGTTGACCGGACGATGGCGCAGATTGTCGAATTGCGGTTCTTTGCCGGGGTGACCCTCGAGGAGATCGCGTCGACGCTCGGAATGTCGGTCCGGAGCGTGAACCGGCACTGGCTGCTGGCTAAGGGCTGGCTTTACCGTGCGATCCGGGAACGCCAATGACGCAGGAGCGGTGGAACCAGATCAAGACGGTGATCGCGTCGCTGGACGACTCTGGCGCGGTTGTTTCGGACGATCAGCTCGAGCGCGCCTGTCGCGGGGACGCCGAACTCGTTGGAGAGGTTCGGGCGCTGTTGAGTGCGGCCGAAGCGGGCGATGAGATGTTGACCGCTTCCGCGCTGGAGCACCTTTCCATGTCGGCGCCGGACGTGGATGAGGACCAGGTCGGTCAGCGCGTGGGGCGCTACCTGCTCGTTTCGAAGTTGGCGGCGGGCGGGATGGGGAGTGTCTATCGCGCCCGGCGTGCGGACGATGCGTACGAGCAGACGGTGGCGGTCAAGCTTCTGCGCGCTGACCCGCTGGATGCCGGTGCCGTGCGCCGGTTCCGGGACGAGCGACAGATGCTCGCGAACCTCGCTCATCCAAACATCGCGCGGCTGCTGGATGGCGGCATTAGCGATTGCGGACGCCCGTATCTGGTGATGGAGTATGTCGAGGGTTCGCATCTCCGTCGCTATTGCGACGCCCACGGGCTCTCGGTGCGGGCACGATTGCAGTTGTTCCGGCAGGTCTGCGCTGCCGTCAGTCACGCCCATCGCGGCCTGGTCGTGCATTGTGACCTGAAGCCCAGCAATGTTCTGGTCACGCGGGACGGGACGGTCAAGCTGCTCGACTTCGGTATCGGCCGTCTGTTGCTGCCGGGGTCTGGCACATCGCCGGCGAGTTCCGGCACCTCCTCGCGGGTCTTCACGCCAGCTTACTGCAGTCCGGAGCAGCTTCGTGGTGAGTCGCCGGGGACGCAGTCGGACGTGTACTCGTTGGGGGTCGTTCTGTATGAACTGTTGACCGGGCAGCTACCGTTTCGGCGGCAACCGCCGCAGGAGGCGCCGGTCGCCTTGGACCGGACCCCGCCGTTGCCGAGCCGATTGATACTGGACAAGGAGCGCCAGGGTGATGCGGACACTGTGTCCAGTGGGTTGCGTGCTGTACAGCCCGACGCCGCGGTCCGGCGGCTCAGCCGACATCTGCGGGGTGATTTGGACGCCATGCTCCTGTGCGCTCTTCAATCGGACCCACTGCGCCGTTACGCGAGCGTGGATCAGCTCGACGAGGATATCGCCAACCATCTCGAGGGACGCCCTGTCCGGGCGCGGCGCAGCACGTGGTTCTATCGAGGCCGCAAGTTCCTTCGGCGGAATCGCGTCGCGGTGTCGGTGGCGGTGCTGCTGATGCTGGCGATCGGCGGGGCGGTTGGAGGGGAGTACCGGGCACGGGCGGAGCGGCGCCAGAAAAAGGCGGCGCTTTCCGAAGTCAACATGACGCTGACGTTCTTTCGCGACGTCTTCACGGAATCGGACTCTCCTTTGGACGGGCGCAACCTCACGGCGCGCAAGCTGTTGGCGAAGGCGTCGGACCAGGTGAATGCGGCCGAACCTTCCGAGCTCGTCGCGGTTCTTCAGAGCAACATCGCAGACATCTACTATCGGCTGGGCCTGCTGCCGGAGGCGGAGGCGCACGTGATTCGCTCACTGGAGCAGCGACACCGATTCTTTCCGCCGATGTCGGGTGAGATAGCGCACGGAAAGCTGCAATATGCGGTGGTACTGACCGATCTCGGGCGCTTCGGGGAGGCGTTCGAGCAGGCGCGTGAGGCGAGTGAAGTCTATGAAGTCGTTCGCGACGACGACTGCACGAAGCTCAGCGACAGTCTTAACACGGCTGGGAATGCGCTGCGTATGGCGGGCCGGGGAGCCGAAGCCCTTCCTTGGCTCGAGCGTGCGGTGTCGCACGCGGAGGAGTGTGGGGACCTGAATCGGTCCGTAGAGGCGCGCTGTCACTTGGCGGCAGTGATCGGCGATCTCGGGGACGTGCGTGGGGCGGAGCAGATGTTCGTTGCCGCGTTGCGAACGTGCGACGACCAGACGCGCGACGGGCGCTTGCGGTCGGCGGTGATTCTCAACAGCATGGCAAAACTCCATTTCCATCGACGTGACCTTACCCAGGCGATCCGCGCGACGACGACCGCGCTGGACTTCCAGCGCGAAGTGCTTGGCGAGGAGAACGTGGAGGTGGCGCGGACCATCAACAATCTGGCGCTGATCAAGATGTATGGCGGCGAGTTGGAGGTCTCGATAGACCTGCTCTGTCGGTCTCTGGAGATTCGCATGGCGGTGCTCGGCGATGCCCATCCGGAGGTCGCGGAGGCGTGCTTGAACCTGGGCATCGCGCTGCAGCGGGCCTACCGAATGGAAGACGCGCTGGGCTATTTGCGCCGGGCGCTGGAGATCGCGCGGGCCTTGCCATCACCGCGGGCGGGCCTGGTCGCGAGCATCGAACGGCGAATCGCAAGGCTCGAGGGTTCCGAGCACGCATCATGAAGAACTAAGAAGGTGCGGCGGGAGCCAATCACCAGTTGCTTTGGTGGTTTTACGGTTGCGTGCCGCGCGCCAGCTTCGCGATTCCGAACACCAGCGCCGCGCCCGCCATCGCGGGTAGAAACCCGCATAGGTCAACACCGCAACAGGGCGGGAAGATCATCGGATCACCGGGTGCGAGCTTGCTCCGGTACACGATCGCGGCGTAGCTGATGCCTCCCAGCCAGACGGCGACTGGGGCAAGATAGAAGAAACGGGGGTAGAACAGTGCCGCCACGAGTCCGCAAAGCGCGGAACCGAGCACGTAGTAGCGGCCGGTGCCATCCCACGGTTCTGCCTGCCCGATGACGAACGGTGATGCCCACCACATGAGCCAACCGGAGACGATGCCGACGCCGAACAGGGCCGCGAGTCGGCCGCCATGCGTTCGTCCGATGCGCGGATGGACTCGCCAGGGGCGCTCGACCACGGCGCCGCACTCGGCGCAGCGGCCCGGGGAGATGCGGTAGCCGCAATGAGGGCAGTAGCCGATCGGCCGATAGTGCTTTCGCCGCATCATGCGATGATACCGTTGGTGCTCGGGACGACGACGAGTCGATTTCCCTGGGGAAGCGGTCGGCGTAGGCTTCGCCAATCTTGTTTGCAGCCTGACTGGAATCGACCGATACCGGGAGTAACGATCAGATTGGATGGGGACGCGGCCGAGGGGACGGTTGCAATCAGGGGTGACATTGTAGTTGACGGTGTTTCGCGCGGGAGCCGGTTTCCCGTGGGGCTCAATGCCCATTCCGGTAGCGGAGGTTTTTGCCGGTATGGACGGACGATTGGCTCAACTGATTGCGCTGGCGTCACACGGGAACGCCTACTTGGGTGGCCGGGAGATACCGCGTCTCTGGGGAAACTCCACTTGTTGTTATTGCGTCCGGGTGGAGTTCACGGCCTGGCGGAGGCGGTGGCGGGTTTTTGGGAAGAGGTCGGAACGGTGCGTGGCGCCGACGCCGGGCGATTGGTTTCGGCGTTTGCGGGCCCAGCGCGCACGACGACTGCGAATCTGGCACACACCCGGTCAGGGGCCTTTCCCCGACCGCGTTACGGCCGGGTTCCTGGATGGTGGCGGCACATGGTCGCTGGAAGCTGAGCTTCCGGATGGCGATCGGCGGGCTTGGGTGCCTACGTGGCGTCTCGTCAATCCGAATGCGGCCGATCAGCGCATGTGGTCGGTCACCTATCGCGAAATCACTTCCCAGGTGCCGGACAGATCCTCGGTTCGACTCAGTGTCGAGCAAGCGTCCGAGGCTCTGGCCGAGAGCCTGGACGCAGCTCTTGGTTTCTCCAGAGAAAACTATGCTGATGATTTCGCGGCGACGTTTGGCGAAGCGTTGGCGGTTTTGCGGGCCGAGAGGAGCTTTTCGCCGCGCTATCACGCGGACATGCTGTTCGTGGAAGGAACGTCGCCGGAGGCGAAGCGTCTGTTGACGGCTGCGAGGCATGCGTGGTCGTTTGGCGGGGTCGGCTCGTGGAATGATCTGCGGGTCAGGCCCGCTGCAATTCCGCAGTACGAGCGCGTATCTGAACGGCTCTTCCAGGCAGGCGTGTCGGCGTTCGTTGTCGGAACCAACGCGGAGTGGCAAGCCGAATCGCAGTCCGATAACACTTGTCCGACTCCGGTTGTCGCTCCTAAGTTGCCGGTCTGGCAATCGGGTTCTCGGTCGGCGTCGGCTGAGCCTGAGACGGAGAACATGCGTCCGGTTGAGGTCCGCGTTCCGCGACATGCTTCTAAGCCTTGTCCTTCCAGTTACTTGCGTTGATTCCTTTGCGCCAAAATCTTGCAGCCCGGCAAGAGAATTGGATTCCAGGCCGATAAAATGAGAAGGGGCCGATGTCGGCCCTCGGGAAGATGTTCCCGGACCTCGCCATGGGCCGGCTGGGCCGTGGCGGCGCGTGGTCCGTGCTCGTATGGGCTCCTTGGAGGCTTTGTATTGCCAGGCTTTCCGGCAGAGTTGGAGCGGTATCGCAGGGAGATCGTGGATCGGGCCAGTTCCGAAGGACTGGATTTCTTCGACACCATCTTCGAGATGGTGGACTACGACACGATCACCCAGATAGCGGCGTACGGGGGCTTTCCGCAGCGGTACGCGCACTGGCGTTTCGGGATGGAGTACGAACGGCTCAGCAAGCAGCACGTCTACGGGCTAGGGCGGATCTACGAGATGGTGATCAACACCGATCCGTGCTACGCGTACCTGTTGAACGATAACGAACTGGTCGACCAGAAGACGGTGATGGCTCATGTCTACGGCCACTGCGACTTCTTCAAGAACAACATCTGGTTCAGCAAGACCAACCGGAAGATGATGGACGGCATGGCGAACCATGCAACCCGCGTGCATCGACATATCGAGCGCGAGGGTCAGGAGGCAGTCGAGCGCTTCCTGGATGTCTGCCTTACGCTGGACAATCTGATCGACCCTTACTTGCCCTTCATGAAGCGCGAACCCGACGCGCGCGCGGCCAAGCAGGCCCGTAACACGGGCGCCTTCGAGCGGAACGACGGCGCGGGGCCCCAGGTGACACGCTACCCTGCGAAGCAGTACATGGACCGCTTCATCAACCCGCCGGAGCGACTCCGGGCGGAGCGCGAGCGCGAGATGGAGGAGGCGGAAGTCAAGAAACGCGCCTTCCCGCCGACTCCGCAGCGAGACGTGCTACTGTTCCTGCTGCAGTATGCACCGCTCGAGGATTGGCAGATCGATCTGCTCGATATCGTTCGCGATGAAGCGTATTACTTCGCGCCGCAGGGCATGACCAAGATCATGAACGAGGGCTGGGCGACTTACTGGCATTCGCACCTGATGACGCGATTCCATCTGCGTGACGATGAGTTGATCACCTATTGTGATCACCATTCCGGCATCCTGGCGACCAGTGGCGGCCGCCTCAATCCCTATAAGATGGGCGTCGAACTCTTTCGCGACATATTCGAACGCTGGAACACCGGGCGCTTCGGCAAGGAGTATGAAGAGTGCGACTCACTTGAACGGCGGCGCAATTGGAATCGTGAGCTGAACCAGGGCAAGGAAAAGATCTTCGAAGTTCGCCGGGTTCACAACGACGTGACGTTCATCGACGAGTTCCTGACCGAGGACTTCGTCGAACGCTATGAGCTGTATCACTATCGGCACGATCCCGCCACGCAGCGGATGGTCGCGGTCAATCGCGATTTTCAGCGAATCAAACAGCAGCTACTGTTCCAGCTGACCAATCACGGCCAGCCCTACATTTACGTCGTCGACGGCAACTACGCCAACCGCGGCGAACTCTACCTGGCGCACAAGCATCTCGGCGTCGACATCGAGATCAAGTACGCCAACGAGTGCCTGCTCAACCTGTCCCGATTGTGGCGCCGGCCAGTGCACCTGCAGGCGCGAATCGACGACGACATGATGCTTTTCAGCCACGACGGTGAGGCCGTCAAACAGCAGCGAATCAAGGAAGACATGCCCAAGCCGTCGCACGCGATGCGGTAGCCGGCCCGTCGCTCGACGATCGACGATCCCTTCACGAAATCGGAGCGCCCCGCGCGCACGAAGCGCGCGAGACGCTCGGTCCAATGAGGATCGTGTCAAATTGCTCGTTTGCTGGCCATGCCCACATCGGGGGCACTCCCTGCCGCTACTAGCATTCGCGTATTCCGCGGCGCCTTCACGCCAAAAAAACTCGGTCTCAAGGCGATTTCGCGTCGGCATGGGTTCGTACCGTATCAGGGTTCCCGGAGGCACGGGGCCCGCTTCAACATCAGTTGACGTATCTCGGCGATGTGACATGCCCAAGAAAGCCCCGCGTGCGAGTTGCACGCGAGGCGCTTCCTCTGAGAGTGTAGTTACGGCGAGCAGGGTCCGAGCGGTGCGGTCGAATCGGGGAAACACCTGTCGCCAGTCGCCGGGCAGTGTTCCACGATGTAGCCTCGTTTCAAGCATGTCGGAACAGGATCGCCTCCACGAACCGTCCAAAACTCGACCGGGAACGCGCACGGCGGGCCGGCAATCCGGTTGTATGCGCAGTCCAGGGTATTTGTCGGGGGGTGGAAGAGGCACACATCGAGGAGATAGCGCGCTACGACGAACACCTGGCGCTTCGGTCCCGGGTTCTGGTCGGTGCAAGATCTGCAGGTACCGTTCTCGACGTCGAAGGTTGGGTCTCCGGTAATGACGTGGGAGGAGGTCCTGATGGTGACGAATCCCTGTTCGAGATCGATCGGGAGGAGGTCTCCGTGCAGGCTGGGGATTCGCAAGTCGCGGATGCGCTCGATGTCGACGACGGCCAGTTCCTGAGCGGCGAGGGGGGCACCGCCGTAGTACTCGGCGGGGTTTCCGTCGGGTCCGGCGTAGTAGATGGCGTAGTTGAATCCGCCGGCCATGTCGGCGGTGTTCTTGATGAGCATGTGAGCGTTCTTCGGTCCGCTGATGTCGAACGAGATCGCGAAGTGGTGCGGTCGCTCGATGCTGGTGTCAAACATGGGATCGAAGAAGGAATAGGTCAGTGACTCGTCGACGACGATCAGGTCGGCGATGAGTGTGCCGGCCGGGGCGTCATTTGTTACGACGCGCACGCCGACCTGCTGCGAGACGATCTCGCTGATCGCGTGCTCGAACAGGTCGATGGTGCGCGTCTCGCCTGGTTCAAGCTGGACGGTCGTGGCCAGTCGCTGGGCCCAGTCACTGATCGGAAACTCGACCGTTCCGTCTTCTTCAATGAGGCGTTCAAAGCGGCGGCCGTTGCGTTCGACGACGTAGCCGGTAGGTTGATAGCTTCCGGGGATCTCACCCTGCAGAAAGACATCGACGTCGGTCGACTGATCGCTGGTGTTGGTGAGGATCAGCGTGGGGTGGAAGATCGTGCCGGTGGGAAAGTCGTCGACGGCACCGAGCGGCGCACCGGGCGTCTGGAGATCGTTTCCGGTTCGATTCTCGGGGTTGTGGGCCATGAGGGGCGTCGAGAACCCAGTCTGCGGGTCGGCGGCGAAGGCGCGCACGATCAGCGGCTGATCGGCGCTAACGGTGAGGTGTCCGCTGTCGGGCAGGTTCGCGATGCCTAGCTTGTTGGCGAGCGCGTCGAGGTCGAGGCGATGCGCCTGACCAGCGGCGAGCGTAGCGAGCGTGTTCACGTGCGTGTCGCCGTCGATGTCGAGTGTCACGTTGATCGTGGCGCTGTCGTTGCTGGTATTCTGGATGGCGACGCTGACGGTGGTGTCTTCGGTAGGTGCCCACCACTGGGTGATGAAGTTGGTCGCGGCCTGATCGGCGGTTGCCATGACGACGTTGTTGGCGAGGCTTTCGGTGTCGTTGGTCATGAGCATCCAGGCGCTGAGGTCGTTGCGCCCATGCCCTTCGATGATGAGCGACCCCCAGGCGCTACCGGGCCGTTCACCGGTTCCCCAACGGGTACCGGATTGCTTGTTGTCGAGCAGTCCGCGATCGCGGAGTCGATCGGTGATAGAGATGTGCTGGAGTGTGGCCCAGGGAAGGGTAACGGCTCCGAGCGAGACGCGTTCGTTGCCGTTGAGGTAAGCGACGAGTTCGACGGTTCGTTCGCGTCCGGCCTGATCGCGATTGACGATGTCGAGTATCGCGGGCGTGTTGGTGTCCGTGTACCAGTAGGGCACAAATCCTTGTGAGAAGGTTACCGGTTGTGCCGCGATTTCCGACAACTGCTGGCGGCTAAGCTTGTCATCACCCCCTTCATGCTGGTTGTGTAATTGTCCCGTTGCGTTCGCTACGAAAGCGAATGGCGGACTGGCGCTCACTATCAGCGCCGCAATGAACCTGACCGTTGCAAACTCCTTCACTTGCATCATTGCAATACTCCCAGCTGCGGCTCACCAGTGTTCTTCGCGTAAAACAGCCAACGGAAACGACAGAAAAATTGGAATTCGCGTGGAGTACTATGACGCGCCGCAGGAATCTTTTGATAATGCCCAGGTTTCCGACATCGAATGCCCTTTACTCGACTCTCGTCGAGTGGTCGAGGGCGTCAGTAGTTTCGGTTTGGCAACAGTAAACAATACGCTCCATAGAGCAGTGCGCGAGCGCTGAAGTGGAGGGGAGCACCCCGCGCGCGCATCACGCACGAAACGCTCGCTCCAATGAGGATCATTGATACGACACGATTCGCTCGTAAGTGTGCGGCTATGGCGAGCAGGACGCCAGCGGAGCGGTCGAATCGGGGAAACATCTGTTGCCAGTCGCACGCGGCGATGTACTGCCACGAGAAGCGCAGCGCTCGGGTGCGGTGTGCGCCCGGAGCGCTGGCGATGTCAGTTCATTCGGTCGAGGTTACTGACTGCAGAGTCGAATTGGCGAGTCCGGGAAGCAGTGGACATAGTCAGGATTATCGCGACATGTCTCAAAGACCCATCGGCGTTTGATGCACGAAGGTGGATGCGATTCGAACAACAATAGATACGCTTGGCGGCGCGCCCGTGCACAGCTTTCGCCGGCAGCCAAGTAATGGCAGTATTTGTAAAAGACACCCTCAGGTTTGAATATTGGATCGCAGAGCGGGCTGACCAAGGAATACGTGACCCATCTGCGACGTCGTGGCTTTGGACCGGGAACGGGTTGCGTGCAGGACTCGCAGGTTCCATGAACCACGTCGAACGTCGGGTCTGCGGTAACGACATGGCCGGACGTTGTCATCGTTACGAAACCGGTCCCAAGATCGGAAGGCAGTTGATGTCCTTCTTCGTCGGGGACTCGCAGATCGCGTAGCTGCTTGATGTCGACGATAGCCAGCTCCTGCGCTCCCAGCACACCTTGGCCATGATACCAATGGGCGTAATTATCCGTGCCGGCGTAGTAGATTGAATAGTTGTAGTAGCCCGGACTGTCGGAAGTATTCTTGAAGAGCAGGTGCGTGTTTTTGGTCTCGCGAAGATCAAACGAGATCGCGAAGTGGTCCGGCCTTTTGATCCCCGTATCGAACATCGGATCGAAGAACGAATAGGTCAACGACTCGTCAACAACGACGAGGTCGGCGACCATGGCGCCAACGGGCGCGTCGTCGGCGACGACCCGAACACCGATCTGCTGCGAGACGATCTCACCGGTCGTGTACCGGAACAAGTCGATGATGCGCGTCTCTTTCGGAGCGAGTTGCAGCCGCGTTGCAAGGCGTTCGGTCCAGTCGCTAACCGGGATCTCGACGATTCCGCCGTTATCTTCGTCGTATCGGCGTTCAAACAACCGACCCTTCCGCTCAACGACCAGCCCCTGGGGCTGATAGCTGCCCGGAATCTCTCCTTGCAGGAAGACGTCGGCGGTCAACGGTTGGCCGGTGACGTTAGTGAGGATCAGTGTGGGATGAAAAACCGTGCCGGCCGGGAAGTCATCGACGGCTCCAAGCGGGGCGCCCGGGTTCTGCAGATCGTTGGTGATCCGGTCCGCGATACGGTGCGCCAGCAATGGCGTGGAAAAGCCCGTGGTCGCATCAAATGCGAAGGCCCGGGCGACGGCCGGCCGGTTGGTTGTGATGCGGAGGTGTCCGTGGGCGGGGACTGGCTTGACACCGAGTTTGTCTGCAAGCGCGGCTAGGTCGAGCAGGTGTGCCTGTCCGGGCGCGAGCGGCGCGAGCGTGTTGGTATGCGTGGTGCCCTTCAGCTCGAGCGTGACGTCGGCGACCAGCATCTGGTCGCTCACGTTCTGGATGGCGACCGCTACAGTGGTCGCTGCGGTGGGTCGCCACCATTGGACGAGCAGTTCGGTAGCGCCATGGTGTGAGTTAGCGAGGATAACGTTGCCGCCGACGCTCTCTGTCTGGTTGGTCATTAGCATCCAGGCACTGACGTTCTCGATGTCAGCGCCTTCGATGACCAGTGATCCCCAAGCGCTGTGGGCGCGCTCGCCAGTGCCCCAACGTGTACCTTGCTGCTTGTCGCGCAGCAACCCGCGTTCACGCAATCGTTCGGTGATCGAGATACGCTGGACGATCGCCCAAGGAAGGTTGACGGTTCCCAGCGACACGCGTTCCTGGCCGTCGAGGTGGGCGTAAAGTTCGATGTTCCGGTCGATCGTATCGTGATTGCGATTGACGATATCCAAGATGGCCGGAGTATTGTCGTCCGTGTACCAGTAGGGTACGAATCCCTGCCGCACGGTGCGACTTGCGATCGCATCCATGGCATGGCGAGCGGTTGACCTGTCCTGGAGTTGAAGTGTTGTCGATTCGATCGGGGCTGTATGTACCTGCGCGACCGCGAGACCGGCGTTACATAGCAGCATTGTCAGAAGCGGGCGGTGGAAGTTCCTTTGCATCGATCGGCTCCTTGATAGTGCCAACAGATAGTAAAGCGATCAGTTGGAGCAATTGCTGCAAGACATACACAACTGCCATCGGAATTCCGAATGCGCGCAAACGACTGTTGTGGGCCCGCTCCTGCTGCACTCCGCAATAACTCGCGTACGCAGGTATGGAATGACGACAAATTTGCTAATAAAAACTGTCGAGGCCGAGATGTGTATTCGAACATCGAGTCTTGTAGGAACTTGTACTCAAGCCCAACTATATCTTCTTTGTCGCAATGGTTGCCAAACTTACTTGCCGGCAGGCATAGTCTGCGACGGCGCGCCGCGCAACGTGATCGGCGCGTCCGGTTGTTCCGGCAACGGACGTTGTGCGAAGTGGCGCGCGGCGCGTGTATGCGCGGATTCGAGCGAAATCGGCTTCCCACGAACGAGCGCGTGCAGCACCCGGTTAGTTGCTTGACAGGGGTGGTCGGTCGTGACGATCAGGTTTGCCAGCTTGCCCGGTTCGAGCGATCCGAGATCTTCCGCGACGCCGAGAATCTCGGCTGATGTTAGTGTCAGGGCCCGAACCGCGGCATCCGGGTCAAGACCATGCGCGACAGCGAAGCCGGCCTCGATCGGCAGTTGCTTCGCGAGGTCGGCCGCGTTATGCGCGAAGCAGAACTTGACGCCAGCAGCAGCCATTACGCTCGGTGCTCGGTAATTGACATCCCATGGCTCGTTCCGGCGCGGCACGCTGAAGACCCCTTCGTAGATGACCGGGACATCCTGCGCGACGAGCAGATCGGCCACTTTCCACGCTTCTCGCCCGCCGAGCAGCACGACGCGCAATTCGAGCCTTCGTGCAAGCGCCAGGGCCTCCAGAATCTCCTTGTAGCGATTCGCGCGGATCAACACCGGTCGAGTACCGCGCGCGTAGGGCCGCAGCGCCTCCAACCGCGTGTCGAAAGGCGGGGAGGCGCCTGCACGCACGGCGTCGTCGTAGAGCCGGGCACGCTCGACGAAGCGCGCGAGCTTGCCATACTGCTCCCGCCACTTGGCACCGTCGTCCTTGGACTTTTCGGCTGGCGGCACAATCGGCGCGGCCCGGCGTGTGGGCGGGTTGATCAGCATCGCCGCGTCGCGGAGGTGTTCCATCTCGCCCAGGGTCCAGCCGTCGAGGTGTACGATCCCGGCACGGCCGGCGATCGTCGGGCCGTTCGGCAGGACCATCGCGGTCAGGATGCCTTCGGCGCGCGTAATCTCGATCATGCGGCTATGAGGGTTGAAAGCGGTCACCGCCCGCAGGTCCGGCTGGAACATGCCGATCTCGCGCGTATCGAGCGTCATGTCGATCGAATCGATCTCGGCCAGTCCCAACTGTGTTCCGGCGTTGATCAGGCCGGGGTACACGTGCCGGCCGGCGACGTCGAACACCGTTGCATCGGCAGGCGCGGCGCCCGCCTCGACCGAAACGATCCGCCCGTTGCGCCATACAATCGTTCCGTTTTCGATCACAGGACCGCTGATTGGATGGATCGTTGCGTTCGTAATTGCGTACGTTGCTTGCGGGTCGTAACGGGCCGGGTCGACCAACGGTGATGGGGCGGTCCAGACGCCACGCCGGACCAACGCGGAGGCAGTCGAAAGATCTACGTCCGACGGGAAGATTTTTTGGCCCATCGGCGTGGATGGCTGTTGAGCGTCGAAGTCGGGATGCTGGAAGAACACCTCCCCGCCGACCAGCGTCATGACGCACTTCGAGAACGTGTCCAGCGGGTGGCCGTTGTAGATCGCGAGGTCGGCGTCCTTGCCGAGGTCGATGCTTCCCACCCGATCCTCCATCGCGAACATCCGTGCCGGATTGAGCGTGATCAGTCGTAAGGTCTCGTTCGTTGTCAGGCCGGAATACTTCATGCATTTTGCGGCTTCGAGCGGCAGATGCCGCACGAGGTCGCTCGAATCCGACTTGATCGCCGAGTTGATCCCTGCTCGCAGCAGCATACCGGCGTTGTGCGGGACGGCGTCGTACGCCTCGATCTTGTAAGCCCACCAGTCGGAGAACGTGGCCGTCCCAATCCCGTAGTTCCGAAGCTCTGGCATGATGCGATAGCCTTCGAGGACGTGGTGAAAAGCGGCGATGCGCAGCCCGAACTCCTCGCACACTGTGAGCAGGCGGGTCATTTCGTCCGCGCGATAGGCGTGGCAATGGACCCAGATGTTGCCCGCATGGATGTCCGCCAGTGCTTCGAGCCGTAGGTCGCGGCGCAACGGTTGCGTAGCGGCCGATTGCGCCTGGCGACGTTCGTTGTATCGCTGACCCGCATGCAACGCCCGGCGCACCGTGGCCTCGACGCCCATCCGGGTGGCGGGGAACCGCCGCGGGCGGTTCGCGTTTCGCCGCCGACCCTTTCCCGGCCCGACAACGTTTTCGCCGAGCGCGAACTTCACCGTGCGCTGTGTCCGCGGAGCGATCAGCGCCGCCGACGGCTCGCCGTACTTCATTTTCAGGATGCAGTTCTGACCGCCGATGGTGTTGGCCGAGCCGTGCATGGCGTGGACCGTCGTCACCCCGCCGGCGAGCGCGTCGAAGAACCGTCGCGATTCGTGGTTGATCACGTCCGAGATGCGCACCTCCGGGGTGACGCTCAACGACCCCTCGTTGACGCCATTCAGCCCGAAGTGCGTGTGCGGATCGAAGATGCCCGGCATGACGACGTACCCGTCAAGGTCCAGCGTCGGCACGCCGGCGGGCGCGGCAAGCCGGCTCCCGATCTCGGCGATCTTGCCGTTGCGTATGAGAATGTCCGTTCGACTGAGATCATCGCCGCTGACGGTGAGCACGGTCGCATTCTGCAGCAGGAGCGAGCCGTCGGTCCGGAAGGCGGGCTTGCGGTCGGCCTCCGTTTCGATTGGCCAATCCGGTTCATGAAACATGATCGCATCCAGTGCGGCGTCGCGCGGCGCCTGCTCCCGAGGCCCGCTTTCAACGGCCGCTTCCGCGTCTGCATTCGCCGTGACGCGTTGTCCGGATTTGTCGTCTTCGTTTTTTGATTCCGTGCCGCCCTTGTCTTTCGCGCTCTTTTTGTCGTCTGACTGGTTGAACGCATACAGCCGATCGTCGATGACCAGCCAGCGCACGGTCGCCTGCTTGTCGCCGAGAGCGCCGCGGAGCACGGTGACCGCGGCGCGTTTGCCGGGGGCCAGCGTCCCCAACTGCTGCTCCACGCCAAAGAGCCGAGCTGGCGTGGTGGTCAGTGCGCCCAGCGCGGCGTCCGCGGACAGTCCCTGCTCGATCGCTCGTCGAACGCCGACCAGCGCGTCGCGCGGTTTCTGATCGATCGTTCCCAGGCACCATACGAGTCCAGCTTCTTCGACCTTGTGCAGGTTCGCGACCTGACGATCGGTTTCGCTGGTCGCGAGCGCGTATTGGGCGGGCGGCGCGAACGGTCGGCGCTCCCAGTTCTTGCCGAAGAGGGTGTCGTTGTCGGTGCCGCGGCGCACCTCGTCGCGCTTGAGCTCGTACGACCGGGGCTTCTTGGGGAATGCGGACGAGAGAATCAGCGGCACCTCCGCGGTAGCGAGCGGATCGAGAGCATCGTAGGCGTTTGCCCCGCCGACGATGCCGAGCGACAGTTCGAATTCGCGGCCGAGTCCGAGCGCTCGAAGGATTTCGTCTTCGCGGTCCGCTTCCCAGAACAGACGCTGTCCCCCGGTGCGCAGTTCCTGTAACGCCACCAGATCCGGATCGTAGGGCAACAGCGGCGAAGCGGTGTCACGGGCGTGTGCCTGCATTCGCGTGTAGTAGTCCGCGTCGAGCATCACCTGTCGGAAATGCGCCATGACCCCGAGCAGCGTCGCAGGATAGCGGGCCAGTTCCGGGTCTTTCCGCGCGCCGGGGGGCGCGAAAGCGGCCGTCTGCGCGACCTGTGTTCGGAGGATGCCTTCACGCAACGGACCATCCCCCAGCATCACCAGCGCCGACGAGCCCCCGAGGATCGCGCGCGGCGGTGCGACGTGCGCGACGGCAAAACCGGCTCGTCGATGGTCCGCGAACGTCTTGGTAGCGCCATTCATCTGCGACTCTACGCGCCGTCGAGCGTAGATCCCGGCGCGGTTGGCCTCCAGCGTTTCGACTCGCGGCCCCTCGGTTACCGAAGGGAATTCGCCGTGCCAGCGGCGCTCGGTTTCTGCGGTCTCTTTTGTCGCTACGACGCCCGCCCGCGTGAACCCGTCGATAAACCCGGCGTACGCGGTATGCCCCTTGGCATCGATTTCGAGTGCGCCGGCCGGTACGTCGACCGTGGCGCCGACGGCTACGATCTGCCGGTCGCGGATCACGATCGACCCGCGCTCGATCACCCGGCCGGGTTCAGCGACGATCCGCACATTGCGCAGAACCAACGGCGTTTCGAGTTTGAGGGTCTCTTCCGCTTGCGCGAAAGCTGTGACCAGGATCATCAACGACGACAAAATCAGCATTGCACGCTGCACGGGATCCTCCAGCGATCGGGCCATCGGCCGAAGCGCGTCACGCTCGCAAAGACACAGATCCGGCGCGCCCGAGGGCAGAACTGCGGCCTGGGTCGGAGAGGCGCGCGTCGCGAGACGAGTATCAGACGGGGAGAGCGCAGCCGATGCCTCGGACTGGCAACCCGCCCCCGGACGGTATCGAGAATGTTGTACCGCAGTACAACAGAATGAAAATCATGCCGCAACCGCTCATAATATTCAATCGAATACCGGCCGCAGGTGGCCTTTCGGGCAGCCAATGGGTGCTGACGCGAGCCTTCCACCGTGTGCATCGTGAGCGGTCGTGCGGTTGTCCGTTTCTGCGTACGTGAGGAGGAATCCGTGAGTGACAGTCGCCAGCTGCGCATGGGTATGGTCGGTGGCGGGGAAGGGGCTTTCATCGGGGCCGTGCATCGCGCCGCCGCGCGGTTCGACGACGAGGCTTGTCTGGTCGCGGGCGCGTTCTCGTCGACGGCGGACAAGTCGCGTGCTTCGGGCCGGGCGCTCGGCGTTGCGGACGATCGGGCATACGGCTCGTGGGAGGAGATGCTCGCGCGGGAGAGCGCTCTACCAGAGCACGAGCGGATCGACTTCGTCAGCATCGTGGTTCCCAATCATTTGCATTTCCCGGTGGCGCGAGCGTTCACCGACGCCGGGATTCACGTGATCTGCGACAAGCCGTTGGTGCATACGAGCGCCGAGGCGCGGCAGCTGGCGGATTTGGTCGCAGCTCGCCGTACGGTCTTCGCGGTCACGTACAACTACTCGGGATATCCGCTGGTCAAGCAGGCGCGGCACCTGGTCACGTCAGGGGCGCTCGGCGATGTTCGCAAGATCGTCGTCGCGTACTACCAAGGCTGGTTGACCACCGCGCTGGAGGAGCAGGGTCACAAGCAGGCGGCGTGGCGGACCGATCCGGAACGTGCCGGTGCGGGGGCGATCGGCGACATCGGTTCGCACGCCGAGCAATTGGCGCGCTACGTGACCGGTTCCCGCGTGCGCGAACTTTGCGCCGACGTTCACACATTCGTCCCCGGCCGACGGATCGACGATGACGTCAGCGTGCTGCTGCGATTCGACAACGGTGCTCGCGGCACGCTCGTCGCGTCACAGGTGTGCACGGGGAGCGAGAACGATCTGCAACTGTCCGTTTGGGGTACGCAAGGGCGACTGCGCTGGCGTCAGGAGGAACCCAACGCACTGCTGGTGTCATCGACAAGCGGTGTCGAGCAGATTTGGCGCCGCGGCAACGACGCGCTGTGCGACGCGGCGCGCAATGCGACGCGCTTACCGCCGGGGCATCCCGAGGCGTTCCATGAAGCGTTCGCGAATGTGTACCGCAACGCATTCGCGGCGATCCGCGCCGATGCCGGTGGCCTCGACGCCGGTCGGACGTACGATTTTCCCGACGTCCAGGACGGTGCGGTCGGCGTCCGCTTCATCGAGACCACGCTAGCGAGCGGCGCCAGCGACCGGAAATGGACGCCGATGTGACTGTACGTTCCTTTCAAAGAACGCACCGACGTCGCAGAATGCGGCGCTTACGATAGCGCGTCGGAGCCTTGCAGTCGTTGTTGGACGGAGCGGATCGTCCAGGTTACCCAACTCCAGACGCCGAGATTGATCAGGAGGCCGAAGGCTTCGATCGGTTCGATTCCGTTGAATTGCGCCAGGGTCGGCACCAGCTTGTGCAGCGTGAGCAGGCCGAAGGTCGCGATCGGGCTGGCCGCCAGCACGACGATCGCGATCAGCTTGTGCGGCATCCGTCGAAAAACCGGCGTCTTCTTGGAGTCGCTCAGCATCACGATCAGCAGTGCTGCTCCAATCGCCGAGTCCACCCCGATATAGGAAATAAGATTTTCGGACCCAGAGAGGCAAAGCAGCGGCAAGCAGGCCAGGGCCGCGAGCAGCCCGAGGAAGCCCGGGCCGGATTCGGTCTTGCCCTCCGCTGCGTAGTAGCAGGCGGTCCCAGCGAGGGCGATCTGCAGGAACCGTGCGATATGTGAGAACCCAGGGATCGGCGCCCAGAGCTTCAGGAAGAGACAGGCCGCACAGAGCCAGACCGCCCGCTCGAAGCGCGCCGGTTCGGCCGTTTCGAACCACCGCTCCAGCGTCTCGCGGTCATGGTCCTGGCCGCATTCTGAACAACGGTACCCACTGGACGGTTCGAGCGGATAGCCGCAAGCCAGGCAGCAGTAGAAGGGATCCAGCGTGTCGGCCTGCTCGGATTCCGCAGACGCCGATGCGGGTGGCGGCGGTGGCGGTACGGCCGGTTGGACGCGAGGCGGCAGGTTCAGCGGTTCGACGCTGTACACTTCGTCATCGGCCGCGTTGCGCGGTCGCTGATCGGCTGCGGCCAGGTAGTCCGCAGGGTCGATGTACTCGTCTTCCGGGCCGCGGGGCGGTTGCGATGACATACGGGACAAGTATACCCGATCGCGCTTCGACAGTCGGTTACACAATCCGTGCGGCTTTCGAAGGCTCGTGACTGACGGCATGCACGGTTCGCCGGGCTGAACGCCGGTGCCGCAGTGTGGCAAATGGCGCGCGCGGCCACCGTCGAGCTTCGGCGTTCGGATGGCATGTTCAGCCATGAGTGAAACGGTTTTAGGCTTTGCAAGACGGTCGTTCGGTTGCGGTGTGGATGGCTGGCGCCTACCATTGGATCGTTCGGTCGGGCTTCTGCCGCGGCGCGGCGGTTGAAGCGACTGATGGCCTTGATGTGGGTTTGTCGCAAGTCGCTTGCGTGACATATCAGGTCGGGACACCGTGGCTTCCGCGGCAAACCGAAGAGAGATTCGATTCCTCCGATCGCTGACCAAACGATGCCAGGATGGCACCCCAGCGCCGGGCAGCCCGTTGGGCGCGGTTTCGTCGCGTGCCGCCTGCGGTGCGCGGCAATTCGACGCAAAGGAGTTCAAGATGGCCAAGAAGCGACCGTCTGTCCAGAAACGGCAACGTGAGTACGAAAAACGGCAGCGGGAGTTTGCCAAGGCCGCACGGGCTGCTGAAAAGCGGCAGCGTCGGCTCGACCGCGCTCAGGCTTCGAGCGATGCGTCGGCGAGTGTCGAGGAGATGAGTGAACCACGCGATCGAAGCGGAGATCTCGAATGAACTCGGCTGGAACCGGACTGATTGGCAACACCATCGTTCAGGTGGACGCAGCGGCTGAATTGATCCCTCCGATCTCGGCTGCTCAGCGAATCGCTACGTTGTTGACTGTCATCTTGCCCATGCTCAGCGTCATTGTCGCCATCTACGGCTTCTGGGGCTGGGGTTTCTCGTGGGTCGACCTGGGCCTGCTGATCTCCATGTATGCGGCTACCGGTCTCGGCGTCACGCTCGGTTTTCACCGGCTGTTTACGCACCGTTCGTTCGAGGCCGTTCGGCCGTTGAAGCTGTTGCTCGCAATCCTGGGTTCGATGTCGGTCGAGGGTTCGGTGTTTCATTGGGTCGCGATGCACCGCCGGCACCATCAGCACAGCGACCAGGCGGACGACCCGCACTCGCCGCACCGCTTTGGGAACACGTTCTTCGGTGTCATCGGCGGCTGGTGGCATTCGCACGTCGGCTGGCTGTTCACACCCGATCCGCCGAACCTGGAGCGCTACGTCGGTGACTTGAAGAAAGACGCGGGGCTCGTGCGAATCGATCGGCTGTTCGTACTGTGGGTGCTGCTCGGTCTCGCGATTCCGGCGATTGTCGGCGGCCTGCTCACCTGGAGTTGGTGGGGCGTCTTGCTGGGCTTTCTGTGGGGCGGACTCGTCCGGATCTTTGTCGTCCACCACGTGACCTGGAGCATCAACTCGGTGTGCCACATGTGGGGCCAGCGACCGTACCGCAGCCGTGATGAGAGCCGGAACAACGTCATCTTCGGTTTTCTCTCGTTCGGTGAGGGCTGGCACAACAATCACCATGCCTTCCCGACGTCCGCGCGGCACGGTCTGCACTGGTGGCAGCTCGATATCACCTGGATCGTCATTCGCGTACTGCAGGTGTGCGGACTGATCTGGCGCGTTCGCGTTCCGACGCCTGAGACGCTCGCCGCGGCGCGCAACGACGTGAAGGGCTGACGGCCGGCTCGATCATTCGCTGACGCACCCGTCCTCCGCCCCTGGAAGGGTGGGGCGCCACGGCCGTTGGCAGGGGGGCCGTGTAACGGCCGCAAGTTTTTCAGAGTTTGCTGGATTGACCCCGCGGCTACCGATCTAGAGCGGTTCGTCGATTGGCGCCTGGCGGGTGAGGCGCAGCGCGCGCCGGCCACGGTACTGTCCCGGGAGGCCGGCGAATTTGTTCTTGCCGTGAATCTGCACGATCATTTCCCGCCCGACACGTTTGTCGAGTTGGATCACGTCGCCGGGCCGTAGCTGGCGGAACTCGCTCATGCTGAGCGACGCCTGACCCAGAAAAGCGGTCAACTCCACCTTCGAATGGGTCAGGTTGCGGTAGATGCGACGCTGTTGCACGTCCGACGCACCCTTCGGTCGGTAGCCGAACCACGACTGCGTGGTCAGTTTGCTGAGCACGGACTCGATCGTGTTGAAGGGGATGCACATGCTCATGGTGCCCGCGCACGAGCCCATCTTGATCTCGAACGTGATGAACACGACGACTTCGGTGGGTGCGACAATGTGTACCAGTTGCGGGTTGGCCTCGTGTTCGACTACCTGGAACTTGGCGCTGACCAGTGTGTGCCAGACCTCCGAGAGGTGCTCGAGCGCGCGTTCGATGATACGGTTCATCAGCCGCCATTCGATCGAGGTCAGCGGGCGTTGCGGGATGTGCAACTCCGAGGCGGCGCCGCCGAGCAGCCGATCGATGATCGGGTAGACGATCAGCGGGCTGATCTCGAGGCACATCTGACCTTCGAGCGGCGGGGCCTGCACGATCACGAAGCAGGTCGGGTTCGGGAGCGAATGAATGAACTCGCTGTACGTGAGTTGCTCGACGCCGACCACCCGCACATCCATGATCGTTCTCAGGATGCCCGAAAGCGTCGCGCCGAAATTGCGCGCGAACCCGTCGTGAATCGAGCCCAGCGCCCGGATATGGTCTTTGCTGACACGTTCCGGCCGCTTGAAATCGTACGCGCTTACCGGCAGACGCGGCCGCTCCGGCTCGGCGAACCGCTGCTCGTCGGCGGCTGCGGTCGGCTCTCCGGCGCCAGCGTCGTCTCCTCCGCCGCCCTCGTCGGTGTCCGCCTGGACCGATGCGAGTAACGCTTCAATTTCGCTTTGGTCGAGTACTTCGGACATTGGACCCTGGAACCGATGCTGCACACGACGCGCAGTTTCGGCGCTTGGCTGGCGTCCAGCGGCTCGGTCGGCATCCATGCCGACGCTATCGAGTCCATCGGTGCGTTGTCCAGGTGGCTTGATAGCGTGCGGTTAGCAGGCGCAAGAAGGGCCGCCGCTAGGTGTGCAGTCCGCCGTCCACGACAAAGGTCTGGCCGGTAATGTAGCTGGCGCCCGGGCCCGCGAGGAACGTGCAGACGCTGGCGATCTCTTCCGGGCGGCCCATGCGTTGCAAAGGGATGTGCTTCTGAACTTCCGTCTTGAGCTTGTCCGGCAGGACGTCGGTCATGTCGGTCTCGATGAAACCCGGAGCGACCGCGTTGACCGTCACGCCGCGCTTGCCGACCTCTTTCGCAAGCGACTTGGTGATGCCGATCAGTCCGGCTTTCGCCGCCGCATAGTTGGCCTGACCAGCGTTGCCGGCGATGCCGGTGATGCTCGTGATGTTGATGATCCGGCCGCGCCGGGCGCGGATCATATGCCGGATCGCCGACCGGCATAGTCGAAAAGCGCCGCGCAGGTTGGTGTCGATCACCTCGTCGAACTGCTCGTCCTCCATACTCATCAGCAGCCCGTCACGGGTGATTCCGGCGTTGTTGATCAGCACGTCGATCTTACCGGTGGCCGCGGCGCATTCCTCCACCAGCCGCTCGATCGACTGCGGGTCAGTCACGTCCAACGCGATGGGCGTGATCTTGCCGTCGGTTTCGCCTGCCTCGCTGACCCAGGAGTGGATTCGGTCGACATTGCGGGCGGCGGCGAAAACCTGTGCTCCGTGACGCGCCAGGTCGAGGCAGATGGCCTGCCCGATCCCGCGCGAGCCGCCGGTTACGATTGCGATCTGGTCTTTCAATGTCATCAGGGTCACCGTGCTGCGGCGTCGCCGCCGCGCTAGGGGTTCAAGTCGTCGGCTTTGCTGAGATTGGTGGTCTTCGCGGAACGGTCAATCTTGCGCATCAGGCCGGTCAACACGCGATTCGGACCGATCTCGTAGAATGCGCGGCAGCCGTCGGCGACCAGTCGCTCCACGCACGCCTGCCATCGAACCGGGTTGTATACTTGCAGATAAAGCGATTCTCGAATCGCGTCGGGATCCGTGTGGTACTCGGCGTCGACATTCGCGATCACGCGGCAGGTCGGTTTTGCGAACGCTGCCGTCGCCAGCGTTTCGCGAAACGCCTCCGCCGCGGGTTTCATTAGTGCGCTGTGAAACGCTCCTGCGACCTTCAGCGGGATGGCACGTCCGCCGAACTCGTCGGCGAGCGCCGCTGCCGCCTCGCATGCCGCTCGGTCGCCGGAGATGACAATCTGCCCCGGACAATTGAAATTGGCCGGTGAAAGGCGGCCCTGATCGGCAACGCGCTCACACAGCGCCAGGGCCTTCTCTTCATCCAGTCCCATCAACGAGACCATCCCGCCCGGAGCGGCCTCGGCCGACTGCTGCATCAACTGGCCTCGACGATAGACGAGCCGCAGGGCATCCTCGAAGCCGAGCGCGCCCGCCAAGTGCAATGCTGAGTATTCCCCGAGGCTCAGGCCGCCCATGGCTGCGAATTGGTCGGCCCGGACGACGTGCGCGTCTACGGCAGCTCGGAACAGCGCCACGCTCGTCGTGAAAATCGCCGGCTGCTGAATGTCCGTGGCGCCGAGCTTGTCCTCGGGGCCCTCGAAGCACAGTTGCGACAACGGAAACCCGAGTACGGCGTCTGCTTGAGCAAAGACGTCCGCCGCCGCCGAAAACCGATCCGCGACGTCGCGTCCCATTCCAACCTGTTGCGCCCCTTGGCCCGGATAGATCGCCGCTTCGCTCATCAGACCCTCAACAGTGCCGTGCCCCATGTCAGCCCGGCCCCGAACGCGATCAGCATCACGTAGTCACCCGGCTTGATCCGCCCGTCAGTGACCGCTTCGTGATACGCGACCGGCACCGAGGCGGCGGAGGTGTTTCCATATCGATCAATGTTGATCACGACCCGACTCAGCGGAAAACCGAGCTTCTCGCACGCGGACTCGATGATCCGCAGATTGGACTGGTGGGGCACGACCAGCGCGATTTGGTCGACCGTCACACCCGCATCTTCGATCGCTTGCTTCATCTGCTGCTGCATCTTAGTGACCGCGAAGCGATACACCTCACGGCCGTTCATCCGGATGTAGTGCAACCGCTCGTTGACCGTGCGGTTCGTCGCGGGTTCCTTCGAGCCGCCGGCCGGGACCCAGATCGACATCGCCTGGCTGCCGTCGGCGCCCATCGAAGCCGCGTACACGCCGCGCTCGGGATCGTCGGTCCGCGCCAGGATCGCGGCGCCGGCCGCGTCGCCAAACAGAATCGAGGTCCCGCGGTCCTCGTAGTCCGTCATCCGTGACATGCAGTCGACGCCGACCACCAGCACGCGGTTGGCCATACCCGAATGGATGTACTGCGATGCCGACAGGAACGCCCAGGTGAAACCGGTGCACGCCGACACGTGATCAAACGCGGGGACGTGCCCGCAGCCCAAAGCCGCCTGCAACTCACACGCGGTCGATGGCAGGACGTGCTCCGGCGTGATGGTGGCGCATATGATCAGGTCGATATCGGACGGCGCCAGCCCCGCGCGCTCCAATGCCCCCTCCGACGCCTGCCGCGCCAACTGCAATGTACTTTCGTTCTCGACCGTCAGGCGTCTTTCGCGGATTCCGGTGCGCTGCTGGATCCACTCGTCGTTGGTGTCCAACCGTTCTGCGAAGTCGTCATTGGTCATCACGCGTGAGCCGGTTCGGATTCCGGTCCCGACGATTTCCACCGGCCAGCGCACCTTCATGCAGACTCCTTCTCGTCCTGGTGCAACGCGAGCCGCTGCGCGATCACCTGATTGAGGTTCGCGTGGTCGTACTCCTCCGCAACGCGAATCGCGTTGCTGATCGCCCGCGCGTCGCTACGCCCATGACAGATGATCGCGATCGTGTTGACCCCCAGGAGCGGAGCCCCGCCGTATTCCGCGAAGTCATGCTTCTTCCAGATGCGGTCGACGATCGGTGCGAACGCTTCCGCCAGATCCTCGTTTTCCGCCTTGATCTCGCTGATGATCGTCCGGAACAGCCCCTCGGCCAAGCCTTCGGTCAGCTTCAGCACCACATTGCCGACAAAACCGTCGCAAATGTAGACGTCAGCATTGCCCGCGAAGATGTCGCGGCCTTCCATGTTGCCGACGAACTCGACCGCCGGGTCGCCCTTGATCATCTGACGCGCTTCTTTGACCAGCGTATTGCCCTTGGCATCCTCTTCGCCGATGGACACCAAGCCGACGCGCGGTTTCTCGACGTGAAGAATATACTGCGAGTAAAGGGCCGCCATCCGCGCATATTCGTGCAGATGATGTGACTTGGGCGTTACGTTCGCCCCCACGTCACAGACCACCACCGGGCCATGGAACGACGGCAGGACCACCGCAATGCCCGGTCGCGAAACCCCTTTGATCGGCCGCAGCCGCAGCTGGCATGCTGCGACGAAGGCCCCGGTGTTGCCAGCGGAGATGATCGCGTCGACCTCGCCTTTGCCGGCCTGTTGCGCCAGCCGGGCGATCGTCGAATCACGCTTCTGCCGCAGCGCTTCGACCGGTGAGTCGTGCATGTCGATCACTTCCGAACAATGCACGATCTCGATTCGCGGGTCATCGAGTCCGATCTCCGAACACTGGCCGCGCACGACGTCCTCCGGTCCAAAGAGAACCAGCTGGTCGCCGTCGGACAGGTGTTTCAGGCCGGCCTGCGCACCCCGAATAGTCTCGCGCGGGGCATGATCACCGCCCATCGCATCGAGCGCGATCCGCATGGCCGCCCTACTCCTCGTCTTCCTGCTTTAAGCGGGTGTGTTGATTGACATACCCGCAATTGCCGCAGGCACAGTGGGGAAGCTTCGCGGTGCCGCACTGCGGGCACGAGATCAAGTGCACCGCTGAGATCGCCTGGTGCGACCGCCGTGCACGCTTCCGCATCTTGCTCGTCTTCCGAACCGGTAACATGTCGACACTCCTGCGCGGCGAGGCCGCGCCAGCCCCCTGAAAAGCGAGCGCGGAACCCTGCCCGGGAACCGAATATACAGATCCGTCAAGCTAAGCCGTCCTGCCCCCGCTGTCAAGAATGCCGCAACAGGGGCCGACGTCGAAATGTGTCGAGGGAGTCCGGCTTGACGGCACCGCCGATTAGTGGGGCCGATCAGCCGGGACGATGTGAGCGGGGCTCAGCTTTCGTCAGGGACGGTCTGTTCCGGTTTGGATTGGCGGCCCTTGGTCAGCTTGAACTCGCCGACCGGCGCCACCTTGCGGTAGCCCAGGTAGAGCAGCAGATCGAGAATCTCGGTCCAGGTCGGGAAGGGGCGGTTGTTCACCCGCTTGTACTCATCAATCGACTTGATGAACTCCAACTGTTCCTCATTCATATGCCCCTCTTCGGCATCGCGGCGGTACTCCGTGCGACGCCGACCCGGACCCCGACGCCGATCGAAGCGCGAGCGCCCCTCATTCGAGGCCTTGTCCTGGGCGCGGGAGGGATTGCGTTCTTGGGGGGCCGGCTTGCTCATGTGGGCGATATCGTCGCCCGTCAGGGAATGCATGAATTAGACGACCGCATGTCGGCGAGCGCCCCATAATCACAACCGACGCGCCCCGGGCAGCGTGGCTTTATCAGTCGTCGTCGAAATCCGCGTCATCGTCGTAGTCGTCATCGTCGTCGTAGTCGTCGTCGTCGGAATCGTCGTCGTAGTCGTCGTCCTCATAATCGTCGTCCCCGAAATCATCTTCCTCTTCGAAGTCATCGTCGTCGTCCCGGCCGCAGATGACCGGCACCCCGACCGCGACGCCGTCGGCCACGCCGATGACCGACGATTCCGACTCCATTTCCGATGCCCACTCTCCGAATGTCTGCAGCAGCGTGTTCATAAGAATGTCACTCTTTCTCCGAAACTCGTTGCCGAATCACCTCTCCGTTGCGCGGGTTGATAGCGATGCCCGGCACTTTCGTCAAGCATCGTCCGATTTTTTTTCCGCGCCGGCGCAGGTCGCGCCCCCGATCGCACTCCGTTGCGTCGGCACGCGCGTGGGAACGACGGCGCGGATTCCGTATGATGTACAGAGTGAATGCCAATCCGAAGGAGTCCGCCATGAGCGAAAACAACCAATTCGAACGTCGTTTCTTCCGCAAGCTCGACGAGAAAAAGCGCGTGACGGAAATCCAGTCAGAGGATGACGCCCCGTTGCCGGATACGCCGGTGGAGCAGGTCCGCGCGGAGCAGACGGCCGGGCGTAATGATCCCTGTCCTTGCGGTTCCAGGAAGAAGTACAAGAAGTGCTGCGGGGCCCCGGCGTGACCGAGCCGACAGCGGGCCAGGCACCGTGGTACGCAGATGGGCTGCGATTCGAGTGCACCCAATGCGGCAATTGCTGCGGAGGGGCGCCGGGATACGTCTGGGTGTCGGAGCACGAAGCCCGGGAAATCGCGGCTTTCCTGGACCTGTCGACCGAAGCGTTCTATGAGCAGCACGTACGCCGGGTCGGCAACCGCTACGCGCTGCTCGAAAAGCCCAACTGGGACTGTGCGTTCCTGATACCTGACAAACGTGGCCGAAAGGTGTGCGCCATCTACTCGGTTCGTCCCATCCAGTGTCGGACGTGGCCCTTCTGGCCGTCGAACGTCGAGGCCCGACAAACGTGGAAGGCCGCCGGGGAGTCCTGCCCCGGGATCGATCGTGGCAAACACCACGCTTTGCCCGTCATCCAGCAGGCAATGGCACGCAACGGCGGCCTCCCGCTCTAGCCGCGATCAGCAGCCAGCCTAGCGGAACACCGATCAATCCGATCAAAAAGGCCAGCGGCGCCGGATCTTCCGGCGGCGCAAGTCCTGCGGTCGTGCGCGCCAGTGCATAACCGAGCAGAGCGACGAGCATACCCACGACCGACCAGCGAGGGCGCTGTCGCGGGTGCAGTGTGGCTGCGAGCACGGCGATGACGATCGCGAGTTGCCGTGACAGCGGGAACTCCTTGATTCCGTAGCGAACGCCCCGAAGGAGGTTGTGGACCAGGCCGAGCGAGAACTGCGAGCGGGTCCCCTCCTTCGTTGCGGTGAGCGATTTCTCGCCGACGCTGGGAGACATTGTTTCGCCGGCAGGGGTTACGACCCAGGTATGCAGCAGGTTGCTCACGAGCGACGCGTCGTGGCCCAGGGCGCGCAACACGGATGCGGCGACCACCGCTTGTCCGTCGCAGTCTTCTCGACCCGCTGCGCGGACCTCATCCACCGTCGGCAGATAGTCCATGACGCCCCAGACCTCCCAGTCGTGAGCATATGGCACGTGCTCGTAGACCACCTGCTGCACGGTTGCCAGTGGCGTACCGTTATCGAGCGGCCCGCGCGCCCGGACGGTTTCGGCAAGCTCCGCGATCCAGGGATGTTCGGGTTCGAGCGTGCGATTCATGTCCGCCAGTCGTCCGACCCACGTGGGAACGAGCCAGACCCGCGGATAGAGAGCGAGCCCGATGACGAACAGCACCGCCAGCGACTTGAGTGGCCACCGTATGTGCCAACCGCGTTGGTGGAATCGAGTCCAGGAACGAAGCACTACCGGGATCATGTCGAGATTGTATCCCACCGTCGACGGACCCGCGGAACGGAGCGCCGAACCGGCTCGGACGAGGGTAGCTACCGCAACTAACGGGTATTTACCCCAGGTTTCGGTATCCGAAGAGATCGTTGTACGGGCATCCAACTGACCTGTAAGGTGGAACCCGCCGTTGCGGGTGCCGCGAGCACGGACGGCGGAAGGGTTCGCGCGATGCGGCAGCTTTTGGGGATACGCGTCTAGTGACGAGGCGATCGGCTGAGTCGCCGTGGGGTCGGGATACCACGGGAGCGGACGGTGTTGGAGCCCGTGGGACAATCACCGAGGACAGACCATATGAGGTATCCCGCGATGACCAAGCGAACCCGATGCGCACGAAAGTGCGACTTGCTGCTCAGGATCCAGGTGCTTTTGCCCCTTTTCGACCGCCGCGAGCTGGCCGGCCTCGCCGCGTATCTGGAGCGTGAGACTGCAGCGCGCCTGCGGCACCTTCGACGAAATCGCGGATCTGACGATCGTCGGCGTCGGAGTAGTCGGCCTCCCAGTCGCGCAGCCGCTGTAGCGCCTTCACGCGCGCGGCCGGGTCCTCGATCATCATCAACAGGCCCGCAGCGCACAGCCGAGTGACCCAGTGGCCCTGCAACTTGGCCTCTTCGTAGAGCCGCTTCATGGCGTCTTCGACCTGGAAGTTGATCTGCGGTCGGCGGGGCATCGGGGGGCTCCTCTCCACTCACTGTCAATGCTAGAGAATGCGATTTTGCAAGGAGATGCGGGACTTGTCCAGTATCGCGATCCGGGCACCTGACGCCGCCGACCGGATCTGCCCGGGTCAGAAGGGTCGTTGTAAGGTTCATTTTAGGGTTTTCTGCTATCGTTCGTGCCGCATTGGACCGGTTGTCGGGGTTGGCCGCGTTCCACATTTTGGCGGGTTTTATCCTTCCCGGGAGTCCCGTAGCGCCTCTACTCTGGTGATCTGTAGGCATCCGCAGGCAGTCGCGACTGTAGAATGCTGTGGTGTCATCGCGTACCCTATCCCCACGTGCAGGACGGACGAATGCCGCAAGGGAATGCGGGAAAACGCAATCCATCGACCCCGCAGGCCGGTTCGGAGCGGCCCAGCGGGGAAACTGCATACCAGGGGCCCAGCTCCGTTCCGACGAGCGGATACACCTCACCAGACGATCCGACCCGCGTCAGCCCGGACAGCGGGCCCACGACCGGCGGCACCGGCGTCTCACCCGGAACGCGGATCGCGGGCTATCAGCTGGATGCCGAGCTTCACCGCGGCGGGCAGGGTGTGGTCTATCGCGCGACGCAACTCGGGACGAAGCGAACGGTGGCGCTCAAGGTGCTCTTGGAGGGACCGTTTGCGAGTGAGACCGCGCGTCGGCGATTCGAGCGGGAAGTCGAGCTTGCGGCGTCGTTACATCACCCGAACATCGTCACCATTCTCGACTCCGGCTTCAGCATCGGGCGGCATTTCTTCGCGATGGAGTTCGTCGAAGGACTTCGTCTCGATCGTTACCTGGCACAACAACGGCCAGAACTCGATACGACCCTCGATCTGTTCATCAAAATCTGCGAGGCCGTGAACTTCGCGCACCAGCGCGGTGTGATCCATCGCGACCTCAAGCCGTCCAACATCCTCATCGACGGCGGCCGCGAACCACGCGTGCTCGATTTCGGACTCGCGAAGAACCGACAGGAAACACATCACGAGAAGAGCACCGTGCAGATGCTCTCAGCGACCGGGCAGATCATCGGGACGGTTGCGTACATGTCGCCGGAGCAGGCGCGTGGGCAGCACGACGTCGATGTGCGGAGCGATGTCTATTCGCTGGGGGTGGTCTTCTATGAAGCGTTGCTCGGCGCGCCGCCGTACAGCGTGAGCGGACCGTTGGGTGACGTGTTGCAGACGATTGCCAACGATGACCCCCGTCCACCGCGGGTTGCACGCAGCCAGTCGATGTACGGTGCACTGATCAACGACGAGCTCGAAACGATCCTGCTGAAGGCGCTGGAGAAGGAACCGGAGCGAAGATATCAGACCGCCGGCGAGCTGGGCCAGGACCTGCGCCGACTGCGCGCGGGGGAGCCGATCGAGGCCAAGCGCGCCAGCGGCCTGTACATGGCGCGCAAACTGCTGAAGCGATACAAGATCCAGGCTGCGGCCGCGGCGATCGTCGTGCTGACGCTCATCACGCTCATGATCATGCTGGTCATTTGGGTGCAACGCGAGAATCATCAGCGGCACGTCGCGGAAGGGCTCAGGGCGGACGCGGCGGCGAAGGCGCGGGCAGCCCAGCGGGCCGCAGACGGTGAGCGCGAGGCGCGCCTGCAAGCCGAAAAGTCGACCGAGAAGGCGCTCGCTGCCGGGGCGCAACTGCAACGGGCGCTGGTTACGCAACGGATCGAGCGCGGCAACCTGGCGCGCGCCCGCGGCGGGCTGGTCGAAGCCCGCGCCAGCTATTGGGAGGCGTTTCTGGATGACACGGGAATGGCGAGCCGCTGGGCGCTGCGCCAGTATTACGCGCAGACGCGCGATCGCGGCGCCTACCGCTTGTTCAGTCCGACGCACGAATTGCGGGGCAGCTCGAGCGACGGTGCGCTGTTCGCCACGGCAGATGCGGATTCGATCGCGATTCGCACTTCGGTCGGCGGTGCGGTCGTCGCCTGGCATCGAACGCCTGGCGCTACGAGTGCCGTGCAGTTGGCAAACGACGGGACGATCGTGGCGGCCGGTGCCGATTGGATTCGGGCCTGGGAACCCCGAGCGCACGCCCCGTTTCTGGCGATCGATACGCGCGAACCGATCATGGCCGAGCGCGTGGCGCTTTCGACGGATCGGCGGACCGCGGTGGTCTACGGCCTGAATCGTCTCATGGAATGCAGCGCCGCGGGCACGGTCGTACTGGCGCTGGACTTCGAGCAGAGTGCGCTGATCGTGCCTGCGATCGCCGAGGACGGGCGGCGCATCGCGCTGCCGACCCAGGGTGGCGTGCTGATTGCGCCGGTCGAAGGCATGACGGAAGGTAGCGGCGCGTTTACTCCGTTCCGGGGAACGATCCGTCAGTTGTTTTTCCGTGCCGGTCGGCTCTACCTTCTGGGGGAACGATTGTTCGTTCTCGACGACCGGGACGGCGTCTGGCGGCCGCTCGTTTCCGCTGTCGGCGAATGGGAGATAGCCGACGTATGGCCGGAGAAGGGTCGTATCGTGCTCGCCGACCGGGCGGGGCGGGTGGCCCTGTTCGAAGGGCGCCGGCGCGTCGGCTTATGGTCGGTGACGGTCGGCGAGTTGCGTGGCGTCTGGTTCGACCAGCGTGCCGGCGTGCTGCGGACGCTGGACGGCGGCGGGAGCGTCACGGCCTGGTCGCTCGAGACGCGCGGTACGGAGGCCGAGCGGATCTGGGCGGAGCCGGTGCGGGATTGGACTGTCTCGCGCAACGGCGAAACCGTGATCGCACAGGATGAGGCGGGCAAGGTCTGGATTTTCGCGCCGGCACTCATGGCGTCGCCGCAGCGTGTTCGTACGCGACCGTTCTTCGGTGCGTTGCCGACGCCTGGCGAGGAAGACATCGACTTCGCAGTCGCGGCCAACGGGGGGCGCGTGATCGTGCGCGACGCCAGCCGCGTGAAGCTGCTCGAATTCACGCGTGACCGCGATGAGCGACTACTCGAGCGCACCTTCCCGTTTCTCGGATCGCAGGCCCGAAAGTTTGCATTGAGTGACGATGGGCAGGTGGTCGCGATGCTGGGGCAGACACCCGACGGGGTGGAGCAATGGGTGAGCTTCCATCGCTGGCCGAGCGACCGGCGATCGCCGCGCGCGCGGCGGGCCGAGCGCGGGATGCTGGCACCGATCGGCGAGCGTACGCGGTTCGTCGGCAGTCTGGTGCGCGATCTCGTCTTCCTGCCAGGTTCGACGAATCTGCTGATTTCGCGATCGAATGGCGAGCTCTCGTTGCTGGCCTTGCGGGAAGGGCCTCCCGACGATCCGTCGGCTACGCCGACTCGGCCGTGGCTCGATCTCGAAGCGCCGGCCAGCGCCTTGCGTTTCAGTCGCGATGGGAAGCGGCTCGCGGTCGTTTGCGACGATGGGATGCTACGCATCTTCGAGTCGGAGTCGCGCGAGTTGGCGACGCGGCACTATCTCGGGTCGACATCGGTGACGATCGACTTCGACGAGAGTGGTGACACCTTGCTGGTACGCTATCCCGGCGGGCGTACGGATCTGCTCGACCTGCGCCATGATGCCGAGGAGATCGCGAATTTGTCTTACACGTTAGCAGCTGATCGGGCGCCGCTTGCCGGCTGGATTGGTGCTGCTGCAACGCTGGTCTTCAACACGGACGACGGCGTACTCCGAATGCCGTACGCCCAGCCCGATTCGTTGATCGACGCGCACCATGCGCTGGTCTTCGAGCGGATGATCGCGCGGGCGATTTCCGAAGCGATGTTCGAGCAGGCCTGGGGACTGGCCCTGCAACTCGAGGAACTCGACCCGCAGCAGGCCCTGCAGGCGCGGATTGCGACATTGGACGCGGCGTTGCGCCGTCCGGCCAGCACCGTCCCTGTGGAATGGGTGGATTCCGTCGCAGACGGCGCCCCGGCATTCGTTCCGCTCGCGCTGGCTCACGCGGCGTACGCCGGTCGGCGATACGGCACTGCAATGCGGCTCTTCAAACGGATTGCGAAGGAGAGTGAGCTGGAGTTGGATGCCGTCTCGTTGCGGGCGCAGGCGGACTGCCTCTATCTGAATGATGAGTGGGCGGCAGCACAGGCATTGTACGAGAAGGTGCTCGCACGCCCGGACCTCTTGCCGATCGAGCGTCCGATTGCGCAACTCAACCTGGCGGCGGTCCGACTGTTCGGCGGTGTCCCCGATCGCGCGAAGGAGGCCGTGCAGGCAATTCGCGAGCAGCCGGGTTATCGCCGAACACGCGTCGTGGCGCAATCGGCGATCAACATCGGTCGGTATCTGGTCGGACAGGAGACCGAAAGCGGGCTGGCCGCGGGCGTGTTGCGAGCGCTGTCGCAGTTCCAGGAGGAGGCTTTGGAATACCGCGACGACGTCCACTTCTATGCCGGGGAGCGCGCCCGCGGGCGCGGCGACATCGAGGAGGCCGTGGGGAGTTATCAACGTTGCATCGACAACTCGCGCGACGACTGGCCGTCTGCTTGGGCCCGGTATAGGCTGTTGCAAATGTCGCGGCGGTAGTCGCTCCGTCGCTGGCCACGCTTTTCCGACGGCGCGAGGGTCTCATGCGCGTACTGGTTATCGGTTCGGGCGGTCGCGAGCACGCACTTTGCTACCGCCTACGGCAATCATCGTCATTGTCCGAATTGTTCATCCTTCCCGGCAACGCGGGTACCGCTGCGCTGGGAACGAACGTCGCCGGTCCGGCTGACGAGCCGTCGTTCGTTGTCGAGTTGGCCAGGCGCGAGCGGATCGATCTGGTCGTGGTCGGTCCGGAGGATCCGCTGGCGGCCGGTTTGGTCGACGCACTCGTTGCCGCGGGGATCCGCGCCTTCGGGCCGACGGGTGCCGCTGCTCGACTGGAGGCTGACAAAGCCTACGCCAAGCAACTGATGCGCCGGCATTCCATTCCGACCGCCGAGGCGCGGATGTTCGAGCACTATGAGCACGCCCGCGAGTACATTGCGACGCGCGACGAGGCCCTGGTGGTCAAGGCCGCCGGCCTCGCCAAAGGTAAGGGGGCAATCGTTTGTGACGACCCGGCAGAAGCGATCATTGCGGCCGAGAACATGCTGGTCAAAAAGGTCTTCGGGGCTGCAGGCGAAACGATCGTCGTGGAAGAGAAGCTCCTGGGGCAGGAGACATCTTTGCTGGCGGTCGTGGACGGCCGAACGGCGTATTGGCTCGAGCCGGCGCAGGACTACAAGCGCTTGGGCGATGGCGACGCGGGGCCGAACACCGGCGGTATGGGCTGCTACTGCCCGTCAACGAACATCAGTCCCGCGATGATGCAGAGTATTGAGGAGCAGATCCTGATTCCGACGCTGGATGCGCTGATTCAGGAGGGCGTGCACTATACGGGCGTGCTCTACATCGGGCTGATGCTGACTGCCGCCGGTCCGAAGGTGCTGGAATACAACTGTCGTTTCGGGGACCCGGAGACGCAGGTGCTGATGATGCGGATGGAGAGCGACCTGTTGACGCTGATGAACGCCGCGGTCGATCATCGACTGGAGTCGGTAGATGTCCGTTGGGATGCACGGGAAGCGGTCTGTGTCGTGCTTGCGTCGGAAGGGTATCCGGAGCAATACCCGCAGGGACGACCGATCCACGGGCTGGACGCGCTGCGCGGGTTGGACGACGTCACGGTCTTTCATGCGGGGACGGCCCGCAAAGGCGATCAGGTGATGACCGCCGGCGGTCGCGTGCTGGGCGTCACGGCGCTCGGTGCGACGCGCGCGGCGGCGCGGCAGCGTGCCTACGAAGCCGTCGAGCAGATTCGTTTCGAAGGCGCCCAGTACCGTACGGACATCGGGGCTTGACCGGGTCGCGTGGTATCGCGGCCCTCGTCAGGAGCCGGCCACGATCAACACCGGAATGGAGACCAGGAACAGCAGCGCACCGCCGATGATGGCCCAGCCGGAGGTGTCCGTTTCGGCTGCGCCGCCACCACCACCGCCACCACTCGAGACGGCTTGTTCCTGCATGTCCTTGATCATCTCGGCGTATTGCGTTTCGACGAGGACGTGGAGGTTCTGTGGGGTGCTGGCCGGCTGCGGCTTGCAGATCACTGCTCCCATCGTTTCGAACTTTGCCACTCCTTGCCATTCGACGGTGACGGTGACCTTGGCGCCCCATTTGGTCGTGAAGGTTGTGGTGTACTTCGTGCTGAGCGTGGCCGTGGCGCTCAGGACGCCGTTCTCGGCGGCAAACTGGATGTTGGAGGAGACCACGGTCGATTCACTGACTTTGATGGTGACGTTTCCGCCTTTGAAGACACCGCCGATCTTGCCGGGGGAGCGTTTGAACTCGAGCACGTTTCCTGTTCCGGCCGGCGTGCTCAGCGTGAGATTGCCTGCTCCGTCGAGCTTGATATTGGTTCCTTCGCCGACTTTCAGGTCCAGGGTCTTGGCCGATTCGATCCCATCGCGGCTCAGCTTGCTGTCGTGCTGAAGCTTGAGCGGGGACTCGCCGGAGATTCCGTATTGGCAGAGCTTCTTGAGGTCGGGGGCTACGACGAACTGGTACTTGATTTCGCTCTTGAAGCTCTTCACGTTGCCGCAGCCGGGGACCACGACGTCGGGAAACTTCAGGGATCCGCCCAGCGTTCCGACCGTGTTCGCGGCCAGATTGTTCGCCTTGTCTGCCTTGGGCACGGTCTTGGTCGGCTTCCGTCGCGTTCGCGTGCTGCCATTCGACGCACTCGACGAGCCGTTGCTCTTCGGGAGCGTCTTGGCCATGTCGTCGTTGGCTTCGCGGATGGCGTCGGCTTCGCGGTTGGCGGCCGCGATGTCCTGATCGAGGCGCGCCCCGCGTTGCTCCAGGCTCTCCGTTTCCATTTTGATGCGCTCGCTGCCGGTTACTCGGCGTGCAACCTTGGCGACCTTTGGTGTACAGAGCGGGAGTACGAGTTTGTTGTCTCCGGGTGCGTATGCGGCCCAGTCGACCTTCAGTGGCTGTTCCAGTTCGAGCCCGCCGGCGACGGGGAAGTAGACCGTACTACCTGTCGGTGGCGTGTCGTTGAAGCGCGATCCGGACTTGGTGAGGGGGTTCCGAAGCCCCTTGTTGGCGTCGAGCATCCAAACGGTCTTCGCGGCTGGCCCGAAGAGGTCGGAGAGTTTCTCGTTGTCGCGCATGTTGATCACGCCGTAGCGGTCGCCGTCGATTTGCTTGTAGCCGTCCGGCTGTCGTCGCGGGATGATCGCGAATGTGCAGCCCTTTTCGATCAGTTTGGCTTCGTGCAGCTTCCGCATCGCCGCTTCCCATTTTTTGACGCGTTGGTGTGTCGCGGGATCGCGTTTCGCGAGTTGGTCGTTGTAGCGTTGCCAGCCGCTGCTGTCGCGCGCGAGGATTTCGGGTTCGAGGCAGATTCCGATATCGGCTGTCTTGGGACTACCCATGGTTCGTTGGCTCCGCGTTTGAGACTGGCGCACGCTGGGCGGCGCCGACCGATTCGGTGGTGCGGTTGAAATCGCCCGCGTTGTTGCTGGTATTAAGGCGACAGCGACGGTACTGGATGCACGCGCGATCGTGCTAGACGCCGTGCGTTTGCTCGAGCTGGGCACGGGTTTCCGCGTCGAGCACGCCGCTGGGTTCCAGGCCCTGTTGCGTCTGGAACGCGCTCACGGCGCGTTCGAACGACTCGTCATCTGCTTGCTGGGCGTCAAGGTAGCCCAGATTGGTCAGCCGTCCGTGTGCGCCGGACTTTGTGTCGACCGGGTTGAGGTCGCCCAAGGCGAGTTCCTGGGTCGTCATTGAAGTTCCGTCACCGACCGTGAGCGAGCCTTCCTTGGCGGTCGGCGGGATCGGGCATTCGATCAGGCCGTCGGCCGATGTCGTGCCGTTGATCTCGTCGTGGCCCTCGATCTTCAGGGTGAAGGGTTCGTTGCCGCGCGGCTGGTCCTCGTCGTCGAGCATTCGCAGACGCAGGAATGCGGGCTGGCCCTTTCGTTTGAAGCGGTGGCGCATTTCGGTGGCGCCGGGCTCGTGTTTGACCGTCTTTTCGGGGATCGTGAGCTGGTCGCCGGGTAGCAGGACGTTCGGGTCGTCGCGCAGCTCGCGGACGTCGGCGTTCTCCGGGTGGTCCCAGATCTTCTGCCAGAGCAGGCCGGCGTCTTCGGCGATCGAGGCCAGGCAATCGCCCTGCTTGACGGTGTATTCGCCGGCGCCGATCGTCTCGTCGTCCGTGACGACGTCCTTTGGCGGTCCACCGTCGACGTATCGGTCGGCGTTGCTGCCGTCCAGAAGGCCCGGATGCGAATTGCTTTCTTCCAGTTCGAGACCGAGGTCCTTCGGTCCACGATCTTCGACGTATCGGTCGGCGTTGCTGCCGTCCAGAAGGCCCGGGTGCGAGTTGCTGTCTTCCAGTTTGAGACCGAGATCTCTGCCGCGTTGCCCCGGCGCTCCGCCGAGGGCTTGCGGCCTGGCGGCTTCGAGTCTGGAATCCACCGCGCTACGCGGATCGGAGCCCAGTGGGCCGGACACGCCTGCAGCGCCCGTGACTTGTTGTGTCCCGGCGGAGACGCGCGCATTGACCTCGACCGACAGATCCGGTTTGCCGGGGATCTTGTCGAGCGCCTGTCGCTTGCCTGCGGCGAATCGCGCATCGGCTTCGCCGCGCAGGTCGGGAGCGGCGGGGGGCTTGGGTTTGAGCTTGTCCATCTCGGCCTTGAGCCGGGACTCGTAGTCGCTTGGATTGGGCGCATCGCCGAAGGACGCGTTGACGTTGACCGAAGCGTCGGCGGAAAACTCTGGTTTTTCGGGCATCAGATCCTCTCCCAAACATCCGCGTCCAGCCGCGGGAAGCTGACTTTGCAATCGCCGGGCTCATCGATGCCGACGCGTGCGAATCCCTTGGCGTCGAGCTTGCCCGTGAGCTTCTTGCCCTTCGGCGTGATCAGTTCATAGGCCTCACCCGGGCAAGGATTGCCGAGTTCGTCCACGAGTTCGATTTCGATCCAGGTCGTGACCTTCTCTTCTTCCTCTTCAGGGGCTTCGTAGATCGCCTGCGTCGCAACCAGCGCGTCCGGCGTCTCGGGGTCCTGCGAGTAGCGAACGTTGTGTCCGAAGTCGGTCGTCTCCGGGTCGACCGGTGCCTCGGGCTCGGCGACGGGCACCGATGTACCGGCGCCGGCCGCGCCGCCGCTGTTGATCTTGACCTTCGTTCCCAGGATCGTGACGCCGCTGCTGTCGATCTTGATGAAGTTGCCGCCGACTTTGAGCGTGATGCCACTCGTCGCTTCCAGCACCACGTCCTTGCCGTGCAGGTAGTAGTTGCCCGTGACGTTCTCGTGATGGTTGCCCTGAACACTTTCGCCGACGTTGCCGACGACCGTGAGCGACTTCGAGCCGCCGACGCGCTCGACCAGATCGAGCTTGATTTCCGTGCTGGCGCTCTGTTTGACCAGTGCGACCTTCTTGCCCTCGACGGTCTCGTGCCGGTTTTGCAGGGTCTTCTCATACCGGTCGTGCGTGGTATGAATGTGCATGTCGCGCTGGGCGTAGAGCATGAGCTGCTCTTTGTCCTTCGCGTCCTCGAAGCGGATCTCGTTGGCGCCTTGGCCGCCCGGACTCGTGCACGTGCGGATCGCGCTGCGCGTCCGCATGGCTGGCAGCTTGTACGGCGGCATATGGTCGTTGTTGTAGACGCGGCCGGTGATGATCGGCTGGTCCGGATCGCCTTCGAGGAAATCGACGATCACCTCCTGACCGACGCGCGGCAGGAAGAGCATGCCGTAGCCGGCGCCGGCCAAGCCCTGGCTGACGCGGATCCAGCACGAGCTGTTGTCGTCGAACGTCCCCTCGCGGTCCCAGTGAAACTGGACCTTCACCCGGCCGTAGGGGTCGGTGTGAATCTCCTCTTTGGCCGGCCCGACGACGATCGCGGTCTGGCTACCCTGTACGGTCGGCTTGGGCGTCACCCGCGGCGGACGGTACGTCACGCCGTTCGGGATCGCGCGGATGACCGCGTTGTACTCGGTGCCGGCGCCCGAGGCTTCCTCCTCGGCCGACTGCGGCTGCACGCCGACGTGTGTCACATGCGTGACCAGATACTCGCCGTTGAACTGCGGGTGGTCGATCAGCTGGAACGTCACCCCGGGAAAGAACCGGCGTTCGGTTACGTCCATCTCCAGGACCCGCCGATTGCACTGGTAGCCCTCCAGACGCTCCTGGGCGTAGCGCGTCCCCAGCTTCTTGTCGACATAACCGCCGGGGTAGTCGTTCTCGCGTAATGCGGTGAAGCGCTTTGCCGACGACAACGTTCGCAGTGGCGCCGTCGGACGCTTGAAGTCGAAGTCATCGAGGCTAACAGCGCCGATCTGGACCTCGCGCGCATCGCGAACGCGATAGACGTACTCCTTCTCGTCAACCGTTCCGCTCGGATCGCGATAGGGGACGCGTTGGTCTTCCTCGCTGATGCGCGGATGGATCGAGGCCGTGTTGGTGATGACCATGACCTGGGCGTCATCCAGCTCCTGGAAGTAGAAGTGAACGCCCTCCTCCTCCATTAGCCGACAGATGAAGTCCCAGTCCGATTCACGGTACTGAACGACGTACTCGCGCTCCATCCCCTCCAAGGGAAGCTCGATGAAGTAGTTGTCGTCGGAGATCTCGGCGTCGACGAAGATCTTCTTGATGATGCCGTGCAGGGACATGTCCTTGCAGCGACCCTTCTGGAACACCCGCGAATTGATCCGCTGGGTGAGCAGCCACTGGATCGGTACCAACTCGGCCTCGAAGTGGGTCGTGGACGTCCCATAATTCAAGTGGCCCATTCGCCGAAGGAGGCCGTTGATCTTGCGTGGGCCGTTTTTGCTGTTGATGGTCAGCTGGCATCGGCGGCCGAGCAGGGCTTCGAGATCGATATCGTTCCGCGTGCTGCACAGCTCGAGGCGGTAGGAGAAGAGCTGGTTCATGGCGGCGGTGCCGTCGATCGCCGTCACGCGGAGGTCGATATCGGGCATCTCGCTGACGCGAAACTCGAAGTCGGCGGCGTTGGCGGTCTGACGTTCGTCCAGGATCATGTCGTCCCTCGTGCAGGTTGGCACGCGTTTCACGATGTTGGGGGCCACATGCAGGGCGACGCACACCCGGGGACGTACACGGAGATTTGCAGCCAACGCTTCCAGTCACCAGCCGGGCGCACCGTCGCGTGTAGAACGCCGATAATGGGAGGTTGTCGTCGGTGGCTCCAGCGTTTCGTCAGGGAATGCGACGGGCGTGACCTCAGTGCGGCACTGCCGTTCGGGCTGACGTTCGTCCAGCGAATTGCAGTGAAACGGGGTGTGCCGCTCGCTGTCGATCCTGAAACTGGAGCCGTGGCTGGTCGGTTTGCCGCCCGATTAGGCCGGATCATCTCGATTTTTCCATTGACGGAACGTGGCGCGACTTCTACCATTGATTCGATAACGAGTTCTCAAGAGACGATGAAGCGCTACCGGAACATCATTACCTGCGCGTTGCTCCTCCTCGGGGCGCCGTTGCTCGTTGCGCCCGTCGCGGCTTGGCATACGCATGGTGCTGAGGGGGCGGACACGCACGCTTCTCACGAGCATCACGAGAACTCGCTACCGATCGAGGACGAAGGTTGTCCGACGTGCGACCTCGCACACACGCTGGTGGCGGATTTGCCGTCGGCGATTTCGATCGAATGGACCACGCCGATCATCGCGACGATTGACGTCGCGGCTGACGTGCAATACGGCCGTCAGTTCACCTCTTCGCGGGCCCGCGCTCCCCCGTTGTCGTTCACGAACTAGAGCGATCCGATCTGGCTTCATTGGCTTCGGTTGTGCGATGCTGCGCGCCGGAACCCTGTAACGCTTGTTCGGTATTCGCTCCCATCGCGTCATTGCAGGATGTCGGTCAGTTTCTGGCTGACGGCCGCGTGATTGTGATCGCCGGGTCCGTTTGGATCCGCAGGATTGGTTCGTCGAGCGCCATGTTCACCACTTTTTTCCGATCGCATTTGTCCGGAAAGTGCGGGCGTGCGGGCAGGAATTGGTATGGCGCAGTTCTCGGGAGATCCCGAATGTCGAGACCAGGGACGGTAAGTATGGCGCGTTGCCGCCGAGCGGCATTCACGCTGGTCGAGCTGTTGGTCGTTGTGGCCATCATTTCGCTGTTGATTGCGATCCTGTTGCCGAGCCTGAACGGGGCCCGTCAGCAAGGGCGAGCGATTCAGTGCAGCGCGAACATGCGCAGCCTGATGATGGCGACCAAGATGTACGCCGACGAGAATCGGGATTTCTTTCCCGGGGTTGGCCTGAGCCACAGCGGCACGGGTAACGACCTCGAGAAGAGCTGGGTCAAGCAGCTGGCGGTCAACTACGGCAATCAGCCGGAGGTGGCGGTCTGTCCGAGTGATCGCAGCCCGTACTGGAAGGAGCCGCAGATCGTCGCCGGCGGGGAGCCGCAGTTGCGACTGACCAGTTATGCGACGAACGGCTACACGGCGCTCCCGATCGCTAGCGTGGACGGAGATGACGAGTACATCTACGACCGCGAGAGTCGGATTCGCTTTCCGTCAACCACGATCTTCTGGGTCGAGTTGGTTGAGGAAGGCGAGTTTGCGCTGACCGATCACGTACACCCGGAGGCCTGGGCCTTCTTCGGCGATCCGCGCGAAGCGGCGAGCAACGAGATGGCGATCGACCGGCATCTGAAGAAAGCCAATTACGCGATGGTGGACGGCCACGTCGAACGGCTGCCTTTCGAGCATACGCTTCGCAAGGCGCCGGATTTCCAATTGTTTCATCCGTCGTTTTTGTTCAACAAGTATGACCCGGCCATCGGGCGCTAGTGCGCCAAAGGCCACTTGACTGGGGAAAGGTAGATCAAGATGAGTACGTTTCGTTTTGCGGGCGCGTTGAGCGCACTGGTTGTGGTTCTGGGTACGAGCACGTTCGCGCTGGCCGGCGACGATCACGGTCACAAGGCCGACGTCGAAGTCGGTCGTACGGACACCGGCGCGCTCGGCTTCGTCGACTTCGACTTCGGGACCACCGTGCTGGAACCGTATGGTCCGCCGGCACCGCTCCCGTTCCTGCCGTCGCAGGGCTGGATCCTGGACGATCCGGGCTGGGCGACGCTCGAGGGTCCTGAGGATGGCCTGCTGCCGTTGGAGGCGGGTGCCACGATCATGGTCGAGGTGATCTCGCTGAGCCCGGCGCTGCGGATGTACGATCCGGCCGGCGGCGGCGAAGTCCTGGCCGGCGGGCAGTGGATGGCCGGTGGCAACGAGTTCGATGCGCACCCGCTGTGGGTGATCGACGCGACGTCGCCGAGCTTTGACCCGCTCCAGACCGAGTGGTTCGGTAGCTTCCGGCTGATCGATACCGGTAGCACCGGCTACACGCCCTCCGAAACGCACCGATTTACCTTCACGACCCCCGAGCCGGCGTCCGCGGCGTTGCTCTGCATCGGCGCGCTGTTCGCGAGCCGCCGGGCTCGACGTATGGCCTAGGGCCAATGGAGAAGTACATGAATTCGGTTCATCGGCCGCTTCGGCCCCTTGTTCTGACCGGCCTGCTAATGCTGGTGCCGGTAGCGTTTGCGCAGCACGAAGGTGATGTGTGGGTTGGCGTCTCGGGCGCCGACCAGCTCAAGCGCGGCGGGTTCGATGACTTTGTCAACATTGTCAAACTGGAGCCGACCGACGGTGGTTTTCTCGGGAACAACCCCGGGTTTGATCACATCGTCAACCCGAACGTGGACGACGACCTATTCCCATTGGAGAGTGGTGTCCAGGTCCGACTAGAGCTGGTGGCGGCCGACCCCGCCATTTCCGGCATCCAAGTCGGCACGTTCCTGCGCCTGGAGAATCCTGGCGACAGCGTGCTGCTTAGACCATCGGGCCCGGTCCTCCACGAACATTTGTTGTGGTTCATCGACTCCGAATCGCCGGGGTTCGATCCGCAACGCAAGATCTGGCGCGCTACTTTCATGCTGACCGACACGGGCAGCACTCAGTATGCGACGTCGGAGTCGTTCTCGATCATGTTCACCAATCAGGATCTGCTGCTGGGTGACATGAATTGTGACGGCGCGGTGACGGTTTCGGACATCAACGGATTCGTCGCTGCTTTGGTCGATCCACCCGCTTACGCGCTGCAGTTTCCGGATTGTGCCGCGATTCTGGCGGATATGAATGACGACGAACGCATATCCGTCGGCGATATCGGCGGATTTGTCGACGCTCTCACGGGTGGCGCCTAACAAGCGCTCTCCGGAGGGAAGAGAGCAGATTGAACGATGTCTGGTGCCCCGCCCCCGGGAAGCGAGCCCCCGCGGGTCCGGGGCATCCGGCGTTTCTACACGGCTCGATTGGTTGCCACAGTTCGCTCGTGAGCGTTCTCCTGCGGGGGCCGGGGCGGACTCCTTTTCTCGTCCGTGCCCTTGTGGGATTCGGCCGATTCGCTAGAGTATCCCTTCCCAAATTGGTCCCGACGAATGGCGCGTCGATCGGGCCGACGTCGGTGATTCCCTGTGATGCCGGATTTGCATAAAGGAGCCACGTCCGTGATCGGACTACCTACCCGCCGACCGGTGAGCGTTTTTGCGCTCTGTCTATTCGTCTTGCTGATACCCGGAATGGCCCTTGCTCAGGGATCCGCCGATGGGGCTGAGACCGGGGAGCACGTGCGTGCGCTCTCAGACTTGCCCATGATCTGGTGGATCGCACCGATCGGGGCCATTCTCGCACTGATCTTCGCGTGGGTCTTCTACGCGAGCCTGATCCGTGCGGACGAGGGGGATGAGGAAATGAAGCGCATCTCGGGCTACGTCCGGGAAGGTGCGCTGGCCTACCTCTTCCAGCAGTACAAGATCGTGGCGCTGTTCTTCGCCGTCGTATCGGCGATCTTGGCGTGGATGGCGTTCGGCCTTCACGTCCAGCACGAGATCGTCTTTGTCGCGTTCCTGACCGGCGGTTTCTTCAGTGGCCTTTGTGGCTGGCTGGGCATGAATACAGCCACGCGCGCGTCGCACCGCACGGCCGCTGGCGCGCGGAAGTCACTGAACGACGGCCTGGTGGTCGCGTTCCGTTCCGGCGCGGTCATGGGACTGGTCGTTGTCGGCTTCGGGTTGATCGACATCGTGCTGTGGTTCCTTTTGCTGTACTTCAACGTCGTTCCGTTCGACTTCGCTCAGAACATGAACCTCGGCGAAATCACGGTGGTCATGCTGACGTTCGGCATGGGTGCCAGTGCCCAGGCGCTGTTTGCTCGTGTCGGCGGCGGTATCTACACCAAGGCCGCGGACGTCGGTGCGGACCTTGTGGGTAAGGTCGAGGCCGGCATTCCGGAGGACGATGCTCGGAATCCGGCGACCATCGCGGACAATGTCGGCGACAACGTCGGCGACGTCGCGGGCATGGGTGCCGACCTGTACGAGTCGTACGCGGGCTCGATCCTCGCGACGGCGGCCCTGGGTGTTGCCGCGGCGACCGCCTTGCACGGCGGCGACGAGCACAGCGCGTGGGCAGATGCAATCAAGATGCTCTCGGCGCCGATGGTGCTGGCCGGTGTCGGCATCGTCCTCTCGATCGTCGGTATCTTCATGGTGCGTACCAAGGACGGCGCGACCATGGGCCAGTTGCTCAACGCGCTCCGCATGGGCATCTATGGCAGCAGCCTTTTCATTGCGGTCGCTGCTTACTTCGTATGCCAGTGGCTGCTGGATGATATCGAAGGCGTGAGTGCCATGGGAGTCTGGGGCGCGATCATGGCGGGCCTCGTTGCCGGTAACGTCATTGGATTTGCGACCGAGTACTACACGAGCTACGAGTTCGCGCCGACCCGGCGCATCTCGAAACAGGGCATCACCGGACCGGCGACTGTTATTATCGCCGGCGTCGCCGAGGGCATGAAGAGTACCTGGGCCTCGCTGGCGACGATCATCGTCGCGATCCTGTGTGCGTTTATCTTTGCGGGCGGTCGCGAAGAGTTCCTGCTCGGTCTTTACGGCGTCGGTATCGCCGCGGTCGGAATGCTGGCAACGCTGGGTATCACGCTTGCGACCGACGCATACGGCCCGATCGCGGACAACGCCGGCGGTAACGCCCAGATGACCGGTCAGCAGCCGATTGTCCGGGAGCGGACTGACGCGCTCGACTCGCTGGGCAACACGACCGCTGCGACCGGAAAGGGCTTCGCGATCGGTTCTGCGGCCCTGACGGCACTTGCACTGCTGGCGGCATATGTCGAGGAGGTTCGGATCGGACAGGTCCGTGAGGCACGTGCCGCGCTGTCCGCGTCCGGCGAACCGCAGGTCGGCGATGCCTACTATCTCGGTTACGGCAAGATTGGCCTCAAGACCGGCGAAGGCGATCGGGACCCGGATTACGACACGCTGATGGTCATGGACGGCGACGCGCACCTGCCGGCCGAGGCGGGCAAGCTGACGCTCACCGCGGTCGTGGACGATCCGGACGCGAACGTCGTTACGGCACAACTCGATGGGCACCGCCTACGAATGGTGCGGGCCAAGAAGGCGTCGCTGCAGAACTACATGGCGTTCTATGACGTGACCTTGATGAACCCGAAGACGCTTTGCGGCTTGTTCTCAGGCGTGCTGCTCGTGTTCCTCTTCTGCGCGATGACGATGGAGGCCGTCGGCCGGGCCGCGTACAACATGATGCTCGAGTGCCGCGATCAGTTCGACATGATGCGCAAGTACCTCATCGGGCAGGGCAAGGACGAGGCGTTTGCACGCGATCCGGACAATTGGCCGATGACCCAGATCGAATGGCAGGGACAGAAGATCCCGAACTACTCGAGGGCCGTGGCGATCTCGACGCGCGGGGCGCAGAAGGAAATGGTCGCACCCTCGATTCTCGCGGTTAGCGTTCCGGTGCTGGTCGGCTTGTTCTTCGACGTCCCGGGCGTCATGGGCCTCCTGGCGGGCGGCCTGACGAGCGGCTTTGCCGTCGCGATCTTCATGGCCAATGCCGGCGGTGCGTGGGACAACGCCAAGAAATGGGTCGAGACGGGTGAGCACGGCGGCAAGGGCAGCGAAGCGCACAAGGCCACGGTTGTCGGCGACACGGTCGGTGACCCGTTCAAGGATACGTCCGGCCCGAGCCTGAACATCCTCATTAAGCTGATGAGCATGGTCAGCGTCGTGTTTGCCGGCTTGATCGTGAAGTACGCGCCGCAGCTCGGATCGTTCCTCGGTCTGTAGCCGGTTTGGCGCATCGGAAACTCGACGGGCGTCGTGCCGCTAGCTGCGGTGCGACGCCCGTGTTTCGTATACGCGGGGGGTTGTTTGTTCGAGCGGTCCGGTGCGGCGCCGATGGATGGGCAAGCGCCGGCTGAGTGATCTTGCGGTCCACGAGTGATTGGGGGTTGCGGCACAGGCAGTTATAATCGCGACGGTGTCGCGGAACGGATTGCTTTCAGGAGTCATGATGTCCGAACTGGCCAAGAAGAAGTGCGTACCCTGTCACGGCGGCGTACCCCCGCTGAGCCCCGAGGAGCGTGGCGCGCTCCTGGAACAGGTCCCCGGCTGGTCGGTCGAAGAGGGCCATCATCTGGCGCGCAACTACACGTTTCCAAACTTCGTCGACGCGCTCGCGTTCGTGAATCGCGTGGGCGACGTGGCGGAGTCCGAGGGCCACCATCCCGACCTCTTTCTCACCTGGGGGAAGGTCGGCGTGAAGATATGGACGCACAAGATTGACGGCCTGACCGAGAGCGACTTCATCCTCGCCGCCAAGATCGACGCGCTCTAGCGGACCGCGCGCTCGGCTTGCTGACGTAGACTCGTGCCGGACCGGTCTACGCGTGCTGCGTCGACGCCCAGCGCCAGGCAAGCAGATACAGCGGAACCATTGAGCAGTGGACTCGTTGTCCGGTCGCCGAATTGGATGCGACTGGCTGTGCGTCGTAGTCGTTCGTTCCGGTGTCCGGCTCCCGACCATCCATGAAGACGATACGGTCCGGCTGCAACAGCGCCCAGATATCGCCGGGCAGCGCGAGTCGTTGGCCCATGAGTCGCGACGCGGCGCGCACCTCACGGGCTCGGTCGAATACGTGTCGTGCATACTCCAGTGAGCGCTCCCACGGCCCGCGTTGCGATCCTTCGCCGGTTTCCGCGGCCTGCTGTTCGAGGTGTGCCAGCACTGCGTCGTCCTCGCCTGCCAGTATCGCGTTCCGAGCCGCCAGCAATCTCCCATAGTCCGACGCGCCGATTCGCCCGGCGCAGGGCCCCCGGCAGCATTGCGAATAGTATCGCTCGCAGAGCGTTGCGGGCATTGTCGGGTTCAACAGGGGTAGGGCGCTGTCGGGTGGTGGGCAGAGCGCTACCCCGACCAGGCTGCACACCAGGTCATTCACCCGCGCGGCCTCGCGCTCGGAACCGTAGGGCCCGAACGCAGGTTTGTCGGAATCCGGTTCGCGCGCATATACGAGTTGCCCAAGCGCGTCGGGCTGCGGGACCAGGTAGCCGCCCGGCCGGGTCGAGCGCAGCGCCCGATTGAATGGCGGCCGTGATCGTCGGATCAGCTCCGCCTCCACCAGCGTCATCTCGATTGAGGACTCCGCCGGCCGGACTTCCACGCGCGCGATGCGTTCGATCCAGTCACCGAACGCGTTGGTTTGACGCCCACGCAGGTGCGCGCGGATCCGCGTTCGCACCTTGCCGGCCTGACCGACGTAGAGCAGCCGCTCCGCGCGGTCGTACAGGGTGTAGACGCCGCGTCGGTTGGGCAGTCGATCGAGGCGCTCGACGGGACAGACGTCAAGGTCACGGTGGGGGGCGTCGAGCAGGTCGAAGGCTCGACGGCCCATTGCGGCCGTCCGTCGAAGTCGCGTGTGCTCGGGCAGGATCTCGATCGCTTTCATGCTGACGCGCAGCGAAACGTCGGGTCGCAGTCGACGGGTGCGCTGGGTCAGCGCCATTCCGCGCAGTCGATCCGGCGTCGACTCCCCGGTGAGTCTGACGTCTGCGAGCGCGCCTGGCGGAAGCGCGTGCAGCGTCTCCTCGATGCTCTCTTGTAAGCGCGCACGGGACAATCCGGTAACGTCGATCGAGCGTACCGTCATCGGTCTCACGGCGTGCTCGACAAAATGGTGTCGGACACGTCCAGCCGCGTCGATCGTTGCCTGGATGCAGCCCTTGGGCTCGTTGCGCTCGGCAAACGTGATTCGATCGGTCGAGCCGGCGTAGACGATCGGTGTGCCGTCGATCGGCGATTGAAGCACTTGGTGACGGTGGATGTGCCCCGCCGCGACGTAAGACAGGCCGGCCGGCAACACACTCCGCGCAACGACGTCCGGCCCCGCGCGAAACCGATAGTCGTTCGGACCGCAGACGGCGCCGTCAAACGCCTGGTGTACGACCAGGATCGAACAGTCGGCGCAACCAGGGTACCACCCGCTTTCGTCCAATGCCTCCGGGAAGGTCGCAACCGCTTCACGCCGAAGGCAGGGCAACGTCGGCAGCGCGATCGTCACGCCGCGTATACGCAGCCGGAAGGTGGTGGGGCGCAGCGCGATGTGAATGTTCGGGTGTTGCAAAAACAGATTGTCGGGAATTGTCGAACGTTCGTGGTTTCCGGGTGCGACGACGACGGGGATGCCACGTGCTGCGAGTCGCAGGAGTGGTTCGCAGGCCGCGGTAACGGCGGGGCCGTGCGGCTGGGGCTGGTCGAAGAGGTCGCCGGCATGAATCACAAAATCGACGGAATCCCGGAGTGCGTTTGTAACCACGTGATGGTAACTGGCAACCAAGTCATTGCCGCGGTGTCCAACAGTCCGCGGCGACGCGGGCAATTGAGACCCGATATGGGTGTCGGCAAGATGAAGGAACCGCAGGGGCGACATGCGACAAAGACTACCTTCCATAACGATGTCGAAAAAGTCGAAGGTAGGATTTTGTAAGGAGTGCGACCTGGGTGGCAATCCTGCGAAACTTGGACGGTTTCAAATTTTTCGATTCGGGGTGAAATCGAAGAAGGGTGAAACCAAAGGCTCCTTTGGAACGTAGGAGATAGAAGCAGGGGTGTGTTCCGACCATCACGCCGCTGGGTGAGCGGTAGGCTGAACCGCAGAAGTGGAGCGACGAGATGCCTTCAATGATCAGGAGCAAGACGAGAGAATCGCGTCCGGTGGGCGGGTTGCGCAAGCTCCGTGCCAACTCGAAGCTGCCAACGGCGCGCGGACTGAAGTCATTTGCACCCGAGGAGCGGGCGCTGCTCGAGCTGCTGGTGGGTAGCGAGTACGAGTGCGTGTACGACCCGATCTTTCGGCGGACGCGCGTCGAGCAGGAGTGCCTTTCGATTCCGCCGCGGCCGATCCGTGAGATGGTGCTGGACCATCAAAGCGAAGATGACCTCGGTAGCGATTTCGGAATTTACAGCAATGTTCGGGCGCAGGTGCTGACGCCGGACGAGGAATACCGGCTATTTCTGGCGTTCAACTACTTTCGGCATCGGGCGATGAAGATCTTGCGGCAATACCGGGGCAAGCGTCTGACGGTGACGGCGGCTCGGGAACTGCTGCACTGGGCGCAGGCGGCCGAGGGAGTTCGCGCGGAAATCGTCCGCATGAACATCTCGTTGGTGCTGGCGATGACGCGGCGCACGCGCATTCACGGTGCGGAGCTGTCGGACCTGGTCAGCGAGGGTAACTATGCGCTGATTCGCTGCGTCGACAAGTTCGACTGCAACCGCGGATTCAAGTTCAGCACGTATGCCTGCCGGGCGATCGTCAGTGCGTTCACGCGGCTTGGTTCGAAAGGAATGCGCTATCGGAACCAGTTCCCGGCTTCGTTCGAGCCGGAGTTCGAGCGCAGCGATTACCTCGATCGGCAGCGTGAGGAGATCGAGGCGCTGGCGGTCGACGATCTTCGCCGGGTATTGAACGAGAACCAGGCGGAACTGACCGAGATGGAGCAGGAGGTTCTGACGGCCCGTTTCAACCTGAATGAAGTGTACGGCGAGGACGAGCGCGGCATGACGCTCGAGCAGGTCGGCGATCTGCTCGGAGTGAGCAAGGAGCGCGTCCGTCAGATCCAGAACAAGGCCTTGGTGAAGCTGCGCGAGACGATGGACGTCGAGGAGATCACGCCGGCTGCTTAGGCGTTACGAACCAACCCTCCACCCAACCCGCACTCGGCGTCAGTCTCCCTGACGCCGTTTTGCGTTACGGAGCGGGCTTTGCCGCGGCGGTGCGGGCCCGCGTCGCTTTGCGCGGCGGCGGCTGCGTCTTCCAACGTCGATGTACCCAGAGATACTGCTCGGGCCAGCGGCGAATCGACCGCTCCATTGCGCGGGAGAACTCCTGCGTGATCCACAACGCAGGATTATCGCGATCGGCCCATTCGTCCGGGCGGATGATCCGCTCGATCCCGATACGATAGTGGAACCCGGTCCGGACGCGCGCCGCATACCCGGCGATGACCGGCAGGTCGCGCTGAATCGCCAGCAGCGCGATCGACTTGTAGGTCGAGGCGCTGCGGCCGAAGAAGTCGACGAAGTAGCCCTTGCGCCCGGCGTCCTGGTCGGCGATGAAGCACACCGGCAAGCCGCGGTCGAGCAACTCCGGCGTCTGGGTCATCGCGCCCTTCTTGTCCATCAGCGTCAGGCCGTTGACGGCACGCGACTCCACCAGGAACCGATTCATGCGCACGTTGTCCAGCGGCCGCATAACGGCCGCCAGCGGCACACCCAGCTTCGTCAGCGTCATCCCGAGCAGTTCGAAGTTGCCGAAGTGCGGCGTCACCATCAACGCGTTTTCTTCGAGCAGGACCTGCAGACCCGGGCCGAGGTCGTCGAGCTCGACATGTCGCGACCATGCGTTGTGATTCACCAGTCGGGTCGTCATCAGTAGCTCGACGAGATACACCTGCGTGAAGTGCTCGAACGACGACCGCGCGATTTGCCACAGCTCTGCTTCGGTGTAAACGTCACCGAGTGCCGCCCGGAGGTTTTCCATTGCGCGTTCGCGGTGCCGTGGCATCAGCCACCACCAGATTCGCCCGAAGATCCGCGCGGTTACTAGATTCGCGCGGACCGGGAAACAGTTGATGATCGTGCCCCACACCCGCAGCGCCAGGTAGACGAGAAAGGCCTGGATTGGCTGGAGCGGGCCGCTGTTCAGCCAGGTTTTCTTTTTCGGAGCCGCCATCGCACGCTAGTGTACTGGGTTGGCTGTTGCAGGCCCACCAGTCGGCGCCCGCACACCGACGTGTCCGCTCCATGCGGCCAGTAGTCGATCACAATCGGTCGTCGTAATGCGGCCCATCGTGGAAACCTGTAGCAAGCCCCGATCACGTAAGTAGGCGGGAGCGTGATAGATCGCGCATCGGGCGTCGGCGGCGCTTTTGATGAGGGCGGCCCGATGCTCCTGGTTCAGGCAGCGGATCGTCGTGATGACCGGGCTCGCAAGTTCGCGATCTCCCAGCGTGCACAGCCCGAGTCCGTCGAGGCCCCGGCGCAAATGCTGAGTAACAGTTCGATAGCGTTCGTAGGTGTCCTCTCGGTCGGAGGGTGTGCGGTAGTTTGCATCGAGCGCGGACGCGAGCGCTTGCATTGGCGGAGAAGGAAGCGTGAAGCGTGGAAGCCGCGCTTCGAAATCGGAGACGATGTCGAGGCTTGACGGCACGAAACGACCGTCCTGGTCGCAGCCGAAGGATTGGTCGAAGGATCGGGCATCTACGCCGGTGAGGACGAAGCCCAGACCCGCAAATGATTGCAGCGCCTTGCCCGAGCTGCCGCTGGCGAGTGCGATTCCGTTCAGGTCGAGCGCAACGGCGCCAATGCTGCTCACGCAGTCTAGACAGAGGGGGATGTTCCGCTCGGCAGCCCGGGCCTGCAATGACGGGAGCGGATTGAGCACGCCGGTGCTGGTCTCGTGGTGGACCGCCCAGATCCAGGCGATCTCCGGATCCGACGCCAAGAGGCGATCGAGACCGTCGAGGTCCCAGCCGCGACCCCACGCCGACCGCAGTACATGGAATCGGAGTCCGGCTCGGCGGGCATGATCGCAGAGCCGAGCACCGAACTCGCCGGTGTCGAGCACGACGCCGACACCGCGATTTCGGGCGCGCAGCGAAAGTGCGAGCGCGTCGTTGGCGTGAGTGCCTCCGCCTGCCACCAGCGCCACGCGTCGACAGTTCGTCATTTCGCGGAGCCGACCGCGGACGCGCGCCAGTAGACGCTCGAATGTAGCGCTACGGTGCGGGATCGGCTTCCGCGAATAGGCTGCACGAGTTTCCCTCGCGACTGGCACCGGCCCCGGGTGGAATCTCTTCCATGGATTGGCCCGCGGTGCGTGCGCGTCGTCATCTGTTTCGCCTGACCGGCGAGCGAACCGTACGAAGTTGCGCTCGATTCGAGGCGGAAGGTGCTCGAGAGGGAGCACCATCGGCACGAAGAACGCCGACCCGTCGGGAACGGCGGGACCGAGTGCCAGAAAACCGAATCGCCGATAGAGCGGCAGGCGTTGCTCGATTGCCGAGATCAGCAGGTGTTTTCGTTGCAGCCGCCGTGCGGCTTGCAACACGGCGTGCAGCAGACCGCCGAAGACGGTGGTGTTACGATGGCCCGGGACGATGGCCAGCAGACGCACCTCGATCGCGCGTCCACCCAGGACGCGGATAAGCCCCGGATCGGGTAGTCGCCGAGTGACGGAGAACGGAGGCTTTGCATGGACGGCGACCATGCCGACGAGCGTTTCGTCGCGGATCGCGACGAAGTAGGTGTTCTTCTCGTGGAACTTGTCGACAAGTTGCGGTTCTGTTGCGCTGGCGTCGCGCGGATACTGCCCGAGTTCGTCCGCGAACGTCGCGTAGTTGAGCCGGTGAATCGCCGGCAGGTCTTCGTCGGTCGCGACACGAAACCGAATTCCCGAAGCAGTGCAGCGTGCGGTCACGTCAGCGCTCCTGATTCATTCGCTCGACGGCGTTTTTAGATGGTCACCCGTCGCTGATCGTTGGGGCGTGTTTCATCAGAGCGGCCGGTCTCGTCGGCGTCGAGAGGTCGGCGTACGGTCTACGAATTGGGACAAATAAAAGTCATTCATTTCGGTGGCAGTGACGGCGGTGGAGAGGTGAGAAGGTGACTGGCCAGGGGGCTTGAATCGATCCTGGGCGGGCAATTGTCAAAATGGGTAGTCAAATTCTGTAAAATTAGACCAGTTTGGGGTATTTTTGCCTGGGAACGGAAAATGTTTAGCGTTTTCTTCATTTCCGGGTTACAATGAGCCCGCAATTCGTGCAGGTTGTTTTACGAATGCGTCGAGCGAGTGAAGATAGATAGCACCTCCGACCGCACTCGCTCGACGTGTTGATGTTCGTGGAGCATAGAAGAGAGGACGACGCAATGAACGTGTCTTCGCTGCATCGTGGGCCGCACCGTGGCGCCGGCTTTACGCTCATCGAGTTACTGGTCGTGGTTGCGATCATTGCGCTGCTGATCGCGATCCTGCTGCCTAGCTTGGGGCAGGCGCGGGAGCAGGCCAGGCGTGCGAAATGTGGGGCCAACCTTCATGGACTGGGTTTGGCCGAGGAGCTGTGTGGCACGGAGAACAACGGATATCGTCCAGGTAAGGACGACGGTGGTGCCATCGCGCTGGCGGGAGTGATGGCGACGTGGATCGATGTGTTGGTTGAGACAAAGTATTGTACGAACCCGGACATCCGGTTTTGTCCGACAGATAAGCGGCCCGATCTGCCTATGGAGTTGCGCGGGATCTCATGGAACTTCAGGTTCGCGGACCAGTTCGGTGTCAACGAGCCGCTAAAGCCGGGCGTGCGTACGAGTTACGCGCAGAACTCGATTATCGAATATGGTTGGCCACAAGACCGCTACAAGGACCCGGCGCGGCAGGCGCAGATCGCAGACGGGTGGTGGACTTGGTTTGGGAGTATGAGTGCCACGTGGCTAGCCTCAACTGCGATGGGGCGCACATCGCCGACGCTTCCGTCGGATCTAAGTGCGGAATGGCAATCGACCATGATTGGCTGGCGGCACCTGAACAACGGTGCGGCGCAGATTGGTTTTATGGATGGTCACGTTCAGTTGGTGCGCTGGATTCGGCCCACGGACTTTCGGCAGTTCCGCAGGCCTCATGTAGACACAATGAACTATTTCACCTGGTTGCCGGGGGAGCGCTCGGTTCGACTGGATGGCGATCAGTATGAGGGTCAAGTGGAGGAGTGGTTCGAGCAACGGTCCCCGCGCCATAGTTTCACGCCGCCGAAGAATTATCCAAACGAGTTGAGCGCGAACTGGCGTACGCAGAACCGGGCATGGACGGAAATCCCCGACTTGGAGCCGGATCGTCGATGACGAATCGCTGGGTCAATCTCGTCGTGCTCGCCGGTTCGCTGGCGGCGTTTTCAGCGTGCGGCGGTGGCTCGGAAGGTGTGAAGCTTCCGAGCAAGTTCGATACGGACGCTGTTTGTCTGGCGTGTCAGGAAGAAGTCCAAGTAAATGTAAGAGCCCGGGAACTGCCGCCATACACGTGTCCAAGTTGCAGCGAGGACGCGGTTCATCTATGGCTGTATTGTCTTGCCTGTAAGACACGTTGTGTCGCGCAGGCGCTTCCGCCCAATCGCGATCGCGGCATGTTGCCCCCGGCAAAATGCCCCCGCTGCCAGGGTGGACTCGAGGCTTGGTTCAATGTCCCGGACATGCAGCCGGAGCGAACGGCCGAGTTGCCGGCATGGCCGCCGAGTTAAGAGCGGCCGATCGGGCCCGAGGCCGGCTCGTCGGTGCCACGTGTTTCTAGGCGGCCCGGTTCGAGGTCAGGCTCAGTCAATGGCGACATGCGGGTCGAATAGTCGAAAACTCCGATCGCCGCGGACGGTAAATTAGGAATGCAAAACAGCGGTAATTGGTGACAGTATGGGTAATATTGTTCTCGGAACGAAAAATGTTGTGGAGTTGAGGTTTCGTTTTGGTTAATATGGCGTCTGTCGGGTCAATTCTGGGTTCGTGTGAGGCGGAAGGAGCACATCAGCACGAACACGTTCTGTTGAAGCACGGATGCGTCGAGTACGCAGGCAACGTGTCGCAACGACTGAAATCTTTGTGCATCGGTATTAAGGGAGAGTGGAAATGAGGAAGTTCGTTCTGCTAACGGTGGCGTGTGCGGCGAGCACCGCATTCGCCGACAATGTCATGGCACCCTGGGGTGCCGTGAACGGTGACATCCAAGGGCGGTCGCGCAGCGCCACCATCCCCACCAACATCGTCGACAACGGCTTCGTTGAGGCCTGGAGCGCCGACCTCGGCGCGCTCGGCCTGAACCGGCCGGCCGGTCTCAGTTCGTTTGTCTACGATGCCGCCGGCAACATCTACATCCGCACGTCGACGCCGTCCAACACGCTGGCCAAGTTCGACACGGACGGCAACCTGCTGTGGACCGCGAACGACGGCGCCGACAATCAGATCAGCTTCGGACCCGGGTTTACATGCACCTCTCCGATCGTCGGGGACGGCGACTTCGCGTACGTCATGGGTGAAGGCGATGGGGCACCGGCCGAGATCGCTGCGGTCCGCAAAGATACCGGCCTGGTGGTCTGGGTTTCGGCGTTGGATGATCCCGCGGCGTCGTGCAACAACCCGACGCCAGTGCTATACGAAAGCAAGCTCTACGTTCTCGGTGGTTTGAATGGCGGCGCGCACACGTTCTATCAGATCGATTCCGCCACCGGAAACATCGACTGGTCGAGCAGCGTCGCGATCACGCTTTCCGATGACGGAAACCTGACCATGGCGCCAGATCTGTTCGGCGCGGGAATCCACGGCGTGTTCTGCAACTTCGATAGCGGGGCGGGTGACGACGGCGTCGGCGAGGTGTATTGCATTCGCGCCGACACCAACACTGACACCGCGACGCTCGAATGGTCCGCGGACGGCGGCAAGATTGCTCGTAGCCACGTCATCTACAACCCCGACGCGCCCAACTCCGCCGGCGCCGGTCGGATCTATACCCATACCTGGGCCGACTACGGTGCGTCCTTCTACGCCTACAACCCGATCACCGGCGCTCCCGAAGGAACGGCGACCTCCAATCTCGGTCAGGGCTTCTATGATGTCGGTTGCCTCGGGTTCAACAACACGGACATCTTTGTTGGTGCGGCCGGCGGACTCGTCGGAAAGTACACCGACAATGGTGACGGCACGATCTCGTTTGTAACGTTCGCGTTCGGCGAAACCTGGTGGGGTGAGTTCCGTCTTCATGGCCAACTGCTCAACCGTGACAACGGCGACATGCTGCTCGTCGCCGGCACGCGATCCAGTCCGATCGATCAGGAGCCGGTCGGCGAGGAACTGGCCGCCCGCGCCGTTTCGCTCGACGTCAGCAACGCGGTCATCGCCGAGGACGGTCCGATCTGGATCGACAACCTCACCGTCATGGAAGGGCCGGACACTAACAACCTCACGACGATCTTCAGTGAGAACTTCGAAGGCATGACGCTCGGGGACCTCACCGGACAGAATGGTTGGGAAGAGGATAACGAGCCGGCCGATTCGCTCGATCCGCGCTACCCGGGTGCCCCACAGGTCGTGCTCGATCCTGAGGATCCGGACAACCAGGTCATGCGGCTCGACGCCCTGGGCAACGGCGGCGACCCGAACTGGAACGGCGCGTTCCACGACTTCCCCGACAGCACTGCCGATACGGTGGTCATCCAGTGGAGCCAGTTCCGCGAGACGCTGCAGGACAACGTCTGGCCCTACTTCGGCGGTGGCATCAACAACTTCGACGAAGGTTGGACGCTCGAGTGGGACGCCACCCTGGCGATCTTCCCCTATCACTTCGCCAACCCGACCGGCAACGAGGCCCTCGCACTCGACACCGGTTTGTGGCAACGGGTCACGATCACCTACGAGTTCATCAACGACCTCGACCCGTCCTTCCGGCTGGTAACGGTAACCGTGGCGGACAGCAACGGTTCCGTCACCGGCTTCCCGGCGCTGCAGACCGACGGGTTTAACGCGACCGATGCAATTCGAGGTTGGGGAGTGCAGTACGAAGGCACGCCGCCGGTCGGCGTCGAGTTCTCCAACCCGGCCGTCTCCGAGTACGACTCCGGCGAGTTGGATCCCAACTTCAACCTTCGTGGCGGCGTCATGGCCGGCCCGGACGGCAAGGTGTATTACGCCCGCGTCGGTAACAACACGCTGTACGCGCTCGGCGCCGACGGTCCGCCGTGCGGCGACTGCGCGGACTCGAACTGTGATGGAAGCGTCACCGTGGGTGACATCAACTTCTTCGTGGCGGCCGTCACCGGCGGCGAGGCGGCCTGGAACGCGTTGTTCCCGGGCGGCTCCGCTCCGTGCGACTACCTCTGTGCCAACGACACCAACGCCAGCGGCGACGTTTCCGTCGGCGACATCAATGACTTCGTGACGGCGGTGACCAGCGGCTCGCCTTGCGCGCCGGAATGATCTGCTGACAGCGTGCCCGAGCGGTACGTTGGAGACAAACCTCTCCTCGAACGACAGGCCTCCCGTGTTCGCACGGGAGGTTCTTTTTTTCCCGCAACTTCGCCGTTGGCGGGGCGCCGCTCGGTTGCCATCGCCACGGCCGGAACGAGCTGGGGTGGTGATTCAGAAATCGTCGCTACGAGCGATCGGGAGGGTCTTTGCGTGCGGTCGTCTGGTCGCACCCCGAGTCCTTGGGGAGGATCAGCGCGAGGCTGTGGGCCAGCAGGTTGCACGCATCGTCAACGGGTTCGAGCATGTCGGCGACCTGTCGAACGCGTGCTCTTGGTACGCGCCAGCTTGGGTGAAAGCAGGTCTTGCGTACAAAGGCGTCGCGCTCGGCCTGTGACACGTTGACCACACCTGGGTGTGTCAGCAGCCCGAAGCTCAGTGAATCCGCCTGTTGCACGACGCGCACCAGTGCCTGCATCTCGGCGGACCAGGCCGACGTTTTTGAATCGTGGTAGACGTGATGGTCGCGGATCAGGGTCGCGACCTTATCGGGCAGGCGCCACTGTCGGCACGCGAGCCAGCCCAACTCCGCGTGGTCGTAGCCGCAGATGCGCACTTCGGCTTCAACCAGCTCGCGCGGGGATTGGGGCCCGGCCTCGTCCACGGCGCCTAGTTCCGTCGGTGAGTCGCGGAACATGACGAACCGCCCGACGTCGTGGAGCAAGCCTGCGAGGTAGGCCTGCTCCGGTTCCACCTCCAGCTCCGGGTTCTGCATCGCGAGGAGTCTGGCGGCTACCGCCACCTGCATCGCGTGCAGCCAGAGGTTCCGCTGACCGACGGTCTTGGGGACGAAGACGCTCATCACCGCCAGCGATGTCACCATTTCCGCCAACGGGCGTGCGCCTACCCGGCCGATCGCGCCGGCGAGGGTCGTGATCGGCGTCCGAGACCCCGACGCGGCGCTGTTCGCCAGGCGCAGCAGTCGCGTTGCGAGTGGCGGATCACGACGCGCGAGATCCTCCATCTTCGCCGCGAAGCTTGGATCCTCTGGAGTCAATGTAAGTATCTGCGTCAGCACTGAGGGAAGGAGCGGTAGCTCGTCCAGCCGACGTTCCAGCGATTCAAGCGTCCGCTTACGCTTTTCGTCGAGATCGGACATCACCATTATGATCGGTCTTGCGTGTGCGGTCGCACCTGAGCGGGGAGCACCTGCGGCAGATTTTGCGCTCAGCGCAGCGTGCTGCTTTGCCCCGCGTTTGGCGGATGGAGCAGGGACGCAAAGGTCTCCATTGCCCACGGGCGGTGCTTCGCGTCGTCGAACTGGATCGAGATGATCGTCATGGTGTTCTCCCCGGCCATCCACCCCTGGAGCAGGTAGGCGGCGGTGTCCGGTGCGCCGGGTCGGATCGTTGCCCAGCCCGATAGGTGTTCCGTTGCGTGGTCGATCACCTCGGCGTCACGGAGGTCGGACTCCGCCTTGTCCGGCAACAGGTCCGTCGGGGCCGCAGGCCGACCGCCGATGCCACCCACGGAAATCGAACTGACCTGTACCGTGCGATTGTCATACCAGAACACGATCTGGCTGCCGTCGTCGCTCAACTCCGAGTAGAAGTAGCCGGGAAGCGCAATCGTCCAGCCGCCGGTCGTTGCGTGCCGCATGGCGCGCCGCGCATAGCCGATTCCTTCGGGCGCGGGGATGGGATAGTCTTCGGCGGGCGTCTGGAGGATTCGTCGCAGTTCCTCGATCTCGGCCTGCGGCAAGCGGATGTTGCCGTCTGCATGCCCGGCGCGTTCCAACGCGGCGATCGCGAGCGAGCAACGAGTACGCTCGCGCTCGTCGACCGGCGGTCGCCACGGAACCTCGGACCAGAGCAAGACACGACCCAGCCGATCGTAGTAGTGTGCGTCACGCCGTGCATCCCACCAGATCGCGAACGTCGACGCCCAGGTCATCAATTCGTCCGGCGTGGCCGACGCGACCTGTTCCCACCAGGACCGGCCCATGACGCCGGTGGGCGCGACACAGAAGCCGGCATCGACCGGATGCGGCGTGTCGAGCGGCCAGTTGACGAGCAGATCGGTCGCGCCGGCTTCAGACAGTTCGATCAGGCGCCGGGCCATGTTGCCCAGGAAACAACCATACTCACGCTGCAACGTCGGGAGATCGTTCGGGGCGGGCTCCCAGTTCCACGTCATGCGACAACGAGCCCCGATCCGTTCGAGCAGTTCGACCACGAACACGTGGTATCCGGGACCGACGGAAGAAGTCTTTGCGCAGACGGTGACGCGCTCGCCGGGTTCCCAACCGAACTCGATCGGCTCGCTGCCCGGATGCAACCAGAGTAGCAGCACGCGATCCTCGGTCGACAGCGCGGCGTAGTCGCGCATGAGATCGTCATCGATCAGCTTCGGCAGTGCCGCCGAGATCTGCCGAAACAGCGTAACGCGATCGACTGGCCGACGGAGCAGTCCACGCTTCGGCAACGGTGCCGATCCACGCACTTCGATACCCATTGGACACCCTCCAGGTCCGGCGAGGACCACTGGCGACAATAAGACGAGCGCGTCGTCACGGCAAGAGGCGCTTTCAAACGGCCGGCTGGAGGCTTGATCTTTATGCGGACCCGGGGCAAGGTTGAGGGAATAACCAAACGCTGCGTCCGTAGTGTATCGGTAGAGCGGTCTCGATTCAGGCGTTGCGCAGTTGTCGGCAACCTACCGAGCAAGCCGGCCGCCGATTTCGCTTGGATCGTGCTTGCTCGCTGTGGCCGTTGACGGCCCGCCCGGAGTCGTGAATGCCCGTCTCGGATCGGGAGCGTGAATTGATCGAGCGGCTCGATGCCGTCGGACGTAGCGGATTTGCGTACGCGTGCCAGAAGCTGCGCAACCGCGAGGACGCCCTGGATGCCGTCCAGGCGGCCCTGACCTCCGTATGGCGTACCCGGCAACGACTGGACCCGCAGCGTGATCTCCGCGGCTGGTTTTTCCGGATCTTGCGGAACCGGTGCATCGATGTCGTCCGTGACCGAGCGCGCGGCGCGCACCAGACGCTGGGCAGCGATCCCGTCACCCTGGACGATCCGGCGGACGGGTTGGCGCGCGACGAATCGCGCGACCAACTGCGAGCGGCGCTCGCGACATTGACCGAAGAGCAGCGCGAGATCGTCCTGCTGCGCGACTATCACGGGCTCTCTTACGCCGAGATCGGACGCGCGCTGAACATCCCGCCTGGCACGGTGATGTCCCGGCTGTCCCGGGCCCGCAGCGCATTACGCGAGCGCTTCCTCGCGCAGGAGGGCGCGTCATGAAAACCTGCGCGGCGATCCGAGAGTTGCTCAGTGCGTATTTGGACGGCGAGTTGCCTCAACAGGAAGCACAGCAAGTGAGCGTCCACCTGCGTCGATGTACGGAGTGTCGTGAGATCATGGAGGACTTTCGACGGATGCAAGCACAGATTCGAGACCTGCCGCAGGCGGAGCCGGACAGGGAACAATGGGGCAACCTCATGAATCGAGCAACAATGCGCACCTCGCGCGGATTGGGCTGGATACTCGGCGTCGGCGGCGTCGCGCTGCTGGCCGGTTACGGACTCTACAGTTTCACGCGAGATCCGTCGGTCGACACACTCGAGCGCATCGGCGTATGGGCGATGCTGGGCGGGGGCGTACTGTTGTTCGCAACCGTGCTCGTCGAGCGGCTTCGGGCCCATCGCAGTGATCGTTACAAGGATATCGAGCAGTGAATGACCTGATCATCGTTACCATGCCGACCATCCCCGGCTACCGCATCGTCGAGACCTACGGACTCGTTCGCGGCAACACGGTACGCGCCCGACACATCGGTCGCGACATTCTGGCACTACTCCGCAATCTCGTCGGCGGCGAAGTGCACGAGTATCGCAAGCTGATGGCCGAGGCGCGCGAACAGGCGATCGATCAGATGTGCGACGAAGCGCGCTCGCTGGGCGGCAATGCCATCGTCAGTACATTCTCGACCACCGCCATGATCGGCCAAGGCATGGCCGAAATCCTCGTGTTCGGGACCGCCGTGCGCGCCGAGCCGGAAGGCTAGACAGACACCACCCAACGCGCATCGGTGATGCGACGACCGCGGGGAGCAAGCTCCCTTTGCAAGGCCTGTGTCTACGCCACAGACCCCGGCGCGAACCAGACACCAAGCGCAACGAGCCGCGAGCGCGAGCGAGCGGG
>JANQNU010000001.1 GCA_028279405.1 Phycisphaerae bacterium
ACGGCCGGTGTATTCGTTCGTGCCCGAACGGGTAACCGCGTTGATGTTGCACGCGGTGAAGCCGCCGTACTGGACGTCATAAGGGGACAGCTCGAGCGATACGTTCTGGATCGCATCGAACGGGAACGGCTGCCGCTGTGTCGGGAAGCCGTTCGAGTTCAGGCCGAAGTTGTCGTTGAGCTTGACGCCGTCGACGGTGAGGCTGTTGAAGCGCGGGTTTGCGCCGACGCACTGCACGGCGTCAACGAACGCTTCGTCGATGTACACGCGGGGATCGACGCGAACGATGTCGCGCAGGTCGCGATTGATCGATGGGAGATTCTGAAGATCGTCGAAATCGAAGGTCGACGATGGACCGAGCGCGACCTGTACGGTCTGCACCGCAGCTGCCGTCACCACGATCTCTTCGATCGAATCCGCTGTCAGCGTCAGATCGAAGTCGAATGTCTCACCCAACGCGATCATGACGTCGGTGATGGACTGGTCCGCATACTGACTGGAGCTCAGCGAGATCGTGTACGGTCCGCCCACCGCCAGATCACCGATCAGGAAGCGCCCGGAGGCGTTCGTCGATGCGACGTCGGTGCGTCCGGTTCGCGAGTCCGTGACGCGCACGGCTACACCCGTTGCCGGAGACCCGTCCGGAGCCATTATCGTGCCGCGAATCGCGGATGTCGTTTCCTGTGCGAATCCCGCAACAGGAAGCGTGAGCAGCATCATTGCCGCGAACCACGCCTTGCCGAACTTGCGCACTATCGCGCTGGCCGGGCGTGGGGTGCTTTCGCTGTGTTTCATTATTGATCCCCGCTGAATGAAAAGATCGGTATTGTCATCGAGAAATGTGACAGTCTTATTTCGTGAGGTTGTATGCTGCCATTCCGTCTCGTTCTGACGCTACGTACAGCATAGCATGACACGTTTTGCGGCCAATCTAGCGCGGAAAAAAACGCTGTGCAATACAAGGGCTTAGAACGAAATCAGGGGAATGGCGCTGAGCTTGACCGAGACCTCAGTGCGGGACGTCGAAACTCTGTGACGAAATTATTACAAGGCGTTGTTTCTAATTGCTTTCGATTGAGACGATAAGCGGCCAGTGATCGGACACTCCGGTCCCTTCATCGATTTCGAAGCGGGCAGGGGTCCCGCCTTCGGCGACCTGGGCTGCGCTCAGATTCGCGATTGACACAGACTCGGTGCGCAAACGCCATGTTGTTTTTTCGCCACGCAGCGCGGCGGGCGACCACAGAATCATGTCCAGGAACGACCACTCGTCGGTCGGCGCGTAGTAGCTGGATCCGGGGCATCCGCGGCAATAATCGTGCGTCACCGTCCAGACCGGCCGGGCCAGACGGTCGAGCATACGTTCTTCGCGATCCTCGGCGGACGTCGTGTTGAAATCGCCGGCCGCGAACGCGGCGCGATCTTCGGGTAGCCGGGCTCTGAGCGCATTGAGCTTCCCGTAGGCGGTCTCCCGCATCCCCGTTGGGTGGAACGGGGCGGGGAAGTGGACGGAGTAGCCGGTCAGCAGTGAGCCGTCGGGTAACACGAACGTCGTTTCCAGTATGCCGCGCGTGTCCGCAACCCGTTCGGCGTCGACGCCATCGAAATCGATGGTGTGGAGTTTCGTGACGCCCTCGGTTTCGAGCTTCGTCAGGAACGCGACGTCGATCCCGCGGGCGTCGTGCCCTTCGATGAGTATGGGTTCGCGGTAGCCGAGATCGTCCAGCCGCTCTTTGCGCAGTCGCTCGAGGATGCGAATGTTCTCCACTTCCTGCAGCGCGATGATGTCTGGTCCGCGGCCGCCGTCCACCGCGCGGATGGCGTCGGCGATCGCGGTCAGCTTGCGCGCGATGGCGACGTCACTCCAGTCCCAATAGAGGCACTGATCGCGCCAGCGCTCCACCAGTATGCGGTTGCAGTTGTCGATGTGCGCCTGCGACTGTTTGTCTGCGATCGCGAGGAACGTTTCGTCGACTTTGCCCGGGTCATCTTCGTTGTCGAACAGATTCTCGACGTTGAACGCCATGATCGTGACCGACTTGTCGTTTTCATCTTGCGCGAGCGCTCCCAACGGGATGCTGGTGAGGCAAAGTGCCAGGCAGATTAGAAGCAGTGCAGGTTGAATCACGGTCAGTGTCCGATTGCGATGCGATAGAGCGACGTGCCGTAGCCCTCGACGGTAATGAATGCATGATCACCGATCAATGTTACGGCTTCAGCAGCGAGCAGACCTGCCAGTGGATAGCTCTTGGGCGCATTGCCTAGTGCTTCCGGCCACGACTGCCCCGCGGTTCGTTCGTATACATACAATGCCTCGTAGGTAAGGATCGCGGCGCGCCGCCCGTCCGCGGAAATGTCCATCGCCGTCGGCTGCCAGTGGTACGGCAGCGGTGATGCGCCCGGACCTGGTAGTGACGTGACAGCACCATGCGCGGTGGCGACGATGGGGCCGGCGGCGGTGTCTGCATTCAGGGGGACGCTGTACAGCTCGGGCGGGAGGGTGCGCTTGCTCAGGACGTAGGCAACGCCGGCGGCGCGATCGATCGCAAGAGCTTCGGCGTCGCGCGGTCCTTCCGGATAGGTGAAGTCGATGCGCCGGAACGGAACCGCCATCGGGAACGGTTCCTTCGGTTCATCGATCAGGTAGATGCTGAGGAACGGGTGAATACCGAGATTGTCGCCGATGTCGGCGATGGCCAGGACGCCGTCCCCGGACGCAAGGTCCTCCCAATCGCGATTGCTTGCGCCGTCGATCAGTATCCGGCCGCGGTCGCTGCCGTCGTCAGCGAGCGCGAACAGCTCCGCGGGCGATCCGCTGTCATTGAGTGTCCACAGCAAGCGCGGTTCGTGCGATGAGCCGGCAAGGCCGCTCGATTCGCGGATCGCCGGGTTCTGGACGTGACCGGTCGCGAAGACTGCGGACTCGTCAATCGGCGTCTTGTCGGCGGTGCATCCCCACAGCAGCAGCGAGAAAAAGAGCGCGGCGCGCCGGGTGGCCGGAAAAAAAGCCCGGCGCAGCAGCGCCGGGCTTCGACAGTCATACATAGGAACAGATCACTCCGGCAGGTTGTACCGGAACTCCACGCCCCAGAACGCGGGGTCGTTGACGAACGCGGTCAGGTTCAGGAAGTTGATACCGCCGTCGACGACGACCTCGTCGGTGACATTCCTGCCGACCAGCGCGAGATCCCATGAGTCGTTGCGATAGCCGGTGCGGATGCCACCGATCCAGCGGTCTTCCTGGACGAACTCGACCGAGCGATGCAGGAACAGGTTGGACTCGTCGCGGAAGTTCCAATCGGTGTTGAAATAAGCCTCACCATTGGCCACCGGGTAGCTGTACTGAAGGATCAGGTTGAAGATGACTTCCGGCGTGCGCGGTAGCGGGTTGCCGTCAATCGCCACTTCGGTGACCGGGCCAAACGGACCCATGCGCATACCGACAACCTGGTCCAGACCCGTGCAGGTCGGCGCGGAGCCGCAGAGGTCGTCGCGCAGCCCGGGATCGTCGATCTCCGTGTCGTTGTAGCTGAGGTTGGCTGACAGGAACAGGTTCTCGGAGACGATCACATCGAATTCCGTCTCGACGCCGAAGCCGTTAACACGGTCGGCGTTCAAGAGCTGATTGACGTTTGCCGCGCCGCCGGTTGCGGTCAACTGCTGATCGTCGTTCCGGAAGTAGTAGACCGACGTGTTCCATCGGGCTCTGCCGTCGAGCAACGAGCTCTTGAAGCCGATCTCGGCGGAGGTCGTGTCTTCCGTATCAGCAGAGCTGACGAATCCGAAGCGGCCCAGCGTCACCGGACCACGCGAACCCGTGGCGAGGCGGCCGTACCACGTCAGGTCGTCGCTCGCGTCGAACGTCAGCGCAACGTCCCAGTTGAAGAACGAGTCCGATACGTCGATCGAACCGGGCGCCACGGTTGCACCAGGCGCCGGGCCGACGGTCAGGTCTTTTTCGTCATCGGTGAAACGCGCACCGACGGTCAGCGCCCAGACGTCGGTGAGCGAGTATTCGATCTGCCCGAAGACCGCGAACGATTGCGTGTCCTGGTTGACGAGCGCGCTGAGTGTCGGGTCGACAAAGTCCCGATTGAACAGCTCGAAGTCCTCGTCGAAGTAGAAGAGGCCAACCTGATAGAACATGTTGTCCGAGTCTCCGGCGAGGCGGAACTCCTGGACCAGTTGATGATGGTCGTTGAGTCCGTCGCCGGTCGCGACACCGAAGAATACCTGCCGGCCGAGAGCACCGATGTCCGCGACGTCGAACGAGATGTTGCCGCCGTCCACGTCAGCGGACTGGAAGTTCTCGACCGTGTCGTAGCCCGTAATCGACGTGAACGTCATGTCGTTGGCGAGCGTCCACTGCAGGTTGAGCGCACCACCGAAGTGATCCAGCTCGAGATCGGTGACGCCGCCGTCGTCCTGCGTGACGATCTCTTCGTCGAATCCTGCGCGTAACCCGGGCGAGCCCAGTTCGATCGCGTTCGCATAGAAGATGTTCGGGCTCGACCCTTCCTGGTTGAAGCCGTGCAGCTTCAGGAGTCCGGAAAACGAGTCGTTCGGGTCGAAGGCGAACTGCAGGCGCCACGCAACCTCTTCGAAGCCGCCGAAATCGTCGCCCGGCCCGTTCGTGAGGTTATCGATCCACTCGTCACGCTCCTGGTACTTGACGGCGAGCCTAGCGTTCACTGCATCGGAAAGTGAGGCGTTGCCCGCACCTTCCAGCTGAATCGTATCGCGCGAACCGAAGCCCAGGCGCACGTAGCCGTTACGGTCATCGGTCGGTTTGACGGAGTCGATCTTGATTGCACCGGCGTTGGTGTTACGTCCGAACAGCGATCCTTGCGGTCCTTTCAACACCTCGATGCGCTGGATGTCGTACAGCGGGAGGCTGCGAACCGTGTTGTTCTCCAGCGAGATCTCGTCGAAGATCATCGCGACCGGCTGGTTCGCGTTGACGTCGAAATCGATGTTGCCCAGGCCGCGAAGATAGAAACGCGGCTGCGTGCGGCCGTTGGACGTTTCGATGTTCAGGCCGGGAACGCGCGCGGCGAGCGCACGGATGTCCTCGGCGGCGCCCAGATAGTCGTTGACAGCTTCGCCTGAAATCGCTGAAACGGCAGCCGGCACCTCTTCGAGGGTTTGCTCGCGCTTCTGAGCGGTCACCGTGATCTCCTCGAGAATCAGGGTGCCGGTGTCCTGAGCGTTCACGCCCAGTGAAAGTCCCAGTGCACCAGCCAACAACGGGAGCTGCCAGCGTTTGCCGGGCCTTGTTGTTTCGTAACCACACATGTCGTGTCTCCTATTCGCAGATCGCGAAAGTATAGCGCCGTTGCAGAAGGGCGGGGCTACAATCTCTGTATGTTCATGCCGCTGCCACTCGATGTGGCGCGCTCGCGACAAAAGTGTGTTGCGCCCGGGTTACGAGTGCCGTTAGCGACGTCATTCCAACGCTTCGTAGCAGTCGGGTGTGAAGCGCGGCAGGCACAGGCACCAGAACACGAGATCTTCATTCGCGATGTTCTCTATGCGTTGCGAATCGCCGGCCGGGATCGCGACGACGTCTCCGCTTTTTACCTCGAACGGTGCTTCGCCGCCGACCTCCATCCGACCGCGGCCGGCGCGGATCAGATACCACTCAGCGACAGCGAGCCGATGCAACTGCGTTATCTCCCTTGGCTCCACCCGGGCTTCGGCAAGCGATGCTTCAGCGGTAGCCGGATCGTTGAGGAGTTCTCGGATGAAGCATCGTTCGCTCGTCCATTGCTCCTCGCGGCCGGTAATCAGTGAGCTGTTCATCGGCATTCTCCTTCAGTCGGGTTGGCCGCAATATTGTAAGGTTTGCGCACCGTGTGCGAAGAGACTGCCATGTCAAAGAAGAGTGAGGTGCCCGGTGTCGCCGAGTTGTTGAGTCTTGCCGGCAAGACGGCGCTCGTTACCGGCGCGAGCGGCAACATTGGCCGAGCGACTGCCGGACGGCTGGCGGAAGCCGGCGCGGTTGTTGTGGCGCATTATTCATCCGACAGGGAATCGGCGGATAAGCTGGCGGCAGAGATTGCTTCTGCCGGCGGCCGCTGCGAAACCATTCAGGCGGATCTTGCCGAAACCGCCAACGTCGATGCGATGTTCCGATCGCTGGATGATCGTGACCTCCGGGTGGACTGCGTCGTCAACAATGCTGCGCGGCAGCCGGTGAAGGCATTCCGCGACATCGACGCGGATGATTGGCGCTCCATGATGGCGACAAATCTGGATGCGCCGTTCGCGATCATCCGCAGCGCGGCAGCGCGGATGGAGCGGCAGGGCCGGGGCGGCGCCATCGTCAACGTCGCATCCATCGAGGGAATAGACCCCGCGATCGGACACGCGCACTACGCTACCTCGAAGGCGGGCTTGTCGATGCTGACCCGGGCTGCGGCCCTCGAGCTGGGCGGCGCCGGGGTCAGGGTGAACGTCGTCTGCCCGGGGCTGATCATGCACGACGGTCTGGACGAGGAGTGGCCCGACGGCGTCGCGCGGTGGGAAGCCAGGGCCCCGCTGAGCCGGCTGGGGACCGGTAGCGACGTCGCGGATGCGGTCCTGTTCCTGTTGAGCCCGGCGGCTCGCTGGATCAGCGGTGCGACACTGCTCGTGGACGGCGGTATGTCCGCGGTGTCTCGGTGGTAAACTCGTCGGAATAACAAGACAGTTACCGGTAGAGAGGCCGGATGGCAACCAAACACATGAATGCGGGCGCGGGCGATTTCGCGCCGACCGTGCTGATGCCCGGCGATCCGCTGCGCGCGCAGTACATCGCGGAGAATTATCTGGACGGTACCCGACGCGTGACCGACGTGCGCAACATGTGGGGCTTTACCGGTGAGTACAAGGGAGTCCCCGTATCCGTGATGGCACACGGTATGGGCATCCCGTCGGTATCGATCTATTGCGAGGAGCTCATCAGGGAGTACGGCGCTAAGCGCCTGATCCGTGTCGGAAGTTGCGGCACCACGCATCCCGACGTGAAACTGCGCGACGTCCTGATCGCCATGGGTGCGTGTACCGATTCGAACGTGAATCGTATGCGTTTCGGCGGCTACGATTACGCGCCGCTGGCGACGTTTTCCCTGGTCCAGAACGCGGTCGCTGCGGCACAGGAGCTGAACGTGCGGCATCACGTCGGCAACATCTTTTCGGCGGACCTCTTTTATACGCCCGATCCCGACATGTTCGAGACGATGGCGAAGTACGACGTTCTGGGTGTCGAAATGGAAGCCGCCGGCATCTATCCGATCGCTGCCGAACATGGGGTGGAAGCGTTGGCGATCTGCACGGTCAGCGACGATATCAGGAGCGGTGACGCGTTGAGCTCGGACGAACGGCAGACTACGTTCGACGAGATGATTCGGGTCGCGCTCGAAACGGTCGTGAGGAGCAACTGACATGGCGTCAGTCGCCCCCGCCGAGCGTCTGCCGGACCTGGCGCGCGTGCCGCGTGTCGACGAGGTCGGCGTCGAGGAGCGAACTGCACGCTTCCGGACGCGCAGCATCAAAAAGGAGTCGAAGGTCGAGGCGCTCAAGCTGACGTTGAGCATGATCGACCTGACGACGCTCGAGGGACAGGACACGCCCGGCAAGGTCAGGCAGCTTTGTCAGAAAGCGATACATCTGCACGACACGCTGCCCGGCCTCCCGCATGTGGCGGCAGTCTGCGTGTATCCGACGATGGTCGGTGTGGCGCGGATCGCGCTGGGCGCCGCGAACATCAATGTCGCGTCGGTCGCAACCGCGTTCCCTAGCGGTATGTCGCCGTTGTCGATCAAGCTGGAAGAGACGCAGATCGCCGTCGATGAGGGCGCGGATGAGATCGACATGGTCATCTCGCGCGGCGCGTTTCTGAAAGGCGAGTACCAGCGCGTGTTCGATGAGATCGCCGCCGTAAAGGAGGCGTGTGGTGAGGCGCATCTCAAGGTGATCCTCGAAACCGGCGAACTCGGCACGCTCGATCGCGTTCGGCGCGCGAGTGTTCTCGCGATGCACGCCGGCGCCGATTTCATCAAGACATCGACCGGGAAGATCCAGCCGGCAGCGACGATGCCGGTCACGTTCGTGATGCTGCAGGCCATTCGTGACTACTTCTATGAGACCGGGCGGATGGTGGGTATGAAGCCGGCGGGCGGAATATCGAACGCCAAGCTGGCGCTCCACTATCTGGTCATGCTCAGGGAGACATTGGGCAACTCGTGGATGACGCCGGAGTGGTTCCGTTTCGGCGCCAGCTC
>JANQNU010000024.1 GCA_028279405.1 Phycisphaerae bacterium
CTTTCCGACGGCTCGACGGTTGATTACGACAATCTGATCATCGCGACCGGTGCGACGCATCACTATTTCGGACACGACGAGTGGGCGGCCCACGCACCCGGTCTCAAGACGATCGAGGACGCGACCCGGATCCGCGGTCGAATTCTGGGCGCATTCGAGCGGGCCGAACGTGAACCCGACCCGGCGCGTCGCCAATCGCTGCTGACTTTCGTGGTGGTGGGGGCCGGCCCCACCGGGCTCGAGTTGGCCGGTGCGGTCGCTGAAATCGCGCGCCACACGCTCCGTCACGAGTTCCGCGCCATCGATCCGCGCGAGTCGCGCGTACTGCTCATCGATGCCGTCGAGCGTGTGCTACCCGGCTATCCGGAGGGACTCTCGGCCCGGGCGCAGGCGCAGGTCGAGCGCATCGGGGTCCAGGTGTTGACCCGTGCCCGGGTTACCGCGATCGATCCGGAAGGTCTGATGCTCCAGCGGGGGACGGGTGACGACGATCCCGGTTTGCGAATCGCGGCGCACACGGTCCTCTGGGCCGCGGGCGTTCGGGCGTCGGCACTTGCCGAGACGGTCGCGCGCCGGACCGGCTGTGCGACGGACCGTGCCGGTCGTCTGCTTGTCGAGCCGGACTGTTCGCTCGCGGGCCAGCCCACGATCTACGCGATCGGGGATCTCACGAATTTTTCGCACGGCGCCGCACCGCTTCCCGGGATCGCGCCAGTGGCGATGCAGCAAGGGCGCTACGTTGCGCGCCGAATCGTCGCGCGTCTACGGGGCCGGGCGCTGCCGCCATTCGCGTATAAGGATCGCGGGCAGATGGCGACCATCGGACGCGCCGCCGCTGTTGCTGACCTGCGGGGCCGGCGCCTTTCCGGGTATCTCGCCTGGCTCTGCTGGCTGTTCGTACACTTGTTTTTCCTGATCGAGTTCCAGAACCGCGTCCTGGTCCTGATCCAGTGGGCATGGAACTACGTCACCTGGAACCGTTCAGCGCGACTGATTACCGGCGAGCATCGCGAGTAATTGTCGATGAGGGGTCGTCGGGGCTGGCGAATCCGGCTCAGTCGCCGAAGGGTTGTCGCGGCGGGGCGGGGGGAACACCGCCGGCGGAGAAACGGGTTGGGCTGACCTCGGACTGCGCCAGTTCCGTGCTGATAATGCACCAGCCCAGATCGCTCTGGCTACCATCGGCCTTGATCGTCAATCGTCCGGGACGACTCGGGTCGAGCACATACAGGTGTTTGAGCCGCTTGCGGTGGTCTACCACGGCGCCGACGCAGACGCGCCCGTGGTCCCAGGTTCCGCTGAGGTCGTCGACCACGACCGCAGGCCAGCCCATTCCCAGGAAGCAGGTCAGGCTGGGGTGTTCCGTCTTGCAGATGTCATCGTTGCCGCCGCCCCAGTAGTACTTGCGGTCGGGATCATGTTTTTTCATGAGCCGTTCGGCACCGCGTAGTACGAAGTCCATGTTGTTGTGCGGGTATTCGCCGTTCGTGAACTCGACCGATCGGCGCGGCGACGCGTTGAGCTTGGCTTCGTCAACGATCTTCGTGCGGGCCCAGTCCCGTTTACGGATCTTGCCGGTGTGCATGTCGAGGACATACCGCGCTGCGGCTTCGGTGATGTCCTCGATCGACACGGGGCGGCCTTTTATTTTGGCTCCGTAGTAGCGCAGCATGATCGCCGTGCAGGTTGCGAGGCACAGGTGGAACAGCGGGATATCGTAGGTTTTACCTTCGTACACGAACTGGTGGTACTGCATGTTGCTATGGTCGCGCTGAAGGTTCGGCGACAGATGCTGAGAAAGGTACTCCGCTTCCAACGCGAAGGTGTTGAAGACCAGTGCGGCGCCGCTCGTGAGCCAGAGCGTGCTACCTTCCAGGACCGCCTTGAACCGCTCGCTGTCGACTCGTTTCCATTTCTTGAAGTCCATCTGGACATGGTGCACGGTCTTGATGCGGATCTGTGCCGTCTTGAGGCCGGCGGGAACCTTGCGAACTTTGAAGAAGAACGTCACCCGTTCGGGAAAGATTCGCGGACCGTTGTCGATCGTTGCCTGCAGCCGGTAGCGCCGGCGGGCCTTCAACTCCTCCTGGAACTCGAACCGTCCGTTCTCGTCGGACGCGGTAGAAGCGAGTTCCTTGCGTCCCTTGAAGAGCTTCAGCGTTGCCGGCACGACCGGATAGTCGCTGAGGCTGACCTGTGTCGGCGCTTCGCGGTCGAACACGTTGTCCAGTCCCACCGGGATGATGCCGTCTCCGAGGGTTGCATGCTTGCTACCGGTTTTATACATCAGCCGTGAGTAGGCTTGGCCGCGAAGCCGGAAGGTTCGCCGACGGGCAAGTGTCGTTCGGTGACTCGCGCCGCGCCGGCCGCGGCTTGCTCGACGACGTCGTTTTCTTGTGGTTGTCGTGGCCATCCGCTTCCCTCTCGTCGTCGTTATGAACCGTGTTCCATGAGCAGCCGCGTCTGTGTCGCCTCGTCGGCGACGCCGGTGATCGCGAGGCCGTGTTGCTGCTGGAACTCGCGCAACGCATCGCTGAGATCGTCCTCGTCCGAATGCCGATCGGGATCGAGGTGGCCCAGGTTCTCCAATCGTGCGCGGACTCCGGCGTCGACCGTCACTGGCGCGACGGCGCCCAGATCGAGTTCGTACTCGTCCTCGTCGTCCGGCGGGCCGACACGAAGCAGGGCGCTGCGGGTGCCGCCGAGCAGCGGTACGGAGAGGTTGCCGTCGCCGTCCGTATGCCCCTCGAAGCGTTGTCCGTCCACTTCGAGTGTCCATGGGACGTTGGACCGAGGTTGGTCCTCGTCAAGTACGCGTAGCTGGAGATGTGCAGGCTCGCCGCGCCGAACGAATCGGTGGTGTCGGTCGGTCCCGCCGAGTTCGTTCTTTTCGCGAACGGCCGGCACGAAGACGTTGTCTCCGTCCTGGAGCACGTTCGGGTTGGCGCGCGCTTGGCGCAGCGGTTCGTTCGCCGAGTGCTCCCAGATCGTGTGCCAGAAGAGTCCAGACGCGAACGCAATGCTCGAAATGCAGTCGTCACGGCCCGCCTGGTGCCAACGCCCGGTCGGCTGGGCACTTCCTGCCGACACGGGATCAGTTGCATCGCGCGTTGGTGGCGAGGCTCCTGCAGGCGCAATGAAAGGCGCGCTCCCGGCGTCGAACGACCGTTGCCACGCGTCCAGGTCGAGTTTCGGGAATGAGATCCGGCAGTAGCCGGGTTCTTCCAGGCCGTTGATTCGCGCCTGCCCCTTGCCGTCGAGTGCGCCGCCGATGGCGCGACCGTCCGGGAGGGTAATGCGGTAGGGCTCGCCAACGACTGGCTGGCGGGCTTCGTCCACCAACTCGATCGAGATCCAGTGAGTTCCCGTCCCGAACTCTTGGACCGATTCGCCCGGCGGGCGCTCGGAGGATTCGTTTACGTCGGAGTCGCTGGCTCCGCCCGATTGCGATTCGTCTGTCGAGCCGTTGGCGTTGCCGTTACCGCCGTTGCCCCCGCCGGCTCCGGCCGTGCCGCTTCCGGCGAGGTCGCCGATGAGCACGCTGAGTTCGCCTGTTGCGACTTGGCCGGGCTCGCTGGTACAGACTGTGAGGTCGGCGACGCGCGCCGCGAACTTGCCCCCGATGTAGACCGTGGCACTTCCTTTGGTGATCGTGCCTCCGACGTGGGGCTTGGGGCCACTGAACATCGGGCAAACGTGCGGGTCGCCCATGCACGCCGCGGGCTTGTTGCCGATGAACACTTGTGCTACCTGGCCGGTCGTGACAGGACCGATCGTCCCGCCGTGAGCGGTAGTATCGCCGGCGCGGGCCGCGGCCATTCCAGCGCCCGGCGTCGGTGGCCCCGGGACCGCTTCCGGTTCCGGCGCGTCCCCGTGTTCCGCTTCCCAGGCTGCCTGAGCTTCGGAGAAGCTGTGGTTTCGCACGCCGGAGGGGCGTAGCCCCCACGTGCGCGGATCATCCGGGTCGGGATAGCCGTCGTAGTAGTCCGCGATTTGCGCCGGAGTTGCCATAGTCGCTGCCGCTTGCCTCCAGGCCGGACCCCATGGGAGTTCAGGGAGCGCCGATCTTCCCTGGGCGATTGTTTCCGATCACGACTCACGCCCAATCTGCCGGCGGTCGCTTCGCTTCCGTCCGCGGCGCCCGAAAAACCCGCTGGGAACGTCGCGCAAAACCCGCTACTGAAGGAAAGGCGGCCGCTTCGCCGATTTTGCGGTCCATCGTCGTGCAGTCTTCGTGCTGAGTGACGAGAACCGACGCCGGAGGATCGCGCCGGTTGCCCAATGCCCTATGATGGCCGTACGCGAACTGAAAGGAGCCGATTCAGATGAGCCACGCGAGTCTCTTGGTCCCCGGTGCGCTGTTCGTGGCGCTGTCGCTGGGTGGGTGCCCTCCAGTACCCACCCCGATCCCCGACGGCAACGGTAACGGCAATCAGACCGATCAGCCCAACAACAACCAGAACCAGAACCAGAACCAGAACAGTGCCAACGACAATGGCGGCCCGTCCAACGGGAATGCCAACGATTCGACCAACGCCAACGAATCTCCGGAAGCGACCCCTGACCCGCGCGTCTTCGGCGACGGCTCCGCGGGGGCGCTGCGCGTGCAGTCCGATATTCGGCTGGGGGATCAAGGCGACGTGAATCTGCAGTTTACCGAAGTCGTCATCGATCCCGGCGTGACCCTGACGGTCCAGAGTGGCACCGTCATTCGTTGTACGGGCGAGTTCCGCAATTACGGCACGATCGTCGTTCAGACGGGGACCGAGGGCGCCTTGCGCAGCGGATTCGACGACTCCACGCAGGACGGCACCTCTCACCCGCCCGAGCCCGGAATCAGCACCCGGGCCGCGGCTGGTGGTGAACTCGGCGGGCAGGATTCCGGTCGCGCCGGCGGCGGCGAAGGAACCGGGCTGTCCGAGTTCGAGTCCCGTCAGAATCTGCTGGTCGGCGTGAAGGCCGGCGGTGGCGGCGGCGCTGCGTTCGGGTCCGGCGCTTCCGGCGGAGGGTCGGTCGCGATTCTCGCTGGAGCGGACCTCATGAACGACGGGATGATCCTCGCCGATGGCGACGACGCGATCGAAGGCGGCGGCGGCGGGGCCGGCGGTGTGATTACGCTCGCGTCATTCACCAGTGTCAGCAACACCGCAAACGGCATCGTCATGGCCAATGGCGGTGCAGGCGGAGACGCAACCTCCGACTCCGGGCCCGGTGGTGGCGGCGGCGGCGGAATCGTGCACATGCTGGCCCCCGATGTCGTGGACGACGGAAACGTGTTCGCCCTCGGCGGGAACGCCGGCGCGAACGGCACCGCCGACTCCATCACTTCAGAGACCCGTGCCGGTGGCGGCGGCGGCGGGGCTGCCGGCGGTGACGGTGGTCGGGGCGGGGGGATCCCCGGCGGCATGCCGGCAACGCCAAACGGGGCGACCGACGGCGCCGAAGGTTTCTCGCTCCAGACCACGGTGAACCCCACGGCGTTGCTGTGAGCCGCAGGTCGCGAAGAGGTCGATCGTCCGGATTGTACGACGCGCCGTTGGCAATGGTGCATCACGAGGGCTTTGGCGACTTCTCGCGGGAGGCGGCCCCGGATATCCTGATGCGCCTTCGGGCTGCGGGCATCCACGACGGTACAGTCGTCGAACTCGGCTGCGGCAGCGGAATCCTCGCTGGCGCCCTGATCCGCGCGGGATTCGACGTTGTCGGGTACGACCAATCAGCGGCTTTGATCGATCTGGCGCGTCGACAGGCACCTACGGCAACCTTCCATGTCGGGTCGCTCTACGACGCCGAGTTGCCCACCTGCGTGGCGGTCGTTTCCGTTGGCGAGTGCCTGAACTACCTGCAGCCCGGCATGATCCGGAGGAAACCGGTTCCGACACGATTGTTCCAGCGGGTCTTCCGTGCGCTACGTCCAGGCGGCATGCTGCTATTCGATCTCGCCACCCCGCGTCGGGCACGACGGGAGCACCGACACGTCGAGGCGCAGCACTGGTCGATGCTGCTCGACATCGTACCGATCCGCGAACGCGATCAGCTGGTGCGCGAGATCGTCACATTTTCGCGATCCGCCCGCGGCTACGAACGCTCGTTCGAACGTCACCGGCTTCAACTCTATCGTCCGAGCGACGTGCTGGCGGTGTTGCGCTCCGTGGGATTCCGGTCCCGCGCCGCTCGATCCTACGGGGAGCATCCATTTCCACGCGGCCTGACGGCGTTCGTCGCGCGCGTTCCCTGACCCGTCGTCGATCGCTCCGTTTTCGCCGACGGCCACACGGTTTACAATAACGGTCGAGTATGAGTCCGTCAGACCCGGAAGGGGTGCCCGTTGGCCGAAGCCGAAATCAACCTGACCGATCTACGCATCATCCATTATCCGGACCCGCGGTTGCGCCGGAAATGTGCCCCGGTCACGAACGTCGATGACTCGATTCGGCAGCTCGCTCATCGGATGTTCGAGCTGATGCGCGAATCGCGCGGCGTGGGTCTGGCGGCGCCGCAGGTCGGCGTTCCGTTGCGGCTGTTCGTCATGAACCACACAGGCGATCCCGCAGACGACCGGGTCATCATCAATCCGCAGATCGAACAGCGTTCTGGGATGGCCGAGGCGGAAGAAGGCTGCCTGTCGATCCCCGGAGTCAACGTCCAGGTCCGTCGGCCGAGCCGTTGCCGCTTGGTTGCGACCGACCTCGATGGGAACGAGGTCGTTTCCGAGGCCGATGAGCTCCAGGCCCGTGTCTGGCAGCACGAGTCGGACCACCTGGATGGAGTGCTGATTATCGATCGGATGAACGCGGCCGACCGAATCGCCGTCCGCAAGATCCTCCGCGGCCTCGAGGACGGTTACGTCCGATAGTTTTCTGAAAAAAACCGGCGATTTTTCAATTATGGGTGTTTGCCGCTGGTTTTGAAGAAAAAAACTCCTTGCGTTTCGGTGTTCGGTTAGACATACTGTGCAGCTAACGTCAAGGACATGATGTCTCGGTCTGTCGGCTTGGAGGGCGGCAGGCTCCCGTCAAATGATCCGCATGAGGAGAGCGCTTGTGAAGAAACTAGTATTAGCCCCGGTCTGTATCACCGTCCTCGCCTATGCCGTGATGGCGACCCAGTCGACGCCGTCGGCGACGAAGGCTGAGGATCTGCAATCGACCCCGGTCGCGGAAGCGTCCGCGTTGGACACGCATGAGCATGGCCATATTGACGGTGAAATCCTCGGTGGCGGCGCTGCCGACGTGATTTGCGGCGACATTACCGGCCCCTGGCGCTGGGGCAACGTCGGCGACACGACCGGCTACTCCATCGGAACCAGCTCCTGCAACATCGGTAACGTCAACCTGAACTGGATCGAGAACAGCGACGACCACCCGGTCATCGCTCAGAACATGTACCGTCTCAACGACGGCATCCTCGAGCAGATCGGCGTTGGCTGGCTCAAGCACAGCTTCTGTGCACTGCAGCTCTCCGGTCTCTGCCAGGCTTGCCAGAACCCGTTCCCGGGCTGCCCGAGCTTCCTCGGACCGGGCTGCAACGACCCCTACACGGCCCAGCGTAACGGTGGCCAGCCGCGTCTTGGACCGCGCTTCGAGGTCAACGCCTTCACCGGCGTCTTCCCCTGGCCGCACACGGCGCGCGGCGTTTCCGGCAACAAGACCTACAAGCGTATTCAGGTCAAGCTCGCTGATGTCGACGCTGCCAACTACCCGAACGCCACGTTCTACGGCGAAGGCCAGTACGTTGCGTTCGACGATTCGCAGGCCGGCAATCAGTTCAACAATGCGACTCACAAGCGCATGTTCCGCTCGAACAACACTGGCGACGGCTGGAACTTCTTCTTCACCGGTACTCCGACGCGCGTCGCCGCGATCTATGCTTGGGAGTCCGCCGGTGCGACCGTCCAGGAAGTCTTCGTTCCTGGCGAAGGTCTCCTCAACGTCGGCTACAACGTCACCGATAACGGCGACGGCACCTTCCACTACGAGTACGCGGTTCACAACCAGAACTCGCACCGTAGCGTCGGCTCGTTCTCGGTTCCGGTCAGCGATCTGGTCGCTGTCAACAACATTGGCTTCCACGATGTCAACTACCACAGTGGTGAGCCCTACGATGGCACCGATTGGCCGGGCGCCCACGCTGGCGGCGAGGTGAGCTGGGCCACGGACAGCTTCTTCACGAACCAGAACGCGAACGCGATTCGCTGGGGCACGATGTACAACTTCCGCTTCGACAGCCCCAACCCGCCGGAAGAGGGCGTGGCCACGCTGGGTATGTTCCGTCCGGGCGTTGCTCCGACCGTTACCGTCAACGTGATGGTTCCGGCTGCCCCGACTGTCTTGATCGGCGACATGAACTGCGACGGCGTCGTCAGCGTTGGCGACATCAACGCGTTCGTGCTGGCCCTGACCGACGCCCGCGCCTACGAGAACGCATTCCCGGATTGCAACATCCTCAATGGTGACTGCAACGATGACGGGAACGTCACTGTCGGCGACATCAACTGCTTCGTCGCTCTCGTGACCGGTGGCTAAGCACGGCCGCTGATCGGTCAGCGATTGCTGACCTAACCGGATCTTGATTGACCGCGGCGGGCACTCGCTCGTCGCGGTCTTTCTTTGCGCGCCGGGTACGGGGTGGCGATGCGCTCCCAATTGGACGGATGCCGTCTAGAATGCGTGGGATGTGGAACACGCTTCTGCTGTTGGGGTTGTTGATTCAAGCGGACCGGCAGTTCGCACCGGGGGCCGTCGAGCGCGAGGTGCGCGAGAACATCTTGAATCAGCCGGTTGGGACGGGCGTCGTGCGCGATGATGCGTTCCCGGCTGATTACGTGTGGCGCTGCGTCGACCGTGTTGTTCGTTCATCGTTTCAAGAGCGTTATCGAAGCGTTGTTTCAGTGCCGGGGACCGTTCCGCAGCCTGATCCCCAGTCGGTGCCGGCTGATGCCGACTCTGGGCCTACGCCGGGAGCGGGTCGGTCGTCGGCGTCGCCGACGGGCGGCGGTCGTGGGTGGTTGTCGCGGCTCGCGGTTGCCGGTTCCCTGGGGTTGGGAGGGTTCGTCGTGATGCTGGCGTGGACCCTTTGGAAGCGGGGTCGGTCGTGAGCACGCGGCCCATTGCGATGTTGGCTGTCATCGGTGGGTTGTTGGGTGGCGTCAGCGGCGCCACGCCGCAAGCGCTGTCGACTTCTGATGCATCGTACTGGAGCGCGGGTGAGGTGCGGCCGGCGGCGCGCGGCTTTCGGCCGGCACTCGCAGGTGCTGTCAACGGTACCGCCACCATCCCAGCAGTGCCGTCTCGGGACACGCCGGCGCGGTCCGCCGCGGCGGGCATCATCCGCAAGCGCCTGGCGCGTGACGGTATGCTCGTCACGCTAGCGGCGGTCATTGAGCGGCTAGTGGCGGAGGAGCGTTTCCGGGCCGCACCTGTTTCCGAGTTGGCGCAGGTCGGATTTCCGGTTGATTGGCTACGCCATTGGGAGGTGTCCGCGCTCGATAGACGGAACCGGGCCACCTTGGACGAGTTGCTCCCTGCGCATGTATGGCAGGCCGATGATGACCCGGCTGCCCTGGTTGCCGTAGTCCGTTCCGCAACCTTCGCGTTCAAGCCGAGCGCTCCAGCGTTTCGGGCTGCAGACGAGAGTGGTCGGTCAGCGCCCGCCATGATTCGTTTGCAGGCGACGCGCGGAACTTATTGGCAGGGGCCGGGTGCCGGCGGGTGTCTCGATCTCATTCGCCAGTTGCATCAGACATTGCCCGAGACGCAGTTTCTGGTCACCGTCCAGGCGACCCACCTGACCGACTATCGACGCACGGCGATTGGTTGGGCGCAGCCGCGGGCGCCTGACGGGTCGCAGATCCTGGCAACGCCGATGGTGGTTTCTCAGTGGGCCCAAGACAACGGCAAGGCGGGTGTGCTGGTTTCTGACGAGGGTGTTCCGGTTCGACCGGCATGTCTCGTCCCGCGCTACGCGAGCCGGTTTGAGGATGGGTCCGTCTTCGTTCCCGGCGAGACATACCTGTTGCAAGGTGTCGCGGCGGCCGGTGTGCCGGTCGTCCAGTCGCCGTTGCTTTTTCAGGGCGGCAACATGCTGATTGTCGACGATCCGCGCCGCGGGCGGATCATGTTGCTGGGCGAGGCCGAGATTCATCGCAACCGAGCGTTGGGTCTTTCGCCTACCGAGGTAGCTGCTGCGTTTCGTATCGAGTTCGGCGTGGACGAATGCGTGGTCCTCCCGGCAGTTTCGTTCCACATCGATTTCGACGTGACCGTGCGTTCGACGGAGGACGGGAACATCGTCGCGCTCGTCAACGACCACCAGGCAGCCAGTGATGCGGTACTCGTGTGCGGCATCGATGCGTTGGAGCGAGCTGGGGCGCTCGAGGAGGCGATTGCGAGCCAGGTGCGGGCGGCCCTGCGCGTCCGTGATTATCCAGCCGCGCTGGAGCGGCTGATGCCCGTGCTCGAGGACAACGCCGTCGGCCCGGGCCGTTTCCCGGAATCGTTCGCGAACCTGTTCAGCGTCGGTCCGGTCGACTCGGGCGTGGGCAACTTCCGCTGTTTCCTCATGGCGCTCGACCTGACGATGAACTTGTATTCACCGCCACAGACACCGCCAGCCAGTTCGCACGCCCGGGCATACCTGCGGTCGTTCCATCGTCGAGCGCGCGACGAATCACGGCTACGCGCAATCTTGAGCGACCTTGGCTGGCAGGTGGTTGCGATTCCGAGCATGTCGGAGGCCGGGCGTGGGATCAACTACCTGAACGGGATCCATACGCCGACCCGCTATCTGATGCCGGCCTACGGCGGCCTCTACGCACCGGTCGATCGGCTGGCAAAGAAGGCGTTGGCTGTGGCGCTTGGCCCCCAGGTCAGCATCGTTCCGATCCTGACCGCGGAGAGCCAGCGACGAGTGGGCGCGATCCACTGTTCGGCATCGGTGTTCCCCATGGCGCTGAGTGCTTCCGATTGAGAAGCGGTTCGATCGGTTGGACGCTTATTCGACGTCCCACGTATCGCCGGCGTTGAACATCTCGTCGAGGTCGCCGGGGCCGAGCTTCTCGGTGACACTGGCAACTTGATCCAGCAGCTGCTGCTCGTAGGTCGGACGTTCGATTGCGCGGTAGACACCCATCGGCTCCGGGAACTCGGGATACCGCATCCGCGAGAGCAGGTACGCCAATGTCGGCTCCGCCGAACGCTCGTCGTGAATGATCAGATCGTCCGGCGAAACGCCCGCACCCAACTCCACGACTTCCGGCGTGATGCCGTTCAGGCGGATGCCTTTGTTGCGTTCCTTGCCGAAGATCATGGGCTTGCCGTGCTCGAGATAGAGAACATGATCGTCTTTGGTTTGGCGATCCGTGGCGTAGTCGAACGCCTTGTGGTTGTATACGTTGCAGTCCTGGTAGATCTCGACGAACGCCGAGCCGCGATGGTCCGCGGCGCGTTTGAGAATATGTTGCTGGTAACGAACGTCGACGTCGACGCAACGCGCCACGAACGATGCTTCCGTTCCGATCGCAATCGAGATCGGACTGACCGGCGCGTCCAGCGATCCGTACGGCGACGACTTGGTCTTCTTACCGACCGGGCTGGTCGGAGAGTACTGTCCCTTGGTCAGCCCGTAGATACGGTTGTTGAACAGCAGGATCTTCAGGTTCACGTTCCGGCGCAGCAGGTGGATCATGTGATTGCCGCCGATGCTGAAGCCGTCGCCGTCACCGGTGACCACCCACACGTCGAGTTCCGGATTGGCACACTTGACGCCCGTCGCGATCGCCGGCGCACGGCCGTGGATGCTGTGGAAGCCGTACGTGTTCATGTAGTACGGAAACCGACTCGAGCAGCCGATGCCCGATACGAAAACCGTGTTGTGTCGCGTGGCCTGAATCTCGGCCATGACCTTCTGGATCTGGGCCAGGATCGAATAGTCTCCGCAGCCCGGACACCAGCGGACTTCCTGATCGCTCTTGTAGTCCTTCGCCTTGAGTGGCAGTGAAACGGTCATACCTGCACGCCTTCCAGAACCTCGTCGAATACCTTGGCGAGTTCACTCACCATGAACGGCTTGCCCTTGACCTTGTTATACCCCTGTGCATCGATCGCGAACTGCCCGCGAATGATCTGCCGCAATTGCCCCATGTTCAACTCGCAGACCAGCACACGCTCGAAACTGCGCAGGATCTGCTCGACGTTGCGCTTCATAGGCACCAGCCAGCGAAGATGCAGGTGGGACACGGGTTTGCCGGCCTGTCGTGCTTCGTCGACCGCGGTGCGTACCGCGCCGTAGGTCCCGCCCCAGGAGACGACCAGCAACTCGCCGTGGTCGTCGCCGAAGACCGTCTCGTCGCCAAGCTCGTTCGCGATGTTCGCCACCTTGGCGGCCCGCATATCCGTCATATGTTGGTGATTGTCCGGATCGTAGCTCACGTTGCCCGTGAGGTCGGACTTTTCGAGACCGCCGATACGATGCTGGAGCCCCTCCGTTCCCGGAAGCGCCCACGGGCGTACGCCGCGCTCGTCACGTTCGTACGGTTGGAACGTCGCGGGATCCGTCGCATGACGAATGTCGATCGGATGCAAATCCGCCGACCGAATGACACGCCACGGCTCCGTGCCGTTCGCGATGTACCCGTCAGACAGAATGAAGATCGGCGTCATGTATTGCAGCGCCATTCGCACGGCCTCGATCGCAGTCTCGAAGCAATCCGCCGCCGACCGGGCGGCGACTACCGGAACCGGACTTTCGCCGTTGCGCCCGAGCATGGCCTGGAACAGGTCCGATTGCTCGGTCTTGGTCGGCATCCCGGTGCTCGGGCCGGCCCGTTGCACATCCACCACGACCAGCGGTAACTCGGTGATGACAGCCAGGCCGATCGCTTCCTGCTTGAGCGCGATTCCGGGACCGCTGGAGCCGGTGATGCCGATGGCGCCGGCGAACGACGCGCCGATCGCGGAGCAGACGGCCGCGATCTCGTCCTCGGCCTGGAACGTGCGAACGTCGAAGTTCTTGTAGCGCGCCAACTCGTGCAACACATCGCTGGCGGGCGTGATCGGATAACTGCCGTAGAAGAGCGATTTCTCAGCGAGTCGCGCGGCGGTGACCAGTCCCATCGCGAGCGCCTGATTGCCGGTGAGGTTCCGGTACTTGCCGGGTGGCAGCTGTGCAGGCTGGACGCGGAAGCGCAACGGAAAGATTTCGGCTGTGTCGCCGAAGTTGAAGCCGGCCCGCAGCGCACGTTCATTGGCGTCGACCAGCGCCGGGCGGTTGCCGAACTTTTGTTGGATCCACTTCAGCGTGGTGTCGAGCGGCCGGTCGTACATCCAGTACACCAGGCCCAGCGCGTAGAAGTTCTTGCAGCGCTGCGAGTCTTTGGCACCGAGCCCGACTTCTTCGACTGCTTTCACTGTGTGCGTCGTGATCGGCACTTTGTACAGTCGATAGTTGTTGAAGCGCGGATCGTCCAGCGGATCACTCTCGAGCTTGGCCTTGGTGAAGTTCTGCTGGGTGAACTCGTCCGTATTGACGATCAGGATGCCGCCTTCGCGCAGGTCGGCGATGTTGGCCATCAGCGCCGCCGGGTTCATGGCGATCAGCGCGTCGATCTGGTCGCCGGGCGTGAAGATTTCGTAGCTGCTGAAACTGATCTGGAAGCCCGAGACGCCGGGGATCGTTCCGGCCGGGGCGCGAATCTCAGCCGGGAAATCCGGCAGCGTCGCGACGTCGTTCCCGAACACCGCGGAGGTGTTCGTGAACTGGGTCCCGGCCAGCTGCATCCCGTCTCCGGAATCGCCGGCGAAGCGGATTGCGACGCGTTTCAGTTCCTCGAATCGGTTTCCGTTAGCGGAAGGGTCACCCTTGTCTGTCATCGTATCTCGTTCCCATCGGCGAAGACGGGATCCTGTCGAACCGCACATTAATCGAATAGTTACACCATCCTGAATTATACTGGGCGCGCCCGCTCCTGGCAGGTCTCCGTTCAGAAAACTCGGAATGCGCAAGCCCTCTATGAGGCAGGCGTCTACGCCGCTCGTCCTTGCAGGGGGCCCACCCTTCTAGGGTGGGGACTGACCGTCGCTTGTGCTCCGGGCTCGCATTGGTGTTCCCAGGCGCCCTGCGACGAGCCGCGAGCGGGGAGCAAGCTCCCGCTACTGGGCAGGCGTCTACGCCGCTCGTCCTTGCAGGGGTGCCCCATACTTCTAGGGTGGAGCACTGACCCGTCGCTTGCGTTCCGGGCTTGCGTTCGTGTTCCCAGGCGACCCCAAAGCGAGCCGCGAGCGCGAGCGAGCGGTTGTTCGCCCGACTGGACCCGTTGGCCGTCCGCTAGCCGTGCAGTGGGGCCTGCCCGGGTAGCTTGCCCCGCTCTCCGCCGGTTGCGGGCGAGCGCGGGCCGAAGTATAGTGTGTGGTCCGGCTTCTCACGATGCGACGGACGGTCCGGCGCGAGGGGTCGCAGGGCCTTTTTTTCAGCCTGGTTCGAGCAGTACCGTCGGCGTGCGGGCATCGGGGCGGCATCAGGGAACATAAAAGGGCACCAGCCCGTCCAGCGGGCGCAGGGAGCAGAGCGGCGGCATATGGTAGATCAGATTCTGATTCGAGACCTGGGGATTTCAGATTCGGACGTCGAGGACGCCTTTCGAGAGGCGTTCGGCGACGATCAATTCGAGGCGCAAATCGAAGAAACGCTGATCGGCGCCGCCGACGACCATGAGGAGTCGACAATCCTCAAGGCGCGTGTGGTTCGCGTCCACGACGACGAGGCCATCCTCGACGTCGGGCTCAAGAGTGAGGGTCTCGTCCATCTGTCGGAATGGGATGAGCCGGGGACCGTCAAGGTCGGGGATACGGTCGAGGTATTCGTCGAGGAAGTCGAATCCGACAGCGGCATGGTCATCCTGTCGAAACGCCGCGCGGATCGCATTCTGAATTGGCGGCGCATCGTCGAGTCGACCAACGAAGGCGACGTCGTCCAAGGGCGTGTCCTGCGAAAGATCAAGGGCGGCTTGCTGGTGGACATCGGCGTCCCGGTTTTCCTGCCGGCGTCGCAGGTCGACATTCGCCGACCGGCGGACATCGGCGAGTTCATCGAGCAGATGATCGACGCCAAGATCCTCAAGATCGACAAGGAGCGTCGCAATATCGTCATCTCCCGTCGGAAGCTGATCGAGGAACAGCGTGCCGAGGCCAAGGAAAAGCTGATGGCGGAGATCGCCGAGGGTCAGCTCCGTACCGGCATCGTCAAGAACATCGCCGACTTCGGCGCCTTCGTCGATCTCGGCGGCATCGACGGCCTGCTGCATATCACCGACATGTCGTGGGATCGGATCGAGCATCCGAGTCAGATGTTGGAGATCGACCAGGAGATCGAGGTCAAGATCCTCAACATCGATCGCGAGAAAGAGAAGATCGCCCTCGGCCTGAAGCAGAAGGAAGAGAATCCTTGGGATACGGTCGCCGAGCGTTACCCGGTCGGCAATCGCGTCAAGGGTGAGGTCGTCAACATCATGAACTATGGCGCCTTCGTGAAGCTCGAGCCGGGTATTGAGGGCCTGGTGCACATTTCCGAGATGAGCTGGACGCGCCGGATCAATCATCCCTCCGAACTCGTCAGCGTCAGCGACGAAGTCGAGGTCGTCGTGCTCGAGATCAACCGCGACAAGCAGGAGATCTCGCTCGGCATGAAGCAGACCGAGGTCAACCCGTGGACGACCGTGGCGCAGAAGTACCCGCCGGGAACGGTGGTCGAGGGAACCGTCCGCAACCTGACCAACTACGGCGCGTTCGTCGAGATCGAGGAAGGGATCGACGGTCTGCTGCACATTTCCGACATGAGCTGGACCAAGAAGGTCAGCCACCCGTCCGAGATGGTCAAGAAGGGCGACCATATTCGCTGCGTCGTGTTGACTGTCGACCAGGAGAAGATGCGGGTCGCGCTCGGACTCAAGCAGATGACGGAGGACCCGTGGGTCCGAGCCGTGCCGGAGCGCTATCAGCCGGGCATGGTCGTCCGCGGCCGAATCACGAAGATCACCAACTTCGGTGTCTTTGTCGAGTTGGAGCAGGATCTCGAAGGGTTGCTGCACGTTTCCGAGCTTTCGGACGACAAGGTCGAGAATCCGCAGGATGTGGTCAAGATCGGCGACGAGATCGACGTCAAGATCCTGCGGGTCGACACAGTCGACCGCAAGATCGGCCTTTCCAAGAAGCGGGCCGACTGGGCCGGCGACGAGGGTGTCGAGACGGATCGGCCGGCGAAGAAGGACAAGCAGCGTCGCGGCGGCCTTTCGCAAGGCGAGGGCCTCAGCGGTCTTGGCGACCTGCTGAACCGCACGGCCGAACAGGCCGCTCCGCCGGAGGCGAGCGACGCGCCTGTCGATCCGCCTGCCGATTCGGCTGGCGAGCCCGGCGGCGAGGTCCAGGGATAAGCCGGCCGGTCGCGTTCCTACCCTTTCGACGGGTTGCGGCCGCGAAACGGTAGATTGAGGTACCAACGTAGGGTGTGTTCCCTTTTGGGAACGCACCCTTCTTCTTTTGTGGGTTCTTTTTCTTTCTGGGGGGGCGGGCGTCTCGTCTGCCATTAACCGCTCGCTTGCGCTCGCAGCTCGTATTGTGGGCACTTGGTTCGCGCCGGGGCCCGCGGCGTAGACGCGGGCCTCACCCAGGGAGCTTGCTCCCCGCTCGCTTGCGCTCACGGCTCGTATTGTGGGCATTTGGTTCGCGCCGGGGCCCGCGGCGTAGACGCGGGCCCCACCCAGGGAGCTTGCTCCCCCCACGGAGCGCAAGCGACGGGTTCAAGCCAACTCGCGCACCCTGATCCCCTCGCTTGCGCTCGGGGCTCGTATTACGGCTTGCGTGGGGTGCCGTGCCGACGCGCAGCGCTCGGCGTGAAAGGGTCCAAGCGTTGCTCCAATTGGGGCAACGTTTGGCTCCGCGTTTACAGCCGGTAGGCCTCGTCCACGGGTCGGAGCGGGCGGTTCAGCCACAGCGGTCGGCGGAGGTTGCCGGGGCCGACGGGCCAGCGGGTTCTTTCCATCCACTCGCGGTAGATCGCGTGCGACTTGTTGGTATCGACGAAGACGTCGCCGGCATTGTCGGTCGGACCGGCTTTGGTAACCGTGACTTGCTGATGCCAGCAGTGCATACCGCTGATCGGATCGGGGTGGACCGGGAAGGTGAGGTTCTGCGGGACGCCGCCGTCGCGCCACCAGATGCGTCCGCTATCCGGATCGTCGCTGGGGAACGGCGTTGGTCCGCTGACCGTTCGCATGGTCCAGCCGCCATTGGCGTTTTCTTCTTCGATCGCGACCACGTTCCCGCTCCAGCGCGAGTTCGGCGGGTCTTGTTTGCGGCGCCAGCGGCCGAGGTGGTGTGAGCACGCGATCACCCCGGGCCGGATGGCTTCGGTCACCCAGCAGCGGTCGATGAAGTGTCCGATGCGCGTTGCAACCCGCACGAGATCGCCAGTCTGTACGTCCAGTCGCTTGGCATCGCTCACGTGGATCCAGACGGGATTGCGTTGCGAGATCTCGTTGAGCCATTTCGCGCCGCCCGAACGCGTGTGAATCAGGGTCGGCAGTCGGAACGTCGGGAGCAAGCAGAACTCGCCGCGCGCCGTAGCGGCGCTATCGACCGCGACGTGCGAGGGGATGTAGTGCGGCAACGCATACTCGCCCCATCCCCATTCGGCCATCGTCGGGCTGTAGAACTCGAGCAGCCCGGAAGGTGAATGGAACCCTTCGAGCGCTTCGCCGTCGATTGCGACACCGACCCGAGCGCCGTTCCGACGAACGACGCCGTTGTCGTCGATTTCGGTGCCTTCCAGCTCGTTCGCGGTCAGCTTGCGCTCGTACCGTCGATAGCTGTCGCGCTTCACTTCGAACGCGCCGAACCGTCGCATGTACTCGATCGGCGTCAGGTTCTTTTCACCGGCAGCTTCAGGCAGGCCCGGGACGCGATCGAACAGGTGTTCGTAGTACTCGTCCACAGTGAGTTTTTGTCCGGGCTGCTTGACGCTCTCGAAGTACTGGCGGGCGCCGAGCGCTCCATCAGGGTCGATTGCCCAGGTGAGGTCGATCCAGAACTCGTCCTCTTCCCAGACGTCTCCCGGATTACTATCGCGCGTGTCGTGGACCGTTCGGCCGGCGGCTTCGAGCGCCGCGCGCACGACCGGCTGGCGGAACGCGATCCAGGTACCGCTGTGTGTTTCGTAGGTGTTGAGGTCGTGCCGTTCCGGGCCGTGGCCCATCGGCAGGACGTAGTCCGCGAACAGCGCGGTTTCGTTCCAGGTCGGCGTGAGCGCCACGTGGCACCCGATCAGCGACTCGTCGCGCAGCACTTCGATCCAGGAGAAACCGTCGGGATAGGTCCACACGGGGTTGAACACGCGTGTAAAGTAGGTGTCGATCTTGCCGCGACCTTCCTTGAGGAAGTGCGGCAGCAGGAAGCTCATCTCATAGTGGGCCAGGGGGAACTCGCGCGGCCAGTGCAGTTCGTTCCACTGGTTGAACGCGGGCGGCGGGTTGATCAGCGACGCCTTGTATTTGCTCCAGGCGGATGGGCTGCAACCGCCGACCGTGCCGACGCTGCCGGTGAGCACATGCAGGAAGAACAGGCAGCGTGAAACCTGCCAGCCACCCAGGTGCGCGCTGGCAGCGCCGCGCCAGGTGTGTGAGCAGAATCCGCTTCCGGCTTGGCCGATGGCGCGCGCCACCGCCTCGATCTGCTTCGCCGACACGCCACACTCGGCCTCCGCGAAGCTCGGCGTGAACTTTGCGTACTCGGACTTCATGCACTCGATAAAGGTCTCGAACGTTTCGGGTGCGTCCCGGTGACATGCCCGCAGGTACGTGCGCCAGTTGACCCAGCGCTCGAGGAAAGCGCGGTCATAGAGTTGCTCCTCGAGAATCACCCGCGCGAATGCCAGGAGCAACGCCGCCTCGCTTCCGGGGCGCGTCGGCAGCCAGTGGTGTGCCGCACTGGCTGTGTTTGACAGTCGAGGATCGACCACGGCCAGCTTCGCACCGTGTTTGATTCCTTCGGAGATTCGCTGCGCGTGCGGGTTGAAGTAGTGGCCGCTTTCGAGGTGCGCGTTCAACGCCAGGATGAAGCGCGCGTTGGCATAGTCCGGCATCGGCCGATCGTAGCCGCTCCAGAGCGCGTATCCCAAGCGGGCGCCGCTCGAGCAGATGTTGGTGTGACTGTTGTGCCCGTCGACGCCCCACGCTTTCAATACGCGATCGACATAGCCTTCTGCGCCCGGACGACCGACGTGGTAGACGACCTCGTCGTGACGCTTTTCCTGCAGTGCCTTGCGGATTCGCCGACCGATGTCCTTCAGTGCGTCGTCCCACGACACGGCCTCCCATTTTCCTTCGCCGCGGGCGCCAACGCGCCTCATCGGGGTCAGGATCCGGTCGGGGTCGTTGAGTTGATTGATGGTCGCGGGGCCTTTGGCACAGTTCTTTCCGCGGCTGCCGGGATGGAGCGGATTCCCTTCGAGTTTGCGGACTTCGAGCGTTTCCTTGTCGATATACGCCAGCAGTCCGCAAGCACTCTCACAGTTGAAGCACGTTGTCGGCACGAGCCGATAGCGCCGATCCCGGCGTTCGGCCGGCCATTGGCGCGGGTCGGCCTCGACATGATCCGACCATTGCTCCGCCGACGGGAATCTGGCCAGCGCCTGATCCGCCGAGGGCGGCGCATCCGATTGCGCGTCGCCGGGGATCAGACCCAAGCCGGTCGCAATTCGTTCGATCAGCGAGCGAGGCGGTACATAAGCCATCGTGTTTCCCGGTCCTGTCCTTGGATTGCCGGCCCCTATCGTGGGCCGTGCTCGTTACTGTGCAATTTCGCGCATCACCGCTACGCCGGCGGACATTCCGAGCCGTGCCGCGCCTGCCTCGAGCATCGCGGTTGCAGCTGCCAGATCGCGAATTCCGCCGGAAGCTTTGACCTTGATCGGGCTCGCGTGCTTGTAAAGGAGCTGGACGGCTTCGATGGTTGCACCGCCGGCCGGATGAAAGCCGGTGGACGTCTTGACGTAGTCGGCCTGCGCTTCGGCGGCGCACCGGCACCCAGCAATGACCTCGTCGGTAGTCAACGCGGCGGTCTCGAGGATCACCTTGACGAGCGCTTCCTCTCGTTGCGACTTGGTTGCGCGCACCACGGCTTCGATGTCGTCCTTCACGATATCGTGCCGGCCGGCTTTCAGCGCGCCGAGGTTGACGACCATGTCGATTTCGACGGCGCCCTGTGCAACGGCCTCGCGCGCCTCGAACGCCTTGGTTTCGCTCGTCGCCGCGCCCAGCGGAAAGCCCGCTACGGTTGCGACCGCCGCCCGGCCTGCAAGTCGCTCCGCACAAAACGGGACCCAGCACGGATTTACGCAGACGGCTGCGAAGTCGTACTCGAGACACTCGGCACAGAGTTGGTCGATCTGCGCTTGGGTCGCCTCAGGCTTCAGTAGCGTATGGTCGATGGCTCGCGCGAGCGTCGTGCGGTCAATTGTCGCCATGTGTGTCCTTCAGGCTGGTCGCTTCTGTGCGCGACATTGTATCGCGGGGCGTACAACGGATCACGTCCGCAAACCAAGTCGGCGCCAAGCACACGCGAATAGGGCGGACGTCTCGCCCGGTGCCCCACCCCATCTTGGGGTGGGGGATGGACCCGTCGCTTGCGCTCCGGGCTCGCGCTAGCGCCGCAGGCAGTAGGGATACCCGTCCACAACGGGCCGCAAGCGCAACTGATCGGGGAGCGAGCTCCCTTTGCGAGGCCCGTGTCTGCGCCACGGGCCACGGCACGAATCTTGCGTTCAACACAATGAGCCGCGAGCGTAAGGGAGCGGTCCCGGCCGCGTCGCTTGCGAAGACGGCGCACGGGGTGCGATCAGTCGCTATCTCAGGATGACCTGACGCGAAAAAGACTTGCATTATATTTTAGTTTGCACTAAAATATATTCATGATAACTGGAGCATTGGAACTGGTGTCGCAGCCTTGTCGGCTCGAAATTCTCCGACTGGTTTGGTTGGCGGAGTTGTCGGCCGGGGAGATTGCGAAGCGGTTTCGGGTGACGTTTGGGGCGGTCTCGCAGCACTTGGCGAAGCTGCATCGCGCGGGTCTGGTGACTCGGCGCCGTGATGGCCGAACGATTTACTATCGCGCGAAGCGCGACCAGCTCGGTCCGTTGGCGCCGGCGTTGGAGGCGTTGTGGGCGCAGCAGCTCGGCGCGCTCAAGGTGTTGGCGGAGGAGGAGCAGCGACGCGTGGATGGGGCGCGCGGCGCTGGCGCGACGGGGAATTCCAAGGTGAAGGAGTGAGTGATGAACGAGCGCGGCCCGGCGACAGCCGATGATCGCATCGAAGTCGAGATCGAGATTTCCGCGTCGGTCGAAACGGTTTGGCGATTCCTGAGCGAACCGGAGCGGTTCGCGGCATGGATCGGGGCGTTCGCCGGACAGGCTCCGCTACCGGGAACGGACGTTGATCCACGTGTCGGAGGTGCGCTGCGCGTGGCGTATCCTGGTGACAACGCTGCGATGGGGGAGATCCTCGAGATGGACGATCGGCGTCGAATATGCTTCTCCTGGGGATACGTCGACGCAGCGCAGGGCGTGGCGCCCGGATCGACGCGGGTCGAGATCGTATTGAGCCCGATACCGTCCGGCACGCGTGTCGTGCTGACGCATACCGGGTTGCCGACGGCGGTGCACCGTGACGGTCACCGTGGCGGCTGGACGCACTACCTGTCCATGCTTGCGAAGAATGCGGCACACGCACAGCATGGTGAGGCGGCGAGGCACGTGCTGACGCGCTACTTCGCGTCCTGGAGCGAGGTGGACGCGGGCAAGCGTGCCGCACTACTCGAGGAGACCTGTGACGAAGCAGTTGTTTCGCGGTCAGGCTTTGCCTGCACCAACTCGCGCGCCGCGCTCGACGCCCACATCCGCAACGCACAGCAGCATATGCCCGGCGTCGGGCTGCAACTGACGAGCGACGTTCAGCAGTTGCACGGCTATGCGACGGTGCGCTGGGCCGCTCGTACTGCAGAGGGACAAGACCTGTTCACGGGGGCGGCTTTTGCGCAGCTGACACTCGCCGGAAAACTGCAGGAAATCGTTACGTTCGCCGACTGAGAAGGGGCCGACCAGCCGCACGCCCCGTGGACACTCCGTGCGAATGGGGGCGCGTGATTTGGCGCATTTTGCCGCGATATGCGCGCAAGTATTGGTTTCGGCGCCACTATCGATGATTTGCGAACGCATTCTCGTTCGAAGTCGGCGTGTGCCGCGGCCAACTTGACCGACCTGCCTACGATCCTGATGAGGGGCTGTCGACGGATTGGCGAAGCCAGGTCCAGACAGCCGATCTCAATCGGATGCCAATCTGCACACGGTCAGGGTGTGGCCGTTTGGCGCACACGTCTTTGCCAGACGAGAAAGGAGTCGGAGATGACAATGCGCAAGCTCGGAGCGGTGTACCTGTTTCCTGCGTTGCTAATGACAGCTCCAACGGGATGTACCCTCGAATCGCCGATCGACCCGGCGAATCTTACCGACGACCTGTTCGGCTTCCTGTCCGGGCTCGAGAACCAACTCGAGAACGCGATCGAGGATCCGCTGGACACGAAACCGTTCCCGGTCCTGCTCGGTGGAAATAGCCAGCGTTTGTTCTACGCGACAAACCTCGGCGACATCCGGATCAACTTTCCGGGACCAACCAACGACATCGTCCTTCCCGGCCTGCTCGGCCCCAGTAACCTCTACCAGTTCGCCGACAAACAGCGTGACCTGTTGCGTCCGTTGGTTCCGGCGGGCGCCTTTACGAGCCTCGCTACCGACGGCGCGAACGTCGCTTTCGTTGCGGTGACGCGACTCGACCCGCCGATCCGCGTTACCGTCGTCGCGGCTCCGGCCTCGCTGCTGCCCGGTTCGGAAACAATCCTCTACGATTCGGACGTCGACGCGCTTTCGCTTCTGCCGGGTACGCTGGACGCGGATGACGCGCGCGTCGTGTTCGCGCTCTTCGATTCCGAATCGGGCGCTGAGTTTGTACGCGTCGTCGACCTGCTCCAGCCGGATGCGGCGTTGGAGATTGAGGTGGCGGGCTTCGTCCATGCGATGCTCGACAACGACCGGTTGCTGCTCGTCGAAGCGGACGAAGACGGCAACGCCACGATTACATTGCGCGATCTCGCGACCGACGAACGAGCGGTGGTCGCCGAGAACGTTCGTAGCCGTTTCGGCGTCAACGCTTTTCTGACTCCCAATTTCGTCGTCTGGAGCGACACCGACGTCAACGGCGACGCGCGCGTCACGCGCTACGAGATCGAGACTGGTGAATCACGCGTTTGGGCGCCCAGCGTCAACGGACGATTGACCGGGGCGGCCGATGATTTCTTCCTGACCGAAGAAGTCATCGAGGAACGCGGCGAACCCACGCGTATCGCTGTCTTTCGCTACAACGACGACGGCACGTCGAAACGCCTGGCACGCTTCCGCGCCGACGGGCTCGCGGGCCAGTCGCGGATCATCGGCGATCGCGCCGTCTGGGTGAACAAGGACCGTCGGATCGTGGTTGCCCCGCTCGTCGGCGGCGATCGTACGATCATCAAACCATTCTAATCGCGAGGTGTACCCAAGGGCCGGGCTGCCGAAGTCGACCATACGCCGTCAACGAACCGTGGTGCCCACCGGGGGGAGGGCACCACTGAGGTGGGTTGACGATCCCGGCCTCAACACCTCTGAACACTGGTAGCAAGCTTCCAGTCCCATCCGGTTACGGGGCCACAGGGCGCTAGTGCGAGCCCCGAGCGCCAGCGAGGGGATCTTAGACCACGGTTCGTTATTCTTTCGGGGGCGCTCCCGGGCGCCGAGGGAGAGGTGTCGCGCTAAGCCGGGCTCGGCAGTGCGCCGCCGGCGTCGTGTTCATCCGGCTTGGAAACGGGGCGGGCTGCCGGCACGTCACGGCGTTCCTGCTCGGCCGCGATCAGGTCCGCCACCGTCGGGCGATCGAGCGTCTCACCGGCCATGATCTTGCGCACTTCTTCGCCGTCGAGCGTTTCGTAGCGCAACAGTGCCTGGCCGAGAGATTCCAACTTGTCCTGGTTCTGCCCGAGAATCCGCTTGGCGTCGGTGAACGCTTCTTCGATGATTCGACGAACTTCCTCGTCGATCCGCTCGGCAGTTTTTTCCGAAAAGTCCTTGTTCGAGATGCCGAACTCGGACCACTGTGATTGCTCCTCGCCGTAGAAGACGAAGCCGAGCGCGTCGCTCATGCCCCATTGCGTGACCATGCTGCGCGCCAGGTTAGTAGCCTGGCGAATATCGCCGGACGCGCCCGAATTGACGTCCTTACCCATCAGCTCTTCAGCGATTCGGCCCGCGCAAGCCACGCGCAGCATCGCTTCCGCATACTTGCGATTGACCGCCATACGCTCCTGTTCCGGGAGCGAGAAGGTCGCGCCGCCGTACGGGCCGCGCGGAATGATGCTGACTTTGTGTACCGGATCGGTATCGGGCAGCACCGATTGCACCAGCGCGTGACCGGCTTCGTGATAGGCAGTCAACACGCGGTCCTTTTCGTCCACTACGCGACTGCGCTTGGCACGCCCCCAGCGGACCTTGTCGCGAGCCTCCTCGAGATCTTCGAGGTCGACTGCGTCCTTGCCAGCCAGCGTCGCGAGTAACGCTGACTCATTGATCAACGCTGCCAGATCGGCGCCACTGAACATTGGTGTCGCACGCGCCAGCCGTTTGATCTTCGGGTCAACGGGCTGCAGAATCTTGACCTTCTTCGCATGGACACGCAGGATCTCGAACCGACCCTTCACGTCCGGAAGTGGCACGTAGACCTGCCGATCGAAACGACCGGGCCGGACCAGCGCGGGATCGAGCACGTCCGCGCGGTTGGTGGCGGCAATCACGATCACCTGGTCATTGCTCTCGAAACCGTCCATCTCGACCAGAATCGCGTTGAGCGTCTGCTCACGTTCGTCGTGCCCGCCGCCGCTGTAGCCGACTCCACGCCGACGACCGACAGCGTCGATTTCGTCGAGGAAGATGATGCACGGAGAGTTCTCTTTGGCCTGACGGAACAGATCGCGAACGCGCGAAGCACCGACGCCGACGAACATCTCGACGAAGTCCGAGCCGCTGATCGAGAAGAATGGGACATCCGCCTCGCCCGCAATCGCCTTGGCCAGGAGCGTTTTGCCGCAGCCCGGATCACCGACCAGCAGCACGCCGCGCGGAATGCGCCCGCCGAGGCGCTGGAAGCGCTTCGGATTGCGAAGGAACTCGACGATCTCGTAAACCTCTTCCTTCGCTTCCTCGATTCCCGCCACGTCCGCGAAGGTGATATTGGTATGTTCCTTCGTACTGATCTTGTGTCGGCTGCGACCGAAGTTCCCGAGCATGCCCGCGCCGGCGCCAGTCTGCCGCAGTTGACGGAACAGGAAGAAGTAGATGATCCCGAACAACAGCAGCCATGGGATCATGGACAGCAGGATGTTGGTCAGCAGGTAGTTGCTCTGCTCGAATTCGATTTCGAGCGGGTGATCGCCACGCGCCTTGTCGATCATCGCCAAGACTTCAACGGACTGTTCCTGGAGGCCGATGAACAGACATCGATAACGGTCGTTTTCAACCCCGTTGTTGGATGCGGCCCGGCCGGGCTTGAGCTTGCCCTCGATGGCGTCAGTCTTGAGGACGGCGATTTCGACGTCGCCGTTGCCCAGGTGAACCTCCAACTGGTTCCACGATATCTCGCGTGGCTTGTTCATGCTCTGGTTGAGCATGAAGACCAGAATCAAGGCGAGGCCGAAGATGATGATCCAGCTGAAGATGTTGCGCGAGATGCGTACGGGCGGGCGGTTGTTTCCGCCGCCATCCTCGCCGCCGTCGTTTCGTGGTTCCGGCGGTTGTTTACGCTCCTGGTCGGACATGCCAGCTCGCTTTCAAGTGCGCACCGAGCGCAGGTCACCAATCCGTATACATCTGCTGGACGATTCTACGCGCCAGCTGATCGATGGCGATCTGCTGGCCGTATTTTTCGGTCTCGCCAGTCGGCGGCAAATAGTCGATCGTTTCCAGCAACACCGGCCGCTCAAAAAGCACCTCGCCGGAACGCAAATCCTTCCACTCGACGCGAATCGCAAGCGTCAGCTGCTTCTCCCGCGGCAGTCGCGAGGCAAAGTCCGGAGCGAAGGCCGCCTGCCGCTCCTCGAGGATCTCGCCGCGCAATACCGTATCCGCATGCTGCTTCGGCGCGAGCCGATACGGCGTGTCGACGCCGACGCGCTTCTTGACCGCTTCGGTCAGCAGGAACTCGAGATCCCGTCGAAACTCCTTCGACTCGAACATCTCTATGTGGATTGTACGAATTCCCCCGCGATAAAGCCCGTCCGACCGATAACCGCAGCCGCTACCGGCCAGAATCGCGATCGTCATCACAACAATAACACCGTAAGAGCGCTTCACGGCATCGGCTCCGGTTCCAAACGTACACCCAGCGCCAGTAATCGAACGCGCGCCTCATTCGCTGCCAACGACTCCGACCACTCACCTATTATCGTCCGATAATAGAACTCGGCCGCGCTCGGCTGGCCGGTTTTCTCGTACCATTTCGCGATGTCGAGATCCTTCTGTGCCCGTTGCTCGCGAATCGCGTTTCGTCGTTCGGTCACCGCTTCCCGCTGCGCATAGTCGGGATAGGTTTCGGCGAAGACCCGGTATCGCTCGTCGGCGTCGATCAAGGCCCGGTCATCAAACTGAATCCCGGGGAACGCTGCAGCGGCTGCCTCCGCAGACCGCAGCATCGCATACTGCTTGTATCGCCCGTTGGGATACTGCTGCACCAGGTTCGAATACTCGTCCTGCGCCAGTCCGACGTCGCCGACCTCGAAGAAATAGTCGCCTTTGAGCCGTAGCGCATCCTCGGCCAGGCGCGATTGCTGCGCTCGTTCCCAGACCCGGTCGAGGATCTTGATACCGTCGTCATAAGCGGGTAGCCGTAGCACGCGCCAGACGATGCGCGGTTCGCCGGCCAGGAAGGCACGCGCGACATCCACCTCCCGCCGAAGCGCTTTGCCGAACAGCTCACCCTGCGTGTTGTCGGCGACCTCCTCGAACAACTCGTAAGCCTTGAAGTAATCGCCTCGCTCGAACTGGGCTTCGCCGAGCAGATAGACACCCTCGAAGTAGCGGGGATGGTCCGGATTGTCGGCGATCCAGTCGTCGAGAATTCGGCGGGCTGCTTTGGGCTTGCCCTGAACGAGCAACAGTCGGGCGCGATTCAGTTCCGCTTCCGGCGTTCCTTCGGCCGGTGGCGTTTGCACGACCCACTCTTCGGCGGTGGGATCCAGGACCTCGCGTTCGCGATAAATCTCTTCCTGTGTCAACGGAGCGGCGGCGCTCGCCAACACGCATACCGACAGTTGAGTGCCCAGGGCTACGATTCTCATGCGCGGGCGATTATAGCAACCCCCCCGAGCGTCACAACGGGCAGCGCAGCCGGTCCCCCACCCTTCTAGGGTGGGGGACGCGTTTCGGGCAGCAGTCAATGTGTCCCCCAGATAGAACCCGTTGGCACCCTTACCTGCGATCAGGTGGTGGCGTGCGCAACCGGTCGGGCTTCCGTCGCCGCGAGACGCGCGCCGATCACCGTCATCGGTAGTAGCAGCGCGAGAAAGGGCAGGTGATACCAGAGCGGGAGGGTCGTCCAAAGGCTCGCCTGCACGCCGACGCCGACGATCAGCAGGATCCCCCCAAGAGCCAAGCTGACAGGTTTCCAGGCCCGACGGGCAATGGTGGCGGCCAACGCCCCCGCGACCAATGAACAGATCACGCTCGCGACCAGTACCACGATCAGGGCCCCGTCAGCGATCGAGCCGTCCTCCAAAAACGCGTTCGGCGCGACACGCTGCGCCACCTGACCCACTGCCAGCCAAAGAACGCTCCATGTCGCGAATCCCGCGACAACTGCCATACTGTTCCGCATCATCGCAATTCTCTCCGTTCCCTGATGTAGGTTCCAATTCGAGCCGACGAGTGCCGCCCAGCACTCCAGATCGGCTTACGGCCAGTGTTCAGACCGGCAGCGCTTCGGCGTCAACGGCGTCATGAGCTTCATTAGGGTGTAGATCATCCGTGTTCCGATCGGCGGTCGGCCGCGTTCGACGATCGCCTTCAGCGTCTTGATGATCATCTTGCCGCCGCTGCCAAGCTGCTTGGCGGTCTTGGTGCCGACCGGAATGTCCTCAGCGATCAGCGTGAAATCGACACCGCCGCCCGCAGCCTCCCGAAGTTCGTAGATCATCCGGCACGGCGGATCGTCGAAGTTCGTGAACCGGAACGTGTGGACGAATCGCCGCGGCGGGTCATACTCGAGAATCTCGCCGACAACACCCGTGTACTTGCCGTCCGCCGTTCGCATTCGCAGCTTGCCACCGGGCGCGAAACGATCGACCTCCATCCGCATGTTGAAGAACGCCTGATTGAGCCCGTCCGTACGGACGATCTCCGCCCAGACCGCGTCGATCGACCCCTTGATGTGAATGTTGAAGACCGCCCGCTCACGATCCACCATCGTCCTCTCCCTGCTGTTCGACGCGGTACTTGATGCGCGTCAGTTCCTTCGCCCACAGCGCGCTGTACTCACTCGTCCAGCGGTCGTAGATCATCTGGATCGGGACCGTGTTGTGATACAGCCGCCGCACCCGTCCGTGCTTCTCTGACGTGATCAGCTTGGCCTGCTCCAGAATTCGCAGGTGCTTCATCACCGCAATGCGGCTCATGTCAAAAAACGCACAGACATCGTTCACGTTGCAGCCCGGCCGATCCTTGACGATGTCGAGAATCCGCCGACGGCTCTTGTTCCCTAATGCCTGAAAGACAGCGTCGAAGTCTTCCATATGTAACCAAAAGGTTACATGATTCGAGGACGAAGATCAAGCTTTTTTTCGGTGCTGCTCCAATGAACGCGGGTGTGTTCCCGCGCGCCGGGGGCCCCGGCAGGTTGTGGGATCAGGGTAGGCGGGCGCCTCGTCCGCCATTGACCGCTCGCTTGCGCTCGCGGCTCGCATCAGCGTCATTGGCGGACGGGTGGCACTGGCGGCTTGTCCGCCAGTGTTGGGAACCTTGGGCGGATCATCATGAGCTCCCCGAGCCCGACCGAGGAGCGTCGGTGCTGTGACGACGTGCCGGTACCGCTACACTACCCTCCATGAACGTTGTCGCGCACGGCATCGATATCGCGGAGGTTGCCCGCATCCACAAGGTCTGGAGCGACCACGCGGACCGGTTTCTGGATCGGGTCTATACCGCGGAAGAGCAGCGGTATTGTCTCGATTGTCGGACGCCGGAGGTTCGGCTTGCGGGTCGCTTTGCCGCGAAGGAGGCGATCCTCAAGACGCTCGGTACGGGCTGGCGCGGCGGCATCGAATGGACGGATATGGAGATCCTGCCCGATCCGCTCGGGCGCCCCGTGGTCGGACTCGCAAACCAGACGGCGGCGCTGGCCCAGCGCCTCGGGATTCGACAGATCCTGCTCTCGATCTCGCACGCCGGCGGCTTCGCCACCGCTTCGGCGATCGGGCTCGGCGACTGACCCCACGGTCCGTTGCGACGGCCGGCGCCACCCACGATTACAAAATACGCGCCACACCGACCCGTGACGCCACGTGTCGGTATGGCGCGCAACCCCCCGCGCACTTGCTGTTAACGAATCGCTACTCGCGTGGCTTCTGATTGGCCGCCGGATCGGAGGTGAACAGGACCTCGCCGACCGGTGCGACTACGAGCGAGTTGAGGAACGCGAGCACGTCGCTCTTCTCATCGTCGGTGAGCGCCGCATATGCATCGCGCGAGGCTTGGCTGTCGCCGCCGTGCCGCAGAATCGCGTCTTCGATGGTCGGAGAGCTGCCGTCGTGCCACCACGGCCCGGTGTCGCGCCCGCCCCACAGTTCGGTGGTCATCATCATTTCTTTGGCGATGGCCGGCAGGCTCTCGTCGATCAGTTCGGCGACGGCACCGTCCTCGTAGTTCGGCTTGCTCAGGTCGACCGGCTGATCGAGTGGTTCGTGCGCCTCCTCGCCGAGGTCATGTCGCTTCAGGTCGCCCCAGAGCGGAACCATCACCGAGCCATCGGCTTCTGCAACCAGCCGTCCGGCCCCGAGCAACTCGACATCGAGCAGATCGATGCTGGTGGTCACGCCTCGCGAACTTGTGTAGCTCCACGTGGGGTCGCTCAGTCGCAGCGCCGAGATGTGGCACTCGGTGCAACCGATCGTGTCCATGAGGTCTCGTCCGCGCATCACCCGCGCGCGGTCCTGGTCCACTTCCTGGGGAACAGGCAAGCAGACCTGGAAGACGGTCATCGCGGTCAGCTCGCCCTCGCTCAGTTCGAAGACTACGCCGTCCTCGTCCTGGTCCCAGGTCTCGGCGTTGCGGCTGGCATCCATGATCCTGAGTAGTTCGGTCGATTGGATGCCGTGGTGCCGATTGAGCGCGCCGCGCGTGAAGATGCGGATCGTCGCCTCGTGTCCCTTGGCGTGGAACGGGCGGACGCGCAGATCGCGATCGATGCCTTCGACGCCCGAGGTATCGACGCTGCCGTTGGGATTCGCCGTGATCTGGCCATAGTTGATGCCCTTGGCCGTGAGCATGCGGGTGACAGCCTGCCCGCTGGATTGTGCTTCGGCGATCGCGGCGTCGCGGATCCCCTGAAGCGCGAGGCTGATTTCCTTCGCGAGCAGCTCGAGCAGCACCAGGCCGTGTACGGCGGGCGTGCTACGCTCGTTCGACCCGTCGATCGTGGGATTGTTCGGATTGTCAAGGTTGACCAGCACGTTTGCGGCATTGTTGCCCCAGCCGAGGAGCAGCCCGTTCCCGGCCCCGTGGCAGCTCTGACACGACGTCGAGTCCACGAGCGTGAGTCGGTTGATGTTTGGCGCCGAGCGGTCGTTGAGTGCGTTTCCGAACCCGTCCGCAAGCCCCCAATTCCGGATCGCCAGATTGCGGCCCGCGTAGATGAGCTCCGAGATCGACAGATCACCGTCGTCGATCGACTTCTGCGTGAGCCGTGCGCGCGTCGGTTCGACGGTGGTGTCCGGCGGCGGGAACAACCCCGGACAGCCGGCGATCGCGACCGTCGTCAGCGCCAGAGCGCAAACCCCAATATGGCGCACACCCGTGCCACCTCGGGCCGCACGGTTTACACAACTCCCCCGATGCTTTCGTTGGCTCGCCATTTTCTCTCTCTCCTTGCAGCAACAGAAATGAGTACGTCGGAAGACACAGCTTACTATCCGGCATCCGGGCGGGCAATACACTTTCACGCGACCGTGAAAACGCTCCTGTTCGGCGACGACCAACTCGCTACCATAGCGCCGAGCAGCGGGCCGGATCGCCGCTCGTGGATTTTGCTCGGCGTGCGCGAAGAGCCGCAACCGTCGACGGCAACATCGTTGTGAATGGCAGGGAAGGAAGGTCGATCGTGGGCGCTCCGTACGAGGGGCCATTGGAACGTGTGGACGATTATCGATGGCGGATCCCGCGCGGATACAAGGCGGGGATGCATGTCGACGGGCTGATCTACGCGGATGCACGGCTGATCGAGCAGATTCGGAGCGACCGTGCGCCGGAGCAGGTCGCCAACGTCGCCACGCTGCCCGGTATCGTCGGCCACTCGCTGGCGATGCCCGACATCCACTGGGGCTACGGCTTTTGTATCGGTGGTGTCGCCGCGACCGATCCCGAACGCGGCGGAGTCATCAGCCCCGGCGGTGTCGGATACGACATCAACTGCGGCGTGCGACTCATCCGCACCAATATCAAGCAAAAACGCGCCGAAAAGCGCATCAGCCGCCTTATCGACAACCTGTTCGAGAACGTCCCCTGCGGCGTCGGACAAGGCGGACGCGTGCGATTCAATAAGTCCGAGCTGCGGGCGCTGATGGAACAAGGGGTCCGGTACGTCATCGACAAGGGTTTCGGCTGGGCCGAGGACGCCGAGCGCGCCGAGGCCCAGGGGCGCCTCGGCGATCCACGACCGGACTACGTGTCGGACACCGCGCTCGAACGCGGCAGTCGCCAGTGCGGAACGCTCGGCAGTGGCAATCACTTCCTGGAGGTACAGGTCGTCGAGGAAGTGCACGACGAGGCGGCCGCCGAGACGCTGGGGCTACGGGTCGGCAATCTTGCCGTGATGATCCACTCCGGGTCGCGCGGGCTGGGATATCAGGTGTGTGAAGATACCCTCAAGACGCTGCGCGGCGTCCCGGAGAAGTACGGGATCACGTTGCCGGACAAACAGCTGGCTTGTGCACCAGTGAAATCACCGGAGGGGCAGCACTATCTCGGAGCGATGCGGTCGGCGGCGAACTTCGCCTGGTGCAACCGGCAGATCATGACGCATCTGACGCGCGAGTCGTTCGAGCACGTGTTTGGTCGGTCGGCGGAAGAGCTTGGCATGTCGGTGGTCTACGACGTCGCGCACAACATCGCGAAACTGGAGACCTACGAGGTGGCCGGTGAGTCCCGTGAGTTGTGCATACACCGGAAGGGCGCGACGCGCGCGTTTCCGGCTGGCCATCCCGAGATTCCGGATGCCTATCGTGCGATCGGTCAACCGGTGCTCGTGCCCGGGGACATGGGGCGGGCAAGCTATGTGCTCGTCGGCCAGCCAGGCGCGATGCTGCATACGTTCGGTAGTTGCTGCCACGGTGCGGGCCGCCAGATGTCGCGCAGTGCCGCGATTCGGGCGAGCAAAGGACGTTCGATTAAGAAGGAACTGCTTGGTCGCGGCGTCTACGCGCGCGCGCGCGGACGAACGGGCCTGGAAGAGGAACAGCCGGATGCCTACAAGGACGTGGTCCAGGTGGTCGACGTTCTGCATCAGGCCGGCATCGCGCGCAAAGTTGCCCGCCTGCGACCGCTGGGCGTCGTCAAGGGATAGGTCGGCTTGTGAACGAGTACAGTGATCAAGCGAGGTAGTGTCCGGCGGGAACGCCTCGGAGGAAACTTGGACGTCGGTGAGCGCACGATCCGTCGTGCGCTAACCGTGCCTCCTCGATTGCCGAGCCTCCAGGTATTTGCCTGTAGCCCTGCACGGGGGCTCGATTTCGACGTCCGCACATCCTTGTGCCGCTCAAGCCCCATTGCGCTGCGGCGCGTCGCCTGTTGAGCGCTTCGGCGACGTGCGTTCGGGGCTGATTTTCAGGTTATTCGCCGGGGAGGCGGTCGCGGCGGACAGCGGCCGCGACGCGCGCCTCCCGGCAAGGGAGTGAGGTGTGGCGCACTCACGCTCCCAAGGATGTACGCCGTGCCATCGCCGCTGCAGTGCGGCAACCGTAGCCCCACGCTCGGTGGTCACTCGCTATCGACCGCCGATCGTCCCGAACAAGGCCAACTGGCCGATGATGACACACGCACATACGAGAATCTCCTAACGCGAATATGGAAGAACGGTCATAACCCGGACCGGATGGCCCGAGACGGTATGACATGTTGTCCGTCAGGGAGATCACGAGCCCGCGCGCACTGAAGCTCAGTTTTGGGCCATATTTTTTGAAGAAATTCGCGACGGCTGTATGATAGGCGGCGTCGGGACAGGCGTTTTGAGGACACGACATGGGTGGCGGGCGAAACGTCCAGGTCACGCAGCTTCTTGAGAAGCTGTCCGACGGAGACGATTCTGCGGCAGATCAATTACTCCCGCTGGTCTACGAGGACCTGCGGGGTCTAGCGGACGGTTACTTTCGATTCGACCGCGGCGGCCACACGTTGCAGCCGACCGCGCTCGTGCATGAAGCATTCGTCAAGCTCGTCCAATCGAGCAGCAGCTGGAAGAGTCGGGCGCATTTTTTCGCCGTCGCGGCGACCGCGATGCGGCAGATCATGATCGATCATGCGCGGCGCAAGCGAACCGAAAAGCATGGTGGCGGGCTCGAGCGGGTCACGCTCGACAACTTGATTACGCCCAACGGCGAAAAAGATGTTGACATCGTCGCCCTCGACGAGATCCTGGCGGAATTGGCTCGGCTTGATCCGCGGCAATACCGCATTGTCGAGATGCGTTTCTTCGGCGGCCTGACGGAAGAGGAGGTCGCAACAATTCTGGGTGTTTCTCGCACCACCGTGCAGTCGGAATGGCGGGCCGCGAAGGCGTGGCTCAGCAAGGAACTCAGAAAAGCGGAGTCGCAATGACCCCCGCGCAATATCAGCGCGTCAAATCACTGTTCGAGGAAGCGGTTGCGATGCCCGTCGCGCACCGCACCGACTGGCTCGCGCGCCAGAACAGCGAGGACAGCGAGGTCTTCGATGCGGTTCGCGATATGCTGGACGAGTTCGATCGGCCACATGCCTTCGTCGATGCCGAGTTGTCCGGCGGCGGGGCGCGCGTCCTGGCGCAGGCCGGCGCGACCGGCAATCGACTGGACCTGACGTCGTTTCCCGAGCGAATCGGTCGCTATCGCATCGTGGGCGTCCTGGGCCATGGCGGCATGGGGATCGTTTTCGAAGCCGAGCAGGATTCGCCGAAACGACGGGTGGCGCTGAAGGTGATTCGTGCGAGCGGCACGACACCGAGGTTGCTGGCGCGCTTTCAGCGTGAGGCCGAGGTCCTGGGGCAGCTTCAGCATCCGGGGATTGCGCACGTCTACGAAGCCGCCATTGAGCAGTCGAATACGGAAGTGCAACCGTTCATCGCGATGGAGTTTATCGACGGCACGCCGATCGTTGACTACGTCGAGGAGCACAAACTCCAAACGCCGGAGCGGTTGGAGCTCGTGGCGCGCGTCTGCGATGCAGTGCAACACGCGCACCAGAAAGGGGTGGTTCATCGCGACCTCAAGCCGGCGAACGTCCTCGTCGTCGGGCCCGAGACCTCGAGCGGGAGCGGGACGCGCGACGCTTCTTCGAGCGACATCGTGCTCGACGGCGTTGGCCAGCCAAAGGTGTTGGACTTCGGCATCGCGCGCGTGCTGGGGACCGACGTTCAAATGACGACACAGACGGACGTGGGTCAGTTGGTGGGCACGTTGCCGTTTATGAGTCCTGAGCAGATTGCGGGCGACGCTCGCGACGTCGACGCGCGCTGCGATGTGTATGCGCTGGGCGTGATGCTCTACCAGCTCCTGACCGGACGCTTGCCGCTCGATGTTGCAGGTCGCTCGGTCCCCGAGATCGCGCGGATCATTCGCGACGAGGACCCGGTCCGCGCGAGTTCGATCGTCGCGTCCCTGCGCGGCGATGTGGACACGATCATCGCGAAGGCGATGGAGAAGGAACGCGATCGACGTTATGCGTCCGCGGCTGAGCTTGCCGCCGATCTGCGCCGGTGCATTCGGGACGAGCCGATCCTGGCCCGGCCGCCGAGTACGTTGTATCAGGCTTGGAAGTTCGCCCGGCGGCATCGCGGTTTCGTAGGCGGGCTGGTCGCGACGTTCGTGGTGCTGCTGATGGGATTGGGGGCGACGGCATACTGGCTCGTCGAAGCGCTGCATGCCCGCGATCGCGCGGAGGCGTTGGCGCGTTCGGAGATGGAGCTGCGTGACCTGACACTGGCAGCACAGAGTGAAGTGAAACACTCACGCGACGAGTTGCAGGAGATTGTTGACTTTCAGGCATCGATGTTGGCCGACCTGAATCTAGAACAGATGGGGGAGGAGTGGCTTGATGATCTTCTGCTCGCGGCTGACACGGACGAGATCTCGTTTGAGGCGCGGCAGGTGTTCGAACGTGTCAATACGACGAATCTGGCCCGTACGCGGATTCAGAAGAACATATTGAAAGAGGCTGTCGCCGCGATCGACGGACACTACGACGATCGGCCGCTGACGGAGGCAGCGTTGCGGCAATATGTCGGAGAGGCTTTCTATTCGCTCAGCCTGTTCGATGACGCCATCGAACAGGCCGAGATCGCCTCGACGCTTCGAGAGGAGCAGCTTGGAAACCACAATCCTGCGACGCTGCAAAGCCAGTACGACCTCGCGAAGGCGTTGCGCGAGGCCGAGCGATTCGATGAGGCCGAACCGTTCGCAGTGCGGGTGCTCGCGGAGCGGCGCGACTTGTTCGGTGATGACGATCGCAAGACGTTGTCGGCGGTCATGGAGTTAGGGCGGTTGCGCAGCGACCAGGGACGCGATGAAGAAGCGCTGGCTTTGTTCATGGAGGCGTACGAGGGTTGGCGACGTGAGCAGGAGGGTGACGATGCGTTGGCGGCGCTGGTGAATGCAGGCTACGTGCTCGAGTCGCTGAAACGCTACGACGAAGCAGAGGCATATTATCTGCAAGTTCACGAGCGCCGGCTGCGAGCGCCGTCAGCAAGTACGCGTTTCCAACTATCTGTCATGAACAAACTTGGAACACTCTATTTCAGGACGCGTCGTTACAAGGAAGCGCTGCCATTCTTGCGCGAGGCGCTCGAGGGGCGCCGTCGGCTGTTGGGGGATATGCATCGGGACACGCTGCTATCGGTCCAGAAAATGGGACAGTTGCTGATCAAGCTGCGTCGCTATGAGGAGGCGCTGCCATACATGGAAGAGCGATTGGCGGCCTATCGACGGCGGTCCGGCAACGAGCATGTTCATACACTGTTTGCGATTGAGAATCTGGCGACGACGTTAACGCGCTTGGGTCGACTGGACGAAGCCATCTCCCTGTACCGCGAGGCGCTCGACGGTTTTCGACGCGTTTCGGGAGAGCTGCATCGCAGTACTCTCCGGTTGCAGGACCGAATGGCGGGCGCGCTGAGGAGAGCGGATGCGGTGGTCGAGGCGGAAGAGCTGTATCGCGACGCCTTGCAAAAGGCCAAGCAGGAGTACGGTGTCGACGATACGTTGGTGGTTCGGCATTCGACGAACCTCGGCGTGCTCTTGGCGGACCGGGGACGCATCGGGGAGGCGATCCCGTACCTCAAGTACGCCTACGAGCGGAATCGGCGCGTGCTCGGGCCGGACGACCGCGGCACGCTGCTGGCGCTAAACAACATCGGGGCGATTTTCTACCGCAAGGGGTGGTTGGAGAAGGGCGTGCCGTGGGCGCGGAAGGCGGTGTTTGAGTACCGTCGCGTGCTTGGCGACGATCACGTCGAACTGGCGATGCCTTTGAACAACCTGGCAGGGTTCCTGATACTGACGGGCGAAGCTGCGGCCGCCGAGCCGTTGTTGCAGGAAGCGCTTCTGCTGTGTCGGCAGTACGATGATGTGAAGGGGGTGCTTCCGAGCATCCTCGGGCACTTGGCAGAACTTGCACTGATGACGGGAAGTCCGCGGCGGGCAGAGATTGTCAGTTGCGAGTTGATCGAGCACCATCGCGATCGATCGCCGGTGAATCGGGCGGGTCTTGCCCAAGCGACATACTTGTTGGGCCAAAGCCTGAACGCTCAGGGACGCTACGAGGACGCCGAGTCCACGCTCTCGGAGAGCCTTCGATTGCGACGGACCCTCCATCCAGAGCTCCATTGGGAGGTGCAGCTTGTCGTCAGCGCGTTGGGCCGAGCGCTCGTCGGACAAGGACGACTTGGCGATGCCGAGCCGCTCTTGCGTTCGAGTTACGCGGCGCTAGTGCATGCCGACGCGAAACTGGCGCCGTGGGTCCGCGATCGACCGGTGCAGGAAGCGCGGCGAAATTTGGAACTCTATTACGAGGTTTCCGGGCGTTCTGCGCCACCGGAAGCGAGTGATTTGCAGGTCGAGCCGCATTCTGCGGGGGCGTAGATCGCCAGGGCTGGGGCATATTGCGCAGCCGTCTTTTCGGCGTCATCGGGTGCTTTGAGCGGTTGTTCTGAAAGAACCGCGAAACAGGCCGACTGCGGCTTGGCGGGGGGCTGCGCCGACGTATACTCTCTTCAGCAGGTAGCATCGGGTTGCGTGCGGCTCGGATGGCCATGTGGCCTCTTTATTACTGGAGATGATCGACGTGTCTCGCCTGGGAGTGGTTTCGTTTCTCAATGCTCGCCCGCTCGTACCCGATCTCGGGCCGCGGGATGGTGTGGAACTCGAGTATGACGTGCCGGCGCGCCTTGCGGAACGCCTCGAGCGCAATGAGGTCGATGCGGCGTTGCTGCCGATCGTGGATGTGATCGCTCGGCCCGACGCGCTGCGGGTCATCTCGGACGCGTGCATTGCGTGCGACGGCGAGACCATGACCGTGCGGATCTTCTCGCAGGTACCCCCGGACCGAATCGTTCGCGTGCATGCGGACACGGACTCGCACACGTCGGTTGCACTAGCACGGGTGCTTTGGCGGTTGCTCTACGATCGCGTGCTGGAGGTCGTGCCGTTCAACGCCTACCGCGGGTCGGCGGGAGAACACGAGGCGGTCTTGCTCATCGGTGACAAGGTCGTTGATAGTCGCCGCGGCAGTTTCGCGTATGAGATCGATCTCGGTGGTGCCTGGCGGCAGCAGACGGGGCTGCCTTTCGTGTTTGCGGTCTGGGCGGCCAACGATCGTCTCGCGGACGAGGAATCGCGGCGATTGTCGGATTTGCTTGGTGCGGCGCGTGATCGCGGGGTTGCGCAAGCGGTCGACATCGCTCGGCGGGAGGGACCGCCGTTGGGGTGGCCGGAGCCGCTGGCGATCCGTTATCTGACGCGTTGTCTGCGATTTCAGCTCGACGCGCGCGCCGTCCACGGCGCTAACCGTTTCGCCCAGTTGGCGGCGGAGTTCGATGTCGTCGACCAGGCGGTGAAAATCCCCTGGCCGGCGCTGCTTCTCGAGGACAAGGTGGTTTAGCTCATGGCGACGCCGACCACTGCGCCGAGCCCGGCGCATACACGATTGACGGACGATGAGGCGCTGGCGCTCTACTATGACGCGACGTTGCACGAACTCGGCCGACGGGCGTTCGCTCGTTCGTTGGCGCTGCATCCCGAGTCGTACCGCACGTACGTGATCGATCGCAACATCAACTATAGCAACGTATGCACCGCGAAGTGTATCTTCTGCAACTTCAAGGCGGATCCTGGCGACGACGACGCGTATATCCTGAGTTTCGAGGAGATCGGCCGCAAGATCGAGGAGTTGATCGATATCGGCGGTACGCAGATCCTGATGCAGGGTGGACTGGTGCCCGACGTCGACGATCCTTCCGGCGACGGCCTCTCGTTCCAGTGGTACCTGGATTTGCTGGGTTTCATTCGCGGCAACTACCCGGACGTTCACATTCACGCGTTCAGCCCGCCGGAGATTTGGGCGCTGCATCGTATCTTCGACATGCCGCTGCGCGACGTCATCCTGCGGCTGCGCGATGCCGGCCTGCACACGATTCCCGGCGGCGGCGGAGAGGTTCTGGTCGACCGCGTGCGTGACAAGATCGGTCGCGGCAAGGCGTTGACCCACGAGTGGCTCGAGGTGATGCGCGTTGCGCACCAGTGCGGGATGCAGACCAGCGCGACGCTGATGTTCGGGCACATCGAGACGATCGAGGAGCGCTTCGAGCACCTGCGACTGATCCGCGATCTGCAGGACGAGACCGGCGGATTCACGGCGTTCATCCTCTGGACGTTCCAGCCGGAGAATACGCCGTTGGGGCGGATGAAGCAGTTGCCGATCGGAAATGGCGCGGAGCACGAGACCGCGCCTGACGGTGAATTGCCGGCCGAGGGTGGAGGCGATTGGGCGCTCATGGGGGACGCACCGCGCCGCGCGCGGCCGGCGTATCTCCCGGACGGAAAGCACCTGATGCTCGCGGATGCACACGAGTACCTGCGGATGCTCGCGATCTCGCGGCTGTACTTCGACAACATCCCCAATATCCAGTCGAGTTGGGTGACGATGGGGCCGAAGATCGGGCAGCTTGCGCTGTTCTTCGGTGCCAACGACATGGGCAGCGTGATGATGGAAGAGAATGTCGTTTCCGCGGCGGGCACGACCTATCGGCTGGATGAGACGATGATTCGTCGCCTGATTACGGATGCCGGTTGGGAGCCGCAGCAGCGTGATCAGTTCTACAACCCGATCGATCGCCCGAAGCGCCGCCGACCGTTGCCGGTCACGGGCGCCGCCGGTCCGCAGGTGTCCCCGGCGGGGACCATGGAGAATGGCGCTAACGGGGGTTGCGCGTAGGACTGCATATCCGGCTAGGGCCGCGAGGGTGCCGGGCTTTGCGTTGACGCGCGAATGCCTGGTCGCGTTCGGTACCGATGGGGAGCGCCCGTTGTCTCGTCGATCAGCGACGCAAGACGTCTTTCAACCCGCGTTTGTGCACGCCTTGTTCGAGGAGATGTCCGCGACCTACGGGATCGTGAATTACATCTCGTCGTTCGGATTTTGCGAGCGCTGGCGCCGTCAGTGCGTGGCACGAGCCGAGCTATCCCCAGGCATGACGGTGGTTGATCTCATGACCGGTACCGGCGAGTGCTGGCCCCACATCCTGCGCGCGATCGGGGCCGGGGGGCGGATCGTCGGCGTCGACTACACCGCGCAGATGTGTCGCAAGGCGGAGGCGCATGCGCGCCGGCGGCGCGGAAGTGCGATCGAAGTCCGAGAAGAGGATGCGCTCGATACCGCGCTGCCTGCCGGTTGCGCTGACGCTGTCGTTGCCTGTTTCGCGGTGAAGACGCTGGACGCGATCGGGCTGCAACGATTCTCGGGGCAAGTCGCACGGTTGTTGAAACCCGGCGGTCGGTACGCACTGCTCGAAATTTCCGACCCGCGCGACTGGCCCTTCAGAGGGCTCTACTTGTTCTACTTGCGGACGATTGTTCCTCTGATTGGCTGGGCGGCACTCGGCAATCCCGACAACTACCGAATGCTGAGTGCGTACACCGAAGCGTTCGTGAACAGCGCGCGGTTGAAGCCGGTGCTCGAAGACGAAGGACTATCGGTTGTGCCGTTTCGAGTCTTCTGGGGGTGTGCAACGGGCATCGCCGGACGCAAGCCGGGCCGTGCGGCCGAGTCATGATGACGGTTTGGCCACGTCAGGTGCGCTTCCATCTCCAGAGAAGTGAGCGCTGCGTCATCCGGCGCGTTCTTTGATTATTAATACCGCGGATACTGAAGTTTCTAGATGCGTTCACTAGAATGCCCGCACCACAGCCCGCGGGTTTTCGTGACGAGTGCCGGCACGTCACGCGACAACTCGCCAACACTTCGCCTGATGTCCGGCGTACGGGAGTCAAGTCATGAGATGTGCATCCGATCGCGGTGCGCGCACCGCGCGTGCCGGGCACCTCAAGAGTAAGCTGGCGCTGCTGCCGATCGCAGCGCTGGTAGGTACTTGCGCCGCCCAAATTACGAGTGGGCCGGCTCAACCGGGGCCTGTGCCGCAGTTGATTCCGTGGGAGAAGGTCAACGGTGGCCACTACATCGACGCAGGTTTTCCGGCGACTCAGCCGAATGAGGCAGTCGTCTTGCGCTTGAGCAATGGCGACATTCGCTACTTCTTCCGTACGGCGAACTTCGGTTATCTCATGGGCCGGCTTAGCGCGACGCGCGAGTGGCAGTTGTGGAGTGACCCGAGCTGGTCGAGCGCGTCGGATCTGGTTCCGGCTTCGGTCGAACACATGTTCGGGCGGTACGGCCGCCTGCGGCCCTTTGAGCGCCTCGGCCAGCCCGGCAATCAACCCGTCTTGGGTGGGGTGGCGCTCTCGTGCGCTACCCGTTCGGGCCCGATCGGTTTCAATGCGCATGGTTTCACCACCAGCTTCCGATTCGACGGCGTGTCGTTCGACCAATGGGATGGCGACGACGTGTACGATCCGAACGCGATGGATCCGGTGTTCAGAGCCTGGCCCGGGAGCGCCGGCGATTTCGCGTTCGATCCCGCGACCGGAACGGGGATCGCTGTCGGGCGCGTCGGGCCCGCCAATCAGAGCCATACCGGCCTGACGGCTGCGCTATATGTGGATACGGACAATGTTCCGAGTTGGCGACGCTGGACGCGCGAATCGACAGCCAACGACCCCAACGATCCGATTGCGTGCGACGAGCCGGGTTTCATGGTCTTCGAAGATGGCGACTGGGGCCCGAACGAGAGCGCTCCGTGCATGCGCGCCACGCTACTGTTCGATGCCAATGCACCCTGGGACCAGATCAGCCAGAACAGTGCGCGGATCGCGCACATTACCGGGACCGACCGCTACCTTCTGACCTTCCGGAACGGGTCCGATGCCGTCGCGGCGCGTTTCGTCGGCTCCGGGCCGAGCGGTCCCGAGTGGCAATGGTGGGATGGGGCGGCGTGGCAGGCGGGCGGGACATATGACTTCGCGCCGATCCGACCGAGCGGCTGGGGTTCCGGACAAACGATGTTCGTGTCCGCGGATGGGCAGGTTTCGATCCTGATCCGCAATGGCAACGATCTGCGAGAGATCCTCTACGACGATGCGACCGAGACATTTTCCGTCGAAGCCTCCGTGGCCACGATCCGGTCGGCTTCCGGTGCGTCCGGCTTTTGCACGGGCCGAGCGCCCAACGGCACGGCGTGGCTGATCTCGACGCCGGACGGGCACAGGATCGAGTATCGCCGACGACCGACGGCACAGTCTGTGTGGAGCGCACCGCAAGCGATCTACTCAGACATGATGGCGGAGATTTATCCGGCAGCGATCGGCTTCGCCGGCAACGCGATCCCGGTTCTCGTCCTCGCAGAATCGCTTGGCGGCAACGAACATCGACTGTGCGCGATCTCGTCGCGATCCTCCTTCTGGAACACGGAAGTCCCGCTGCAGGTCGATCCGCCGCCAGCACCGATGTTGCTGTCGCCTTCGCGACTCGTGTATGAGCGCGAGGTCGTTCATCGGGCCCCCCCGGAAGGCGGCCCTCCGGAGGGACAGGCATATGGCGCTGGGACGCCGGGCAGCATGGGGGTGGACGCCGATGGGTACGTCTATTCCGGACGATACGCCAACACTTCGTTGATTATCCATCCGCCGAACGGTCAGACGTGGGAGGACAATCATCAGTGGGGCCTGCACTGGGACTTCTTTGATTTTCCCGGGGGCGCCGATGTCGACAACCTGCGCGGCAAGGTGTACGTCGCAGATGACATGGTGCTCGGCGGGCAGGGCGGGCTCTCGACTGGCGGGACCGTCGAAATCTGGGAGGTTGCGCGGCGCGACGAGAGTGTCGGTTATCAGGCCGCGGGATTCATCGGCTACCAAGTGCCGCCGTTCTTCAACAAGGAGTACTTCAGCCAGACGATCGGCAACTTCAAATGGCCCGCGGACGTGGCCGTCGACGAGCAGGCCGGCCTGTTGTACGTCGTCAATGCACTGCGGGCGCGCGTCGATGTCTTCGATATCGAGAACCTCTGGGACGACCTAGAGCCGTTCGATCGCGACGGCCTGTTCACCGCGGGTATTCCGAGCAGCTACGATGACGTGGTGGCGCAACTCGTCATCGACTTGGTCAACATCAACTATCTCGACGACGGCGGTCCTCCCGGCGACGACGGCGGAAACGATCTGCTCTGGGTCAGCCAGGATCTCGAAGGCGAGATCATCCCCTTCCTCAAGGTGCAGACGAGCTTTCTGGACTTGCCCACCAATCGTCAACAACGATTCCTGCGCAACGTCCACCAGGAGTTCAAGAAGCGTATCAATCGACCGGACTTTCTCACTTCCTTCGGAAGCTATGGGACCGGTCCCGGCGAGTTCCGTTTCCCGCAGGGAATCGACGTCGATGAGAGCGGCAACGTTTACGTCGTGGACAGCGAGAACCACCGAATCCAACGCTGGCGGGATGATGGCGCCGGCTACGTCTTCGATTCGGCCTGGGGCCAGATCGGACGCGGGCCGGGCGAGTTCGCATATCCGTTCGGCATCGCGATCGACAACACCTACGGCGTCGTGCATGTGACGGACCTCGGCAACGACCGCGTGCAGGCCTTCGGCCTGTCCGGCGATTTCCGCTACGAGTGGGGCGCCTGGGAGGATGCAAGCGGCGTTCGCTACCTCGACCGCTCGGCCGGGATCGCAACCGACGATCGCGGACAGTTGCTGATTGGCGTGGACCGAAACATTGCCCGTTTCCGTGTCGCCGATTCGCCGCCGAAGCTCGTCGTTCTGCACCCCCCGCAGTGTGAAGTGATGCCCTATGGGGCCAATGACGTCACCGTTCAGGCAAGTGACGACCATGGCGTGACCAGGTTCCGGCTGCGCGTGTTTGCCAACGGGACACTGATCTTCGACAAGCAATATCCGGGTGCCAGCGGCCTGCATACGCTTGAGTGGAATCTCGGCGCCGTGATCGCCGGGTCGGCCGGCAAGATCGAGGTTACGGCATTCGACACACTCGATCAGGCAACAACGCGCGTCGTGCTCGTGCGTCTGGGAGGCGTCGGCACACGAACGGATAGCGACAACGATGGCATCCCCGACAGTTGCGACAACTGCCCTGACCACGCCAACCCGGACCAGGCCGACTGCGACTTCGACGGCGAAGGCGACGTCTGTGCGATCGCAGGCGGCGCGCCAGACTGCAATGGCAACGGGATCCCCGATAGTTGCGACCTCGCGGCCCGGACCGCTTTCGACTGTAACGGCAACGGCATCCCGGACGAGTGCGAAACGGATTGCAACGGTAACGGGTTGCACGATGACTGCGATCTGGCTTCCGGTACGAGCCTGGACTGCAACGAGAACGACATCCCGGACGAATGCGACATCGCTGCCGGCACAAGCAAGGACTGCAATGCCAACGGCGTTCCCGACGAGTGTGAGTACAGCGCCGCACGGGATTGCAACGACAACGGGGTCCTTGACGAGTGCGATATCGCGAACGGCGTGAGCGTCGATTGCGACGGCAACCTGATTCCTGATGATTGCGAACTTCGCGGTCGCTTGATGGAAACGATCGTCTCCGGGGAGCCGCTTGGCGGGCCGGCGGCGGTCGTGGCAGACCATTTCTCGTCAGACCTCTTCGTGCTCGACCAGAAGGACCTGAAGCGCGTGACGGTCGACGGGGCAGTCGGCGTCATCACCAACGACTTCGCCGGCGGGTTGCTGGCGGCGGCGCAGGACATCCTGGCAGACGAACTGATCGTGACCTCCTGGTCACCGTTCGGAACCCAGCTCTACCGCGTGGACAGCGTTGGGACCGTTATGCTGCTGGCGGATCTGCCCACGGATTCGCTGATCCTCGGGATCGCGATCGAGCCCCAATCGGGACGCATCTTCGTCAGCCGACCGCTCGTCAACGCGATCGACGAGGTCCTGCCGGACGGCACGCTTCAAGGGATCGTTGCCGGTGCACCACTGAGCTCCCCCGGAGCATTGCTCTACGAGGCAACGAGTGGCGCCCTGGTTTGCGCCGATGGCGCCGGTCAGCTTTGGCGGGTCACGTTGGCCGGAACGACCGAGCTGATGGCCGACACGTCGAGCGTCGGCACGTTTTTCTCGCTCGCGAAGGACTACCGCACCGGCGATTATCTGGGGACGAGCAACCTCGGCGAGGTCCTCCGCGTCACGCCGACCGGCTCCAGCGAGGTGTGGTTGGCCGCGCCGTCCGTTGGGTCGACTCGTGGGTTCACACGCCATTCCCGAACAGGTCGCTTCGCGGTGACGACCCTTGCAAACCCGATCGGAGTCCATTGGTTCTATCCGGAGAACGACTGTAACGGGAATCAGCAGCCCGACCCCTGCGACATCGCTCAGGGAATCGCGCTCGACCTCGACGGCAACGGTGTTCCCGACGCCTGTGATCCGGTTCGATCGTTGGGTGACGTGAATTGCGACGGCATCCTCAACGTACTCGACCTGGTGATCTTCGAGCTCGCGTTGAGCGGCGAGGAGCTGTACCTGGCGACGTATCCTGATTGTGACTGGTACAACGCGGATCTGGACTGCGACGGATTCGTCACGGAAGACGACCGTCTGCGACTCAGCGCGTGTATCCAAGCCGGGATGTGTGACTGCCCGTAGGTCGAACCGACCAAGATCCGACCTTGCGCCATCACGGCGCAGGGTCGGCCCTACGGGGGCTGTTCGGCAGACCGTCCTTCGTCGAGAAAACGCTGGAGGATAGCGGCGGCGGCGAGCGCGTCGCGGCCGTTTGCCGATCCGGACGCGGATTGGCGACGTCGGGGTCGGCGGCCCTCCGGCTCGGGCCGGCGCTGCGCGAGCCACTCGTCGGCCTGGGCAGAAGAGAGTCGTTCGTCCTGGGTGACGACCGGGATCGGCGATTGATGTTCGAGGGCCGCGATGAATTGGCGGGTCAGACGAGTCTGGGCGCTGTCGGAGCCGTCCATGCTCAGTGGCAAACCAACGACCAGCGTTGTGCCCTCGTGCGCCGTGGTCCACTCGACCACCTGATGTGCACAACCATCAAGGGAGTCGGCGGCCTGCAGCACGTCGGCCGGGAACGCGAAGTGTCGCTGCGGGTCGCTGATGGCGATTCCGATGCGTTTCGAGCCGAAATCGACACCGACGCACCTCAAGAAGATCGTCCGATAATCAGGCGAGAATTAGGGGCAGGCAAAAAGTTTGCCAGACGGCCAAAAAATGGCGTTGTGGTTCTTGAAAACGGTATTGGCTGAGGTATAGTCATCGGTTCGCGAATGTTCGAGGACGTCGGCTTTCTACGCGTTGCGGCAGCCAAGACACCGTTGCATACCGAACCCACAGTGAGCGATCTCGCCTACATGATTGCCGGCTCTCGATGCGCGCGCCTGCGGGGGCGTCACAGTAACGTACCTATTGTAGAGGAAATCCGCGGATGAAGATTACCAGAGTTCGCGATTTTAGCCGCTTCGGCGACGCCGTGCTCGTTCCTGATCTGATCAGCATTCAGACCGAGTCCTATCAGCGGTTTTTGCAGGAAGAGCTTGCGCCGGGCAAGCGCAAGGACATGGGGCTCGAGGGGCTGCTGCGCGAGGTGTTTCCGATCGAGAGTTACGACGGGAACATGAAGCTCGAGTACGTCGAGTATCACCTCGATCCGCCGCGGTATACGCAGGATGAGTGTCGCGAGTTGGGGCTGACGTTCGGCATGCCGTTCCGGGTCGGCGTGCGGCTGCACCGCAAGGATGTCGAGGAGATCAAGGAAGAGGCGATCTACCTCGGCGAGATTCCGATCATGATCGGCGGCGGTGAGTTTATCGTGAACGGTTCCGAGCGGGTCATCGTTTCGCAGTTGCACCGTTCGCCGGGTGTGGACTTCGTCAAGGAGTCGGCCGAGGGTGACCGTGCGTTGCATGCGTGTCGAATCATTCCGGAGCGCGGCTCCTGGATCGAGATCAACGTTACGAAGAAGGACGTGCTTGCGGTTCGGATCGATCAGAGCAGCAAGATCCCGGCGACGACGTTCCTGCGCTCGATGGATGAGAAGTACGGGACGGACGAGGCGATCATTCGCACGTTCTACGAAGTCAAGTCGGTGCGGGTCGGAAGTGCCAAGCCGGAGATGTGGACGGCGGCGCCGGTTGTCGACCCGGACACGGGCGAGGAGTTGGTTGGGGCCGGTCGTCAGATCGGTGAGGGATTGAACAAGATTCGCGAATCGTCGATCAAGCAGTTGGACGTGATTTCGCGGATGACCGACCCGATCATCCTGAACACCCTGGCGGAGGATGCGAGCCACTCGCACGAGGAGGCGCTGCAGAAGATTTACGCTCGGTTGCGCCCCGGCAATCCGGTCAATCTCGACAAGGCCCGCAAGCTCTTTCAGGAGAAGTTTTACGACGAGAATCGGTATCGGCTCGGCAAGGTCGGTCGGTTCCGCATCAATCGCAAGTTCGAGCAGGGCGTTCCCGAGACGGAGATGGTGTTGCGTCCGGAGGATGTGGTCAGTTCGCTGCAGTACATCCTTGCGTTGCGGAGTGGCGACGGCAGTGTCGACGACATCGACCACCTGGGTAACCGCCGGCTGCGGACGATTGACGAGTTGGCCAGTGAGGAGTTGCGCAAGGGCTTTTTGAAGCTTCGTCGAACCGTACAGGAGCGGATGAGCCTGAAGGACCCGGACTCGATCAGCAAGGTCGCGGAGTTGGTCAATACGAAGAGCATCTCGAGCGCGATCGATTTCTTCTTCGGTCGAAGCGAGTTGTCGCAGGTGGTCGACCAGACCAACCCGTTGTCGCAGTTGACGCACGAGCGTCGCTTGTCGGCGTTGGGGCCGGGCGGTCTGAACCGGAAGCGCGCGGGCTTCGAGGTTCGCGACGTGCACATTTCGCACTACGGTCGCATTTGCCCGATCGAGACGCCGGAAGGGGTGAACATCGGGCTGATCGCTTCGCTGGGTATATACAGCTCGGTCGATGAGTATGGCTTCCTGACGACGGCCTATCGCAAGGTCGAGCGTGGCGGGGTCAACGGTGAGATTCTGCAGTTGCGTGCGGATGAGGAGACTCGTTCGACGCTGGCGCCGCCGGACGTGGTCGAGCCGGGGGCGGACAGTGGGTTGCCGACGATGGAGGATCGCGCTGACTATGACGCGCGTATGAAGAAGGGGGCGCAAACGCGCAAGGGCAAGTTGCGCGAGGGCACGCTGTTGGCGCGGGTCAAGGGTGATCTCCAGCAGGTGACGAAGGACGACATCGACTATGTGGACATTTCGCCGAAGCAGACGGTGGGGGTGTCCGCGTCGTTGATTCCGTTCCTCGAGCACGACGACGCGAACCGGGCGCTGATGGGTTCCAACATGCAGCGGCAGGCGGTGCCGCTGGTACGGACGGATCCGCCGTTGATTGCGACGGGTATGGAGCGTTCGGTGGCGGAGAACAGCGGCATGCTGGTCCGTGCGCGGGTCAACGGCACGGTGACTTTCGTTGATGCCCAGCGGATCGTGATCGACGACACGGACGAGTATGAGCTGCGGAAGTTCGTCGGGCTCAACGAGCGCACCTGTCTGAACCAGCGTCCGATGGTGCGGATTGGTGATAAGGTGAAGAAGGGTCAGGTGATTGCTGACGGCGCGTCGACGCTGCAGGCCGAACTGGCGCTCGGCCGCAACGTGCTCGTCGCGTTCATGACCTTCGACGGCTACAACTTCGAAGATGCGATTCTGATCTCTGAGCGTTTGGTGAAGAAGGACGCGTTCACGAGTATCCACATCGAGTCGCATGATGTGGAGATTCGCGAGACTAAACTGGGCCGTGAGGAGTTCACGCGCGACATTCCTAACGTGTCCGAGCGGGCGCTGGCGAATCTCGACGATCGCGGGATCGTTCGGATCGGGACGCGCGTCGATGCCGGCGACATTCTGGTCGGTAAGGTTTCGCCGAAGAGCAAGACGGAGTTGAGTCCCGAGGAGAAGCTGCTGCACGCGATCTTCGGCCGGGCCGGCGAGGACGTGAAGAACGACTCGCTCGAGTTGCCGGCGGGGCAGGAAGGCGTGGTCATCGGGGCCAAGCACTTCAGTCGTCGTACGCACCTGTCGGATGAGCAGAAGAAGAACATCGATCGGCAGATGAAGGCCTTTCAGGCGGAGTGTGATGAGAAGCGGGTCAAGCTGTTCAAGCAGATGATCGCGACGATGGAGCGGTTCGCCGACCAGATCATCGACCCGAACACGCGTCAGAAGGTCGGTAAGAGCGACAATCCCGAGGTCATTCTCGAGCAGATCGAGACGTTTTCGCTGAAGTGGATCAAGAACGCGGAACATCGCGAGAAGGCGTCGGCGTTGCTCGACCAGTATCGTCCGAAGTTGGAGGCGATCGAGGCCGAGTGTGAGCGGCGGCTGGGCCACATGAAGCGTGGCGACGAGTTGCCTTCCGGCGTTCTGGAGATGGTCAAGGTATACGTCGCGACCAAGCGGACGCTCTCGGTTGGCGACAAGATGGCTGGCCGGCATGGCAACAAGGGCGTTATCGCGCGCATCATGCCGGAAGAGGATATGCCGTTCCTGGAGGACGGCACGCCGGTGGATATCTGTCTGAATCCGCTGGGTGTTCCGAGTCGTATGAATGTCGGCCAGATTCTCGAGACGCATCTTGGCTGGGCGGCGGCGGTGCTCGGCTTCCAGGTGATCACGCCGGTGTTTGACGGTGCCACCGAGGATCAGATTCGGGCGTGCCTGTCGGAGGCGAATGATCACGTCCGGCAGCGCAAGGCAGATCCGGCGGTCGTTCAGCAGGCCGGCGATAGCGAAGAGATCCTGGCGGAGATGCCCTTGCGGGGCAAGGCGACGCTATACGACGGTCGCACGGGTGAGCCGCTCGATCAGGCAGTGACGGTTGGTTACATGTACCTGTTGAAGCTGCACCATCTGGTGGACGACAAGATCCATGCACGTTCCACCGGCCCATACAGCCTGATTACGCAGCAACCGCTCGGCGGCAAGGCCCGCACGGGTGGCCAACGGTTCGGCGAGATGGAGGTCTGGGGTCTCGAGGCCTATGGAGCCGCGTACATTCTGCAGGAGTTACTGACGGTCAAGAGTGATGACGTCGAGGGCCGGACGAAGATTTACGAGAGCATGGTCAAGGGTACGCACACGCTCGACGCGGGCACGCCGGTTTCGTTCGACGTGCTGTGCAACGAGATACGCGGGCTGGGTCTGAACATCCAGCTCGAGAAGAAGCGCCTGATCTAGTCGGGACGGTCGGCGCCGCGGGCGCTGAGGAGGTGTACGAGTGGCCGAGATTGTCTATGGCGGGCGCGACGACGTTACGCCGGAAGAGTTGACGGCCTTCTATACGGCGGTTGGGCACGAGATCGCCGCCCAGCCGGCCCAGATTCGCAAGATGCTTGAAAACAGCGCCGTGTTCGTTACGGCCCGCGCCGAAGGGCAGTTGATCGGCATTGCGCGGGGTGTCGGCGACGGGTTACGCGGCTACCTGACCGAGTGCAAGCTCGACCCGACCTGGCAAGGGCCGGCGGCGATCACGCGCAAGGACGGGCGGATCGAGCACGATACGAGCGGCATCGCGCGGGAATTGGCGCGGCGCGTGTTGCGGACGTTACAGGAGGAAGGTGCCCAGCGCATTGACGTCGTCGCGTGGAACACGGAGGTCGACTTCCTGGAGGAGTTGGGCTTCAAACGGCGCGGCGGGTACGTCGGCATGACGATTCAGGCGGACGAGCTGGAGCAGGCGGTTGCGGGCCAGTTGAGCACGGCGCGCGACTGACGGGGTGCTGGGTAGAGGAAACGGGAACAGGGACAACGTTCCTAGCTATATGAGGGTCACGATCGATGGGTGAGACCGTATACGATCGCATCAACGATTTCACGGGCGTTCGCATCACGCTGGCGAGCCCCAACGATATCCGTAGCTGGTCCTTCGGCGAGGTAAAGAAGCCGGAGACCATCAACTATCGTACCTATCGTGCCGAGAAGGACGGCTTGTTCTGCGAGCGGATCTTCGGCCCCGAGCGTGATTGGGAGTGTTTCTGCGGCAAGTACAAAGGCACCAAGCACAAGGGCATGATTTGTGACCGTTGCGGCGTGAAGGTGACGCACAGTCGGGTGCGTCGCAAGCGCATGGGGCACATCAACCTTGCCGCTCCGGTCTTGCACATCTGGTTTTTCAAGGCGATGCCGAGCCGGCTCGGTACGCTGCTGGACATGAAGACCAGCGATCTGGAGAAGGTGGTCTACTTCCAGGATTACGTGGTGGTCGATCCCGGCGACTCGAAGCTCGAGTCGCGGCAGCTGCTGACGGAGGAAGAGTATCGCCGGGCGGTCGAGGAGTACGGCGGCACGGGGTTCCGGGCGCTGATGGGTGCCGAGGCGGTGCGTGAGCTGTTGGCTCAGCTCGACTTGCAGCGGATCTCCGATGAGCTGCTCGATGGTCTGAACAAGACCAACAGCAAGCAGAAGATCAAGGAGCTTTCGCAGCGACTCAAGCTGATCGAGGCGTTGCGCAAGAGCCCGAACGATTCGCAGTGGATGGTGCTGGACGTGATTCCGGTGATCCCGCCGGACCTGCGACCGCTGGTGTTGCTCGATAGTGGCAACTTTGCCAGCAGCGACTTGAACGACCTGTATCGTCGAATCATCAACCGGAACAACCGGCTCAAGAAGCTGATCGACCTGAACGCGCCCGAGGTCATCATTCGCAACGAAAAGCGGATGTTGCAGCAGGCGGTCGACGCCCTTTTCGACAATGGTCGTTGCCGCCGGCCGGTGCTTGGCTCGAGCAATCGTCCGTTGAAGAGTCTGACGGACATGATCAAGGGCAAGCAGGGCCGTTTCCGCGAGAACCTGCTGGGCAAGCGCGTCGACTACTCGGCGCGAAGCGTTGTGGTGGTCGGGCCGGAGCTGAAGCTCTGGCAGTGCGGGTTGCCGAAGAAGATCGCGCTCGAGCTGTATCAGCCGTTCATCATCCGCAAGCTGCGTGAACGCGGTTTGGCGGACACGATCAAGAGTGCCAAGAAGATGCTCGAACGGCGCGACCAGCCGATCTGGGACATTCTGGAGGAGGTCATCTTCCAGCACCCGGTGCTGTTGAACCGTGCGCCGACGTTGCACCGCATGGGCATTCAGGCCTTCGAGCCGGTGTTGGTGGAAGGCAATGCGATTCGCATTCACCCGCTGGTTTGCAAGGGCTTCAATGCCGACTTCGACGGTGACCAGATGGCTGTCCACCTGCCCCTTTCGATCGAGGCGCAGTGTGAGGCCCAGGTGCTGATGATGAGCACCAACAATATTTTCGGGCCGGCGAACGGTTCGCCGATCATGTCGGCCTCGCAGGATATCGTTCTCGGCATCTTCTATCTGACGTGCAACAACGCTGCCGAGCGGGCGGCTGTCGAGGATGGCAAGGAGCGACGCTTCAACTCGTTCGAGGAAGCGATCATGGCCTATGCTCACAAGCAGATCCGGATGCATACGCCGATCCGTGTGCGGCTGCGTCGCGCCCAGGTGATCGAGAAGCTCGGCGAGCCGGCACTAGATGTACCTGAGGGCGGCGTGATTCTGACGACGATCGGCCGTTGCTTCTTCAACGACATTCTCGAGCCCGAGATGCCGTTCTACAATTACCCCCTGTCGAGCAAGGGTTCGGCGCGGGTGATTGCGGACTGCCACGAGCAGTTGGGCCGTTCGGCGACGATCGAACTGCTTGACCGGCTCAAGGAGTTGGGGTTCAAGCAGAGCACGCTTGCCGGCCTTTCGTTCGGGCTGACGGACCTGCGTGTGCCGGAGACGAAGACGAAGATTCTCGATGCGGCGCAGAAGCTGGTGGATCGGGTGGAGCGCAACTTCGCCAACGGTGTGATTACGCCGATGGAGCGGCACAACCAGCTGATCGACATCTGGGTGCATGCACGTGAGCAAGTGACCAAGGCGATGATGGAGACGCTCGCTGACGACTGGCGCGACGACAGTGGCGAGGATGCCAAGCGCGGCGCAGCGAGTGCGCAGCAATACCTGAATCCGATCTATCTGATGACCGACTCCGGTGCCCGTGGCAGTGTCGACCAGATTCGGCAGCTGGCAGGGATGCGGGCGCTGATGGCCAAGCCCAGCGGCGAGATCATCGAAGCGCCGATCAAGGCGAACTTCCGCGAGGGTCTGACAGTTCTCGAGTACTTCAGCTCGACGCACGGTGCGCGTAAGGGACTGGCGGATACAGCGTTGAAGACGGCCGACTCGGGGTACCTGACCCGTAAGCTGGCGGACGTCGCGCAGAACGTGATCGTGCGCGAGCACGATTGCGGGACGGTTGAGGGGACGAACAAGAGTACGATTTACAAGGGTGAGGAAGTCGACGTCAAGCTCTCCGAGCACATCGTCGGTCGCGTGGCGCGTGACACGATTCGTGACCCGCGGACGGACGAGATCATCGTCCGCGAGAACGACCTGATCACGAAGGAGATTGCCCGACGGCTCGAATCACCGCCGGATTCCGGCGGGCTCGGACTCGACACGATCCGTGTTCGCAGCGTGCTGACCTGCGAGAGCCGCGAGGGGATCTGTGCCCTGTGCTATGGCGCGGACCTTTCGACCGGGCGTCTGGTCGAGGAGGGAATGGCGGTCGGGATCATCGCTGCGCAGTCGATCGGCGAGCCTGGTACGCAGCTCACGATGCGGACGTTCCACACGGGTGGGGTTGCCGACCACACGGTCGTGGAGAACCAGATTGCGACGGCGATGCCCGGCAAGGTCGTCTACCACAACCTGAACGCCGTCCAGATGGAGGATTCGGAGACGAACGAGACCATCTGGCGGGTGCTGAAGCGCAACGGTGAGATTCTCATTCTCGACGAGAAGGAGCGTGAGCTCGAGCGCTATCGCGTGCCGTACGGCGCTGCGGTGCTGGTGAGTGACGGTCAGATGGTGAAGCAGCGTACGCCGGTGGTGCGCTGGGATTCGCACTTTACCCCGATTCTGGCGGAAGCGACCGGTTTCATTCGTTTCCAGGACATCGTGGAAGGCGAGACGGTTCGGACGGAGACGGAGGGCAAGGCCGAGTCGAAGTGGATCGTGATCGAGCACAAGGGCGACAAGCATCCGCGGCTGATCATCGAGGACAAGGAAGGCAAGATCCTCGACTTCCACCACCTGCCGGCCAAGGCGCGTATCGAAGTCAAGGAAGGTGAACCGGTTCAGGCGGGTGCGCTGCTCGCGCGTCAGCCGCGAGAGATCTCGGGTACGCAGGACATCACTGGCGGTTTGCCGCGGGTCACCGAGATCTTCGAGGCGCGCAAGCCCAAGGAGCCGGCGATTCTGGCCGAAATTTCAGGTTCGGTCGAGCTTCACACGGAGAAGCGCCGTGGCAAGATGACCGTGCTGATCCGGTCCGAATCGGGCATGGAGAAGGAGCACCACATTCCGCAGGACAAGCACCTCTTGGTGCACGCCGGCGACTATGTGGAGGCGGGAATGCCGCTCTGCGAAGGCCCGCTGATCCCGCACGACATCTTGCGGGTCAACGGTGAGGAGGATCTGCATCGTTATCTGCTGAAGGAGGTCCAGGGTGTCTATCGTCAGCAGAACGTGAAGATCGACGACAAGCACATTGAGACCATCCTGGCGCAGATGCTTCGCAAGGTGAAGGTCGAGAGCGAAGGTGACTCGATATTCCTGCCGAATGAGGTTGTCGACCGCTTCCGCTTCCGCGACGAGAATGGGCGGTTGGCGCGAAGTGTCAAGGTGGTTGACCCCGGCGACACCGATCTGGCCGTTGGTGCGGTCGTGTCGAAGGAGGACTTCACGGCCAAGAATGATGCGGTTGAGGCCGAGGGAGGTGAGCCGGCGAAGGGTCGCAAGCCGCGGCCTTCGACAGCGAAGACCTTGCTGCTCGGCATTACCAAGGCAAGTCTTCAGAGCGAGTCGTTCATCTCGGCGGCATCGTTCCAGGAGACGACCAAGGTTCTGACGCAGGCGTCGCTCGCCGGTCAGGAGGATACGCTCGTCGGCCTCAAGGAGAACGTCATTCTGGGTCGGCTGATTCCGGCCGGGACCGGCTTCCAGAACTATCAGGGCCTGCAGATGCGGTATTCCGGTCAGCCGGCCGATACGGATGAACCGACGTCGATCATGGAGCGCGGCGAGATCCAGCCGGGCACGATCAAGCCGTTGGCGCCGCCGAGCGGTCTTCAGTGGCCGGCCGAGAGCGACAAGCCGATCAGCACGCCCGGCGCCTGATGTGCAGCATCCGCGTCGTTGGCGGGACGCTCCCGCCGACGATGCGACGTTGTGCGGGGCTTCGGCCATGGTGCTGGCGCGGGGGATGGGCGGCGGTCCGTCGTAGGAGATCGTGATGGCTCCGGATCGCGTTCGGGTCTTTTTCTACGGTTCCTACATCAACGAGAACGTGCTTCGATCCGTGGACCTGTCGCTGACGGACGTCGTGGTCGCGCGGCTGATGGGTTGGGAGTTGAGGATCGCGCCGCTGGCGAACCTCGTTCCGTCTGACCGTGGTCTGGTGTACGGAGTCAACTCCACCGCGACACATGCGGAGTTGCGCCGGCTCTATCGCCATGCGGAAGAGGTATTGGGCGGCGTGTACGAGCCGCATCCGGTCATCGTCGAGGAATCGGGTCATCGATATGTTCCCGCGCTGTGCTACGTCTCCCATACGTTGTTGCCGGCACCTGCGGCGCGCGACTATGTCGATCGGATCGTGGGGCCTGCGCGTGCATTGGGGTTCCCCGACTGGTATTGCGCGCATATCGAATCCTTCGGTCGCTCAGGGTAGCCAGCGGGTCTGCGGCGGGGTGCCATGGGGTCTTGCTCGGTCGCGGTCGTTTTCTGAGGTTCGTCGCTGATGCCACGCGCCGCGGGAACATTGCGGCTCTTCATCGACGAGGTCGTCGTGCATGTTCGCGGCGGTCGGGGCGGTGACGGCTGTGTCAGCTTTCGGCGGGAGAAGTTCGTACCCAAAGGTGGCCCGGACGGCGGCGACGGCGGTCGCGGCGGTTCGGTCGTCTTCGTCGCCAAGGCCGGGGTCGATACGTTGCTCGATCTTTCCGGCCGTCATCACTATTTCGCCGACAATGGTCGCCCGGGGGCGGGTGCCAACCGCCACGGCAAGAGCGGGGAGGAATTGCTGGTCACCGTACCGACCGGGACCCTGATCTACGATGCGGACACCGGGCGGCTGCTCAAGGACCTCGTGGACGACGGGCAGCGGATCGTCGTGGCCAAGGGCGGGCGCGGTGGGTTCGGTAACACCCGATTCGCGACCTCGACGCATCAGACGCCGCGGGAATCGCAACCGGGCTTGCCGGGCGTCGAGCGCCGCCTTCGGCTGGAGCTGAAGCTGATTGCGGATGTCGGATTCGTCGGGTTGCCGAACGCGGGGAAGAGCACGCTGCTGTCACGGTTCACCAACGCGCGGCCGAAGATCGCCGACTATCCGTTTACCACGAAGACGCCGCAATTGGGGATTGCGGAGTTGCCGGGCTATCGTCGGCTGGTGCTCGCGGATATTCCGGGCTTGATCGAGGGTGCCCACGAGGGTGTCGGCCTCGGTGACACGTTCCTGCGTCATATCGAGCGCACGCGGCTTCTGGTGCATTTGGTGGATCTTTGTCCGCCGGAGGGCAGTCCCTCGCCAGCAGAAGCGTATCGGGTGATTCGGCAGGAGCTGGAGAAATACAGCCCGGCGCTGGCAGAGCGTGAGGAAATTCTGGTCGGAACCAAGCTGGATTTGACCGGTAGCGAGGGGGCGCTGGCGTCTCTACAGGAGGAGCTGGGCCGGACGGTGCACGGCATTTCGGGTGTCGTCGGCTCCGGGCTGCGCGAGTTGCTGGAGACGATGTGGACCCGCGTGCAGACCGTTCGGCAGCGTGAGGAGGCCGAGCGTCCGGCGGTGTCGCAACTCGATCTGGGAGACGACTTCGCGTTGTCGGCGGACGAGTATGAGGGCGCAGCTGAAGCGGAGCAGGAGCCGCGGTCGACGGGCGAAGCGGAAGAGCGCGATGCCGAGGATCCGGGAGATCTCTGGGACCGGCTGTAGCGTGCGGCGTCGCCGACAGTATAGAAAGGGAAAGCCAGATGCGTTGGATGTTGATTGCCGGGACGATGGCGGCGATGTCCTTGCCGATTGCCGTTGCCGCCGAGACGCCGCCGCGTTCGGATGCCGGTAACATCCTGGCGGTGCCGGATACGCACCTCGACGCAGGTTTGGTCTACCATTTCTGGCCGGGTCAGGACGCCCAACTCGTGATCTCATCGGAGACGCCGCTTCGTCGGCTTGCAGTTGTGTGTAAGCGGGTCGTCGGATACGTGGTGGTTCCTTTCGATCTCGAGGATGCGACTGAGCCGATCGTCGGCGGCAGTTTGCGGATCCCGACGCATCTGCTCCGCACCGGTAATCTCCAGCTCGACTCTGTCATCGGCGGGGCACCGATGCTGGACGCGTCGAACCACCCCGAGATTCTGGTGGACCTGAGTACTGTTCGCGACGTCAAGCAGACGCAGGCCGACCCGCCGACGTACACGCTGACGGCGACGCTGGCGTTGGAGGTGAAGGAGGCTTCGCACACGCTTGATGTGCCGTTCACGATCACTCTTCAGCGTTTCACGTGGCAGACGCTCGGTCACACGCCGGGCGAGTTGCTCACGATCCGCAGTACCTTCGAGTTGCCGCTGGCGAAAATCGGGTTGTCCGTACCTGGGCCGCAGTTCGCGAACCAGCTGGCCGACAGCGTGTCGGTTGAGGTGTTCTTGCTCGGGAGCACGGTGTCGCCGGCGAAGTCGCTGGACCCCTCCGTTTCGCAGTCGACGCGTGCGCGTCAGGAGCGTTACTTCACGTTGCTGCGCGACCTGGACCGTCCGGTCGAGGCGTTCACGCTCGGTCGGGGCTTGGCGCAGGACCTGTGGGACAACGCGAACGCATTGCATTCGCTGGCGTTGAGCACGATCACGGACGAGACGATTCGGTACGTCGACCTCGCGTTCCTCGACGGTGTCGCGCGACGGGCCAACGAGCTCACCGAATACCAGAATCCGCTCTTTCTGAACACGCTGGCGCGCGTCCAGTTTGCGCGCGCCGAGTACCGGCAGGCCGCGACGACCGCGGATAAGCTGCTCGAGCGCATTAGCCCGTTACCGCCGAACGCGCAAGCTGTCCTTCGGGCGCGGGCCGCGCTCTACCAGTCCGCGGCCAAGGCACATCAAGCCGGCGACTGGGAGATGGCGACGGGCAAGACGGAGTAGCGACGGCGCCGCGCTTGCACGCCGGCTGGGTGGGGCGGGCGTCTCGCCCGCCATTGATCGCTCGCTGGCGCTCGCGGCTCGCACAGGCGCCCACTTGCCCATTTTTCGGCCTATACGAAGAAACCACTAGGACGAGCCGCGAGCGCGAGAAGAAGGCGCACGAAGGTTGTGTCCGACGAGCGCGGCGCCCCATCCTTCCAGGGTGGGGGACGCGTTTCGCCGCGCACATCAATGGGTCCCCCAGGGTAGAACCCTGGGGCACCAAACCACCTACAATTCCAGCACAAAGTGCCCATCCAGGGCGCCCTTCGTGCGCCTTCTTCGCCAGCGAGCGGTCGCGGAGTGATCCCGCGTGCCAGTGGGGCGTTCCCTCGCCCGCGGCGACCGCTGCGTTTATGATGCGGGGAAGCGGTTCGTGGGTGTGGGGCGGACTGCGTGGTTCGTGGAGTTTGCCTGGCGACTGGAACAGGGGTGCAGGTTGATGGACAACATTACGTCGGAGTTGAAAACGCCGCTGGTCGAGCTGCTGCTCAGCATCGCGGACGACAAGTTCGTCATGGGGGCGCGGAATAGCGATTGGACCGGGCTGGCTCCGATTCTCGAAGAGGACATCGCATTCTCGGCGTTGGCGCAGGATGACATCGCGCACGCCGCCGCGTTGTATGAGTTCGTCGGTCAGTTGACCGGCGAGGGACCGGACCACGTGGCGTACGGCCGTTCGCCGGAGGCGTATCGGAACGCGCAGCTCGTCGAGTTGTACGATGAGTTCGACTGGGCGGTCGCGATTGCCCGGCAATTCTACTGCGACCATTTCGAGGAAATTCGCTTTACGCGCCTTCGCCGATCGAGCTGCACCGACCTCGCTCAGATTGCGGACCGCATCCGTATCGAGCAGCGGCTGCACACCGGGCACGCGGACGCGTGGGTGGTTCGGCTGTGCAAAGGTACCGAGGAATCGCGCGAACGGATGCAGGCGGCGCTGGCAAAACTGGCACCGCAAGCGTGCATGTTGTTCGAACCGACGGACGGCGTCGCGAAGCTCGAGGCTGCCGACCTGTTCCCCAAGCTGGACTTCGACTCGTTTGAGCGCTGGACGGCGACTGTTTCGCACGTGTTGGACAAGGCTGGGGTGGAGCTCGAACTCAAGCGACCCGACCCCGATCAGCGCGGCGGCCGGCGCGGCGTGCACAGTGCCGAGTTCGCGCCGCTGCTTTCGGAGATTACGGCGGTCTATCGGGTGGAGCCGGACGCGGTCTGGTAGGGGCCCGGCGCAGCACCGCCGCGTGTCGGGTACGTGGCCGCGTGCTAAAATATGGGGATATGAGCGTTACCGCTGACCAGGTGATCGAAGTCCTGCAGACGATCGACGATCCGGAGATGCCGATCAGCATCGTCGAGCTCGGAATCGTGGCGGACATTCGATTGCCGACGGGCGGTGTGATCGAGGTGGACATCACGCCCACGTTCGTCGGCTGTCCGGCGCTCGAGATGATCCGTAACAACATCGTGGACGCACTCGCGCAGCGGTTCGCAGACGCGCAGGCCCGCGTGCGGTTCGTGAACAAGCCGGTCTGGTCTTCTGAGCGGATCACGCCTGCGGGTCGCGAGCGCCTGCGTGCATTCGGCGTGACGGTCGCCGACCGTATGTGCGGGGCGTCGGCGGACGATGACGCGGCTCCGTTCGTACCGTTGACGATCTCGGCGGAATCGGCTGTGGTCCCCTGTCCGTATTGCGATTCGGACCGAACGCGAATGGAGAGTCCGTTCGGCCCGACGCGCTGCCGGATGATCTACTATTGCGACGCGTGCCGGAACTCGTTCGAGCAGATCAAGCCGATCTGACGTGGCCGACGGCGTTGTGAACCAGGGGTCGTGCTTGCGGCGATGACCGATACCGTCGATTTCCTGATTGTCCATTGGGCGTATTGGATTCCGATTCTCGCCGTCGTGGGAGGGTTCTGGCTGTTGCGCCGTGGATGGAATGCACGCGCTCCGGGGCTCGACCGGCGCTGTCGCAAGTGCGACTACATCCTCAAAGGCGTTGAGAGCGCGAACTGTCCCGAGTGCGGCAGCCCGTTGACGGCTCGGAATGTGACGCGCACGGAGCCGTGGAAGCGTATTGAATGGCTCTTGATCGGTGGACTGATTGTTGTAGGTGCGGGCAACGTATTGCTCGAGCAGGTGCGGCAAGCCGACTGGTACGCCTGGTGGCCGACTGCGTGGGTGTTGGATGACCTGGAGAACGACATCGGCGGTTGGAGGCGTCCTTGGGATGAATTGCAACATCGTGCGGAGCGGCGCGGGCTTACCGAGGTGGAGCAACGTCGTTTGGTGGCGATCTGTCTTGAGGCACAGGCGGCGAAGGCCGAGCATCGTAGCTTGGAGCCGATGCTCGAATATCTGGCGTACTGTCATCGGCGGGAACAGCTGCGAGCGGACGAGCAGGATCGATTTTTCGGGGAGATGGTGAAGCTATCGCTCCGTGTGCGGCCAACGGTGGTTCCGGGATGGCGCGTGCCGTATCAGATCGTGAATCGGGGTTGCATGCCGCAGTCGCACTTCCATATCAACCTGGCCTGGTCTGTGCGGATTGACGGCGAGATCAGCGATGACATCGTACGTCAACAGCTCAGCGCTGGTTTGCCGGAGAGCGTGCGTCTGACGTCGTGCGATCAGGCGGGCGCGCATCAAATCGAGTTGGATGTCGACTGGCGAGTGAAACTGTCGGTGCGCGATGAGGAGGTCGCACGGGGCCGGAGGAAGCTGACCGGACGCTTCCGTCGCCTCGCGGATGAGCCTGCCGACTACTTGAAGCCGATTCGCGACGCCGAGCGCATCGATCGATTCCGCCGAGCGATTCAGGTTCGCGCGGGTGAGTACGAATCGAGGGCAGCAGAATTCTCGATCGACCCGGTGACACTCCCAATTGCCAGCGACATTTTGATCGCCGACCGTGATCGCGAGTACCACCATTCGACGATCGTCTCGCAAGAGATCGTAGAGCCGCTCCATTTCCTGGTTTGGCGGAACTACCGTGATTTTGCACCGGGTGGGCCATTGCGTATCATCTTTCGCGCCAATCGCGCGCATGCGATGCAGACGGTCGACATGTTCTCCTATCTGGATTGCGAGATCAGCGTTGATGTGCCGCAGCGCAGCGACGACGACAACGACGTCGAATGATCGGAAGACGGATTGATCGTGGGACCATCAGCAGCCGAACATCACACCGAAGCGTCTGGCGAATCGGATGGAGCACGATCGGTACCGCGTACATTGGTCGGCAATCGTGCGGATGATATCGTGCGGCGAACCTGGCCTGGGTGGCTTGCGTTGCTGGTGCTGCTGTCGACCGCGCTGGACGTGATCTTCTTTACCGGATTTTTCGCGAGCGACGACATCGTCTACTACTTCGGCGGTATCAAGCTGCTCGAGGGACGACTGGGACCGTCGATCGACCTCGGCGAGACCCGGCTGACGATGCTGGCGTGGAACGCGCTCGCAGTCGCGATACTCGGACCGCATGTGCAGCGCGTGGCGGCGTCCTACATTCTGCTGCATCAGCTCGCGAACGTCGCGACGTTCGCGCTCGGCAAGCGACTGTTCGGTCCACGGGCCGCGCTCGTCGCGCTATACCTGCTCGTGATGTCGCCCATGATGATCATTCATGCCGGGACGATCTTGCCGGACATCCCCAGCGTACTCTTCATGACGCTGTCGCTGCTGGCGATGCTTCGGGCCATGCCGACCGACCGAGATGCAACGGTTGGTACGGGTCGCCTGGTGTGGATGCTGCTTGCGGGTCTGTTGTTCGGCGTCAGCTACGGTGCGAAAGAGCCAGCCTTGATCGGGATCCCCGTCCTGGTCGTTTGGGGCGTGTTTCACGTGAAACAGCGTTGCGCACCGCGCTGGGTCGGACGGACCCTGGCGCTAATGGCGGCTTTTGCCGCGGGTTTGCTGGTTTTTGTCGCACTCGAGACCGCGGTGTTCTCGTCTGCCACCGATCAGCTGTTCCTGCGCCTCGGTTGGACCGTCGACGATGACTTTGCGCCCGCCCGTGGGATGGTGGCCCGGCACGGTACTGATCCGTGGAAACGCGCGGCGCTGCTCGGCGTGGCCCTGGACTTCAAGTACTTGCCCGCGCCATACACGGCCTTGCTGATTGCGTCGCTGCTGGCGTTTCCGTTCCTGCGGGGCCGACCGTGGTGGCTGTGGGCGCTGACGCTCTGGTCGTTTGCTTATCTCACGTGGGGCTCGGTCAGTCCGACGCGCTACTCGCCGCCGTCGATCCAGGGGCGGTATTACATACAAGTGCTACC
>JANQNU010000032.1 GCA_028279405.1 Phycisphaerae bacterium
AGCCGAATCAAACCGGCGACGCTCGGATAGAAGAATGGGGCCCGGCGGCAGGCACCACTTGACAGAAAACGGACGCTCATAGAAGGGTGGGGGACGGACCTCGCGCAGCAAGTCAAAGTGTCCCCCAGAGTAGAACCCTGGGGCACCAGACCATTGCCCCGTCGCTTGCACTCCGGGGGGAGCAAGCTCCCTTTGCGAGGCAAGAACGGCCCTCCCCTAAAACAGGGTGGCACTGGCGTCTCGCCCGCCTTCAATAAGACGACCCGCGCCGTCCGATTTGAACGAGCGCGGGTCGCGATGGTCGGAAAGAGCGACGCAAATCCGATCGCGTCGCGGAAAGGGAACTTAGCCCTTGTTGTTCTCGGTGCTGCCGGCCTGGGCCTGCTGCGGCTGCTGCGGCTGCGACGCGGCAACGATCTTCTCGGCGGCGTCGATCTTGGCGTTGGCCAGCTCGACCGAAGCCATCACGTCGCAGCACATCTTCTTCTCGCCGACAACGTACTCGACCTTGTCGCCTTCCTTGCACGCCGTCTTGGCGCTGGTGGCGCAGGTGTATTCCTTGCCGCCGACAACCATCTTCATCGTGACCTTGTCAGCTGCTTCACGGGCCTTGGTCGCGACCTTGTCCGCGGTCTTCGGGCAGCAGAAGTTGTATGACGCCAGCTGGAAGCTCGCGGCCTTGCCTTCCTTCATGGTCTTGCCGCTCAGCGGGCAAACCTTGGCCTCGGTCGCAGCGACCGTCTTGACGTTCGTCAGGCTCGAAAGGTAGCCGTTCAGCTCGGTGGCCAGCGCCTTGGTCGCCGCCATCCGATCGTCGTACTCCTTGCCGACGACGACGAACTTGAGGTCGCCGCCCTTGGCTGCAAGCTTCCGCGCCTCTTCCGAGCAGCAGGTGCTCTTGTCGCCGACCTTGTAGCTCATCTTCGGACGGGCCGAGATGCTGCAGGCCTTCGCGAGGTTGGCCGACTTGGCCTTGGTGGAGCAGCCGGACGAACTGGCCGTCGTCGCCTCGGCGGCCACCAACGTCGCGTTGCCGCTGGCAGCGTTTCCGCTGCAACCCGATTTCTTTTCCGCACTGGCCACTGCGGCCTTCTTGCTGCTGCAACACTTCTTGCCAGCGTTGCACTGCTCCGCGTTCGCCACCATCACGAACGCACACCCGACCATCAATGCTACGATCCGTCTCATCTCAGTCCCTCATCAAAAAGATGTCATGAAAGGCTGCACGTCACCCCGGCATCCCAGATCCGGCGCGGACACGCACCTTGCTCGCCAAGCAAATCTGATACAACGATCATACGGGGTCAGATGCCACCTTCAAACCCGAGGTGTCAGAAAATGTCAGCCCTCCCCAGCGACCCGCCAACCCCGTCGAATCCACACGACGACGACACTCCGCATCCGCGCAGATTATCGGAACAACCGATCCTCAGCCAACGACCCCACATCACCCGAAACCGCGCACGGGCGGATAATAGAGCCGGCGAGGAACGTATCTCCGACCCGACGGGTCTACAACAGCTTCGAGATATCCTGGAACGTCACGTAGATGAAAACCAGGCCGATCAGCGCCAGGCCGACGATCGTGCTCACCATCTGCGTCTTGATGCTCAGCGGCTTGCCCTTGAGCTTCTCGATGATCAGAAACACCATCAGCCCGCCGTCTACGACCGGCAGCGGCAGGAAATTGATCACCGCGAGATTCACCGACAGAAAGGCCAGGAAGAACAGCAGTTGCGCATAGCCCGCCTCGGCCTGCTTGATCGCGACCGAAAAGATCCCGATCGGCCCGCTGATGCTCTCCGTGCCGACCTTGCGCCGTGCGACCTGCTTCATCGTCTGGTAGGTCTCGGTCACGAAGTTCATCGCCAGCTCGATCCCCATCCACATCGCCTTGAACGGGTTACCGCCGGCATCGACGATCGTCGTCCGCGAACGCAGCACGCCGAAGTCCGGGCTGAACGCGACCCGCCACTGCCAGGGGTCGTAGTTGTCAGCCGTCACCTCGTAGTGGACGACGTGCTCCGGCCCGAAACCACTATCCTCTCGATAGCGCACCTCGACCCGTTTGCCGATGTGCTCCTTGAGCGCCAGGCGCAAGCCGGCTTCCGAGGCAACCCGCACGTCTTGGTCATTGATCTTCACGTGCCGCTCGCCACCTACCGACAGGATCCGCGCGTCCGGCGGAAGCTTCAACCCATCCACGATGCTCGAAGGCACCGCCAGATCCGCCGTCACCAGCGACTCCCCGACCCGATACTGAACCGGAACCGTGCGTCCTACCGCCGACCGTAACACGCGATATATTTCGAACCAGTCCGCGACGGACTGTCCGTCGACCGCCACGACCTCCGCCCCGCGCGGCATTCCCAACGCCGCCGCCGGCGTGTTCGGGACAATGTCGGCGACGACGGGGTGCCGGTCGTCGAGCCCGCCGGGCCCGATCCCCACCCGGCGTTTGCCCTTGCCAAAAACCCCGAAGATCGAGTCCAATTCCGGCGTCAACTCCAACTCGTGCTGCTGCCCGTCCCGCAGGACGATCACCGGAATCGGCGTACCCTCGTTGCCGGCGATCGATTCCAGGACCTCCGAAGCGGTCGGCGCCACCAGCGGCCCCCATTGCACAATGACATCATTATCCTGCATCCCCGCTTCGGCAGCCGGCGTACCCGCCGCGACCAGCGTGACACGGACACGCGGGGTGAGCCCCAACAGGTGCCGCGACGCCAGCGCTTCGTTTCGCTCGGCCCCCACCACCGCTGATGGCAACATGCTCAACTCGTTGCGGAGAAAAACCGTCTCCGTCCGCGACGTGCCGTCGGCAACCGGTCGCTTTACGGACGCCGGGATCACCGGCGTGTTGAGCGTGCGCGTCACAAGGACCAGATCGCGCTGGATCGACTCCGTGATCGGAACATCCCCGATCGACAGAATCCGGTCGTCCTTCTTGAGTGCCGGCCGATCGCCGACAGGATCGGCGTCCGCCATTACCGTCGGATCCATCGCCGACTCGATCCCGATCGACTGCAACTTGCTGGTCTTGTTGTACGTCGGGTCAACGACGAATTCCTTGATCTCGTCGTTGCGTCGAACCTTCATATTGAGCTTACCGTCGCTAAGGACGGCATAGCGCTGAATGGCCTGGAAGTAGGGAATTTCGTCGCCGTTGATCTCGATGATCTCGTCGCCGGGTAACAACCCCGCGGCTGCTGCGGCTCCGTCGACCTCGACCGCACCGACGATCGGGGCCGGCATCTCCATGCCGATCAGGAAGACCGCCATGAATGCGAGCGCCGCGAACAACATGTTGAACACGACCCCCGCCGAGACGACCAGCATGCGCGAACCGACCGGCTTGTTCGTGAACGAGCGCGGATCGTCACCCATCTTGATCTCGCCGGTCTCCTCGTTGATATCGATATCCCCCTCACCGAGCATCTTGACGTATCCGCCGAACGGTAGCGCTTTGAAGCAATAATCGGTCTCGCCGTATTGCTTTTCGTCGAGTTCTTCCGGCGTGTAGTTCGGCCGGTTGCCGAACGAGAAGCCCTCCCCCTTGCGCCAACCGAAAAGCCGCGTCCCGAACCCGACCGCAAACCGATCGACGCGGACGCCGCACCACTTGGCAGCGAGAAAGTGCCCCAGCTCGTGGACGAAGATGATGAGCGAAAAGCCGATCAGAACCTTGATGAACTGGATCGTGGCGTTGAGCCAACCCATCCAATCGATCGCGGCCAGCGGCAGGTCGAGCGGAACATCGGCTAGGACGGAGTGCATTCGCGTACCTCACGGCGCGCCCACGCATCGCATTCGAGCAACTGCTCGAGCGTCGGGGTCGGGATTGTCTCATGGTCCGCCACGGCGCGCGCGATCAGACGCGAGATCTCGCCGAAGCGAATTTCACCGCGCCGAAACGCCTCGACCGCGGCCTCGTTCGCGGCATTGAATACCGCGCCGCAACTCCCGCCGCGCTGTGCCGTCTCGAACCCCAGCGCCAGCGCCGGGAACCGCACCGGGTCAGGCGCCTCGAAGTTCAGTTGGCGAATCTCGCGCCAGTTCAGCGGCGCCGCGCGGCACGGCAGCCGACGCGGCCACGTCATAGCATATTGGATCGGGGTTCGCATGTCAGGCGTCCCCAGCTGCGCAATCACCGAGCCGTCCGCGAACTCGACCATCGAATGGACGATCGACTCGGGATGGATCAAAACCTCGATCTGCTCCGGTTCCAGGTCGAACAACCACCGCGCCTCGATCACTTCCAACGACTTGTTCATCATCGTGGCGCTGTCGATCGTGACCTTCGGCCCCATCGACCAGGTCGGGTGCTGGAGCGCCTCATCGAGCGTCGCGTGCTCGATCCGGTCCACCGGCCACTCGCGAAAGGGACCGCCGGAAGCCGTCAGATAGATCTTTCGAACGTCCTCCCGTCGACCCGCGTGCAGCGCCTGAAAGATCGCCGAGTGCTCGCTGTCCACCGGGATGAGTCGGCTACCCGTTCGCCGCGCCAGCGGCATCAGAATCGCGCCGGCCACCACCAGGGCTTCCTTGTTGGCCAGGGCCACATCGACCCCGAGACGCACCGCCTCGAGAGTCGCCGGCAATCCGGCAGCGCCGACGATCGCCGAAAGCACCAGCTCCGGTTCCGACGCCCGCACCAGTTCGATCAGGGCATCCGGCCCGCGATGTAACCGGGTTCCGGCCGGGAGGTTCTGGGCAAGGTCCGCCTCCGCCCGCTCACAATCGATCGCCACCTGCGGGACCGCGTGCTCGCGCACCTGCCCCGCCAGCGTCTTCGACTGCCGACCGGCTGCGAGCCCCACCAGCTCGAACTCGCCCGGCAACGACGAAATCACACTCAAGGCCGACCGGCCGATCGAGCCGGTCGAGCCGAGAATCAACACTCGTTTTCGCTGCTTGGTCATTTGCGCTGCATCACTATAGCCACCCGGCACGGGGAAGCTACCACCCGCACGCAGACTTTCAGAATTCGCACACGCGCCGGGCGTCGCCGATCAGCCAGGCCCGACGCGGTTCACCAGCGTTCCGATCCCGTCGATCTCGACCTCGATCGTGTCGCCGGGCCGCATGAAGAGCGGAGGCTGCCGCGCCATGCCGACCCCCTCCGGCGTACCCGTCAGAATCACCGTACCCGGCAAGAGCGTGAACTGATGCGACAAGTAGCTGACTAGCCGCGAACAACTGAACAGCATGTTCGACGTCCGTGAATCCTGCATCACCTGCCCGTTCAGACGGCTCCGAATGCCACAGTCATCCGGGTTCACCGCGTCGCGCGTCACGATCCACGGGCCCAGCGGACAGAACGTGTCGAATCCCTTCGCACGCGTCCACTGCTTGTCCGCCCGCTGGCAGTCGCGGGCCGTCACGTCATTCGCACAGGTATACCCCAGTACGTACGACAACGCCTCCGGTTCGCCAACCCGCCGCGCCGTCCGACCGACAACGATCGCTAACTCCGCCTCGTAATCCACCGACTCCGCCGAGTGCGCCGGCGGAACGATTTCCGTATCCGGCCCGGTCACCGCCGTCGTCGGAATCTGGAAGACCAATGGCCGTTCCGGCGGCTTCGAACCCGTCTCGGCCGCGTGTGCGCTATAGTTCCGCCCGATCGCAAATACGTTTGGCGGCTCGATCGGCGCCAACAACGTCGGCTGCGCCACAACCTCGTCAGTCCGACGAATCTCCTCCAACGGACTCCCCGCCAGCGCCGTGATTCGCCCGTCCTCCTCGACGACGCCGAATCCAGTCGCACCGCTATCCACCCGGTACCGAACGATCTTCATCTATTCCGTCCCGTTCGTCGGCCAATCGCGAGGGCCGCAGGAAATCAGCATCGGCTCGCCATCAAGCGGATACCGGCGAAAATAGTCTTCGATCCGTGCCGGCGTGACCGCATCCACCGCCGCCAGACGCGACTCCACCGTCATCGTCCGATCGTAGGTTTCGATATCATCGATCAACTGCATCATCCGTGTCCGCGGGTTCTCGGCCTCGAGCGCAAGCTGGGTCCGGCGCTGATTCCGCACGCGCTGCACCTCGCGGTCATCGAATCCGTTCGCCACCACGTCCTGCGCCTGCTCGCGCAGCGCCGCCAGCATCCGTTCACACTGATCGGGCTGCCCGTCGGCATACAGCGCCAGCACCCCACAATCCAGATACGACAACCACGCCGCCCCGGCGTGCTGGCAGATTCCCTTTTGAACGATGTTCCAGTAGCAGCGCGAGTTTCCTCCGCCAAAGAGCGACGTAAACGCGGACAACGTCTCCTCATCCTCGTGGCCGGCCGGGATCGCCGGATAGACCAGTACCAGCGACTGCTGCTTGAACCGATCGAGTTGCAGCTTGTGAACGCCCCCGAGCTGCAACTCCGGTGCAGCTCCGCCTGGACCCGCCGTCTGACGCGGCCACTCGCCGCAACACCGCCCGGCTTCCGCGAAGAATGCGTCCGGATCGACAGCGCCAGATGCGAACAGCACCATGTTTTCCGGGCTGTAGCGGCGCTCCAGATACTCGACCATCACCTCCCGCGGCATCTGCTCGATCGCTTCTCGCTCGCCAAGGATCTCGTGCGCCAAGGGGTGATCGCCGAACACCACGCGGTGTGCGAAGTTCGAGACATGGCGGTCGAACGAGTCATCGTTCATCGCGATCTCTTCCAGGATCACCTTCCGCTCGGTCTCGTATTCATCCGCGGGAAGCGCCGGCCGCATCATGTCGGCCAGTAGCTCGAGTTGCTCGGCGTAGCGGTCAGCCGGCACCCAGCCGAAGTAGACCGTATGCTCCTTGCTCGTATAAGCGTTGTAGATACTGCCGAGCCGATCGAAGTCGATCGTAATCTGGTGCCAGTGGCGTTTGGCCGTACCCTTGAAGCACATGTGCTCAAGGAAGTGACTCACGCCGTGCTCGTGAGGCCCTTCATGACGCGATCCGGTGCGGGCCAGAAAACCGATGGCGACCGATCGTACGCGCGGCATCACCTCGCAGACGATCCGCAACCCGTTCGGTAACGTGTGTTCGACAAAGGTGGAGGACATGCCCGGATTGTGCCGGAACGCTGCCACGATCACAAGGGCCCGAGCGGGGCGACGCCTGGAGTGCAAACGACCACGCCAGGCATTGACCGCTCGCTTGCGCTCGGGGCTCGTTGTGTTGAGTGTCTGGTTCGTGCCGGGGCCTGTGGCGTAGACACAGGCCTCACAAAGGGAGCTTGCTCCCCGCTCGCTTGCGCTCGGGGCTCGTTGTGTTGAGTGTCTGGTTCGTGCCGGGGTCTGTGGCGTAGACACAGGCCTCACAAAGGGAGCTTGCTCCTCGCTCGCTTGCGCTCGCGGCTCGTTGTGCGGCCGAGGGGCGCCGGTGCGATCCGCGAGCGCGAGCGAGCGGTCCAAGCGACGAGTCTAGACGTGCTATTCGATGTTCTGGTGGCGAATCCACTGCTCGAGTTCGGCCCAAACCTCGGGCGCCAGACGCTCGACCAGCACCTCGGCGTCGCGGGCAGTGTCATAGTAGGAAGGGTCGAGCGCGATCGCTTCGCGCAGCGTTCGCCGGGCCAGGTCGATTTCATCGAGTTGCGCCGCCGCCAACGCGACCAGAAAGTGCGCGGATGGTCGGCGCGCGTTGCCATCAACTGCACGTTGGGCATGCGCGAGCGCTTCCGCGTAGTTGTCTTGCGCATAGGTGATGGTCGAGAGGAGTTCCCATGCCGGCGCATAGTCCGCCATCGCCGCCAAAGCACGCGTCAATTCGCGACCGGCCTCTTCCGGTTTGCCACGCTGCATCTCGATCACGCCCAGCCAATAGCGGGCGTACGGGCGGGCGCTGTCGAGCCGCGCCGCCGAATCGAGGAGCGTTCGCGCCGCCTCGAACTGTCGTTCGCTGACCTTCGCGACCCCCTGCCAGAGCGTGCGGTCGTACCGATCGGGAAAACCGAGCGCCGCCGACAACCGGTCGGCATCGGCCCCGAGAAGGTCGAGGATCGCGGACCCTTCTGTGGTCTGGCCCTTGGCAACGTAGAGCACCGCCTGCAGGAAGTCGCGGGCCGGCGCCAAGGTCCCCGGACCGGCCGGAACCGTTCCCAGGAGCGCTTCCAGCCAATCCCAGCGCTCCAGGCGTACCATCAACTTGCCGAGCCGTAAGCGGTCACTCAGAAGTAGCGTGCCCAAATCCAGGGTTTCGATCAGTTCGTCCGCCGCAGCCGCATCGTGCTGATCGATCAATCGGCGCGCGTCGAGCAGCGTCGCCTCCGCCCGAAGACCATCCTGTTCCAGCAGCCGTTGAATGTACGGCTCGGCCTCGACCGTACGACCTGCCGCCACCATTCGGCGTGCAAACGCGCGGTAGTAAGCGGTCAACGCGGCACCATCCGCTGCCGCCCGTCGAGCATAGTCGTCAGCCGCAAATTCCTGCTCAAGCTCCAACGCGGCGATCGCCAGCAGCACCCACGTCTGCGCGTCGAGTTTCAGGTTGTCCGGGCCCGCCGATCGCACCTGCTGCAGCGCTCGTTCCGCCAGCTCCGGCTGAACCAATGCCAACGGCTCGAACTCGGTTTCCTGCAGCGCAGCCCTCAAGTCTTGCATGAGCGCGCGGCCGACGGTGGACCGCGATTCATCAACCTCGCCGGAAGTCCGTGTAGGGGTCGTCGGTTGTGTGCTCGGAACCCGTTTCGAAGCAGATGGCCCACTGACGGCGCGCGTCGTGCTGCTCGGTCGGCTGCTGACGGATCCGCTGCCAGGATCGAGCCGTGCCTCGAGCGCGACGATACGGGCTTCGAGTCGGCGCTCCTGACGACGCATCTGGCCATTCAACAGCAGGACCGGCACCAGGACGAGCAAGGCCAACAGGACGGTGCTGACAATCCAGTAGAGGTATAGCCGCTCCAGCGCATCGGATTGACGTCGCGAACGATTGGGCCCGGTCATCCGTCATGCTCCTCTGCCGGTCCGCGGCCTTCCCGTTCCGGGTCGTCGTGCGCCTCTTCGGCCGTCGCCGCCGCGATTTCCTCCTCGCTCAGTCGATAACGGCTCCACGCATCAACGTACTCGGTCGGCTTGCCCCCGACCCGGCTTTCCGAAAGCGTTCGACCGATCCGCAGAATCGCGTACGCGCTGATCACGAAGAAGAGAATCAGAAGCAGCGCCGTGAACAGAATCACCAACAGCGCGCTCATGCGCTTCAGCTCGGTCTTTACCTCGCCCTCGTCCGCAAGCGGCGACGGCATCCGCTGCGTACTGAGCGCCATCCAGACCAGCAGCACGAGCATGAAGATCAAACCGAGTGAGGTGATCACCAGCGTCGCGCGACCGGCACTCGTCAGTGAAAAGGGGCGCATCAATCTGTCGCTTTGCTCCAGCCCAACGTTTCCCGCGGGTGCTGCTCCAGTGCATCGTCGAGTTCCTCGACCAACCGCCGAGCGTCGTCCGAGAGCTCTTTGGGTACCGCGATGCGGATTTCGACGTAGAGGTCCCCGACGTCCCCGGAGCGCGCATTGCCGACGCCTTTGCCGCGCAGTCGCAACTTGGTCCCGCCGGACGTGCCGGCCGGAATCTTGAGATTGACGGTTCCATCCAGCGTCGGAATTTCGACGGTGGCCCCGAGCGCCGCCTCCGCGAAACTGACAGGGACTTCCAGCAGCAGATCATCGCCGTCACGCCGGAAGTGCGCGTGCGGCTGCACGCCACAGACGATCAGCAGATCACCCCGGCCCCCCGGCCCGTGATGCCCCTTGCCGCGGACCCGGATCTTCTGCCCGTCGGTGACGCCGGCCGGGACGCGAAACGCGATCCGCTCAGGCTTGCCGTTCGCGCCCGAAAGGAGAATCTCGCGGGTCGTTCCACGCACCGCCTCTTCGAAGCTGATCTCGACCCGATGCTCGAGGTTGGCGCCGGTCTGCGGCTTGCGCCGCGCATGCCGAGCGGATCGTCCACGGCCGCCCGATCGTCCTCCACCCGGCGCGAAGAACTGCTCGAAGATGCTCGACAGATCGCCGATGTTGCTGAAGTTGACGTTGACGTCTTCGAACCCCTGCGCGCCGTGCCCCTGCCATTGGCGGAACTCGGGCATCGGCCCGCCGGCCCCGAACTGGTCGTACTGCCGACGTCGCTGCGGATCCCCAACCACCTCGTACGCCGCCTGCACATCCTTGAACTGCGCCTCGGCGGACTTGTCGCCGCGATTGCGGTCCGGATGATGCTGCTTGGCGAGTTTGCGATAGGCGCGCTTGATCTCGTCCTGTGACGCGTCGGGGCGCACCCCCAAAATGTCGTACGGATTCTTTCCGCTCATCAAACGCTGCTACTCGATTCCATTCCTGCGCAGACCGCCACCGACCGAACCGTCGGTCACGGCATGTTGATCATCGCCTGTCGCGCCTTCTCGGCGTAACTCGTCTCGGGATACTTCTCGATAATTTCCTTGAAGACCTTCGCAGCCTGCCGGTACCGACGGCGCTGCAACAGGTTGCGGGCCCGGGCCAGCTTCGGCTCGCACTCCGCCTGAGCCTCGAAATCGCGAATCTCGCCGCGAATCGCCGGGAATTTCTTCATGCGCTCCAGAATGCCGGCCGCGTCCTCCGCGGACCCCGTACCTTTGTACTCCGTCGTCAGCCGTTCGAGATTGGTGTAGGCCTCCGCGAACATCCGGGATTGGATGTTGTCCAGCGCCTCCGCCAGCACGCCGACCGCTTCGCCGTCCTTGCGTAACTGAACCAGGATCTCGTTGACCTCGTCGTGGTCCTTGGCCAGCTCGTTGAGCTTGAGCCGCGCTCGGCGCGAGCAGTCGGCGCCACGAAAATCGAACGCGACAACCCGCAGTTGCTCGACGCCCTGGTCGAACTTCTTTTCCTCGATCAGCCGCTCGCCGCGCGAAAGATAATCACTGCCAATGGCCTCGAGCAGGTCGACATATTCCTGGCACTTGGTCTTGAGCAGATCACCCGTCAGCGCGTGCTCGGAAGCCTTCCGCGCGGCGCTGATCGCCTGACGGTACTCACCCCCGAGAATCTTGTCGTGGGCTTCGGTCATGAACTTGTCGACGAGCAGTGCTTCGTAAGGGTGCGTCCGCGTCGGCGGCGTATCGACCATCGCCTTCTGGATCTGCTCCACCGCGGAATCGCCGGAGTCCGAGTCATCGGTGCTCCAGTACAGCTTGCCTTCCGCGTCGATGATCACCAACCCCGGCGAGTTGATGTCGTACTCCTTCTGCGCATCGCTCTCCAATGCGACCGGGAAGAAGATCTTGTTCTTCCGCACCCCCTCCTCGATACGTTCGCGGTCCGCCTTGCACACACCGAGAATGAAGACCCCGCGTTGGCGACCGATCCGATCGTTGCCTTCGATCGTCGCGATCTGCGGCAGAATACGCTCGCCAAACTCGTTGAACGAATCCCAGAAATAGAGCACGACGATCATGCCGCGGAGGTCAGCCAGCGACGGCCCCTCGGTCGCGCCGATATAGTCCAGATTCAGCCATTCCTTCGCTTCGATGTCCGGCGCAATCTCGCCTTCCTCCACCTCCGCGCGCGTCACGCCAACCGCAGCCAGGGATACCAGCACTGCAAAGACCATCGACAAACGCATCCGTCAATCCTCCAAACCAAGCGTATCCGGGAGGCGGCCCTGCGGCCGATCAGCCAGACCCCTATCGGCTCACTATTCTACCAGAAAATCCCCCCACGAACGCACCCGCCCCAGAATTCGGGACTCCGCTTACCGGATCCGCCAGCGGTCGCTAGGATACGGCCAATGGCACGCAACTCGCGCAATTCCGATCCGGCAGCGGGCGTCGACGACACGATTCGCATTCGCGGGGCGCGCGTCCACAACCTCCGTAGCGTCGACCTCGAACTTCCCAAGAACGCGCTGATTTGCATGACCGGCGTCTCCGGCAGCGGCAAAAGCAGCCTCGCGTTCGATACGTTGTATGCGGAAGGACAACGGCGCTATATCGAATCGCTCAGCTCATACGCCCGGCAGTTTCTCGGCGAACTGCCCAAACCGGACGTCGATCAGATCAGCGGCCTCACGCCGGCAATCTCGATCCAGCAGAAAACCAGCGGCTGGAATCCGCGCAGCACGGTCGGCACCATCACCCAGATTCACGACTACCTTCGCGTGCTCTACGCCCGGGCCGGCGAAGCCCACTGCCCGACCTGCGACCAACCAATCACCGCCCAGACACGGGAGCAGATGCTCGGCCGGATCCTTGAACTACCCGCCGACACTGCCTTGGTCCTGCTCGCACCCAAGGCCAAGGCGCAGAAAGGCGAGCATAAGGACTTGTTCGACGAGCTGACCCGCCGAGGTTTCGTCCGGGCGCGCGTCGACGGCGAGATCGTCGACCTCGCATCGGCCCCGGATCTCGACCGACATCGCCGACACGATATCGAGGTCGTGGTCGACCGGCTCGTCATCCGCGAGGGTGTCCGACCACGGCTCGCCGAAGCACTCGACCTGGCGCTGCAGGAAGGCGCCGAGACGGCGATCGTCTCGATCGTCGAACGCGCCGCCGCAAATGACAAGCGACGGAAAACCCCTGCCGCGACGGCCCCGCCGGACATGCTGCTCTCGGCCGGCTATGCCTGCAACCAATGTAATGTCAGCTTCGAGCCGCCGACCCCGCAGATGTTCTCATTCAACAGTCCGCAAGGAATGTGTCCCAATTGCGACGGCCTCGGAACGTGCTTCGACTTCGACCCGGAGTTGATGATTCCGGACCCGGCGAAGTCGTTCCTGGCACCATGCGTGGTCCCCTTCCGAACCAAGATCGGACGCTGGCAACGGCACCTCTATGCCGGCGTCGCGGCCCATTTCGGCGTCGACGACCTCGACCAACCGTGGCAGGACCTCCCCGCGCCCCTGCGTCGCGCTTTGCTGTACGGCACCGGCAACACCCACATCACCTTCCATTGGCATGGCCGCCGCGGCTCCTGGAAGCACGGCGGCACGTTCGAAGGAATCATCGCTGAACTCCACGGACGCTACCGCAAGTCCGAATCGGCACTGGTCCGCGGCTTCTACGAACAGTTTATGCGGACATCCGAGTGCGCCGTCTGCAACGGTGCCCGACTCTTGCCGCAGCCGCTCGCCATCCGACTATCCGGACCCGTCGAAGGCGCACCGCAATCACTCAACATCCACGATTTGTGCCGGCTCTCGATCGCACGAGCCCTGGCGTTCGTGGAGAAGCTGCGCGTCGAGGGTGTCCGGGCCCGAATCGCGGAGGAACCACTAAAGGAGATTCGTGCACGGCTGCGTTTCCTGCTGGACGTGGGGCTCGACTATCTGACCCTCGATCGCTCCGCACCCACCCTCTCCGGCGGCGAATCCCAGCGCATCCGGCTCGCGAGCCAGATCGGCTCCGGACTCGTCGGCGTCCTGTACGTCCTCGATGAGCCCTCGATCGGGCTGCACGCCCGCGACAATCTCCGACTGCTCGCATCGCTGCAACGCTTACGGGACCTCGGCAACACGGTGGTCGTCGTCGAGCACGACCAGGAGACGATCGAAGCCGCCGACCACATCGTCGATTTCGGACCTCACGCCGGCGTGCGCGGCGGCCAGGTCATGGCCAGCGGCGATCTCGATTCCCTCCGTGCCGCACCCGACTCCGTAACCGGTGCGTTCCTGGCCGGCCGAGAAAAGATCGAGATCCCCAAGAAGCGCCGACCGATAACACCGCGACAGTAGTCGGGCGCGGGCACTCGCTCGCATTGGCGCTCCACACTCCAATACAACAACACAGAGAGCCCCGTGCGCAAGCGAGGGCAAAAGCATGGTGGCCCCGCCCTTCTAGGGTAGGGACAAGTCTACGAAAGAACCCAGCGCTAAATTCCACAGACCGGTAGTCAATCGTCCCGAGTAACCAGCGCTCATTTTCCACGTCCGGGAACCGCCCGTTCCGTAACCGCTTCCGGAAATACCTGCGATTTTCCAACGACTGTCCCGGCCGGCGATTGGAAAGCTTCTTCTGGTAAGCGGCCGAAGCGGCTGCTCGAAGCATCTGGGACACAGCGCGAGGCGATGCGATGGCCGTCACACTGGTTTGCCCCAACTTGAAATGCGGCAAGACGATGGTCACAGACGACGGTGCCCGTGGCAAGGTCGTCCGCTGCGTCCATTGCAACAAGCCGCTGATGGTACCGCCGCTCCAACGACAGGCAGCGGGTGAAGAAGACACGGCGAAGCGCGGCGCTCGCTAGGCCGCCAACAGCCACAGGACGGGAACAGCTTCCATGCAAACGCGTCTCCCTGCCTGGCTCGAGCCAGGCCCGCAACCTCCTTGCCCCGACTACACGACCGATGTTCGGTCGGTGGTAGGACTGCTCGAGACCTGCCTGACCGCACGGCCCGAGTTGGTCTCGATCTGCATGGAGGCGCTGAGAGATCGCCAGGATGTCGAGGCCGTCTTCTACGCACTCGACGAACAGGCCGCCAGCCTACCGGCATCACCGCAATTCCTGCAATTGGTCGTGCGCCTTGCCGTTCGCGTCGGCGATTTCGAGGTGGCCAAGAAACACCTGCAGACATTGCTACAGACGGACCCCACCAACGAAGACGCGATCGCATTGGCGGCGTCTCTCGCGTGGGTCGGTCAGAACGGCGAAGAAGCGGCCTGGCTCAGCCAGCGCATGTTGTGTGCTGCGAAGCCGATCGCAACGCCGGCGCCACATCCGTTGGCGCCCCCGACGAATGGAGCACCGGGAACCCCCGGCGACGTGGAGGGAAATGGGAGAAGCCATGAGCTACCTTCTTGAGACATTAGGACGCGGACTGGTCCACCAGCTGCTCACTGCGTTCGAGCACCACCTGCCGCTCTACACGCAGGACGACGTCGACGATCTGCGGGCGCGCCGCGCCGAGTGCCCAACGTCGGCCGACCTCGCCATCCGGCTCGGCACGCTCAACCTGCGCCGCGGAGAACTCGCCGAAGCCGAAGAGGCGTTCCAGGCCGCACTCGCGACCGCGGAGACCAAGCGCCTGCCGCTGATCGGACTCGCGTGCGTCAGGGACGAGCGCGGACTCACCGCTGAAGCGTGCGACCTCCTCCAGGAAGCCAGGACGATCGATCCGCAGGATCCCGGGCTGGCCTACGGCGTCGCCTACTGCCACGAACGCAGCAACAACCTCGAGCAAGCCGTCGTCCACTACCGCAGCGCCATCGCGCTCTGCCCACAGCTGCGGAACGCCTACGAGCGACTCGCGGCCATCGCGATTCGCGACGGCGACTGGGGCGAAGCGCTCGCGTGCTACGAGACGCTCCACGAACTCGAGCCCGACGACCTCGACATCCTGCTGACGCTGGGCACCATCCAAATGGAACGCGAGTCGTTCGACGACGCGATCGATCTGTTCCAGCAGGCGCTGCTGATCGAACCGGAACCCAGCAACGAAAGGCGCATCGACGAAGAGGACCAGTGCGCGATCGAGGAAGCAATCGCATCGATGGAACGCAAGCCCGGAATGCTCCCGGAAGTCGCGACGCTCCAGGTCCGACTCGCAGACCTGCATGCCCGACAGGGAAACGACGAGCGCGCCGTCGAACAGTACGAGCATGCGCTGGTCACCCTGCCGAATTTCCTCGAAGCGACAGTCAAGCTCGGCACCCAACATCTGCGCTGCGGCCGGTACGAGCAGGCGGCACGACGATTCGGACAGGCGCTCGAACTCAATGACCGCCTCGTAACAGCGTTCGTCGGGCTGGGTCTGGCGCAGCACGAGGCCGGGCAAGTCGAAGAAGCGGGCGCGACCTTTGACCTCGCGGCAGGCCTCGAGCCCAGTTCCACCCTGCTGTTCAGTGAGGCGGCGCGCCTGCACCTCAAGTCGGACTGCACGCAAGAAGCCGAAATGATCTTCGGCGATACCCAAACGGCCGTCGCGACGAATCAGGAACTGCTCGAAGAGACCATTCGACGCCACTGGGTCGCCTTGCAAAACCGGCCCAACCATGCCGATCTCTACTACCGGTACGGAATGCTCATGCGGCAGGTCGGACGTAGCGAGGAAGCCGTACACGCTTTCCAGAATGCGATCGTCATCAGCCCGAACTACTCGAAAGCGTTGATCAAGCTCGGTATCGCGCTGCGCGAAGGCGGCGCGTCCGAGACGGCCGTCGCTCACTTCCGACGCGCGATCGCTATCAGTGCCGCGCCGCGCGTCATGCATTACGAGCTGGCCCTGCTCTTCGCGAAACCGGCCGAGTTCGAATTGCAGATCGACGACTTCGACCCGGGGCTCAGCGGCGAGGAAGCCACCACGTTCCGTGACAACCTCAGCCTGGCGCTCCAACACATCGGCATGGTCGACCGCGCTCAGGCCCTCTGGCGCGCCATCGACGAAACGGTCCGCTCCAGCGGCGACATCGTCGAGACCCGCCGGGCGTTGCTGCTGTCGGAGACCCAGGAGAACTGAAACAACAGTGCGCGGCGCCCGCTCGGGCCCCCACCACAAGCCACTTCCGCGGACCCTGTCGCTCAGGGCCCGAACCAGGCGCCGGCACGGCACACTCCGCCGTGACCGGCCCCTTTTTTCAGGGGAGACGTGAGATCAACCGACATAGATCCCTGAGTCGGCCGGCCGTCTCGCCCGGGCCGCAAGCTGCCATTGCGAGACAAGCGTCTACGCCGCCTGCCCTTGTACGAGCGATCCCGAGCACCCCAGGGTGGGGCGGGCGTCTCGCCCGCCATTGACCGCTCGCTCGCGCTCGCGGCTCGCCTTGGCGCCCACTCTACAACAGCCACGAGCCCCGAGCGCCAGCGAGAGGACCAAGGGACACGGCCGATCACTCGTCGGCCGGATCGTCGCACGACTCCGCCTTAACGCTGAACGGCGTTCCGCACTCCGGACATCGCGCCTCCACCAGCCCCTCTAACAAATAGCCGCAGCGGTCACATTGGCCCGTCGGATGACGACGATCCGCACCGATCAACGCCGCGTATATCAGATAGACAAACAGGGTGGCCGGGGTGACCACGATGTAACACCCGATCTCCATGCCCGTGCGGTAACGATAAACAAACGCTCCGAGCAAAGAACTGGCCTGCCACACAAACAGACCGGCTGCACCCGCCAGTTTCAGGCGCTTCTTCTCACAACCCTCCCTCATGGCTAACAACAGTGCTGGGAAAACGACCAGCGGAATCGCAAAAGTACCGATGGTCACGAGCCCGCGCATGCTCGGAGACAACCAGAGCAGCGTCCTCAACAGGAATGATCCGGCCCCGATCGAAATGAACAACAACACCACGTATTGGCCGTCAGATCGTTGAACGTCTGTCATGCGGGCTCCCCCAACAAGAACTCACCCATCAAGTTCGGGTGGAGCGAGCGAGACGCCAGCCATTGACCGCTCGCTCGCTCACGACTCGTCATGGTCGGCGTTGGGTTCTCATCGTGGCCTGGCGGCGCTGATGCGAGCCCGGA
>JANQNU010000040.1 GCA_028279405.1 Phycisphaerae bacterium
AGCGAAGGACCGCACAACCGCGATCTTCGAGTCGCTTGATCCACGGCGCCGGTTGCCTCAGCTTGTTCCAGCGAACGTCGAGCCGACGAAGCTGCGGAAGCGACGCGAGCGTCGGTGGTAACTCCCGGAATCGATTGCCGCGCAGGTCGACGTGCGCCAGCTCGGTGAGATTGTCCAAGCCACTCGGGAGGTCACTCAGGTAGTTGTCCCGCATGTTCAGTGTTCGAAGGTGCCGCAATGTGGAGATTGTTGCGGGAAGCGCTGTGATCCGGTTCCCCTCCAGGTGCATTTCCCGCAAGTGTTGCAACGCACCAATCGACTCCGGTAGCGTTTCGAGCGCGTTGTGACTAGCCCGCAATTCGCGCAGTCCGCACAACTCTCCGATTCGTGCAGGTAGCGCGCTTAGCCGGTTGCCGGAGACATTCAGGTATGGCAGTTGCCCGAGGTTGATCAGCGTTTCCGGCAGCTCAGTGAGTGCGTTGTTGTGCAGATAGAGAAACCGGGACAGGCTGGTCAGTGTCCCGATCGACGCTGGGAGCTGCACGATTCGGTTGTGCCCCAGGTCGAGCATCTCCAGCTCGTCCAAATGACCGATCTCGTCCGGAATCTCGGCGATTCGGTTTTGAGCAAGGATGAGTGTGCGCAACCTCGTCAGATTACCGATCGAAGCCGGACAGCGCGTTAGTTTGTTGGCCCCAAGGTTCAAGTGCCTCAGGCTGCCGAGTCTCGTGATTTGTGCAGGGATTGACCGCAACCGATTCCTGTAACAGCTTAGAACGGTCAATGCCGAGAGGCGGGCAACGACGTCCGGCCAGCGCGCGAACGCATTGCGATCCAGATGAAGCGATTGAAGGTTCGCGAGCGCCTGCAACCCGGATGGAAGATCGGTGAGCTCATTTCCGTCGAGTTCGAGCTCGACCAGTTGTGTGCAGCAACCGATGCTGGCCGGCAGTTCTTTGAGCCGACCTTCGGAGAGGTCGATTCGATGCACATGGCCCAGTTGCCCCAGGCATTCCGGAACCGTATGGCCAGTGAAACCCGGTAATTCCAGTTCGCGAACGTGCCCGTCGACGACGAAGGCCCGCCAGGGCCGACCAGTGCCGGAGGGGGCGATTTCTGTGTTCACGAGTGTCGTTAGCGCAGTGCACTCCGGGGTTGCGACAAGCGCTACCCCAGCGGGGTCGGTCGCGTCGCGCCACGCGCCCTCGGACGTGGAGCGTTCGGGTGTCATTCGGAGCGACGGTAGTCCCGGCTCTTGCCGCCGGTCTTGGATTCGAGTTGGATCGGACCGATCGTGATCGACTTGCTCACGGCTTTGCACATGTCATACAGGGTCAGCGCCGCGACGCTGACAGCAACGAGCGCCTCCATCTCGACGCCGGTCTTGGCGGCAAGACGCACGGTAGCGCGGATCCGGGCGGTCCGGGGCGGTTCTAGCGTGATTTCCACGTCGACCTGCTCGGGCGCCAGACCATGACAGAGCGGAATCAGCTCGCTGGTGCGCTTGGCAGCTTGTATGCCGGCGATCTTGGCGGTTGTAAGCGCATCGCCTTTTGCGAGGGTCGCGTTCTCGAGTTGCGCAAAGGCCTGCTCGCCAAGATCGACGGTCGCGGATGCGGAGGCCGTGCGCGCCGTCACTGACTTGGTCGATACATCGACCATCTGGACGTCGCCTGCCGACGTCACGTGCGAGAGCTTGGCGGGTGGGTCCGGCTTGCTCATACGCACATGATCGTGCGGCGCGGACGGCGCGGCAAGTCGGGCTCTCTATGCCGAACGACGACGGACGCCGATCAGTCCGAGACCGAGGCACATGCCGATCCAGGTTGTTGGCTCTGGAACCGGAACGCCCACCGCCCGGACCGCAAACGCGCCCTGAATCGGCACGAACGGACCGTCCATCCGCTGTACGAAGCCGGAGCTGGCCAGGTCGTTCTCTGGGATGTCGTCATCGTAAAAGAACCAGGAGCGGTCGGGACGGCCATCGGGGTCGAAGCGCGCCGGCGACGGATAGTCAGGTTCGCCGCCCGGCATCGTGAGCACGGCCAGGTGGCCGATCGCGACGAAGAAGCCGCCTTGCACGAGCGTCGGCGTAGTCTCGAAGACGTTGAAATCGAAACCGAGGTTCATGCCGGTGGTCTGCGCCGAAAAGACCGGAACGGCATTCGTAGGATCGGCGTCGTCGTCCGGATCGTCGAAGATCCAAATGGACACGTTGTTTCCTTCGGACAGGTCGCCGAGCCCGAACGATACGGACGTGATGAACTCATCCTGCCCATCGGTGAAGAAGTAGTTGCCCCACAGCATGTCGATGTCGCCAAACTCCGCGAACGAGCGCGGCGGCCCGAGCGTGATGTTTGCTACGCCATCGTCATATGCGTGCAGCGTATCTCCATGGACGGATGATGATGACATCAAAACGAGCAGCGCTCCGAGAACGATGCTCCCGCGGTAGCCGGTGGTTAACATTCGGCACCCCTTTCCACTCCGAGTTCGGCGTGATCGAAGGGCCGCCCCGACGCGTACCCAAATCCGACGATCGATCGCCGATCCAATCAGTATAGCCGGAAGAGGGGCCAATAAGCCAGGATTTCAGCGTCCGTCCTTCAATGCGCGATTTGACGCCGATGCACCGTCGGCGTAAGTAGCGGATCTGATGCTTTCCTTGGAGAATGTGGCGAAACAGTATGGATCGCTCCAGGCGGTCCACCCACTGTCGCTGACGATCGAACGCGGCCGCACGACCGTGCTGATCGGTCCCAGTGGTTGCGGAAAGTCCACGCTGATCCGGCTGATGAACGGACTGATTCGCCCCGACCACGGCCGCGTGACCTGCGACGGGACGCTGGTCGCTCCAGAGAATCTGCTCGCCCTGCGCCGCCGTATCGGCTACGTCATCCAGGAAGGTGGCCTGTTTCCACACCTCACTGCCCGAAGCAATGTCACGTTGCTGGCCCGACACGTCGGCTGGCAGGGGCCGAAGATCACGAGTCGTGTCGCGGAACTGGCCGAGTTGGTGCACCTCGACAGCGATCGACTCGATCAATATCCCGTCCAGCTTTCCGGCGGTCAGCGACAGCGGGTGAGCCTGATGCGCGCCCTGATGCTCGATCCGGATGTACTGTTGCTGGATGAACCCCTCGGTGCTCTCGATCCGATGATCCGCAGTTACCTGCAATCCGACCTGCGCAACATCTTTCAATCGCTGCACAAGACGGTCGTGCTCGTGACCCACGATCTCAACGAAGCTGCGTTTCTGGGTGACCATATCGTCCTGCTGCGCTCGGGCGAAGTTGTCCAGCAAGGATCGATCGACGATCTCTGCGACCGGCCCGTCGATCCGTTCGTGCGCGAGTTCATCAACGCCCAGCGGTCGACCCTGTCCAACGAGGTGCGCGAATGACCGCGTGCCGCACGACCCTCGGTCTCCTGACCGTGCTCGGTTGCGCCGTTCTCCTGACCGGCAGCAGCTGCGACGGGACGCAAGCCATCACGGTTGGATCGAAGCTCTTCACTGAGTCGGTGATTCTCGGCGAGATCGCAACGCAGCTCGCCGTCAATGCCGGCGCTGATGCGACGCACCGGCGTGAAACCGGCGGATCTACCGTGCTCTGGGAGGCGCTCAAGACCGGACAGATTGACGCGTATCCCGAATACACCGGAACCCTGCGACAAGAGATCCTGTCGCAACTCGGGCTGGAGTCCGACGAAGAACTCGCTGCAGCCCTGGCCCGGTACGGCGTAGCCATGAGTCGGCCGCTCGGATTCAGCAACACGTACGTGCTCGGAATGCGCAAGGCCCGCGCCGCGGAACTCGGCATCACGCGGATCAGCGACCTGACCCAGCATCCGGCGCTGCGATTCGGTTTTTCCAACGAGTTCCTGGAGCGTGGCGACGGGTGGCAGCAACTGCGGGCGCACTACGGGCTGCCCCAGGAGGACGTGCGCGGGCTGGATCACAACCTGGCGTACCAGGGGCTCGGGAGTGGGGCGCTGGACCTGATCGACGTCTATTCCACAGACCCCGAGATCCAATACTACGACCTTGCGATTCTCGAAGATGACCGGAGCTTCTTCCCGGACTATGACGCCATCTGGCTCTATCGCCAGGCGCTCGTCGAGACGCATCCGGAGGCAGTGGCGGCGTGGGGGCGCATCACGGGCCGGATCTCCGCCGAAACGATGCAGGCGCTCAACGGACGCGCAAAGCCGCCCGGTGACCAGCCACGAGTTCCCGAGTCACAGGTGGCCGCCGATTTCCTGCGGGACGAGTTGCAGATCGAATCGCGCGTGACGACTGCGTCGACATCTCAGCAAATCCTGGCGCGAACGGGCGAACATCTCTATCTGGTATTCTGGTCGATGCTGCCCGCGATCCTCACGGCGATCCCACTGGGCGTCGTGGCAGCGAAGTATCGCACGACGGGTCAGGGAATTCTCGGCGTCGTCGGCATTCTTCAGACGATCCCGTCGTTGGCCCTGCTCGTTTTGCTGATCAAGCCGTTGTACGACGCCGGTGCGGCGCTGGAAGGCGTCCTGGGTTCGAGCTTCGGGCTCACGAGGCTAGGCGAGCCACAAGCGATTGTGGCGCTGTTCCTGTACAGCTTGTTGCCCATCGTCCGTAACACGGCGGCCGGGATTAGCGGGATCGCGCACAGTGTGCGCGAGTCGGCGGAAGCGCTGGGCCTCACCCGGGCCGCGCGGCTGTTGCGCGTCGAACTGCCCCTGGCCTCGGGTGTGATGCTGGCCGGGATCAAGACGGCAGCCGTCATCAACGTCGGCTTCGCGACACTGGGCGCGCTGATCGGTGCGGGAGGATACGGACAGCCGATCCTCACGGGGATTCGCCTGGCCGACTATTCGCTCGTCCTTCAAGGAGCCGTGCCGGCTGCAGTGCTGGCGGTCGTGGTACAGGGGGTCTTCGAACTGCTCGAACGCGTCGTCGTCCCGCGTGGCCTGCGCCTGCGGCGCAGTTGAGGCCGCTACGCTTCGGCGATGAAGCCGGTCGTGATTTCGTCTTCGCGGGACGCGTCGGGTTCGATGGGGGTCGGCGCCTGCGGGGAGGCGTTTTGCCTGACCTCTTTGCTGATCTTGTCGATGATGATCCGCCAGGTCTCGCGCTGTTCGGCGAGGATCCGGAGTGCATCCGTCAACGCCCGTTCGTCGCGGCGAAGACCGCCCTCGACGAGTCGGTAGTAGATGAACTGGTAGAGGGAGACCATCCGCTGGACCAGTTCGGGGTTGACGTCCGGGTTGAGCCCGTTCATCAACTCGAGGATGATCCGCTGAGCGCGATCGAGGCCGTTGAAGACGGCCTCGAAATCGCGGCGTGCAAGCGCATCGCGTGCTTCCGTGGTGAAGCGCACCGCTCCATCGATCAGCATGAGGTGCAGCTGTTCGGAGGAGGCGGTCATCACCGCGTTGCGCAAGTATTCCTGTGAGGCGTTCGGTCCGTAGCTCATAACGGCGCTATCGTCCCGCATCCGGCATCGCGTTAGTAGCTGCCATCATGCGCTATCCTTGCGCGTTTGGCGTGCTTGCCGGTTGCGCACCGAAGGAGGCGATCGCGTTCTGCTGCGACTGCAGCAGCGCCAGTGACTCCTCCATCGAGATGAACTGTCGCAACAGACGATCGCGCTTGCGGTCCAGTCGATCGTTCATCGTTTCGATTCGCTCACGCATCAGCTCGGCCCGCGACTCGAGCGCATCACTGCGCCGGTCGATCAGGCCGTCCGCCTCCGCGATCCGATCCAATTGCTCCTTGAGGTAGGCACCGGCGCCGTTCTCGGTGTTCGTGAAGAACTGTGTTACGGCCTGCGGGTCGGCATCGTACGCTTCGCGGAAGCGGTCTTCGTTGAACGAGAGCGTTGTCCCCTCGCCGAGTTCGAATCCGATGTCTCGCAGGCTGCGGAGGGTGCCGGTTGCGCCGGGGATGCTCTGCGTAAACAGACGGAACATCCGTTGCTGGACCTGGCGCGGTACGTTCTCGCCCAACAGTACGCCACGTGCTTCGGTTTCGAGGTCGAAACTGGAGCTTTCGCGAATACGATCGACGATTGTATTGAAATCGGTGGCGATGTTGCGGAAGGCTTCGAGCACTGCTTCGGCGTCACGATCGACGTTGACCGTGATCGGCTCGTCGCTGGCATCTTCGACGGTAATGCTCAGCCCGCCGACGACATCTTCGAACGTGTTGGTGGCGCTGGTGACGACCAGTCCGTTCGCGGGGTCGTCGCCCACGACGATACGTGCGTCGCGAGCAGTGCTGAGCGTCGTGAAGTCGACGCCGAGCGCGCTGCCGTCGATTAGCAGCTCGCCGATGGCACCGCTGGCGCGGGACGCGAGGTTCAGTCGATAGGGGGCGATTCCCGATCCGTCGTTGATCACGTTCGCGCTGGCCAGCGTGGTGTCGTTGATTCGCGCGATCAGGTCGTCGAGCGACTCGGTCCCGGAGACCTCGATCGTGTATTCGTACGATCCGTCGATCGTGCCGTTGTCGGCACTCCCGAGCAGGTTGAGGTCACGGGCGGTTACCCCGCTTTCGTCGGCGACGACCAGCGGGCCTTCGCCGCCCGACTCGTCGATCAGACGAATTCCGTCACCGGTGTTGTTGATTTCGGCCCGAATGTTCAAGCCGGCGGCGTTGATGCGATCGATCACGTCGCCGACCGTGTCGACGTCGTTACCGCTGAGATTGACGGTCGTGGAGGTCCCGAAGCCGTTGGTGAGACGGATCACGCCGCGCGAAATGCCGCGACCCTGGTTGAGGTCGTTGAGCAGCGTGTTTTCGGAGACATATCGGCGTTGCAGGTTGTCGCCGCGAATCTGCGTGCCGTTGCCGCTGATCCCGAGCGCGTCGGCGAGATCGCCACTGATGGTGAGCGGTCCGCCGGCGGGGTCATTGTTGTTGATCTGAAGCCGGGTGCCGTTGCGATCGAGTCCCACGGAGATGTCGAGGCCTGCGTTGTTGGCGGCCTCCCGCACGCGTGCAACAACGTCCGAGAGGGTTTCGGCCCCGGTTGCGTCGACGTTGACGGTCTGGCCGTTGGCGGTGATCGAGATGTTCGCACCGTCGATGCCGCGGCCGCCGTTGAGTGTTCCGAGCAGCGTCGAGTTGATCCCGCCGACGAGGCGATTCCCGGCGGTAACCGTCCCCGACGCGACGCCTTCCTGGAATCCGAGGTCGGCGAGCGCGTTGTTGCCGGCGCCGGCGGTCAGGGTCAGGGGACCGCCGCCGAAGTTGTTGCGGAGTTCCAGACGCTGTCCGTCGGCGGCGATGGCGGCCGTTACCAGGCCGTCCTCGTTACCGACTGCGTAGTTGATCGCGGCAAGGACGTCCTGGACGTTTTCCATGAAGAGCACGTCGCGGCCGCGGATCTGCGTGCTGGTGTCCGGCGCCGTCTGCGCGATGCCCAGGTCGCGGGCACCGGTACCGGAGAGGTCCTCGATCGTGAATGCTTCGGGGTTCTCGCCGCCGTCGGTGGTATCGTTGATGATCAGCCCGTCGCCACCGATCGTGACGTTGACTCCGGCGACGGTACCGAAGGCATCGACGACATCCTGAACGGTTTCGGCGCCGCTGAGGTCGACAGTCGTGGAAACGCCGTTGCGGGTCTGCACGCGGACCTCGCCGAGTTGGACACCGTTGCCGTGATTCAGTTGCTGGAGGCGGGTTGTGCCCTTGAGGATCCCGCTGAGATCGACGTCGAAGTCCCCGGCGGCGGTCGCGATCGAAAAGTCGCTGCCGCTACGATCGCTGCGGATGCCGAGCCCATCGCGGAGTTGGCGGAGTGCGGATCCGCCGGCCAGCGACATCAGATTGCGGCCGGCAAGCGTTCCGGTTGCCGAGTCGCGATTCGTAGCGTCGAAGCCCAGGTCGATCGCAGTTTGTCCGCCGTTGACGTCGCGAACGCGCAATGTTCCTGTGCCGCCGGAGGTATCTTCGAGCACAATACCGTCGTCACTGATGCGCGCCGTGACGCCGACGGCCGCTTCGTTGATACGTTGTATGACATCGTTGACAGTGACGGCGTCTGCGACGTTGATGGTGGCCTCGGCGCCGCTACGATCGATGATCTGTATTTCGCCGCGGGCGACGCCGGTGAATCCGTTGAGTTCCGCCAGCGTCGTGGCTCGATCGACGCGTGCCTCGGCGGACTCGATCGTGAGTGAGCCGGGGTCGATCGGCTGCGTTCGACTCGTGAAGCCGCTGCTGACGAGCTGATGCGTGCTGGCGGTCGAGCGGACGAAGAAGCGATAGCTGCCCGTGGTCGCGTTGGAGTTGGCCGTGGCCGACAGTACGTCCGGCAGCGACGAGTTTACGCGCATCGAGTTGAAGAAACTCGGGCGGAGCAGGTTGTTGGTGCGATTGAGCAGACCGCTGATTCGCGCAGAAATGTCCGCGTAGGCCGTACGTTGCGCGTCGATTGTGCCGATCCGCGTCTGGAGCTGGTCGCGCGGTCTGGCGTCGATCGCGATCAACTGGTCGACGATGCTTTGAAAATCGAGGCCGGATATCAGGCCTACGCCGGAGCTGATCGTTCCCATCTGGTTCCTCCGCAGGGAGCATGAACCGGCGGCGTCGTGACGCCACCCGGAGTCCTTGGCAACATCGGCGTGATTCCCTGCATGCTGGATTCCAGCACGAAAAGTTCTGGGTCTGATAAAGCATGATGGCCAAGTGATTTACCGTCGGGAACGGTATCGTTGGTGTTTGATTCCGACGGAAGGGTGTTGCTGGCGTCCGAGAATTGTCGTAAACCAGATCCCGTGAATGGACGCACGAAGACGAAACGCGAGTGGCTGATCGCGGCCCCGCATCACGAACGGGAACGGTTCGCGGCGGAAGCGCGGATCTCGCCGTTGCTCGCGCAGGTCCTGCTGTTGCGTGGGGTCACCTCGGCGAGCGGTATTCGGGGGTTCCTTTCCCCGCGTTTCAACGAGTTGCATCCGCCGGAGGCGACCCCTGGTGCGCTCGACGCCGGCGCTCACCTGGCGCGGGCCGTGCGGGAAAACCGCAAGATCGTCATCTACGGTGATTACGACGTCGACGGTATCACGGCGACGGCAATCCTCTGGCGGGTGTTGCGTGTCGCCGGCGCCGATGTCGACTATTACCTGCCGAGTCGGCTCGAAGAGGGCTACGGCGTCAACGCCGAGGCGTTGCAGACGATCGCGGCGGCGGGCGGACAGGTTGTCGTTACGGTCGATTGCGGAATTACGGCCGTGGAAGCGGCGCTGGTCGCTCGCGATCTCGGGATCGACCTGATCATCACCGACCACCACCAGCCGCGCGAAACGCTGCCGGAGGCAGCGGTGATCGTGCATCCCAGCGCGCTGAGTGACAGTCCCAACCCCGATCTTTGTGGCGCGGGCGTTGCCCTGAAGGTCGCTTGGGCGTTGGCACGCGCGATGTGCGGGCAGGAGCGCGTCGACGATCGGTACCGCGAGGCGCTGATCGAGGTGTCGGCGTTGGCGGCGATGGGCACTATCGCGGATGTGGTCTCGTTGACCGGCGAAAATCGGACGATTGCTCATTTCGGCTTGCGGCAGCTCGCCCATTCGAAGATTCCGGGTGTACACGCACTGATCGAAGTGTCCGGGTTGGCGCAGCGCCGACGCTATGACGACTATGACGTGGGGTTCAAACTGGCACCACGGATCAACGCCATCGGTCGGATGGGGCATGCAAAAGACGCCGTGGAGTTGCTGACGCGCGCCGATTTCACCGAGGCGTTGCGGATCGCGAAGGAACTCGACGCCCACAACCGGCGACGCCAGACTGTCGAGCGCGGCATCGTAAAGCAGGCCGAAGCCCTTGTGGTCGAACGCGGCTACGACGACGACAACTGCCGCGCGATCGTGCTCGCCAGCGAAGACTGGCATCCAGGTGTAGTTGGCATCGTGGCTTCACGGTTGGTCGACCGCTTTCACCGACCGACAGTGCTGATTGCGCTCGAGAACGGTTCCGGGCAGGGCTCCGGTCGGAGTATCCGGCATTTTCCGCTACACGAGGCACTCGCGGCGTGCACCGACGATCTCGAGAGCCACGGCGGCCATGCGATGGCCGCTGGGTTGCGGATTCGGAGCGAGGCTGTCGAGCGGTTTACGACAGCATTTCAAGAGCAGGCGGCCAACCGGCTGACGGTTCAGGACCTGCGCCCCAAGCTGCGTCTCGATGATCAAATCGGCTTGGCCGAGCTCGAACCGGAGTTGGTCGACACATTTGCGCAACTCGCTCCGCACGGGCCTGGGAACGCTCGACCGCGGCTTGCGACTCGCAATGTCGAACTCGTTGATGCACCGAGAGTGGTCGGTAGTCGCGGGACACACCTCGCGTTCACAGTGCGCGAGAACGGGCGCTATTGTCGGGCGATCGCTTTCGATCGCGCGGATGACGCCCGCTTGTTGGTCGAGCATCAACGCGTTCAGGTCGCGTTCGAGCCGATCATCAACGAATGGAACGGGATGCGACGTGTCGAATTGCGGGTCGTGGACTGGCGCGCAGCACAACCGGAGTCCTGAACGGTTTCCGGTTGCGATATGCGGACCTCATCGTGTCGCGCCGGCGTCCTATTGAGCGGCGGCGAGTTGCGGCAAGAAGCGCGGATCCGCGTACTTTGCCGGATCGGCGTTCCAGCGTCGCAACGCGGCCTTGTTGAACAGGTAGACGGTCCGACCGTCATATTCGACCGATGTGTCACGGTTCGAGATCACCCGATCCCTGAAAACAGGACAATACACTTGTCGAAGCGCACGTGGAGGAATCGTCTCTCCCGCCAATTGCGGCAGGTGTTTTAGCGACGCGGCGGCATAGCCATCCGGATCGCGTTCCCATCTGCGAACACAAACGCTGCAGCACAGCGCGATCGTGTGGCCGCGGTACTGCACTGTCGGGCTGCCCTCGTCGATCTCTTCACCGGTCATGATTGGGCAAAAGCGCTGATCAGTGACAACTGCGGTGCGTGCGGTTGGCGTTGTCGCGCCTGTTGGCGCGGGTACGCGCGATGTGACGCCCGCCGCGCTGCGCGCCGGGGGCTCGATCGTCGCACTATCGGCGATCGACGGGTGCTGCAATGCGACGGATTCGATCATCGCCAGATTGTCGTTCCTGGCAGCACCACCCAACAACAGCAGCGTCGAACCGAACGGGACAGCGCGATGCACGATCCGCGGCGTCGTGTGCGCGACGGACTCCCAGGTGCCCGCTCGCGGGTCGAGCCGATAGAGCCCGCCGTCGCCGACACTGGCATACAACATTCCATCCAGAACACAGGCGGCCGGCGCGAAGCCGTTACGCACCGGACCGGGCAGCGACGGCCCCTTGTGCCAGCTTGCGGTGCGCGGATCAAACACATCCACGTCGAGGCTGGGCTTGGAATAGGCGTCAAACCCGCCGATGGCGTAGATGCGGCCGTCCAGGACGGCAGCGATCAGTGCCCGCCGTCGAAACGGCTGGGGAATGCGGACCCACTGCGGGTTGGGATGCTCGACGTTCAGCATATCCATATAGCCGATCCAGCGCGGCTTGCCGGCGGCGCGCATTTCCCAGCCACCGAGGACGTACAGCCGGTTACCGACAAACGCAACGTCATGGGATGATCGAGCCTGAGGCAGTGGGGCTAGGTCGGCCCAGGACATCGTCGCCGGGTCGAAGCGGGCCGCCTGGACGATCGAGCGATTGTCCGCCTCCTCGCCCTCACGATTCAGCGACTGCATTCCGCCGACCCGGTAGATCACGCCGTCACGCGCCGCGAGGTTCATGCCTTGCAGCCGGGGGCCTGCGGGCAGCGTCTGCCACTCTTCACCGTTGGAGAGGTCCAATCGGTGGAAACTCCCCGAAGCGGACTCGGTGTGGTAGACGTGCGTGCGAGCGATGTGGCCGCCGTAGACGTATAGCCAGCCACCGGCTGCAACGGCGCCGAAACTCGACGTTGCCAGTGGCAGATCGCCATAGTGTCGAACGTTCGCCGACGGAGACAGATCGCTATCCGCCGGTACGGTCGAGCCGTGGATGCGTGGCGCGTCGAACACCAGCGTGGCGTAGTGACGGATCTGCGTGTAGGGCTGGCCGTCGTGAGCGCCCGCCCGCTCTTCCCAATAGCGCGCCCACACCGCGTAGCGCCCTGGTTCGGTCAATAGCGCGGTCAGTCCGTGACGATCGGTCGTCACCTCCCGCGCCTCGCCGTTGGGATAGACGATCGTGACCTCCGATTCCGGCTGCGGTCTGCCGCTTACCAGCAGGCTCAGCCGCACTGCCGGCTCGCCAGGAAGCGCTACCGGGACCAACTGCACCGGCGCCGAAGCAACTACCTGTAACCGGGCGCCGAGCACGTCACCAATGATCGTCTTGGGGTAGTACCGTAGCCAATGCGGCTCCGCGCCACGCGTCATGACGCCGAGGTCGACCGTTCCGTGCACCAGGCGTGGGTCGCTCCCCGGCGTCGTTACCAGTAGGTGCTTTTTGTCCAGCGGTCGCGGTTCCAGTAGCTGGTCCTTGCCGTCCGCACCACGCAGCGTGTAACGCGCATTCTTCAGCATCGAGACGTCGAGCGCTTCGTCCACCGCGAGGGTTTCGCTCATGATGATGCGGCTCGTTTGGCCGTCCTTCTCGGGCACCACAAAGACAAAGTGGCCGGCTGCGCGGTCGGCAACGAGCAGCGCAACGGTAATGACGGCAAACCGAATCATCTCTCAAACCCTCCAGTCCTGATGACGACGGCCGCCTTGGCCGTCAACGCCCTCTCCAATACCGCAACGTACTCGCTTGTTTGATTATGTCAACGAATGTTTGCGCAATAAATCGAACGGACTCGATTAAGCGGGCGTTAGCATCGGGTCACCATGCGACGTGCTAGCCGCGGGCTTGCACGTGGATCCGTTTGGCGTTGATCACGAGCGTGCCGGCGTCCGGGTCGTACGCCGCAACCTCGCCCACGACTGTTACGTTGGTGAGGGGGGCCAGTTCGCTGTAGTCCTTCAGACCGATTCGTAGCGGCTTTCCGTCGGCATCGGCGATCTGGACCGTGGCAGTCTTCGCGACGCGAGAGTCGTTCGGTTCGCAACAGTAATCCCATGGTGTTTCGCAAGCATCGCCATGGAGTTCGTCGCACGACTTCATTTCCGCATCGGCCAGTAAGAACATCGCGATGCCGTCGACGAAGGGTTCCTCGCGGCCGCCGACGCGACCGTGCACGACGACCGTTCCCTGCAACTCGGGAGCGGACTTCAGCTCAGAGACGCTGCGCGCGGTCGGCGGAGGTGTGGCGACGATCAAGTCCGCGGGAAGTTTCGATTCAGCGGCCCGCTCCCCGGTCTCTGCGTCCTGCGCGCCGTCGGACCTGCCGTCGCAACCGGGCAGGGCAACGAGTCCGACCAAAAGCGTGAGGCACAGCGTCTGGAATCCAAGCGATCTCATCTGATTATCCTCGTATCAGGGGGCAGCGACGGCCCGTCGCCGCCCGGGTTTCAACCGGTTCGTAGGGCCTCGACGATCGGCAGCCGCAGGCAGCGCCACAATGGCGGTACGACGCCCACGATCGCGACACCGACGCCGGCGGCCAGTCCGCCGAGCAATACCGGTGCATCGAGGATCATTGCGAAAGCCCCCATCGAAAAACGGACAGCGAGCCCGTCGAGTAGCAACAGGCCCAGGGCAGCGGCCAGAATTCCGCCTGCGGATGAGGCCAGCAGCGACTCCTGTATGAAACTGACGATCAGTGCTCGTTGCGGAAAGCCCAGTGTCCGCAGCGCGCCCAACTCGCGGACTCGGGCGGCAAAGGCCGCGTACATCGTGTTTAGCCCGCCGAGAAGCCCGCCCAGCGCGATCAGCACCGCCGTTACCCAGACGGTGATTCGGACGGGGCGGTAGAACGCGAGCAGGCTTGCGTAGTAGTCCCGCTCGCGCATCGCAACCAGCTCCAGATCGAGACGCTGGGCGCACCAGGCCGCGACATCTTCGAAGCGCGCCTCGTCCAGTGTGAACACGACGCACGACAGCGTATCCCGCCGGGTCGCGATCTGCAGATCGGTCAACGGGATCCAGATCTCGGCGTCCATGACGGTCTGCGGCGCCGCAAAGCGCCCCGTAATCACCCAAGGGCGGTTGTCGAACCAGAGCTGCTTTCCGATCGTCAGCGCTTCAGGTGCCAGCCCGAGCCGTGTCGCGGTGAGTTGTCCAACCATCACTTCGTAGTGGCCGGGCCGTGGCGGGCGCCCTTCGGCGATACGCACCTGTTGATGAACGAGGAATGCCGCGCTGGTCACCCCGCGGACGATCGCTTGCAGATCCGTCGCCGAGTCCGGCGTGGCCTTTACGACCAGCGCCATATGAACCTCCGGCGAGACGTACTCGACGTCCAGTTGGCGTTTGATACCCGGGACGCTGGCCGCTGCCAGGGTCGGGACGTGCATGTCGAGCTGGCTCCGCTCCACGCTCTCCTCGCTACCCGCTCCCAGCAGCATCACGTTGCGGGCGTTTCCGCTGATCGTCAGGCTGCGCTCCATGCCGCGCACGAAGGCGCCGGCCGCGAGTACCAGCAGAACGACGAGCGCACTCCCGCATACACTGGCGACGAGTCGGATCGGCGAGCGACCGAGGTTCCGCACGGCGTATTCGAATGGCAATAGTCGTAAGTTCACGTGCGACTCCTAAACGGCCCGGAAACACGTAACGATGGCCCTGCGGGATGCTTGCCACGCCGGAACGAGTCCGGCCAGTACGCCGACCGCAGCGGCGATCGCGATGCCCCAGACGACCAGCAGCGGCGAGGCCGTCACCGGAATGCTGTGACTCTCGACCGAGAGCGCGAGCGCCGCGCGCGACAAAAAGAGCAGCGCGGTCGTGACACCCAGCAGCGCGCCGGCAACGCTCAACACCAGCCCCTCGGCTATGATCAGCCTCGCGATGAGGCTCCCGCGGTACCCCAGCGTCTGGAGGACCGCGTGGTCCCGTACCCGATCCTGCACCGAGAGTACGATCGCATTGCCGACCAGTGCCAATACCGCCGTCAGACAACCCCAGCCGAGCCAGCGCATGAATCCGACGAGTTCGATTACGTCCGCCGCGGCGCGCGCGACGAACGCTTTCTCCGGACCCGTTGCCGTCGGCTCTTGGGCCGGGGCGAAGTGTTCGTCAATGGCAGCCGCAATGGTCTCCAGTTGCTGCGCGTCGGTTGCCTGCACATTGAACTGCGTGACGATACCGCCGGCACGGCTGCCCGAGGCGAACTGCAGGAAGTCGAGGTGGACGTAAGCAACGTTCTGGTCCTGCGGTTCCCGCGAACGCAAAATGCCGGCCACGTAGACGGTGATGCCGGCTGCCTCGAAGCGGTCGCCGGGCGCGAGTCCGCGGCGCGTGGCCAATGTCTCACCCAGCAACGCTGCGTCACTGCGCCGCCGCCATTCGCGGACCGCTTGATCCGTTACGTTGAAGTTCGGCACGAATGCGTCGACGAACGCGTCGGCGGGAACGCCGCGAAATGTGACGACGTCCAGGCTCGTACGGCAGTTGCTGACCACGATCTTGATCGGCACGACGGCCTTCACGCCTGGAATCTGACGGAGTTGCTGCTCATACGACTGCGGCATCTGACTCGAGAAGGGGCAGTAACGATCTTTGCGGTAGACCACCAGGGTCGTATCGTCGGCGCGGGTCACTGTCGCGGCTTCCACGCCGATCTGCATCGCTTGAACGGCCGCGAACAGAAACATCGCTACCATCACGCCCGCGATCGTCAGCAAGCTGCGGGCCCGGGCGCGCCACACCTGCTTGAGCACCAGTGGCAGGAAACGCGGTGTGATCATGAGGTCACCGCGCTTTCCATCGCGCAGGCCTCGGCTTCGATCAGCCGGCCCTTCTCCAAGTGCAGCGTCCGGCCGGCGTGTGTGGCGCAGTGCGCGTCATGAGTCACCATCACCAGCGTCTTGGCCAGCTCCTGATTGAGACGCGTCAATAGTGCCATCACGGCGGCAGCGCTTTCCGCGTCGAGATCGCCGGTCGGTTCATCGGCAACCAGGATTTTCGGATCGGTGACGATCGCGCGAGCGATCGCGACGCGCTGTTCCTGGCCGCCGGAGAGCTGGCGCGGGAAATGATCGTGCCTGTCTGCGATTCCGGCTAACTCGAGCGCGAGCGAGACTCGATCGTGCCGTTCCTTGCGATTCAGCCGATGCAGGAGCAGCGGCAACTCGACGTTCTCGTACGCGGTTAGCGTCGGCACCAGATTGTACAACTGGAAGACGTAGCCAACGTAGTCGCTGCGCCAGGCGGCGAGGCGGTCGCGCCGCATGGTGGCCAGTTCGTGGTCATCGATTCGCAAACTGCCGGAGGTCGGTCGGTCGATCCCGGCGATGAGATTGAGCAGCGTCGTCTTGCCACTGCCCGAGGGCCCCATCAGGGCCAGGAACTCTCCCGCCGACACGTCGAGATCGAGCTCGGACAGCGGGGTGATTGTTGTGTCACCCTTCTGATATGAGCGCGTCAACTGGCGGCATTCAATCAGTGCCATTTGTTATCTCCCAGATGCGGGTTGCGCATCGTTTCATTCGATCATTGTTCCACGATTCGGATTCGCTGCTCGTCGGTCAGACCGGCAGGCGGGTCAATAATCACCCGGTCGCCGGGGCGCAGACCCTCGCGCACGAGAATCCAGTCGTCGATCGTCGTGCGCCCGGCAATCACGGTGCGGACCCGCGCGACGTCCTCCGCCTGGTCGGCGAGCCAGACGACGGTCTGTCCGTCGCGCTCGATCAGGGCTGCCCGCGGGACGAACAGTCGTTCGGCGCCGGTCGTCGATTCCGCGTTCGCTCGAGCTGAGCCGAGAAAACGAGCGCGTGCGAGCATCTCGGGCTTGATCGCCGTGCTCGGATCCGAGATCGCGACCTTGACCTGAAGCGTGTTCTTCTGCACATCCGCTTCGTGCACGATGCGCGTGACGTGCCCGCCAAACACCTGATTCGGAAGGACGTCAACGATGACCTCCGCAGCCTGGCCCACACCGACCTTGGCCGCGTCGACCAGCGGTACGTCGACCCGGACCTGCAACTTTGCCGGGTCGTACAGCCGGACAACCTGTGCGGAATGCGGTGCGTCCATGTTGAGCATGAGCTTGGAGCCCGGCTCCGCCAACCGCGTCATGACCGTTCCGTTCGTCGGCGCGCGAACGCTCATTCGGTCCAGCCTCAGGGCGGCTTCGTCACGCACGACCGCGGCCCGTTCCACGGCAGCGGTTGCGCGCCGCGCGTCAGCGCGCGCCTCTTCCACAGCCCGGGTGTCGGCGAATCGGAAACGCAGCTCGTCCTGGGCAGCGCGCACTTCCGCTTCGAGGCCGCGAACCTCGGCCTCGAGAATCGGCTTGTGGCGCCGGACCGTTTCGACCGCCGCCTGTTTGGCTTCGTGCGCCTGCCGGGCCTGGACCAGTTCGATTTCATTCGCACGCCCGCTCACGCGCAAGGGCCGCATGCGCTCGTACTCTGCCTCGAGATAGACGGCCTCGGCCTCCTCTCGGGCAAGCGCTGCGGGCCACCGAGCCAGCTCGCCCCGTTTCTGCGCCAGTGCGGCTTCGGCCGTTTGCAGTCGGCGCGTCAACTCGATGGGTTGTTCCCAGTTGTTTTCCGCCTCACGCAGCCGGGCGTCGGCTGCTGCGAGAGCTGCCTTCCGCTCGGCCAGCATGGCCGCGGCGTGCTGGTGCGCCAGGCGAGCGTCGTCGTCGACCAGTCGAGCCACGACCTGATCCTGGGTGACGCGCTCGCCCTCAAGTACCAGAACCTCAGAGACCACCCCGTCCGCGAGCGCTGACACCGCTACCGGAAAGGGGTCGGCCTCCACCCAGCCGGGTGCCTGCACGACCACACTGCCGGCAGACTCGTCGTTGTCGGCGCCGGGCTTGATCAGTACCGGGACGACACGCACCGCTGTTCGCGACCCCAGCGCATCGCGACCGGCGGTGATCAACAGTGTCGTCGTACCCAGCAGGATTGCAGCCGGTAACAAAAAACGCGTTTTCCACTTCAAGGCTGGCGGCGGAATCCGAACACGCACCTCCTCGTCAGGACGCGGTTTCGAATGGCGCGCCAGCGACAGCAGATCGGCATCCGCCATGATCTGACACTCCCGTTGTCGACTCTCGGATTTCTCGTTTACGTGCTTTGACGCACGTCGATACGGCTCGCTGCTAGCGCGCAGGTGCAACAATCAGAGCGCATACCGAGCCCGCTCGTCCGTGTGCACGACGCCTGCCGGCAGCGACACACGTGCGATCATTGAGGAGAGTCAGTTACGGGGTGGGTGAAAGACGCCATCCGGAGTAGCGTCGGAGGGGGCACGATGAATGCCACTCAATTGCACCTGCGTGGGGCCCGCGTCCGCCGAGCTCGTGTTCGCTTCCACCGGTGGACAGGGAAGTTTGCCTGAGCCACAAGGCGCCGGGCAACCGGGTGGGCAATCGCATCGGTGATCCTGTGGGGGCGTGGGGGCGCCTTGCGAATCCTGATCGGGTGCCGAACCGGAGTGGTTACAGCAACCGCCGCCATCGCCTGGTTCGCCGGCCTCTGCGGTCGTTGCGCAGGTACGCGACAGACACGGCAGCAGCGCTTCCGGTAATGCGAGGAACACTACCGCGACGCAAACAGGTATCAGGTTTGGGAGACGCGGGCTTTTCACGCAGCACTCCTTCGAAGCCGCCAGCCGCTTGGCTCTGACGGAATCGATCGGATCGCGGCATCATCCTGGCGGGCTTCACAGCCTGCCAACAATGGAATTCTACCCATTTTTCGTTCCATTGCCCAACACTCCTCCCGAATCCTGGCCTGCCGCTCTCCGTTATCGGCAAAATCTCCCCCCTTGTTTGCCGGCAATGGCACGGTCCGAATCCAACGTCCGATCACCTTTCCGGCGGCGTCGATACGTGCAGCGATCGGTTATCCAATCGGTCGGCATGTCGAGCCGATACACCCTGGGGATTCCTTGCGCGCAGGCGCGTAGCGGTCGAGCGGCCGCCGCGCCCGGAGAGATGCGGCCGGCCTCATGTTCCGGGGACCGACCCTGCGGAGTGTGGCGACCCATGAACGAATCAAACGTCCACGCGCTCTCCTCGGGTACCTTGCCGGGTATCGACGACAACCGCCCGGAGCCACGAACGCCTACCGGCTGGACCAGCGCCGCGATGGCGATCACCTTGATCGCCGTGGCGGTCCTGGGCGTGCTGGGTCTCTCTACGTGGGGCGGGCTGCGCGATATTCCGCAGGCACGGACGCAGCTCGCCGAAACACAAGGTGAGGTCGGCCGACTCGACGAGCTGCTGACCATGGCCGCGCGAATGTACGCGGCGACTGCTGACCCAGCCTGGAAGGCACGCTACTTCGACCACGTCGGGCTGCTGGACGTCGAGATCGCGCGGGCCCGCGACCTGTCCATTCGCTTACTGGGCGAAGACCTGGGGTTTGCGACAGACGACGCGAATCGACAGCTGGTCGCGATCGAGAACCGGAGCTTCGACCTGGTCGCGCATGACCGGCGTGCCGAGGCCCTCGAGTTGCTCAACGCAGACGAGTATGCCCAACTGAAACAAGAGTACGCGGCCGGCATGGCGGCACTGTGGCGCGCCCTGGAGGGCTCCGCGGAGCGTCGGCTCAGTTTGCTTCAGACGCTACTCACGGGGTTGGTGGCGGCCGGCGCCGTCGGGCTGGTCATCGCCATGCTGGGCTGGCGCACATTGCAGCGCCAGCTGTGGTTTGCGGAAGCGCGCTCGGCAGGACCCGCGATCCGATTGGGGCGACCGTGGGGAATCGGCATCTGGGCCTGCGCCGCGCTCATTATCTGTCTGGGACTAACCGGCGTCGCCGTCAATGCGACCCGTCTACGGATCGAAGGTGATGCGCAAACGCGTTTTCGCAACCTCGCCAACCGACTGCTCGACGAGTCCGAGAAACGCGTTCACCATGCAGTCCATGCGTTGAACGGCTTTCGCGGCCTCTACGCCGCCAGCGAGTCTGTCACCCGTTCGGAGTTTCGGCGATTCCTCACGGAACAGCAATTGACAAGCCAATACCGCGGCGTGCTCGGTATCGGGTTCATCCGGGTCGTTCGGCGGGACGAACTGGGTGCGCTGATCGCCGCCGAGCGCGCTGACGGCGCACCCGAGTTCGAGATTCGAGCCGCGGACGGGGACAACGAACTCTTCGTCGTCAGCCTGATCGAACCGCTGCCGACCAATCATGAACTTTGGGGACGTGACCTGCGAACGGAGATCGCCGTCCGCGGAGCGATTGAGCGCGCAATCGAAAGTGGGATGCCGGCGCTCAGCGGGAGCATTGTGGTGGAGCGTGACGGCGTTCGAAAACGAGTCTTCCTGCATCTGATGCCCGTCCATCAGTACGACGAGAACGCCAAGCCGATGTTCGCGGGCCTGGTGTTCGCTACGATCGGTATCGATGAGGTGTTTGCCGGTCTCCCCGCGTCGGCCGGCAACATGGTCGATCTCGAGGTATTCGACGGACGACAACTCACTCCCGAGCGGCGGATGCTCTATCTGCGTGGTACCGATGCCGACCAGCCGGGTGTGATCGCGACGTCCGATCGCGCTGCACCCGCGTTCAGTACGGTTCGGCGAATCGAGATCGGCGGCCGAGAGTGGTCGATTGCCCTCGCATCATCGCCTTTGTTCGAGAAGAGTATCGACTATACCACGCTACGTGCGCTGGAACTGGGCGGCGTGCTCCTCAGCTTGCTGCTGGCTGCTCTGGTCTGGACGCAGGCCACCGGCCGATACCGGGCCCTGGCCCTGGCGCGCGTCATGACCGCCGACCTTGCGACCGCCAAGAGTCAGGCCGAACGCGTATTGCTCGAAGCGGAGACGCTACGACGCACTGTCGACGAGCAGTCGATCGTTTCAGTCACTGACAACAAGGGTGTGATCATCGAAGCCAACGACCGGTTCTGCGAGATTAGCGGCTACACGAGAGACGAGGTCATCGGTCGCGACCACCGAATCGTGAACTCCGGCTTCCACCCCAAGTCATTTTGGACCAACGTCTGGCGTATGGTGGCGTCGGGCCAGACCTGGCGCGGGGAGATCTGCAACCGATCGAAGAATGGTTCGCTGTATTGGGTGGACTCGATCATTGCACCGTTTGCTGATCCGGACGGAACGATTTCCAAGTTCGTTTCCATCCGCACCGACATTACCGAGCGAAAACGGGCGGACGAAGAACTCCGAGCCGCGGCGCGGACGGACCGGCTCACCGGATTACCCAACCGCGCCTTGTTCATCGATCGCTTGCAGCAGGCGCTGCACCGGGCCCAAACGGAGGTCGACTATCACTTCGCGGTCCTCTTCCTCGACTTCGATCGGTTCAAGATCATCAACGACAGTCTGGGACACGAAATGGGCGATCTTCTGCTTCGGAAGATCGCCGAGCGGCTGACAACGACGCTACATGCAAACAGTTCGCTCAGGCGCGAGGCTCGCGGAAACACCGCCGCTCGTCTCGGCGGTGACGAGTTCGTCCTGTTGCTCGATCCGCTCAGCGCGCCGCAGGAAGAGATCGAGATGGCGCAACGGTTGCTCGAAGTGTTGTCCAAGCCGTACCGTCTGGGTGACCGCGACGTGTACTCCACCGCCAGCATCGGTATCGTCACTAGTGAGATCGAGACGACCAGTGCCGATGAGGTCGTCCGTAATGCCGATATCGCGATGTACGAAGCCAAGTCCGCCGGGAAGGCATGCTATGCAGTATTCGACGCTTCCATGCTCGAACGTGTCCACAGCCGGCATCAGGTGGAGAACGATCTGCGGGCGGCGGTCGAATCCGGGGAGATACGCGTCGCCTACCAGCCCATCGTCCACCTCGAGTCGGGACGCGTCGTGTCGTTCGAGGCGCTGGCGCGCTGGGATCACCCGCGCCTGGGTGCCATTCCACCCACCGAGTTCATTCAGGTCGCTGAGGAGATCGGACTGATCGTTCCGCTCGGACGGCTGGTGATGGAACAAGCCGGCGTGCTGCTCTCACGCTTGCGCCAAATCCCAGGAAACGAACAACTCTGTATGAACGTGAACGTCTCTCGCCGACAGTTGGCCGACGCCGGCTTCGTTTCCGAGCTGCGCTCACTCTTGCGGACGCTCTCGATTCCGCCGGCCAATTTGCGACTCGAGATCACCGAATCGGCGGTGATCGCAGCCCCGGAGTCCATCGAGACTTCGTTGAACGCGGTGAAAGACCTCGGCGTTCATCTGCACTTGGACGATTTCGGCACCGGCCTCTCGTCGCTTAGCCTGCTGCGCCGGCTGCCGCTGGACGGTATCAAGATCGATCGCAGCTTTATCGATTCGGCCGACGGCGATCTCGAGTCCGTAGCGATCCTGCACGCGATCATCTCCCTCGGACACAACCTTGGGATGGCGGTTACCGCCGAAGGGATCTCCGAGCAGTCGCAGGTCGCAACGGTGCTGGCACTCGAGTGTGACCTGGTTCAGGGCTTCCTGTTCGGACACCCCTCGCCCGCATCGGAAGCCGAGTCGATGCTTCAGAAGGACTTGCGGGTCGCGCTCCAGACCGCCTCGGCAGTCGGCAGTTGGCGGATCTGAGCGGCGAAGGAGTTCAGTCCCCCCGGGGACGGATGTCCGTCCATCTCACGCCGAACCGTGCCAGGTACTTGCGCAGTCGGTCGGCGTCGTTCGTCGTCTTTCGGCGACGGCGCGAGGCCGCGAACAGGGCGCGCCCAGCCTCCGAGAGCGACCCATACTGGCGACAGACCGCGAGCACGTCAGCGAGTTGGACAGCATCGAAGCGGTCCAGCATCGTTGCAGCCTCCGGTCCGAGAACCTCCGCGATCAGCCCGGCGGGAAGATCGTCCGCACCACCGCGCCAGATGGACCGTAGTCGCTCCAACTCCTCGTTCACGGTTTCGACCGCAATGCGGCCCCCCGGTGCGAGTGTGGCCATCCGCGTGATCGCGCCGTTGAGATCGCGGAAGTTGTTCGTCCACAATGCTGACTCCGACTGTGCGAACTGGAGGAACCGCGCTCGCGCCTCCCAGTTGAGCGTCACGCGCCGTCCCGTCCGTCGCGCGTAATCCTCGAGCTCGTACTCGATGTTGGGCTCGATGTCTTCCGGGCGGGAGCGCAGCCCGGGGAGCCGAAAGGTCCACAGGCTGATCCGTGCGAGCAGGTCGTCGCGAAAACGACCGGCACCGACGTCGGCATAGAGATCACGGTTGGTGCCGGCCAACAACTGAAAGTCGCTGCGGATTTCCTGATCGGCGCCGACCGGCCAGAACCGTTTCTGCTCCAGCGCGTGCAGCAACATCGCCTGCTCCTCGAGTCCCAGGTCGCCGATCTCGTCGAGAAAGAGCACACCACCGTCGGCCTGACGGAGCAGGCCGGTCCGGGCTTGGACGGCGCCGGTAAACGCGCCCTTCGTGTGGCCGAAGAGGGTGGACATGGCGGCGTCGCCGCGAAGGGTCGCGCTGTTGACTTCGACGAAAGGGCCGGTGATCAGCTTGCGTGCCAGTTTCAGCTCGTACAACTGCCGAGCCAGCCTCGACTTACCGGCACCCGTCGGCCCCATCAGAAGAATCGGCTCCGCCGATCGCAACGCGACCCGTTCGATCTGTTCGATCATCGCGTTGAACATCGGATTGCGCGTGTCGATGCCGGACTTGAGGAAGGTCAGACTCTCGCGATGCTCCAGCGAAAAACGCGAAGCCAGCCGGTCGTAGCGCGACAGGTCGAGGTCGATGATGCGATACTCCCCGGGACGGTCGCGCTGCCGGCGCGTCGGCGGCGACGTCTGCAGCAGCTTGCCCGGCAGGTGTCGCGATTCGGTCAACAGAAACAGGCAGATTTGTGCGACGTGCGTTCCTGTCGTGATGTGAACCAGATACTCCTCGCGCTCCGGGTCGAAGGCGTAGCCTCGGGCGAAATCGTGCAAGGATCCGAACACGTCCTCGAAGTCCCACGGATCACCCCAGTCGATGTCGCGCTGGATGACCTCCGTTTCCGGCGAAACCGCCCGGATGTCAGCCGTCACGAGGTCAGCCAATGACCGATGACGTGGTTGACGGATCAACTCGAACCGATCGACCAGCAGGTCCTCGTGTTGGCACACGGAGACGGTCGGGCGCCAGCTGACCCAGCGGTCCGCGTCCTGGCCTCCGTCGAGTGCCGGTCCCAGCAATCCAATCACGACCCGTCGATTCATATCCAACAGTATAGCATCTGATACAAGAGGCTAGTCGACTGCGCCGCTGTTGAACTGTATTCGAGATCGCGAAATCGACATAACCGTATTTAAATAATGATCTTAAGAGAAATATTGCGATCGGTCAGCGTTCTGGAACATGGCCTGCAATACGAAGCTCGACAAACGATGGAGTCGTTGCTCGGAGGTGAGACCATGGCCAACAAGACGCTGTTTCGATCGATCGCCGGACCGCGAATCGCGCGCACCGATACGGTCAACGCCGAGTGCGCTCCGGCTTACGCGTTGGCGCCCGAGCAGGCGCTGGCTCAGTACGCCGCGACTGGCTGCCTCAACGCGACGTTCTATGCTGGTGCCGAAATGCAGCTGAACGAGCTGCACCGACTCGCGGAGCAGGTCGAGCCGCGGTTTGTCGCCAAGACGGCCGTGTACTGTCGCGAGCGCGGGTTCATGAAGGATACACCGGCCGTGCTGTGTGCGATCCTATCGCTCCGCGCTCCGGCTTTGTTCGAGGCGGTGTTCGCGCGGGTAATCGACAACGCACGAATGCTGCGAAACTTCGTGCAGGTGATGCGTAGTGGGGCGGTCGGGCGCAAGTCGCTCGGATCGCTGCCCAAACGTCTGATTCGCGAGTGGCTGGCGGCGCGTTCCGATGAGGCCCTCTTCCGGGCGTCGGTAGGGCAGTCGCCGTCGCTGACGGACATTGTCCGCATGGTGCATCCGAAGCCGGCCTCGACGGCGCGTTCGGCGCTGTACGGATACCTGCTGGGACGCGACCACGATGCGACGGCGCTGCCGGGCCTGGTGCGCGAGTTTGAGGCGTTCAAGCGCTCGCCGGCCGGACGCGTGCCGGACGTTCCGTTTCAGATGCTCACGGCACTACCGCTCGAGAAGGGTGCGTGGAACCAGTTGGCCCAGCGGGCGCCGTGGCAGATGACGCGGATGAACCTCAACACCTTCGCGCGTCACGGCGTGTTCGGCAAGCGCGACCACGTACGAGCGATAGCAGATCGGCTGCGCGATCCGGACGCAATCGCGAAGGCACGGGTGTTCCCGTATCAGTTGCTGATGGCGTACCGCGCGGCGACGGATGCGATCCCGGCCGAGATTCGCGCGGCGTTGCAGGACGCGCTCGAGATCGCGATCCAGAACGTGCCGCAGGTTGCCGGCAAGGTGTACGTGTTCCCGGACGTTTCCGGGTCGATGCATACCCCGGTGACCGGGCAGCGTCGCGGCGGCACGACGCAGGTTCGTTGTATCGACGTGGCGGCGCTGATCGCGGCCGCGGTCCTGCGACGTAATCCGGATGCGGAGGTATTGCCGTTCGAGAGCGACGTCGTTTCGGTACGTTTGAATCCGCGCGACAGCGTGATGACCAACGCACAGAAGCTTGCAGCGCTGCCGTGGGGCGGTACCAACTGCAGTGCGCCGCTGGCCTGGCTGAACATGCGCGAGGCGCGCGGCGACCTGGTGATCTACGTCTCGGACAACGAGTCGTGGGTGGATAGCTCAGCGTACGGCCGTGGGGGGGGCGGCCGTACCGCAACAATGGAAGCGTGGGCGGACTTCAAACGCCGCAGCCCGCAGGCGCGGATGGTCTGTATCGACATCCAGCCGAACCGGACCACGCAAGCACAGGAGCGTTCGGACATCCTGAACGTCGGCGGCTTCTCGGACAGCGTGTTCGAGATCGTCGCGGCTTACGCCAAGGGTGAACTGGACGCAGCGCATTGGGTCGGCCGCATCGAGGCGGTCGAGCTCTGATGTTCGGTCGGGCCGCGGACGGAATGCCGTCGGGACTACATCGTTGAAGAAGCGTCAGTAGCGTCTCGACAAGTCTCGTCCGTCCGGGCCCGGGCGACGTTGGAGAGGAAGCAGGACCTCATGGTGAAATCGGAAATCATGGGCGCCTACGAAGCGCCGGTTCCAGGTTCGAGTCCTGGTGAGGTCGTCGGGGCGAATGCTCGACGGGACTACATGGTGAAGCACCTCAGACGGTGTGAAGGGTTCAAATCCCGCGCGCCCATGTGGCGCAGGTCCCGTCGGATGATTGTCGCCTCGGATGGAAGAATGTCGGGTTGCGAATGCTGGCAGGACTACATTAACGCGCGGTTGCGGGTTCAAATCCCGCCGGGCCGGTGGCTGTTCACCATCACGTCCGTAGCTCAAATGGATAGAGCACGCGAAGCCTCTTGCCGACCCTCGTCGCGATTCGACATCTTGTTTGGCCCGGGGAAAACCGGGCGGCGAATGCCGGTGGAACTACATGGGCTGTTAACCCGAAGGTTGCGGGTTCGAGTCCCGCCGGGTCCATTACGAATTACGGATGGGCCCGTAGCTCAAGTGGCAGAGCGCGACGTTTCGCCAACACTTGTCGCCGCCCGGCCGGACTCAATGCCAGTCGGCGCCGCAGTGGCAACACTGCCGCGCCCTTGGCGTCCGGAGCCAACGCGCGTAGTACGAGACATGGACGGTTTTGGGAATCGGTGTCGGGTTTGCCAGGTGGCAGCCCTCCTTGGACATCGTAACGTGAAGCGCAGGCGCCGCCCGCAGCGAGAGGCAATCATGACGCTCGAAGCGCAATCCAGCGAAGAGATCATCGTGACCGGCGAAGCGACCGGCATCCTTCCGGTCCGTAACGGAAAGCTGCCGCCCGTGACCGTCATCGGTACGGAGGCGATCCGCGCAACGTTCGACGCAACGTGTCTCCAGCAGGCGCGGAACACGGCGTCTGCCCCCGGTGTATCGCGTGTCGTTCTGAATCCGGACGCGCACGTCGGATACGGTGCACCGGTTGGTAGCGTGCTGGCGTCGGATTCGCACGTGTATCCGGGTCCGGTCGGGCTCGACATCAAGTGTTCGATGAGTCTGTTGCAACTCGATGTCCCGGCCGACCAGATCGCGGACCGTCCGACCCGTCGGGCGTTGATCGATGCGATCTGCGCCCGGATTCCGACCGGCGCGGGGCGCGGCCAGCGCAGCGTGTCGAAGTCGCGACCGGTGTCGGCAGCGTTGGGGCGCCGCGCGGTTGCCGAGGGCGCTTCGAGTGCCGTGTGTCAGGCGCTCGGTATTCCGCCCGCTTGGGCAGAGCGCTGCGAGGATGCAGGGCACGTCGGTCACGACGGGACCCGCGACGCCTTGTCAGCGCGGCTGGACTGGCTCATCGCGGGTGGCGCGTTCGAGACCTTCGAGGAGAAGATTCGTCAGTTGGGTTCCTACGGCGGCGGCAATCATTTCGGCGAGTGCGAGGTGGTTCGGCTCGTCGAGGCGGACCAGGCCGCGTTCTGCGCGAAGGTCTTCGGTCTGCGCGACCAGCACGTGGCGTTCTTGTCACATTGCGGATCGCGCGGTTTCGGGCATCATCTCGCGCAGGGCCAGTTCCGCACGCTCGAGCGCAAGTTCGAAACGTGGGGGATCCCATTGCCGGCGGGCGATCGACACCTGGTGTATGCCCCGTTGGGTACCGCCGAGGCCGACGCCTACCTCGACGACATGGCGCTCGGCGCCAACTTCGCGACTGTGAATCATCTGCTGATCAATGCGCTCGTACTCGAGGCGTTTCAGGAGGTGTTGCCGGGAACGACCGGAACGCTGGTGTATTTCATCAGCCACAACATCGCGCGGCAGGAGGTCATGGGAGCACGTCGTGTTTGGGTGCATCGTAAAGGAGCCACCCGGGCATTTCCGGCCGGCCACCCGGCGCTTGCAGAGACGCCGTTCCGCGTGACGGGTCACCCGATCCTTCTGCCTGGTAACCCGGCCGCAGGGTCGGCCGTGATGGTGGCGCGCCCGGGGGCCGAACAGACCTGCTACAGCATCAACCACGGTGCTGGCCGACAACTGGGGCGCAAGCAGGCCATTCGGACGCTCGACCAGCAGGCCGTCGACGAACAGCTCGAGGTGCAGGACATCCTGACCAACTGTCGACGTTATCCGCGTGACGAGGCCCCGGCGGCGTACAAGGACTTCGACGAGGTGTTGCAGTCCGTGCAATCGGCGGACCTCGCGACGACCGTTGCTCGACTCGATGCACGGTTCGTGATCAAGGACGCCGACAAGGCCGACGACTAGCCGGAATGCTCATTGTGGGGCTGGTCGGCGTTACAAGGTAGCGCGATCATCGTGGATGGGGTATCGGTTCACAGCCTGAAAGGGGGCTGCAAATGAACGAGTTGATTCAGCGTCAGTTCGAACGGATCGGGGCCCGGGTCGTCGTCCGGGCCCCGGATGGCCGCCGTCGCGCGTTCGGTGCGGCACCGGTCGGGCTCTCCGGACTCGCACTCGACGTAAGGCGGGACCGGTCCGGCGAATACTTCGACTTGGCCGTCGATCGGTTGGAAATCGCACTTCAGGTGATCGATCTGCGTCCGCGCGACCGACACCTGCTGTTGATGTCACGCAGTCTTAACGACGGTGCCAAGGACAAGTTTCTTTGCGGACACGACGAGCGTCACTGGTTCGTCGCCGCCGTGCCGCGCGGGCCGGCATCCAGTGTCGCGGGTGCGATGGAAGCGCTGAAGCCTGTCGCGGTGCAGACCGAACAGTCGCGCCGCCGGGTCCGTCGCAAGCATCGCAACAGCCGTCGCAACGCCGCGTTCGTGCGGCAGGGGGAGTGGTTCTTCGTGCCTGTCGGGGACGCGATCATTCCCGAGACCACGATGTTGCAGGACGAGCCGTTGCGGCGCGGCGGTGGCAAGGCGCACTGGGCCGAGTACGTCGTGCGCCTCGGCGGCGAGGCTGTCTACGTGAACCGCCGTTGTCCCAACGGACTGCGGCCGACGGAGTACGGTGCGCTTCTCGGCCGCAATCCGAAGGCCCGCCAATGGCGCTGGCAGGTGCTGCGTCGCGACGCGCGGGTCTACGCCAAGGGGTGCATTCGACATCCGGATCACCAGACGATCGTGCTGCCGGGTTGGCACCGCGTCGTGCTCAATCGAGAATCCGAAGCGCCCGGGATGCGGCAGGTCGCGTTTCTTGACTGAGGCGACCTCTTGCAGCGCGATTCGGTCCCCGGGGTGTCGTGGGGTACGGTCCGATTTCGGCGCAAGAATCGGGTGGGCTCCCGATGCCCGAATTGTAGAATCGTGGAACCATGAGCAATTACGAGCGAATCGCAGCACTCATTCGACACCTCGAGGTCAACCGCCTCGAGCAACCCAGCTTGCGCGACCTGGCGGACGTGGCGGGATTGAGTCCGTATCACCTGCAGCGGCTCTTTTCGCAATGGGTGGGCTTGTCGCCGAAGTCGTTTCTCCAGCAACTGACGCTACACGACGCCAAATCGCGCCTGTTGAGTGGGCAGAGCGTCTTGCAGGCGGCGCTCGACGCGGGGCTGTCCGGGCCAGGCCGACTGCACGACCTGTGTATCACGCTCGAGGCGGCCTCCCCGGGCGAGATCAAGTCCGGCGGTGACGGATGGTCGATCCGGGCCGGATTCGCCGACTCCGTGTTGGGACACTGTCTGGTCGCCGAAGGGCCGCGCGGAATCTGTCATTTGTCGTTCCTACCGGCCGCGGACACGTTGGTGGGCGAGTCGCTGATACGAGACGATTGGCCACGAGCACGGATTCGCTGGGATGACGAGATTGCGACGCGGGTAGTGGCCCAGGCGCTCGGCGGCGCCTCCACGCAGCCGGGCGGCGAGCGGGTGCGGCTGCGATGCTTTGTTCGCGGAACGGACTTTCAGGTGCGTGTCTGGCGCGCCTTGTTGCAGATTCCGTACGGCAGGCTCGCGAGCTATGGGCAGGTGGCTGCCGCGATCGGTGCTCCACGCGCCGGGCGCGCGGTCGGTTCGGCCGTGGGCCGGAATGCAATCGGCGTGCTCATTCCGTGTCATCGGGTGATTCGCGAGACGGGTGTAATCACTCAATACCGATGGGGAGCCCATCGAAAACGCGCATTGATCGCGTTGGAATCGTCCGAGGCGACGCCGCGCTGGTCCTCGTCGGCCTAGCGGTGAGCTGGAGTTGATAATGAAGGTAGGGCTACGATGAAGATTGTCACACTCGTCTATCCGGGAGTAACGCCGCTCGATCTGGTGGGGCCATTGCAGGTCTGGAGCAGCTGGCCCGGCGCGCATGTCGAAATCGCAGCGAGGACGCTCGACCCGTTGGCGACGGACACGGTTATGCAGATCGTCCCTACTCACACTTACACGACCGCGGCCGCCGATCCCGACATTCTCTTTGTACCGGGCGGAACTGACGGTACCTTGGCAGCGATCGCCGATGACGGATTGCTGGCCTTCGTACGCGATCGTGGCGGGCGCGCCGGCTGGGTTACAAGTGTCTGTACGGGCGCGCTCGTGCTGGGAGCGGCTGGGTTGCTGAGAGGCTATGAAAGTACGACGCACTGGCTTGTTCTGGACGAACTCAAACGATTCGGCGCTCGACCGGTCAAGGCGCGCTGGGTGATCGATCGGAACCGGGCAGCGGGCGGAGGCGTCAGTGCGGGCATCGACTTCGGCCTCGCGCTGATGGCGCGCATCGTCGGTGAGGACCACGCGCGCATGACTCAGCTGGCGATCGAGTATGCGCCGGACCCGCCATTCCGCTCGGGAACGCCGGACGAGGCCCGGCCGGAGACCCGCGAGGCGGTGCGCAGCGCGTTTCGTGGTTTTGTTAGCGCGCTCGACCAGATGACCGCGGTGCTGGCCGACGATAAGTAATCCGAGCGTTGCGCGCCGGCCCGTACACGTGGTTCAAATTGCGATGGCCAATTCGGCTTCGCTCGATACGCTTGGGGATCGACCGAGGGGACCAGTGCAGGAGCGCCGCGAAAACGAACAGTACTTCTTCGACAGGCCGACGATCCTCGTGCTGGCGGACATGCTGGCGACGTTCGAGCGGCCCTGTGTGGTTTGTGCTCCGCTGGTGGGGATCGAGCTGGAACAGCGCGGCAAGGACGTGACGATCCTGGATATTGACGAGCGGTTTCGCACCTGTCGGGGCTATGTTCACTGGGACTTGAATCGGCCGGTGTCGCTCGACCGGCAATTCGGGGTGATCTTCTGCGACCCGCCGTTCTTCAATGTGTCGCTCCGGCAGCTCTTCTTGGCGCTGCGCTTGGTGGCCGGTTACAACTTATCGCAACCGATGGCGGTGAGTTTTCTCGAGCGGCGTGCGAAGCGGATAATGGCGACATTTGCGCCGTTCGCATTACAGCCGACCGCTATTCGGCTGGGCTACCGTGCGGTGACGGCGTGTGGCCGGAATGAAATTCGATTGTTCAGCAATTTCGTGGTGAGTGGGGGGGAACAATGATCGTAATTGACGGATCACAGGGCGAGGGCGGCGGACAGGTCCTGCGGTCGTCGTTGGCACTATCGCTCGTGACGGGCCAGCCGTTCACGATCCATGGAATCCGCGCCGGCCGCGACAAGCCCGGGCTGCTGCGCCAGCATCTGACCGCGGTTCAGGCGGCCGCGGAGGTGGGCGGGGCGCGTGTCTCGGGCGCGGCGCTGCGGAGCTGCGAGCTCACATTCGAGCCGGGCAGGCCGGCGGGAGGGGCGTACCACTTCTCGGTGGGGACCGCTGGCAGCGCCACGCTGGTCCTGCAAACGGTGCTTCCGGCCCTGCTTTGCGCGGACGCACCGACCACGCTACGGCTGGAAGGCGGTACGCACAATCCGTGGGCGCCGCCGTTCGACTTTCTGGTGCAGGCGTTCCTGCCGCTGATCAATCGGATGGGGCCCACCGTCAACGCGACACTTGTCAGGCCGGGCTTCTATCCGGCTGGAGGCGGCCGGTTCGACGTCGCCATTACGCCCGCCCCGGCATTGCAACCAATCGAGCTGCTCGATCGTGGGGCGGTCGAAAGAGTGAGCGCCGTAGCGCGCGTCGCGCACTTGCCGCGAATCATCGCCGAACGGGAGCTGCAGGTCGTTCGGCGAAAGCTCGGCCTGTCCCAGGATGCGCTGACGGTCGAGGAGGTGGACGGATCCGCGGGTCCGGGGAACATCCTGACGATCGCCGTCCAGTCCGAGCAACTGACCGAGGTCTTTACCGGGTTCGGCGAGCGACGGACGCCGGCCGAAGCCGTCGCGGAAAACGCCGTGCAGCAGGTTCGAAAGTACCTCGCGAAACCCGTCGCCGCAGGTGAGTTCCTGACCGACCAGTTGTTGATCCCGTTGGCACTGGCAGGAGGAGGCGCGTTCGGTACCCTGGGGCTCTCGCGACACGCCCAAACGAACATCGCGGTCATCCGGTCGTTTCTCGACGTGGTTTTCGAAACTGAGCGCGCGCCGACCGGCTACATCGTTCGAACACGATCCGGCTAGCGAGCGTCCTGTTGCTCGTCGCCCGTTGCGTTCGATCGTGGCGCCGCCAACAACGAGCCGCCGGTCGTTCCGGCGGGAGCACGCGGCGCTGACGCGCCAGCAGCGTCGCGGCTCGCTCGCATCCCGCACGCTCAGGCGGCACGCTCTTCCGTGGCTGCTACCGGCCCGCTATCGCCCGCGTTGCCGGGCCTGGCATTGGTCGCGCGTCGCGCTGCGGCGTTCCGCCACGCTTCACTGGTGTGCGCCAGCTGTGCCTTGGCCAAGAGTGGATAGTCACGCTCCGATTCCCAGCGGTCGAGATCGGGAACGCGTGTGAGCAACGTCCTTATCATCAGCCCGCAGGCTCCCAGACGACTTCCGATCTTGAACTGAGGAAAGATGAGTGCCGGGTTGCGGATGTAGCGACGCGCGGTTTCGTCGAACGCCTCCGCCGGCCGTCCGCAGACCTGCTCGACGTGATTAGTCGGTGCGCCGACAGCATAGGCTCCACCCCGCAGCTCCTCTGCGTAATGACGAATCTGTGCCCGCTCGAAGCGAGAGAAACCCAGCGCGCCGGCTGCCTTGAGAAACATGGCGGTCGAGACATCCCGGTAGCGAACCCTGCGTTGGAGAATTCGGCCGAGAATGTCGGCGACATCGTGACCGGAGACCAACTTGGGGCCCGTCGGGCGATAAGTCTTGCCGATATGCCGCTCCGGTGCGGCCAGGGCAGCGGCGGCGACGGCGGCGATGTCTTCATTCGACGGCGGCGCATTACGCCCGTCTCCGAACGGGAGCATCAGCGTTCCGAAATGAGCGACCGCCGGGAGGCCGAAGAAGTAGGTGAACGCGAACAGACCCGGGTTCAGGGTCACGACACCCACCGAGGGCATCCATCGAAGCAGGTTGTTCGTCAGCCAATGCTCCCGTTGGTGGATCGAGGGATGGGTGGGGTGCGGATTCCACGCGGTCAGGTGAGCGACGACCTCCAGCCGCGCCGCCTCGGCGGCAACGGCGAACAGCATGGAGTTGTGCAGGAGGTTCGGTCCGAATGGTTGGCAGTGATACGCGCGCTGGACGTCGAACAGCGCACGCTCAAGATCCCGCGGGTCAGACAGATTACCAACGAAGATTTCGGCGCCGGCGTTTTGCAGCCGGGCGGCGCGTGTGTCGGCTTGCCGGACGAACGCCCGCACGGGAAAGCCCATCCGTAACAGCTCATTTGCAACGACCGACCCGGTATGCCCCGCGGCAGCGGTGACGAGAATTCGTGGTTTCATGTGTTGTCTCCTTTGGCGCGACATCGCGCGCTTACGTGGCCGCGCCGACAGCTGCATCCTCACCGGCGTCGTCGAATCCGTATTCGCTCCGTGTCTCCTGAATGAACTGGTCAAGTGGTTGTGCCGCGTGTCCGGTGATCTGCTTCACAGTGTCCGTTTGGACGTGAAACACACCGTTGCGGTGATCGCCTGCAACCGCCTGCAAGTGTTTGATGAGTGAGGCGCTCATGCCCGGGACCGGCCGCAGCGCGTCGGCCCAGCGCGCGGGTTCCAGGTCGACATACTCAACCGGTATTCCCAGCCCCTGATTGAGCCCGCCTGCCATCTCGGAGACGGTGAGCAATTCGGGGCCGGTCAACACATACCGCTGACCTTCGTGACCGGTCGGGTCGGCCAGGATCGCGGCAACGACCCGCGCAATGTCCGCAGCTGCGATCGGCGCGTGGGACTCGTTCGCGAACGGAAAGTACAGCTTGCCCTCGTCAGCAATCGTCTGGGCCCCGAACATGAAGAGGTTCTCAGCGAAGAACGTTGGTTTGATGTGCACCGCGCCGATCCCGGCCCAATCGAGCACGCGCTCTGCCTGCCAATGTTGCCGGGAGAGCGGGCTAGGCGCATCCTCCCTCGCCGTGATCTGCGACATGTTGACGACCGCGTCCACACCCGCGTCGCGCGCCGCAATCGCAAAGATCGCGGTCGCGTCAACGAGCTGCGTCTCCTGAGGGGGGTAGCAGAAGTATGCCCGTTTCACGCCGGTCAGGGCCGCTCGAATCGAAGCGAGGTCGTGCAGGTCTCCGACGACGACCTGCGCCCCCAACGCCTCGAGTCGCGTGGCCCGTTCGTCCAGGACGCGAACGAGCGCCCGGACCGGGAACCCGCGGTCGACCAATTGCTCAACGATTCGTGCTCCCGTTTTCCCCGCGGCCGCCGTCACCAGAATCAATGGCTTGGACATGTTCATCTCCTTTGTTGTATATGCAACTTAGTGGCCAAAAAAAGAACTAAGCACTGGGATCCTTCGACCAGACGCGGTCAGCCGCACCGCGAATCGTTCCGGCTCCGCGCTCCCCGAGGATCTCGATCACGTTTTTCTGTGCTGCTTCCCACAGCGGCGCCGCTCGTTCAACGAGGCGCTTGCCGCGGGTTGTCAGTTCGAGAACGTGTTGGCGAGCGGACGAGCCGGTCCGAACCTCGATCCAGCCGCGCTTGCGGATGCGCTCCAGGTTGCGGCTCAGCGTGGATTTCTCCAGCCGCAGTATCCGGCCGACTGCCACCGACTCGACCGGTCCGCGTTTGCCGACGACGACCAGGATGTTGAGCTGGCTGAACTTGATTCCCAGCGGTCGGATCGCATCATCGAAGACCCCGGTCACGAGCCGATTCAGCATCCGGAGTCGCGCTCCGAGGCACTCGCGGGCAATCATGTCGATCTGTTCGCTCATCCGTCGCACCCTTTACAAGGCGTTGTATATGCAACTTAGAAGCGTGTATCGGAATGCGGTTACAAGAAAATGGCAGGATTCTTTGCGGTGCGAACTGGCTTGCTTCCGATTGGCTCGACCACGGGCGCTCACTCGAGGACAAGCGTGGCGACCTCGCATGCCCGATAGCGGTCGGTTTCGGGCGAACGTTCATACTTTGTGATCACGAATCCGCAGCGTTCCAGCACCCGGATCGACGCAGCGTTTTCCCGTGCCACGCTCGCGTGCAATGGACGGGTCGTCACCAGGCTGAGCAACTGAGCCAGCGCGCGGCTTGCGATACCCCGGCCCCAATACTCCTTCGCGATCCAGTATCCGACCGCGTCCTGGCCATTCGCCGGGAAGCGGGTGACGTAGCCCACCAGCGCGCCGTCGGCGAGAATAGCGCGCGCGGTCACGTTCGGGTCTTCGAGGGCAGCGATCCAATGCGCCTCGAACGTTGCGCGGTCGCGGGGGTGGACCATCGCCATACGGCAGGCGTCAGGATCGGCCTGATGCGCGAAGAGCGTCGGAAGGTCAGGCGCAACGACCTCGCGTAGAGCGACTTCTGCCGCTGGTGTCGGTTTCGGTGAGGACATACGCCGAAGATTGAAGGAGAACGCCGGGTCTCGCAACTCCGCGGTTGCAGTTGATCGATCGTTCAACTAAACTGCGGGAGCTGTGACTTGGTAACACATTCAGCATGACTTAGATGCAGGAGTGATGATATGAGATGGTGCAGAGGGAGCGTTGATGAGGGGCGGATCGGTCGGATTTCGGTAGCGCGCCGAGCGCTGTGTGTCGGCATTGGAGCGCTTTGGGCGTTGTCCGGCGCGGTTGCCGGCGAAAAGGCCGCGGCGCGTTCGGCTGAAGTCGGGGCTGATGCACCAACCTTGCCGCCAGCGGCGAAGACATTGACGGGCCCGATTGCCAAGATGACGCCGTTTCTCGGAACATGGAGGTTCGAGGGACACTGGGCCAACGGCCAATCGCTCTGGTCGCAGAATGTCTATCGCGTCGGGCTTGCAGGACGGTTCGTGGAAGCGGTCACGTACGCCAAGGACGGGGATGGCGCCGTCTACGAACGCTACCTGACGGTATTCGGCCACGACGCGAAGACGGGCAAGTACGTCACCTATGGTTTCACGTTCGACGGCACCGCAAAGACCCTCCCGATGGATGTTAGCGAAACGGACGGAAAATTGACGTTGCAGAGCCAGTGGTCCGCCGGCCCCGCTGCCGGCGAGATTCGTCAGCGGGTGACGGTGCTCGACAAGGACACCTACCGCTGGCAGGTCTGGACGCGGCAGGGCGCGGGTGAGTGGGTCGCGATCATGGACGGAGAGTGGAAGCGCGTGAAGGCGTAGGCGAGACGCGCATAAAAAAGGTGCGTTCCCCGGAGGAAACGCACCACGCGTTTGTCAGGCGCGAGAGTGAATCGAGCGTCAGCCGCCGACCACCAGATCAACGAAGCAGTTGATATCGCCGACGGATACGTTGCCGTCGTTCGAGCAGTCGCCGTTGTTGATGTCGCAATCGGGGAACGCGGCCGCGTAGCCGGCCGGATCGGTCAGGGCAAGCACGAACGGATTGATGTCGCCGACGGATACGTTGCCGTCGCAGTTCATATCGCCGGGCAGGCCGGCGCCGGCGACGGTGAAGCTGATGCTGCCCGCGCTGGCATCAACGCCGGACGGGACTGCCGGCGAGAAGCTCGGCGGCGTCGAGAGCGTGTCGATCACATTCGCAACGGTATTGGCGAGTTCGATCGTATAATCGCCTTCAATTGCGGGGGCAGTGAAAGATCCGCTTGCGAGTACGACGTCGCCTGTCTGGCCCACGCCACCGATCACGTTGGCATTCTCGGCGATTCCGGTGCCGGGCGCTTGCGCTTCGCCGAACGTGTTTTGCCCGCCGCCGATCTGGATCAGATTGCGCGCCCCGGGGTCGCCGCGGAGCACACCGACGTAGCCGGTGGTATTCCCGTCTTCGCCGGGATTGCTGATGCCGGCGGGTCGGCTGAAGTTGCTGAGTTCGGCCGGCACACTGTCGGCGGGCGCCAGGTCGGTCGTCGCCGGGTTATCCGCGTTCTGTACGAGATCGGTCACGAGTAACGCCAGGCCGGCGTTGTCGCCGGCCGAAACACTGAACGTGATCGACCAATCGATGGTCGCGCCCGGCGCTATGCTTTGTCCGTTCTGCGACGACGAGAGCGAGACGGTCGTCATCTGGGCATCAGCAGGGCCGCAGCAGGTCCACGCGACGAGTACGCCGGCGATGGTCATCCAATACTTCATGGTATCCTCCTTATGCGTCCGGCCTACGGCTGGGCCGGGCCCGTGATGCGCGGATAGAAGAAGTTTGCGTCCGGACCGTCGACATCCAGGTCATCGTCCTGGTCATAGACGATGCACGGCCATCCGAGTCCGCCCCCCGGTCCGGAATAGCACGTCTGAAGCCGAGCAAAGTCGAGCATGTCCTGGTCGTCATCGCCATCGAGATCAGCCCCGTCGAACTTGTTCAGCACGACCGCTTCGCACGAATCGAAGAAGACGTTTGCTTCGAGTGCGTTCGAAAGTGCCGCGATCACGGTGAAGCGCGAGCCCGCGGCCGAGCCCGGCGGCATCGTGAAGTCGATGAAGACGTTATTCCACGTGTCGGCCGGGTCGGATGCGGTGACGGTGTTGGTCGGTCCGCCGATATCGATTTGACCCGGGATGTTTCCGGCCTGCCACTCCACTTTGACGCCCGCCATGGCGAGCGGATCGTTGAAAGGATCTGCCGTGCGTGACCGGACGAATGACGAGATCGTCAGCATCTCGCCCGGCGTGACCTCGATCTCCTGATAGATGCCGGCGACACAGTTGCCGGTGATCTTCAGCACGCTGAGGCCATCGTCCGCCGGGACTTCAAATGCGTTCTTTCGTGCCGAGCAGCCCAGTCCGCGAAACTCGACCCAGTTGGTCAGGCCGTTTGCACCGCCGGCACCCATCTCGAAGCTGGGATTGAGCAGTTGGTTCGTACCTGGCTGGCTGCTGCGTTCCGCGTCGGCCGAGTCAAAGTAGACCGGTCCGTTCGTATCGATCTCATCGTTGGCCAGCAGCACGATCCGTGCGAGCGTAATGTTGTCCGGCACCGTGGTGGTGTAGGAGACCAGCTCCCAGCTATCGGTCGGAGCGTTCTCGTCGAAATCCAGCGCCTCTTCAGGCGGTGGGATTTCGGCGCCTCCGGATGGGAAGAACTCGAGCTTGATGGCCGCGGCCGCCGAAGCGCTTAGGCCGCCGGCGTTCGGACTGAAGACGTGGGCGTTCAACAGCACGCGATCGCCGGCCTCGAGGTCCGCCATGTCCTGGAAGAGTCCTGAGAACGTGCTACCTGAATCTCCGCCGACGCCGATCTTCGCGCTGGAGCTACCATCGAGGGCGACTTCTTCAGACTTCTCCTGCGTGCCGAATCCGATCCAATTGGTGATACCGAACGGCGTGGCCTGGCTGGTTCCGGCCTCTTCGAAATCGCCGTTCTTGAGCAGGTCTTCGCCACCGTCGATCGTCAGCTGGCAATTGTCCCAATACGCCGAGCCCTGGGATTGATTCGTAAAGACCCACAGGCACGTGAAACGGGTCTTGACGGCCCCGGCCGGTGCGGCGACCGGGCCGATTGAGGCCGGTGTCCACGTATCCGAAGGCGACCCGCTGTCGAGGACGGGCAACTCGGTGCCGCTCCCGATCAGCTCGTCGCTACCGTCGAGAAACTCGAGCTTGATCCCGGCAAACGCGTCGCCGCCGACATGATCCGTCGCTCTCGTGTACAGTTCGGCTGAGATGGTCACCATTTCGCCCGGCAGCACATCCAAGTCCTGGAACGCTCCGACGACGGTTGCGCCGCCGAAGGCCTTGAGCGAGAAGCCGCCGCCGAGAGGCTCGAGGTTCTCCTCAGCGCTGCGTTCGACGGTGGAGCCGAAGAACTCCCAACCGGCAGCCCGGCGCTCATCGATCCCGCCCGGTCCCGTTCCGAGCTCCATGCTCCCGTTCTTGAGAATGCCCTGGCGTGCGGTCGCGGTGGCGACGACGCCCGCTAGCGCGACGCATAGCACCAGCCGGATCCGATCGTACCGTATCATCAGTTGCTCCCTCCGAAACAGAGACTATCAACCCAGCGTCATCGTCTGAGCAGAGATAGGGGTTCTTCCGTCAATTGCATGGGAACGAGCCGAAGTCGAAACCTTCGCGCGTCAGGCCCCACGCCCAATAGGGTCGGTTTCCAAAGCCATCGTAATCCTGCACCGGACGGCTCGGCGTCGGGTTGCAGTCGAGGATACGCTCCTGGCGCATCCGCTGCACATGGCCGTCCAGAAACGAGACGTTCTTGGCGCCGGAGTGACGATTCTCTCGATGGAACGCGTCCGCCATTACCACCGTGTAGTTCGGCAACGGAAGTGCCGAAACGCGGCCGCCATTGACCAGCGGAACACGCCGCAACGATCCGTTGATCAGAATCTGGACGCACGATTTTCCCTGGGAATCCGCAGCGCCATAGTCGTTGCTCCAGTACTCCGTATACAGATCCTTCAGCCGACCTTGGCTGTCTGCATTCGCGACCGGATCGATGAACGGCCAGTACTGTCGGGTAAAGCCCTCATTCAGGTAGCGCTCATCGGCGTTGGTCACCACGTAATAGCCGACTCCTGGAATGTCGAAGTCGGATACGTCCAGGTTGGTCTCCAGCGTCGAGGTCGGGCCGCGCGCGCTGGGGCAGACGAATATGCTGAGGTCCTTGAGGTAGATCCAGAAGTTGAAGATCTGATCGGATTGATAGTACGGCGCACCCGCGCAGCCGTTACCCGCATTCGGCGTTCCACGAATGTAGGGTAGCCGGTCGTTGTACTCGTCGACGTAGTATCCGGTCGTCAGCGCGAGCTGATGCAGGTTGGAGCCGCACACGGCCGCCTTGGCCTGTTCGCGGGCGCGGTTCAATGAAGGAAGGAGGATCGCGATGAGCAGCGCGATGATCGCCACGACGACGAGCAACTCGATCAGTGTAAACGCTTTCAGTCGAATCGATCTCATCGGAGTCCTTTCTTCCATCGTTTACTGTAGCCCCCCCATTTCGATCGGTCGGATGACCTGTACAAACAAACGGAGCCGTCCGCCACGATCCAGCGACGTCGACTCCGTGTGTTTGCGCGTCCGTGTGGTCATTTGTTCCGCTACAGTCGGATCGAGCCTAGCTGCGCGCCCGACGTTGTCCTAGGCCAACGAGCCCAACCAGTGCCAGCAACGTCATACTGCCCGGCTCGGGCAAGGCGACGATGTTACGATACTCTACCAAACCAAAGTCGCCGGGATTGTTCCCGTCGGGGACGAACTGCCCGTACAACGCGATCTGAGTGTCGGGGATGAAGCCGTTCTCGAGGTTGGTCATCTCGAGCTCGCCGCTCGAGTTGCCGTTCAAGATGTACTCGATCGTCGACGCATCTCCGTCTCCCGGGTCTGCATCGTCGTCAGGCCGGTAGATCACTCGCATGTTCGCAACCGTACCCGGCGTGTAGGCGCCATTGCCAAACGTGTGAAACGGCAGAACACCGCCGAACGCGGCCGATTCCCCGTTATCAGAAGCCAGGATGAAGAGTCCGTCGAAGCCGTTGAAGTTGAAACGGATGCCGACTTCCTTTCGCGGTGACAGCGACCCCGCATCCATCATCACATCGACGGAGATGTCGAAGCCGTCGGAAGTCTGCAAGAGGTAAGGCGTTGCACCGCCATCCGCTGAGAACACCGCGTCGTGACGATTGGCGAAACCGCCGTTGCCAAAATTGCTGTCCGTGAAGCTGACGACGTTCGGATAGTTGTTCACGGTGGCCAGCGTCGAATCAGGGTAGTCGTTGAATACCCGCTCGTTGATCACAACCGAGTTGACGCTCGAAAAATCCGCCACTGCCGTCGCGCCACAGGCAGCGACCGCCAGCAACGCACTCCCGACGAATGCACTTCTCATCACTCTTTCCTCCTCTGGAATCTGCGAATTGCGGCCTGGACCCAGCGTGGACACGCAGCCCAACCACCGCCTTTCCACTCCCCTAGACTATCAGCCGGAATTGAGAATTGCAAGCGCTTTCATTGTTCGTTACGATATGGTGTGGATGGCCTGGACATGAGCGGTCGTCTCCGTCCCGGCCCGTAGCACTGTGGCCCCACTGGGGTTTCGTCGTAACGTTTTGATTTTTCGATAGTTACGGCTCTCTCGTGGACCCTTGTTTGTCCACCGTTGGATGGACGATGGTACCGCGAGGAGGCTGGGTGGAGACTTGATCATGGCCATGCGGTTTCCCGACACGTTTCTTTGGGGGACAGCAACTTCCGCGTACCAGATCGAGGGCGCCGCGGATGTGGACGGAAAGGGCCCCAGCACCTGGGACACGTTCTGTGTCCAGCCGGGCGCAATCGCTCACGGGGACACCGGAGCGCGGGCGTGCGATCACTACCATCGCTACGCGGAAGATGTCGCGCTCATGCAATCGATGGGGATCCAGGCCTATCGTTTCAGCGTCAGCTGGCCGCGCGTCATGCCCACGGGGCGCGGCGAGGTAAATCGCGCCGGCCTGGACTTCTACGATCGGCTGGTCGATGCGCTTTGTGCGGCTGGTATTCGTCCGATGGTCACGCTGTACCATTGGGACCTTCCGGATGCACTCCAGCGTGACATTGGCGGCTGGGCGCATCGCGATATCGCGCCGATCTTCGCGGACTACGCCGAATTCATGTTCAAGACGTTGAGCGACCGCGTCGACCTCTGGATCACGCTGAACGAGCCGTGGTGCGTCGTCGACGGCGGGTACTTCAACGGCGTTCACGCACCCGGGATCAAGGATCGCCGACTGGGCTATCAGGTGGGGCACAATCTGATTCGCGCCCATGGCGCCGCCGTCGCTCGGTTCCGCTCCATGTCGCTCGATAACGCGCAGATTGGATTCGCGGTCAACACGACGTTCAGCTACCCCGCGACCGATACGCCGGCGGATCGGGCCGCCGCCGAGCGGGCCATGCTCAATTTCGCAGGCTGGTTCATCGAGCCCATGCATTTCGGGGACTACCCGGACGTCATGCGCGAACGTCTCGGTTCCTTGCTACCCACGTTTACGTCCGAGGAGACCGCTTCGTTGCGCGGCGGACTCGACTTTCTCGGCCTGAACTACTATTTCAGCGACGTCGTTCGTCATGCGCCCGGCGAAGGCGAAATGGAACTCGCGCTCATTCCGCAACGTGACCTGCCGCACACAACGATGGGCTGGCCCATTACGCCGGACGGGCTCCGGCTGTTGCTGCACTGGCTCGCCGCGCGATACGGTCTGCCGATCTACATAACGGAGAACGGCTGCGCACTCGACGACGTCGCGGACGACGCGGGGCGCGTCGATGATCCGGTCCGTATCCGCTACCTGCGCGATCACATCGCCAGCGTGTATGCCGCGGTACAATCAGGCGTCGACGTGCGCGGGTACTTCGCGTGGTCGCTGATGGATAATTTTGAGTGGTCCCTGGGCTACGCCAAGCGGTTCGGGCTCGTACGTTGCGACTTCGAAACGTTGCAACGAACGGTAAAGGCCAGTGGCGAATGGTACGCGGCCCTGATCCGGGCCAATGGGTTGAATCCCGCGGCGCGCGCCGAGAGCGCCGTCTAGGAGAGTCTCGTGCCGACACTTCGAAACGCCGTCGTCGCGCTGACATTGCTGGCAGGGACTCCGACGTTCGCGGCCTTCCTCACGCCACTCACGAGCTACGAGGCATCCGAGACCGACCTGTCCGTTACGGCCGCAGCGGGGGACAGCGGACTCTCGCTCGCGATCGTTACCGGCGGGGTGGATGGCGCGCCTCCTGCGACCGACGGGCAACGGTTGCTCCGCCTGACGATCAGTAACGAGTTCGACCGCAAGGTCGAGTTCCGGCACCACTGGTCGAACAGCACGTACGATCTCGTGGGCCATGAGGCGCTGCTCGCAGACGTGTACGTCGCGAATGCCGGGGCTGTTCCCGGGGTGGTCGGCATCTGGAGTGCAAACTGGAGTCCGCCGGACGCCTGGCATCCTGCGAGCAATATCCCGAACGCACCCGGGTCTTGGCAGACGGTCACCATCGATGTATCGCAGAACGCACAAGCCGGGCTCGATTCGATCTGGGCATTCGTGCTCGAGGATCTCGCCGACGAAACCGGTGTAGTCTACGTTGACAACCTGCGTTTCCGCGCAGCAGGCGAACTTCCAACCGCGACTGGTATCGCAGCCAACGGCCGGCCCGACCGGAACGAGGTCTTCTGGAAGCCAACGGTCGTCGGTGGGCTCGAGGGATACCACGTTTACCGTGCGAGCTTTCTGGATGGGCCGTATTCGCGCGTCACGCCGTCACCGATCACGGTGCCACAGTATGTCGATTGGCACAATGAGGACAACCCGGTGTTGTTCTATTACGTGACCGCTGTAGTCGCCGGCAACGAGTCGGCGCCCTCGGAAACCGTCCGTGCCACGTACAACGGCATGACCGATGATCAGATGCTCGACATGGTGCAGGCGGCGACATTCACCTATTTCTGGGACAACGCCCATCCGCACAATGGCATGGCTCGCGAAGGCATCGGCACGGGGCACCCCGCCGACACGGTGACGACGGGTGGCACGGGGATGGGCCTGATGACGATCGTCGTCGGGGCCGAGCGCGGTTTCGTGACGCGTGCCGCGGCGGCCCAGCGCATTCGTCGTATTGTGCGTTTCCTCGACGGCATCGACCCCGACGATCCGGAGTTGCCCAGCGGCGTACAGCGTTACCACGGCGCCTGGTCTCACCATCTCAACGGCCGGACCGGCGCAACGATCGCGTTTGCCGGTCCGATGGATAACGGCGGCGATCTGGTGGAGACGGCTTTCCTGGTGCAGGGACTGCTCACGGTCCGCCAGTACTTCGATGACCCGCTGGATCCGGTTGAGACCGAGATTCGATCGCGCGTATCGGCAATGTGGGAGTCGGTCGAGTGGAACTGGTATCGTCGTTTCCCGGGCAGCCCCGTGCTGTACTGGCATTGGTCGCCCGATTTCGACTGGGCCCTCGACCTCCAGATCCGGGGGTACAACGAGTCTCGCGTCGTCTATTTGCTTGCGATTGCTTCGCCGACCCATCCGATGCCCGGGTCGAGTTATGCGCTCGGTTGGGCCGGCCTCAGCAGCTACACCAACGGTAACACCTACTTTGGATATCCGTTGGCGGTGGGGCCGCCGTTAGGTGGACCGCTGTTCTTCACGCACTACTCCAGTCTCGGTTTCGATCCGCGATACAAGCGCGACGCGTTCGCCAACTATTTCGAAAATGCCCGCAACACGACATTGGTGAACCGCGCGCATTGCATCATGAATCCGAACGATCATGTCGGATACAGTCCGTTGGTCTGGGGCCTGACCGCGAGTACAAACCCCTGGGGCTATGCGGCGCACGCGCCGACCAACGACAACGGCACGATCACGCCGACTGCGGCGCTGAGTGCCATGCCGTACACGCCGACCGAGTCGCTCGCTGCACTGCGGTACCTGTTTGATCAGTACGGTGAGGTCATCTTCGGCGGCGCCGGTTTCCGTGACGCGTTCCATCTCGGGGAGAACTGGGTTGCACCCGGTCATCTCGCCATCGACCAGGGTACCATTGTGCCAATGATCGAGAACTACCGGAGCGGGTTGTGCTGGCGTTTGTTCATGTCCAATAGCGAAATCCGCACGATGCTGCCGCAGATCGGCATGTTCTTCGAGGTTGACTACGACCTGGACGACGACGTCGACGTTGTGGACGCGACGGTCTTCGTCGGATGCATTTCAGCCCCCGATGACGCGACCGTCCCCGCCGGGTGCACCGACCTGCAGTTCGACGACAGCGATCTCGATAACGATGCCGACGTTGATTTGCGGGACATCGCAGCATTTCAACGGCTGTTCGGCTTGTAATCGAGTGATGAACGCGCCCGGCGCCGCGGTCCGCCGCCCTTGAGTTCACAGGTAGTGAATTTTGAGTCTCCGCAATCTCATTTCAGCGTTGGTCCTTGGTTTGCCGGTGCTACTGTTGCTGGTATTCGGCCCGCGTGGGCGCACCGAGATTCCTGCCGGCCGCACGGTGGTTGTGTATTGGGAGAAATGGACGTTGGCTGAGGGCGTCGCGATCCAGCGGATCGTGAACCGGTTCAACGAAACCGTCGGGGCCGAACGGGGCATCTGGGTCGACTACACGGCGCTTGGGGACGTGGACAAGCGCATGTTGATCGCGACTGCCGGCGGCGATCCGCCGGACGTTGCGGGCATTTCCGACCGGTTCTTTCCACAATACGCGGCCCAGTCTGCCCTCACGCCGCTGGACGCGCTCGTGCGCGAATTCGACATTGACCTGAGCGGCTTCAAGCCGATTTGGCTCGATATCTGCCGGTATGACGATACGCTCTTCGCGTTGCCGAGCACTCCGTTTACGGTCGCGTTGTACTACAACCGGGCGCATTTTCGCGCCGCCGGTCTGGATCCCGATCGGCCGCCGCGAACGACGGCGGAGTTGAACGACTTCGCCGAGCGCCTGACGCGCTTTGATCGCGGCGATCCAGGCGACCCGCAAGACGATCGGATCGTCCAGCTAGGGTTCACGGCGTCGCCGTCGATGTTGGGCTGGTGGCACTGGGCCTGGCCCAACTTCTTCGACGGACGGCTGTGGGACGGCCGACGCTTCGCGCTCGATACGGATGCAGGTCGTGCCGCGTACGCGTGGATGTGGGACTACCGCGAACGCGTCGGCAACCGGCTCGTGCTTCAGTTTGAGGGGCAGCAGCCGATCATCGAGAGTGCCCAGAACCCGTTCCTTGCCGGCGAGCTTTCGATGGTCTTGCAGGGGCCGTGGCTGTCGGCGTGGGCCGCGCGCTACGCGCCGGACCTGGACTACGCCGTGGCGCCGTTTCCGTCCGTCAGCACGCAACGACAACACGTCCTTGCCAGCACGGATTTCTTCGTGATTCCGCGCAACGCGCGCCGCCCGCGGGAGGCGATGGTTTTCCTGAAGTACATGGTGTCACAGCCAGTGCTCGAGGAGCTGAATCGGGCGCACGGCAAGGTCTCGCCCTTTCGTCGCCCGCAGCCCGCGTTCTACGAAGGGCACGTCAATCCGTTCGTCCGGGTCTTTGACGAGATGGCGACGTCGCCGTATGCCTTCGGCTCTCCGCCGATGCCGAACTGGACGGAAGCGTGGACGGAGACGCTATACATGACCGAGTCGATTCAGCGCGGCGTTGCACGACCGACCGCGGCGCTTACGGCTGCACAGGAAAAGATCGATGTGTTGGTGGCTCAACAAGAGCGTATGGCGGCGCGTCGTCGGACGACGGAATAGGTTCGAGCGACAGGGCGTTCCAGCAAGCGCCCGGCAATCGTCGCGATTTGACGCGGGGAGTGCGATGGTATCCAGACCCTTCCGAGCATTGCAGAAGGGACGTTCACGACGAGCAACTGGTGTCCGGCGGGTGCGTTCGATGCACCAGGGCGGGTGCCGATGACGCGCGCGCGTCGCGATCTCGTAGCCGGGTTGCTCTGGACAGCTCCGTGGTGGCTGGGGTTTCTGCTCCTGACAGCCGGACCGTTGGCGGCCACTCTCTATCTCAGTTTCTGCGACTATTCGCTCTTGCAGCCGCCGGTCTTCACGGGGCTCGAGAACTACCGGCAGTTGGCTGTTGATCCGACGTTTCGCAAGGTGCTGGTCAACACCGTGGTCTACGCCGCGCTGTGGATCCCGACGATGACGGTGCTGGCCATTGGGCTCGCGATCCTGCTCAACCGGCCGATCCGCGGGCAGGCATTTTTCCGGGCGGCGATCTTCGTGCCGACAATCGTTCCACTTGTCGCCGCCGGCGTCGTATGGATGTGGTTGCTGGCGCCGGAGTCGGGTCTGGTGAACGAGCTGCTGCGTCGGGTCGGCGTGGCGTCGCCGCCGCTCTGGCTCGAGTCGCCGCGCTGGGCGATGATCGCGCTCGTGATGGTCTCGCTTTGGTTCGTGGGCACTCCGATGGTGATCTACCTGGCAGGCCTGCAGGAAATTCCCCTGACGCTCTATGAGGCGGCCCGGCTCGACGGCGCATCGAGCTGGGGGCAGTTGCGGCACGTCACCTTGCCTGGCCTGAGCCCAATCATCCTCTTCAACCTGGTTGTCGCAATCATCAACGCGTGGCAGGTCTTCGCGCTGCCGTACGTCATGTGGCGAACACGCCCCGGACCGGACCGCGCGACGTTCTTCTACACGACGTACTTATTCGAGAACGCGTTCACGAATCTGAAGATGGGTTATGCCAGTGCAATGGGCTGGGTGCAATTACTCATCATCCTAGGGTTGACCGGACTGACCTTCTGGATCAGTCGGCGATCCGTGCACTACGTGTCCCAATGACTCGATCGACCCCACATTCCACTGCCGACACGCGTGGCCATTTCTTCGGCCGCACTCGAACGCCGACCGGGCAGTTCTTCACGTATGTCACGCTGGCGCTGGTGGCGTTGTTGTGGCTGCTGCCGCTGGCGTGGATGCTCGGCGTGTCGCTCAAGCCCGCCGAGGAAATCTCGAGCGCGGCGCTACTGCCGCAGCATCCGACATTGCACGCCTATGAACGCCTGATGGCGCCCGCGTCGCAGACGACGATCGACGCCACCGGACGTCCGGTCGAGCCGACGCCGTTCTACTTCCCGTTGCTGGCCCGCAATACGTTGATCGTCGCGCTGCTCAGTGTCGGCGGCATGGTGCTCTCCAGCAGCATTGCGGCTTACGGCTTCGCCCGCATTCGTTTCCCCGGACGAGATATCCTCTTCGCGATCTGCCTCGCGACGATGATGATCCCGTTTCCGGTCCTGATGGTGCCGCAGTACCTGCTGTTCAAACAGCTGGGCTGGATCGGCACTACCATACCGCTTTGGGGGCCGGCATGGTTCGGCAGCGCGTTCAACGTCTTCCTGCTGCGCCAGTTCTTCGTCGGCATTCCTTACGAACTCGAAGAGGCGGCGCTGCTCGACGGCTGCTCGCGCTGGGGCGTCTTCTGGCGGATTATGCTCCCGCTGGCCAGACCGGCCCTGACGGTCGTAGCGCTACTACACGTCCTCTACGTCTGGAACGATCTGGTCGGACCGTTGATCTTCCTCTCCCGACCGGAGACCTACACGCTCGCACTCGGCTTGCAGTTCCTCCAGAGCCGTTCCGGCGATACACCCTGGAACGAATTGATGGCCGCGGCGACGCTGATCGTCGTCCCGGTACTGATCCTGTTTCTCTTCGCACAACGGGCCTTCATTCGCGGGGTAGCAACCTCTGGCCTCAAAGGATAAGGAGGCTGTCCCGTCGCCCACGGCGCTTGCGGGCGACCGGGCGCTTGCCGCTTACTTTCGGCGATTCGTCAGCAGCCAGCCCGGCAGGGCTTCTTCTGCATACGCCGCGTCCCAGGAGTTGTGTTCAATATCCGGGTAGAGGGTGAGCTTCGGAGTGCCGCCGAGCGCTTCGATGCCGGCGACGATAACGCGTGAATCCTCGGCGAGGATGATATCGTCCCGCTCACCATGGAAGCACCAGATCGGCAGGTCCTTTACGCGCGGCGCAATGTCGTCGACCGTCAATGGTGCCAACGGCCCACAGATCGGAGCGACGGCGCTCCAGCGATCGGGGTACATGGCCGCTAGTGCCCACGCACCGTGACCGCCTTGTGAGAGTCCGGTGACCGCGATCCGATTCGGATCGACACGATAATCCCGCTCAGTTCGCTCGATCGCCGCCATGATCGGAGCCTCGTAGTGTTCCCACGTCCGCTCGCGCGCTGGCTTCTGCGGCATCAGCACCAGGCACGGCCAGCGCGCGGCATCGCGGATGATGCTCGGTGCCAGGCCGTTGATCAGCATGCGCTGACCGTCGTTGCCGCACTCCCCGATTCCATGGAGAAACAGCACGAGCGGCCACGCTTCGCGCGACCGTGCCGTGCCGGAATCTTCATAGGCCCGTGGAACGTACAACACATAGTCCAGCCGCTGCCCGTGAGCATCGATGTTGTTAAAGAGAAAGCCGGTCATCGAGTCATTCCTCTAGGGAGCAGCGTGCCGTCGATCGATGGTTGACGATTCATCGCAGTATCTACTGTCTACTCAGGGGGCAGCATCGTCAATCGCAAGAAAGCCGCCGTCGCGCAGCACCGGGTAGAGCTGTTGAAACGGAGTCGACTGCTCGTACTCGATTGCGGCTTGGCCATACAGGAAACCGTGGCCATGGAAATATATGGTCTGCTCTTTCGTCCCGTGACGGGCCGTAAGCGACCCGCTCACGGCACAGGCGCATTCGTAGTTTCCGAGTGATCGGAACCAGTCGACCTTGCCTTTGTCCTGCTTCAGGGTTGCGGAGATCCGCTCGATCGCGACCGGCGCTTGAAACGCCTGTTTGATCTCGATCCGTCGCGGCTGTGTTGCGCTCACGAAACGGCCGTCCACGACAATCTCGTCTGCCGACGCCAGCGCTCGCAGGAATTTCTGACCGGCACGGGCATCGTTCCAAACGCGGAACACACTCCCGCCCGGAAAGTTCACGATCCATGCAGTGAAAAGCAGCAGCGTCGTGACCACGGTCCACGCGACCAGGCGGAATCGCCAGGCGCGCCGAGCGGTGGTTCCGGAGGCATTATCGGCAGGTGTTGGAGATTCGCCGTTAATCACCTTTCTCTCCGCCGTTGCGACAGCAGCCACTTGGCGAGCGCCGGGTCACCGTACGCCGGGTCCCAGGCGTTGTGGTTGGCGTTCGGGTAGAGCGTCAGTTTCGGTTTGCCGCCCGCGGCCTTGATGGCAGCGATGATCTGTTTGGAATCGGACGCCGGAACTACGTTGTCTTTCTCGCCGTGAAAGCACCAGATCGGCAGATCCTTGACGCGTGTGGCGATCTCCTCCGCGGTCGACGGTGCGAGCCGACCGCAGACCGGTGCCACCGCGCTCCAGCGCTCCGGATGCCGAGCCGCGAGCGCCCAGGCCCCGTGTCCGCCGTGCGAGAGGCCGGTGAGCGCAATTCGGTCGGGATCGATGCGTCGTCCGATGGAGCAGGCTTTGACGGCTTCAAGAATCGGTTCGGCGTAATCCTCCCATTGCCCGTCCTGCGTCGGTTTCTGCGGCATCAGCACAAAGCACGGCCAGCGCTCCGGCTGTCGCAGCAAACTCTGCGGCAGCCCGTTGACCATCATCCGCTGTCCGTCGGTGCCGCATTCGCCGAGCCCGTGGAGGAACACAATCAGCGGCCAGCGCGTGCGGCCGCCCGTGGCTTCTTCGCGCGCGTAAGCGCGCGGAACATAGAGGACATACTCCAAGGACGCGTTGTCGGTACGAATGGCCTTGAATAGAAAGCCTGACTGCGTGCGTGTTTGCTTTGGCGCCGCCGTGAACATCCCTGCAAGCGCGAAGATCGTTACCAGTAGCTGCGTTGGGATCACTAAACTCCCCGTCTGCCTGCAATGGTGCCTGCCGAGACCACTGTCTCCTCCAAAGAACGAATTCTACGTGACCGATCCGCAATTGTGCGTTCGGGCGGTCTCTCCGATCACTCGACCTCGACGTGCACCGAGAACCGACAACCGGCTTCGACCGGGGCTGGGATGATGCCGCTTTCCAGCGGCGCGCCGTCCACCGTGATCCGCGGCGTGCCGCGATTCACCGCTTCCGATCGCGCCGCATCGCTCCGTTCGATGGAAATCTCGTACGTGCAGCCGCGCCAGGGCCGCGTCATTGCCGCGCGGCTCCAGGACGTCGGCAGGCATGGAGCGATCAGCAGCCCGTCCCAGGTCGGTCGTACGCCGAGGACCCACTCGCTGATCACGCGATGCAGCCAGGCCGCCGACCCGGTGTACCAGGTCCAGCCACCCCGACCGAAGTACGGCGAACTCGGCCCGTCAACATTGCCGGGCAGCACGTACGGCTCCGCCCTGTAGCGTTCCGGGTCCTTGTTCGCGGGATTGATCGCGTCGAGCAGATGCTCGACCCGAGCCGCATCACCCATCTTGGCCGCGGCGGCGATCGCCCACGTCGCAGCGTGCGTGTACACGCCGCCATTCTCGCGCAGCCCGGGCGCGTAGCGCGTGATATACCCGATCGCGGGGTTCGGGTCGGCGTATGCCGGCGTCAACAGCAGGGCCCCCACGTCCGTTACAAGATGCTCGCAGACCGCGTTCCAACATTGCACCGCCCGGTCGCTAGGCGCTACTTCGTTCAGGATCGCCCACGTCTGCGCATTCAGAAAGATCCGTCCCTGGTCGCAGTCGCGACTCCCGATCTTCGAACCGTCGTCGAGCGTGGCACGCGCGTACCATTCTCCGTCCCAGCCGTGCTCGTTAATCGCGCGAATCAACGTCGAGCGGCGTTGCGCGAAATCCGCCGCTTGCGTTTCTTCGCCATTCCGCCGCAAGATGTGTTCCCAATCCGCCAATAGCCCGACGAGAAAGTGCCCCAACCAGATTGACTCGCCGCGCTCCTGCAAGCCGGCGGCACTCAGCCCGTCGTTCCAGTCTCCAGCGCCGATCAACGGCAGACCGCGCGCGCTGGTCCGCGAAAAAACCCTGGCAAAGGCACGCGCGATGTGCTCCCGCAACGGTCGGTGGACGGAATCGTCGACGAACGGCGCGGGATCATCGAGCACGGAATAGTCGTTTGTTTCGCGGATATAGCTCGCCGCAACGAATCCGAGCCAGAGCAGGTCGTCGGTCATCGTCGTGGTCAGCCCTTGCTCGCTCAGAGGGTGCCACCAATGGTAGACCGACCCATCCGTGAACTGGTGCTGCGCATGCAGGTTGATCTGCGCGCGGCATCGATCGGGCGCGATGGTCAGCCAGACCTGCGCGTCTTGAAGCTGGTCGCGAAACCCAAATGCCCCACTTTGCTGATAGTAGCCGCAACGCCCCCACAGTCGCGCCGAGATAGCCTGATATCGCAGCCAATCATTGGCGATTGCGTTTACGCTCGGGTCGGGGGTGTCGACGCGATGGTCTCCGAGCAGATCCGACCAGCGCCGCTCAGTGTCGCGCAACGCCGCGTCCATTGCCTTCAGCCGACAATGGTCATCGATGAGCTGTGCTGCCTCGGCGCGGGACCCACCGACCACCAGCGTGAACCCCAGCGACTTCGAGGCGCCGGCCGGCAGCTCGATCGCGTTGCGCATCGCTGCGATCGCGTCCTCGTGCCGCCCGAACCGCGGTTGCCAGGCATCCTGGTCCAGCGCCGCAGGCTGCGCGAGATGGCCGTTGCGCCCGAAGAAGGCGCCCTTGTCGCCCTGCGCCGCGGCCACTGGTTCCGTTCCCGCGAATCCGCATACGTAGGGAAAGTCGGCGTTCCAATGGCCGTGCCGGGCCGTCGGCACGTCCCACATCCGACTGGTGGCGAACACCACGCCGCGCGCCGCATCGAATTCCGTTTCGAGAAACAGCTTGTGAAACTCCCGCCGAGGGGCGGGGGCCAGGCCGCAGTTCCATTCGAGGTAGCTGGTAAGCTCGAGTCGGCGCGTTGCGCGCGTTGTGTTCTGTAGCCGAACCTGCCAATACTCGACCGCCTTGTCCGGATCGCAGGAAAGCTGCCATTCCGCCCGGATCCCGGCGAACGAAGTGATGAAGGTCGTGTAACCGAACCCGTGTCGACACTCATATGTCTCGTAGGCTGGCCACACCGGTGCAGGTGTCAGCGACCATACGGAATTCGTGTCCAGGTCGCGAACGTAGATGAACTTTCCCGATGCATCGTGAGCGAAATCTTGCTGCCAGCGCGTCAACACCGCCAACTGGGAATTGTCGATCCAGGTGAAGCCGCTGCCCGCCTGACTCACCGCCAGGCCGAATCGCGGGTTGGCAATGATGTTGCACCACGGTCGCGGCGTCCGTGGATCTGTAATGCAGTAGGCGCGTCCGTCGGCGGAAAAATGACCGTATCGATTGGCCGATCCAGGCCCCGATCCCCAGTCGCACGCTGACCGTTCCGCGGTCCTTGGGATGACGGACATCGAGCTACTCCTCTCGCGCTCCAGTCGGCGTCCAAACGCCGACGCCCCCCGCTCACGACAGGGAGCCCGTGAAACCGACTCGACGCTACGGTGTACCGAGCCTCAATCGCTCCACCGCGCGTCGAGCGTTCGGGTGTGCCATGAAAAGCTTCCAGACCAGGCCGGTACGGGCGTTCTCGATCGCAAGCAACAGCGGACCCTGATCGATCCCAACGTAATCGTCACAGACGAAACCCTGGTCGAGATTGAAGGAATCGACGAGTCCGTAGCCGCCATCGTCGGGGTCACGCCATAGCAGTGGACGGCCCTGGTCGTCTTTCATCGTGCGAAACGTCCGCAGCGCCGCCATGCTCTCCGTCGGCGTGAACATGATTGATGCCCCGGCCGCATAGGGCGCAACGGTTCCGTCGTACCATTTCTCTTCCGGTGCCAGCGCGGGAAACGTGTGCGGCACCGCGTAACCGCGTCGCGCGACACACGGACTGAGCCCCCAACTGTTCTCGGACAGCGTCCGGTAGCGCGCCGACATGTCCAGGCAGCGCGCCCGGTGGCTCAGTACCGCCCGTCGCGAGTTCTCGAACCAATCGACGCCCGGCGCCGCCACCCCGAATGCCTGCGGGTCATCGATGCCCAGGCTCCGATAGTCGATCCAGCAATGACTGAAGAAGTAGGTAAACAGGTTGCCCGGCCACGAGACGACGAACGGCGGCAACTCCTTGTAACGCTTCTGTGTCCGCGTCAATCGATAGTACTGCTCAGGTGCGACCGAGTGTGTCGGCGTCGGCGACCCCACCGCGAGAAAATAGACCAGCCGCTCTTCGTCGCTGGCATTATGCCAATGCCAGCGAATGAACTCGCCGCGGCCCTGTAGCGATTCGCCAGCGTGCGGTTTCCAGCCCATCGAGATCCGGCCCCCCGCCGCGACTGCATAGCGACGCCAGTTCGCCTCCGCGATCAAGCGGTCGACGAGCGTCGCCACTTCTCCGCCGAAGAAGGTCGCCGCCGGCATCGCGCCGGCGATCAGCAACGCCGTGTCGACCGTGCTGGCCTCGACTACGAAATCGGTTCGAGACGGACCCGCCGTATCCATGTCGGGGAAATGGAGGTACATCCCGTGTCGCTGGTTGTCCCGTCGACTCAGCAGGCTGCGCAACACAGTGGTCGCCCGTTCCGCGCCCGCCGCCTTCGAAATCCAACCACGCTCGACACCGACCGGAAGACTGGAAAGCTGGAACCCGACCGCAGCGATGCTCGCGACCGGCGCCTTCAACCGATCCTTCGCGAGCCGCGCCGGCGACCCGACCTCTTTCCAGAAGTACAGAAAACAGGCACGTTCGATTTCGTCGAGAATCCGCTCGTCCGCTGCCGAGAACGTATGCTGCAACACCGCTTCGGTGGCCGCACTCCGCCGAATCGCACCGTCGACCAACGCCGGGTCAACCGGCGCCAGCGTAACCGGGAGCGTCGTAACCCAAAGAGCTGCAAGCGTTTGACATCCCATTTGCATTCAGGTTATCCTGGAATGAAAGCGTTGTCAATGAACTCGACCATTTGAGGCGCGCAACGAGAGGTTCGTGGTGATGCAGGTTTCGATATCGGACGTCGCTAAGAAGGCTGCCGTGTCCATCAGTACGGTGTCTCGAGTCGTCAATCGCCGAGAGCTGGTGAATCCCAAGACGCGCGCGCGCGTTGAGGAGGCCATTCGCGCGTTGGGTTACCGACCCAATGCGTTCGCGCGTGGATTGATGCTGCGAAAAAGCGAGATCCTCGGGCTGGTCTTGCCTGACTTGCACGGCGAGTTCTACTCGGAGGTCATTCGTGGTGCCAATCGCCGGGCGCATGAGTTGGGTTACAACCTCCTCATCTTCTCCGTCGGCGACGGCGAGGAGGGCAAGTCCGTTTTTGCCAAGATTCACCAACGGACGATCATGGACGGCATCGTGGTCATGGTTTCCGAACTGGTTGACCACGCGGCGGCGGACGTCGCGGCGCTCAACGTGCCTTTCGTCGCGCTGGATGGCGATATCGAAGGAACGCCGCACGACAGCGTGCTGATCGATCAACAGCGTGGCGCCGAGAAGCTCGCCACGCATCTGGTCCAGAACCGTGACGTTCGTCGGTTGATCTTCATCGGCGGACATGAGACGAACGTGGATACCATCGCTCGTCGAGCCGCCTGTCGGCGCATTTTTGCCAAGGCGGGATGCCCGGTCGCGGATCCCGACATCTACCATCTGGACTACGAATACGAGACCGCGTACCAACTTGCGGTCGAGCGAATCGCCAGCTGGGTAGGGCAGGGAAGTTGCGTCTTCGCCGCCAACGACGAAATGGCGGCCGGGGTCATCGCGGCGGCCAACGCCCGAGGCGTTCGTGTGCCGGACGACCTTGCAATCGTCGGATTCGATGACACGCGCATCGCGCGCATGACGCGGCCGATGCTCACCACAATCCACGTCCCGATGGCCGAGATGGGGGCCGAGGCTGTCGAGGTTCTTTGCCACCGACTTGCGACGCCGGATGCTGCTTCCAAGCGGATCTCGTTGGAGCCCGAGCTGATCGTTCGCGAGTCGTGCGGTCGCTAGGCTCGGCCTACCGCTGATCGTTATCGATCGGAAACGCAAACCGTCCCCGGTTGCGCGTTAACTGAACATACCCCTCGCGTACCCGTACCCCGTCGGCGTCGAGCGGTGCGCCTAGCCGAAGGCCCATCGGTTGTAACCGAATCCCGCCGTTTGGTAGAGGTTGATCGCAGTCCAGGTCTAGCACTAGGTGTTCGTCCTTTATTCGGGCGACGACGGAAAGCGTTCCGTAGATCGTGCGCAGATGATGTACACGCACTCCTGCTCGGTCCCGCAGCCATTCTGGCTTGACGCCGGCGAGCAGCACGAGTGATTCGTCGCTTTCATCGGCATAGGCGAAGAGGCTGACGAACGCGCTCACGAACGCCGACCCCACCCAGGTATGCGGCATATCGCCGACAAAGCCTGGCGTTGTCGGTTCGCGATACACGACTTCGGCCCAGTGGTTCCATCCGCGCGGCCGCTGGGCTTCGAGGAAATAGTCGAGCAGGGCGTGCGCACGTCGCGGTTGCCCGAGACGCAAGTACGTACCGACAATTCGCAGCTCGTACGGCGTATACGCCTCCCATTCCATTCGTCCGTCGCGGCGATCGCGGAAGAACTGGTAGTAGCGCTCGAACGTATTGGTCAACGCTGGTTCGGGGAGTCGCTGCCGTTCGTTGCAGGGGAACAGCGCGATGGCTGTCGACGTTGCGTCAAAGTCACCAAGCTCGACACACCCCGGAATGTAGTCGATGCCGTGGTTCTTCATCGCGCGTTCGATCGAGTCGTAGAGCGCGCGCTCGTACTCGGTGCGTAGGCGGTCAAAACGTCTGGCGCTTCCGTCGCGTTGCAGGACACGCGCCATGGCCGTCGCGTCGCGCAGGCCGCGCAGGACGAAGAAGCTGTCCCAGTAGGAGTGCATTGGCTTGGCCGAGTACCCTTCGTGGCTGATCGACTCCGGCACGAGCCCGAAGCACGCACGCTGCGTCGCCGTGCCGTCACGATATGTCGCGCTCAACCGGTTCGTCCGTAATCGGTCCAGGTAATCGACGCCGGCGACGACAGCAGGAAAGTGCGCTTTCAATCGCGAGCGGTCACCGGTGAATTGATAGCTGCGCCAAACCAGATGGATGAATTGCCCGGTACTATCGTGCTCGTCGACAGGGTCCGGCCCGCGCCGATCGACAACGCACGGGACCTTGCCGGACGCGGACAAGTGCTTGCCGTACCAGTCGACAAACGCGCCTACGGCCGACGTGTGCCCTGTTTGCAGGAGGGCGGTGCTGGTCAGCGCCCCGTCGCGAATCCAGCTACGCTCGTAGGTCCGCGAGCCGGGCTGGATCGCCGGACCGTCGGCGTTGATCAGAATGTACGCTTGCATCGTTCGGAACGTGTTCGCGAGTTGCGCGGCGGACGGCGGCAGCTCGATCCGGACCCCATCCAGTGTCTCGTGCCAGAACCGTCGCATCGTCGCAAACGCCTCCCTGAACCGTTGATCGGCCGGGATCTTTGCGTCACCCGTGTCGATCGCTTGGTTTGGTGCCGTAGCGTGCATTGGGATCGCTAGGAACACGTCCTGAGTTCCCTGAGGAGGAACGTCGAACGCGAATCGCCAGGCGGCCGACGCGCGTCGTTGCGGGTCCTCCACCCGTCGACGCGCCGGCAGGGTGTTCGTCGCGAGATGCTCGACGATCTCGCGCTCCGCAAACGTCGACGCACCAAAACCGGTCGGATTCGTCAGCGGCTCGACATGCTGCTCGTCGTTGACAAATGCTCGGCCGCCGTCGAGCACGATACGGTCAACATTCGCGACGCCACCCGTGATATTGAGATCGTGCCAAGGTGGAAGTACCTGGAAAGGCCGCAGCGCCAGCAGCAGCGCGCCGCGCTGCGAGTCCGCGGACCGGTTCGTGAGTCGGTATCGTACGAGCCCTTCCGCGGCTCCGGCCTTACCGTGAACGACAACGGTCACTTCCAGACGCAGATCGTCCAGATCCCAGGTGACGGTCGGGATCGGCAACGCGTCATCGGCAAGTGATTGCGTAGCATCGGCATCTGCCCAACCCAGCAGCTTCCCGTCCTGGTAGATGAATGGCTCAAGTCGCAGCGACGAGCGATCCAACTCGATTGCGCCGCCGCTATCGATCAGTAGCTCGCGCCGATCTCCCGGCACCCCAACGACGGTCCACGGCTGCATCTCGTCCAGAAAGTACCGCGGATACCATCCGCGCGGCGATTCCCGCGCGATGGTCGCAAAGACGCGATTCGGAGACGCCGAAAAGTCCACCTCCAAAACGCGGAGGCGCCGCAGCGCCACACCTTGCCCTCGACTCGAACGTATCACGCGCAGCCGCATCGCGCGACCCTCTGCGTCTGGGGTCGGTAGATACGTTCGTCCGCCTCCGCCAAGTGCCTCGATGCGCCTGGTCTCCTCCCAGCGATCGCCGTCGGCCGAGATGTCGATTGCGTACGCGGTCGGATAGTCGACCGCCGACCACTCGAACGACAGCCCGCCGACTTCGCGCACCTGCTGAAAGTCCAGTTCGAGTGTCGGCGTCGGATCCTCGGTCGCGCTGCGCCACGCGAACGTACCGTCTGTCGGCAACGTAGTGGGCGGCGCCGGTTGGTCCGCAGCCTGTGACGAGACACGAGCGATCGGCACGCGCGTCACCGGCTGTGGCATCGGCAGCGATTCGAATCGCAGCCGATCGAACCAGACCGAGCCGGACCCTCCTTCGTCCGCCGCGATCGCAAACTCAATCCATCCTAGTTGCGAAATCTCCTTCCCGCCCGACGGCCCCCACGCGAACGCGAATTGACGCTTCTTCTGGCGGACCGTACGCCATTCGCGCGGAAATTCGAACGATCGACGATTCAACCACCAGACGTCCTCATCGTTGATGTCGACCAGCTTCAACTCGAGGTTGTTCCGCCGCGCTTTGCCACGAACATCAAAGGTGAACCGATAGTTCTCTCCAAGCGCCAGGCGCACGGGCCGCCGAACCACGCAGAACCCTCCTCCCCGTTCGAAGTCGAAATCGAGCCGCATCGCGGTCCCGTCCACGCCGCCATCCAGCGCCAACGTCGCGCGCACCCCATCACTCGCCTGCACCACCCACGGCTCGATCGTGTCGAACTCGTCCGACCACGCCGACCCGTCAGTCAACGCCAATGACGGAATGAAAGCGCTTGCAAGAAGGGCGATGCGAAAAGGGACGATCGACGACATGTTGCGCTCCTGTATCGGTGATGTGCCTTTCGGGTCGGGTCGGCGTTGCCCGTTCCGCGTCCGAAACGACATCTTGACATTGTAGCCAATTGAGGACCGGGTCGCACGACCAAGCGCGTACACTGGCGACGTGGTACGCGTTCTGGTTCTGATCCTCTTTGCCATCACTACCGGCAGCGTCATGGGCGGAGTCGTCGGCCTGACGGTCGGGCTTGGCCCCTTAGGCAACTCATTCGGGCTCGTCGTCGGCGCATTCCTGGGTGTGGCCGCCGCTCCGTTTGCGTGTGCCGGCCTATACGGAAACAAGCTGGCAATCGCAATTCCCGCAGTCTTCGGCGCCACACTCGTTGTTACCGTGCCGGTGGTTGCGGGGCAGAATCCGGCACTCAGCACCCTGCTCTCTTTCGGTACCTTCTGTGCAGGTTGCATGGTCGGCGGCACGGTGCTTCCGAGTCATCCTCAATACGTTGCGGGCCGTGATTGCCTGACCTGCGGCTACTCGCTCGAAGGCAACGTCTCCGGGCGCTGTCCCGAATGTGGTCAGCCGACTGGCTCGGACCCGTCCGTCCATCGGCGAGCGCGCGGAGACCTCGCATGGGCGCTCGCGTTCGGCGCGCTCGTCATCGCGCTGGTCGGCACGGCCGCTATCTTGGCTTGAGCGCGCGACATCGCGCTACGCGCTCTTCTCGCACGTCGCGAACGCGCGGTTCCACGGCATCCATCCGAGCACGGTCGCGAGCCCGCAGGTTCCGCTCAAACCCGCGAAAACCAGCCCGGCACCGATGAATCCGCTCAGCCCCAGGAACCAGGTGTTGACGAACGCGCCGAGCAGCGTGCCGGCCAGAACCAGCGTGCCGGCCGCGATCTGCACTTGCCGCATGATGCTCAAGGGCGCTCGCGGGTTGCCGTCGAGCGGGAGCCCCGCTGCTTTCCACGCCTGCAAGCCGCCGCCTAGTTGCCAGACCTCGCTTCGACCTGCTTGCAGCAGCTGCTCAGCCGCTTGCCTCGATCGCTTGCCGGATCGGCAGTTGAGGACGGCTACGCGACCGTTGCCTTCCGGCACGCGCCGAACGTCGAACCGCGACAGCGGAACCAAGGACGCACCGGGAATATGCTCCGCAACGAACTCGTCCAGTTCGCGCACATCGATAACGACTGCCCGATCCGCCGTCAGCCAGGACTGGAGCGTCTCCGCTTGAACTTCGTGAATCACCTTTGCAGCCATCGTTGCCCTCCTCGTCTTCCGCCAACACCGTTCACGCATCGGCTATCGCAACCAAAGATCCATAAATCGACATATCGCAATAATACGATATTTAGCTGCAAGAGAAAGTCCAATCGGTCGGCTTAAGGACCTGTTCTCGCTGTGAAATGCCGCCCTCATCCGAAGCGTTTCCGGATGCACGCCATGATGCCGATCAGGCCTGCTTCCGCGACGCGGTAGTAGGTCCGTCGACCGCGACGTTCCGACTCCAACAAGCCCCGATCGCGCATCAGCCGCAGGTGCTCGGAGGCCATGTGGCTCTGAATCTCACAAGCGTCGGCCAGCTCGCCGACGGTGTATTCGTCCAGCAACAGCAGCTCGATCATCCGCAGCCGGTGCGGATGCGCGACGGTCCGCAGACACTCAGCTGCCTGTTCCAGCGTTTCGATCGGCAGCATGTTCTGTACTTTCGTCGCCATTACTAAATATTGTACCAATAGATAAGAGGATGTCAGTAGCCTGACGAGATGATACGTAGCGTGCGTCTCCGCAGCGGGACATCGTCAGCTTATGGGGGGGCGGGTTAGCGTAGGCCGGGGTATGGTGGCGTGCGGAAGGTTCGTTCGGGCTAGCGTAGGCCGAGTGAGGGTGGCGCGCGTAAGGTTCTGTCGGGCTAGCGCAGTCCGGGTGAGGGTGGGGTGGTTATGCTGAGGGCGGCAGGGTGTGGCACGTGAGGGTGGGGCGGGCGTCTCGCCCGCCATTGACCCGTCGCTTGCGCTCCGGGCTCGCATGTACGCTCCGGGCGACGATCAAACCCGTTGCGCGAGCAAGCTCTCTTTGCGAGACAAGCGTCTACGCCGCTTGCCTGTACGAGAACTTGACTGCGAACACAACGAGTCCCAAGCGCAAGCGAGGGGTCGGGTGGCACTGGCGGCTTGCCCGCCAGTGGAGAGCAAGCTCCCTCCGCGACGCCTGTGTCTACGCTTTAGGCCTGTACGAGAACTTGACTGCGAACACAACGAGTCCCAAGCGCAAGCGAGGGGTCGGGTGGCACTGGCGGCTTGTCCGCCAGTGGAGAGCAAGCTCCCTCCGCGACGCCTGTGCCTACGCTTTGCCCCGTACGAGAATCGGACTACCAACACAACGAGCCCCGAGCGCAAGCGAGGGGTTCAAAGGGCGCCACTTCGTGGGTGAGCGTTTGTTGAGTAGGGAACGTTCCTCTCAACGAACGCACCAGTCGATCATTCCCCGAAGAATGACATCAGTTTCTTGATGAGTGGCGAAATCAGTCCGTCTTTGGTGGGTTTCTTCTCGATTTTGACGGTCCACGTGCCGTCGGTTTTCCGCTCGAATTTGAAGTGTGTTTGTAGCGCGAGCAGCAGTCCGCCGACCAGCAGCGTCCCGGTCACCGGGTCGAACCCGAGCCGGGTCGGTTCTGGGCCGGCCATCAGCGGGCCGATGTTCGGGCCGATCTCCGGGTCGTCAGCTAGCAGTAGTAGGGCGGCGCGTGCCGCCGACCCGTCGGAGGGGAGGGGGGTGTCGGGCGTCTTAGGTTCGGATGCTGCGAGCGCATCCGCGGCCTGTTCGTCGGTCGGTATGGACGGGTTGGGTGCACCCGGTGGCAGCATCCCGCCGCCGGGCCCGTGTCCGCGAGCGATCCGGTTTAGCAGTTCGATCGCCTCGGCATCGCCTAGGGCTGCGATCCGCGCTTCGAGCGAATTCTGGATTCCCATCGCGTCACTCCTCGCTGGTCTTGTCTTCGGTACCCGCGTCAGCTCCCATTGCCGGCAATCCCGCCTCGTCCCACAACCGCCGAAGCCCCGCCCGCTCGGCTTCACCAACCGCGGCGCAAATTGTGGCGAAGAGGTGAATCGCTTGCGCGAGCGAGTGAGGGTCCGACGTGTTTCGAAATCCAACCGCCGCCTTAACGACCCATTGCGCGGCTTGGTGGTTGTGGTTCCGCGCCGCGGCCAGCAGCGCCAATTGGGCATAGCTATACGCCAGGTCGTGCTCGTTGCCTTGTTCTTCTGTTATTGCCAGTGCCTTGAGATGCCACTGTTCGGCTTGCTCGAACTGTCGGCGTTCTTGCGCGAGCCTGCCCAGTTGGTGGTAGCTGATCGCCGCGCTGTGCCCGTCGTTCTGCTTCTCCGCGATTGCCAGCGACTTGAGATACCACTGTTCGGCCTGCTCGAACTGTCGGCGTTCTTGAGCGATCATGCCCAGTTGGTGGTAGCTGATCGCCGCGCCGTGCTCGTCGTTCTGCTTCTCCATGATTGCCAGCGACTTAAGATACCACTGTTCGGCCTGGTCCAACTGTCGGCGGTGATAACAGATCGTGCCCAGTTGGTGGTAGGTGGTCGCCGCGCTATGCTCGTCCTTCTGTTTCACTTTGATTGCCAGCGACTTGCGATACCACTGTTCGGCCTGGCCGAACTGTCGGCGTTCTTGTGCGAGCCTACCCAGTTGGTGGTAGGAGATCGCCGCGCCGTGTTCGTTGCCTCTTTTTTCCTCAATGGCCAGCGACTTGAGATACCACTCTTCAGCCCGGCCGAATTCTCGGCGTTCTTGCGAGATCCTACCCAGTTGGTGGTAGGTGCTCGCCGCGCCGTGCTCGTCGTTCTGTTTTTTCTTGATTGCTAGCGCCTTCAAATACCATTGTTCTGCCTCGTCGATCTGTCGACGTACTTGCGCGAGCCTGCCCAGTTCGTGGTAGCTAAGCGCCGCGCCGTGTTCGTTGCCCCGTTCCACCTCAATTGCTAGCGACTTGAGATACCACTCTTCTGCCTGGTCGAACTGTCGGCGTTCTTCCGCGATCACGCCCAGTTGGTGGTAGGCGCCGGCCTCCCATTCTGGCTTGGAACTGGCTCGACTGCGTTCGGCGAACTGCTCGAATAACCGTTCGGCCTCGTCGAAACTCCGGGTATGCTGTGCATAGAACGCTAGGGATTGCGCAATCGCCACAAAGTGCTCGTCCAGTTGATTCCGCTCTGCATAGCGCAACGCCGTATGGAAGTTCGCTTCGTGCAGGAAGAAAGCGATCCGCTGCTCGTGCAATGGCCTCGGCGAAAGTTTGTTGGCGAGCGAGCTCATGACCTCTACGAAGGCTCGCACCCAACTCTCGCGTGTGACGGGCTTGGCGGTTGCCAGGACTGTGCACTGTAGGTAGCTGCTGAGCGCTGGGTGTAGTTCGTAGATCGCATTTCCATGATCGCGGACTAGACCCGCGGTCGCTAACGCTGCGAAGAAACGGTCGATTACCGGACGCGTGAGCGACTCCTGTGTTGCTTGCTTGGCCATGTGTTCCAAATAGTCGGCGTCCGCAAATCGTTCGTGCAGCGCGAGCGGCACCAACAGTGGGCGGACATCTTCGGGCAGTCCTTGTTCGACGAAGGCCAGCGTTGCGTGCACCTTCTGGAGTGACTCGTCGTCGTCGGCCAACTCCGCGAAGCGCGTCTTGAGGTCGTTTAGCACCGCCGCCGGCGACTGGTCTTCCAGCCGCGTCAGAATTGCGCGCATCAGCAGCGGATGCCCGTTCAGCCAGTTCATCAAGTCGGTAAGGTCGGAGTCGTCGCGATCGACCTTCACGCCTAGCCCTTGCAGAATCTCGGTGCAGAATTCCCAGCGCTCTTCGCCATCGAGGCCCGCGAGCCTGAGCTTTCGGCGAATTTCGCGCGGCAGCCACCCCTCCTCGCTCCGGCTGGTGATGATCACCTTCGTTCGTCCGCCGTCGAGTGCGCGCAGCAAGTCGCGCAGCACGTCCCGATCCTCGGACGGCATCAGTGGCGCGATTCCTGCTGACTCGTTGCCGCAGACCGACTCGAAGTTGTCCCAGACGATCACGAACGGGTGCTCGCGCAGCGCTTTACCCAGCCAGGCGACCTTCTGCTCCGCCGGAAGCGTGATGAAATTCGGCCCGGCCAGCTTGGTGCCGATGTCGTTGAGCACGTGTTCGGCTGAGCGGACATCGTGGAACGACTTCCATATTGGATCGCGGACCAGCCCATTGGTCTGTTGCATCCACTTCAGGAATCCGCGGGCCAGTGTGGTCTTGCCAACGCCGCCCAGGCCGTGGATCAGGACCGTCGGCGTTCGTCCGTGCATGGCCCGTTCGAGCCGTAGGATTTCGCCATCGCGACCAATGACGCCGTACGGATTCGGGTCGCGGGCTTCTTCCGGCAGCTCCGGACTGGCCGCCGATGGGTTCGAAGCGACCGCTGGTCGCCCCGTCAGGAACTTCAGATCGGCCGCCTGCTGTTGGTAGACCACCGGCACGATCCAATCGCTGAGCGGGAACTTACCGCGGGCGCAGACGCGGCCGGGGTTCGCGAGCATCGCCTTGCGTCCGGCTCGGGTGGGGCTGGCCAAGTCGCCGCTGCGGAACAGCTCATCGTAGAACGCCGGCAGGAATTGTTGAGCACCGCTGACGAACAGCGAGTACGACATCGCGACCACTGCCCGCACGCGGGCCCGCAGCAGTGACGCCGCCACCGACGCGAACGCGTCCTCGGCGTGCTCATCGAGCGTCGCCGACTGGCACGCGTTGAGCACGACAGCGGGGATCCTGTGCTCGGCGAGCATCGCGCTCAGTGTCGCAGCCGGTACAGGATGGGGCTTGCCATCATCCGTCTCGAAGATCAGGCAGCCCTGCGGTCCTCTGAGCTGGTACGGATTGACCGCGTCCTCGAGCTTGCTGGCTTGGTCGGCGTCGTGCGCGATCTCGCCGTAGCCGCCGTGACCGTCGAAGTGGACCACGTGAAAGTAGCCGGGCTTGTCGCGCAGCGTTTGTTCGAGCCTGCTCAGTGTCGGCGGGCGTAGCAGCGTCACTTCCGCCGGCAGCCGCTCGTCAGCGACCATTTTTACCAGTGGCCGCGAAATCGAGCGATAACGCACGTCTTTTTCGAACGGGCGCGCCGTCACCAGCAGGATGTTTACACGATCCGTCGGCAGCGTTTCAGGCAGGGGGTCGGGATCGTCGACGTTAGCGAGTTGTCGTTCGATCTGGCAGTGGTGTGCGAGCGTCGTGCCGCTCTCGTCACACAGCGCTTCCCACGGCCATGCCAGTACCAGCGGGTCGTCGGCGAGAATCAGCAGTCGGAGTAGCTTGTCGTCGGTACCGCGTGCATCGCGGTACAGGTCCCGCGCCCGACCTGCGCTGAACAGCGCGTCGAATGCTTGCCGTCCCCAGGCCTTCAACGCGTCCTCAGCCGCCTTCGCGCGCTCAGTGGCCGGTGGAAACGGATAATCGAGAAACTGTTCGAGGTACCAGCGCAGTTCGTGGCGCAGATCGCCGACCTCCGCGCCCGCTACCGGGAACCCGGTCGGCGGTAGCACCGCTTCCGGGTCTGGAGCGGCTTGTGGCGGGTCTTGTCGCGCGACCCGACTGCAGGATCGTCCGGCCCCAAGAACGCCAGGTACGACGTACCGACCGGCGCGAAGTTCAGCGTGAGTGTGTCGGCGGCGGCAACGCCGACAAGGGACAACATCAGACCGATTCCCAGCATGTGCGTGGCCCGCCAGTGCTGCTTCATGACCGTACTCCTGTTTGGCGATCGTGGGTATCGATATACGTCCCGCGATCAAGAAAGCCCATTCGGGGCCGACAATCGCCCCGTCTATTTCAACAGACGACCGCGAAGGCCGACCCCGGCCGAATTCCGGCGAGATTCGATAAGCCCCGACGGACCTACAGGTTGCCCCTGCGCTCCTGCTCGCGCTCGAGCGCGACGAACAGTGCCTTGAAGTTGCCGACGCCGAACCCGCGACTGCCGTGCCGCTCGATCACTTCGTAGAAGAGGGTGGGCCGGTCCTGCATCGGTGCGGTGAAGATCTGCAGCAAGTAGCCATCTTCGTCACGATCGACGAGAATGCCCAACTCCTTGATCTCATCCATGTCTTCGTCGATCTTGCCGACGCGGCTCTCCAGTTCATCGTAGTAAGTGTCCGGGACGCGAAGGAAATCGATGTCGCGCGCCCGCAACTCACGGACGGTCGTGCAGATATCTTTCGTGTTCATCGCGATATGCTGTACGCCCGGCCCGTTGTACCACTCGAGATACTCGTCGATCTGGCTCTTCTTCTTACCCTCGGCGGGTTCGTTGATCGGCAGCTTGATTTTGCCGGAGCCGTTTTCCATGACCTTACTCATCAGCGCGCTGTACTCGGTGCTGATGTCGTCGTCGGTAAAGTGGCAGAGTTGCGAGAACCCGAGGATCCGCCGAAACCAGTCGACCCAGTAGTTCATCTCGCCGAGGTGAACGTTGGTGACGATGTGGTCGACCGCAGCCAGCCCGGTGGGCTTGACTTCGCCGCGCAAGGCGATCTGCTCGTAACCGGGCGCGAAGGGCCCCCGGTAGTGCTGTCGCTCGACGAGTTTGATACGCGTATCGCCGGCGTACTTGATCACACCCGTCTTGAGCACGCCGTGCTTGTCTTCCAGCGCCTGAAACGGCTCGATAATGGTCGCGCCACGCTGCCTGACCTCGGTCATCGCGGCGGCACAATCCGCAACCTCCAGTGCGATCGTGCGGACCCCGTCCCCGTGCAACGCGCAATGACGCGCGATCTCATGGTCCGGCGTCAACGCGCTCGTGACCACGAAACGCACATTTCCCTGCGAGAGGAGATAGCTGGACCGGTCACGCGTTCCGGTCGGCAACCCCTGAAAAGCGGTCGGCGTAAAGCCAAACACCTTCTCGTAGAAATGGGCAGCCTGTTTGGCATTGCCGACATAAAACTCGATATGATCCCACCCGCGGATCGGAAGGAAGTCTTCGGCGGAAGACATGGCATGTTGTCCTGCTTCTTCCTCGGTTTGGAGGTCCGCAACGCGACCCTGCGGCACAAGCCGGTAAAGGTCGCTCGCTACCGCTGTCCACCGGTCGGCGGACCGCTCACGGGCGGAGGAGGCGCACCGCAAGCCCGCATATTATGCCCTCACGGGGCCCTGTTTTTCAACTCTCGACGACCGGACACCGACCGTCGAGCCCCTGGACCCACGCGCGGATTTCCCATAGAACCCGGATCACCGATTGCCTGATTCCGCGAGCCCAATGATCAGCGAGGCCATCCGTGTTGCTGTCATCCACGATTACCGTTGCGGTTGCGACGCTATTGGCCACGATTCAGGGAGCTTCTGGCGCTGAGCCGACCGGCGATGCCCCGACGAGCGCGCCCGTAACGACGGCGCTCGCCGCGGCGGAGGTGGAGCCGCTGGTGACCCATCCGGTCGGCGTCCTCGCGATTCTACTCGCGACGTTGGCGTTGATCTTCCAGGCGGCACGCCATCCGCTGACCAAACGCATCTTCGGCATCATTCCGGTGCTGGTCTTCTGTTACTTCGTCCCGACGGCACTCGCGACCGCGCACATCATCCCGCACGAATCGCCGCTCTATTCATGGGTCAAGACGTTTCTGCTGCCGGCAAGCCTCTTGCTGCTGATCCTCGCGCTCGACCTTCCTGGAATCGCCCGGCTGGGCCCGAAAGCGGGCATCATGCTGCTGGCCGGTACGTTCGGTGTTGTCATCGGCGGACCGATCGCGCTCTTCATCGGACAATTGTTCCCAGCGGGGACGGTCTGGGCGATGCCACCGGAGGCGTGGAAGGGATTGGCGGCAATGTCCGGTAGTTGGATCGGCGGCGGCGCCAACTTCGTCGCCATCGGGCAAGCCGCCGGCACCACCGACGCGATGCTTGGCCTGATGGTCATTGTCGATGTCTTCGTTGCCAGCCTGTGGATGGGTACGCTGCTGTTCCTCGCGGCACACCAGGAGCGAGTCGATCGCCGGCTTGGCGCTGATTCGTCAGCGTTGCGCGACCTGGAGCACCGCCTGCAGGATTTTCAGGAGAAGCATGCCCGCACACCTTCACTGGACGATCTCCTGTCGATGCTCGCGCTGGCCTTTGTCTTTGCCGCTCTGTGCTATTGGGCTGGAAACAAAATTGCCGGGTGGGTGGAGACCACTCATAGTGCGACGCAATCGTCGTTCCTGCAATTCGTGCTGCAGCAGGCGAACGACAATCTGTCCGGATCGAGTTGGAAGTTCATACTGATCACTGCGATTGGCTTGGTCCTCTCGCTGACGCCGATCCGACGCTTGGAGGGCGCCGGCGCTTCGCGGCTGGGATCCGTGATGATCTACCTGCTCGTCGCCTGCATCGGCGCCTCGGCCAATTTTCGGCAGGTGGCCGAATGCCCGGGCCTGATCATCGTCGGCATCATCTGGATCCTGATCCACGTCATCGTGATGGTGACGACCGCGATTGTCATTCGGGCCCCGCTTTTTTTCCTCGCCGTCGGATCACAGTCCAATATCGGCGGTGCTGCGAGCGCTCCGGTCGTTGCGGCGGCATATTCCCCGGCACTCGCGCCCGTCGGGGCGTTGCTGGCCGTTGCAGGCTATGTGCTCGGAACGTACGCCGGGCTGATTTGCATGTGGCTACTGAAATGGGTCGCCGGCGCGCAATAACGCCGCAGCCTCTGTCAGTCGGCGGCTACGGACCGGTGGCGACGGGACCCGCCGCCGAGCGGTCGTGCGCGTGGATCTCATTGCGTGCTCCAAGAAGCATGTCCTGTCGCAGGTAGTCGGTCCGCACCAACGGCCAAAAGAGCAGGTACCCGATGCGGTCGAGGGTGGAGCCACCGTTGAAGAAGCGGTAATAGCGCAGATTGCCTTCGGGATGGATCAGTCCAACGCGATGCCGTTGAGACCAGATACCGAGATACGTCGCCACCACCGCGATGCCGACGATCAGCCACACCTCGCGGCTCCTGAAGGACACGTCGACCCTGGACGCAGGACGATCGCGGACCCTCGAGCGCATCACGCGCTGGCCAGCTTGTCACGCACACGTTCGAGCAGTCGTTGCGTCTTGCGGATGCCGACCATCGGATCCTCTTTGCCTTCGTACTCGATTCCCACATAGCCGTGATAGTTCGCCTCGAGCACGATTCGTAGCATGCGATAGTAGTCCGTCTTCGTTTCGTTCCCTTCGCTGTCGAACGCGTTGGACTTGGCGCTGACAGCTTTCGCGAAGGGCATCAACTCACGCACGCCTTTGTAGCGATCGTAGGTCTTGCCGTCGCCGAGATTGAAGTTGCCGAAGTCCGGCAGCGTTCCACAACGCGGATGCGCGACGGCCTTCATCACCTTCGCGAGCCATCCGCCGTTAGAGGAAAGGCCGCCGTGATTCTCGACGATCACGTTCAACTCGTGCTGCGCCGCGTACTCGGTCAGCGTCCGCAACCCGTCGGCGGCGCGTTGTACCTGCTCATCATAGGTGCCGCTGCTCTGCGCGTTCACGCGAATCGAGTGACAACCGAGGTATTTGGCGGCCTCGACCCACTTGTAGTGGTTTTCGACGGCTTTAGCGCGCTTTTGTTTGTCGGCATCACCAAGCGCGCCTTCGCCGTCGCACATGATCAGCAGACTGCGGACGCGATGATCGTCGCAGCGTTTCTTCATCTCGCGCAGATAGGCCGTGTCGCGGGCCTTATCCTTGAAGAACGAGTTCACGTACTCGACGGCGTCGATCCCGAAGGCGTTCCGGGCCAGTGGCGCGAATTCGAGATGATCGAGTTCCTTACGATACAACGGGCGGTTCAGCGACCACTGCGCTAACGAGATCTTGAACAGCGGCTCAGGCGTTTCGGCACCGCTTGTTCGTCCCAGTACCGACGGCAGCGCGCAAGCGCCGGCCGCAAGGGCCGCTCCGCTGCGCAACAATTGTCGGCGATTCGGTCGGTCGACGGTCGTGGTCACGTCATCGACGGGGACGCGCGCGATGGGACGTTTCATCGGACACCTCGCTATTCGGGATTCAAACACGCTACTCCTCGATTTTGGCGGCAACAGCCCACGCGCGCCAAGCCGATTTGACGCAGTTCCGCGATCAGTCTTCGTGGTTCGTGTACGGTGCGGTCATTTCCGCCACCGCCTGCAGGAACGCCGCGGCATCCTCGTCATCGCGAAACACGTTCGGGAGAATCACCGTCTCAGATGTGTTCCACTGTCGCACGTAGTTGCACAGATGTGAGGCGCGCACATCGCGCACCTGCTTCCACGGGATCGTCACCTCGAGGACCTCGTTCCGCACGAACAGACCATCGTGCAGGATCGCCACGCACCGTCCGCGCCGATTCGACTGCGCCGTTCGCCACAGGATCCAGAGAATCACACCGCCGGCGATTGCGAGGACGACGAGCGTCGTCAGCACCGTTCCGTCGGCTCCGAACTTCAGTCGGGGTGCGATGGCCACTGCTACGATGACGAACCCGACCAGCCCCCAAAGAACCTCTCCGTATGCTGAACGGGCCCGCGCCGGTCGCCAAACCCGCAAGTGCTCATCGAAGGCGCGACCGCATTCCGGACATCGACTCGGCGGCGTCAACCCGGTCAGG
>JANQNU010000059.1 GCA_028279405.1 Phycisphaerae bacterium
GTCTCGCTCGTCCAGATGGCCAAGACCTCTGCCGCGATCGCGAAGCTCGATGATGCCGGCGGTCTGTACATCGTCATCATGACAGACCCGACGACGGCCGGGGTAGCGGCCAGCTTCGCGTTCCTCGGGGACGTGACAATTGCCGAACCGGGCGCGTTGATCGGGTTCGCCGGCCCGCGGGTGATCGCCAACACCATCAAGACTACGTTGCCCGAAGGATTTCAGAGTGCCGAGTTCATGCTCGAGCACGGTTTCGTCGACCGCATCGTGCATCGCAAGGATTTGCGCAGCGAGGTCGCACGGATCATTGACTACTGTAACAAGTGACACCTTATGCCCCCATCCGATCTGCCTGATTCGCGGCCTGAAGTCTCTGTCGTCGTCCCTGTCTTCCAGGAGCAGGAGAGTCTTCCTACCGTCGTGCCGCGGTTCGTCGAATCTCTCTCGAATCAGCGCCGTTCGTTCGAGTTGATCTTCGTTAACGACGGTAGTCGCGACCGGTCCGCGGAACTGCTCGACCGCTTCGCCGGAGACGATCCGCGCATCCGCGTGATTCACCTGGCGCGCAATTACGGGCAGACGGCGGCGATGATGGCGGGATTCTGGGCGGCCCGAGCGCCGGTCATCGTTCCGTTGGACGGCGATGGTCAGAACGAGCCGGACGAGGTCGAGCGGCTCGTTGACAAGCTCGAAGAGGGCTACGACGTCGTCAGCGGCTGGCGCAAGGAACGCAAGGATTCGTGGTTGCGAACGCGCGTATCGCGCTGTGCCAATTGGCTCATCGGCAAGATCACGGGGGTTTATCTGCACGACTACGGCTGCACGTTGAAGGCCTATCGTGCCGAGATGATTCGCGACAGCCGTCTGTTCGGCGAAATGCACCGGTTCATTCCGGTGTACGCGAGCATGCACGGTGCGCGAATCTGCGAACTGGTGGTCCGTCACAATCCGCGCACACACGGTACCAGCAAGTACGGGTACAACCGCATCGTCAAGGTTGCGCTCGATCTGATCCTTGTCCGGATGCTTCAGAAGTACGGCACGAAGCCGATGCATTTCTTCGGGATCATCACGAAGTGGTCCTGGGTCGGAGCGCTGGCGTGCCTGGGGTTCGCGGTGATCAACGCGATCATCTCGCAGGATCCGTGGGCTGCGTTTTGGGGCAAGGCTCCGCTGTTTGGCCTGGGTCTGTTCACGCTCGGTTTCTTCGCGATCATGCTCGGGCTGGTGGCCGAGGTCGCGATGCGTTCCGCATACGAACACGACGCCGGCCGTTATTGGGACGAGGCCCGGCGAGTGAACTTCGATGGGGCCCCGGATGCCCGGCCTCGAACCGCTGACTGGGAACTGAGCGCCCCCGGGCAACCGGCTGTGCCGGCCTATTCGCGCACCTCTGACTGACGCTCATTGGTTGGTACTAGAGGTTTTTGCATGAACACCGGGTGGCACTGGTAGCTTGCTACCGGTGTTTAGGCAGTGCTCGTGTGGTATTCGCTGGATCCACTAGCAACTTGATCAACTGCACGTTCCCAACACTGGCGGCTCGTTCACCAGTGTCCTGCTGGTGTCAGCAACCTGCCGGCAGGGTTACGTCGGGGCGCTTCGTTCCAGCAGGTAGTCGTTTCGGCGGATCATCATTCGGAGCAGTCGTTCCGTTCGGCGATAGACGGGGAACGTGTGGGTTTCGAATCCGTCCTGGCGGAACCCGCACACGTGATACGTTGCGATCGCAGGGGCATTCTCGGTAAACACCACCAGGTTGACGCGCGAAGCGTCGCGCTCGACGAACGCGCGCCGTAGCAGGCGCTCCACGAGCAATCGACCGAACCCTTGGCCGCGAAGTGTGGGATTGACGAGGATGTGTCCGAGCCAGTAGCGGCCTGCGGGCCCGTTTAGCACGTTCAGCTCGCCGTAGCCGACGGGATCGTCGTCGTGAACCAGTACGTGGGGCTCGTGGCCGCGCTTCTCCCAGCCACGGACGTCGCTCGGCGTGATCGGCAGTCGCGTTTGCGGAGCGACCCAGTAACCCTCATTGGCGTCCGCAATCCAGGCCGCCACGCGCTCGGCATCTTCCGGGCGAGGAGTAACGAGTTGGACATCGGCATTGGCCGGCCGGGTTGCCACCTTTTCTCCTGCTGCGACTGACGTCACAATCTACGATCGTAGATCACGCATACCATTGTATGCCCGAACTCGGTGCGAATGTGAGGATCCAGTGGAGGCGTTTCGCGGTTATCCGGTGATCGAACGCACAATCGAGGTAGCGGGTCGGACGTACACGATTGTCGGGCCGGCCAATTTCGAGTCGTTGCTCGACGATCCGCAGGTGATTGCGCGGTTCGATCAGGATGAGTTCATGCCCTATTGGGCCGAGTTCTGGCCAGCAGCGACGCTCCTCGCCGAAGAGGTCGCATCCTGGCCGCATGCGGCACAGAACAGCTCGCCGACCGTCCTCGAGGTTGGGTGTGGGCTGGGGTTGGTCGGGCTCGTCCTGCTGGAGCGCGGCTATGACGTGACCTTGTCGGATTATGACGACGATGCGCTGGCTTTTGTCGCACAGAGCGCGCAACGAAGCGGACTACCCGTTCCGAAGACGGCATTCATCGACTGGCGCGAAACGTACCCACAGCACTATAGCGATCGGATCGTGGCGGCCGAGGTGCTCTACGAGCGGCGAAACCTCGATGCGGTGGCACGTTTCATCCAGCGCCATCTGAAGCCGGCTGGTGTTGCGTTGGTTTGTGACGGCAACCGACAGGTCGCTGACGGGTTCCGGGATGCTGCCCGACAGGCCGGGCTCGCGCTCTGTGAACGGTCGACGGAGAAGACCGTTGCTGGCCGAACGACGCCGATTCGCGGCAGGATCTTCGAGTTGCGACACAAGGGGAGTCACGATACCTCAACGCTTAACCGCGGTTGAGTGTCCCGAACAGGAGCTTTCAAGATGTACGGAATCGGAAACGCAATGGTCGTTGCCTGGTTTCTGATCGGATCGCAGACGGTCGCCATGGCCGTGGGCCCTACCTCGGCGAAGCTGCCCGGTTCGGCTGTGCTGTCAGAGCAGGAGGAGCGGGCCCGTCAGAAGCCGGCGGAAGGCGCGCCGCCCGACATCAACGATCGCTTTCGGGATCCGACGCTGAAGGTCGACGATTGGGTAAAGCGCTGGGAGTCCGAAAGCCGTGAGATCGCCGCCCATCGGGACGACGTCGTTTCGGCGATCGGTCTACGACCGGGTATGCACGTGGCCGACCTAGGGGCCGGCACGGGTCTCTTCCTCGAGCCGTTCGTACAGGCGGTCGGGGCCAAGGGCCGGGTGTATGTGCTGGAGATTGCGCCGAAGTTCGTCGAGTATTTGCGAGAACGCGCGCGGCAGGCGGGCTGGAAGAATGTCGAGGCCCGGCTGTCTCGCCCCGACGACACGACGTTGCCGGCGAAAGCCGTCGATCTCGTTTTCCTTTGCGATACGTACCATCATTTCGAGCAGCCGGAGAAGATGTTGCGCTCGATCCACCGCGCGCTGCGTGCCGGCGGCCAACTGATCGTGATCGACTTCGAACGCATCCCCGGCGAGTCACGTGATTGGATACTGGGCCACGTCCGCGCGGGCAAAGCGACGTTCCGCAAGGAGATCGAGTCCGCAGGCTTCGTGTTCCGCGAAGAAGTGAAGATCAAGGGATTTCGCGAAAACTACTTCCTGCGGTTCGAAAAGCCGACAACGAAGGTCGCGCCAAAGTAGATGGCGCTGCGTGTCCTCAGTCCTCGTATGTATACCAGCCGGGCGCGAGTTGGATTTCGTCCGATCGCCCTGGGAGTCGCCTGGGGCTGGGATCGAACTCGATGCCGACCGGGTCGCCGATGCTGGTTCCCGTCACGAAAAGGACGTGCGTACGACCGTCCCTGTAGGTTCGGCGTACGATGTGAGAGACTTGATACAAGCCGATCCAACGTCCTGGGAGCTTACCCCTTTGCAGGGCTTCCTGGGCAGCACGTTCGAACGCCGGCCGGCTCATTGCAAAGCGGAGGCGGGCCGGCCAGGGGTAGGTGATGCCGGTCAGCATCACCGCCGCGCATAATGGCGCGACCAGCCAGCGTCCAACCCGACCGCGCGCGTGTGCATCCCGCCCGGCGCGCTCGCGATCGAGGTAGCAGAGCGCAGCGCGCACGAACGTCAGAACGACGAGGCCGAGCCACACCGGCGCCATCAGGAGATAGAAGCAGCAACCCGGTACGGCGCTCAGCCATAGCGGCACGCTCATTTGAAGCAGGCCCAACGTCGTCAGTACCAGTAGCGTCCCGCACTCGGACATCGTGGGCGGCGATGCCCAGTCTCGCCAACTTCGCCGGGCGCCGAGCCGATAGGTCGATGGATTGCGCGCGTCGAACGCCCGCCCGCACTCCGGACATGTCCGCTCCGGCAATCCCGTTAGCGTGTACCGACAATCGAGACATTCCGCGTTGATCGGCAACGGTAGGATCGTGTCGCGGGTATCCATGAGCGCTCACCGATCGGCTGCGGGCACACTGTCGTTCGATGCGCCCGATTGTCGGTCTCGAGCGGATTTGATAAAGTTGACGTTCTTGCCATTTGTACGCACTGCGCGGGGCGCGGGTTCATCAATGCGGGAATACCGGGCCCGTTTATCTCCAACGCCGACCGGTTTCGGAGCCCATGACAGACAGCCGAGACAATCCGTCGAACGCAGCTACACCGAGCGATGCCGAGGAGCGAGGAATACCCGCCTCCGGTACGCCGCGGACAGCGGCCGCGACCAGTGTGCCGACCGACGCTGGAGCGCTCCTGGTTCCGTCGACGACGAGCGGCTCGACAGCGCTGTCTCAGCCAACCCTCGGTCCTAGCGTGACAGGGCAGGGGGCAGAGGCATTGGCGCCCGGCGAAGACGTGAACGGCGGTAGGGGGCGCGGTCCCGATGAGATTGACGCGCTTCGCGACGCGGTCAACGAGGCCGCGAAGCATGTCACGACGCGCTTCGCGACGTTCCTGTTCATCACGGCGTACCTCGCGGTAACCGTCAGCGCGACGACCGACGAAGACCTGCTGCGCGAGAGTCCGTTGCAGTTGCCGTTGCTGGGGATCGGCCTGCCGCTGGTGCCGTTCTATATCACGATGCCGTGGATTTACCTGGTGATGCACGGCTATTTGCTGTTTCAGTTGCTGCTGCTCTCCGAGAAAGTGCAGGCGTTCCTTGAAGCGATCCCCAACCGTCCCGAGCTGCTACGCCAGCGCGCCCGGCTGTTTCCATTCCCAACACTGCACCTGCTCGTACGGGCCGACGCTGACGGACCGGTGAAGGGGGCAGCCCTGCACTTGGTTAACGCGATTCACCTGGTCGTACCGTTATTGATGCTGATGGGCATGTTGTGGCGGTTTCTGCCGTATCACCACGCCTGGGGTCACGGCGTGCAACGGGCCGCGATTCTGGCGGACTTGGTCATGTTGTGGCTGATGTGGCCGATCATTGCTCGCGCCCGCGGCGCGGTGCGGGACATGGGATACGCCGGGCTACCAAGCATGCTCGATGGTGCGATGGCCACCCTCGCAGAATGGGCGCGCAACGCGCGGTTCTTCGTGACGGCGTTCATCTACAAAATGACCGAGACCGCGATTCTGATGATGCACGCAATTGGGCCGTGGCGCGCGCCGGCTTCAGTGATCGTGCTTTTTGTCTCGTTTCGATTGCTGGTCGTGCCGGGTGGGGCATTGGATTCGTTTGTGCCGATGTGCACGCTGTCTGATACAGGCAAGGATGGTACAGAAGGTAAGCGGCTATACCATTGGCGGCTGGGCGAGTGGTCGCTGGGACGCATTGCGCTACGTGACTATGAAGCCTGGATCAGCCGCCTGTTCGGACGCCGCGTGCCCGGGATTGATAGGAACTGGCTGGAGCCGTGGGTGCACCGCAACTTGGACTTGGGTGGCAGGACTCTCGTCAAGGAGCCGCCACCGCCGGAACTCCTTGCAAGATACGTCGAACTAGGCGATGAGGATTCGCGAGAAGCGCGAATCGAAGAATGCTGGCAACGGCATTCGATTGGTCTGGACCTCGCCGGCCGCGACCTGCGTGGTGCCTATCTGGAGGGCGCCAAGCTCTACAACGCAAACTTGCGCGAGGCGAATCTCAGCGATGCGGTAATGCGGCAAATTCAATGCCAAGGTGCGGACCTTTCGGTTGCCTTTCTCGACCGGGTGGATTTGAATTCAGGCCATCTTGAGCGTGTGAGAGCAATAGGTGCGCGATTCCGCAATGCCGCCATGCCAGCAGTGCGCCTCGAGGCTGCTACACTCAGCGGCGCTCATCTCCAGGCTGCCGATCTAACAAGTGCCCACCTTGAGCGGTCCAGGCTCAATGCTGCCCGTTTCGAGGGCGCGCGCTTAGTTAGGGCCCGTCTAGATCGCGCGAACCTCCGGCAGGCTCGCTTGCGGGCCGCACAGCTCTGGTATGCTCATCTTGGTCATGCAGATCTCAGAGATGCTCACCTCGAGGCTGCGAGTCTCCGGAGTGCTCGCCTCGCGGGCGCTAACCTCAGCCGCGCCATCCTTTGGGGCGCGGACCTCAGGGGAACAGATCTGGTCGGTGCCAATCTCGCCAATGTGTCGTTAGAAGGAGCGATACTAGTTGCGCCCAATCACCGCAATACGCACGTCTCGACGGCTGTTCTTCGTGCGTGCCTCCTTCAATATGCTAGCCTCGAAGGCGTTTTTGGTGAGCCTGCGATATTTGAGGCGAATGACATCCGAATGCTCCGTGAGGCCGAATACCCTACCACGGAGATGTGGCATGAGTTCTCTGACGCAGTACTCGAGGTGATTCCGGAGGGCCGACACCGTCACGATGCCCGGCAGCAACTTGCAGATGCCTGGCGAGGAATCCAATTGGCGGCGTCTGAGGCAAGTTTGAAGCTTGAGCCCGGCGGCGACTGCCTAGTAGATCCGAGCAATAACTGGCGATCGAGTTCCGCAGGTAGTGCCGAGGCCCACTGCCGCGCCGTCATCCTGGTGGATTTGGCATGCGAGTCGAAGTGGGTCGCAAGTGCAATTGCAAGCCGTGCGTCCGGCTATGTACACAATCACGGCGAGGCTCACATTGATCGAAGCCTCGGCGTCGTGCTTGCCCGCGCGCTGCTGGAACGACGCGCGACCCTCGATTGCGAAGGGATCAACGCGCTTTCGGACGACAACCTCGCACAGTTGCGCACGATTGTCGATGACGAGAACAACAAACATATCGTCGCCGAGTTGGAGGCCTACCTCGCGGAGCAGCGCGCGGGTGAAGAGGAATCGGGTCCGACGTCGTCCCAGCCGGCTGTGTCGCAGCCGGTGGGATCGCGCTGAGTGAAGGGGACATTAGCGCAGCACGCCGAGCGCTGCGCGTCGGCGTGGCACCCTGGGCGAGCGGTCAAATGGCGGGCGGGACGCCCGCCCCACCCTTGACTAGCACACGTCCCGAACACCGGCGGACAAGCGAGCCGCGAGCGCGAGCGAGCGGTCCGGACAGGTGAGGTGGTCAAGCCATTGCCTCCTCGCTTGGGTGGCACTGGCGGCTTGTTCGCCAGTGTTGGGGACGCCCTGGGTTTGGGTGAGCTCTTCCAGGACTTGCGCTGTGGCCCAGAGAATCGGAGCGCCGTAAGAACCCCTCGCTCGCGCTCGGGGTTCGTTGTCTATGGTGTGTGGTTCGCGCTGGGGCCTGTGGCGTAGACACAGGCCTCGCAAAGGGAGCTTGCTCCCCCTCGCGCTTGCGCTCGGGGTTCGTATTTCCGGAACGTCGGATTGTGCGATTCGCCGCTTTTTTCGGACTTTTCGGCTCGGCCTTGAAATCGTACCAAATCGATACTATATTCATCCTCGACGCGTACAATAGATGTAGAGGCTGATCAGCGTGTCGGAAGTGAGTTCGTCGATCGAGGGATTCGCGGGATGTTGAGTCTGACCAAGAAGACGGAGTATGCGTTGATCGCGTTGTGCGATCTGGCGCAGCTGCCGACGGACAGCGTGGTCAGTGCCCGCGACCTGGCGGGGCGGAACAACGTGCCGCTCTCGATCATGATGAACCTGTTGAAGCTGCTGGCCGGAACCGGTTTCGTCAAGTCGGTTCGCGGTGCCAACGGCGGCTATCGCCTCGATCGGTCGGCGGCGCACATCTCGCTGGCTGAAGTGATCGAGGTCATCGACGGACCGATGCGGTTCGTGCAGTGTGCCGGCAGTTCGGAGCATCAGCAGGCTTCGCACGCGGCGCGTCGTATCACGACGGCCATTGACGGCGTCAGCACCGGCAGCTGTGAGCTCGAATGTTCCTGTATCGTGCGCGACCCGTTGCGGCGCGTTCACGAGCGGATGCGAGCGTTGTTGGATGGAATTACGGTGGCGGAGTTGGCGGTTCGACCCGATCGGAGCCGCCTGACGGTCATGGGAACCTGAGTGTTCGCAACCTCGAAGGGATGAAAAACAGCGATGAGCAAGCGAGTCTACCTGGACAATAACGCGACGACGCCGATGGACCCGCGCGTCCTCGAGGCGATGATGCCATACTTCACGGAGAAGTTCGGCAACGCCGCCTCGCGCAGCCACGCCTTCGGCTGGGAGGCTGAGGAGGCCGTCGAGACCGCCCGCAAACAGATCGCGTCCGTAATCGGCGCGGACTCCAAGGAGATCATCTTTACGAGCGGCGCGACCGAGGGCAACAACATTGCCATCAAGGGCGCCGCGGCGATGTACGCCGACCGCGGCAAACACATCATCACCGAGGTTACCGAGCACAAGGCCGTGCTCGACCCGTGCGGATGGCTTCACCAGAACGGCTATGACGTCACCTATCTCGAGGTCGATCGCGAGGGCCGCGTCAGCGCCGAGCAGATCCAGGCGGCAATGCGAGACGACACGATCCTCGTCTCGATCATGCACGGCAACAACGAGATTGGCACGCTGCAACCGATCGCCGAGATCGGCAAGCTCTGCAAGGAGCGTGGCGTGCTGCTCCACACCGACTGCGCCCAGACGTTCGGCAAGGTGCCGATCGATGTGAATGAGATGGGGATCGACCTTCTCACCGTCAGCGGCCACAAGATCTACGGCCCGAAGGGCGTTGGCGCGTTGTACGTTCGGCGTAAGCGGCCGCGCGTGCGGTGCGAGCCGATCGTCCACGGCGGTGGGCACGAGCGCGGCATGCGTAGCGGAACGCTCGATGTTCCGAGCATCGTCGGCCTTGGGGCGGCTGCGGAGATTGCGAAGAGCGATATGGCGTCCGACGCATCCCGAGTTTCGGGTTTGCGCGATCGGCTGATGAAGAAGATCCAGGACGCTTGTCCGGAAGTCTATCTGAACGGCCATCCGACCGAGCGACTACCGACGAACCTGAACCTATCGTTCGCCTTCGTCGAGGGCGAGAGCCTGATGATGGGTTTCAAGGAGGTGGCCGTCTCAAGCGGGTCGGCGTGTACCAGCGCCTCGCTCGAACCGAGTTACGTGCTGAAGGCGTTGGGTGTCGGCGATGAGCTGGCCCACAGCAGCATCCGCTTCTCGGTGGGGCGGTTCAACACGGAGGAAGAGATCGACCACGCCGCCGAGCGGGTCGTGGCGACGGTGGAGCATCTGCGGAAGATGAGCCCGCTGTTCGAGATGGCCCAGGAGGGCATCGACTTGAGTACGGTGGAGTGGGCGCATCACTAGCGCGACCAGAAGCATTGAGGTCCAAGTAGGAGAACGAATCGATGGCCTATAGCGATAAAGTTGTGGAGCACTACGAGCGACCGCGCAACGTCGGCTCGCTCGACAAGAGTTCTGAGCAGGTTGGCACCGGGATCGTCGGTGCGCCGGAGTGCGGCGACGTGATGAAGCTGCAGATTCAGGTGGACGATGATCTGAACATCGTCGACGCCAAGTTCAAGACCTTCGGCTGCGGGTCGGCGATCGCGTCCAGCTCGCTGGCGACCGAGTGGCTGAAGGGACGTCAACTGGACAACGCGCTCGATATCAAGAACACGGATATCGTCAAGGAGTTGGCGTTGCCACCGGTGAAGATCCACTGCAGCGTGTTGGCTGAGGACGCAATCCGGGCGGCCGTGCGCGATCTGGAGCAGAAGCTGGAGAGTGCCGGCAAGCTGCCGAAGAAAGAAGCGGCCGCAACGGCTGGAGAGTAGCCGCGTCGGTCGTGACGACGCTTGGCAACGGGACGCGGCCAGCGTCGCAATTCGACGTTGGGCGCATCGTGGACGATAATATGGGTTGGCCGACGCCGATCGCGTGGTTCGGCGCGTTTGATAGTTGGGAGAGCAATGATGAGCACGGCTCCGGAAACGCAAGACCAGGGAGTGACCGAGGAGACGAAAACGCCGACGCCGTCGGTGCATGAGCGCGCCCGCGAAGCGGCCGAGGGAGAGGGCATCACGCTCTCTGACGCGGCGGCGGGCGAGGTTCAGCGGATTCTCAAGGAAGGGAACTACCCCGAGTCGATGTACCTTTACGTTGGCGTGAAGGGCGGCGGCTGCAGCGGATTGCAGTACGTGCTCGATTTGCGCGACGAAGCGCACGCGCCGGTGAACGAGAACGATGAGGTCTTCAAGAGCCAGGGCCTGGCGGTTGTCTGCGATCTCAAGAGCTTCATCGTCGGCAACCTTGGCGGCACGGTCATCGACTATCAGGAAACGATGATGGCCAAGGGCTTCGTGTTCAACAATCCGAACGCGAAGCATTCCTGCGGCTGCGGTTCCAGCTACTCGCCGTAGATCGGCGGGCATCTGTGACCGGCACGAGCCCTGCCTGTTAGACCGGTGACACCAACCGCGGCAGGTGCTTCGAATCGTCCTTTCAGTGAGGTGGGCGCGCCCTCGACGGTGCGCCCTCGCGACCTGTGGCGGGGCGACTTTCAGTAACCGGACGCTACGCGAGGTGGTTCCAACTGGTGAGTGAACGAGAATCGACAGTTCATCTGCCGGCGAAGTGCGCGGGATGTGGCGAAGCGTTTGAGACGCCGATGGTCTGCTCGGCGTGTCATCGGCTCGTAGCGGATTTGGATACGGATTACTTCACGCTGCTCGGATTGGAGCGAACCTACGACGTAGATGGGGCGGTGCTGCGGAAGGCGTACCTGCGTGTTTCACGTGAAACACACCCCGATCGCTTCGATGCGAGCGACGCCGACGAGGCAATGCAGCTTAATGCCAGGTTGAACGAAGCGAACCGCGTCTTGAAGGACCCGGTATTGCGCGCGGAGTACCTGCTGGAGCTGAGCGGGGGCCAGTCTTCCGCGGAGAATCGTGAAGTCCCTCAGGAGATCCTGACGTACACGCTGATGACGCGGGAGGAAATCGAGGAGGCGCACGCGGCGAACGACGCGGGCGCGCTCGCGCGGATTCGCGATCAGGCGACGGCGCGTCACGACGGGACTGCGGCGGAGATTGGGGCGTTAGCGCGGCGTTTGCCGGGCGATGCAACGCTTCGCGGTCAGTTGCGCGACGCCTTGAACGCGATGAAGTACCACCAGCGGATTCTGGCCGCTTTGGACGGGACCGACGAATGAGCTCCGCCGACCGCTTGTCGTCTAGTTGACTGGAACCATGCCCGCGCACGAACCGATCATTGGCATCGATTTGGGGACGACCTTCTCGCTGGTCTCGTTCTGCGACGAGCGCGGGCCGCGGATTCTACGCGATGAGCGCGGCGAAGGGCGTTTGCCGTCGGTGATCGGCGTGACGCACGGTTCGGACGGCAAGCCGAGCATCGCCATCGGTTGGAGCGCCCGGGCGCATGCGGTGGAGAACGCGCGTGCCACGGTTTATTCGATCAAGCGCTTGATTGGCAAGAGCCTGGCCGAGATCGAGCAGGAGCTGCCGTTCCTGGCGTACGCTGTGACCAGCGGTCCGCGCGAGACGATCCAGATCGAGATCGACGGTCGGCGTTATTCGCCGGAGGAGATCTCGTCGGCGATCCTGCGTTCGTTAAAGGAGCGTGCGGCGGCCGCGCTGGGCGTCGCGGTCACGAAAGCGGTCATTACGGTGCCGGCATACTTCGACGACGCTCAGCGCCAAGCAACCCGTGACGCGGCGAGCGCCGCCGGACTCGAGGTGCTGCGGATCCTCAATGAACCGACGGCTGCGGCCCTGGCGTACGGGATCGGCCTGCGGGAGCGCGCGGCTGCGGACGACCCTGAGACCGATCGCCAGCAGGTCGCAGGCGGTGCCAATGGACATGTTGCGTTGCCGATGCCCAAGTGTTCGGACAGCGTGCCGGCTGATGGCGGCGAGGACGACATTGACGACGCAGACGAGCAACTGATCGCGGTATATGACCTCGGCGGCGGAACGTTCGATGTTTCGATACTGCGGCTCGAGGATGGCGTTTTTGAGGTACTGAGCACGGCTGGTGACACCCACCTGGGTGGCGACGACTTCGATCGCGAGATCATCACGCTCGTCACCGCCGAGGTGCGCGAGCAGTTTGGCGTGGATGTTCAATCGCCGACGGCGCGCCAGGCGCTGCGCGGGTTGGCGGAGTCGGTCAAAATCCGCTTGAGCGAAGCCGAAGACGCGTCGCTCGAACTCGATCTTGGTGAAGGCCGACTCTATCGACGGGTGCTGACGCGTGGCGAGTTTGAGCGGCGTCTGCTGCCGCTGGTCAGGCGAACGTTGACCTTGTGCGAGCGGGCGCTGCGGGATGCGGGGCTTCGGCGCGATGAGCTGACGCAGGTCGTGCTGGTCGGCGGGTCGACGCGGATACCGCTGGTTCGTGCGCAGGTCGCCGAGCATTTCGGGAAGGCGCCGTATACGGCGCTGAATCCGGACGAAGTGGTTGCGCTCGGTGCAGGCGTTCAGGCGTCGATTCTCTCGGGGCAGCGGAGCGACATGCTGCTGCTCGATGTGACGCCGCTCTCGCTTGGTATCGAAACGATGGGGGGAGCCGTCGGCAAGATCATCCTGCGGAACGCGCGGATTCCGTGTCGGGCGCAGGAGATGTTCACGACGTTCATGGACGGCCAGACCGCGATCAAGATCCGCGTGCTGCAAGGCGAGCGTGAGCTGGCGGCGCATTGTCGACTGCTGGCGGAGTTCGAGTTGCGTGAGATTCCGCCGATGCCGGCGGGTATCCCGAAGGTGCAGGTAGAATTTCTCATCGACGCCAACGGGATACTCAATGTCTCCGCCGTGGAGCAGCGGAGCGGGCAGCGGGCGGCCATCCAGGTCATTCCCAATCGCGGACTGACGCGCGCCGAGGTCGAGCGGATCGAACAGGAGAGCATCGCGTTTGCGAAGGACGATATCGACGCGCACCGACGGATCGATCTGGTGAACCAGATCGTGTTCGACACACAGAAGGCCGAGCAGATGCTGGCGCGGGTCGGCAGCGGGGTCGACGGCGCGTTGCGGCGTGAGATCGAGCGTGAGATGGCGTCGTTGCGCGCGATGGCGCGCGATCCGAGCGACCTCGACGCGCTGCACGCCGCTCTCGACCATTTCGGTAAGCGGACACTCCCCCTGGCCGAAGCGGGGGTCCGCACCGCGCTCGTGCAAGGCGGAACACAGATGGCCCGCGAGGAAACAACAACCGCGGATCAACGAAACCCCGAGGAGTAGTTAATGGGTGGACAGAATCCTTACATTCCAGAAGCCGACATCGAGATGCCGAAGACGAAGTTCACGATTCGGTACGTCGACGAGCAGAAGAAGGAACACCTGATCGAAGTGGACCCGGAGAAGATTCCATATGACGATCATGGCCTTCCCGGGAGCCTGCTCGACATCGCAATGGCCCACGGTATCGAGATCGATCACGCCTGCGGCGGTGTCTGCGCCTGCAGCACGTGTCACGTCGTCGTTCGGGAAGGGTTGGAGACCTGTAGCGATTCCTCGGACGATGAGGAAGACCAGCTCGACCAGGCCTACGGTCTGACCGCTAGTTCTCGGCTGGCCTGTCAGTGCGTGCCGAATGGCAAGCAGAATCTCGTTGTCGAGGTCCCGGCCTGGAACCGCAACCTGGCGCGCGAAGCGCACTGACGATCACTCGAGCTTGCGGAAGTCTTTCGGTGAGATGATCTGCACGCGGTTGTTGCCGGAGTCGATGACGTAGATGCGGTCGTTCGGACCGACGGCGACCGCCCACGGATAAGCCAGTTCGCCGGGTTCGCGCCCGGCACGACCCCACCCGCCGAGATAGCGCCCGGAAGAGTCGAAGCGCTGCACGCGGTTGTTGCCGTACTCGACGACGATCAGTGAGCCATCCGAGAGCCGCTCGACGTTGTACGGAAAACGGAATTGTCCGGGGCCCCGACCGCGTTCCCCGAAGCTGCTCAGCAACTCGCCTTCAAACGAAAACCGGCAGATCCGATGGTTCCCCGAGTCGGCGACCCACAGCGTGTTATCCGGGGCGATGCACAGGCCCTGCGGACGACGCAGTGCGGCTTCGCCGTCCTCGGCGCCCCCGAAGCTGTCGATGTATTCGTACTCGGGCGTGAATCGGCTGATACGGTCGTTGCCGGAGTATTCGCCGACGAAGATCGTGCCGTCGGCAGCGATCGCGACGTCGGTGGGTAGTCGGAATTGTCCATCTTCGATACCGAATGACCCGAACCGCGCGACCTCGGTGCCGTCGGGGGCGAACGCGATGACGCGCGCGTAATGGGTGTCGGCCGCAAACAGTCGACCGTCGGGTGCGATGCCGACGCCGGTGGGCTTGCCGGCCTCCCATTCCGGCATTCGCCATTCGCGGAGTAAGTTGCCTTCGGGCGAAAACCGCTGGATTCGGGCAGTCTTGTCGACGACGTAGAGATCGCCGTTGGGTGCGATGGTGGCGGCGCGCGGGTAGCTGAACTCGCCGGGGCCGTAGCCCGTCCGGCCGAAGGCATCGCGCGGGGGAATAGCAACGTCGCTTCCAGGTGGATCGCAACCGACGAGAAGCGCAAAGATCCAGGCGGCAGCGAGGAGTCGCGCGCGGCTCACGGTTGTGACGGGGCGCGCGGCGGCGCCTGCGTGTCCGGATCCGGGGCGATCGTGAAACGATACTTCTGTCGCGCGCTGTAGAGCGCGTCGAGCAGTTCTTTCTTGGTAACATCGCCGGAGCCGCGCTCGAGGACCTGTTCCTGCGGATCGAGAATCACGAACGCTGGCGCTGTGTCCAGGCCCCAGCGGTCCGCCAGCGACTGGTCCCAGTCGTAGTTCAGGGGGATGTTGATCATGTCGTTCGTCTGTTCCAGGACTTCCGGCGAGCTAAGAACGCGGTCCTCGAACTGGGTGCACTCGACCATGTACCAGTTTCGGAAGTAGACGAATATCAGCTTGTCGACGTCCCGATTCTGTCGACGAACGTCCTCGAATGAGCCCAACTGCCAGTTGATTCCCGGGTTGCAGCCCAGCGCGCCACACAGGGCCATCAGGGAACCGAGACCGACGACCCGCTCTGCGTATCGGTGCACCGCGCTGACCTCCATATCGCAATCGAGCTCCGGTCGTGTTGCCGATTCGACCGATCCTTGGGAACATACGGCCTGCGAGTGTATCGGCTGCCGAACCCTTCGCCAAGACGCGTCCAGGAGCACCGTGAGCCCCGTCGTGCCAACCAATGACGCCCAGACGTTCCGCGTGCTTGAACTCGTGCTTGGGACCGCCGACGCGCGCCCGAGCGTACGCAAGCGTCAGGTGACCAACTTTCTCGACTATCAACAGTGCTGCGCCGCGGGCTATGAACTGGGGTGTGTCGAGCAGGATGGGCGTATCGTCGGTGCCTGCTATGGTTTGGTTCTGCCCGGTCGAACGGCGCTGCTACTCGTACCGCCAATGTCCAGCCCGGGATTCTCCCCGGAGGCAACGCGCTCGGCCGTCGAGCGTTGCCTCGAACGCCTCGGCCGCCATCGGCTGCATTTCATCCAGGCGTTGTCGGATACGGCTGACGTCGAACAGGACAATCTGCTCACGGGTGTCGGTTTTCGGCCGCTAACGCGCTTGCAATACCTGGCGCGCTCGGCGCGCTATCCGTGGGTTGAGCCCCCGGCGACATTGCAGTGTACGTGGCAGCCCTACAGTGCCGCCCAGCAGTCCGTGTTCGAGAAGACCCTGCGAGAGTGCTACGCCGGTAGCCTCGACTGTCCGGAACTGACCGACTTGCGACCGTTGTCGGATGCGTTGGAGTCGCACCAGGCGACTGGACCGTTCGATCCGGCGCTGTGGCAATTGTTGCGCGTCGATGACGAGATCGTCGGTTGCCTGTTGTTGTCGCGCCTGTTGCACATGGAGATGCTGGAGATCGTGTATGTCGGCGTCGCGGCGTCCCACCGCGGCCGTCGCTTCGGTTCTGTGCTGTTGTATCGCGCGTTGGAACTATGTCGTGAGGTCGGACGAGAATCGCTCACGCTGGTCGTGGATGTTCGCAACAAACCGGCGTTACGGCTGTATGAAGCGTTCAATTTCGCGTCTGTGGGAGAGCGCACCGCGTATCTGAGCGTGCCGACCGATTCTTAGCGCGTTGCTGACCTGGTTTTCACGTTGACCGCCTGTGGATAACCTGTTCGCAACGGGGAAACGTGAAAAAAAATTATCGCGCCAACCGAGCGTGGCAGCGGCGCTTAGGGCGCTTCGAACAGTTGGGGGTAGAAAACCCGATTGAAGTCCACAGGCCCGAGTGCTATATTTCGGGCCTTGTTTGAATCACGGATGTAGAGACTCGGCGTAGCTCTTTATCGCTTCTTCGCACACCACCCGGCCTCGGCCGGCGTTCACGTTCAGTCAGGGAACCTCGATGCGAGAGACCACGGAGAAGGTCTGCACTCTACAAGCGCGCATTGCCGCCCGGATCGGCGATAGTCGCTATCGAACATGGTTCGCGGACAAGGCCCGTTTCGAGTTGGCGGAGCAACGGCTCACGGTCACGGTTGCGTCAGCTTTCGTGGGGAACTGGATCGCTTCGAACTTCATGGACGACCTGCAAGAGGCGATGCACGAAACCGTCGGCGACGGTGGCGTCGTTCGTTTGCGAGTAGGGACCGCGGATGGCGGCGAACACACCAATGGTAGCGCGCAGAACGACCGCCCGCGCCGTCCGAGTCGTGCGGAGCGTTCGATCGAGTTGCGGACGGACCGCAGTCGGCGCGGACCGCGTTTTCGGGGTCAACTGGGTTCGTTCGTGGTCGGTCCTTGTAACCAGCTGGCGTACGCGGCGGCGTGTGCACTGGCGCGCAGGGACGCGGGCAACGGGCTGCGCCACTTGCTGCTGCACGGCGCGAGCGGCCTGGGCAAGACGCACCTGCTGCAGGGCATTGCGAACGAGTATCAGGATTCGCATCCGGCACAGAGTTGCTGCTATGTCTCGGGCGAGGAGTTCACCAACGAGTTTGTGTATGCACTGAAGTCGGGCCGGCTCGAGTCCTTTCGAGCGCGTTTTCGGGGCGTCGACGTACTACTGATCGACGATCTGCACTTTCTGGCGCACAAGAGTGCCACGCAGCAGGAATTCCTGCATACGTTCGATGCCATTGACGGTGTCGGGAAGACGATCGTCATGACGACCGACAAGCATCCGCGAGCGATGACAGCGCTATCGGATCCGCTTGTGAGTCGGTTGATTGCGGCGACGGTCGTTGAGATCGAGCCGCCGGGGTTGGAGACGCGCCGCGAGATTCTGCGTCGCCGGGCGGCGCAAATGAAGCGAGATCTGCCCGAGCCGCTGATTCATTACGTGGCCTCGCGCATCACGCGCAACGTGCGCGAACTCGAGGGCGCACTGTATAAGATCATTGCGCTGCAGACCCTGTCGAACGAGCCCTTGAATTTCGAGCTTGCACAGCGGGCGCTCGAGGAATCCGGTGCGGTCGGTCCGGTCCGGCCGGACGCCGAGCAGATCCAGCGGGCGGTTGCCCGATACTTCGGCGTGAACGTGCGGGACCTGCTCTCGGCCTCGCGCGACCGGACGGTGGTGACGGCGCGGGGCGTAGCGATGTACCTCATTCGCAAAGAGCTGGGTCTGAGCTTTCCGGAGATCGGTCGGCGAATGAAGCGCCGACATTCGACGGTCTGCATGGCTTGTCGGCGAATCGAGGAGACGGTCGAGCGAACGGGCGTGTTGAGCTGGCGTGCGGCAGGCGCGGTCCGGGAACAGCCGGTCGCGACGATTCTCGAGCTGATCCGTGAGCAGTTGGCCGGCCGCACCGAGGCGCCGCGACACGCGGATTAGGCCGAACGCGTCGCGCATTCGGCTCCTGACACGAACGGTTTCCCTGTGGAGTGGCGCGGTCGTGAATCCGGACGTCGGCGACAAGGAGGTTGCCGGCGCCGGCTCCGTCCGATGCCGGTCCCGGAATCCGGGGAATCGGGGGGCTTCATTTCGACAGGGGCCTGCGGGCTCGCTGCCACCTGCACTTGTGATGAGTCGGTCGACGACGCTATCGGCGGGGGCGGTCCCTTCGTATACTAGCGGTTTCCCGGGCATTGTTGCCAGGCTTGGCCGGTTACCGGCCCGGCCCCGGATGCGGAACCGACAGATCCGAGACGGAGTTTGGAGTGATCTCATGAAGCGAAGTAGCTATCGTCGGCTGGCATGGCTCGCCGCTGGCGGCTGTGGCATGATGCTTGGCGGTTGTGTGAATGATCTGACGGCAAATCTCGATCGGCTACTGTCGCCGACGGCGTTCGACAACGCCCTGACGTTGCCGAACTTGCCGTTCGCCGACTTTGCGTTCGCGCTAATCCGGTTGCTGTAAGAAGAGGTTCGATGTTCGCATTGCGCGTGCAGACGGCGGACGGCCCGCAGACGATCGAGCTGGGCATGCGGCCGGTGATTCTCGGTCGTTCGGATGCCTGCGACATTGTCTTGCGCAATGACGGCGAAGTGTCGCGCGAGCACGCCCAGGTTTGGGTCGAGGCCGGCACGGTGCTCGTGTCCGATTCGAACTCCAAGAACGGCACGCGGGTGGACAACGGGGAGCTGTTTCGGAACGAGGTGCGACCGGCGGCGGAGTGTATCCGGATCGGGGGTTACGATATCTCGATCCTCGGTAGTACGGCGGGTGCGGATCTCGTCGGCGTTCGGTATCAACCGGATGCGCCGACCGGAATGGGCAACACCAAGTTCCTCCCGTCCTCGCGACCGCCGGCCCTGATTAATCAGAAACGGCTCGGCTTGCTCATGGGGCTGACGGATCGGATCGGCGGCGTTTTCGAGAAACGCCAGCTCATGGAGCAGGCGCTCGACGCCTGCTGCGAAGCGCTGGACTTCGAACGCGGTCTGATTGCCCTCAAGGCGCGCCGCGGCGAGACCGAAGAGCCGGTCACGCGTAACGTCCAACGGGATGAGAACGGTGCCTACAAGGTCAGCCGGACGCTGATCAACCGCGCGTTGGTGGAGGGCGAGCGCGCGATCGTGAACAACCCCGCCACCGATCTCGTCGACAACCTCTCGGAGAGTTTGGTTCGGTTTCCGATCTGCTCGGCGCTCTGCGTCCCGATCCAGCACCGCGACGACATCCTCGGTGTGATATACGGTGACCGGATCACGCGCGCCGCGACTTATACGGATGAGGACGTCGATTTCTTTGCGGCCATCGCGCAGCAGGTCGCGGTCGGCCTCGCCAACCTGCGGCTCTTCGAGAGCCACGTGCAGTCGCAAAAAATATACGCGTCGCTCGAACAGGCGCGGACGATCCAGCGCCGCCTGCTGCCGAGCAAGCCGCTGACCGTGCCCGGCGTCGCGATCACCGGAATGAACCGTCCGTCGACATCCGTCGGCGGTGACTACTTCGACTACTTTTCGCTCGACGAGCAGCGCGTCGGGCTGATCATCGCGGACGTAACCGGGCACGGCTTGCCGTCAGCGTTGATCATGGCCAACTTCCAGGCAGCAGTACACGTCGCGCTGACGCCGACGATCCCGCTGCCGGAGCTCGGAGAGCGGCTCAACCAGTTGGTGTTTCGGAACACGCCCGCGGAGGTCTTCATCACGGCGATCATTGCGCGGCTCGACGTACCGACCGGGCGAATCGAGTTCATCAGTGCCGGTCACCCCGGGCCAATCGTCTTCGGCGACGGTGGTCCGGTGCAGTGGGAGGACGAGCAGGAGACCAACGCCCTGCCGTTCGGCGTGCTGCCCACCGACGAGTATCAGGTGCAGTTGCTGATGCCGGATGCCGCGTGCAATGCGTTGTTGTTCTACACCGACGGATTGACCGAGGCCGAGAATGCGGCGGGGAACATGCTGGGAGCGGAGCGCGTCGCGGATGCGTTGCGCGGGTTGCCCAATCCAGGGGCTCCGGAGCTGATCGATGCGACGCTGGCACTGGTCGGCGACCACGTCGGCGAGCACGATGCGGCCCAGGACGACTTGACGTTGATGGCGCTGCGTTATGACCCGGAGAATGTGAAATCTCGGTCATCGAATGGCAAATAAGCGATGGGTGAGTTGCGGGTGAGCGCCTCCTCGCCCATAATGACCGGCTTGTCGATAATCGTAAACTTGACATCCGCATAGCATTCGGAGTGTGACGCATGGGCGCAACGATCGACGCGCTGCGAGAGCTGCAGAGCATCGAGTTGCAGATCGTGGATATCCAGAAGCAGATGGGGCGCAAGGCGCGCGTCGTCGCTGCCCAGGAGAAGAAGCTCGACGGCTTGCGCAAGCAGATTGCCACCGCCGAGGCGGAATCCACGCGGGTCCAGATGGACCTCGACGCCGCCGACGTGGACCTCAAGGCCCGCCAGAGCTCAATTCAGAAGCTCCGCGAGCATCTCAATTCGGTCAAGACCAACAAAGAGTATGCCGCGGTATTGGCGCAGCTCAACAACGAGAAGGCGGATACCACGCGGATCGAAACACGGGCCATGGAATTGATGGGGGACGTCGAGACTCGCAAGGGCGCGATTCAGGAGTTGCGCGACGCGGAGTCGCGCGAGGCCGGCCGCCTGGACGAGTTGAACGACCAGGCGCAGCAAACGGAGAAGAGCTATTCCGGGCATCTCGATGCGTTGTTGGAGAAGCGCGAGGGTGCGGCCGGGCGTCTCGAGAACACGACCGTGACGCAGTTCACGCGTTTGTCCGAGCGCTATGACGGCGAGGCAATGGCGCAGCTCGAGCGGACACATCCGCGGCGCGACGAGTACATCTGTACGGGCTGCTACTTGAGTCTTTCGGCCGAGGTCGCGAATTCGCTGATGACGCGCGACGAGGTCGTTACGTGCAAGAATTGCGGCCGGATCCTCTACTACGAAAAAGAGTGACGGATCGTGGCGCTGGTCGTCCATTTTGACGGGGGCGCCCGTGGGAATCCGGGGCCGGCCGGCGCGGGCGTCGTCATCGCGACCGAAGCCGGCGATTGTCTGCACGAGGGTGGGTACTTCCTCGGTCCGATGACCAACAATGCCGCCGAGTACAACGCGTTGATTCTCGCGTTGCGCCGGGCGGCGGAAATGCCGCCGGACCAATTGCGCCTGCATTCCGACAGTGAGTTGCTGGTACGCCAGATTACCGGCGAGTATCGGGTCAAGAATCCGGTGCTCCAGCAACTTCACGAGCAGGCCCAGCTTCTGCTGTTGAAGGTCAAGAGCTGGACCATCCATCACGTCCGCCGCGAGCATAACCGTCGGGCTGACGAACTCGCGAACCTTGCGATGGACCGTGAGACCGACGTGATTGTGACCGAGCACGATCCCGATATTACGCGTCGCACGACACGGATGTCGAAGGGCAACGGCCATGCGGCACACGCGGCCGGCGCACCGACGGCCGGTGGCGAGGCGGATGGCGCGCGGACGGACGTACCGGCGGTACGGATTGCGGTGACGCGTCCTCCGGCGGAAGACGGGTGTCCCGCGGGTCAGGCGTTTGACGGCGATGCGTTGCTGGTTGGTGCTCGGTTGCCGTCCGGAATGTGTACGAATTGCGCGCAAGCGGTGCTGCCGACCGTTCTCGCGATTCAGCGAACGGCGCCCGGCGAAGTCGGGCTGGTGCCGGCGATGGTGATCGTCTGCGCGCAGGGCGGGTGCGGGGCGCAGTTCAGCGTAGCACCGGCGCCGGGAGCCAATGGCGGTACGTCGGCGTGATTGCGACCGGGGTGTGACGGCTGCGGCTGGGATTGCCTGTCGGAAATTGTGCTTTCTCGCGCAAGTTAGTGCGTAACCCGTGTGGCGGCAAAGTACGGACGATAAGATATCGCGGAACGTTCGGGGCCGCATTGCTAGCAGGCGTTGAGCCGCGGAGGGTTGACGCCGAAGGCCGGATGTGGGCCGAGTCGAGTTGAGAAAGTCGCCACGGCGGGCTGCGCGTCCGGCAGGGCACGTTCGAGCGACACCTATCTGAGGACTGGAAGGAGAGGCATCATGAATCGATCGCTGCGAGCGATGACCCTGGGCTTGTGCTTGTTGGCGGCTGCTGCGCCCCTGCGGGCGGCGGACGTCAACGACTTCAAGCTATCGCAGGCGGTACCTGGGAACTCGGTGTTGGTGCTGCACGCACGCGACCACGCCGGCATGGAATGGGTCGAGAAGCAGTATGCCCGTGTATGGCGGGCGGTCGAAGAACTGCATTTCGAGCAGGACCTGACGAACCTGATGAAGGCGCTCGCCGAGGAGTCGGGCGAGGACTCGGCGGAAATGGAAGCCGCGTTCCAGAAGGTCGGTGACGCGTGCATGGCGGTCGACTGGGCGGCGCTGGCCGGTCGCGAGTTCACGATGGCCATGGCGTTGGAGTTCCCGACCGTCAACTTCGTGTTTCTCATGATGCCCGAAGAGGGTAAGACCGACGCGCAGTTCGAGTCGCTTTCCCAGCTGGCAAAGATGCTGGTGAACATGGCGCCGCCGGGCGAGTTGTCGCTGGCGACGACAGGCGAAGGCAGTCAGACGGTGCATCGGGTCTCGATCACGAACGCTCCGCTGCCGATCGGCATCGTATTGGCACGGCATCAGGACATCATTCTGATGGGGTTCGGCTCGCTCGCGGAGCAATCGCTGGCAATGCTCCAAGGCGAGGGTGGCGATCCGCTTCACAAATCGGATCGGTTCCGGAACGCCGTCAAGCCGCTGCCCAAGGCCGGCGAGACGCTGTTCTTCATGGACGTCGCGATGATGATGCAGCAGGTACGAAGTGTCATCAGCCAGGGGATCTCGATGGCTGACCCCCAAGGCAACATGATGACCGAGATGGAGCGGACGCTCCCCGGCAAGCTCGTCGACGAATTTGATATCTTCGAGACGGTCGCCGAAGTCACCATGACCAACGGGATGAAGACGACCACCAACATGGTCACGCAGTTCAAGAGCAGTGCGAACGTCAAGCCGTTCTACCAGTTCCTGTTCGGTGGCGGTCAGCTCGACCAGCCGATGAGATATTTCCCGAAGGAGGCGCTGAACTGCGCGGCGTACAGCGGGCTCAACATCGACGCGCTGTACAAGGGAACGATGAACTTCGTCAAGAACAACGTTCCGGACGGCGAGAGCCTCATCAACGAGATGCAGGTGCAGCTACAGACGCTGAAGTCGCCCGATCAGCCGTTCCCGATCGACGTCGAGAACGGGATCATCGCCGCCATCGGCGGTGAGTTCCGCACGTTCTCGATCCCGGGCCGCAGCGCGTACAGCCCGCCGGAGTGGGCGATGATGGTCTCGCTCCGTGATGAGCAGCGGTTCGGCGACATCTACAACCGCGCCATGGGGATGGTCTCGGGCATGCTCGAGGCGCAGCAGCAGGGCTCGCTCAACGACGCCAAGATCGACGGAGCCGACGGCTTCAAGGTCCTGGCCAGCCCGATGCTGATCATGCTTCCGCAGGTCGGCACGCCGACATTCGGTATCAAGGATGGCTATCTGATGATGGCGTCGAGCCCGCGCACGATCGCTCTCGCGCTCAAGACCGCGGCCGGCGAGAACGATAACTTCAGCAAGAATGAGCGCTACGCGAAGGAAGGGCTCCCGCTCAAGTCGGGCGTGACCTCTTATTCCTTCGCCGACATGACGACGCTCGGCGATGACCTCAGTCAGGTGCTCGCGATCTTCCCGATGATGATGGCCTTCAACCCCGCGATGGGCAAGAATCCGGCCGCCAAGACGTTGATCGGCGTCACCAACAAGCTCAGCCGGGTCGTCCGCAAGTTGGACTTCTTCCAGTCGACTTGCTCGACGTCGCAGATGAACGGCAACACGCTCACGACCACCACGGTCATGAACTATCGCGAACCGCCGAAGGCTACCGGCGAGTCCTCCTCGAGCGAGGACGCTAGCTAGGCGAGATCGCACAGGTTCGTCGACAACTACGCAAGGCGGGCTCTGCAAAGGGCTCGCCTTGCTCATTTTATTAGCGATTGCGTTTCCAGGACGCGCGGATGCGCTGGCCGAGTGCGTCCAGCTCCGGACGTTTCTCCGGCGGTATCGATTGGGGACTGCCGATCTGCCGGGCGAGGTGCGTGGCGCGACAGAACGCCTCGAGCATTTCGGTTAGTGCGTAGGCGGTCTCGAGGTCGGGTCCCCAGCTCACGGCGCCGTGGTTGCTCAGCAGGACGGCGTTGGTCTCCGCCGCGAAACGCGCCACAGCAGCACCGAGCGCGTCCGTTCCCGTGGTCTCGTAATCGACGACCGGGATGGTGGGGAAGAAGATGTCCGCTTCCTGGAGCACGCCCGTCGGGGGCGACTCGCCGACGATCGCGTACGCGGTAGCGTACGGCGGATGGGTGTGCACGACCGCTCCGATATCGGCGCAAGCACGGTAGATCGCCAGGTGCAAGCGAATCTCGCTGCTCGGACGGCTCAGGCCTTCGATCACGGCCCCGGCCTCATCGATCACGCACAACTCGTCCGGCCGCAGAACGCCCTTCGGTCGAAACGTCGGCGTACAAAGGATCCGATCGCTGTCCAATCGAGCGGAAAAGTTGCCTTCGGTACCCGCGACGAGTTCCCGCAGGGTCGCACGCCGACCAATGTCGCACATGAGCCAGGCTATGTCTATCATAGACCGAATCATAGCCGCGCGCCGAATCCTTGGCTGCGCCCGCGCACGGTTGAGGTGGGCCGGCGTCATTCCTTCGGACCAGGGGCCCTGAGACCGCTCGCTCGCCCTCGCGGCTCGCCAGGGCCGGTGGGGCGAGAAGTCCAAGCCCCGCATGTGCGAGCAGTTTAGGTGCTAGTCTTTCGGCGGTTCGTCATCGCCGCGCGCTCGGCGTTTGGCCTTGAGCAGCCGCGAGGTGTAGTCGCCTTCGGACTGGACAGGCTTCTTTTGTGTCGGGCGGGCGACAACCGGCGCATTCTGTTCGGAGGTCCCGCCGAGCGCCCGGCTCAGGTCCTCCGTTGCCTTCGAGGCGCGCTCCGGCGCCTCGTATCGTGCTCCACGTGTCGGCGGCGCGCCGGTCTCGCTTGCTTCGGGCTTGACTTCCTCGCGGACGCGTTCGCGCGCCCCCTTGAGCGAGGTCAGCACGGCGGCGCTCTGTTCGCCTTTCTGTCGCGCACCGGCCATTTCACCGATTCGCCGACGGAGCTTTCGCGCGACCTCGACCGGGTTGATCGCAATTCGACGAATCGCGACGTCCAGGAGGAACAGGATCAGCGTCCAGCGGATCAAGTCTTCCCAGATCGGTCTTCGCGTCTCGACTTCGGGGAGTGAGCCGCGATCGTACGCTGTGGCCGCCTCACCCGCGCTGAGCGTTCGTCCGTTCGTGAGCGTCTGCAATTCGCTCAGGACGGCCAGATTCGGCTCGAGCTCCTCATACTCCGGCGAGTACGCAACCGACACGCCTGTGCGAAGGTTGCCGGAGATCGCGTCGGCACCGACGCCCATCGAGTAGCCGAGATTCACGATGTAGTTGCCCCGACCCTGAGCGTCGAACTCGCCTTCGTAAACGCCGGGACTTACCTGCAGCAACTCGATCGGCGCCGCTTCCTGATCCGGGTCGACCAGCGAACCGCGTAGCGTCATGAAGTTGATCGCCGCGGCGTCCTTGTCGAGCGCTTCCACGCGAATCTTGCCCTTGCCTCCGACGACCGTCGTATTGACGTCGAGATTCGCGGACTCGTGCTGTCGGCTGGCCCAGCGGGCCATCTGTGCCCAGAACTTCGAGAACCCCGGCCAAGCCGCCCAGTTGCTGCCCCAACGCGACCACATGCCGCTCGTAAACGCCACGGTTCTACCCAGGCCGACCTGCCAGTAGGCGAGGACCGGGTCGTTGGAGCTGTCCTCCGTCGCGCGAACCAGCGGGATCTCGGCCAACGGCTTCGGCGTCGTCAGCACGATTCCGCCCAACGGCGGCACCGCGTCGAGCGACTGTACCAACGACGACAGCTGCGACGACATCTGCGGCGTGAACGGGGTTTCCTGGATCAGCGATCGCCGAACGATACGGGCTTCTTTCATGAAGATCTTCGGAAGCTGATCGAACTTGGCCGTGGCATAGAACTTACCGCCCGTCGATTCGGCGATCCACTTCGCCTTCGGCTCGTCGATCATGTGTCCGCCGTACCCGATCGCGATGGTCGAGCAGGTGATGTTATTGTCCTTCATCTTGCGAATCAGGGCATTCGACGGCTCCTGTGGGTCGAAGTCGGAGACGATGATCATATGCTTGACGGCGGCGTCACGTCGTTTGGCCAGGGCGTCGACGCCCGGCTTCATCACCTCGTGCAGGTCCGGCATATCACCCATCTGCATCTTGAGTACGCGTTGAATGATCGCGGTCTTGTTGGTGACCTGCTGCAACGGAATATCCCAGAAACCCTGCTCGCTACTCTGCCATTGGTACGAAAGCACCCCGACAAGGTCGCGCGTGCTAAGCGTCTTGATCGCCGACACGGCGCACCGCTGACCGATGTAGTTGCCGTTGGGGACCTCGCAGGCGTGCATGACCAGCACCAGGGCGCCCTTGGGAATCTGCTTCTCACCCTTGACGTCGAAGCTGACCGGCATGATCTCCTCGACGGGCGTGTCCATCCACCCGCCGGCACCGAACGCCGAATCGCCGCCGATCATGATCAGGCCGCCGCCAAGCTCACGCACGTAAGTCGCGAGCGCCGCGACTGCGTTGTCTCCGATCTCGTTGCGGGGCAGGTTCGAGAGAATGACCAGCGAGTACTCCAACAGCCGTACCTGGTCGAGGGGGGCCTGCCCCGGCGTCTCGAGGTCGACCGTGAGCCCTTCGCGCTCCAGCGCCTGCTTCAGTACCACAGCTGACGGGGCTGTGAGGCTCATGTCCTCCTCAGTCGTGAGAATCAGGATCTTGCCCTGACCCGAAACGATCGTGAACCCCATTCCTTCATTGTTGGTGCTGATCGCGTCGTCCCCAGGGTTGTCCGGCTCGAAGACCGCTCGGAAGCGATGAGCGCCCGCGACACGCATCTCGATCGGAACCGAGAAGCGGTTCGGGCCGCGATCCAACTCGACCGGGAAACCCGTCCCGTCCCCGAAATCGAGCAATTTTTCGTTCTGATACACAAGTACGCGACCGCGGGTCGGACGCTGCGCACGCATCACCATCTGCAGGTTGATCGTCTGTTCGGCCGCCGCCGTCGCCGGTACGCGCAACTGCTCGAAAACGACCTCGTCCGAGTGCTCATAGGTCAGCGGAACCACGTCGATCGGCACGCCGGTGGCGCGGTATTGCTCGGCTTCGCGCAAAGCCTGGCCGACGTTCTCGTTCCCGTCCGTCAGGATAATCACCCGGCGCAGCGTGTCCGGCGGAAACAGCGCCATCGCCAATCGCAACGCGCCCGAGATGTCCGTCTGGTCGGTATCGATCGTAGCACTGATCCGATCCAGCGCCAGACGGCTCATCGGAATCTGCTCGACCGAACTGCTGCCGCTGAACGCAATGACACCCACCCGGTCATCCTTGTCGATCCCGTCCTCCGACTGCTCGATGAACGCGAAGGCGCGTTCCTGTAGCGGCCGCGGGATGCTGGCGGATCTGTCCAGCAGGAACAGCACGGTCAGGTCGTCACTCTTGCGCATGCGACTGGCGCCGGCCAGCGCAAGCACCATCATCCCCACTACGGCGCAGCGCACCGCGATCGCGACCCACCGTCGAACGGGTCCAAGGCCCGAGAGCGACTTAATGGAGATCGCGACGATCAGCGGAATGAGCAGCAGTAAGATCAGATAGCCCGGCGACTCGAACCGCAGCACCGCAAGAATCCACGTATTCGTCATATCAAAAAGGTATCACGAAACCGTCCCGCCGAAAACGTAAAAAAGTCGCGAACAACGCTTGGCTCCGGAACGGCCCGCGAGGACGAACACCACAAGCCCCAAGCGCGAGCGAGGGGATCAAGAAACAATTGGGTGGGGCGGGCGTCTCGCCCGCCATTGACCGCTCGCTTGCGCTCGCGGCTCGCATTGACGTCGCTTGGCTCCGGAACGGCCTGCGAGGATCGAACGCCACGAGCCCCAAGCGCGGCGGGTGGTCGCCTCAGCTTGATGCCCCCGCACGCTTCGCGATCGCGGCCGCCCGGCGCTGTTCGAAGACTTCCTCACACTCCGGCGGACGAAGATAGGCCGGCACGATTTCGGTCGGCTGCAGCAACTTCCGTTCTTCCGCCAGATGCCACCCGATCGCCGCACAGACCCGGGCACGCGGCACCCATGCTCCCGAATCTGCCGACAGCGGGGTTAGACCGGCGTTCTGCGCCGTGTCGACGTGCGTTCGCAGTCCATCCCCGACCATGATCGCCGGCGAAATCTCGGCGAACCAATCGCCCGGCGTGCGCAGCGCGGCGGCTGACAATGTCCGCAACGGCCCGTTCAGCGACTCGAGCGCATACAACGCACCGTACACCTGCCCGCGCCGCGCATCGACGATCGCTGCAATCCGTTGCGGCGGGGATGGGGTCGCGCTCATTTCATCGACGACGCCCTGAGCAAGCACCTGCAGCGAGGGGACGCCGACGACCGCACAACCCGTCGTCGCCTGCAGCATGCGGGCGACTGTGGCCGCGATCCGCAGGCCGGTAAAGCTGCCCGGCCCCTGCGAAAAGCATAGCAGCTCGATCTGTCGCGGAGTGTAGGGGTGTGCCCTCAGCAGCGCGTCGATTGCGGGGAACAACTCGGAAGCGTTTCGCCGATCGGCCGAGAGGGCAGTCTCACCGAGCAGCCGACCGGCGCTCGATAGCGCTACGCTACCGGCCAATGCAGATGTTTCCAGCGTGAGCTGCAGCACGGCCTGCGGTTACCCCGAGATCTTGAGTTGCGGCAGGGGAGTCCGCTCGCGGGCGCGCACGTCCACGCGTTCCAGCAGTCGGTCGATAATCGTGTCCAGTGCCGCGGTCAGCTCCGAATCCGAACTCTTGAACACGTCGAATGGCGTCCCGGCGTCGCCGCACTCACGAACGAACGGATTCAGCGGAATCCCGCCGAGGAAGGTCGTTCCCAACTCGCGCGCCGCCTTCTCCACACCGCCGCGACCGAAGAGATACTCGCGTTCGCCGCTGGCCTTGTTGAAGTAGTAGCTCATATTCTCGACCATGCCGAGCGATTCTACGCCCAGCTTCTGGTACATCCGGTGGGCCTTGATGGCGTCGAGCAGCGCGACATCCTGTGGCGTGCACACCACGATCGCGCCAGTCAGCGGGATGCTCTGCGCCAAGGTCAGCGGGATATCTCCGGTGCCGGGCGGCAGGTCGACGATCAGGTAGTCGAGCGACCCCCAACTGCCGCGGTCGAGGAACTCTTTGACGTACTTCTGGGCCATCGGGCCTCGCCAGATTACGGCCTGGTCGGCGGGCACGATGTACCCCATGCTCATGATTTTCAGGCCACCCTCGGCCTCCGGCGGAATGATCCGACCCTGCTCGTCGGAATAGGGCTGCTCGCTTTCGGTGCGGGTCATCTTCGGAATCGATGGCCCGTATACGTCGGCATCGAGCAGGCCTGCCGACACCCCGCGCTTCAACAAACCTGCCGCCAACAGCACCGAAACCGTGCTCTTGCCGACGCCGCCCTTGCCGGCACCGACCGCAATCACATGCTTGACGCCCGGCAACGTATCGGTGGTCCGCGCCGCCGGCTGCGGTGCGAAATTGACCTCGACGTGCTTCATGCCGCTAATCTCCAGCACACGTCGAGTCGTCTCCCGCCGCAGTTGCTCCTGTACCGGGGAGTTATGCAAATGCTGCGGCAGCTCGAAGTCCACCCGCGCGACGCCGTCGCAATAGCCCACGTTCCGCGCGAACCCCAGGGCCACGACGTCGCGGTTCGACGCCGGCTCGATCACCCCCTGCAGGGCCTCGACGATCCGTTCACGCATTTCCGCCACGTCGGGCATCAAATCCTCTCCCTGTCGTTGGTCCGCTCCCGCGGTCGTTCGCAACAAGTCCGAACGACCACAGATGGCGTGCTGCTACCAGCCGATAATGTTGTAACCGGCGTCGACGTAGTGCACCTCACCCGTGACGCCACTGGAGAGGTCGCTGAGCAGGTAGAGCCCGCTCTTGCCCACCTCTTCACTCTCGATGTTACGCGCCAACGGTGCTTTCGTCGGATAGTGATCGAGCATTTGTCCGAATCCGCTGATCCCGGCGCTCGATAGCGTCCGGCACGGCCCCGCGGAGAGCGCGTTGACGCGGATCGCCTTTTCGCGGCCCAGCTCGGCCGCAAGGTATCGGGTCGAGGACTCGAGGGCCGCCTTGCAGACGCCCATGACGTTGTACGACGGAACCACCTTCACCGAACCGAGATAGCTCAACGACAACACGGAAGCGCCGGAGGCCATGCAGTCGAGGCCGTGATTGCACAAGGCGACCAGGGAATAAGCGCTGATCTCCATCGCTTGCAGAAAATCGGCGCGCGTTGTCTTGTAGAACGGATTGTACAGGGCGTCGGTGCTGGCGAATGCGACGGCATGCAGCACGAAGTCGAGTTCACCCATCGTTTCACGCGCCTGGTGGAAGCTCGCCCGGATCTGGTCGTCGTCGGAGACGTCGCACGGGACGATCACCTTCGCGCCGATCGGCTCGGCCAGCTTGCGAACGCGCCGCTCCATTTTCTCGTTGGGCAGGTGCGTGAAGCCGAGCTGGGCGCCCTCCTGATGGAGTTTCTCGCTGATGTACCAAGCCAGCGAACGGTCGTTGGCGACGCCGAAAATCAGCCCCTTCTTACCGGTCATCAAACCCATTGTCGGTCCTCGCAACCGCGACCCCACCGGTTCGGAAACGTTCCGTTGCCGGGGTCTGCGGCATGACGTTGGTGTTGTTCTGCCACCGGTACCGGTACAACCGTTCCCGGTCAAATCGAATCCCCGTAGTGTACGAGAGGCCGATTTTGCCTGCAAATTGTCGAAAAGCGTGGCGTAGACCACACGTTCCGTGGAGCGAACCGCGATCCGCCTGCACTCTCTCGCGGCGCGCGTTGCAGCGAGGCGCAGGGTGCCTACAATGCGGGACTTGTTTTGTCGCCGAGAGCGAATTCCTGCGCCGCGACCCCGAATCCCTCGCGAGGAAGAATGGAAACGCGCCAGACCATAACGGCATTCGTCATCGCGCTGCTTGCCTTTCTGACCTACCTGTTCGTCGCGACCTGGTTCTTCAGCGGACCGCGGCCGAATGGAGCAGCCAGCGAGCCGTCGGCAACCACGCAGAGCGCAGCCAGTGCCCCGACGGGCGCCGCCGAGACCGCGGCGTCCGATTCACCAGCGCCCGCCACAAACGGTGCCACCGTCCGCGTAATGCCGGCCGACCCGGCTCCGGCGGTCGAGCTGGGCCGTACGGGCACGGAGGCGACGCCGCTCCACATGCGAATCGATCCGGTCGGTGCGGGCATCCGGGAGATCGATCTCAGCGCTCGGGATGCCAAGGGACGATTCGTCCACCCGCAATCCGCCGACCGTGATGAACCGTACACCGTCGTCAGCGCCGTAGCCGTCAACGGCGGGGCCGGGGCCGTCAGCTCCTTTCGGACCCATCAACTCTGGGTTCGCGAACGCGACAACCGCGGCTGGCGGCTGGACGACGTACCCTGGCAGGTCATCACCGCGTCCGCAGACCGGGTCGTCCTTGGCAGCGGGCTGTTGCTCGATAACGAGGATGGTTCAGAGAGCGAGCGGGTCACGGTGCGAAAGACGTACGCGTTGCACGACGACCAGCCTTTCATCGATATGACGGTCGAGCTGACGAACGATTCGAAGCAGCCGTTGACCGTTACGCTCGCCCAGGATGGCCCGGTCGGCGTTTCACGTGAGCACATCCAGTTCGAGATGCGGCGCGTGATTGTCGCCCACGATGGTGAGGGGACGGTCCGCTATACCGCCCGCGACCGCAACACACTGGTCAAGAACGGCGTCCAGACCGTATTGACGCCTGAGGAGCCGTTCGCATGGACGGCGCTGACCAACAAGTACTTCGGCGTCTTTACCCGCCCGTTGCCGCTCGCGGGTGATCAGGGGCAGGCCATCGCGATCCAGAAGGTCGACGGACTTGCCGTCGGACCGGCGACCGTGGCTCCGGAGGCCGCGGGTGACATGGTGGCGCGGATGATCACGCAGCCCGTATCACTGGCACCCGGCGAGTCACGGTCCATGAAGTTCGAGATCTACGCCGGGCCGAAGGATCCGGACGTACTGTCGAAGATCAACCCCGCCTTCACCGACACCACCAAGATCGGTTACAGCTTGGCGCAAGGCACGGATCGGCGTTGCATGTGCACGTTCGAGCCATTGCCCTGGTTGATGACCGAGCTGATGCGGTTGATCCACCTGCTGGTCCGCAACTATGGCGTCGCAATCATCGTGCTCGTGATCATCGTGCGGACAGTGATGCACCCGATGACCGTCTTTCAGCAGCGTTCCATGTATCGCATGCAAGAGGCGATGGGCAAGCTCCAACCCAAGATGGCTGCGATCAAGGAAAAGTACGCCAACGATCAGACGCGCCAGAACCAGGAGATGATGAAGCTCTGGGCCGAGGAGAACGTCAACCCGTTCGCGTCGATGGTCGCGATGGTGCCGATGCTGCTTCAGATGCCGATTCTGGTTGCGCTGTGGACGGCGTTGAACACGGATGTTCAGCTTCGGCTGGCGCCGTTCGACGGATACTGGATCACGGATCTTTCGGCACCCGACGCGCTGATCAAGTTTTCGGGCAATGGCCTGACGATTCCGCTGCTCGGCCACCTGCCATTGATCGGAACGCTCTTTCGGGACATTCCTTCATTCAATCTGCTGCCGATTCTGATGGGGATCAGCATGTGGTTGCAGCAGAAGTACATGCCCAAGCCGCACCTGCAGGCCAAGCTCGAGGAGGCCAAGAAGAATCCCGAGAAGCAAAAGGCCGCGGGTGGCATGTCGGCCGAGGACCAGATCCGCCAGCAGCAGATGATCGCGAACATGATGGCGGTCATGCTGCCGATCATGTTCTACTACATGCCGTCGGGCCTGGTGCTATATTGGATGGCGACCAACGTGTTCGGCATCTTCGAGTCGTTGCGGATTCGCAAGCAACTCGAGCGTGAGAAGCAGATGCGTGAGGCCGGTGTGCTCCCGCCGCCAAAACGCCGTGAGCCCGGAGCGCTGGCGCGTATGATGCGTCGGATGGCCGAGCAAGCGGAAGAACTACAACGGACGGCGGACGAAGCCAGCGGTCGCGCGCCGAAGAAACGCCGAAAGGTGAAATGAGCTGCCTGGTGCCCGATGGTCGCGCACAAACGCCCGATTCCGCTGATCTTCGACAAATCGCGGTCAACGCCGCGAGGGTTGGTGGAACGCTGGCCTTGGAAGCGTTTCGTAGCGAGTTCGCAGTCCAACTCAAAGCAGACCGCAGCGAAGTGACCGACGCGGATCTCGCAGCCGAGCGGGCCGTCGTCGAAACCATCCGAGCCACAAGACCGAACGACGCATTCATCGGAGAAGAGGGCGTCGCGCAGCGCGAGGATGCTGTCCCGCAAGTGTCTGCGTCCGATCAGGTCTGCTGGGTGATCGATCCGATCGACGGTACACGCAACTATGTCCGCGGCGTTCCATACTTTGGTTGCGCCGTGGCGGCGATGGTGGCGAATCAACCAGTGGCAGGAGCGGTCTTTGTGCCGTTGAGCGGCACGATGTATTCAGCGAGTCTGCCCGAGGGGATGTTCATCGATGACGAGCACATCGATACGCTTCCCGATCCGACCGAGCGAACGCGAGCGCGGAAGCTGCTCGTCGGCACACCCAGCAGTGCGGCGGGGCCTGCCGGCGACTGGTTTCAACGTCTTTGGAACCGCGTCGTCGCGCGCAACTTCGGCGCAACGGCTGTTCATCTCGCGTGGGTTGCCGCCGGACATCTCGATGCGGCGTTGGTCTCGGACAGCAAACTGTGGGACGTCGCCGCCGGCGCGGTGATGCTCGCCGTAACGGGCGGCTGTTTGAACGACCTGGACGGCAAACCGGTCTTTCCGCTCGACGTCGCGCAATATCGCGGCGAACCCCTGCCATGTGTCGCCGCGAGCGGCGACGACGTTTACGAACGCCTCCTCGAAGTTGGGCGGCCCTGACAAGGCGCGACACGCAACGCGAGGCAGGGCATCCCCTGAAAGCACACGCCGTGGTCCGTCTTCGTGGTGCATTCGTTGGGAACGCACGCTTCGACGTTTCCCAATAGGATCGCTTGGCACGTTCGTCAACGAGCAATGCACGCTTGGCGCCTGAGGCCGTATCATGTCAGCGATGAGACCATTGGTCGGCGCGCTCATACTCCTTTTCGGTCTCGCGCCCGTTGCGGGTGCGACGCGTGGCGCCGTGCAGCGTCAGGTGCACGAGTATGGCGGATTCGTACGATATGTGCCGGAGGCCGATCCGCACGAGATCGTCGTCCTGGTGCACGGAACGATCCGCAAGGACGAGTCGGCGTTAGCTGTAGCGGAGACGTTCGTCAAACGCTGGGTGCCGGTCGCAGAGCGTCGACGGCTCGTCCTTCTTGCGCCGGCGTTCGACCAAGAGAACTTCGGCGGCCACGCGGGCCCCGGAGGCGGCTACCGAGGTCTGTTCGGGCGCGAGGTCGGCGCCGACGTCTTCGTCAATGCGCTCGTGGACGCCACCCGGGCGGCCTTTCCGACGGTATCCGCCAAAATTCGCCTCTACGGTCACTCCGCCGGCGGCCAGTTCGTCAGTCGGTATCTCGTGATGCATCCTGAGCGCGTCGCGTCAGCCGTCATTGGGTCGGCGGGAACGTTCGCGTTTCCCGATCCTGACGTTCGCTGGACCAATGGGATGAAGCCGTTGCGTCGGCGAATGCGCTGGCGCGATACGGATCCATGGAAACAGATCGCGATCGAACCCGCCCCGGACGGGTGGCTGAAGGCCGCTCAGATCCCGGTTACGGTCGTGGTAGGGGAGCGCGACGACTCGAAGACGAAAGCAATCCCAGGAAACCCCGGCAGGACGCACGTCGAACGCGGTCGTGCGTGGGTGCGCGCGATGCAGGCGCTCGCGCGCCGACACGGAAAACGACCGCGCGTTCGGTTCGTGGCGGTGAAGAATGTAGGCCACAACTCCAAAGCGCTCACGCCCGCTTCGCAGAGAGCGCTCTTCGCGCAAGTCGGTGGGTAGGGGGGATGAGCCCTACGCCACGTGGAGGGCATCGAGCACATTGGTTCGTGCGGCGCGCCGAGCGGGCAGGACGCCGGCGATGATGCACAGGGTGAGGGTGATCGCGACCGACGCGAGCACGTAGCCCCACGGGATCGTGTACGGGGTCTGGAAGCCCCACATGCGGGTCGTCATCGTGTTGATGTTCCAGGCCAGGTGCAGGCCGAGGCTCAACCCCAGCAGGCTGCCGAGCAGACCGAGCACGATCGCCTCGCCGATAACCATCCGGACCAGTTGGCCTTGTGTTGCACCCACAGCGCGCATCATCGCCAGTTGCCGCGCACGACTCGTCACGTTCGCGGTCATCAGGTTTGCAACGCCGATGGCGGCAACCAGTAGCGCTACGAAGGGAATCGCCGCCAGCAGTCCCGTCATCTTGGTCAGCTCGGCATCGATCGTATCCTTCAACTCGCGGACCGTTCCCGGAAATGCGAACGGGGCGCGGATCTTCTCACGAACATGGTTCAGCACATCAGACTCGCGAACGCGGCGCCAGCGCCGGTCGCGTGAGAGCGACCTGTCATGCGCGATGGGCGGAAGCCGGGCGCCCGCAGCACTGTCCGGCGGCGGCGGCCAGTTCGATGGGACCGTGGAATCTTCAAGCTCGAAGTTGAGCAGCATCAAGCGAAAGCCGTCGATGCCGAATCGGCGTCGCAGATCATCGTTGGTGCCGATCACCGATCCGACCGCTGCGACGCGCATTTCCGCTTCAGCCTGGAAATAGCTGGCCGCCACGTCGAGGGCCGGCGAGTCGATCACGCCCGCAACACGAAACCGGCGCACCGGCGAACTGCCGATCCAGACCTTGATCTCGTCGCCGAGGTGCTTGTCACGCGTGCGTGAGAAGTCCGACGCGATGAGCACGTGGCCGCCGGCGCAAAGCTTCTCGATCGCATCTTCACGGTCACCTTCGATGAACTCGAGCTGGACCAGGTCCAGAAAACTCTCCGGCTCGCAACCCAGGAACCAGAACATGCTGCGCGCCAGTTGCCTGACGAACGGCAGCTGCTCGACGGTCTGGGCTTCGATCGCATTCGCGACCGTGAACGACTTCACCCCCGGTACCGAAGCCGCGAGCTGCGAGTTCTCGAGGGGGAGTTGCTCGTAGCTCCAGATGAACGCTTCGGGGAACTTCTTCGGGAACTGCCACCCGGCCTTGAAGCTGTCGTTGAACACCGCCAGGCCGACAATCAGCGACAGTCCGACCATCATACCGCAACAGATACCGGTCGAACGCCAGACCGCGTGTCCGAGTTGGTCCTGAATCAGATGGCCGCGCAGCCGCATGACCGCCGCCGCAAGACCAACCGAGATGCGACTCGTGGCGCGGACAACGATCGGCGCCAGCAGCGCGTAGCCGACGTACAGCATCACGACCGCGGTCGTTGCCCAGTAGACGAAAGCCAGCGAACGCTGCACGCGCTGTTCGACGATCAGATACTGGCCCACAAGCAGCGCGCACCCCAGTGCAAATGCCAGCACGATGCCGACGTGGCTCCCTTTGCGGGCCCGCGGGCGCGACGCCTCCAGCGGTGCCACCGACGTCGCGGCGAGCGCCGGAATCAAGCCGGCCAGTAACGTCGTCAAAGCGCCACCCCCGATCGCGAGTAGGAGGCCGCGCTGGCTGATTGCAAAAGATCCGACATACTCCGGCAATAGCGCCACACTGAGCCATGTGAGCCCGAGGCCGATCGGAATCCCGAGCGCGATCCCGAGAGCGCCCAACGGCACGACCTCCGCGAGGATCAATCGCGCAAGCTGACCGCGCGTCATCCCGACACACCGGAGCAGGCCGAGCTGCGCGATCCGCTCGACCATCCCCATGCTGAGGGTTGTGAGAATGATGAACAGTGAGGTCAGCATTGCGACCGAACTGAGCAGGACCAGCACCAGCTCCTGTTGACTTTGTGCACGTTCGATCTGGTCGAGGCGCGCGGCCGAGCTCTTGATGTTGACGGCCGATGTGACCTTGGTCACGACGCGTCGGATGGCGAGTGCCGCTTGCTTGAGCGTTGCGCCGTCAGGCGATTCCTCCCGGAGCACGACATCGATTGCGGAAAGCAGCGCATACTTGAGCGTAATCTGCTGGACGGTTCTCAACGGTACGAGCGCGACCGGTTTTTGGAACCGCGCGAGCCGACGACGCTCCTCGAGCCCTACGATCTCGAGCTCGAACGGTTCCGGCTGGGCGTAGCTCCAGACCAGAAGCACGTCCCCGACCTTGACCTGCATCTCGCGCGCCCAGCCGGCCTCCACCACGGCCGCCGGCCCGTCGTCCGGCTCGAGTGCACGGCCGGCGACGATCTGGTGGTCGCGCACCAGCGGCTCACGCTCCGCGTCGATGCCGATAAGATCCACCTCGGGAATCAAGTGATCGCTCGTGTACGTCCGGGCAGACGGGTTGGCGTCGAGATACCCGCGCGGCATGATCACGCCGCGCAGTCGCTGCGTGAGCGACGGGATCGCGTGCTGTACATCCTGCGTCTGTTCGATCAGGCGCAACGCGGCCTGGGGGAATTGACCGTAACGTCCCAGGCGCGGTTCGATGTTGACGTGGCCTTTGCCGACGTAGCCTTGCGCCCACTCGTTGATCGTGAGCCGCACCGACTCGTAGCAGCACGTCACCCAGATGACCGAGCCGGTTCCGAGAGCGATGGCCAGAATCGCGCCCAGCGTGCGGACGCGCCTAACCCATAAGCTCCTGGTAACCAGCAAAGACCAAAGACGCATCGGCGGATCCTTTCGGCTCGAGCGTACCCACGATCCGGCCATCGCGCAACACGACCACATTGTCGGCGTACGCGGCGCCTTGGGCCTCGTGCGTGACCATCAGGATGGTCTTCCCTTCGTCGCTCGCGATTCGACGCAACATGGCCCAGATCTCGATCGATTGCTTCGAATCGAGGTTGCCGGTCGGTTCATCGGCCAGCACGATCGCGGGATCGTTCAGCAAGGCCCGCGCAATCGCAACCCGCTGCTGCTCCCCGCCCGATAGCGCGTCCGGCCGGTGGTTACCGCGGTGCTCCAGGTGCACCAGCGCCAGCAGCGCGTCAGCCCGCGGCAGCACTTCCGGCAACGACTTGCCGTCGAGCAGCATCGGTAGCGCGACGTTCTCTCGCGCTGTCAACGTCGGCAGCAGGTTGAAGTCCTGAAAGATTACCCCCAGGCGGCGGCGCCGAAACACCGTCCGCTCACGATCGCTCATCCGCGCCAGGTCACGGCCCTCGACGTGGACCTCGCCGCCGTTGGGAGGCGTCAAGCCGCCGACCAAGTAGAGCAGCGTACTCTTGCCCGAGCCGCTGGCACCCATGATCGCGGTAAATGTACCGGGATGGATCTCCAACGACAGGCCCGCCAGGGCCGTCACCGGCGGCTCGCTATCGTAGACCTTCTCCACATCGCGAACCAGGACGATCGGCGGCGCAAGCGACGACGAGGTTTCGGTGGCCGGCACGGCGTCGTCATGGGCTTCATGCATCCACCTAGTCTATTCGGCGGCCCGGATCCGCTCAAACACGCCGAACTCCGCCAAATTGTGTCGAATCGTCGGATCGGCATTCAGGATCACACCGCGCGGCGTGAGAGGCGCCGGCCCCAACCCCCATTGCCACCCGCGTGCGGCACGATATGCTGCCGGGATGATACGATACGATTACCGTCAACACAGATTCACCCTACCGATCATCATCACCATGTGTGGCGCAGCGCTGCCGATCGGCTGCACCACGTCCGACCCCATGATCTCCGTCGACACGTTGCGCCCTGCATCGCTCAACTATGCACGAAGCCGGATCGGAAACCGCACATATCCGATCCCGGGCTACGCACGATTGCTCGACGGCGTGCGCATCTGCCTCGATCCAGGCCACGGCGGCGACGCTCATAAACGCGGCTTCAAACGCGGACCGACCGGCGTGCGCGAGGCGGAGATCAACTTGCGCGTTGCGCAATACCTGCGCGACTTTCTGGAGAGCGTCGGAGCCGAGGTGAAGCTGACGCGCGAGTCGGACGTCGATCTGTCGCACGCCGACCGGGCTGCGGTCGCGACCGCATGGAACGCCGACCTGTTCGTCTCGGTCCATCACAACGCGATCGCAAACAAACCCGAAGTCAACTACACCACCGTCTGGTACCACGGTGTGGTCGACGATCGGCCGGCAAACCTGGATCTTGCGCGCTACCTGTCCGACGGGCTGCACGATCATTTGCCGCTGGATCGCGTCGTCGGTGTACCCCTCAAGAGCGACCAACTGATGTACGCCGACGGTTTTGCGGTTCTGCGCCACGCACGCGTGACCGCCGCGCTCACCGAAAGCACGTTCTACACGAATCCGGAGGAGGAACAACGACTGCGTCAGCCGCGCTACAACCTGCAGGAAGCGTATGCGCTATTCATCGGGTTCGCGAAGTATGCCGCCGCCGGCCTGCCACGGGCTAAACTCGTCGCGCCCGACGACGGGGTCGTTCAGGCAAATAGCCGAATGCTGTCGTTCGAGCTGGATGACGGGCTACGCTCCCGCGGCGATTGGGGATCGGAGCGGCAGATGATCCTCAGCGACACGATTGCAGTGTACGTCGGCAGCCGTCGACTCGCGCATACGTTCACGAACGAGGACTACCGGCTACGTGTCACGCTTCCCGCGGACCTCGCCCCCGGCCCGCAGCAGGTTCGCGTCCACTTTCAGAACATGAACAAGAACTCGAACCTCAATCCGTTCTTCACGGTCGAACTGCAACCATAGGGGGCGCGGATCGACATTGCACACCACTGGACGCTATTCTTTCTTCGCCGCTTCGTCACCGGCGGCGGCGCCGACCTGGGCGCTCGGCGGGGGCTTGGTAGTGTTGTCGAACTTCTGAATCCCCTCTGGCACCTTCAGCTCGAAGCGCTCCTTGTCCACCTTCGCGTTAAGCTTGAACGTTCCTAGCTTGAGCGCGGCGTGCGGCTCCTTGAACTGATCGTAGCCGATCCGCTCGAGCAGCAGCCCGGTCTTCTTCCCGAAGAAGTAACGCGTCTCAATGACCTTTGAACGGGGATTCGGTTCGAGCGGACGGGCCATGATGACCCAGGTAGCGGCGCCGTCGCGCATCGCCGACCCTTCGAACGTCAGCTCGTGGGTCCGCCGAAGGTATTCGAGCAGTTGCTCCACGGCGAAGGGGTCCTGCCCCACACGCCAGTGAATCGACATGAAGTGCATCGGCGTATACCGCAACCCACGACTCTTGTCTCCGCGATGAACGACTTCCGTCTTCTGATCGACGCCGTTCGCGGTCTTCGAGGTCATGTCGACCCGGACCAGCACGTCCTCACCATCCCGCAACATCCAGACCGTGCCCTTGCCGAGCGTAAACTGCTGCTGACCCTGGTTGTACCAGATGGTGGTCTTGGACTCGAAGGATGCCTCTAGTGACTTGACCTTCTTGAATTGCCGGAGGATCTCCTCTTCGACGTCGCCGTAGGTCTTTGGTCCGGGCTCGTCCGCCAGCACCAGCGAAAACGTCGACGCGGCCAAGAACGTAGCCGCCAACCGTACTCCCAGTTTTGTTCGCATCACGGCATCCCTCGATTGCGATCCAGTTTACTCCGCAAGCCCTCTCCTCCAGTTATTCGTCGAGCGACCCACGCCGCTCGAACAAAATACAATGTGCTTGTTATCGGTCGTAGGTGGACCGAACCCTGCCTAAAAGAACGGATCCAGGAACATGGCAAAGAAGTTGTACGCGCCATGGATCACGATCGCGATCAGCAGCCAGCGCCCGCCGGCCGTAATCTTCGGTGGACGCAGTTCCGTCATCGTCCGCTGCCAGACGAACACCAGCCCCTGTGTCGCGACCCAGGTGCAGCCGACGTGTAGCGCGACGCAGATGGTCCAGCGCCAGATGACGAGCAGGGGGCTAGGGTTCGAGATGTAGACCAGCAGATAGAGCAGGTTCTCGATGATCGCGAAGACCGCGGCGCTACCGATTGCAGCGACCTGCAATTGCTCGACGCGCTTGAAAAGATACGGCCTGGTCTCCACGATGACTGCCGCGAGCCCGATCTTCAAGATCTCCTCGACGGTCGGACCGAACACCACGACCGGCAATAGCATTGTCATGCCGGCGAGCCCGCTGGTGGTTGTGTCGAGGAACGCGCCGACCACCGCAAACGGACCACCCAGCAGCGGCAGCAGCAAGGCGACGAGCCATGTTCGGCGCTCGCTGGTTTTTCGCATGCGGTCCGTGAGCCATTTCTGATAACCCGAACGATCGTCCGGCGGCGGCCGGTAGATATCGACCTGCCCGCATTCCGGACAAGGCGCATCCGTCATCAACCCGCGCCGGTTGTAGCCGCAGTGCGTGCAACTCCAGTCGCGCGTGATCCGTTCCGGGCCGCGGCCGAAAATGTCCGGCTCGTCGTGAACGCTCTGCTCCAGCGCGGCGTTATTGTCGGCTTCGGCCGCCCGTTCGCGATCGAGCGCCCGGGCCGCCTTGCTCTCGCTGGCATCCGACTGCGAGGACGTCGGACGTAAGTGCGGCTCGTTGAAGATGGAAGGGTCGTGTTCGGGTTTGGCCATCTCAGGCACGCTTGCGCACGACGGCTGTCCCGAACGCGAATACCTCGACGCTCACCGCCGGGTTACGACGTGAAGCGCTGAGAATGTTGGACGTTTCGAAGCGGATGTTCCAGACCTCGGTCGCGCCCAGTTGTCGCGCTTGGGCGATCAGGCGGAGCGTCGCTTCGCGCCGGGCGCGCAGCATCAGCGTCTCGTACGAACGGATTTCGCCGCCAACGAGGTTGCGCAGGCTCGCCGCGAATCCTTTGAAGTAGTCGGTTGCGATCACCGCATCCGCCGTGACGAGGTGCGCGCTCTCCACCGCTTCCGGCTCCGAAACTCTTCGCAAGTTGACGACGCCGACATCAGCCGCCTGTTGCTCACGAACCGCGAGCGACCGCAGGTGCGCCTTTTCGACGACGGTTCCGATCGTGAAGCCGAGAACCAGCAGCGCCAGTACGATCAGCATCGGGAGAAATTGCAGGATGATCGGCGACATGGCAGCCTCCCTACTCGACGACCACGGCTGTACCGTACGCGTACAGTTCCGCCGCCCCCTGGGTAACGGCGCTCGTTGTAAAGCGGACGTTGACGATGGCGTTAGCACCAAGTTGCTGCGCTTGGGCGATCATCCGTTCGATCGCCTGTCGGCGTGCCTCGGTCAGTAGCTCGGTGTAGCCGCGCAGCTCACCGCCAACCAGGTTCTTGAAGCTGGCCGCGATATCGCGCCCGACGTGCTTGGCGCGAATCGTGTTGCCTTGCACCAATCCTTTGACTTCCCGAACGGTGTGCCCGGGAACCATCTCCGTGTTGACCAGGATCATGCTCGGTCCTTTCCGGATCGATCAATGGATCGTCTGCTAACGTGCGGGTCGGCGTTACGACCACCGGCCTCGGCGCTACTCAATGATACCCAATGCCGCGATCCCGGGGGAGTGAAAGACACGGCTGAAATCGGGCGGCCCGCCAGCCGGTTCGGCGATGGCTCGTCCCTCCGTCAAGATTGCCGTGCGCAAAAAAAAGGGTGGTCGCCTCGGGAAGCGACCACCCTCGATCACGCCGGCGCGGACGTGTTGCATCTACGTCGACGCATCTTCCTCCACGTCGGCACCCGACGTGCCGCCGTCCAGCGCGAACAGCGCCTCGCGAAGCAGGGTGCGAGCCTCCGTCAGCAGACAGCGCTGCCGCTCACGGTCGCAATCGGCGATATGTTTCGCGCAAATCAGCATCCGTTCGGCGCACTCGCGGAGCTCCCGGCTGATGCGGCCGCGCTCCGGGACCTCACGCTCCAACACCGGAAGCATTGCCGCTACTCGGTCCAGGCAGTAACGTTCGCGGCTCGGGAGCAGCGCTCGGTCGGCCTCCAGCATCCAATCGTCAATCGTCTTGAACATCACCAACACTCCAGATTCCCGAGCGACGGCGGATCGCTCGGCGTTCGTTGGCATTATTCGGAGGTTCGAATAGCCCGGGAGCGCGTGGCCGTGGCGTCGGACGTCGCCCATTACCGGATGTGCGGTAGGGGGCACCGGTCGCCGTCCTGCGGGTATCAGCAAAGCTGCCGAGTTTTGGCGTAGGTTCGCCCAACGGGATGTCGGCGCGGCAAAGGTGCGACGGCAAATAGCGGGCAGGAAGGCCGATCGTTATAATTCAGGCGCATTTTTTGAGCAACCAGATGGCAATCGCGTCTCGCTGCCAAGCGCAGTTTCCTATTGGACATACCGTGATTTTCGGTAGCTTGGCACTACTGTCGCCTCGGCAAACAAAGGGAATCCCTGATGGTAGACCGCGCCAAAGCCCCAAGTGTCCAACAGATTGCAAAGCACTATTCAGAATTGCTAAAGCCCTTGGGGAACGCGACAGATCTCTGGGTCCGCCCAGTACTCATGGGACCGCAAGGTAAGTGGGTCCATGAGCTACTGGCATCGACAATGCTGCGAGAGATGGGGCTCCTGAAACCAAAGTCGCCTTCACAACACAACGGGGCGTGGAAGACTGGCAATTTTCTGCAAACGGTTGAAGAGGATGCCAGTCGCGCCGGGTACACCACACGGCTGCTGTTTTGCCGGAAGACGTGCGCGCCATCTTATGAACTCCTGGTCGACGTGATCGGCGCTCTTGGGGACCCGGGGCGCTACCTAGGAACGCCGACCGCCGATCCGAACTCCGGGTCATTGAGGCCCGAGGCCGAGCGAGCACGCCGCGTACTTGCCGCATTCTGTCAGCGGCTCGGCGCCGATTGCTGGACGGCCTATGCCTACGATCGGGTAGACAACCGCCCCGTACTATATGACATGAGTGGCTTGCAATGGCCTGAGGCGATGTACAGCCATCGACTGCTGCACTCGGTTGTAGCACGCCACATGTTCGGCGCTGATTCGACAGAGGTAATACTCGCGGCACTCGTCGACTCGTCCTTGAGCGCGCCGTCGTTCGTGTCTTTTGCCCGTCGGGAAGGCGTCGACCCGCGACAGGTGATCGCCATTCGGTTGCTGTGGCGCGATTCACGGGTGCTAATCTTCCTAAATCGTCGAAAGGGAGGGGACGAATCGACGCTGGAGGATACCGTTCGGTCGATTGGGACGAAAAGGGCCGGGGCAGCGTCAACCACGGATCAGCCGTTGCCCGACGACTTTCACCATCCGCCGGCGTTGGCCAACTTATGGGCCGCGCTCGCAGACCTTCCTGATCATCGAGATACGGGCTATGCCAAAGCGCGAGAACGAGTGGAGGCCGAGCGCCGAACGCTCGATCTCACCGTCCGGCAGTTACAGGGCTTCCTGAACGGCGTCGGTGGTGACCTGTCGGTCGTCCGTGCCGATCGGCGCCCGGAGCTCCCCCTGGATCCCATCATGAAGTCGCTGATTAGCGCCTACCGCGATGGTAACGGCCTTGCGCATCTCGAGGGGGGGTTGAAGGTTGCGCTGAACTCAAAAGACAGCGTCAAGGGACACCAAGAGTATGCACGGCTCATATACGCGCGTGTCTTGGAAGTTCAGGACGGGAAGGTCCACTTTCCGAAGAACGACGAGTACCTGTACGTCTTGCCCAGCGGCGAGTGTGAACAGGCGCTTTCGGCTTCGGTTCGTACCGATGATGCCGGCCTTGTCGAGACTTCGATATGTGCCCAGGCTGCCGCGTGGGGCGTGTCGCTTCTGGTTGGGAAGGGCGATGCACTCGAGCGCAAGCGAGTGCGGCGAATCAGCCGGGACCGAGTCGGTGTAGGGATGGATCCCGCTCAGGTGCCGGCGCTTTGCGCGCCTGTCGGTGCGGAAGTTGCGATACCGATTCGTGGGCAATCAGCACGTGAAGTGGTCGCAGTTGCGAATCTCGAATGCGAAACCACGCTCGACGCCGACCAGCTCAAGCGCGCCGAAGCGGTCGTGCGGGCATACGAGGCGCTTCGTGAGTACAACAGTCGTGGCAGCACCGGGTTCGTCGCAGAATGCCTCAATCAGGCCGCCGAAACAGATCGCGAGAAAGCAATGGAGCTGCGACCGCTTCTGAAAGGATTCTGCGATTGGCTGGTGCGCACCGTGCCGTGCGATATGGCGCGGATCGTGAGCTACGATCGCCGGACGCGCTCCTGGCGCCCAGTTGCGGTTGCCGTTAGCCGGGAACTTGCGAAACAGGCACTAGCAAACTGCGACGTGCTCAATATGGGTGTGCAGGCTGCCGGCGCGCTTGCCGCGGAACTCGCTTCGCCTGAGCCGACCGAGGCCGCCACGATCCGGGCCACGGCGCTGGACGACGGCGTGCGGGAGATCGTCGCCGAGGCGATTGCTCCTGCGTTCTATCCAAGAAGTCGCGGGATTACCTGGGACACGTTCACGGGCCGGCGAACCCACTTCTTCTGCCACGAGGCCCACCGTAGTAAAGACGTGCTGGGCGATGAGTACGAAGAGAAAACCCAGGCCGAGCAGAAGAACAACGACGGTTCGGGGACATGCGCCCGCGACGGCTCGAATGCCGAGGAGTCTGATGGTCCGACGCGCGGCGGGCGTGTTTCTTACCAGACGCTCATCGAGCGGTACTCGCAGTGGCTCTATTGCGCTCCGTTTACCGCGAACGAGCATGCGTTTCCCGAAGGCGTTCTTTCGTTGGCCTGCATGACGGACAACGGCAAACGGCCGAACGAGGTGGAGCAAATCATCGGTGCTGATTTGCGAGTGCTGGCAGCGATCTATGCGCTGAATCGTTACTTCTCGCCCTAGGCGCTGCTCCCACTCAACCCCGCGTGGCATCATTCTGATGGTTTGAGTTTCGCGGCTCGCCGTTGAGCGAGACGTCGGGCAAGACGTTGCATATCGGAAACCGGGTCGGTCTCGTCGATGATCTCGTGACCGATGAGCGTTTCGAGCACATCTTCCAGCGTGACGATCCCTTCGACGCCGCCGTGCTCGTCAACCACTAAGGCGATATGGGCGTTGCGCGTCAGCATTTGATCGAGGGCATCGGCTACCGAGGCAAGCCCGGGCAGACTGAGAATCGGCCGCTTGAGCGTTCTAAGCAGCGCCGCTGACTTGTCGTGCGCAGCGGCGTTCGCGATGTCGTAGCGGGTAACATAGCCGACGATATCATCGATGGATCCGCGGTAGAGCGGAATACGGGAGAAACGAAGCGGCGGCTGCGCATTGAGCGCGTCGGAGATCGTCTGGTCCAATGGCAGCGCAACCATCACGGTGCGCGGCGTCACGATCTCCGAGACCCGAACGGTGTTGAGTGTCAGCAGGTTCGTGACGATGCGATGGTCGCGCTCGTCGAGTGCGCCGCCTTCGTGGCCCAAGCGGATCGTGGCGAGCACCTCCAGTCGTGTGATCCGCTCTCGATGCCGCTGAAAACCTACCAGCCGGTTGATCCATTCGAGTGGCACGACGATCGGAATGCAAAGCTTGACCAACGCATGGGTGCTGTACGCAGTGAAGGCGACGAGGCGATTCGCATGCACGGCGCCGAGCGTCTTCGGAATGATCTCGCTCAGCAAGAGTATCGCGAGCGTCATCACTGCGCTCGCGACACCCACCGCGGTGTCGCCGAATGCGACGGCCGCCTGCGCACCGACACCGGCAGCGCCGACGGTGTGGGCGATCGTGTTCAACGTGAGAATGGCTGCAAGCGGCCGGTCGAGGTTGTCTTTCAGGGCCTTCATGCTTGGGCCCGCGGCGGCGCCCTGGGCCACCAGCGACTCGACGTAGCTCCGCGGCAGACTGAGCAGACTCGCTTCAAGCAAGGAGCACAGGAAAGACCCCCCGAGCGCGAGCACGGCGTAGAGGATCAAGAGTGTCATGATCGCAAACTCCTACCCCTCCGCGACTAACCGTGCGATTGAGTACCGCCGCGCCACGCAGTCGGCCGCACGGATGCTCTCCCGCGTCATGAGGAGCATGAGGATCGTCAATGATGTCGTCAAGCCTCGACCAGGGGCGCCAATAGGCGGCGCACGTACTATGTCGGGAGCTGCTCTGGGGCCTTGCCGGTCGCGTGTGCCGTACGCTACCCTCTCTGCATGTCGCAGGATTTTTCTCAGTACGACACACGTGGCTATCCGATGCTCCCGGCGCGCGAGGGATATGCGGAGTGGGTTGCGAGCTACGAGCAATCGGTCAAGGACGAAATGGACTTGCGCCTGTTGGATCGATTGCCACCGTCGTCCTGGAACGCCGCCGAGGTGATCGATCTGGCGTGCGGTACCGGGCGCATCGGCGTCTGGCTCGCCAACCACGCCGACCTCGGCGCGATCGACGGTGTCGACCTGACCCCCGAGATGCTCGCCGGCGCTGCGGCCAAGAAAGTCTATCGGCGTCTGACGGTGGGGGACGTCGGCGCGACCGGACTGCCGGGCGCCGCCTATGATCTCGCGATCGCAGTGCTCGTCGACGAGCACCTGCACTCGCTGAAGCCGATCTACCGTGAAGCGGCACGCCTGCTGCGACCGAGTGGCCGGTTCGTGATCGTCGGATTTCACCCCCAGTTTATCATGAGCACCGGAATGCCGACGCATTTTCATCGCGCCACCGGCGAAGCGGTCGCGATCGAAACCCACGTGCACCTGCTCAGCGATCACGTCCGGGCAGCGCTCGGCGCGGGATTGACCTTGACCGCGATGGACGAGGGCGTGATCGATGACGCCTGGATCGCTCAGAAGCCGAAATGGGAGCGTTTCCGCGGACGTCCGGTGAGTTTCCTCTTCGATTGGCGCAAGTAGGCGCCGCTCATCCGTTCGCGTGCGCACTCAGCCAATCGAGCACAAGCGGGTAGACCTGCTCGTACGCGGCAGGGGAGTACTCGAACTCGCCGTGGCCGAGGTCGTCGAAAACGCGCAATGTCTTGTCCGTCGAACGTACGGCGTCGAAGAACACTTCCTCACAGACCTGCGCGTCCGCGATGTTGTCCATTCCGCCCAGGATGAGCAGCAGGGGCAGATCGATCTGATGGTAGTGCTGGGCATAGTCATGCTCGTTGCTGCCCAGGGCGCTGACGAATGAGCGTGCCCGCACGCTCTTGGCGAGCTGCCGTAGTACGCCGGCCTTCATGCGGTCGGCGGCGTAGCGGATTCCCTCCAGAAAGATCTCCGGCTGAAACGTTTCGATACCCTTGAACTGGTTGGCGAGGAATGCGACCGTGCCGCCCCACAGTTTGTCGAGCGGGTCCCAGAAATCCCGCCAGACCTGCGGCATCTCCGCCTTTCGCCGCCACTCGTCCGATGGTCGCGCCCAGTCGAGTCGCAATTCGCCGAACGCGTCGACCAGTACCTGAAGCCAGACCGCGTCCGAGAGAATCTCAAACAGGTAGTTCGCGCCGCCGACGCGCTCCGACCGCGGCTGAAAGAGCCGTGACAGGCGCAGGGCGCCATGCTCGTCGTAGAGCGACGCGGGCCAGCGTAGTGCAGCCGGGAACTCGAGCAGCACGCAGCCGCGAAGTAATGCCTGACGCTCAGCGGCGCGACGCGGGTCCGCCACAATCCGCTCCGCACCGGTCGCGGGCTTCACCAAGTCCGCACCCTGCAGCCAGGCGCTGGTCGACATTGCCCCCATGCTGTTTGCGACGACGATCGGGCGCTCACCGGTCGCTCGCTGGACCCCGTTGACGACCGCCGGCACGTCATAGAGCGCAAAGTGATCGACGCACCAATCCTTCTGGTCCGTCGGCGCTTCGCTACGGGACGCACCGTTTCCGTGCCCGCGCAGGTTCATTAGCCAGACGTCGTAGCCGGCTTCATAGGCCAACGTCGGCAAGCTGCGGAACGTCCCGGCGCGCGTTTGAATGTCCGGCATGTCCCACAAATCGACATTGACCGCGAGTCCATGGATGAAGATCAGCGGTGGGCCGTCAGGAGAGGCCCGACGACGTACTCGGATCGCAGCCCCGTCATCGGTAACGAACGTGTGAATGTCGACGCTTTGCGGGTCAGCCGTCATGGTGAATCCGCGCCACGTAGATGAGATGGGCAGTCGAAAACCAGCCCATTAATTGTCCGACAGAGGTAAGCGAAACGAAGGAAAGGTCGGGGTCCTGCCACCACATTCGTGAGGATCGTCACCCGACCGACAGCCCCAACAGGCAACCCGGAGGCGCAGCCAAGAAGCTAGGCCGCAGCCGTGACGTTTTGCTTGGCAAGCTCGACCAGCTTGTCAAACGCGGCGGGATCGGCGATCGCCACCTCACTCAACATCTTGCGGTTGAGGATGACGTTCGCAAGCTTCAAGCCATGCATGAACCGACTGTACGAGATACCCCGCTCGCGGCACGCCGCAGTGACACGGACGATCCACAGGGCCCGGAAATCCCGCTTGCGATTGCGACGGTCACGGAACGCGTACTGTCCCGACTTGATCACCGCCTGCTTGGCGTTCTTGAACAGCTTGCTCCGCGAGGCGACGTAACCCCGTGCCTTGCGAAGAATCCGCTTGCGTCGTCGTCGGGTAGCTGGCCCGCCGCTCACTCGTGGCATGACTCACAACTCCTGCAATTCAGCGCCCAACGGCGCTACACGCCCAAGGCCCGCAAGGCCGAATCGTTCAGCCGCCCCTTGAAATCATTCTTCTTACGCAGCCGTTGGCAATGACGGCCCGGCGTCCCGCTCATCAGGTGACCGGCGAATGACTTCTTGAAACGCACCTTCTTCTTGGCGCTAACGGTCACCCGTTTCTTCAAGCCCTTGTGCGGTTTGAACTTCGGCATCACTGTTCTTCCGTTCCAGAGTTTCGAGTCGCATACTATAAGCCCACTCGACCCACTCTGCAAGCACCTCCCAGCGAGCCCGGGGAGCAAGCCGCCAGGATGAGGCATGCGTCTACGCCGCCTGCCCCGGCAAGCAACTTCCGCCAACAAAAGGGTGGGGTGGGCGTCTCGCCCCTCTTTGACCGCTCGCTTGCGCTCGCGGCTCGCCTTGGCGTCGCTTGACTCCTGCGAGGACCAAACACCACGAGCCCCGAGCGCCAACGAGGGGCTCAAGTTACGTGAGATGGACAGAAACCGTCGCTTGCGCTCCGGGCTCGCGTTGTACCCGGCCCCACAGCAGGGCCGCGGCACCCCTCGGGCCCCCGATTTTCCTTGCAAGCACGTCCAGAACCCGGCAAGCTGACAGAGATCTCGCTGTGGTGGGCCACTACGGAAGAGGACGACAAACGCCCGGGCTCTGCGATGATTCCTGGGAATACTGGAGGGTGAGAGCATGCTTGCGACAACGTTTGCTTCGAGCGTCACCCGGTTCGGCGTAACCTGCCTATTGGCGGCCATCGCTCAACCGGTGGTGGCCGGCACGACCTACATCCTGGAGCCGCTCTTTCCAGCCGGCGGGGGCGCGTTCTCCTTCGGTTACGCGATCAGCAATAGCGGAACAGTCTACGGCGATACGACCACCGGGGTCGGAAAAAGGGGCACACGCTGGAACGCCGGCACCGGCGAATTGCTCGAGACGATCCAATCCGGAAGCGGTTCCGGCGCCAACTGGGGCAACGACAACGGCTGGGCGGTCGGGTTTTCCTCGACGAGCGACGGATCACGAGGCGCGGTCTGGAAGCCCGGACAGGGCAACTCGCCGATCAACATCGGCAACCTTGGCCAGGGACGCACCCAGAGTCGATTGTTCGGCATCAACGACCAGAACGTCGCGGTAGGCTTCGCGCCCGCGCCGAACGCCAAAAACGGGGTGTTCCGGGCCGCGACCTGGACCGAGGCCGACGGGATCGAGATCCTGCCCGATTTCCCCGGCACCAATCGGACCGAAGGCTACATGATCAATAACAAAGGCGTCGTCGTCGGTGAGGGCAGTACGTCGATGGGCGTACGTGCAATGCGCTGGCAGCCCGGCGAGGCGGCGCCGCGGATCCTCGACTCGGTGAGCGGGAACGGGTCCAGCACCGCTTGGTCGGTGAACGACGCCGGCGTCGCAGTCGGCTACGGGACAACGAGCAGCGGGATTCGCGCGACGATGTGGAGCGCCGACGGAACACCGACCAGCCTCGGCAATCCGATCAACCGAAACCAGGCGACCTACGCCTACGACATCAACGAAGCCGGCGCGGTCGTCGGTCAGGTCGCGGACCAAGGCGGTCGCGAGAACCGCTCGGGTTCCGGCGGCCGGCGCGGTTGGATCTGGACCGCGGTTGACGGAATGGTCCTGCTCGACGACCTGATCGACCCCAGTACGCCGAGTCGCGGGTTGTGGGACGTGATCCTGGAAGCGAACTCGATCAACGATGCGGGCCAGATCACTGGCCTGGGCATCTTCAACGGGCGATCCGTAGCCTATGTTGCCACGCCAATTCCCGAGCCGGCCAGCTTCTGGCTCCTGGCGTCATTGCTGCTGCCGGCGCTCGCGCGACGCCGAAAGGGTGGCACTGGCGGCTTGTCCGCCAGTGTTCGAAGCGCGCGTTGATTGGTTGCATGCGACAAGTGCCACGCGGCCGCCATCGACCCATCGCTTGTGCTCCGAGCCCGTATCGGTGTCCCCGGCACTATGACTTCAACGGTACGCGATCGCCTGCTGAAGGCGCGCTGCAACGTCGCGGTCCTCAACTGTAGCCAGCACGTCCTTCCATGCCTCCGGACCGCCTGTCTGTCGGACCCGCGCGACAGTTTCGCGGAGCAACCGGTCGCGGCTGCGGACAAAGTTGTCGAACGCCGACCGGAGTTCGTCACGCGACCAATGCGTGAGCGGGTCAGCGATGCCCGTCTGGTCGCGCGCCCAGCGCAACAGGCTCTTGTCGTCCTCGGTGTACCGGAACAAGGCGCTGATGGCGACGATTCTCTGGCTAGCAGTGCCGAGGAAGTCGCGGACGTGTTCCGGGAGCGCGCGGAGCCGATCATCGAGCGTCGCACCGCCGAGCGTGTCGATCCAGCCGGCAGCGCGCGTGGGCTGCTCCTCATCCGGCGGTTCGAGCCGCGCCGGCGGAACGACCAGATGCCGGTGACCGGTCGGGAATTGGATGGACACCCGATGGGCCGCTGCACCGCCCGCGGTCGTTGGCTGGACCCGCAGAACGGTACCGATGCCCCACTCGGGCCGCGCCGGCACGCGTACCTTCTTGCCGATCAGACCGGCCGTAATCTCCATCCGCAGCTCGCTCCCGTGTCGCAGGTCGCGACGACTACTGTGGCACCGCGAAGTTGAAGTCGATATGAAGTCCGCCGGGAACGATGGTGGGGGGCGGCGTCATCCGGACCTGAACGACCGTGCCATGCTGTGGGTCGTCGCCGACACCGACCATCGCTGACTCGGCTGCCTCCTCGCTCGTGAGCCCCAGCAAGAGCTGGATCCCGCCGAGCAGCCTCTGCTGAATCTCAGGCGCCCCGAGCCCGGCCAATTGCGGCTGTTGCGCGACGATCCAGTCACTGGCAATGTTCGCAAACAACTGATACGGCAGGCTGACCTCGAGCGTTGCATCCTGCTTTCCGCGCTCCGGCGTCACGATCGGTCGCCCCGCACTCACGCCGCCGAGCAACGTACAGGCATCGGCATCGCGCTGGGCGCGCACCAGATTGATCCCGACGTCGTGCAACTCCGGAATCTTCGCGTCGGGGAGCGTCGCGTCGCCGGGACCCCACGGGCGCGACGCGTCGTTCGGGTTCGCGACGATCGGCAGATTGTCGAGCTTGCCCGCTTCCGAACCAAACATACGCGTCGGCCAGCGATGATTGGCAAAGGAGCGCGCCGCGCAGATCGGCATCGCGTAGGTTCCCGGTGCCCATAGCACTTCCGACATCTTGCTCACGGTTTCCGCGAACGTGAACTCGTCACGGCCGTCCACCCGCTCGTGCAACGGACGGAGAACGATGCGCCCCAGGACCGGGACCAGTGCTCTCGCATGCCGCTGGTCGCGCAGTGTCTTCCATTTGGCAAACTGCCAGCCGTCGCAGAGACCGGCGAGGTTCGGCAGGTTCTTGACGAGCGGGACGCTCTTGACGTTGAAGAACGCGGCCGTCAGCGGAAAGACCACGGGGACGGGTACGCCGGCCGCGTGCTGGGCCAGCGTGTCGAGCATCGCGATATCTTGCGGGTTGTTCTCGCACGCAAAATTGGCCACGACCATGTTCGGCGTCGGAAGCTGCCCCTCGAAGACCGGATCGATAACGTGATCCAGGAACGCGTCGACCAGCCCGTCGCGTGGGGTATCCAGAATTGCCAAGCGGGCGCCGCCGCGAAAGTCGAGTCGGTCGACAAGGAATTTCACGCCGCGCCATGCCGCCTCCAGCCGCTGAACGTCGCCCTGTTTGTAGAGCGCGTTGGCAACGGTCGCGAGTTCGAGTTCGAGCCGTTTCAGGGTCGCGTCGAGTTGCGACACCTGGCCGGCGGAAACACGTCGCTCGGGATCGCTTGCTTGCGCCGCCAGTCGCTCGATATCCGCCTCGACCTTGCGACTCTCGGTGGGCTCGTCGACAAGATCGAGAATGCTGCCACCGCCAGAAGCGGAAGCGGCTTCCGGGCTGGCAGCTGTGCCCGCGTCGTTGCTGCTGGTCAACCACGTGAGCGACGGGTCCGAACCGGCGGCCGTCTGCAACGCCTGGTCGAGTTCCGACTCGGAGACACTGCCTTTTCGTCGTCCGTGAATCTTCTCGCGAAGTCGCAGCCGAGCGCGCGCCGCTGGCACCTGCTCGAGCAACGGGCCAGGCTCGAAGTCCTTGAGCGACGCGAACGCGAGCGGAAACTCCCATGTCTCGGCGGCGTTGAGCGGGTTCGGCATCGCGATTGCAAGCTGCGGCGCCGCCTCCCGCAACACGTCCGAGAAGCTGTCGGTGTCGATAGTTGTCAGGCGTGCCAACCGGCCCGCCGTCCCGAGGTCTTCGATGAGGACAACGTGAAAACGTCGATCCTGTGTGGTCGAGGCCGGGTTTTCCGTGGCGTCCGACATGGGTCTGTCCTTTATTATGGGATCCCGTTCCGCACATGCAGGATCGCGCGCGGCCGTGCGATCGTCAAGTTTTTCCCCGACGGGGCAGACAGGCCGCAAAAAGAGCTATACTTATTAGGAATCGAGCCACCTCCATCTTGGGAGCAATGAATGTTGAGACGAAATCTGTTGGCGACTGGTGTTCTGGCCCTGTTCGTGGCGGCTGCAGTCGCTGGCGAAGAAGAGACCAAGCTGAAATGGCTCAAGAGCTGGGACGAGGCGGTCACGACGGCGAAGAAGGAGAGCAAACCGATCTTCGTCGATGTGTTTACGACATGGTGCGGCCCTTGCAAGATGCTGGACAAGCGGACGTTCACCGACGACCGCTTCAAGAAGTTCGCGCAGCACGTCGTGCTGCTCAAGCAGGATGCAGAGAAGGAAGGCCGCGATCTTGCGAAGAAGTACGAAGTCGGCGGTTACCCGACGCTGCTACTCGTCGGCGCCGACGGCGAGCTGATGGGCCGCATGATGGGGTTCCAGCCGGCGGAGCCGCTCGTAGCCGGCATGACCAAGATCATTGATGCGACAAAACGCCTGCCGGCATTGACGGAGGCGCTCAAGAAGACGCCGAACGATCCCAAGCTCAATATGGAGTATGCGGACGCGCTGTTCACCCGCGGCTCCGACGCCGAGGGCATGAAGGTCATGGCCAAACTCGACGAGTTGGGTGTCAATGACCCGGCGATGGCGCCGCTCTATCTCAGAATGGCTGAGGCGGTATACAAAACGACGCCGCGTGAGGAGCAGGAAGGCGCAATCCAGCGGATCCTCGAACTCGGCAAACGTGCAGAGGCCATTGCCAACGAGCCCAAGAGCAAGGCGGAAGCGCACCTTCTTCAGGCTCAGATTCAGATGATGCTGGGGGATCAGGCGGCGGCTCGCAAGCACGCACAAGCCGTCACGGCGCTGGCAGACGCACCGAAGCAGCAGAAGGCGTACGCGGAACGAATCCTCGCGAGCCTGAAGGCGGCCGAGAGCTAAGCCAACCGCGATTTTTCCCGGCCCGCGGTCGAATCGCGCACCGCGGGCCTCCAACCACGCACAACGGTCCATGTCCCGGGGCGAGCCAACAGGACATCGGAGGCGGGAATGTCAACCTACTACGCGTCCGCGTGGTGCGGACTGGTCTTGAGTTGCGCCGTCACGGTCGGAGCGGAGCCGGAGAAACAGCAGCACGTCCCATGGCTCAACCGCTGGGACGCCGCGGTGGCAGCAGCCCGACCTGCGGACAAGCCGATCCTGCTGTATTTCCACACCAAGACCTGCGCGCCGTGCAAGGTGCTCGAGGCCAAGACGTTTCCCGACCGGCAGTTCCGACGGTTTGCGGAGGGTGTCGTCCTGCTCAAACAGGACGCCGACGTGGAAGGGAAGGCCACCGCCAAACGCTACGAGGTGCGTGGCTATCCGACCATGCTGCTGCTCGAGCCGGACGGCACTGTTATGGGACGCGTAATCGGCTTCCGCGACGCGGGCCCGTTGGTGGCCGCGTTGAAGGAGATTATTGCTGCTTGCAAGCGGATGCCGGAGATCGACGCAGCGTTGACCAAAGCGCCTGACGACCCTCAGTTGAACATGGAGTACGCTCGGCTACTGTTCGTTCGCGGAGATAGCGCCGCCGGGCTGAAACAGATCGAACGCCTGGACGCGTTGGGTATCCGTGAGGCCGCGATGGTGCCGCTGTACTTGCGTTCGGTACAGGCGGCTTATGAGACGGGGTCATGGAGCGATCCGGCGGGCATGGCCAAGCGAATCGTCCATCTGGCCTCGAAGGCAGACGCACTCGCGACGGAGCCGGGCCATCAGGCGGACGCGAAGCTAGCTTTGGCTGAGGCGTACATGATGCTCGGCGAAGTCGGGAAAGCTCGGCGTTACGCCGAGGCGATCACCAAGATGGCCGACGCGTCTGCGGAGCAGCGGTCGGCGGCCGAGAAGATGGTCGAGAAACTGAAAGGCCGCGGCAATTAGCCAGGGTTCCAGAGTGGGGGACGCTTTTTGGGGCAACGTCCCGCAGGGTAGAACCCTGGGGCACCAAGCGCGCCATTGACCGCTCGCTTGCGCTCGCGGCTCGCACGTTGAGTGTCCGGTTCGTGCAGGGGCCTGAGGCGCAGACACAGGCCTCGCAAAGGAGCTTCGTTGCTCGCGCAGCATCTGCGCTTGCCGAGCTGCCGTAAAATGGACTATGGCGATCGTCCGAATTGTGCGAATATACTATGTGGATGTCCCGAGTCGGCTGCTCCGGCTCGACCAATCTTGATACGGGAACTGGAATGATTCGAGTAACGCTCTTCGGGTTGTTGTTATTGCCGCTCGCGCAGATCCTGCCGGACGGCTGTCCGATGCAGGGTGAACCGCCGACCACGACGCCGGAGCCCGTCGATCGTCGGCCGATCGAGACCAGCGCGTCGGCGAGTCCCGATCGGGCCGCCACGGATGAAATGGTCGAGTTGACAGCGAGCGTCGCGAATCCGAGCGGGGTTTCGTTCAGTTGGTTTCAGGTCTCCGGGCCCGGTGCTCGTCTAACGAACGCTGACAGCGCCACGGCGCGTTTTTCAGCGCCTTCGCTCCGTGAGGATGCCACGTTGCGGTTCATGGTGTCCACGACAAACGCCGCCGGCGATGTGGGTCGGGCGACGGTGGACGTGCTGGTACTGCTGGATGATACGTTGCCATTCGACCCGGACGACGGCAGCGGGCCGAATCCCGGCGATGGTGGGACCGGAAGCCTGGTGGCCCGTGCGGGGGTCGATCAGCAAGTACGCGGCGGCGACCTCGTTACGCTCGATGCGTCGGGCAGCCGTGGAACCGGGCTCAGCTTTCGCTGGCGCCAGGTCGGCGGTCCGATGGTGCAACTGATCGAGGATGACTCGGCGATGCCCAGTTTCGTGGCACCGGCGGAATCTGCGGGGCTGAACACGGTCGAGTTCGAGGTCATTGTCACCGACAACAAGGGAGCGAGCGACACCGACCGGGTGCTGGTGCGCATCATGCCACCGGGCGGCGACCCGGATGACGATACGATGCCGCAGGTACGCTTGGTCACGAATTTTGGCAACATCGTGCTCGAGCTGAATCCGGCCGCGGCGCCGATTACCGTCGAGAATTTCCTGCAATATGTGGATGAAGGCTTTTACACCAACACGCTGTTCCACCGGGTCGTACCGGGGTTCGTGGTTCAGGGTGGGGGCTTCCTGCCGGGGCTGACACCGAAGGATACACGTGACCCGATCGCGTTGGAGGCGGATAACGGGTTGCAGAACGACCAGGCCACCGTCGGTATGGCACGAACCAACGCCCCGAATTCCGCGACTTCGCAGTTCTATATCAACCTGGTGGACAACGACAGCCTGAACGCGGACACGCAGCCGCCGGGCTTTGCGGTGTTCGGCCGGGTGGTGGAAGGGTTCGACATCGTCACCCGCATCGCCGCCGTCGCGACGGAATCGCGAGACGGTTTCATGGACGTGCCGGTCAATGACGTGCTCATTCGGCGTGCGGAGCGCGTTACTCCTGAGAATTGATCGGGTTGTGCGGCCGGTCGATCCGATAGCAGCGCTATGGCCCAGCTTGACGCCGAAACCCGACCGACTTGTAGCCGCGTGAGCCGGCTCGCGATACCGGTCACGTTCACGCCGACGTTGAAGGCCAAGCCGTGGGGGGGCAACGCTCTGGCTCGGCTTTTCGGTCGCGCGATCCCTGAAGCGGAAACAATCGGCGAATCATGGGAAGTGGCGGATTTGGCCGACACCGTCGCGACGGTGCGCGGCGGACCACTTGCCGGCACCCGGCTTGACGATCTGCGCGCCGTTTGGGGCCCGTGGCCGCGCGGCATCGGGGCGGATGACGGTCGATTCCCGCTGCTGATCAAGTTTCTCGATGCCCGCGAAGCGCTCAGCGTTCAGGTCCACCCATGTCCGGAGCACGCCGATTCGGACGGCCTACCGATCAAGCATGAGGCATGGTACGTCGTCGACGCGGAGCCCGGCGCGGTGATCTATGCCGGCTTGAAGCCGGGAGTCACGCCGACCGATTTGGCCCGGCATGCTGGTGAGGCGGGCTGTGTCGATCTCCTGCGGACCTGGCCGGTCACGCGCGGTGATTGCTTCTATCTGCCGAGCGGGACGGTGCACGCACTGGGAGCCGGGGTCGTGGTTGCGGAAGTGCAGACGCCGTCTGACGTCACTTATCGTTTGTACGACTGGGATCGCACGGGCACCGACGGAAGTCGGCGTGACTTACATCTCGAGCAGGCCCTGCGACACGCACGGTTCGACGTACGCGATGACGATATTCGGCCGCTGGCTGTGCCATGCGACAGTGGCCGCATGCGGCGCATCGCTTGCGATCATTTCGCGATCGACGAGATTCGCATTCCGCCGAAGCCTGGTGGGGTCGGCGATGAGCCCGATCGTACGCCCATTTGCCTCGATCCGGCACGACTGTGCATCTGGATCGTGCTCGAGGGCGCGGTCTCGCTGGACTGGTCCGTAGCAACAACAGCCGGAGCGACGACAAACCAGTCTCAACAACAGCCGAATGAATCCCTCGCGCTTCGGGCCGGCGAGGTCGGCCTGTTGCCGGGCGCCGGAGCTGTTGCGACGGCTGGTGCCACGCCCGGCGCGCACATCCTCGAAGTGACGCTGACGCCAGCGCGCGTGTAGCGCTCACGCCGACTTCGCGATCGTTCCACATTCCGGACAGCGCGGCGAATCGAGCCCATGCAGCGAGTAGCCGCAGTTTCGGCACAGGCCGCGCCGCGATCGGCGAAACTGGGCAACATCGCGCCAGACCGCCAGCGGAATCGGCAGCAAGGCCAAGAGTACTAGCGTACCCAGCGAGCCATGAGGATCTCGTCCGCGTCGCCGCGCGCCAGGCGGACCTGCCCTCGCCGACGTCCCTCCTCCACGAAACCGAACCGCCGATACAACTTCAGTCCGAGTGTGTTCGTGCTGTAGACCGAGAGGTACACCCTTTCGATCCCGGGATTCGCCGACGCCCAGTCCAGCCCCGCTTCCATCATCGCCGACCCGATCCCACGGCCGCGCCACGTGGTCCCGAGCACCATGCCCAACTCGACCGTGTGCCCCATTCGCCGATGGGCATGGCCGATGAGGCCCAGCAAGCCGACGATCTCGCGCTCGACCTGCGCCAGCATCAACAGGCTGGTCGGCCCATCACAGAACGAACGAATGAACGCTTCCTCCCCGGAAACGTGCGTCGGCAACTCGTCCGGCGACCGCACCTGGTCGGTCGAACGCATCGCGAGATGGGTGAATGAGAGCACGGCAGCCGCGTCGGCGATCTCCACCGACCGGAACGACACAGTCATGTCCCCACGAATCGATTTCGTGATCGGCCGCATCGTTCCCACAAAGCGCGCTCCTGGCAGCAAAGCGATGCGTCACCGGTCGGCTTCAGACCTTGCGATACTCGGTGTGCGCGATCTCCGTGCCGTCGTCGAGTTCCTCGATCTTGTAGTCCCCGAACAGCGTCGGCGACTCCTGCTGCATGATTCGCAGCACCTCGATCGCGACCTTCCGGATCTCCACTTCGGCATGCTCGTTGGCCCGCAGCTCGACGAAGTGGCGCAAGGCGCGGGCATTGGCGGTCACGAAGATCTTCGTTTCGGTCGCGTTCGGCAGCACGCTTCGGGCGGCCTGCCGGGCAAGCTTTCGCCGAAGTGTCGCCGACGGTTCGTCCGCGTACTTCTGCGCCAGCCCCTCGACCAGACGACAATAGGCTTCGTGCGATTGACGAATCGACTCCTCCCAAAGCGCGTGCAGCTCGGGATCGTCGGCGATGCAGTCGGGCTCGACGAAATCGGACGTGCTCTCGTCGACGTAACGCTGCGAGAGTTGCGAGTAACCGAAGCCCGCACGATGCCGGATCAGCTCGTGCGTGAACGACCGGGATACGCCGGTGAACAGGAAGTTCCACACTGCGTGTTCCAGCACGGAGCCATGCTGCATGCCGATAATGTTCTGGAGGTACTCCGCGTTGGTCTTGCGACCCTTGCCGTAGGACATGTAACAAACGCGCCCGGCCGCCTCACACAGAACTTCGGCGCCGACCTCGCTGTCCGTCTGCCAACTGGCTTCATGGTCACGCAGGAACGCGTCGATCGCCGCCTGCTCCACAACCTGCCGACCGACCAGATACACACTCGGGTCTCGAACGATCTTCATCGCACCGCCTCCTTGCCTCCTGCCTCTCGAATCTTGTCGAACAGGATCTTACATCGAAGCCGTGCGGAGCGGAATCCAACGAGTGGCGTAGGGAGCAAGCGTCTTCCGTCGCTTGCGCTCACGGCTCGTTTCGCGGGCCCGGGTTCGTCCGATCAGCCGGGTGGCACTGGTGGCTTGCTACCAGTGTTCAGGGCGTGCTTGCCCGGAATTCGCTCAATCCAACAAGGGTCTGATCAAACGCACGTACCCAACACTGGCGGACAAGCCGCCAGTGCCACCCGCCGTCCCCTCGCTCGCGCCCGGGGCTCGTGATGTGGCCAGGGGGCGCCAGTGCGAGCCCGGAGCGCAAGCGACGGGTCATTCCTTCACCCCCAAGAAGAGCTGGCGCACCAAGCCACGGAGCGCTCCCGTTCACCTCACGTACCCTGATCCCCTCGCTCACGCTCGGGGCTCGTTGTGTGGCCAGGGGAGCGCCGGTGCGGGCCCGGGTTCGTCCGATCGGCACCTAGCGACCGCGACGTTTGAGCCAGTTTTCGGCCGCGGACCGTCGCAGCCGGAGCGTTCCCGGTCGCGCGAACTTGTTCCTGGCAAGGAAGTTGTTCTGATCGATAACGATCTGAATCAACTGGTCCCCGCGGCCGCTTCCGAAGAAGCCCTCGGGCCGCAGAATCGGCCCCCGGTCACCCGGAAGCGTGATCACGTTGGGCAACCGGTCGATTTCCTGCGTAAGCAGTCGCGTAAAGGCCGCCGTGGCGTCGGAGTTGCGCAAGTCGAGAATGGCCTCTCGTCCGCCGCCAGGATTGAGGATGCCCAGCCCGTCGTTGCGGAGCCGGTTGAACGCGACCTCGAAGTCTCCCTGGCCCAGGATGTCGGCGATCGCCACGTTGCGCGAAATCTGTGCCTGGTCCATCCAGCGCCGCATCGCTTCCGTCACGTTCTGGCCGCTGCGCAGCTCACGGACCTCGCCGGTGATCTTGTACAGCGCCTCGACGAGCCCGCGATCGAGCAGGAAGACGTCGAAGCGGTTCGTGGCCCGCTCGTAGAACATCCCGAAATTCCACGTGCCCTTTTTCGACAACGTCGCCACCGGCGTGTCGACCGTGAAGTCGCTCTGCAGGCCGCCTTCGGCTACGCCGCCACGAACTTTGCCAAACGAAAGGCCGATCCGGACGGTCTTGGTGGTCGCGGTCTTGAACAGCTCGCTCATCGTGATCGTCGAGACCGGCTCGACCACGATCACGCTGTAAGGCGCCTCGGTGCCCAGCTGGAATTTGACGGAACCGCCGAGCCCGGTGATGACCTGCGTGTACTGCGGATACTCGTCGCCGACCTTGCACGGCTGCCAGTCCTTCCCGTCCAGGCCGGCGCGTCGCGCGTCCCCCTTGACCTCAATCACCCGCGCCAGGATTGCCTCGGCCCCACTGGGAACGCCATTGACCGCTGGCTTGGCCGCAGTCGCCTCAGTCGTCGGCGGCGCTTCCTGGCCACGATTTTCCGCCTCGACCGGCTGCATCGACTGCGCCTGGCCCCAGCTCTGTCCGACCGGCAATACGACAAGGACCGATAGTATCGCGATTTTTTGAATCATTTTGGTGCTCCAAGCTCAGAATGGGGCCCCAGGAGCCATAGCATTCTTCGGTTCAAAAGTGCGTCCGTCAACCGTGTCGCGCCGATCGTTCGCGCACGCTACCCGGACTGCCCGGCGATGGGAAGCGCGACACCGCCTTCGTCGTCATCGGGCTGCTCGTCCTCGTCGAGATCGGGCCCGCCTTCGAAGTACAGCTCGTCGAAATCGGTCCCGTCCTGGTGCCGGCGCAGCAGAAGGTAGATTTGCACCATCCCGCAATAGAAGAAGTTGATGCCGATCGCGGCCACGATGCCGACGATGACAAAGCACCAGAAGGCAATCAGCAACGCTGCAACCGACTCCGTACCGCTCAACGGCGCGTTGTAGAAGCTCCCCCAGAACGGCGTCGGCGCCGTTCCCGGAACGACGGTCAATTCGCCCCATTCGGGCATGTGCCACATCGCGTCGAGCTTGCCGATCGAGAACATGTTCGCGCTGGTCACCCAGCCCATCCCCGCCGAGATCCCGCTGTGAAACAGCTTCAACAGAACGAACGCCAACAGGCGAAGGAACGTGAAGCAGACAGCGCCATAGGCAAACAGCAACACCGCATAGGCACCCAGATGCCACGGCTTCTGCATGACGTACGCGATCGACCGCGAGACCGCATCGAATGCATCCGAGCCCTCCACTGCGATGACCGGCCACATCAAACTCGTGGCCAACATCGACAAAATCGCAGCCAAGGCCATCGCAAACGCCAGAACCAGGCCGAGTCCCATCAACAGGCCCAGAACCAACTCGCCGAGCCAGGGAATCGCGGCAATCAACCCGCCCAGCACCAACACCAACATTCCCGCCGCCAGCAGGATTGGAACGAACAGCGGCGCAAGCACTAACTCACGCAGTTTCTCACGCGCGAAGCGCGAGGCGTCCTTCCGCGGCAATACCATGTCCCGACAGATCTGAACGGAGGCGTGCCGACAAATGGCGCCGCCGGCCCAGGCCCATACGATCAGGTGAATCAGGGACCAAATCGTGGCATACAGCGGTCGTTGCGAGAAGAGCCACTGCTTCGCGCGCAACATCTCCCCAAACCCTGCCGCCAGGGACGGCTCGCCTTCGTTCGCGAACGCGAGGTTGCCGCGGAGTACGCCGCGCATCGAACGCGCGACCACTTGTTGGATGTGCTCCAGCAGCGCCGCAAACGGCCCGATCGGCGCGCTGCGTGCATGAGCCAGGGCCGCTGTCTGGTGTGCCAGAACAACCTGAAACAACGAACGGTCGTCAGCGCGCCGAGCGTCGTCCGACAGCACGAGCAGGCCGGCCAACGCGTCGCTGGCCGCCGACACACTGGCGCGCGGGCCACCCTCCAGGGCCAGACGGACCGCATCGAAGTCGCGCCGCATCTCGGGTGTCGCGGCCTCGAAGGTCGCCAACGTGCGCCCCAGTTCGGTGAGCCGGGTCCGCGCCTCCGTAAGACGCTCACGGCCCGGATCTTCCTTGAGCGCCGCCGCCCGTTCGTCGAACAGCGCTCGAGCGCGCTGCTCCCAAGCCGCGTAGGTATCGAGCGCTCGGCTTGCGTAGGCGTTGATCCCCGTGATGCGCGCGTCGGCTGCCGGCGCACTCGGCATCGTCGAAACGACGACCGGTACTCCGCCGCCGCCGGCGAGCCAGATCGCATCCAGTACGCGGCCGGAGAGGTACGTCGCGGTCAGCGCCACGAAGGCGATCACGACGCGCGTCGGGTTCAATGCGTTGCCAAAAGTTCGAAACAGCCGCAAGACGGGAAGCGTCTCGTGCCATCGAACACCGCGAATGACCGCATCCGTCTCGGTCATGGGAATCTCCACTCGTCAAGCCGAAATCTGCCAATCCCTCGCGCGGCATCATAGCTCGACCGTCGCGCGAACGAAAGCGTCACGGGCCGACGACCGCTTGCTCGCGCTCGCGGTTCGCGATTGTCAGCGTGTTTTCCACTTTAGGGGAGCGGGGCACCATGCGACTGGCAGCACGCTACGTTGCGTCGGAATCGGCCTCGTCGTCGTCGCGATCGCCGGCAGCGTCTTCGATGAACTTCTCGATGGTACCGACCGCCGTTTCCGCGAGGTCGTCGGTCTTGCGCTCGCGGAATGATTTGCTCTCCACGACAACGACGCCGTCGGCAAAGAGACGGGTTCCATCACGGATCTGGATACGCGTCAGGAGCAGCGCTTCGCTTAGCAGGCCCTTCTTTTGAAAGTAGATGATCTCGCTCGCAACCCGCAACGTGCCCGTCGCGCCGTCGTCCGCCAACTCCGTCGCGAGCCGTTCGCTGGCCAAGGCCGACTGCTCGTCGTAGTCCGCCAGCAGGGTCGGCGGACAGAGCCGCGACGGCAGCGATGTCCGGACCCGATCGAACTCGACGCGCGCGATAGACCGGAACGCATCGTCCGGGACTGTGGCGCCTTCGCCCAGGCGCAATTCTCCCTTCGCGCCGCGCAACTCGCGCAGCACCTGCTTGGCCAGGGTCGAACAACCACCCAGGAAGGGGAGACAGAGCAGCATCAGCACCAATGCAGGGATTCGTCGATGCACCCGGCGACGACGCCAGTGAGCCCCAGGCGGGCCGTCAGCCCCCGGAAAGGCGGGACATTTCTTCGTCGGAGATCTCAAAGTTGCTGTACACATGTTGGACATCGTCGTGGTCCTCGAGCGCTTCAATCAGTTTGAGTGTGCGTTCGGCGTCCTCGCCGGCAAGCTGCACGTTTGCGTTGGCGACCATGCTGATCTCAGCACTTTCCGTCTTGATACCAGCCGCGCCGAGCCGCTCGCGCAGGTCCGAGAAAACGCTCGGATCGCAGGCGACCTCGTATGCCTGGTCGCCGACGGTCTGCACGTCATCCGCACCGGCCTCCAAGGCGATATCCGTAAGTTGTTCCTCTGTCGCTTGATCTGTCGCGATCACAAAAAGTCCGCGCTTGGTGAACATCCATGCGACCGAATTGCTGGCGCCCAGGCTGCCGCCGCGGACCTCGAAGATCTTACGAACCTCACCGGCCGTGCGATTGCGGTTGTCCGTCAACGCCGCGCACAGGATCGCAGCGCCGCCGGGGCCGTATCCTTCGTAGACCAGTTCGACATAGTCGGCCCCGCCCAGCGCGCCGCTGCCCTTCTTGACGGCCCGCTCGATCGTGTCCTTGGGCATGTTGGCGGCCTTGGCATCATCGATGGCGTACCGCAGCTGGAGGTTCATCGACGGGTCACCGCCGCCGACGCGGGCAGCGACGATGATCGCGCGTGAAAGCTTGCTCCAAAGCTTGCCGCGCCGCGCGTCGGTCACCGCCTTGGCGCGCTTGATGCGGGCCCAGTGTGAATGTCCTGCCATAAAACCCACGCTCGTTCAGTAGAGAAACGCTTCGAATTCGAACGATCGCGATTTTACGGGAATGTCGGCGGTTGTGAAGCGGCTCAGAACGCCGGAATGCCGAGCGTCTCGCGCGTGAACAGGGCGTCGAACGCGAATCCGGCTCCCTCGACGTTCTCGCGCGCTCCCTCGAGACGGTCGATCACCGCCACGATCCGGGTGACCCGGGCCCCGGCTTCGGCCAGGACGCGAGCAGCCTCGATGGCCTGACCGCCACTGGTTGCGATATCTTCGACGAGCATGACGGCCTCGCCGGGCTCCAGCTTGCCCTCGATCAGCTTGCCGGTGCCATAGTCCGCTTTTTTTGCATTGCGGACGATTACGAACGGGAGGTCCGTCTCCAGGGACGTCGCTGCTGCGAGCGCAACAGCGCCGAGCTCCGCACCCGCGATGCGCGTCACCTCCGGCGTGACGAATCGCGCGAAGCGCGCCGCGAGCGCGCGGAGCAACGCGGGCTGTGTTTCAAACAAATACTTGTCGAGGTAGTAACGGCTCTTGCGACCGGAGCGGAGCGTAAACTCGCCCTCCAGAAATGAGGCCTCTTTCAAGGCCCGCCCGAGCTGCTCATCGGTCATGTCTTCACCTTGCGCGCGGGTCGCTTACGCACGTTCTTGACCCGCGTCACGCCATTGCTGGTACCTTCACCCTCTTCGTTACCATCCTCACCGCCGGGAAGCGGATCGGTTTGTGCGCGGGCCAACATGCGTGCGAACTTCTCGACCTCGGCGCTGCCGAAGTGTAGCACGATCTCGAACAGCTTGCCCATCGCTTCGAGAAACTCCTGCAGCGCCTGCAGCCGTTCCTCGACAGTCTTGCGTTCTTCGGCGTCAGTGTTCTTGGTATCCGCGCTCTGCACAAGCTCGCGGCAGTGGTCGATTGTCGCCACAATCGGCTCGACCTCCCGACGGCGACGCTCGCGCATGATGGTCTCGAACATCCGCCAGACATCGGTGTCGGCCTGAAAATACTCGCGCCGCTGACCCAGCTTGTGGACGCGCTCGATGAGACCCCAATCCACCAACGCGCGGAGATTCATGCTCGTGTTGCCACGCGAGATGTGCAGCTTCTCCATGATGTCGTCGGTGCACAGGGGTTCGGTCGATACGAAGAGCAAGGCATGGATCTCGGCCATCGTTCGGCTGATCCCCCAATAGCCACTCATTTCCCCCCAGCGTCGGACGAGCGTGCTGCGTGCTTCTTCGATGGGTGTCATCATGCGCTTCGCGTCCTTTCGGAAAGTTCAAGACTCGCTGAAAGATTATAGAACCCAAAATGTCAAATCACCAAAGGAATGAACGATAAACCGCTCTTTTTCTTTATAGGAAATTCTGGCCGGGATTCTGGAGCTTGTGAAGGGCCCTGACCACTTTTTCTTGGCTGATGGATCAACCATATCCAATGGCTCCTCGTCGTCATCACACGGCTCCTAGTCGTCCTCGGGCCGCGACTCGACACGAAATCACGCAGAAAAAAAGGGGAGCACGAATTTCGAGCGACCCGGCTCGCGACGGTCTCATCCGGGACCGACACCGGCAATTCCGGTGAGGTGCGGATTACGGGGCCGCGGCGGCAACCGACGACCTCAGGAGGAGGCCGGCGAGCTGCGCGAATTGAGTTGTCTTCCCTACACAACACGAGAAAGGGCGCCGACGAGCCCGACAGATTCACGGAAACCGACTGGTTCGGTGTATGTGGTCGGGAGGAGCATGCGCCGTTTATTGCCTTGCGAGCGCGGGGATTATCGCCGAGGATCGTAGCCTGGGTGCGAGTGGTGTTGGAAGGAGTCTGGAAGCAGAAAGGATGGATCATGTTGCGACCCCTGATCGGAGCCCTGATCGGAGCGCTGGTCGTTCCGTCCCTCGTGGGATGCCGAACGTCGTACGTCGTGGTCTTCGAGCCGGCCGACGTCATCAATACTTCTTCCGACAGCGACATGTCGCGCAAGATGCTGGACGTCGACATCGTGTGCCTCGACAAGGAGGCGGCGACGACCCACAGCGCGATGGTGAATCAATCGTTGCGGGCGGATGAATGGTTCAAATTGCGTGACAGTGACGACGGTTCCATCGCTGATATCAAGAAGGAGATGATTTTTGCCCTGCGGAAGGGGCGGTCGGAGCAGCGCGACACGCTGGCGGGCGAGCCGCTGCTTTCACGCCGGGACTATGCCGACCAGCGAAGTGCGGTGGAAGTGCCGATCAAACATCCCACCGGCTATGAAGATGGTGCGCACATCGTGATCTACGGGCGGTTCATCGGGCCGGGCGGTCCGCGGAACACGATGCCGGTGGTCATCGATCCGCCGTCGAACGCCGGTCGGCTGCGTATTCGCGTCGATCGCGACTCGATGAGTTACATCGGCCCGGAGAAGTAGCCTCGGCCCGCGCGACGGTGATTTTCTTCGGGCGGAGATGAAAGTACAATAGAGTTCCCTTCGGGCTCGCCCGGATTTGTTCGCGCGAAGGCACGACACGGAAAGTAGGACATCCTTCCATGAAGTTCTGGCCCGAAGTGCATTGGTCGGAGGGGCAGTTTCTCCGACCGCATCACCTCCAGGCGGCATTCCGGCAGCTCGAGACCGCGCGGGGCGCGATCCTCACCGGTGCCCACCCGTATGGGTGGGGCTTCCTGTCACTCGATCTGGCGCAGGATGCGATCGAAAACATGGTGATGGAGATCCGGTCCTGCGAACTCGTGCTGCATGACGGCACGATCGTCAAGATCCCCGAGAATTGCGAATTGCAGCCGCGGGAGTTCAAGGATGCGCTCGACGAGTCGAGCGGTCCGATGGACGTGCATTTCGGCGTCCCCGAGATCGAAGCCGTCCGGCCGAACGTCCTGAGCCCAGGCGAAGCGCTCGACGGACGCAACCCGCGCTACGCGATCGACCTGACCGAACGGTACGACGAGAACACCGGCGACAACCCACAAACCGTTGAAGTGCGACGGCTGCGCGGTGCCTTTTTCTTCGGCGACGAAGACCGCGCCGGCTACGAATGTGTGCGTCTCGGCCAGATCGAACGCAGCGCGGCCGGACCGGCATTCGTGAAGAACAGTATTCCGCCTCTATTGCGGCTGCGGGCGTGGCCGGCGTTGTGCACGGCAATCGACGTTCTATGGAACGATGTGCGCGCGCGGATGGATCAGCTCGGAGCCGACGCTTCGCAGCGTGCCCTGACCTTCGCGACGGGTTCGCCTGGTGACGTCGAGCAACTCGTCAAGCTGATGGCACTGAACGAATTGACGGTGCGCGTCGGGATGCTGGCTGGCGCCCCGGAGTTACATCCGTTCGATCTGTACACGACCTTGATCGACGGGATTGCCAAGGTGTGCCTGTGGGACGACGCACGTCGACCGCGGGAGCTGCCGGCTTACAGCCACGGCGACAGTGGACCGGTGTTCGAAGAGCTGATTCGGTACTTGCGGGCGCTGGTCAACGGAATGTTGCCGCGCGACTACATCGAACGGCCGTTCGAGGACCGCGACGGGGGCTACGGCGTGGACATGGACTACGAGTGGTTTACGCCCAACCACGAGATGTACCTGGGAATTCGCAGCACGCTCGGGCTGGAAGAGATCGAGGGGTTGTTCCGGACGATCAACTTCAAACTGGCATCGCCGCGAGACGCGCAGGAAGTGTATCGGCGTCGACTGCCGGGCCTGGAGTTCAAGAATGCCGGCTCGGTGGCGAACCTGCCGAAGAGTTCCGATCAGCATTACTTCCGTGTCGCTCGAACGCCACCTTACTGGGAGCATTGCGAGCGGGAGCGCGGCATCTTCATCTGCATGCCGGCGGCGGACAAACCGAAGCTCGCGCCGTTGAAGATCTCGTTGTTCGTCGTGAAGATTCGCTAAAGGAGGACGCGCGTGCGGACATCGGTCTATGACTTGGCGATCGAGGTCGTGCTCTACCTGGTCGCATTTCAGCGGCGTGTCGAGGACGGCGAGCCGGTCAGCTACGAGGACACGCGTGCCGAGGTGATCGCGCTGCTCGGTGAACTGGATCGGCGCAGCCACACCGAGCCCGGGCTGTGGGACTCGTGGACCAAGGCGCGGATCCCGCTGGTATTCTTGATCGATGAAGTGATGATTCTGAATTGCCCCTGGGATTATCGTAATCAGTGGGCAGACGAGTGTCTGGAAGTGGTGCTGCTCGGCCATCCGACGGCGCTCGGCGGCGAGAACTTCTATCAGGTGTGCGACGAAGCGATCAAGGACCTGGAGACGGCGGAGCGCAACAATCGTCAGGACGTCGATGAATGCGCGGATATCCTCGCGGTCTTCTACGTCGCGCTTCAGACGGGCTTCAAGGGCCGTTATGCACTCGACCTCGACGCGTGGCGCGAGTACAAGTCGCATGTGTTCGCGAAGTTGCCGGCATACGCGCAGACGCGCTCGAAGCAGCTCTTTCCTGAAGCCGAGCAGCACACGGTGATCCTGGACCCGAACTACGAGCCGGTCATGCGGCTGCTGTATGTGGTGCTGGTGTTCCTGTTCGTGATCTCGCTCTATTTCGTCTCGACCTATGGCTACTGGAGTTCCGCGACGAGCGAGATGAGCGATATTGCCGACCGGATGCAGGTCGAGGCATCGGACATCGCACCGCTCAAGACGAGCGACGAGTCCGCTGAAGACAAGGATGAATCAACGGACGAAGACGCTGACGTGACGCCGGCGTGACAGGCAGGGCCGCTCGTGAGCGGTCGCGACCGTCTTTTTGTAAGAAAATCGTGCCCTGAGCGCCCGGTATCGCTCGGTGCCGTTCTACTATTTCACGGGCCCCCATGACCCACGGATCGTCCTCTACGATCAGCGGGAGCAAATGCCATGAATATGAATTCCGTGTTGATGAAGTTCTTCAAGCTGCCGCCGGCGGTGCGAATGATGCTCGCGCTGGTCGGCTTCGGCTCGCTGGCGTCGATCATCTTCTTCGTCAGCGGCGGCGCGCTGCAGTCGCGCAAAGCGAAGATGACGTTGATCCTGGTCTTCGTCGCCGCGCTCGTGGTGTTCGGGCTCATCTACCTGATTCGCCGATCGATCACGGGACGCAAATCGGCCAAGTTGAGCGAGTCGCTGGAGTCGCAGGGGCCCAGTCGTGGGGACATCGCCGAGCAGGAGCGGATCTACAAAGAGAAGTTCAAGTCCAAGCTCGCCGACCTGAAGTCCAACGGACTCAGTGTCTACAAGCTTCCGTGGTTTATCCTGATGGGCGAGCCGGGCTGTGGTAAGACGGCCAGCCTGATTCACTCCGGCCTGGATTTCCCGCTGGGCAAGGATGAAGTTCCAGGCTTCGGCGGCACGCGCAACTACAACTGGTGGTTCACGAACGACGCCGTGCTGCTCGATACAGCGGGGCGGATCGCGTTTCACGAAGAGGGCACGACCGACAAGCCGGAGTGGGAGTTCTTCGTCAAGCAACTGCGCAAGAACCGGCCGCGCTGCCCGCTGAACGGATTGATCGTGGCGATCCCGGCCGACAAGCTGTTGCGCGACTCGCCGGACGAGCGAGCAAACAAGGCGGCGATTCTGCGTGAGCGGTTGCGGCAGGTTCACCAGTTGCTCGGCGTGCGGTTCCCGACCTTCGTGCTGGTTACCAAGATGGACCTTGTCGGGGGTTTCGGCGAGTTCTTCGAAGAGATCCGCGTCGACCTGCAACAGCGGAACCAGATGTTCGGCTGGTCGCGCCCCGGCGAGTTTCAGGAACCATACGATCCCGCGAACTTCGTCGCTTCCTTCGAGGAGGTGTACCAGCGGATCCGCAACTGGTCGTTGCGCTATTTACAGCGCAAGGCCACCGAACAGGAACTCGGGATGATCGTCACGTATCCCGAAGCGTTCCGGGAGCTGCGCGATCCGTTGAACGACTACATCTCGACGATCTTCCAGAAGAGTCCGTTGCTCGAGCCACCATTCTTCCGTGGATTCTACTTTACCTCGGCGGTACAAGAGGGCGCACCGATCCTGGACGTCTTCTCCCGAACGGCCAAGAGCATTCACGTAGCCGAACGACCGCCGCGTGCAGTCGACTCGAAGGCGTTCTTCATTCACGATTTCTACCAGAAGAAGGTTTTTGCCGAGCAGGGGCTGGTGTTCCGATCGGCGCGACACGTCACGCTCAACAAGCGGATGCGCCGAACTGTATGGGCGGGCACGGGCGCGATGGTCGCGGCGATGCTGGCGCTGTTCGCGTTCGGGTACTTCAATGTTCGCGGGCTGCTGTTGAACCCGCAGGCGGACGTCAAGCTTGCGGACGACGAGATTACCAAGGCCGAACCCGCGCCCGCTGAAACATTCGGGGAACGCGTCGAGCTGGCCCAGAAACTTCGCAAACACTACGACGCGTACAACCAATCCGGCGCTTGGCTCTACGCGCGGGCGCTGTACATCTTCGCGAGTATCGACACCCCACGACGCGACATTCAGCAGATTCATGCGCGTTTCGTCGTCGACCGCCTGCTCGAGCCGATCGTACGCGAGACCGGCGAGGCATTCTCCGCGTTTCGGCTGGAGGATGCCGGTCCCGATGCGCGGGGACGATACATCGATGCGCTCGAGGTCTATACGAAATGGTACGGTGAAGTCGTCGGCCAGCATGGCCTCACGCGGCTCGACGAGCTGGAGGCGTCGCAGCGCAGCAAGGAGTTCGGCAAACTGCTCACGTTTCTGCAGAAGCCGGAAGCTGAACGGAATGCGGCGGTTGAGCAGTTCGAATTCGCGATGATCACCTTGGCGCGCCAGAGCCGATCGTTCCCGCGCGAGGTCTTGTTGCGGACGGCGGACTTCGAGCCCGACTCCGCGCAGCAGCAACTGGTTGCGGAGATCAACAAGATCGGCCGCGCGTGGCAGCCTTTCACGAAAATTACGGCCAACAGTGACGACCCGCTCGTCGGTTACTGGGCTGAGTTCACCGAGCGGCTCGGCGCGCTGCGGGCGGTGTACGCACGCGCCTTGGAGACGCGTTCCGGGTTTGCCGGCGACGACGCGGCGCAAGCCGAGGCTCGGACGACATTCGTAACGTTAACCGAAGGCGTGCGCTCGCTAAATGACGAGACGTATGCACCGGTGGCCGGCACCTTGACCGAGGCCTATCACAAGTTCCGGCAGTTCCTGAACGACAACGATGTGCCGCAGACGGACGACAAGCGCATCCTGCGGTTCCGCGACATGTTCGCGCGACTCGAGAAGGCTTGGAACGGCGAATTCGAGCGGCTGCACAAGGCCCTGCAGCTGGGAGCGCCGCAGGAATCCGGCCGGGCGGCGCCGGTCTACACCGCACTGCAGACGAATCGTATTGAGTTGAACGAGGCGTTGCAGCGCAGCGTGGCGCAACTTCGAGAGAAGCTCGGCATTGGGCGCGATGAGGAGCCGTTGGAGCGTTTTGCCGAAGCGAACCTGATCGGCTACCAGGAGTCGACCCCGACGAATCCGCTGCGCAACCAGCAGGCATACGTGCGGCTGGCGCGGAACGCGCTGGGGTCGGGTGACCGATTGGGCACCTACCTGGGTGATCTGCGCGATCTGGTGCAATCGGGCGGAGACGAGCTGAAGGCGCTTGAGGATTTGCGGCAGTGGCCGAAGCTGTTGGCGACGATGAAGGCCGGCACGCCGGAGATCGGCACGTTGACGCCTTGGTTCGACGCAGTCTCGAAAGAGCCGGCCGCGACCGACGCGGCGAAGGCCAAGCATTCGCAACTTGCGAGTCACCCGTTCTGGGCGCCGCCGCGGTTGTATGATCTGGCGGATTCAATGTGGCGCAGCCAGCGGGCGAGCAACGTCGAGGGGTTGATCGGCAAGATGGCGCAGCGCGCCCGGCAGACCACCCAGGCTCCGCGGTTGGTTGGCGTGGCGCGGTTGATGCCCGGATATGCCGCCGTGGATCGCGACTTGCCATTCAAGCGGCACCGCTACAACACGACAGATGCGGCGCCGCGTCCGCAGCCGCGCGAGATGAAGCCCGTTGAACGCGCGCCGCGAGAGGAAAAGAGCGATGACGACCGGGGACAATACGGTCGACGTCGACGTTCGAACCGGCCGGCCCCCCAGCCCGATCCGGCGCCGGAGACGCGGCAGCCAGACGGGCGTCGCCCGGGCGGGTCGGCGGCGCCGACGGCTCGTCGTGTGGACGCAATTCTGGTGCGGTATCACACCCGCCCGTTTTTCTACGATACGCTGAGGGCCTATCACGCGGCGGCAGAGGCGCTCAAGGCCCATCCGGCCGGCGAGCCAGCGCGCGCGGCACTCGACGAAGCCGCGCGGACTTACATCCGTGGATATTTTGGCGACTGGCATAATCTGGTTTCGAATCCGACGGAACTGCTCGATGAGGCGACGCTCGCGTTGCTCGACCAGTGCCGCGGTGCACAGCTCAGTTGGCCGGACTACGTGCGCACGCTGGATCGGGAGGGAGATGCGATCGGTGCGGCCCTGGCGATCCGCCTGGAGGCGTTCGGACGCTGCGCCGTGTTCTGGGCGTGGGATCTGGCGGAAGGCAACGCGCGTGACGACGCCTTGTTCGACCTGATCGCTGAGGAGCTGAAGCAGCTGCGCGATCAAGGCCGAAGCGTGCCCGACAACTATCGTGACCTGTTTCGCAATGCGCCGCCGGCATCGGCCGGTGATCCGTGGCTGGTCTACGCGCGGCAGCTCGACGACGCGTGGGCGCAGTACCTTGACAAGCTCGAAGCGCTCGGCGCGCTGGACGGCTCGTCTGCCGGGCGGACGTCCGGCGAGCCTCCGAAACCCCGGGCGTTCCGTGAAGCGATTGAGCAGGGGCGTGCCTTGTCAGTGGAGATGCCGCTGGTGGCGCCGCTGTCGGGCCTGACAGAATATGGCCAGGATCTGCTGCTACACCATCTGGATGCCCAGTTGGCGGCACTCTTCGCCGGCAATAGTGGGCGGTTCCCGCTGGGGGTCGGGGGCGGCGAGCCGATGGGACGCGAGGATCTCGTCCGGCTGCTCGAGGCGATCAGCGGTTTCGGTCAGCGATTCGGCGGTTTGTACGAGGCGGTACGCGGCGAGGGCAGTCGCCCGCGGGTGTTCGAGCAGGCACGTCAATGGTCGACCTTCCTGTTCAACTCACCGACGGCACGAAGTGGAGCGCGGACCGTGCCACTGGAGGTCTGGGTCGAGATTCTTCATCCGGACAACACTACTACGGCTGCGAGCGTGTACGATCGCTTGAGTGTCAATCTGCCGCTGTTGGCGGCAGCAGGTTCCGCCCCGGTCGGGCCGATCGAGTTCGGGACACGTGAAATCCGCTACGCGAATTCGCTGACGGTCGGCAGCGCCGGCGCGCCGTACCGCTGGGACTTGTTCAGTAACCGCTCGTTCGCACCGACCGTGGCGACGGTGCTGAACCGTAACGCGGACGCGGACAAGCGCTACCCGGACACGGCGACGACCTGGGAATTGCCGGGCGACGCGTGGTCGCTGCTGCGGTTGTTGGAGCGAACGGGTGCCAGTGGCGAGGGCGCGGTGTGGCGCATTCCGGCGCGGTTCTCGACGTCGCCGGGTGCTGTCGGGTTCGATGTCGTCGTGCAGATCGGCAGTGGCAATCGGAGTTATCCCGGTCTGATTCAGCCGCCGGGTGCACCGGGTTCGCGGCCGGCGATGGCTGGTGCGACAAAGTTCCTCGAAAAACGGTAGAATTGTCAGGCAACATGTCGCGCGTCGGAATGTTTCTGGGCAAGCTGTTTGGCGGTGGGGGGAATGAGGCCCTGTTGCGCGCCTACGGCAAGCTCCCGATGTATGCCGAGTATCGTCGTCTCGAGGTTTCGCCGGGGACGCCAACGTCGTATTCGCGCTGGCTCGACGACGGTCGGTTGGCGTGGGTTCGCGCGATGCCCGAGGGCGGGCACGGTCGGATGTTGTCTCACCAGCTCCTGCTCCAACCGCCGGACAGCAAGGAGTGGATCGTCGCGTGCCTGTGGGACAGTCGTGACAGCCTGGGACGCACGTTCCCGTTCTCGTTCTTCGTGACGTGTACGCCGGAGCAGTTGGGTGGGTCGGCGGTTGAGCGGCTTGTGTCGGGCTTGCACATCTTCGGGCAGCTCGACGCGGCGCATCGCGAGTTGTCACGGGTTGGGCAGGGTGGCGACTTCTACAAGTTCTTCCAGAAGCGCACGATCGAGCTGAAGCCGGACGATCTGTCGGAACGCGTGGAGCGGCTGCGGCGTGACGCGCTGGCGATCGCGAGCGATCAGTGGTACGACGCGTTCGGCTTTCCCGAGGAGCTCGAGCGGGGCCAGTGGTTCGCTGGGCTTCGGACGCGCGCGGCGCGTTGGGACAACGGTCGCGGCGCACCGGAGCTGGCGGTCAGCTGTCCGATAGCGGGCGGCGTTTCGCGCGAGAGCCAGGCGTTCCTGTGGACGTACTGGATCGCGACGGCCCTGTCGGCGTCGAACGCATCGCCGGGGTTCGTTTTGCCGGCGACTTCGGGGAATGCGCCGGCGGCGCGGTCCGAGCTGCACCTGCTGTTCCGGGCGGTCCTGCCGAACGACTTCCAGCTGCTCACCTCGGACGCCGCCTCGTACAGCTACGTCGACCATCTGGAGAAGCTACCGCAGACCGCAGAGGGCCAGGCGCCTGCAACAGCGATCGACGGTGCGATGCTCGACTGGCTGCTGCGCAACACCCCCAAGGGGTAGCCCTGTTCGGCGGTCGTCTTGTTGGGTGGGCTGCCCGCGCCGTATGCTACCGCCATGAATCTGCAAGGAAGAATCGCGTTGGTTGCGGGTGCAACGCGCGGCGCGGGTCGCGGCATTGCGCGGGCGCTCGGCGAGGCGGGTGCGACCGTGTACTGCACGGGCCGTAGCAGCCGCGCCGGCGTGGTTGATCCCCAACGACCCGAGACCATCGAGGAAACGGCCGAGTTGGTCACCGCCGCGGGCGGGACGGGGATTGCGGTCCGCGTGGATCATACGGAGGAGGATGCCGTCGCCCAGCTGTTCGAGCGGATACGTGCCGACCACGGAACACTCGACATTCTCATCAACGACATCTGGGGCGGCGACGCCCTTACCGAGTGGGGCAAGACCTGCTGGGAGGTCGACGTCCGGCAAGGCTTCGCGATGATGGAACGCGCGATCCACACCCACATCATCACGAATCGGCATGGCATTCCATTGATGCTGGACGGCAACGGTGGACTGATCGTTGAACTTACCGACGGGGCATTTTATGGCTACCGCGGTCAGCTCTTCTACGACCTCTGCAAGATCTCTGTTATTCGACTGGCATACGCGCTGTCGGTGGAACTGGCTGACCATCCGATCACCGCAGTTGCAGTCACGCCGGGCTTCCTGCGTTCCGAGGCGGTGCTCGATCACTTTGGTGTCACGGAGACGAACTGGCGTGACGCAGTCGAGAAGGACCCGCATTTCGCGATGTCCGAGACGCCGTTGCTGGTCGGGCGGGTGATCGCCGCCCTCGCAGCGGACCCCGACGTGCGTCGTTATGCCGGACAGCCGCTTACGTGCTGGGACCTCGCACGGCACTACGGCGTGAAAGATGCGGACGGGAGGCAGCCGCACTGGGATGAGCACCTGGACGCCACGGTCGAAGCGATCATCGACCGCGATTCGCCAAGCCCGGATGATGTTCTGCTGCTGAGGGTACGCAAACCGCAGATCGATTTTGACCGTTCCCGGGCGGATCAACGTGCACGTATCGAGACCTTCTTGAGACGGCACGGCGGCCGCGACCCGCTTGATCCCGACAAACCGGACTGAGCCTCCACGCACAGGCCTCGCAAAGAGAGCTTGCTCCGTCCGTTGCAGGTGCCCCACCCCATCTTGGGGTGGTGGACTGATTGGTGCGTCTTCAGTCCCCCATCCCAGGAGGGATGGGGCACCGCCCTTGTAGATATAGGCCTCGTCGGAGGAGTTTGCTCCCTTCGACAAAGTTGATGGATCGGCTAGGATGTCGGCGTACCGGGAGCAATCCATGAAAGGGCCTTTATGCCGCGTCTCGGCTTCGCGATCGACAATCGCGCCTGCATCGGCTGTCACGCCTGTACCGTCGCGTGCAAGTCCGAGCACGACGTTCCGTTGGGGGTCAACCGCACCTGGGTGAAGTACATCGAGAAGGGCACGTTCCCGGACGCGACGCGTACGTATTCCGTGCAGCGCTGTAACCACTGCGAGGACGCGCCCTGCGTCGAGATCTGCCCGGTAACAGCGCTGTTCACCCGCCCCGACGGCGTGGTCGATTTCGACAATAGCCGCTGTATCGCGTGCAAGGCATGCATGAATGCGTGCCCGTACGACGCGATCTATCTCGACCCGGAAACGCAGACGGCAGCCAAGTGCAACTATTGCACGCATCGGCTCGATGCGGGCTACGAGCCTGCATGCGTGGTGGTCTGCCCGGTTGAAGCGATCGTCTCCGGCGATCTCGACGATCCGAAGAGCCGCATCGCGCAACTCGACCAGCGACAGAAAGTGCAGTACCCAAAGGTCGAGAAGGGTACGTCCCCGAAACTGTTCTACGTCGGCGGAGAGACGGCCGCACTCGATCCGACCGAAGCCGGGCCGGGATCCGACACGTTATGGGGAGCCGATCCGGACGCCGTCCCGCTGCCGATCATGTCGCGTCGCACGACCGATGGCGCCGACGTGCCGCGCGCCCGACGGGCCTACGACGCCAAGACGAAACCGACGCCCTGGGGCTGGATGGTCTCGGCATACATCACGACCAAGGCGGTCGCGGCAGGCATCGTCATCGTCGCATACCTGGCGTACCTGCAAGGGGCACTCACGGATCTGCTGCCGACATCCGTGACGGCGGTCAGCTTGTTGTTTCTGGGGCTCACCGGAGCGCTGCTGGTCGGCGACCTCAAACAACCGCAACGATTTCTGTACGTGCTGCTACGTCCGCAGTGGAAGAGCTGGCTCGTGAAAGGGGCCTATCTGATAACCGCATTCGCGGCACTCGTCCCGATTAGCTGGTGGTTGACGGTCAGCGGCGCGGACCGGTCGGTCATGCTGATCGTGGGCGGCATAACGGCCATCGCGGCTGCAACGGTCGCGATCTATACGGCATTTCTGTTGGCGCAGGCCAAGGGACGTGACTACTGGCAGAACCCGCTACTCGTGGTGACGATGCTGGTCGATTCGTGGATCGGCGGCGCGGCGGCGCTGGCAGTCCTTGCTTCGAGCGGGCTGCTCGAAATCGAAGCGGCGATGCTCCGATTCTCGCTTTGCCTGGGTCTGGCGTCATCGGCCTTGCTCGCGGTCGCAGAATTCGTGCCCACGCATCCGACGCGCGATGCGTCCCTGGCTGCGAAAATGATCGTCAGCGGTCGGTATCGCCGACTGTTCTGGTTGGGTGCGGTAGGGGGCGGGTTGCTGGCACCGGCAGCGCTGCTCTTTGCCGAGTTGCCGCTAGCAGCGCCCGCATTGTTGCTGGTCGTCGGCATGGCCGTTCGGAACCATTTGTTGGTTCAGGCCCCGCAGCAGGTTGCCCTGCGATAGCACGCGCACGTGCGAAGTTTCTAGCGAGTAGTACGTCCCGCGACCGAAAGGGGAGCAAGCTCCCTCTAGAAGGGTGGGGCACCGTGCGCTGAGCACAACAAGCCAAAGGCGCAGGCCAGGTGCCCGCTCACCCCGGATCCAATTACGAACTCGATGCGCGCGCGGCCAGAACCGCCACCAGGCGCTCGAACGATGCCTGCCAGCCGTGGGGCACGTGCATCCGCATCTCGTCCGAGACCAATCCTGAATGCTCCAAGCGCACCTCGGTCCCGCCGTCACGCTCCACGAAATCGATCGTCACGATGGTCGGCGGCGGCGCGCCACCGTCATGCGTGATCTCCCACGCCAGCGAATACGCGATCCGTCGCGGCGGGTCCACCTCCGTGTACGTTGCAACCGACACGAGTTCGCCGACGCCCTCAACCTGCATGACGGTCCGGCACGTTCCGCCAACACGAAGATCGAGCGTGACGCGCACTGATTTTGCCCCTTCGCAGCCAATCCAGGATTGCAGCCGGTCGGCTTCCGAGAATGCCGCAAACACCAGCTCGCGCGGCGCGTCGAACACACGCGTGAGGACGACATTGCTGTCGCCCATCTCCACATTCGTACTCATCTCAGGTCTCCTCCATTTGCGACGCCCGTGTCCTGCAACGAGCGCGCAACGGTCCCACTGATACGTCCGTCAGCCGTCAACGCCGATCGATGGCCGCGGACCCAACGTACTCCTGATAACGACTCCGTTACGAGTTTTTGCCGCCGTCCGTGTCTGACCCAGGCATCTCTCGCTTCGCGCGCGAGAGATACGCGTCCAGCGCATCGAACTGGCGCCGCCAATGGTCGGCATACAACGCCAGCCAGTCCTGCGCACGCTGAATCGGCCCGGGATCGATCCGGATCCGATGCTCACGCCCCCGCCGATCGCGGATCACCAGCCCCGCATTCTCGAGCACCCGCAAATGCTTCGAGAACGACGGCAGCGCCATGTCGTACGGCGACGCCAGATCCGTCACCCGCGACTGCCCGCGCGAAAGCTGCTCCAGCACCCCACGCCGGGTGGGGTCCGACAACGCCGAGAACGTCAGATCCAGATCGCCATAATACTTAGCCATATGGCTAACTATATGAGTTTAGGTCGTCGATGTCAACACGAGTTGCGCGGGAACGGCCGGGGCGCCTGTGGAACTGCTCGAGGGTTACGGTTGCTGAAGTGGTGCGGTTGCAGTCGCTTCGGCCGCGACTAATCGGGGGTGGGATCCAGCGTTTGGGCGACCTGTAGCGTCGATTGCAAAAATCGGTCCGGGTGATCGAACGCGTGCGCCATGTCGTAGAGGAGGTTCTCGATTTGAGCGGCGCCTGCTGGGGCCAACGACAACGCGTAGAGGTAGCGGCCGCAACGGAAGCATCGCTCGCGTTCGCGCTCCGATCCGTGGGCGTCGTCGATCTCGAGTTCACGCCGTTCGTATTGTTCGTACCGCGCATTCAGGCCGGCCGCGTCCAACGCACTCAGTGGGGCACCTGCCGCCAGCGCGGTACGTACGGCTGCGACCTCTGGAACATCCGCGAATGCGTCGGCGCTCTCGATGATCACTTGTCTCACGAGCGCTTCTCGATTGTTCTCGGAGAGTCGGTCCAGCGCCTCGGACAGTGGAGGAAAGACGTGTCGTAGCGGCCGGAGCATGATCGTCCCCGGTTTCGGGGTCAGCGCGAACGGTCAGTGCGAACGACGGCCGCTGCGGTTTGCACGGCTGACGCCCAGACTGACGAGCGAGACCAGCAGGCCGGGCGCGATCCCGAACCCGCACGGCATCAGCGGGGTTGCATCCAGAGGGTCGTTCGCGTCCTGCGTTCCGGAAACGGATGCGGGTTGGGCCCGGGCGATTCGCAGGTCGGTCGCTTTCAGGGCTTCGAACGCGTTGACCAGTCCGAAGCCCGATGCATCGTCCCAGCCAACGACGCCGACCTCCGTCGCGGTGTCGAGCAGTCGCACGCGAACCGTGTCGGCATCGAGGGACGGGTCGGCGGACAACAGCAGCGCCGCTGCCGCTGTCACATGCGCTGTCGCGACTGACGTACCCGAGCGGTACCCGTAGCGACCGTCGGGCAACGTGCTCAGCACGGCCAGGCCGGGTGCCACGAGATCCAGCCCGGCGCCGCGATTGCTGAAGGTCGGAACGGAATGCTGATCGTCCACGGCCCCGACGCCGATGACGTTGTCGTACTTGGCGGGGAACAGCACCTCGGCTCCCTGGTTGCCGGCTGCCGCCACCACGATGACTCCCTGCTCCCAGGCTCGACGGCAGGCTTCCTCGAGCGAGGCGTTGAGGTTGGTTCCGCCGAGGCTGACGTTGATGACTCGCGCGCCGTTTGCGACCGCATAGTCGATCGCGCGCTGCGTCCCGGTGTCAGTTCCACGCTGCTCGGCGTCCAGGACGCGAATCGGCATGATGGTCACGTTGGCCATGCCGGCGACGCCGCCGGTGAAGCGTCCGCGGGCTGCGATCACGCCGGCAATGTGCGTTCCGTGCCCGGTCTCGTCCTGGGGATTGGGGTCGTTGTCGACGAAGTCCCAGCCGTGCAGATCGTCGATGAAGCCGTTGCCGTCATCGTCGATTCCGTTGGCGGTCTCGCGCGGATTCGACCACATTCGGTCAGCGATGTCCGCATGCGTACCGTCCACACCACTATCAATGACGGCGACGATGATCGTCGGATCACCGAGCTCCAGTGACCACGCGTCGTACGCTTGTACCATGTCGAGCGCGTACTGTTCGCCAACCATGCCGTCATCGGCTCGGTGCGTGACCGGGAGCGGTCCGACGAACGGCAGGTCCCCGACGACCGGAATGTGACGGATCGGGTTGCCGACCAGCCCTTCGTCATTCGCCAGGGCCGGGGTCAACGTCAGTCCGAATACGACGATCGCGAGGTGCGTGCCAATGTGCGGTCGAGCGACGTTTCTCAACAGGGACTCCTCTGATCCCGGACTCGTGACTCGATTCGCCGATTCTAGCGACTCTCAAAACCCGTCACCAAACAAATTCCGCCTCGCAGCGCGCAGGAGCGACATTATCGGCCAGATTCCCAGAACAAGTCGCCGAAGATGCCCCGCTCATAACGCGTGCCAAGCACATTCTGGCCTGCCACGCTTGTCAATCTGACGCACGTCCGGCAGGCAGAGAGCGGCGCAACGCCCTTTCCAGCAATGAATTACGGCTGTCCCCGTTTGGCACGCGACTTGCTCCAAAGTCCCTTGTACGGAAAAACTGTCCAATGACCGGCCCCCGCGAGGGCCGTACGGCGAAAGGAGACTGCCATGTTGACTCGTAACCGCTTGTTCTCGTCCCCGTTGGCGCTGTTGCAAGGCGACTTCGATCGTTTGCTGAACGCGCTACCGTTCGAGATGGCGCGCGCCACGTTCCCGGCACTCAACGTCTGGGAGGACGCCGACCGCGTCATGGTCGAGGCTGAGCTACCTGGATTTCGCAACGAGGAGATCGATGTCTCAGTCGTTGGTGACCAGCTGACCATTCGCGGACAGCGCACCTCCGACGTCGAAGAGAAGCAGACATTCTATCGACGTGAGCGGACGACGACCGAGTTCGAGCGCACCGTAACGCTGCCGTACGAGATCGATAGCGAGAAGGTCGACGCGACGATCAAGGACGGCGTCTTGACGCTCACGCTACCCAAGACCGAGGCGGTCCGCGCGCGACGCATCAACGTCCGTAACGGCTAGCCGCCAGACGCGACCGAACTGACTGACGAGCGGCATTGCACGCTTCCAAGCAGAGCGTGCACCGTGGAGTCCTTGTACTTGAAACCACTCGAATAGGAGCGATCGATAATGACACAAGCAACCGAGACCAACATCAACACGTGCTGCGGAAGCGACGAATCGTGTGAGACCGCCACGCGCGATCAGCGAGTGCGCTTTACGCCCGCCGTCGATATCATTGAAGCCGCGGACGAGTTCCGTCTGATCGCCGACGTGCCGGGCGTGCGCGCCGAAGACGTCGACATCGCCTACAAGAACGGTCGTCTGACGTTGCGGGCTGCCGTCCGTGAGCGCCCGGAAGCGCCCAACCGTCGGCTGCTGCGACGCGAGTACGCCGTCGGCGACTTCCACCGTAGCTTCACCGTCGGTGAAGGAATCGACACGCAGAAGATCGACGCGACTGTGGCCGACGGCGTCTTGACGGTCCGGCTCCCGAAGGCGCGGGCCGCCAAGCTGCACCGCGTCCCGGTTCGGTCAGCGGAGTAGAGAGGTCGGGCGTTTGGAAACACTAACGGCCTGATCAAACGCCGCTTCATAGAGGGAGCTTGCTCCCACTTCCGTTCGCACGGTCCCTCACCCTAGAAGGGTGGGGGACGCGTTGTGCGCAACGAGTTGATTTGTCACCCAGGGTAGAACCCTGGGGCACCAAACCACTTACAATACCAGCCCTCTGTGCCCATTCATTGCGCCTTCGAGCGCCTTCTTCGCAAGCCTCGGTCGGCGGCAAAGCAGACGTTAGGAGGCCTACGGGTCGACCGGCCCCGCTAGTCGATCGTCGACTCCGTACACCTGTAGCGGGAACTGATCCTCGACATAGCGCGTGATCTCGATCGGCGTCGGCTTGCCCCCCGGCGGTGGGAAGAAGAAGAACATGTGCGTGGCGGTCTGGCGCGGACTGGACGCGTCCCAGGCGGGGATGATGCGGCCGGCCTCCCAGCGCGCCAGTTCGGTGACGGTGTCGTCCTCGTCGTGAAACAGATACACCGACCGTTCGTCATCGTAAGTGATCGGCGAACGGAGATGTCGGCGATCGGTCGTGCGCAGGCTCTTGATACCGCCGCAATACCAGGCTTCTCCGCGCTCGATCCGCACGAACCGAACATCGGCGCCGTGGAGCAGCGCCCAATTGCAGCTTCCATCGCGGTCCATGTCCCGCATCGGCCCGATGACCTCCCGGGACCATGCCGGGAACTCGACGAGCGGTCGAAACGCGTTGTCGAAGAACGCCCAGCGCCGGTGCGCACTGCCTTTCCAGTTTTGCGCCGATTCGTTGTACCGGACTGCCACCGCGTCGTACTGCGGCCAGCCACCAACAACGGTCGGCGACAGTCTCTCCCGGTCGATCATCCGCAACGCGATCGTCACCAACGGTTCATGCACCGGCGCTCCCGCCGCCCATGCTGCATGTCGATAGAAGACCTGCGGGTACCATTGGTGCCACAATCCGCTCGCGGCCGCCACCATCGCCGCCACGAAGACAATCCGCATGCCAATTCGCCACAACGCCGGTCGACGGGCATCAACACGTTGAACGATCGATCGCGTCATAGGTACAGCAACCGCTTCAGGTCCCCCAGTGGAAACAAGAACCATACGAACAAGAGCCACGTGATCCAGTGGGCCGAGAGCATGCCGGCCGATACGCGCCAGCCGCGCCGACGCAAGTAGCGGTTGCGCCCGGCCCCTAACGCGAAGATGATCGAGTACACGATCCCGACCCCGACCAACGTATAGAAGCCGACGTCTGGCGCCACGAGCCGCTCCAGGCGCTGAAACGAGCTATCGTTCAGGTAGAGGCTGCACGCAATCCAACGCAGTATCGCGACCGGAATCGCGAGCGCGAACGCCGCGGTTGCATAGCATGACCACTTGAGCAACGTGCGCCTCGCGAGTTGCGGGATGGGCGCCAGCAACACGGGAACGATCGCCGACATGTGAACGAGGATCAGAAACATCATCCACACCGATGCGTTCGGAACGCGCGCGCACAAGTCGGTATACAGTGATCGCGGCTCGGCGAGATCCAGCCCTGCCTCGGAGGCCGTCGGAACGGTAACGGTAGCTCTTCTTGGGCCCCTTATCGGCGGACACGCGAGGCCGGCTGGGTTCGCGATTGCCTGTATGGACCGCTTCATTGCCGGGGGCGGTTGTGGTGCGGTGGCGATCGTGCCCGCGACGGTCAGGTTCGCGAGCAGTCGCACGAGGGGCCAGCCGAAAACCCAGACAAGAACCAGTGCCGCCATGGATCCGCCCGCCCATCCGATGGCCGTCGGCCAACGATCCGGGATGGCAACCCGCGCACCCGCCTCCCCGGGCGTCAACAGAACGCGCAGGCTCGTGCGACCGCTCGCCCACGTAAAAATGCTCTCGCGACGCTTGTCCAACGCGAGGCGCGGGGCGGCCCACCGCCGAAAGTGGCGCCGGGGGCCGACGTAGGGAACACCACATTCCGGACAGGTGTTGGTCGTGACGCGGCGCAGGCTGTAGCCACACTCGGGGCAACCGGGGCGCCGGCGCGCCGGACGTCCGACGAGACGTCGCTCGTGACTCATGAACAACAGTCCCAGGTAGACAAGGGCCATGATCGCGCCAACCGCCCAGTAACGATACTCCGAACGCATGAAGTACAAGATGAACAATGCCGGGATCGTGGCGTACAGGTGTGCTGCAAAGAACGTACGAAGGAATCCGCGCAGGACCGCTCGAAGGTGCGCCAGAGAGAACAACAGCCACCCCAGCACGAGCCCCGATGCCAAAAGGACGGCCGCCCACAGTGCGGCGTCCGCCAGACCAACGCCAGGGTCAAACTCCGGTTTCGGAGGCGCCCACTGGAGGGCGCGGGCGTGCACCGCTGCCCGTTTGAGGGCCGCACGATCCAGCGACGGGTCGCGCCAAAGCGGGACGACGCGCCACGGTGGCGTCAGATACCAGAACCCCCAACGGGAGAGATGCGTGAGCAGCCAGCAGCCGACGCCGTACCATGCATACACGAATGCCAGGCTGGTGAGTCGGCGCAGCGCGACAAACAGCATCGTTAGCCAACGTCCCGGCGGCGATCCACCCGCTGTCACGTCCGACATTCGCGCCCCTCGCTCGTTGTGCGTGACCTCGGACCCAGGCAACCCGTCGACACATAAGCAGTATGTGTCGCATAACCGTATCCGTGTTCTCATTTGTACATTTTCTGACCGATTTGGTCGCACGAACCCGCGCGCTGGTGCGCGTCGGGTTTCTCTCGCACCGAAAGCGACAGAGCGTTGGCGGGCCTGGTGCCCGAGATCCGGTGATGGGGGGGCACCGAGTACAAACCGAGTGCTCTAAACAACGAGCCCCGAGCGCGAGCGAGGGGATCAAAATGCGCGGGGGTGAGGAAAGCCGAACGCTGCTTGAACCCGTCGCTTGCGCTCCGGGCTCGCGTTGGGCGCCCCTGGTCTCTCGCAACGAGCCCCGAGCGCGAGCGAGGGAATCAAAATGCGCGGGGGTGAAGAAGTCCGAACGCTGTTTGAACCCGTCGCTTGCGCTCCTGGGGGAGCAAGCTCCCGTTGCGAGGCCCGTGTCTACGCCACGGGCCCCGACGCGAACCAGAAGCCAGACACAACGAGCGCGAGCGAGGGGATGTGATAAATGGTGTGGGTGCCCCAGGGTTCTACCCTTGGGGACACGTGAGCTTGTTGTCGGAACATGTCCCCCGCCCTCGAGGGTGGGGCACCTCCCCCGATGCGACCAGACGCCGAACAGAGCGGGCCGCGACCGGTTTGAGCGGTTGGTCGGACGAGGCAATGCTGGCCCGGGCGGAACGGGTTTCGGTCGGTTTCTCGCAGTTTCTGCGCAGCTGGCTGTAATACAGAGCGGTTCGCGGCGTTTCCACAAGTTATTCACAGTTTTGCACAGTACCCGGTCGATAACGAGCGCGAGGCGTCGGTATGCCGGCGTCTTTGCTGGCGCTGGCGTTTCATGCGCCGCCCGCGAAAATTCGACATATTAGATCCGAAACCTGGGTGCGCGAGGGGGTCGTTCGGTTCGGCGGACATTGGCAAGGAAGTCGGGTCCGTCGGGCAACGCCCCTCGCCGCCGGGTATATTTACGGGTTTCGCGACGCGCACCGGGCCGCGCCGGTCGTCGGCGTCCGGCGCGCAGGTCCGCCGACATTTTCACGCTCGCAATCACCTCTGGAGCGGTTACGATCCTCGGATGCAGCCAGTTGGACGCGTGGCGGGGGTTTCGGGTCGTCGCGCGGCACACGTGTATAAGTTAGATCTTCCACGTTCTCCGTGAAGGAATCCTGTGGCGCGGCAAAAATCGGCAGCGATCGTCGACACGCAGGAGGCGTTGGAGAGTTGCTGTCAACGGTGGCAGAAAAAGGGCGTGTTCGCGTTCGATACCGAGTTCATTCGCGATGAGACCTATGACGCGATTCTGTGCCTCGTACAGGTGAACGACGGCCGCGAAGTGACGCTGATCGATCCGCTGCCCGAGAAGATCGATCTTGCGCCGTTCTGGTCGTTGGTGACTGATCCTGAAATCGTGACGGTCGTGCACGCGGGGAAAGAAGATTTCGAAGTCTGCCTGCGAACGACCGGCACGGTTCCGCGCAACGTTTTCGACGTGCAGATTGCCAGTGGTTTCGCCGGACACGGCTATCCGCTTAGCCTGGCGCGGCTCGTGTCGCAAGTGGCGCGGAAACGGATCGCGAAGGGGCAGACGTTGACGGACTGGCTGATGCGCCCGATGACGCGCGAGCAGATGCGCTACGCGATCGACGACGTCGCTTATCTGCCACGGATTCACGAGAAGCTCCGCAGTGAGTTGGAAAAGCGTGATCGGATGCGGTGGGCCCGCGAGGAATTCGTGCGATACGAAGACCCGACATTCTATCGCCCGCCGGCCGAGGACCGGGTATTCAAGCTCAAGGGGTCGAAGAGCCTGGATGGCCTGGGGCTGTTGGTATTGGAACGTCTGATCGAATGGCGTGATCGATTGGCGCAGTCGCGGAACCGGCCGGTGCGCGCGATGGTTCGTGACGACATTCTGGTGGAAATCGCGAGGCGCCGTCCCAAGCGGCAGCGTGACTTGCAGATCATGCGCGGCTTCGGGCTCGCGAAGAATGCCACGGCGGTGGCCCAGGTGCTGGATTTGATCGCAGAGTGTCGGCAGGTGCCGGAGGCCGAATGGCCGGCGCCGTTCGAGATGCGCGAAGAGACGCCGATGATGCGCGCGACGGTCGACCTGCTGTCGGCGGTGTCGCGGGCGATCTGCTATGAAGAGGAGATTAGCAACGACCTGCTTGGCGCGAGCAGTCGGCTGCGCGAGCTGATCGACTACGACCTGGGGGTGATCCAGGAGACCCCGACCCTCCTCCGCGGCTGGCGTGCCGAGTTTATCGGCCACCGTCTCGCCGGCGTGTTGCGCGGCCGTTGCGAGGTGCACCTTACGGGATGGCCGAAACGCACGCGCCTGGACGTCATTTCACATCAGCCTGACTGAGCGCCGTGCCCGACGCCCGCATAGAGACGGACTAGGCCTCGTTCCGAGAAGAGATGTCACCGGATCGCGACGCGCCGGACTCCGGCGGGGGTGGCACTGACGGCTTGTCCGCCAGCGGGGAGCAAGCTGCCTCTATGAGGGCCCGTCGCTTGCGCTCCGGGCTCGTATTTGGGCGCCCTGCTCTCTCGCAACGAGCCCCGAGCGCGAGCGAGGGGGTCAAAATGCGCGGGGGTGAAGAAAGCCGAGCGCTGCTTGGGCCCGTCGCTTGCGCTCCGGGCTCGTATTGGAGCACCTGGCCTCGCGACCGCTAGATACCCGACACAGCGAGGGGGGGAGCAAGCTCCCTTTGCGAGACCCGTGTCTACGCCACGGGCCCCGACGCGAACCGGCCGGACGGTGGTGGTCGCGTCGCCCTTGCTGGACGGATCGGCTATACTGCTCGGCTTGGCATGAGACCCGGCCGCGGCGGCTGGTCAGCCGTCACGGAGACGAATCCATGGAGCGTGATCGATTATGATGAAGGCGAGTGAGTTGCGGAAGGGTAAGGTGATCCAGCACGAAGGCAATCTGTTCACGATTGCCGATATCACGCGGGTCTCCAAGGGGAACTGGCGGAGCTACCTTCAGGCCAAGCTCAAGTCGATCAAGACCGGACAGATCATCGATGTGCGTTTCGGGGTGGACGACAAGATCGAAACGCCGTTCGTCGAGGGGAAGGCGTTCGAATATTTGTATCGCGACGGCGAAGACTACGTACTGATGGACCAGGAAACCTACGATCAGATTCACGTCCCGGCGGACGTCATGGGCGAGGCCAATTTATACTTGAAGGGCAACGAGATCATCCAGGTGGTGCGGATCGATGGCCGGATCGTATCGACGGAGTTGCCGAACACGGTCGAGTTATCGGTGGTGGATACGCCGCCGGTGGTGAAGGGGGCGACCGCTACGAACCAGAGCAAGGATGCGGAAATGGAGACCGGGCTGCGCGTGCGGGTTCCGCCGTTCATCGAGATCGGTGAGATGCTGCGGATCGACACGCGGACGGGGGACTACATCGAACGAGCGAAGGACTAGCCGCTGTGTCTACGGACGTGGAACCGGGGACGCTGACTGTGGAAGAACAACAGCCGGAAACGTCGCCGTCTCAGACCGACGCCGGGCGACGAATCAACTGGCTCCGCGCCATCGGCGATACGGACATCCTGCGCGATGCGACCAGCAGCAGCGCGGTATTCTGGTATCGCGCGGGGCGTGGCAAGAAGTGGTTGATCGGTTCACTGATCCTGCTGGTGGCGCTGGCGGCGTGTATTCTCCCGCTGGTGCTGTGGGGTGGACCCGATTGGGTGGGTGTCGTGCTGGCGGGAGTGGTGCTGGTCTTTCTGCTGTACCACGGTTGGTTCATCTACAAGTTTCTACCGTCGCGAAATGACCGGATCGTGCTTGGTCTGCGGAAATTCGTCCGCGAGGAGGTCGAGCCGCTCGAGGCGGGTGTCCAGCAATTTTCGGAGGAAGAACTGCGTGCCAAGACGGACGAGTTTCGTCAACGGCTGGCAGCGGGGGAACCGATCGACGCGATTCGGCCGGAGGCCTATGCCTGCGTGCGCGAGGCCTCGATGCGCGCTCGTCGACACCGGCAGTATGAGTGCCAGCTGATCGGCGGAAAGGTCATCGAAGATAACAGCGTCGCCGAGATGCGTACCGGCGAGGGCAAGACGATCGTCTGCTACATGGCGAACTACCTGAAGGCCCTCCAGGGTCTCAAGGTTCACATGGTTACGGTCAACGACTACCTCGTGAAGCGCGATGCGGAGTTCTGCCGACCGATCTTCGAAATGCTGGGCATATCGGTGGGCTACATTAGCAATGACATGCCGACCTGGGGCGCGGGCGTGGAGGTCCGCCGACAGGCCTATGCAAGCGACATCACGTACGGCACGAACAGTGAGTTCGGCTTCGACTACCTGCGCGACAACATGAAGATGAGTGTGCGCGACCAGGTGCAGGGCAAGCAGGACTTCGTGGTGGTGGACGAGGTCGACTCGATTCTGATCGACGAGGCGCGGGTGCCGTTGATCATTTCGGGACCGACCCAGGACAACGCCAGCGACTATTCCCGAGCTGATCATGTTGCACGCTCGCTGATCGCAAAGCAGGATCAGGCCAATCGACAGACGGCTTCGCGACTCGACGATATCGAACGGGACGCGAGCAAGGATCAGAAAGCGGACGCCAAGTTCAAGGACGGCATCAAGAAATTCCGAGCGGATCCTTTCTGGCTTTCATCCGACGAAGCCGAGGCGATCGGCCACTCGCAGTTCTTCGTCGTCGAGTTGGACAGCAAGGCCGCGCACATGACCGACGCGGGTGCCAAGTCCGCCCAGCAGGAACTGGGGATCGGCACGTTCTACGACAGCAAGAACATGAACTGGCCGCACCACATCGACAACTCGCTCAAGGCACACAAGTGTTACCTGCGCGACAAGGACTACATCGTTCAGGACAAGGCGATCGTAATCGTCGATCCGCATACCGGGCGGTTGATGGAAGGGCGCCAGTGGTCTGATGGCCTTCACCAGGCGGTCGAGGCGAAGGAACGGGTCACGATCAAGCAGGAGACCCAGACCCTCGCGACGATCACGCTGCAGAACCTGTTCAAGATGTATCGTGAGCTGGCAGGCATGACCGGCACGGCGATGACCGAAGCCGACGAATTCATGAAGATCTATCGGCTGGACGTCATCGCGATCCCGACCAACAAACCGATTCGGCGGGTCGACTATAACGATCGCATCTATCGTACGGGGGATGAGAAGTACGATGCGATCGTCGAGGAGATTCACAGCCAGAGTCAGAACGGTTACCCCGCCGATCCACTCTCGGTCGCCGACATGCTGGTGCAGGCCGACCGCACAATGCGGGAATACACGGATAGTGACGAGGTCGATCGCGAAACACTCAGCAGCCAGCTCGCGGTGATCCGCAAGACGCTCGACGAGTTTCGCGGCGGGCGCGGCGATCCGGAAGGTGTCTTCGAGGGATATCGCGCGTTGATGGGTGACGATCTCGGTGGCCGGCCGGTGCTGGTCGGTACGGCGAGCGTCGAGACATCGGAGAAGCTGAGCAACCTGTTGACGCGCCGCTACGGGCTCGATCACGAGGTGCTGAATGCGCGTCCGGAAGCGGTCGCGCGTGAGGCCGAGATCGTTGCAAAGGCCGGTCAGCAGCACGAGATCAAGCGCGGCAAGCGCAAGGAGGTGATCGGGAACGTCACGATCGCCACCAACATGGCGGGTCGCGGCACGGATATCGTGCTCGGGCCGCGGGTCGGCGACTACGGCGGCCTGCACGTCGTCGGCAGCGAGCGACACGAGAGTCGACGGATTGACAACCAGTTGCGCGGTCGTTCAGGGCGGCAGGGCGATCCCGGCAGTTCACGCTTCTTCCTCAGCTTCGATGATGAGCTGTTACGGCTATTCATGGGAGAGTGGGTGCTGAAGATGCTGAACCGCTTCAGCGTCGAAGGCGAACCGATCGAAGCGCCGGCGATCAATCGCGGGATCGCCAACGCCCAGAAGAAGGTCGAGGAGCGGAACTTCTCGGTTCGCAAGAATCTGCTCGAATACGACGAGGTCATGGACCATCAGCGTAAGACCTTCTACACGCTGCGGCAGCGGGTCGTCGAAGGTCGCGGGCTGAGCGACTTGATCTGGGAAATGATCGACGAGTCCGTCATCGACGCCATCAACCGTTTCTACGATCGGGGCTACCCGGGCCTGTGCGTCACGGAGTGGGTCACGCAGCATCTCGGTGTGCAGCTCGATCCCGATCGACTTGATGTCGAGAGCTTCGACGAGTTGCAGGATCAGGTGCGCGACATGGCCAGCTACGAAATTCGCAGCACGGTCCAGCGCACCTTCGGCGAGTACATCGATCCGGACATTCCCGCGGAAGAATGGGACGTGCGTAACCTCGTCAACTGGGCGGCGACCTACGATCTCAGCCTGACGCAGAACCAGGTACGGCAGACAGATCCCCACGAACTTCAGGAGGAGATCGTCACGGCGGCCGAGCGCAAGGTGATGGCCGAGGATCTCGCGCCGCTCGAGCAGTATGTCGATCCGCTGTACGCCAAGGCCCGGCTGGTCCGATGGGCGCGGGACAAGTTCGATGTCGACCTGGCATTGGAGGACCTGCGGGCGGCGAGCGCCGACGAGGCCCAGAACATCATCGGCGAACGAATGCGGCAGGCGTACAAACGCCGGGAGATTGAGTATCCGGTCGGTGCCATCATCGACTTTGCCATCCAGCGCGGCGGCAGCAACAAGAATGAAGTGTATGCCCGCATCGCCAACTGGTGCAATCGCAAGTTCGGGTTCGACTGGACATACGAACACTTCCTGGGCAAGGATCCCAAGCAGGTCTTCGAAGAGCTTCGGCAGGTCAACGAAGAGTTCCTCACGGGCGACAAGTATCATGACGAAATCGAACGGGTGCTGCGCGAACACACCGGCGACGCCCTGGATGCCTGGTCGAAGCAGCGTTTCGGAACGATTCTGGATACGCACCCGCTCGATCTCGACGGCGACCTGCGGGCCCAGTTGCAGCAGTGCTTTTACGAGATGTTGCGTTTCGAACTGACGTTCGTCGAACGGATGGTCCTGCTGAACACGCTGGATGCGGTCTGGAAGGACCACATGTACGCGATGGACCTGCTGCGCAGCAACATCGGGCTCCGCGGCTACGCCGAGCGTGACCCGAAGATCGAGTATAAACGCGAGGGGACGCGGCTCTTCTCGGAGATGCAGGCCAGCGTGCGCGACCGTGTGACCGATCTGATCTTCAAGGTCCATATCACCGCCGGCCCTGAGACCGGTGATGGTCCGGCCGGAGGCCCCGTCCCCACTCCCGACGCCCCGAGCGAGGGTGGCGGGATGGCGTATGGCAACATGCAGGCACAAAAGGCGGATGCGACCGGGACGGGCTATGCGGGTGCCGAAGCCGATCGCGCCGCAGCCATGCAGCAGCAGGGCGAGCAGACTCCAACGACGATTCGGAACGAACAGCCCAAGGTCGGACGAAACGATCCGTGCCCCTGTGGCTCGGGTAAGAAGTTCAAGCACTGCCACGGGAAGACGTAGGCTATTGCGCCGCGGGTCGGTGCTTTTCCTGCCGAAGTTAGTGACGGTGTTCCGAATGTTCGAGCAGCCCCAGCGCACGGAGCTGCGCTTCAACTTGACCCGCCCAGTCGCGATTGGCGGCGGGACTCGCCGGGCTGGGATGCAGGATTTGCCCGATCGCGACATCGGCGTCGTGCAAAGCGACTCGCGCCCGATCGGCTGCAAACCTCCCGATTCCCACAACCATTTTCGGCTCCAGCGCCTCCACAACCGTACGGAGCTGACGATCACATATCGCGAACAGCGCCTGACGCTCAGGTGCCGACAGCTTGTCCGGCGTTCGATTGCGGCCGCTCTCTTCCAGAAACGCCAGGGGACAGTAGTTGCCGACAAAGAAGCGCTGAAAGAACTGGTCGGGTGTTCCGAATCGGTTCCGGGCCCAACCCCACAGCCGGGCTCCGCTGACCTCGCTGCGGGTGCATTCCAGGCCCAGGATTGGACGACGCGGGTGCTGTTGGACGGGCGGCGTGATCGGGGCGTCCAACTCCATCCAATCGCGGACGGCGTTCACTTCGCCGAACGGCACACCGGTCTGCGCCATGCCCCAGGGTCCGGGGTTCATTCCGACCAGCAGGGCCGGTACGCGCCGCGTCGCGAAGCGGCCTAGGTACTGCAAATGCACCGCTTGCGCGTAATCGAGCGGGTTGTAGACGTGCGTGACGGGTTCCCCGAAACGCATATCTCGTAACGCGCGATTCCATTCCGCGATGTGCTCGTGCCAGAACTGCGCATCGATGGTCGATTCCAACGTGCGGTTGCGTTTGGTAAGGTTCCGAGAGGGCATGGTTCACTCACGTTTCGGATCGTTTGCGCTTGAAAAGCGGATTCTGGCGGGACGGCGCGGATCTGTGAAGGGCGCCATGAAAGGAGTCAGTCCCCCACCCCAAGATGGGGTGGGGCACCTAATGCGCAAACGACGGACCTCGGTCACCTCGCGCACCTTGAACCCCTCGCTCGCGCTCGGGGCTCGTAGTGGTCTTGGGCCAGGGGGTTAGATCCCGGTGACGAGCGCAACGAAACAGTTGATGTCGCCGACCGTGACCTGGCCGTCTCCCGTACAGTCGGCGGCCAGGATGCTGCAATCGGGGAACATGGACGCGTACGCCGACGGATCGGTCAGTGCGAGCACGAACGGGTTGATGTCGCCGACGGTGACGGAGCCGTCGCAGTTGAGGTCGCCGGGCAGTGGTGTATCTCCGTCGTCGGTCCAGCATGAGACTACGCCAACGTGTGCACCGCTGACGATGATGCCCGCGCTGAGTTCTCCAAGTACAAGCAGTGTCCCATCTGGATTGCTCGCGCCGGTGCTCGAGAGAACAGGACACTCGACCTGCGCGGCTGCGGTCGTGGCAAACACGCCAAGCAGCAGGGGAGTGATAAGGCGGTAGCGTGTTAGCCGTTTAGCAGGCCAGCCAGTAGCGTTCATGGTTTTCCTTTCGCGTCTTGAGGCGGTTCCTGCCGGGAGTCGGTGGAACGCCGACGTGGGAGATCTCATTGTCCGACCACGACGGCGCCGTTGATCGCACGGATGGTCATCGCTTTATCGACGATCAAGCGGTCCGCGTAACTACCGGCACGCACGTTGAGCGTGCTATTTGCGAGGACGGCGTAGACGCCGCGGGTTACGTTGACGAACGGGGCGGCGTTGGTGCCGCGTTCGAAAGCCACGGTGTTGCGATCGACGAATACGGGATCGACCGGGTCGAGCCAGCGTTCGATGTCGCTGTATGCCTGATCGAGTCGGCCATAGCTCGACGTGTTGGTGCCGAAGCAGGTCGGCGTCGAACCGCAGCTGAGCGTGCCGATCACCCGGTCGTTGTTGTCGAACAACGGCGAGCCGGACGAGCCGGGCTGCGTGAGCCCGCTGTTCCAGACGACGCGGTAAGCGCTCCCGCCGCGGCATGCGGGCAGGTTGTCGAAATCGGGACGCGTCCCGCCGTTACCGGTTTTTGTGCCGAAGCTGATACGTTTGAACGAGCCGCGCGGGTGGTGGATGCCGGTGACGTTGATATCGTCATCGGCGCGGTTGGCGTCCCACCCGAGGTAAGACGTGCCGCCGGGCACCTGTCCGATCGATGCCAATCCGAGCAGTGTCCAGTCGGTCGGCTCGTCACGCGATAGCACGGTCTCGACCGGCGTCTGCGGGAGTAGCGCCCAGTTGGGTGCGCCTCCGTTACAAACGTTGGATTCCCAGCGCCAGACGACGATCGCATTGGCCGCGTTGGCGTTCGTGACGCCGCAGTGGGTGGCGGTGAGCCAGAGCGGGGTAAAGTCTTGCGTGGTACGGTTGAGCATGCCGCCGGAGCAGAAGAAACCGACCATGTCATCGGTACGGAAGATCGCGCCGACGCCGTCGGCCTCGAGATCGAACTGTGGCGAACAACGCTGGTCATTGTGACAAGCGAGCGGGGCCGCGTTCTGGCCACCGCCGAAGGCACGTTCGATGGCGTAATGGTTGGCAAGCCGATCGATGACGAACTGGGCCTTTGGGTCGGCCGGATCGACTTTTTCTGGCAGGGAATACTCGACGCGGACGCGTTCGGCAAAAACCATCGGCGTCCAGAGCACGTCGGCCACGGTCGGGTGGGCGGCGGCGATCGGCCCGACGGACTCGGCCGGGTCGTCAGCGTTGTAGAGGATCAGTTCGGCACCGGTCGGCGGCGGCCAGGGGTGCAACCGCAGCCGGACGGCGTCGGCGCCCGGTGCCTCGAGTTCGATGGTCCAGATCCAGCCGCCGTCGTCGGACGCGGACCACTGGCCGTCAACCGCGGTACGAGCGTTAACGTCCTGCACGATCGCGACCCGCTGCGGTCCGCCGAGCGTCCGAGCGTCCTCGGCAAGTAATGCGTCTTTGTCGAGCGCGAACGTGGTGACCTTGTTTGCCCGGTCGAACAACTCGGCCTTGCCGACGGTTCTCGGCATCGCTCGGCGAATTCCGAAAGGCGTGCCGGCAGGCTTGCTGGCAGCGTCCACGCTCGGCAGCTGTGCGCTCGCATCCGCCACCAGCAGGACGATCGTGACAGCCATCAGTGCGACCACGCTTGTCGGGTGTATCGTCTTGATCATGATGATTCTCCTACATGTTGCCCGCCCTCGATCGGGCCGGCGTGGCGGCAGGACAGTCCGACCGGACACGTGGCACGCGGGAATTGTATGTGCCACTGCCGACCCGCTTGCGCGGTTCCTGTCCGTCACGGACTGCGCCGCCGCCTGGCGATTCTGCCGCTACTGCAAGCTCACGAGCACCAGCACGAGACCTTCGCCGCTGTCGAGCGCCGTCATCGCTTTGCCGATGATGGCACCCTGTGCGCGTACGGGGTCTGCCGCGCGCATGGCGCAACCGGGCTCTTCGGCGGTGGTCAGCAGGTCTCCGGGCTTGATCGGGCCGTTAGCCGTATCGCAACGGGTCCAGACACGGCCGGTGAGGGCGACCGGGTGTGCGCCACTGGCGATTGTGTCCGTCTGGCCCATGACCATGCCGGTGTTGACGCCGCCGGCGCCGCTGATGATGCCGGCGACGGTTGCGTCGTAAGCACTTCGGCTGACGACGAGCTTGCCGGCGTTCTCCGGGTCGATGCAAACCACCATGCCGGGCTCGACGGCTTGCCCCTCCGGAGAGCGAACGTCGAACGACTCGGACAGGTCGCTGCCGCCGGTGATCTCGAGCACGTGGGTACGCGTCCGGCCGGCGACATCGAGGCGGTGTCCCGGGCTAAGCGTGCCGATACCGACATCGCCATCCTCGGTGATGACCATGCGATCGAAACCGCCGTTCTTGAAGAAGAGATTGTTGTTGCTACCGAGCGCGATGTATGCGTTGGTGGGGTCCCCGGTCCGGTTGAACCGCAGGAACGCGGCGCCCGTGCCCTCACTCTCGATCATCGCCGACGGAGCGTTGCCGCTCACGTGGAGCCGGTGTGTCGGGGCGGTGGTGCCGACGCCGATGTTTCCGCCGGGCGAAATCGTCATTCGTTCGAAACCGCCGTTGACGATCGAGAGCATGCTCGCACTGTTCTGGCGCAGCTCAGCGACCCACGAGCCGGCAGCTCGCATCTTCAACGCGACCTCGGAACCGCCTGTGCGCATGTCGAGCATCGACTCCGGGTTCTGGGTGCCGATACCGACACGGCCACTGGGCGTGATGCGCATGCGTTCGATGGAGTCGACCTGGAATGAAATCGGCATGTCCGGATCGTCAGCATCCATGGAGAACAGTTTGGTGCCGTTGGTGGCGTTCGAGACGCGCAATCGACCGGTTGCGATGTCGTCGCCGCCGAAGATGAAGTCGCGAATCGCTTGCATTTCGAAGATCGTGCTCGCCGGGGCGCTCGGGATCTGGGCCGCGAAGTGCTGGATCAGTTGTCGCGTCGGAGCGCCCGACAGAACGTGAAGATCAGCTTGCGGCGTGGAGGCTCCGAGCCCGAGCTCGCCGCTTTCGGTGAGGACCATGATGTCGCGGGGGCTACTCGTCGGTCCGGTACGGAAATGAAAGTCGAGTGTGCCGGCGGGGGCACCGCTACCATCGTGCAGGTTGTCGAGCCAGACGGGCTTCTTGTTGTTTTCGCGGGAGCAGGCGGTCACGTGTGCGCCCGAGGCGTCGGTGTTGCGGAGTTCGGCCCACTGGACGGCGTCGCGCCGGCTGCGGATCGAGCCGCCGAAGATGTCGAGCATCGAAGTTGGCGCCAGGGTATTGATGCCAACGTTACCGTTGTCATCAACGATCACGATCGGTGTGAAGGTGTCGGGCTGGACCAGTCGCTCGCTTGCGGATGCTTTCGCAGCGAAGGGATTCATACCGACGCGTGTACGAGGCATTTCGGGGTCCGCGTCCACGGCAAGGCCGACCCAGATTTCGGCGGCGTCGAGCGCCGTATCGGGCACGCCAATGGACTCGCCGAGGATGACGGCGAAGACGCCGTTGGTCAGCGGTGTGGCAAGCGTTTCCGAGTAGAGCGCGTTGCCACCGATCTCGGCGTCATAGAATGAGACGGTCAGGGAGACCGTTTCGTTCGCGAAGCCGGGCAGCTTACCCTGGTACGTGACGGTACGGGGGACGTCGGCGAGCACGCCGGGGACGCTCCCCAGAAACAGTGCTGACAGGAAGAGGTGGGCAGAGAATCTGCGCATTCCGGACTCCTTCGGTTTCGTGAACGGGATTGAAACGGAGCCGTGAGCGACGGGAGCAATCCGACTCGGACGGCCTACTTGCGGAAACTTGGTGTGGCGCAGTCGTGATCTGTCGGAAAAATCGTGAGGGTCGAGGAGCGTGAAAGGTCGCAGAGGGGGGATTGAGTCCGACTCGCCGACGATAGACTGCTGCGCTATGATGTCGGCAATCTGTCACTGGAAGGAAGGTCGACGATGCACGAGCCGCAGCGTATCGAGCTCGCCCTGACACCGACGCCGCTGATCGCCCCAAGCAGGCTGCGCGAGAGCATCGGTCGTGACGATCTGTGGGTCAAGCGCGACGATCTCACCGGGCTCGAGCTCAGTGGAAACAAGATTCGCAAGCTGGAATACGTACTGGCCGACGCGATTGCGACCGGCTGTGATACGATCGTGACCGAGGGTACGTGCCAGTCGAATCATTGTCGTGCCACGGCCGCAGCATGCGCGCGGCTCGGTCTGCGCTGTGTGCTACTGTTTCGGCCCGCACCGCCGACGACGATGCAGGGGAACCATCTGCTGGACACGCTCTGCGGTGCCGAAACACGCAGCTACGACCGGCCCGCCTTCGACCAGAATCGGACGGCGATCGTCAACGACGTACTCGCAGAGCTACGTGGCGCCGGTGCGAGACCGCGCTGGACACCGGCCGGCGCGTCGGAGCCGCTCGGCTGCTGGGGATACATACGGGCTGCCGCCGAACTCGGCGCGCAGCTATCGTCAGCGGGCATCGAGGCTTGCGACGTGGTGGTCGCCGTTTCTTCCGGCGGTACGTACGCCGGGCTTCTGCTCGGCAAGTGGTTACACCAGCTAACGAATGTACGGCTGATCGCTATACCCGTCAGCGACGACATCGCTTGGCATCGCACGAACACCGAAGCACTCTGCACGAGGGCGATCGAACAATTCGAACTGCCGATTACGTTTCGTCCGGAGGATATGCACTTCGAAGACGGGTTCGTGGGCGAGGGATACGCGATTCCGTACGATGGCGCGAACGAGACGGTGCGGATGCTGATGCGGACCGAGGCGCTGCTGCTCGACCCGGTCTACACCGCGAAGGCGTTCTACGGGATGTTGACGCGCATCGCGGAGCATAGACTCGGACAGGATCGTCCCATCGTATTCATGCACACCGGTGGGTTCTTCTCCAACTTCGCCTGGCCGGAACGATTGCTCGGCGCATAGCGAGGGAGTCCACAAACCCGCCGCAGGTAACGGAGCGCTCAGCGGCACGGGAGCCGGCCGGCACGGATTACCATGTTGTTGGCGCAACAACAAACTGCGCCTTTACCAATGGGTAACGACGTTGCCGATGATTTGTCATTTGGCGTCCAAGCTGAAGCGAGGAGTGCCATTTGGCGCACTCCTCGCAATCGGGGGCATTATTTTAGCTTGTATACGCCGCGCGCGACACGCTTGACCTCTGGCATTTCGGTCATGGCAATGCCGACACTTTTTGCAAACGTCTGGTTCTTGGTTTTATAGCCAGCGGCGAGAATCGCCTTGGCTACTTCCGGGACGCGCATCGCCTTGCCCCGCGCCGACAGTGTATCCACAATCAGCGCCTTGACTGAGCCCTTCCGATAACCCTTGGCGGTGCTGCCACGCGGACGACCGGGACCACGACGCGATTGACGACGTGCGACGGGCCGACTCCGACGAGCACCGCTTATCCCGACTACGGTGCCGTTCGAGGCTGAGCCCTGCATCGTCGTGATCGCATGTTCCAGCGCAGCGATCTGTCTGTCGATCTCGTCGCGCTGGTCCAGCAGATCCCGATATGCCGTTGTAAGACTTGGCAACACTCCGGTCTGATTACCGGCTCTCGATGTTCGTCCCTTCCGAGTCGCCCCCTTGCGACGACCTTTGGGCATGTCAGCTATCTCCTAGCCTCTACAAAAAAGTGGTGATTGAAAAACGCCTAAGAATAACGCTCATACAAAAAACTACTGTACGGTGGGCAAATGCCTGTGTCAACAAATAGCCTCTTATCGTGCCGCAGCGATGAGTACCTAACGGCATCACACGCTGCTCTTTCGTCCGCGGCTCGCGAACGTATCAATCTCGCGCCGTTGCGCCGCAAAACCGTCCTTGCCCATCAAGGCGTACGTATAGTCCTTGCCCATCTGAACCGCCGGCTGATCGTACGGATCGATCTCGAGCAGGTAGCCCGCGATCGTCGTCGCTGCCTCCCAAAGCATGATAAACGCGCCCACGTGCTCTTCGTTGATTTGTGGGAAACGAATCGTCAGGCAGGGACGCCCACTACGAACGAGCGCGAATTCCGTCGCGCGTTTCTCCGCGGTCAATAAGCGTGCAAGCGAAGTTCCCTGGAGGTATTTGAGACTCGCCGGCGTTCCCGCCACGCGCGGGATGCGAACGTCTTTCTTGAACCGTTCCACTTCGAGAAAGATGAACACCTTGTCGTTCGGCCCCTCGCGGTAGAGTTGGACCTGGGAATGCTGGTCGGTTGCCCCCAGTGCCTTGATCGGCGTCGGGCCAACGACCACCGGGGTCCCGTCGCGCGCCGTACACTTGCCAAGGCTTTCGGCCCACAGTTGTCGATACCAATCCGCGAGATCCTTCAATTGATGGCTATACGGCATCATGACGTGTAGCCGCTTGCCTCGCACGTAGTACGCGTGGAGCAGCAGTGCGAGCATCGCCGCCGGATTGCGTTTGAGTGTTCGTTGGGCACAGCGCTTTCCCATTTCCCGTGCGCCGCTGAGCAGCTTGCCGATGTTGATGCCGCACATCCCTGCCGAGAACAACCCGACTGCCGAGAGAACGGAAAATCGGCCGCCGACACCCTCGGGAACGGCTAGCGTCTCCCAACCCTCCGCGTCCACGATCTCGCGCATCGTGCCGCTATGGGCGTCGGTCGTGACCAGCAGGTTGCGGCGCAGCGCACGGTCGCCCAGTTTGTCGCGCAGCAGCTTGCGCACGATCAGGAACTGTGCTGCGGTCTCGGCAGTTTCGCCGGACTTGGTGATGACGTTGAAGAGCGTCTTGCGGAGACGAGGCCCGAGCACCTCCAGCAGGCTCGCGACCTGTACCGGATCCACATTGTCGACCACGAAAAGCCGCGGTCCACCGCGACGAGTGGTGGGCAGGCTGTTGTAGTACGGCGGGTTGAGCGCCGTCTGTAACGCGATGTTACCCAGCGCCGAGCCGCCAATCCCGAGCACCACGAGGTTTTCGAAGGCATTGGCACGAGGTTTGATTGCCGTACGGATACCGCGCAGCATGGCGGCATCGTCGGGCAAGTCGCGATACCGATGCCGACCGTCTTTTCGTTCGCGTTCGATCGTGGCAACCGTCTCCATCACTCGCCGACCGGCGCCGTCCAGCTCCGCCGACGTGAGTCCATGGGTCGTGCCGACCGAATTCGAAAGAATGCGGGAATAATCGAGAGTCAGGCCTTGTTGCGACATTTGTAGCTCCGTGTATTGTCCGAGCGTTTGTTCCAGGGCAATCCCGGCCTGCGAGGTCGGAAATCGAGCTTTCGCAATTCGTTCTTTTTTATGCGGAACTGCGATGCAGCCGGGTTAAGATAGCCTCGCTCATCGAGCAACGGTAGTAGAGGGTGAAGGTGGATCCAGGAGTTCAGGGTGGAATCCAGAGGAGGTACACAATGAGGTTTTCCTATCGTAATGCTTCTTTGATGGTCGGCATCGTCGCCGGCTTGGCCTGTAGCGCGCCGGTCGTCGGACAGGGCTTCTCCGAAGGCCCCGATGTGATCTACACCGACTGCGACAGCGTGTCGCTACGTGCGACGATCGGCGATACCCGCGCGTATTCGATTCAGAGCGATACGTGCAACATCGGTAACCAGGTGTTGGGCTGGGGACCGAGCGTCAATCGCTCCCCGATTCTTGCAATGAACGTCTACCGTCTCCACGAAGGCCGGCTGATGCAGCTCGGTGCGTCGTGGACCAAGGGCGCCTGCTGCGCGTTCGAATCGAACGGTTGCGGGCTTGGCTGCACGCAGAGCAGCGGTCTTGGACCGGGTTGCCTCGACGTTTATTCGGCCGGGTTCAACGCCGGCCAGGGACGCATGGCACCGCGCTCGACCGCTAATCCGTTCACCGGCGCCCTCCAGCTGCCTCCGCCTTTCGGCGGCACCTCGGTCGATCGGCTGATTCAGGTGCAGACCGACGACCTTCGCACCGCGGACTTCCCGGGCGCAATCTACTTCATCGAAGGCGTCTACGTCGCTGTCGACGACGCACCCGCAGGCAACGCACTCAACAACGCGTCGTACAAGCGCGTCAATGTCGGCACCAACTTCAGCATGGTCCCAACGGGCCAGATGTTCCAGACCGTGCCGGCCATCTTTGCCTGGCGCGACCATGGCAACGGGCCCAATCTGGTTGACCCGAGCGTCCAGATCGTCGAGATCGACGTTCCCGGCGAAGGCCGGATGTACGCCGGCGCGAAGGTGATCGACAACAAGGACGGTACCTGGCGCTATGAGTACGCGATTTACAACCTGACCAGCAAGGCATCGTGCGGCTCGTTGGAAGTGCCGGTCCTGCCGGGCGTCAACGTCACCAACATCGGCTTCCACGACGTCGATCGGCACTCCGGCGAGAACATCGACAGCACCGACTGGACGCAGAACCGCGGTGCGGGCAGCGTCGCCTGGGCAACGCAGCAGCCGTTCGACCAGGACGAAAACGGCAACTACATCGAGTGGGGTACGCTGTACAACTACTGGTTCGATGCAGACGCGCCGCCGCAAGACGGCTCCGTGACGCTGGGCACGTTCCGGCCGCACTCGCCGGACTTCGTGGTCGCTTCGCTGCCGGTGCCGCAGGGACCGGCGGTTCTGCTCGGTGACCTCAACTGCGACGGCGTCGTCAGCGTTGGCGACATCAACGCCTTCGTGCTCGCGCTCACCGATACCGATGGTTACCGCAAGGCGTTCCCGGATTGCAACGCGCTGAACGGTGACTTCAACGACGACGGTGCGGTCACGGTCGGCGACATCAACGGCTTCGTCGCGGTCGTATCGGAATAGTTTCCTCAGACTGCAGCAAGCATCTCAAGGGCACGCGCTACACGGCGCGTGCCCTTTGCCGTTCGTCACATCCGGCGCTGGATTGGGTGCGGCGGTTTAGACACCGAACAAGCCGAGTCGGTCCGCGGTCTGCTGAAAACAGGCCGCTACATTCTCGAGCGCGTCCGGCATGACCTTTACGTCACTCAATACGGGCATGAAATTGGTGTCGGCGGTCCAACGCGGCACGACGTGCCAGTGCAGATGATCGGGCACTCCCGCACCGGCACAGCTGCCGAGATTGATACCGATGTTGAAACCCTCGGCTCGTATCGCGTCGCGGAGCACGCGCTGCACGTCGCGCACCCGAACGATCAATTCCGTGAGGACCGTGTCCGGAAGCGCTTCGAGACGTCCTTCGTGCGCGGTCGGGGCCACCAGTACATGGCCGTTGCTATAGGGAAACCGATTGAGGACGACCAGCAGCGAGTCGCTCCGAAACAACACGAAGTTACGGACGTCGGCGTCGGCATGGTCCCGGTAGTGGCAGAGGAAGCAGCCTTCCGGCGTGGGCTCGTCCCCGAGAATATAGTTCATTCGCCAGGGGGCCCAGATGTTCTTCTGACACTCGGGCATCGTTATCCCTGCGATTGACCGACGGGAGCCTCGTCGCTGGCGGCTTTCGGCGTAATCTTCGGCGACGCGATCACGTCGTAGATCCGCTCCGGAACGAAGTACTGACGGAACACATCCTGAACCTGCGACGCAGTGACCGCCGAGTACTTTTCATGCACGTCGACCAGGCCCGCGAGCGGATAGCGGTGCAGGACGACGTCACTCATCGCACGCCACCAGAAAACCGGTTCCTTCATCTGTGTATCGAGATTGTTGTGGATCTGCTTCCTGGCATTCTCGAGCTCTTCGCTCGTCGGGCCGTTTGCGGCAAATTCCGCGAAGATCCGCTTCACCTCGGCAACCACGTCCTCCGCATAATCCGGCTTGCACGGCGCGCTGACCGAGAAAGTGCTATCGTCGACAAACGCGTAGTTGCGACCCGCACGGGCGGCGATGCCGTAGACCCAGGCCTTCTCCTCCCGGATTCGCTCGATCAGCCGACTCGTGAGCACGTTCGCCGCCAGACTCAGGGCCCGGTGTTCGTTCGTGGCGCGTGCATCCGGACCGATGAAACCGACCATCACGTAGGCCTTGTCCGTGGCGCTTGCAACGGGAACGCGGGCCCGGAGCGGACCACGCTGACGCTTCAACGAACGCAGCTTCCAGAAGTCCTCAGCGCCGCGCTTGGGTAGCGAGCCGACGTACTTAGCAGCCAGCTCGAGCGCGGCTTCGAGCGGGATCTCGCCTACGATCGCGACCTCGATCGGCGCCGACTGCAGATGGCGGTTCAACCACTCCTGCGCTTGCTCGACAGTGACTTGCTCGTAGCGCCGGGAATCGAGCGTGTCCGTCCGCGGGTCATCGCCGCTGGTCAATTGACGTACACGCCGACCCGCTTGGAACTCCGGAAAAGCCCCCAATAGCTTGATTCCCTGCAGGCGCTGCGAGCGCCACACGGCGAATGCCGGCGGCTCGACCCGGCCCTCGAGCAGCAGCGCGTGCGCGACACGGAATCCGAGTTCGAGATCGGTCGGCGATCCGCGCAGCCGAAGTGTCAGCGAATCCGGCGCGGACGACCCCGTGACGTTGATGTTGCGACCGGTGAGCATGTCCGTAATTTCGGTCGAGCCGACGCGCTGCGTCGCCGGCCGGCTGAAGGCGATCGACGCCGCCTCGGAACGCCCCAGCGTCTCACCCTGTTCTTCGAGCGTGGCACCTCCCAGATTGATGCTGACGACCACCGTATCCTTCTTGTAGTCCATGAAACGGTGATGCACCGTGACCCCGTTCTCCATGCGGACGGTGGTAATGCCCAGCTCAGGATACGCTTTCCGGTCGGTGATCCGGCCCGGCTGTGGTTCCTTCGCGATCAACGGCTGCTCTTCGGTCGCTCCAGCAGGAGGCGACACGCGGCGCGCCAGGGCGCTGTTCATCGCGGCCAGCAGCGTCTCTTCGTCCGGAACGGTGATCGCCGGATCGTCGACGATGTTCAGTGTGATCACGAACTTGTCCGGCGCGAAGTTGCGGTTGAACGTCTCGGTGACATCCTCGACGCGGATGGTCGGCAGAATCCGGTTGAGCAGATCCAGGCGTTGTTGCGCGGAAAGGATCGGCTCTTCGTCGGTGACCCGGCGACTGTAGCGCATCAACATGCGGTTTCCGTTGGCAGTCTCCTCCGTCTTCACCCGTCGCGTCGCCGACGCGCGCAGATCGCGTGCCGCGGTTTCGAGCTCGTGGGCCTGAAATCCATACTCGCGGACACGGTTCAGCTCCTCGACCAGCTCGGTAACCATCTCCTCCCATTGCTCCGGCGTCCCGGTCGCACTGGCCGCGGCAAGCGTCGCCGTCCGCAACATCCCGGTGATGCTCGCGGCTGCGGTCTGGTAACGCGCCTCGCCACGGGCCTGTCGGTCGCTGTAGCGCCGTGCAATAATCCGGTTACCGAGCCGTTCAACGATTCTTTGGCGGTGGGCCTCGACGGTCGTCGTCGGCGGACGGGGCGGCAAGTGGTTATAAATACTTAGCGTGCAGTATTGGTACTCCGGGTCCTTGGCCACCACCGCGGCCTTCCGGGGCGGGAAGCGCAGGTCCGCGGGGAAGGGTTTGCGCGCCGGCGCCTTGGCCTTCTCGTCGTTGAACCACTTGCGCACCAGCGGGATCACTTCGTCCGAAGGGCGGTCGCCGACCATGATCACGGTCATTCGTTCCGGCCGATACCAGGTGTTGTAGTAGTCGATAAACCGATCTCGGTCCGCGTTCTTGATCACGTCGTCGGTGCCGATCGGCATTCGTTGTACAAAATGCGACTCGCCGTAGAGCTTCTTCCAGACTTCCTCCTGAAGCCGCATGGCGACGTTGCGCCGGCTGAGCTTCTCGGACAGGATGATTCCCCGTTCCTTCTCGATCTCCTTCTCCGAGAACTGGACACGGAACATGAAATCGCTCAGCACCTTCAGCGCTTCGTCGATACCACTGAGACTGGTATCCGGCAGGAACAGCATGTATTGCGTCAGGTCGAAACCGGTTGAAGCGTTCAAGTCTGCCCCGAACTCCATGCCGATGCTCTCAAAGTACGGTACCAGCGTCCCCGGTGGGTAGTGTTGGGTACCGTTGAAGGCCATATGCTCGATGAAGTGGGCGAGTCCGCGCTGTTCGTCCGTCTCGTTCAGCGAGCCCGAGGAAAGGTGAACGAGCAGCGCCATTTTGCCAGGCGGATTGCTATGGTGTCGATAGATCCAGCGGATGCCGTTGTCGAGCTTGCCGGTCTCGAGGGCCGGGTCGGTTGGCAACTGCTCCGCGAAGGTCGTCGGGAGCGACAGGCTCGCGGCTGCCAGGAGCATAGCGACCGCGCGATGGTTCAGGATCATGGATGAACGTTTCCTCATGCAAAGGTTACAAATGCGCCCGTTAACGAAAGAAGTATAGGCGCAAGCCTAGCGTGCTCCAATGCTTGCGATGTCTTCGACTGTTGAATCAAGGAAGTGGAACATGCAAAAAACGACAAACAACGTCGGTTGGTGGCTGGCGGGTATCTGCACTTGCGCGCTGCTGGCAGGACTCTGGCCGGGTGCGCGGCAACCCTCGGCGGCTCAGGCCGCCGAGCCGATCGTCGACGCCCGGGTGCAGCGGATGGACATGATTGCGGAACTCAAGGGAATCAACAAACGGCTCGAGGTGCTGATCGGCGAAATCAAGCAGCTACGGGCGGATTCGCGCGGCCGGGAGAAACGTTGAGCGGCAGGTCGCGTCTTGCGCGGCTCGGGGCCGATCAGCGCAGCCGGCGGAATCCATGGTTCGTGAGGTCAGGAGTCGGATGTCGGCGGCTCGTCGGTGTCCTGCCCGAACCAGAGTCGATACCCGTTCGGGTCCTCGAGCGCGATTTCCTTCATCTGATAGCCGGTGACGCGCGGGCCGACGACCTCGACGCCGTTGCCGCGCAACTCCTGCGCGAGCGTCAAAACATCGTCCGCATGGAAGTAGAGAATCAGATCAGCGTGTCCGATGGCCGCAGCCGGTTCCTGCGACACGCCGTGTTGGGTGAGCATGAGTGACACGCCGTCCCGTTCGATGTTGGCCCAGGTGCGGACGTTGCCGACGACGAAATCGTTGGTGACATTGAAGCCCAGACGATCACAATAGAACGCCAGCGAGTGCTCGAGGTCGGTAACGCAGAGCATCGGCGACAGGGTCGTCAACGGCACGAGATCCCTCCTCGTACGGCGGCACACCCCGGTCGGGGGGGGTAGCACGATCGCGACGATCGGCGCCGGCGTCAGTATCGAATCTCGAACACCTGTTCTTCGGACGTGACGCTGCCGGACTCCTTGAAGTCGATGCTGCGGATGGAATCGCCGAACTCGTGCTGGATCGCGTCCAGTAGGGCCTGCACGTCGGAACGGGCGCCTTGGACTTCCAGTTCGACCGTGCCGTCCTCGCAATTTCGAACGAAGCCGGTGACCGCGCGATCTTGCGCGAGCTGCAGGGTTGTCGCACGAAATCCGACGCCCTGGACCTGCCCTTCGTAGACGGCGCGCATACGAATGACGTCCGTGCTTGCATTGATCATTCGCGTTTCTCCTTTGTGGTCTGATCGGACGCTGGGCGGCGCTGCTTTCGCAAGGTCACGCGATGTCGGTCGTACTCGATCGAAAGGGTGCGCAATTTTAGCCGAGCGCTGTAGGCGCGCTTGCCGCCGGCCGCGGGGTAGAGCCGCAGTTTTCGTCCGTTGAACGCGAATGTGCCACGTTCCGCGAAATGACGACCTTCGAGCGTCAGGGTCGCGGCATAGGTCCGATCATTGGCAAACGTCAGATCGTTGATGAAGAACATTTCGCGGTTGTTCGTGGAGCGTACGCCAACCCAATGCCCGACAATCGCGGTCTGGCAGCCGGTGGCGAACAGCACCACCCACAACATGGCCAGCCAAGGGCTAAATGATCGAATGGACGAATTGAGGTTGCTCACGCGTGCCTCTCAGCCGACCGTGCATGACGGCGGTCAAGCGCCTGGCTTCGACGGCAGTATAGGCCAGTTCTCGTCCGGATGCAGCCTCCCATCGACGGACGTGGGTAGGCAGGCTGAAAGGGTCCGTCGGCGCTCGACGTGTTTTCGGGCATTGCGACGCGGAAACCGATTACTATGATGTCTACATGGCTCGTTTCGGCTCGAAGTTCCGCGGAGAATGCGCATGATGTGCCGCTTTGGTTATCGGATGAGGTTACCGCTGCTTGCAAGCGTGGCGGCGCTGATGGTCGGGTGTATTCCGCAGTCCGGCCAGGACCCGGCCCTGATTGCGGTCGCAACCGACCGGGTAGCGGAAATCGTCGTCAGCGGAGCCGCGGAACCGTCGGCGCTGGCGTTCGCGGCCGACGGTCGGGTGTTCTACGCCGAGCGATTGACGGGCCAATTGCGGGCGATCGTGGATGGGGTGCTGCTGGATACGCCGATCGCGACGGTGCCGGCGAACATCGCGGGTGACCGGGGGTTGCTGGGGGTCGCGGTTCATCCGAACTTCGCACAGAACAACCGCGTCTACGTGTTTTACTCGCGATCGGACACCGGCCGCATCAGCGACCTGCCGAACGCGATCATCGATCACCGGGTCGTGTACTTCGAGCTGGCCGGCAACCGGGCCGCAGGCGGCGAGGTCTTCGTGGCGTCGATTCCGGCCCAGGACGGAACCAAGCGTGTCGGTGGTCGGTTGGCGTTCCTGGCGGACGGAACGTTGCTGGTCGGTGTCGGAGACCAGGAAGGCGGCGCCGTTGCACAGGACGCGAGCGTCCTGGCCGGCAAGGTGCTGCGGTACAACGACGATGGTTCGATTCCTTCCGACAATCCAACTGCCGATTCGCCGATCCTGGCGAGTGGCGTTCGCTTCGCTCGCGGGCTCGGTGTCGATCCACTGAGCCGTGACGGTTTCGTGACGGATCAGAACCAGAACGGGTTGCACGAATTGAACCGGGTGCGCAGCGGCACCAACCTCGGCTGGCCTGAGGTGGCCGGGATCGCCAAGACGGCAGCGCAGCTGCAATTCGCAGCGGACAACCCGAGTTACGCCGACCCGGTATTCGTAACAGGCTCAACCCTGCCTGACGTGGTCGGGGGGACCTTCAATCCAAGCAACCGTTACGGCAGCGAGAATCGCAACCAGTTCTTCTACGGCGAATCGAGCAATCGGCGGGTGGTCGTGCTGCGGCTCAACGCGGAGCGGCTGTCTACGTCCACGGAGATCTTTGCCAGCGGGTTCCCGTCGGAGATCACCGACGTGCAGTTCACGCCGGCCGGTACGCTCTACGTCGCGACGCGTACGACGATTCTTCGAATCGCACCGAAGTAGGGACGCGTGCGGATCCCCGGCTGGCTGCTGCGCTACGAATGGTCGATGGTCGGCGTCGCCGTGTTGATGGCGGCGCTCACGGTCAAGAAAACGACCGGCGCTTCGTTGCTCGCTGGCGCCTTCGTCCTGTTCGTCGCCGCCTTCCTTTGGGTATGCCTGTTACGTCAGGCGACCGCGCACTACAGTCGGCTGTGGCTGGCGAGCGGCGGCGTCTTCATATTCGCTCCAGTCCTCCTGCATCCGCTTTGGTACGCGAATGTCACGGCACCGGTGATCGCTTCACTGCTGGTCGGCTTGATGGTGATTGCGGTGCTGATCATGACCGTCCGGGGCGCTCCGCCGGAGCCGTTGCCAGCGCGACTACATCGCCCGGGCTGGACGTTCTGGTTGATCGCGGTGTACGTCGGGACGTGTGTATTGTTGAGCTACTGGTTGCCGGAAGCCGCCGATCGGCTGGTGCCACGGGCCGCAGGCGATTACGTGAAACACCACGCGGTGCTGCTGGCCCTCGATCAACACGGATTACCGTTGCAGTCGCCTTTCTATGCCGACGAGTCGGCCGGACCATACTATTACTACCATTTCTATTACCTCGTGCCGGCGGCGCTGCGCAAGCTCTCCCATGGCACCGTCTCGATCGGCGGATGCTTCGCGCTGGCCAGCGCCTGGTTGGCGGTGACCCTGATGGGGCTCACGTACGCGCTAACATTTGATCTGTTCAAGTCGCGGAAGGCAGCGCTACTCGCCGCGTGCTGCGTTTCGATTGTCGGCGGTTGGGATGCGATCGCGATCGCGATTCAGGTTCTGTTCGATCGCCCCCTGGTCGCAATCGGAGATGCCTGGGTGCCGTCGCCCTGGCGCATCCACAACATCGCCACTCAGTTCGTCTGGTGTCCGCAGCACGTCGCGGCGCTCGTCGCCTTGCTGTGGACCGGCATGTTGCTGCGCGTCTATCCCCATGCGCGATTCTGGATCTTCCTGGCGCCTTTGGTCGCACTTTCGATCTTCGGCCTGAGCGTATACGTCGCGATGACCGCGTTCCTGGCAGCAGCGATTTACGTTCTCCTGGATCTGGCCGCTGCGCGAACGGTACCGCGAGCGCTCGTTCGTCGCGGCGGCGCGATACTCGTGATCGCAGTGCTGGGGATGGCCATGATGTGGCCGCTACTGACCGGGTATCGCGAAATGAGCGCCCGAATGCCCGGCGAGTTCACAACGTCCTGGGATCGATTCCCGTACGCCGTGCTCGGGCGTCTGGTGCCGGCCGGAGCGCTCGCGAACCTGTTGGACGCGCCCTGGATTCTGCTGGTGGACCTGGGGGCCGCAGGCCTGGCCTTGATCCTGGTCCGCGGGACCGTCTGGCACCGCATCTGGCACGATCCGGCGGGACGCCTGCTGCTGCTCGCCGGCGGTCTGGGCGTGCTGGGAACGTTCATCTGGCACAGCACGCTGCACGAGTATGTCTACGGGTTCCGCGTTTGCGTAATGCCGATAAATGTGCTCGCGGCCTGCCTCGTCGGCGCGTTGCTGATACCCGAGCATCGGCGAGTGCGCTCGGGCAGACTGTTTGGGGTGGTGTTGGTGCTCGCGCTGGCGCCGGGGCTCGCGGTCGGCTTCGGCGAGCTGCCGTACATGGCCGTTCGTTCTCGGCTCGAAGCGCCCGCCGAGGATCTGGAGGCATTACGCTACCTGCGCGAGCAAACGCCGACGGACGCGGTCGTGCAGGGCGGCCCGGTCGAGCGGACAACGCTGGTCGAGCAGGTAGATCGGCATCTGGGGGTCATGGACCCGGACAATCCGCACGTACAGGTGTTTACGCCGCGGTCGCTCGAAGCGATGCGCGCCGACCGGGAGGCGGTCACGCGCGCACTTGCAGGCACTGAAGCTGAACCGGCGTGGCGTGTTTTTCGTAGGATCGGTATCGAGTATGTTCTATTCGGGTCGTCCGAGCGTGAGGCGTTCAGCACAGGGCGGGCGCTCGACGACGGCGCCTGGTTCGAATGCGTGCATCGCGACTCCGGCGCGCGTGTCTATCGCGTGCTTCCTTTGACGGAAGAGTAGGTCAACATGAACATTCGCAGTGCGCTGGCACTCGTGGGGCTGATTGTCGGCGGGGTGGCGACGAGTCACGCGGACGAGCCGATCGTCACGATCGAAGGCGGCATGCAGGACACGGACGATTACTCGTGGGAAATCACCAACCACGGTGACAAGCCGATCGTTTATGTCGAATTCCCGCACTTTCACGCCGACCTGTTCACGCCGCCGCGCGGGTGGGAGATCGAGTGCACCTTTCTAGTCAACGTCGGCGTTCCAGAGAAGCCCGGCATCTGCACGGCGACGGCCACCGACCCGGCGGACGGAATCCAGCCGGGGCGTACGGCGCGGTTCGACATGCGCATCGCAAAACTCGAGACCTACCGCGGTGAGGGCGAGGCCAAGCTGCGCTTCAGCGACGGTACGGAAACAATCGTCGGAGGTGTCGAACTTCCGCGTGGGCTGACGCTCGCCGAGCGGAGCGGACCGGCGCTCGGGTTCGCGGTGGTGGTATTGATCATGATCCTGGTCGGGACGCGCGCCCGAAAGAAACGGGCGGCGGCTGACGAACCGGGGGATTGAATACTGCTTGGTCGCGGCCGGGTACCCGGTACTATTCCAGTCGCAGTGCCGGATGCAAGACGTGCTGGCCGTAGTGGTTGGCAAAGTCGACGTACAAACGGGCATCCCGCGGCAATGAATCGGGCAACATCACGCGAAGTCGAGCCGCTGTGCGGTCCGCTGTGAAAACGGGGGCCATTCCATCGATCCGGACCACCAGCGAGTCCCACATGATCTTCGGCATCCCGGGGGCCGCGCCGGCGCCCCGGTGGGAGAGACCGTCGTACAACCGAACGATTACGGACTCGTCGTCACGAACGTTGTTGCCTGCCGGCTCGATTCGGGCGTACGGGAATCCGGACTGAGCCCAACGGGCCAGGCCCAGGAACAAGCCGTACGCCTCGCGCCGATTGTAAAGTGCGTTGCGCAGCCGCTGCTCCTCGGCGGGGTTGGAATGGAATGACGACTCGGTCAGGACCGCGGGGACCCGCGCCTTGCGCAGCACTCGAAAGCCCTCATTCGGATAGATGACATAGTCGCTGCGCAGGGCGCATTCGACCTGTCGCTCGAGGCGGAGCGCGTCGTTGAGCCCGATTAGCAACTGTCGCGCGGCGCACAAACTCGCCGGTGATGCGTCGGGGAGCCCGTGATAAAACACGAGGCTGTAGTTCACGCTAGGATTCTCGGCCGCATTGTGGTGAATGGACAGGAACAGGTCCGCCGCCGCTTCGTTGGCAATCCGGGCCCGCTCCTCGAGATCGCTCGTGATCTTCTCGTGCAGGAAGCGGTCGTCGGTCCGCGTCATGATCACTTCCGCACCGACAGCTTCGAGGAACTCGCGCAGATGGTGCGCGACTCGCAGGTTAACCTCTGCCTCGCGCAGGCCGGTAGGGCCGCGCTTATAGTTCGGCAGGTGGGCGCGTCCGCCGTGGCCCGGATCGAGCACGATTCGCGCTTCACGCAGATGCCGGGCATAGGGCGGAATCGCAAAATCCGCCGCGGGCTGCTGGGTCCAAGAGAACGTTCCCGGGTCGGCGTTTGCCGCTTCGGCACTGTTCGCGTCGATCGGGCGCTGGTTGGTCGGGATCGCCGGGCGGATTTCGCGCATCAGCAGCCATACGAGCATACCCGCCAGGATCGCGACCAGCGCGTGACTGACCAACAGTCGGCGTGACAAGCGATCGCGGAATCTCAGCCCGGCATCGGCCATGCGCTACTGCTGTTTCCGGATTTTCGCGCGGGTCGCCTCGATTGCAGCGTCGAGCTGCGGGTAGCGGTCGGCAGCCTCGTCCGCCGGCGTACGGTCGACGATCACGTTCGGAACGGCACCGTTATTCTCCATATCGACCTCGTGCGGGAGCGTGTACCAGCCCCGGAAGGGCATGCGGATACGCGAGCCGTCGATCAGGCCATAGGCGCCCGTGCTGATGACCGCGCCGAAGGTCGGCATACCGACCAGCGTCCCGCGGCCGAGGTTCTTGAAGGCATGCGAAACGATTTCGGCGTTGGAGTAGCTGTATTGGTTGCACATCATGGTTGCCGGCTTGGTCCAGGCGTAGAAGATCAAGCGACCCTGCGGATAGCCGCGTTCCCCACCACGACCGATGGTGAAGGCGTGCCGCTTGACGCTGAGCACGGCCATCACCCAATCCGCCGTCCAGCCGCCGCCATTGTTGCGCACATCGATGATCAGGCCGTCCTTGCCGTGGGCCGCGGCGTACAGGTCGCGCTCGAAGTTGTAGAACGCGCCTTCGGCCATCGCACGGATGTGCGTGTAGCCGATCCGTCCATCGGTCTGGGCCTCGACGTACCTGCGGTTCGCGTCCACCCACGCCCGGTAGCGTAGATTGTTGAACGCGCCAAACGCAATCGAGCGAATGCGCAGCATGCGCGTGCGGTTCGGATCCGCCTCAGCGGTGTCTTCGTCCTCCGCTTCGTCGTCGTCCTCTTCGTGCTCCTTGTCATTCTTCTTCTTCTCGGCCGCCTGCGCCGCGCGCTTCTCCGCCTGCTCCTGCTCGTATGCGATCCGCGCCGCCGACGGTGTGACGGCGAGCAGCACTTCGTCGCCGACGGTATTGATCAACGCCCGTTCGATCGGCGACGCGGGGCCGACGTCGTGGCGGTTGACGGTCAGCAGAATGTCGCCGGGGAACAAGCGGCTCTCGTTACGGTCCGCCGGACCTTCCGCCAAGACCGACGCGACCTTGAGGCCGGGGCCCGGATGTGCTGCATCGAAGGTGACGCCGAGGTAGCCGACGGGCTCGCCTTCGATACCACTCGACGGCCCGCTCATCCCGAGGTGAGAACCGTTCAACTCGCCTTGGAGCATGTTGAACACGTCGTTGAACTCGGAATGGCTGCGGGTCTGCAGCGCTAGCGCGCGGTAGCGCGCGCTCAGTTCCGGCCAGTCGAGCCCCTTGAGCGTCGTGTGGTAAAAGCGCAGCCCGAGCTGCCGCGCGGCGTCGTCGAACTTCTGTGCGGCTTCAGCCAGGTGATCGATGGTCATCCGAGCCCGGAAACCGTGGGTCTTGGCATCACCACCACCCAGCTTGCAGGAACCCGGCCGCCCCGAACGGTTGAAGAAAAGCCGTTTGCCGTTGAAAGCCCATTGCAGCGCGCCGTGTCCCCCGGAACGGATCCGCTTCTCCTCGCGACCGTTCCACTCGATCTGGTGCAGGTTGGTCTCTCCTTCGTGCGACGACGAGAAGATGAGCACTTTACCGGCCGGGTGCAGCGTGAAGTTGCCCTGGTCACCCGCGAGCGAGGTCACTCGCCGCAGACGCCGCCATGCCGATTCGAGATCGTACTCAAAGACCTCTTCCTCAGCTTCATCTTCGTCGTCACCGTTGCCGTTGTCCCCGTCGTCGCCGTTGCCGTTCTTGCGTCGGCGCTTCTTTCGTTTCTTCTTCCCGTCCTCTTCATCTTCTGCATTCTCGTCATCATCCGCCTCGCCGTCGTCCGCCGTTGCATCCTTCTCTTCGACGGGTGGCGGCGTGTAGCCGTGGCGCGGGATGTCGTCGCTCGCGTCACACGTCTTCAACGGCTTGCGCTTGCCGGTCTGCTTCTCGCGCTGCTCGAAGTACTCCGCGAAACCGGCACTCGATTTTTGATCGAGGGCCGGCGAAAGAAAGACCAGGTAGAGGTCCGAATCGAACCCCTCGCGACGTGAGCTGAATGCGAGCATCTGCCCGTCTGCGGACCACCTCGGACCGAAGTCCGCGTCCGGGTGACGGGAGATGTTGACCGCGGCGCCGTCTCCCTCAGCGGGGACGATCCATACGTCGGGGTTGTACTCCGCGTCCTCGATCGCGTAAGCAAGCCACTTGCTATCAGGCGACCACGCATAGTCCGGGAAGTTGTAGCCGGCAACCACTCGGCGTTCGGTACCGGTCTTCAGCTCGCGAAGCCACAAGTCGCCGCGTGCCCGCGTGAACGCCAGCAGTCTGCCGTCCGGCGAGACGATCGGTGCCCGTTCCATCTCATCGCTCGATGTCACTCGTACCACATCGAACTGCAATGACTCGGAAAGCGTCTTGGCCGGCTCCTCAGCCGACATCGCCCGATAGACCGCTTCGTGACCATCGCGATCGGAGATGAAATAGAGGGCCTTGCCATCGGGCGTCCAGCTCACATGCCGGTCACGATAGGGCGAATGTGTCACGCGCCGGGTCGGCTGGTCTTCCGCGGTCGGGATGACGAAGATCTCGCCGCGTACGACTAGTGCCAACTCCTTCCCATCCGGCGACACCTCGATCTCATCCGCCCCGCGCGTCATGGTCTCCGGGTCCAGCGTGTTCCATGCGTTGTCCGCCGGCGTGCGAATGTCGACCCGTTTCGGTGTGCCGTTCGGCAGATCCATCACGTACAACTGGTCCCAGTGCGTGAACGCCAGCGTCCGTCCGTCGGCTGCGACCGTCAGGTCACGCACGTCGTCAGTCTTCATTCGCGTCAGTTGCCGGGTGTTGCCGTCGAGCTTCTGTTCCCAGACGTTGCCTCGACCGTCGCGGTCCGAGATGTAGTAGATCGTCGCGCCATCGGGCGCCCATTGCGGCGAACGGTCCGTTCCGTCGAAATCCGTGACGCGCCGAAAGCTGTCAGCGGCGGTGTCGAAGATCCAGATATCGTGGTTGGCACTGCCGCGATAATTCTTGCGCCACCAACGCGAAGCACCGCGCGTGAACGCGATACGCCGCCCGTCCGGGCTGACACGTCCGTCGGCACCATACGCTTCGAAAGCACGGATCGGCTGACCGCCGTCGATGGAGACCTTGTAGGTCGCGGGCTCCCATATGACCTGCCCCTCCTTGCGCGCCTGGAAGTAGACGAACTTCCCGTCCGGAGACCAGGACGTCGGCAGTTCCGACCGGTCGCCCCAGGTCAGTCGACGAACGTTGTCGCCGTCTGCGTCCATCACGTATACGCAGTTGGAACCACTACGACCCGAGGCGTACGCGATCCGCTTGCCGTCAGGCGACCAGACGGGCCTGCTCTCGTCCGCGCGATGAACGGTCAGACGCGTCGCCATACCGCCGACGGCGGGAGCCGTCCAGATATCGCCGGCCCAGCGGAACGCCAACGCAGCCCCGTTTGGGGACAGCGACAGGTCGCGAGCGAAACTGACGCGATCGCCACGCGCAGCAGGGGCCGTCCCGGCCAGACAAAAGAGCGTACAGACGGCAATAACAGCAGTAAATCGCGTACAGCGGTACATGGGTATGTTTCCTTCCCGGTTCGGAGACAGAGCGCGCGTGCGGGCGCCGTGCGGTTCAGCCATTGATTAGGACGGGTTGGCCCCGGAGTTCCTGGCAGAAACCACGGCCGGCCGGTCGAATCACCCGTCGCCGGGCTCGAGGATGACCATAAAGGCCTTCTGCGGCACGTCGACGCGACCCACTGTCTTCATCCGTTTCTTCCCTTCCTTCTGCTTCTCAAGCAGCTTGCGTTTACGGGTGACGTCGCCGCCGTAGCATTTGGCGGTCACGTTCTTGCGCAGGGCCTTGATGGTCTCGCGCGCGATGATCTTGGCCCCGATCGCCGCCTGCAGCGGGATTTCGAATTGGTGCCGCGGGATTTCCTGGCGTAGCCGTTCAATGATCCGTCGACCGCGACGGTAGGACGCCGAGCGGTGGCAAATCACACTCAGGGCATCGACCGGTACGCCGTTGACCAGGATGTCGAGCTTGACCAGGTCGCTGGGCTCGAAACGGTCCACGTGGTAGTCCATCGTTCCATAGCCGCGCGTGGCACTCTTCAGAATGTCGTAGAAGTCGTAGAGAATCTCGCCGAACGGGATGTCGTAGCTGAGCATGACGCGCGTTTCGGAGAGATACTCGGTCTTTTTGTAGACGCCGCGCCGCTGTTCGGCCAGTTTCATGATCAGACCGACGCAGTCGACCGGGATGATCACCTGCAAATCGACGATCGCCTCCCGGATCTCTTCGACGTCCCCAAGGGTCGGCAGGTCGCTGGCCGCATCGACGCGCACCACATCGCCGCCGTGCATCAGAACCTCATACGTGACGCTCGGGGCCGTCTGAACGACATCCACGCCGCACTCGCGCTCGAGGCGCTCCTGGACGATGTCCATATGCAGCAGCCCGAGGAAACCGCAGCGAAAACCGAAGCCGAGCGCGTCACTATGCTCCGGCTGAAAGGTGAACGAGGCATCGTTGAGGCTCAGCCGTTCGAGTGCGCTGCGCAGTTCGTCGTAGCCCTCGCCGCTCGCGGGATAGAAATCGCAAAACACCATCTGCAGCGGCGGGTCGTACCCGGCCAGCGGCTCGCTTGCGGGCGACACCGCGTCTGTCACCGTGTCGCCGACGGTCACGTCCTGCAGCCGCTTGATACTCGCGACCATGTAGCCGACCTCGCCCGCAGCGAGCGTGTCGACCGCGGTCATCTTCGGCCGGAACTTGCCGAGCTCGGTAATCACGTAGTGCCGTTCGCGCCCCATCAGCAGGATCTTCTGCCCCTTGCGAATCGTCCCGTTTACCACGCGGACGTAGCAGATGACACCACGGTAATCGTCGTATTCAGAATCGAACACCAGCGCCTGAAGCGGCGCCGCCGGGTCCCCGGCAGGGGGCGGCAGGCATTTCACGATCGCCTTGAACAGCTCCGCGATGCCGACGCCGGACTTAGCGGAGACGAACTGCACCTCGTCCATGCTGATCCCGAGCACGTGCTCGATCTCGATCGCCGTATCTTCCGGCTGCGCCCCCGGCAGGTCGATCTTGTTGACGACCGGGATGATGTAGAGGTCGCCGCCGACCGCCGCGTAGGCGTTCGCGACCGTCTGCGCCTGAACGCCTTGTGTCGAGTCGACGACCAGCAGGGCCCCCTCGCAGGCTGCGAGCGACCGCGACACCTCATAGTGAAAATCGACATGCCCCGGCGTGTCGATCAGATTCAGCAGGTAGTCATCCCCGTCGATCTTGGCATCGATGCTGACGGCGCTGGCTTTGATCGTGATCCCGCGCTCGCGCTCGAGGTCCATGTCGTCGAGCAACTGCGCTTTCAGTTCACGCTCCGACACCGCTCCGCTGAGTTGGAGCAGGCGGTCTGCAAGCGTGCTCTTGCCGTGGTCGATGTGCGCCACGATTGAGAAGTTCCGAATTTTCGATTGGTCCATGCGCGGTGAATCCATTGCCCGACCCGGAAGCCGGGTGCGATCCATCCCGGCACGAAAAGCCGGCATTATAGCTGGAACCCCATCAGTTGGCGCGGGCGCGCGCGCCGCGAATACGTGCCTATCCGCGAGTCGTAACGGCGATCGACGGGGCAGTCCCCACTCCCAAGATGGGATGGGGCACCTCGCTGACGTCCGGCGCAGGCGTTCAACGCGACAAGAAAAAAGCCCCGACTTCACCTGGAAGCCGGGGCGGGTGGTTGTGGCGCATCGATCGTTTCGCGTTACCGTCGGAAGCCGCGACGGACGATGCGGGGACCGCTGCGACGGTCAAGGTCACGTCGGCTGACCAGTCGGCCGGGGCTGATCCGCGGGCTGCGGAGCGTTCGGCCGGCGGGTCGGAGCAAACGCGGGCCACGGCTATTCCGGGCACGCGTCTCCGTATCGACCCGTCCGAAACGGTCGGACCGACCGGCCGCCTCCGAGACGGCGACACTGCCGTTGCGTCCGGTGCGGGTGGCGCCCGAGGCGGTCGCCTCCCGGCTGATCGGACCCTGGCTCACGGTGCGGCCGACGCTGTGCGCGACCTCGCCGTTAGTGCCGATGCTGAGGTTGAAGTTCGTCGCCAGCGCCGGTCCGAAACGGGGCGCGATCGCGTGGCTTACGGACAGCGACAGCCCGTCTTCGTCGACACCAACCGCAACACCGCGGGCGGTGCTGATTCGGCCGCTGCGACTGTCCGTGCGAGCGAACCCGATATCGCCCTGATAGCCGGCGGTCGCCGTCGCGGTGCCGTTTCGGTTGAACCGGCCATTGCCGGCGGTCGCAGACGTGTCGGCCTCACTGGCCAGCACGGTCCCCGACAAACCCAGCCCGAGCAGGCTGCTCATCGAAAGCGTCTTGAACCAGTGCATCATCCGTTTCATTGCGTTTCTCCTCGGTATGGAACCGTCCGATCTCTGTCGTTCCTGTCGCACTGATGGACGTTCGGGCAGGGGGGAGTATTCACCAAAAATTGGACTGGTGCGGTTCTTGAAGGGAACGCCCACGCTTCGATGGGAACATGCCTAAAGAAAAGGGCGGGCCCCAAAGGAGCCCACCCAGACGGTGGTCAGAGGGTTGTGAACGGCGGTGTTACCGGAGTCCGATCACTCGGCGAACCCGCAGGGTTCGGCCGGCATGGACGCGGTTGTCGGCCACCACGCCAACCCGCAATCCGCGAACCCGGCGTCGGATGGTGACGTCGCGTCCGTTGGCCACTGCGCGGGCCCGGAAGCCGGCGTCGCTGACAGCCTCGACGTCACTGTGGGCCACGCGGCCATAGCTGTCGGCGAGGGCGTCGCTGTTGCTGATCGCGTCGCCGCCGAACTCGCCGCGACTGATCGCTCGGCTGCCCGAGACCGACACGCCGAACTCGCTCAAGGCGGTCGACACGCTTCGGCTGACCGCTCGGCCGCGGAACGTACCGCGGGCAGTCGCGTCGCTATTGCTCAGCGCGACCCCGCCGACCGTGGCAGCGACACTTTCGCTGTCCGCGATGGCGTTTCCGCCGAAGGAGCCGCGGGCGTCCGCGATCGAGTTGCTGACCGCCAAACCGCGGTCAGCGGTCGCGACCGAGCGGCTATCCGCAAACCCGCGACGATTGCCGATCGCGGTCGAGTGCGACTCGGCTCGGCCCCGTCGGGTGGCGGCTGCGATCGACAGCGAGCGGCCGTTGCCGACCGAGGTCGCGGTCGAGGACGCCGACCCGCCACGGGTGGCGATCGCGACCGAGCGGGCCTCACCCGCGAAAGCGACCGTGCCGGCCATCAAGAAGAATCCCGAGATCGTTGCCAGCAGGCGTTTCATGATCGTCTCCTTATCGAGTGTTCTCTGCGTCCTTTCGTGACCGTCCATCGCGGTCGCACTGTCGGACGCGGGAATCGGCAGGACTATTCAGCGAAATTCCGCCATAATGAGCCCGGACGGCCGGAAATCGCCAATATCCGCGTCCGTCGCGGAAAACGGTCGCCTTTTGCAGAAAAGCCGGAAATCGTGTGAATAACATGGCGCGCTCGGACGTCGACCAAGAGGAACTCCGTCTGCTCCAGGCCGTCGCTAACGGCGACGCGGACGCAGGCCAAACGCTCTACGAACGGCACCGCGATTACGTCTATCGCGTCGCCCTTCGAGTTACCGGACGTCATGAGGACGCCATGGACGTAGTTCAGGACAGCTTCATCAAGGCGTTTCGAAGCGTGGATAACTTCGCGCGGCAATCGCGTTTTCGGACGTGGATTGCGCGGATCGCAGCCAATCGGTCCCTGGACCTGCTACGGAAACGGAAGGTTCGTCTGGCGGTGCCGATCGATGGCGGTGACGACCGGAAGGTCGAGATCCCCGATCGCGACGCGAGCGGGGCGTTCGCGGGAAGGGTCGAGAAGAACCTTGAACAGAACGAACTGCTGGCCCGTCTACAGGATGCGATCGAAACACTGCCGGCCGACCAACGGTCGGTGTTTTCGTTGTACGCAAGCGGCGAGATGACCTACGGCGAGATCGCGGAGGCGCTCGGAATTCCGATCGGGACGGTGATGAGCCGACTCTATCACGCACGGCGCAAACTGCGCGCGGCGCTGCCCGATCTCGCGGCTGCGCTTACTACCGAGAACGAATCATGAGCACGCAGGAAATGAACAAGCTGGTCGAAGCATTGCGTGACGGTCGGATCGACGAGCTGACGCCGACTGAAATGGATGCGCTGGAGAACTATCTCGACGCGCACCCTGAGTCGGCCGCATTGCTCGCAAATGAAACCCCGGCCGCGGACGAACTGCTGTCGCTCGCGCAACTCCCGACGGAAGCGCCTTCCGATCAGGAGTGGGACGCGACGTGGCAAACCGTCGCGCGAGAATCCAACCTGGCGCGATCCAGCGGATCGTCAGCCAGACCGCGATTTCTCCCGCGATTCTCTTTTGCGTGGTCATCCGCCGTCGCAGCGGCGATCTGCCTGGTAATGGTAGGGGCGTGGTCGTTTTTCGGGCCGACGTCCGTTACGGAGACGATTCTGCTCGACCCCGACGTGGAGATCCACTCGATCGAAGTCTTCGGCGACGACTCGTCATTCGTGCTCGAAGCCAATCGCGACGAGGTCGACCATTTCGCCGTCATCTGGGTCATGGAGGAAACAGGCTGATGCAGGGAGTGCGAACACGGCAAAGAAAGGGGACAGACATGCACATGCACAGGATATGGAGACGCAACACAAACTACCTGTTGGCTGCGGTTGCCGTCGCGACATTCGCTTTCGCACCGCCTGCGCACGGGACCGAATCGAACACGTTGACGACCATCGCCGACGGGACAACGGTCAAGATCATCGCGATCCGCGCTACCAAGAAGAACGCCAAGATCGCGCCCGAACTCCGTGCGCTCGCGAAAAAGCTGAAGTCGCAGTTCCAGTACACCGGCTTTGCTATCGAGTCGAAGGCGGCCAAGAAAGTGGCGGTGGGCAAGCCGTTCAGCGCCAAAGCGATGAAGACGTTCGAGGTCAAGATCACGCCGAAGAAGATCGCCGGCAACCGCGTCACGCTGGAGGTGGTCGTCGTCGAAAAGGGGGCCAAGCGCTTGAACACCGTCTACACGATCAGTAAGGGCCGCTACCAGCTCGCCGGCGGCTGGAAGGTGAGCGGCGGAGATGCACTGATCATCGCGGTGACGGCCCAATAGGCCGGCGGGCGAGACGCCTGCCCCACCCTTGGCGTTGGCCCAGAAGCGTCAATGCGAGCCCGAGGAGCAAGCAACGGGTCGGGGCCAGACGTTTGACCGCTCGCTTGCGCTCGCGGCTCGTCGTGTTTGGTGTCTGGTTCGCGCCGGGGCCTGTGTCTA
>JANQNU010000076.1 GCA_028279405.1 Phycisphaerae bacterium
CGAGCGCGTCAGGCGTCTGCTCGTCAAACCAGACCCCGGTCACGTCGGGCGTCACCGTCTCGGTCGCGCCGCCGACGGCATACGCCGCCACAGGACAGCCGTGGGCGATCGCCTCGACCGGCACGATGCCGAAATCCTCCTCGCCAGGGAACAACAAGGCCCGTGCCCGACGATAGTAATCCGCGATCTCCGACGCCGACCGCCAACCGACGAGCTGCACATGGTCCGCCCGCGCCAGGTCGAGCCGGGCCAGATCCGGGCCTTCGCCGACCACCACCAGCCGACGGTTCAACCGCCGACAAGCCTCGACCGCGAGATCCAGACGCTTGTACGAAACGTGATAGCCGACACACAAAAAGAAGTCCTCCCGCGCGCCGACTGCTGGCGCATCCGGCAGCTCGACCGGCGGGTACACAACGACGGCCTCGCGGTCGTAGTGTCGCCGAATGCGGTCGGCAACGTGGCGCGAATTGGCCACGAACTGATCGACACGGTCAGCGGCCCGACGGTCAGCAGACTGTAGGCGCCTGCACAACCACCGCCAGAGCGGACGTGCGGCGGCCGGCAGCGTGTGGGCGTACGTGTCCGACAAGTCCCAGATGTAGCGCATCGGCGAGTGGCAATAGCACACGACGGCGCTACTATTGGCGGCTTGCATCGCCTTCGCAATCGCGGCGTCCGAACAGAGCACCAGGTCCACTGGGGGCAGTCGCACGCTGCGCGCCGCTGATGGCAGGATGGGCAGCAGCTTCGGATAGTGCCGTCGGGCGCCGGGCAGGCGCTGAAGCCACGAGGTGTGAACAGTCGGCCAATCGTCGTTCAGATGCGTCGGATCGTGCAGCAGTGTGTAGACCTCTGCATCCGGAACCAACGACCGCAACGCGCGCAGTACCTTCTCGCCACCCCGTTCACGCACGAGCCAGTGGTGCGTCAGCACCGCCGAGCATTCGAGCGGAGCAATCACGGTATCTTGCAGCTCGATCGTCTGGTCCACGTACGTGGTTGTCGTGAACGGCACGAGGATTGTCAAGCCGACAGGGCCGTCCCCCCACCCCAAGATGGGATGGGGTGCCTGTTGGCGGGCGAGACGCCCGCCCCACCCTGGTTTCTTGGGGACTGCTCTTGCCGGGGCAGGCAGCGTCGATGCCTGCCTCATCCTGGCAGCTTGCTGCCCGGGCGAGACGCCCGCACCACGCATAGCGACCGCACGTTCCGAACACTAGCGGACAAGCCGCCAGTGCCACCCGCGGGTCCCCCACCCCAAGATGGGGCGAGGCACCAGCCCTTCCTGCGGCAACATCAGACGCCGATCTTGATCCGGCCCTTCTGCCATTCCTTGGCTAACAAGCGGTACTCTTCGAGCATCTCGCCGAGCCGGCGCATCGTCAGCACGAGCGTCTCGTACAGCTCGTTATCCCTGATGATCCGGCCGATGGTGCCTTCTCCGCGGGCGATCGGTTGAGCGATTTGATTGAGTGTGTCGAGGAAGCTGTCCATCTTATTGAGGCTGCCGCGCACGCTGCGCGAGACGGTTTTCACTTCGCCGTCGAGTCCGGTGATCGTCTGGTTGAGCTTGTCGACGCTGCCGCGCGCCGTCGCCATCAGCTCGCGGGCGTCAGTGGCGGCGGAGCGGAAGTCGGACATGACCAGCTTGCCGTCTTCGGTCATCTGGTAGAGGTTCGCGACACCGTCGCGGAGCTGGCTCTTGGTCTCGGGGTCGCCCAGCACATCGTTGAAGTGACGCAACGACTGATCGAGCCGGGCCATTGCGCTGGACAGGTTCCCTTGCATGGCGGTGGCGCGGTCCACGTCGGTCGGGTCGCGCTTCTCGAGAATCTCGTGCAGATCGCTGAGCACCGGGGTCAAAGCGCGTGCGGAATCGGAGATCTGCGTGGCGGCGTTGGTGAAGGTCGAGACCACGTGCCCCGGGAAGATCGACTCGACCGCACCTCGGACCTCACCACTGATGGTGGAACCGGCAGCGAGTGCGGGAGCGCTGGGGTCGCCGGGCAGGATCTCGACCGGAGGTCGACCCTGGCCAAGGACCGGCTCGGTCAGGCGCGCGGTGGTGCCTTCCGTGAGTTGGTAGCGAGTGTCGACCTGGATCGTGACCCGGACGTTGTACTCCTCGGCGAGCGCGGCACTGTCGAACAACCCGACCTCAGAAACGCGGCCGATCTCGATGCCGTTCAACGTAACGAGGTTCCCGGCCCGGGTGCCGGCGGCCTCGCGCAGCTTGACCTGCACCGGGTACGTCTGCGACCCGACGACCCACATCGCTCCGCGGTCGAAGAGGATCACGAGCACGGCCAACGCCGCGATCGCGACGATCGCGAACAACCCGACGACGAAGTTCCGACTGGCAGTGTTACCCATCATTGCGAATCTCCCGAGCCTGCCCCCAATACGCCCAAATGCGTGGTACGTTGCAAACCGCGTTTGTAACCGGTCCAATAGGGTACTACAATTTTAGGATCGATAAGGAGTACGCCGTGGCTGCACCCTATGACGGTAAAAAGATTCTGATCGTTGACGACGATCCGGACATTCTGACGGCGATTAAGACGACACTTTCCGACAGCGGGGCGACGATCCTGACCGCGTCCGACGGCGCTCGGGCGGTCCAAACGTCGGACGCCGAGAGCCCTGATCTGGTGATTCTCGATATCATGCTGCCGCAGAAGAGCGGCTTTCTGGTGCTCGAGAAGCTGCGTCAGAACGCCCCGGCCAACGGTAGGCCGTTCGTGATCATGATTACCGGCAACCAGGGCAAACGCCACCGTCAATACGCCGAGGCGCTCGGGGTCAACGAATACCTCAACAAGCCGTTCTCGATGGACCAGCTCGTCGAGCTGGTGGAGAAACAGCTCGCGCGGGTGGAATAGCCGCTCGCCGACCTCTGAGTGGCGGCCGAAGTCGAGCACGCCTGAACGAACCTGGGTTCCCTCATGACTCCGAACGAACTCGCGGCGTGGCTCGATTCGTACCATGCGAGCGCAAGATCTGCGCTTCAGCGGGCGGCCCGCGACGGCTATCGTCGAATCCACGCCAACGCGAGTCGCGGCGAACTCTCCGCTCCCGAACTGACAGCCAGCGGACGACGACACCTGCGCCGCTATCTTGCGGACCTCGGCATCCGACTCGATGGAATGGCCTTGCCGCTGCCCGGCGCGGGACTGGCCGACGCGGCTACCGCGGACAGCAACCTCCAGCAACTGCGTGACACGCTCGGACTTTGCCGGGAACTGGGCGTCTCGCAGGCATCCGTGCGTCTCGGCGGGTTCGATGACCCGCAGAATGCAGCCCTGGCCGGCGAACTGCTGGCAACCGTCGCCGACTTGGCCGACCGGGCGGATATCGACGTTAACGTGTATTCGGACGTGGATCAGACCGGCAGTGTCTTGTCAGCGGTGGACGCGCTGCGCTGCCCGCAGTTGCACGCGGCGCTCGATCCGGCCGCATTGGGCCGTGAGGCCGCTCAGGTCATCGGTACGGCCTCGTCCCTCGGCGCTCTGTTCCTCCGGGACGCACGAGTGATCGACGGCGGCGTGGAAGAGGTCCGGTTCGGCGAAGGGGACGTCGACTTCGCGTCCGTCCTTGCAGCGACGCAAGCACTCGGCCGGCCGGTCGGGCTGATCGTCCGTCGACGTCCCACGGGTGACGTTGACGCGATGCGCCAGGGATACGAATATATGTCTACGCTGTTGCGGGAGCCGTCGGCGCAGGGGTGATCGGCGTCGCGCGACGGAACCTTGCCCGATGAACGCCTGAACGCTGGTCGACGAAACCTCTGACGGAAGGATCAACGTGATGACCGTGCTGAACTGCCTGCTCTTGCTGGCACCGCTGACTTTTCAGCAACCGCCCCAGAATCCCGCTCAACCGCCACAACCGCAGGCCGGTCCGGCGGCGCCCGTCGAATCGGCTCATGCCAAGGGTGAGATGCGGGTCGAGATCTCCGCCATTCTGGAAGGTCGCTATCGTTACTTCGATGCCGCCAGCGAGCGCAAGCCCGAGATGCGAATCCAGTTTCGCGTCGCCGGCGACAAGATCGGCAACGTCGTCCGGTACGGCAACCTCATTCTCGAGGAGGCCCTGGACGAGACCGGCAAGTCGCTCGTCGACGCCAGCCAGATCACTCCCGAGATGCGCGCGCAGACGCGCACGTCGACGCTGCCTGCGGACCGACTCCGGGAGACCGGGCTGTTGCTGGTGGCCCGGGCCGACGCGAGCGAGCGCAAGGCGCAGAAGCTGTCGAAGCTGCGCGGCACCGTAAAGATCGTGGTCGCTGACAAGCATGAAGAAGTGATGATCATCAACCCCAGTCAGTATTCCGGCAGTCAGCTGGCAAGCGATCGGCTGCGGGAGATGGGTGTCTCGGCGGAGGTGGTCGCCCCCGACCAGCTCGAAAAACCATACCAGCCGAACCGCTCGATCGCGCTCCGCTTCTCCGATGACAATCGGATTCGCAAGGTCGAGTTCTTCGACGGTTGGATGCGAAATGTCCGTAGCCGGGCAGCGAACGTCAAGGACAAGGAAGGTCGGCCGTGCATGCTCTACTCGGTGCTGGGCGGTGAACTTGGCGATGATGCACAACTGGTCCTGCACGTCTTTCCGAAAATCGAAGCAATGGATCTGCCGTTCGAACTGAAGGACGTCGCCCTGCCATAGCCGCCGGGATACGGATCGTCGCGCGCACGCCGCCCGATTCGGCGTATAGCCGTATACAACCGCTACCGGCGCGGGCTGTGGCCTGTGCCGGTTTTCTTTTTGGGAGGCCCCGCCTGAACGCATCATCGCCGATTGGTTACGCTCCGATGGGCCCGCGCTCCGAGGGCAAACGGACGCTGCGGGCCAACATCATCTATGCAGTTTCCGGAATGGGGCTCTATAGCGCATGCCTGTTCCTGGTGGACGTACTCATCGCGAAGTTCGCTTCGGCCGAGATCCAGGGGCAGGTCTTCCTGGCAATCGCGATGGCAACGCCGATCGCGACCTTCTTCTCGCTCGAATTGCGCGGCGTGCTGGTCTCGGACGCGAACAACCATTTCAGCTACGGCAGCTACCAAACGCTACGGCACCGAATGCTGTGGGTCGGTGCCGTCGCCATGGGTTTGGCGACCCTTTACGCGCTCCGATTCGACACACGTCTGCCGTATGTGCTGATCTTCATCGGGATCTGCGCCCACAAGCTTACCTGGTTCGTCGCCGAGATCACCTGGGGTGTGTTCCAGCGTCGCGAGCGGCTGGACCTCATGGCCTGGGCAACGTCCTCCCGCGGCCTGATCATGCTGGTCCCCCTGGCGGTCGCGCTACCCCTCATCCACGCCGTCGGCGGAACCGAGCAAGCGGCAGCATGGGCCGTCGCTTGCGGGATGCTGTGGACGGCCACCGCGTGGTTGCTGATGCGTTACGCGCTCGAGGGCCGCTGGTTGCGTCAACGCACCGACCTGGATTATTCGACGGATTCGGCAGCGCAAAGCCGGCTCTTCCTGCAAGCGCTGCCACTCGGACTGGTAGCGCTGATCGTTCCGCTATGCGAAAGCGTGCCGCGATTGTTGGTCGCCGACGATAGCCGGGAGGCCCTCGGCTATTTCGGTGCGATGGTCCGAATCACGATGATCCCCAACCTTATCGTGATCCAGATGGGCCTCGCCTCTTCCAATCGAATCGCACTCTATTACCAGACAGACCGAGGCCGATTCTGGCGCCTGCTGGCCCAACTCGGTGCTATCACCCTGCTGATCGGAATCATTTTTGTCGGCGCGGCAAGCCTGGCGGGCGAGTGGATCCTCCGAATCGTGTTTACCCCGGCGTACGCGGTCTACGCCGCGGAATTCCAGATCGTGGTTCTCGCTCAGGCCTTGGCACTAATCAGCAATATTCTCGGCGTCACCGCGACGCAAATGCGATTGTTCTGGCTACAGGTCCCAGCCCAGGTCGGCGTGCTCGTCGTGACCGTTGTCGCGGGACTCCTGCTCATCCCCCAAGACCCGGTCGGCGGTGCCGCGAAAACCATCCTGATCCGTGCGGCAGTCCACGTCGGCCTATACGCGACGTGCATGTTTATCGGACTTTTACGCAGCTCCGGCGCGCATGAAGAAGGCTCCCCAACCGATGGTTGAGGAGCCTTGAACGAGGTCGACGGGACTCGAACCCGCAGCCTCCGCCGTGACAGGGCGGCGCTCTGGCCAATTGAGCTACGACCCCTGAGTCGAGCACTGTATTCTACGAATCGTCTCGAACCTGTCAACGCGCCGATGGTCGGAACGTCCGCTCGAACAAATCCGCGGCGCCTCGCTGTTTCGCTGGAGAAACCGGGGCCCCCATAAATTCTCGACGTTCAAACGATTCGGACAACAAAAGCTCGCCTTGGGCGCAACCGATACCCCATTGGCTCGGAGGCAGACTCCGGGCGTCCGATACGCCCGCATGGGGAGCAGGTGCATGGCAGGAACGAGCAAAGGCCCAATGATCCGCGTCCTGGTCGTGGATGACAGCGCGCTTATCCGCGCGATGCTTCACCGAGCGCTCCAAAACCATCCACGGATTGAAGTTATCGGCGAGGCCGAGAATGGAATCGACGCGATCAAGAAGATCGCGGCGCTGCGGCCGGACGTCGTCACGCTCGACGTCGAAATGCCGCAGATGAACGGCATCGGCGTGCTGGAACGTGCCGCCGGCAAGGTACCGGTGAGCTTCGTGATGGTTTCCACGCTAACCGAGAGCGGTGGCCGAATTACGCTGGAGGCGCTGCAGAAGGGCGCGTTCGATTATGTGACCAAACCGTCGGCGACCGATGTCCGCGATGCGGAATTTCAGGACGCTGTCATCCGCAAGGTGTTGGCGGCCTCGCTCGCCAAGGGCAAGTCGCGGCAGATCTTGCGCCCCCCCGGGCAGAATGCACCGAAAATCCCGCCGAACAAGGTCACCGGCTGGGTCGTGACCATCGGAATCAGCTGCGGCGGCCCGCAAACCCTGACCGAAATGCTGCCGGCCTTTCCGAGCGACTTCGTGCCGATCATCATCACCCAGCACATGCCGGCGCAGTTCACCAAAGCCTTCGCATCACAACTCGACGCGGTGGCGGCGATGCGCGTCAAGGAGGCGGCGGACGGGGACAAGCTCGAAAACGGCATGGTCTATGTCGCCCCGGGCTCGCATCACCTGACGCTGCGCCGCAGCGGCGTGAAGATGACGATCAAGCTGGACGACGGGCCGAAGGTCTCCGGACACCGACCGTCCGCTGACGTCATGTTCCGCTCGGTCGCCGAGCAGTGCGGCGGGCGCGCCGTCGGGGTCATCATGACCGGTATGGGACGCGATGGCGCAGACGGAATCGTGGCAATGCACGAAAGCGGAATCCAGACGGTCGGTCAGGACGAACAGACCAGCCTGGTGTACGGCATGCCGAAAGTTGCTGCGGAAACCGGTCACCTCGACCACGTGGTGCCGCTGCACCAGATTCCTCAAGCGATAAACCGCCTGCTGAAGTCCGGAAACCCGGCAGCTGCAGGCGTCTGATGAGATTTCGATCGCTGCGACACGAACACCGGAGCCGATCTGACCGATAGCTCCCCAGAGGCATGTCGCCCGGCACGGACGACAGCCGAAACCGGCGGCCGATGATCCGCCTGTGGAGGTCCATCGAGTGAACGTTCAATTCATCAACCCGTTCGTGGAAGGCGTGGACAACGTCTTTGAAACGATGCTGGGTATGAAACCCAAGCGTCACCAGCTCAAGGTGAGCGGCAGCCTCCCCGACGATGTCCAGTGCCTTACGTCGATGATCGGCATCAGCGGCGAGGTCAGCGGAATGGTCGCTCTGCGCTTTCCGGAGGCCACCGCGCTGGCGCTGGCCGGCCGATTCCTCGGCAACGAACTCAGCGAGATCGACGACTCGGTCGTGGACGCGATCTCGGAACTGGTGAACATGGTGGGTGGGTCGGCCAAGGCCAAGTTCGACCACGATCCACCGTTGCAACTGGGACTGCCGACGGTGGTCGCCGGTGCCAAGTATCGCGTGAAGTATCCTAGCAAGTCGATATTGCTGGAAGTGCCCTACAGCAGCGATGCGGGCGATTTCGCGATGGAAGTCACGTATAGCCCGAATTGAGGTGAGACGAGATGAAGGCGCTTGTTGTAGATGATTCGCTTACCATCCGACGCATCGTGATCAAAGCGCTCGGAATGGCGGGTATTCAGGAAACGGCCGAAGCCGGAGACGGCCTCGAAGCCATCAACGCGCTCCAGAAAGACAAGTTCGATCTGGTCCTCCTCGATTGGAACATGCCCAAAATGAGCGGGATCGACGCGCTAAAGAAGATGCGCGCCGACGGCTTCAAGACGCCCGTCATCATGGTCACCACAGAGGCCGAAAAAACCCGCGTCATCGAGGCGATCAAGGCAGGCGCGAACGACTATCTGATCAAGCCGTTCTCGCCCGACCAGCTGGCCGCCAAGGTCCGCAACATCGTCGGGGCTCCCGCCTCTTGATCTGACACTCGCGTCACCCCCTATCATTCAGCGGAATCCGCCCGTGTGGTGTGGACGGCGGGTTCCCCTTCAGTATGATCCCCTTCGGGTCGGCGCGAAATCGGTGCGCCGGCCCGCAGTATCCAATCGTCCCAGGAGCAGGGAGGCGGCTAGGCTCGTACCATGAGAGTCATCGTCTTACAGGACGGTGCGATGATCGCCGACGTCACGTGCGGGCACGAGGCCCTGTATGTCGGATCGAAGGAGTCCGCGCGCGTTCACCTGCCCGACGCCGGCATCGCCCCACAACAGCTCGTCCTCTTCCCCGGCAGCGCCGGATGGACCGTCGAGCAACTCAATCCCGAGGTCGAGGCGTTCCTCAACGGGGCGCGGCTCACGACGTCGACCGCCCTCAAGACCGGGGACGAAATCGCCCTGCCCGGCTACCTGCTGCGGATCTTCCCCGAGTTTGTCGAACAGCCCGCCGAACGCAAGGCCGTCTCCACGACCAAGCAATCGCTCGAGCGCTTCGCCCAGACCCAGCTCCCCGCCGGAACGGTCATCAAGAAAGAAGAGGAGCCGGTCGAAATCGCGCAGGCGGCGCTGCAACGGATCAGCGAGCTGAACGTCAACGTCTCACAGTGTACGCTCGCGCAGGAGCTCATGGACACGATGCTCGATACGTTGTTGACGGTCTTTGCCGCCCATCGCGTCTGGATCGGCATGCGACGCGTCAACTACGGCCCGATGGAGTTCGTCGAGGGTCGACTGATCAACGGTCAGAGCGCCGACCTGACCGAGTTGGGCGAAAACCTCAAGCCCCGCGTGCTCGACCGCTCCCAAACGATCCTGATCCCGCGAATCGAAAAGGGCGGGGCCTCGGTGCTGACCGGACCGCTGATCGGCCCCGACGGCGTTCTTGGCATGGTGTACTTCGACAGCGGCGACAGCGGTCGACGCTTTGAACGCCACGATCTCGACCTGTTCATTCTGCTTTGCAGCGTCTACGCCGGCCAACTCGACGCCATCTTCAAAATGATCGCCCGCAATCGTGGTGCGCTGATCGAGGGCCAGGTGGCGGTAGCCCACGACATCCAATCGCAACTCACCCCCAAGAAGCTCCCCCAGTGGGACGGGTTGCAATTCGGCGCGTTCCGCGAGACCGGGCGCGACCAATCCGGCGACATCTACGATGTGGTCAAGCTGGCCAACAATCTCGCGGCGTTCATGGTCGCGCATCCCAACGTCACCGGGAGCTGGCCCAGCATGCTGATGTCGCAGGCGCATGCCGCGTTCCGTTGCGCGTGCATGCATCAGGACAATCCGCAGATCTTCTTCCGCCAGCTCAACTGGCTACTGTACGATGCGCAGGACGAGCGTACGCTGGATTGTTTCATGGCCGGGCTGAATCCCGATACGGGCGAAATGCGCTACGCGATCGCCGGCGATATCGGGGCCTACATCATCAACGCCCGCGGCGAGGAACGTCGGCTCTGCGGTACCGAACCGACACCGCCGATCGGTAAGAAACGAACGATCACCTATCCCCTGCTGAGCGAGCACCTCGAGTCCGGCGAGACACTCGTGCTCTTCACCAGAGGAGTCACCACCGCCCGCAACTCACGCGAAGAGGTCTTCGGCGAAGAACGGCTTGTGAACCTGCTCTGCGACGGCTTCGGCCAACAGGCCAGCGCAATGCTTCGCGAGATGCTCTCCGACCTGCGGGCCTTCACCGAAGGCGGAATTCAGCCCGACGATATTACAGTCGTGCTGACACACCGCGTCTGACCGCACGAAGACGCCCCGGCGCCGCGCCTAGGGGCTCGTCTCAGGAGCCATCCGGCCAGAGCCCAGTGAATACTTCGGTGGCCGGGCCGGTCATGAAAACGTGGTCGCTCGGATCCCATTCCAGTTGCAATTCGCCGCCGGGGAGCCGGGCAACGACGCTCCGGCTGGTGACGTCGTTCAGCACGCCCGCGACGCAGACCGCGGCGGCACCGGTGCCGCAGGCCTGGGTCGGGCCGCTGCCGCGCTCCCAGGTCACCATGTGAACGCGCTCGCGACTGATCACCTGGACGAAATGAGCGTTTACCCGCTGCGGAAAGAGCGGATGACGCTCGATCTCCGGGCCCCATTTCGTCAGCGGAACCTCGTCGAGCGTGTCGACGAAGATCACCGCATGCGGGTTGCCCATCGAAACACATGTCATCCCGAGAATCGCCTCCCGCAAGGGCAGCGGCTGCGACACGACACGCTCACCACCGAGCATCACCGGGATCCGACGCGGATCGAGAACCGGCATCCCCATGTTGACCCGCACGCGCTCGACCTTGTCGTCAACGATCTCCAGGTCGAGCTTGAGGATCCCGGCGCCAGTCTGCACACGCAGCGCCGACTCGCGCGCATAGCCCCGCTCGTACGCCAACTTTGCCACGCACCGGATCCCATTGCCGCACATCTCCGACTCGGAGCCGTCGGCGTTGAACATCTGCATTCGCACATGGGCGCCCGCTGCCTCCGTCGGTCCCACCAGAATCAGCCCATCACCGCCAATCCCGCGGTGCCGATCGCTGACCGCACGGGCCAACGCGGGCGGGTCCGGCACCTGCGTTTCAAACAGACTGACATATACGTAGTCGTTTCCCAGTCCATGCATCTTCGTGAATGGAATCGGCATCGTCATCGCTCCCGGGCTCACATGCCCTATCCAGGCCGCCAGTTCCAGCTCCCGACGACCACCATCCCAGCCCCCATCCCAGCCCCCATCCCAGCTTCCATCCCAGCTCCCATCCCTTCCGCCATCTCAGCGGCATCCGAGCCTTATCGACGGGCCGGACGGGTGGAGGGACGCGTGTTCAGATCATAGCGGAAGCCGCAGCGGGGACGAATGCCCGTACGCTGGACAGGTGCCGAAGCCGCACGTGCGGTCCAGCGGCGCTATAATCCGAAAATGGCCGCTGCCGATCCTCCGAGCTTGCCATCGCGGCGGCGTTTAAGAGGCGCGCTACATGACGGATCGTCTTCCTGTTTCCTTTTCCGAAGCGAGAACCGCCGCGTCCGAATCGTTCATGGCGGCATTCGGTGCTCTGAGCTGCGGCGTCCTGGTGCTCGACCCCGCACAGCACGTTTGCCATGTCAACCCGGAGTTGATCCGCATGACCGGCGGACACGCGGCGCAGTGGCCCGGGCACTCGATTCGCGCGATCGCGCAGGGTACGCTGGCGGCGCGCCTGCTCGGCCCGGATGAGGCGATTCCGGCGCTTGATCGCAGCGCCCACTTGGAACTACCGGCCGGCAACGGAGGAACGATCCCCGTAACCGCCATCGCGCGACGCGGCCCGCGCAGTACGCTCTACTGTAGCCACGTCGTCATCACGATCGTCGATTGTTCCGATACGCACCCGGAAATCGACGCATTTCGCGAGCGTACGCGGATCATGACTGAATTGAGCGACACGGTGCTCGAACAGGCGTTGCGCCTGAACAAAGAGAACGAATGGCTCGAGCAGCGCGTTCGTGAACGAACGGCGCAGGTCTACGAAGCGCACCGCGAGACGATCTTCATGCTTGCGGTCGCATGTGAGGCGCGCGACGCCGACACCGGCGCGCACGTCCGGCGCGTCCAGAATTGGGTCGAGCGCCTGGCGCTCGCGATGGGTCTTTCAGAATCACAGGCCATGGACATCGGACTGGCGGCCATACTGCACGACGTCGGAAAGGTCACGATTCCGGATCGGATCCTGCTCAAGCGCGGTCGGCTGAATGCCGACGAGCGGCACGAGATTCAACAACATACCCTCCGCGGCGAAATGCTCCTTGGCGACAAGCCGCACTTCGAGACCGCACGGCAGATTGCCCGACATCACCACGAAAACTGGGACGGCAGCGGCTACCCGGACGGACTGGCACGGGAAGCCATCCCGCTGGCGGCACGACTGGTGCGCGCTGTCGATGTCTTCGATGCGCTCTCGCACCCGCGACCCTACAAGGACGCGTGGACAATCGATGCAGCACTTGAGGCGCTGCAGGCCGGCGCGGGGAAACAATTCGACCCGCAGGTCGCTACCCGGCTGATCGAACTGATCGAAGCCTCACGCGCGACGATCGAACAAGACTAGTCGGGCGTACGTTCGGGAAACGACATCGCCATCGGTCGAGCGGGCAGCAGCACCAACGCCGAACTCACCGCCAGCAGTGGCATCAACGGCACCCGGTATCGAACACTGCCGATGTAGATGCAGTGCAATAGCGAAAAGTAGACGATGGGCAACCAGAGCGCCACCAACAGGTTTCGGCGACGGCGTCCGACGTACAGGCCGGTCAGTGCCACGACGACGATCGGGACCGTGTACCCGGCGGACGCCGCCATCACGACGGGTCGGCGGTACGCCCCATAGTTCGGCACTGGGTTCCACGTACGAAGGAACTTCACGCCGACCAGTTCGAGCACGCGCTGCGGATCGTCTCGCATTTGGGTGAGCGCCGCCCGCTGAAGTTCCCGGTCCCGTTCCACCTCGCTAAGACGCGCGAAACGCTCTTCCTGGAGAAACGCCTGATCGCTGCTGCCGTCGGCTTGCGGCCCCTGCGCATCGTACAGGGTGACGCCGCCGTTTGCCGAAAGCCAGCAGAAGGCGCCCAAGACCGCCTGGTTTCGCAAGCCCCAGGGCAAAAACAACACTGCCGACACGGCGAGGACGGCACCGGCGCGCACTACGGCGCGCGGTCTGTGCCACAGATGCCACGCGAGCCAGCCCCAAACCAATACGATCCAGCCGGCGGCCGAAGGACGCGTAAGGATCGCCAACGGACCGAGCAATGCGACCCACGCCAATGAGACACCGACACCGCGATCCGTGCCCTCCAGGAAGCGCCAAACCGCATCAACAAACAGTAGCGCCAACAATGTAAAGAGCGTCTCGGTCAGCAAGAGTTGCGTGAAGAAGATACCGAATGGGTCAATCGCGATCACCACGCCGACGATCCACGCTGCCCGTTGTCCGACGGCGTCACGGGCCAAGCGGTATCCCGCTACCGCGACCGCTGCACCAAGTGCCGCTTGTGCCAGTCGCGCCCCGAGGACGCCAACGTTCCCGAGCGCCGCGAACGGCGCGAGAAATAGCGGATAAAGTGGCATTCGAGCGGCAAAGCGTCCGTCGTCACTGACAAGCGCACCCTGCTCGATCAGGTTGCGGGCCAGCGCCCAATGCAGACGTTCGTCGTCGAACTCCAGGGTCGGCCCGACCTGTGACCAGCGGAGCAGCACCCACGCTGCCCGTAGCGATAAGGCCAACAGAAACATCCCGCCTAGGCCGCGCAGCACCGATCGGCTCAATGCGCGTCCTTTCGCGGTCCGTTCATCGGCTGCAGCGTCAGTCGAAGCGCCCGGCGGGTCGTCGGGCGCAGCTTGACACGCTCGTCAATCCGCAACGGCATGATCCAAACCGGCCCGTGCTGGTCACAGAGCACGCCTGTCTTGGCGCGTGTCGGGGGATCGACCTTCTCGCCGATCAGAAAATCACTCAGCGTCTTGGACCCATGCGCCCCGAGTGGGTGGAAGCGGTCTCCGTCCTTCCGGCCCCGGACGATCAGCGGCGGCGTCAGTCGGTCCAGGTCGAGCCATTCCTCATACGGATGGGTGTGACTGCGCAGCGCTTCGATGATCGTCGGGTCGACGTTACGGATCTCGGCGGAGAGTTCCATCGCAATCGCCGGCAGAGCCGTCTCGCCTGGATAACGAACATGGACGGGCTCGATCCCGGCATCCGGCTCGCGGTCTTCGAGCGGGCGCAAGTCGAGTCGCCCGTAGATCTTTTGAACCAGCACCGGCCCCGGCAAGTGGACCTGCTTGCCGCTGCTACGTTCTTCGGCCAATTGCAGCACGTGCTCGATATTCACGAAGCTGAGGTCTTGTTCGCGCCCCAGAACGAGCGAGACCGCTCGTCGAACGACCTCTGCCTGGATAATCCGCTGTTTGGCAAGCAGCCCGTGCGTATTGAGCACCAGATGCCGCGGCTCCTCTGCGACCACCAGCGACTCGAACGTGCGTGACGCTGCATCTTCCAGATACTGCCCCATTCGGCGAGCCTGCTCGCTGAGCCGCAAGAGCGCCTCCGCGATGTTGGGGTTCATCTGGTCCCGCAGCAGCGGGAAGATCTGTTTTCGAAGCTTGCCGCGGGTGAAATCCAACGACTCGTTCATGCTGTCGAACCGCGGGCGCAGCGTGCGCTCGCTGCAGAGGCCTTCAATGGTCGACCTTCTTGCGCGCAGCAGCGGTCGCACCAATCGGACCCGACTGCCGGGTTGTATTGCTCGGACCTCCGACATGCCCCCCAGGCCGCGCAATCCCGTCCCGCGGCATACCCGATGGAAAACCGTCTCGGCATTGTCGTCCGCATGATGCCCTACCGCGACGCAATCGCAGCCGGTCTTGAACGCGACGCGCTCCAGAAACTCGTACCGATTGCGCCTTGCGAACTCCTCGGTGTTGCCCCCGCCCGCATCACGAAGTTGCGCCGGAATATCCACCTGATCGTAGTGGTAGGTCAGCCCCAGCCGTTCGGCCAGATCCTTGACGAAGTCGGCGTCGCCGTCGGCCTCGGCGCCCCTGAGCCCATGGTGCAAATGGGCCACGTGAAACGTCCAGCCCAGGCGCTCCCGCTGCTCGATTGCGGGCATGACATGGGCCAGGATTGTCGAGTCGGGTCCGCCGGAGATTCCCAATACCCACCGGAGTCCCGGAGTCAGCAGACCATGATCAGAAAGGGTGGCGCGGACGCCATCAGTGAAGGTGTCCCAGGTACCCATGCATCGGCTCCGTCCAGACTGCAATCCGCCGGCAAGTCGCCGACGAGCGTCGTGAACCACTCACTATAGCACGAGCCGCAGGCAGTTTGCAGGGATTTTTGGTCCGACCCGACGAACGAGCGCTGGCCTGGAATAGCAGCGACGAGCCGCTGGCTAGCGAGACGCCCGCCCTACCCTGGTGTTTCTTCGCAAGCGACGGCCCAGGTCGTCTCGCGCACCTTGATCCCCTCGCTGGCGCTCGGGGCTCGTTGCGTTCGATCCTCGCGGGCCGTTACGGAGCCAAGCGACGTCGATGCGAGCCGCGAGCCCAAGCGAGCGGTCATTGGCGGCGGGTGGCATTTGTCACACAGTCAGCGGACTCACTCCCCGGTCACGAGCGAGACGAAACAGTTGATGTCGCCGACGGTGATCTGGTCATCGCCGGAGCAATCGCCGTTCAGCGGATCGCAATCCGGGAATGCCGCGAGGTACCCGGCCGGGTCGGTCAGGGCCAGCACGAAGGGGTTGATGTCCCCGACGCTCACGACGCCATCGCAGTTCATGTCACCAACGCGGGGAATGTTGGCCTGAACGCGCAGGAATCCCTGACCGGCGCTCGTTCCGTTCGGGAACTGCATGTCGACCATCATGTAAACGTAGTCGCGGCGACCGAGGAACACATTGTCACCGATGAAGTCGCCGACCACGACGAAGTCATCGTCGACGCCGTTCTCGTTCAGGTCGATCGGGTCGCCGGTGCGCGCCACGACGACGTCGTTGTTGGCGACAATCACCTTGTCGCCGGCATCCGTCGCACCGCCGATGATGTAGTCGCCGGCCTGGTTGGCGCGTGCGAGAAAGAACGTGTTGGGTTCGTCGGCGTCGGCCCAGCGCTCGGTGGCGCCGGCAAGGATCGGGCCGCCCGTTTTGGCCAGAATCCCGTCGGCGCTCAGCACCCAATCCTGCTGGTCAACGTTATCGCCCCAAATGAACCAGTCACCGCCGGCCCCCATCGTACCGTCGAAGACCGTCTCGACCGGCGACGTGAATCCGCCGACAGTCGAACCGAGCGGAGCGGGAAGCGTTCCGTTAACGGTCACGTTGTTGATGACGAGCGCCGTGGGATCGACATCGACCTTGGCCAGCCAGCTACTACCGTCCTGGTCGGTTGCATAGGTTCCGGCCGTGACGCCATCGAACGTGTGGCCGGCGTTCGTTGGCACGCCCGTTTGCAGGATGACCTCGTCGCCCAAATAGAGCGCGGTCCAGAAGTCGGTGCCGACGTTGTGGATCAAGCTCGTGCGAAACGCCAGCCGGCCGTCGTTGAGAACGTGGACGGAATCGAGCCGATCGCCGAGCGTCTCGTCGCCGACAATGTTGCCCGGATCGAGCAGTCCGGGTGCGGGACTACCCTCCGCGAAATCGATACTGTTGATGAACACGAACCCGCGAATGATCGCCGCATCGTTGGCGTTCGGACGATCGAGCCGCGTACCGAACACGTGAACGCCGCCGTCGTTGATGCCGACATCGATGCTCATTTCTCCGAGGGTCTCGGTCGGAATACCCGTGACCGGCTGCCCTTCCTGGGCCACCAGGCCTCCGTTGGCATTCATCCCCGCGATGACCACTTCGTTCGAACGAAAGTTCGAGTTGCGATCACTCGCTTGGAAGATCCAACGGTCGCCGCGCGGGTTCATTTCAAAGTTTTGTGCGAAGAAGCGGAACTCGCCCCCTTCGAGACCTGGAATCCGAGCGGTCGGGTGATCGTCGATGTTCGTGAAGATCGGCTGAATCAACCCCGCCTGAGCACCGCCAACCAGCGCCAGCGCTGCAATTGCCGCGGCATATTCGCTTCGGAACCACATGTTGCGACCTCCCTCAATGGTCTACAGATGTGCGGCAGAAACCCGTATGGCTTCATTATTGCCCACTATGATTGCTCTGTGTCGCAAAAATCTCGGGCCAGAAAGCGGGTTTTCCGCAAATTCTCTCCCCGGGGAACCGCGGTGCGCTCGCACAAGGACGCCGATAGCGGCCGGCGCGACGGCCGTGGTTGATACGGGCGCTACCCGCACCAACCACCGCCAACTTCCGGACACCATAGCACTACGACCTGTCGGATTACGCGCCGGTCACCAGTGCGACGAAACAATTGACGTCGCTGACCGTAACCTGCCCGTCGTCTGAGCAGTCACCGTTAAGGATGTCGCAATCGGGGAACGCGTCGGCATATCCCTGCGGGTCGGTCAATGCCATTACGAACGGATTGATGTCGCTAACCGTGACGACGCCGTCGCAGTTCATATCGCCGGGCCGCGGAATGTCGATCTTCACGCGCAGGAAGCCGGACCCGATGCGGTCGCCATTGTTGTTACGCAGGACGCCTAACATGTATACGTAGTCATCACGTCCGAGGAAGACATTGTCGGATATTGGCTTGTCGAGGAACGCATCATCATCAGCGTGCCCGTCACGATCGAGGTCGACCGGATCGCCTCCTCGGATGGCGATGGCATCGTTGTTGACCACGACGATCGCTCGTCCGGCATCGGTCGTTCCGCCCAGGACGAAATCCCCCGCCGAGTTGGCGCGCGCGACCGAGAAGGTTCGGCCATTGACGGCCGCCCAGCGCTCGTTGGCGCCAGCGACGACCGGGTCGCCGGTTCTCGCGATCAGCCTGTCACGTCCCAGCATCCACTCGTCCTCATCAGCGTTCTGTCCCCGCATGAACCAATGTCCACCGGGTCCCATCCAACCCCACCATACGCGAACAACGGGAGAGTCGAAGCCGTCCAACTGCGAACCGAGAGGGACTGGAATCTCGCCATTTACCGTCACGTTCCACTTTCCCGACGCCATAACCACCGTCGCGAGCCAATTACCATCCCGATCGCTCGTGATGCTGCCGTGCCGGATACCGTAGAATGGGGTTGGTACGCCGGCCGAAATCCCGGTTTGGACCAGAACTTCGCTATCGCGGTAGAGTGCGGTGCCGAAATCGCTTCCCACGTTCCCAATGAGCCCAGCCCGAAAGGTGATCCGCCCGTCGTTGAGAATGCCTACCGAACTGAGTTCGTCTCCGAAGATCTCATCGCCTGCAACATCGTCCGGATCCCCCAAACCAAGTGCGAGATCTCCTTCGATGAACTCGATCGTATTGACACCATCCGCGCTACGAATGACCGCTCTATCACTACCGCTCGGGTGACCGTTTAGCTTGGCTGCAAACCCATGGACTCCATCGTCGTTGATGCCCACACCCCAGTTGAAGAACCGAAAGGTTTCGGTCGGATCGTTGGATACCATCTGCCCTTCCCGAGCCACGACGTATCCGACGTTTCCAATGCCCGCCATCATCACCGAGTTGCTATCGCGATCAATCACCCCGAAGATCCAGCGATCACCGCCTGGGCTCATCTCGAACGTGTCGGGAATAATCAAGAACTCTCCACCGTCTTCCCCAGGTATCCTCGCGGTTGGATGATTCGCGATGTTCGTGAAAATTGGCTCGATCAGGCCAGCGTGTGTGCTAGCGGCGATGACAACTGCTGCAACCACCCCTTCGAATCCGTTGCGGAAACTCATGGCAGGACCTCCCTCAGGTACCATCAGGTGTGTGGTAAGAACCCAGTATGCAGTTTTCTTGCTCGACGCGGTTGCCGAGCGGCTTGGCGATCTCGTGCCGAGATCAGGCGGCGATTGCTCGCTACTCCTTCCTACGGCCTTTTTGGATGAACGGAGCGCCGGCCGAGAGCGTTCCGCTGGTAGGCGTGTGTGCTGCAACCACCCCGTTCGATCTCATTGCGGTTACACATGGCAGGACCTCCCGCTGATGAACAGGGGCGTGGTGCAAGACCGTAACCCATCCTAGGCGACGCTCGAGAAGCTTTCTCACGCGAGTATTGAAATTTCCCCCGGCGGAATTGCTGATGCGTTGGCACGGTCGGGGCCGTGGCTGATGCGGGCGCTTACCCGCACCAGCCACCGCCGACACTCCCCGACTTGCGTTGCGAATCGTCGAACAGAGCGACGCGCGACGTGTCGTCATGCCGCGCGACGCCCATCTACCGGCGATAGCGTTACCCGCCGGTTACCAGCGCGACGAAGCAGTTGATATCACCGACGCTGACCTGCCCATCGTCAGAGCAGTCGCCGTTGAGAATATCGCAATCAGGGAACGCGGCGGCGTATCCCTTCGGATCGGTCAGCGCGAGCACGAACGGGTTGATGTCGCCGACCGACACTGTGCCGTCACAGTTCATGTCGCCGAGCAGACCGCCGAGATCGACAGCGACGCGCAAGAATCCGTCACCGACATCGGTGCCGGCCCCATTGCGCAGGTCGACGAACATGTAGAGGAAGTTGTCATCGCTCAAGAAGCAATCGTTCAGCTTGAAGTTGTCGATGAAGACGTCGTCATCGGCCATACCGTTGCCGTCAACGTCAACCGGATCGCCTTCGCGGACGGCGACGAACTCACCGTTGACGACGATCACGCGGTTGAGTCCCAGGTCTTCGTTGTCAGTAGCCCCGCCGAGAATGTAGTCGTTGTTGCCGTTGGAACGGGACACGAAGAACGTCGTCGAGGCTTCCGCATCCGACCAGGTTTCGGTAGCGCCGGCGAAGATGGGATCGCCGGTCGTGGCCAGCAGTGTACCACTGCGCAACACCCAGTCCTCCTGGTCGACGTTATCACCACGCACGAACCAGTCGCCGGTGGGTCCCATGGACGGCGGCGTGAAAACGCTCTCGACCGGCGAAACGAACCCAGGCAGCGCGACGCCGATCGGCGCCGGAATGTCGCCGTTCACGGTAACGTTGAAGGTCGAGCTGAAGCCCGGCTGGACATCGACGCGCGCGGTCCAGTTGTCGCCGGTGGCGTCGTTTGCAAACGTGCCGGAGAAGTAGCCGTAGAACGTGGCGGTGCCGACATCGAACGCGACGTTCTCCTGCGTCACTACGTCCTCGCCGCGATACAGCGCCGAGCGGTAATCGCTACCGATGTTCTGAATCAGGTCGGCGTGAAAAGCGACTCGACCGTCGTTGAGGATATGCGCGGAGTTGAGTGAGTTGCCGTACAACTCGTCGCCTGAGACGCCGACCGGATCGCTGAGACCGGGTGCTGCTTCGCCTTCCAGAACAGCGATGCCGTTGACGCCCCCGGTTCCCTTGAAGATCGATTCGTCACCGCTGCTGGGGCGACCTTCGATGCGGTTGCCGAAAACATAGGTACCGCTGTCGTTGATCCCCACATCCGAATCCATGAAGCCGTAGACGTCCTCGGGCAGCGCCGAGAAGGGGTCGCCTTCCCGTGCGACGAACGTGCCGACCGTTCCAGATCCCACCATGATGTAGTCGAGATTTGCGGTATCGAACGCCTTGAAGATCCAGTGATTGCCGCTCGGGCTCATTGCGAGATTCAGCCCGAAGTCGCGAAATCGTTCGCCGGCGCCGCCGGGGATGAGCGAAGACGGATCCGTCCCGATGCTGGTATGGATGACTTCGACCAACTCGCCGGCACCGACGCCGACCGTCAGTCCCAGCGACGCGACCCAGATCCGAAAGCCCTTACGAAGCCCCTTCATGATGGGACCCTCCTCCTGATACAAAGGTGCTGTTTCGAAACCCTCGAAACCCCCATTTTTACAGTTAGGACGCGAAAAACGGAAACATTTTCGGGCCCGTGAGCGTAATTTCGCGACCGAAAGTAAGCCTTTCGGATTCCAACGCTGGGTGGCACGCACTAGAATATGATGGGCGATTGTCCAGCGCAGGTACGGCGCTCCGACCTCCGATACCAGGATATCAGGACCTCATGATGCGTCATTTGTCGGCATATTTCACCGTGATCGCGTTCTCCCTCGCTGCCTCGAGCCCCGTGCTCGCCGGCGGCGCCGAGTTTCGGGCCTTCTGGGCCGACGCCTTCAGCCCGGGGTACAAGAGCAGCCAGCAGATCGACGACATGATCACCCGTGCGTTATCGGGCCGCTACAACGCGATCATCATGGAGGTGCTCGCATTTCACGACAACGTCGGGACCGGTCACGGCGCCTATTGGGATTCGGCGATCGTGCCACGGGCAGCGGACATCAGTGGTGGGATCGACCCGCTGGCGGATGTCGTCGCGCAGGCGCACGCCGCCGGCATCGAGGTGCATGCCTGGATCGTCCCCTACCGCGTCAGTTCCAACTGGCCGCCGAGCGGAAACACGCAACTCACGTCCCACCCGGAATGGTTCATGACCTCGCGGGAGGACATGGGATCGGGGCCGTCGCGCGTCGAGGGGCACTACGTGCTCGACCCGGGCTCGCCTGATGCGCAGGAGTACCTGACCGCGATCGTTCGTGAGTTGGTGACGAACTACGAGATCGACGGGATCAACCTCGACTATATCCGCTACGTCACGACCAACGCCGGCTATCCGGCGGACACGAGCTATGAGCAGTCGACACTGGCGCGGTTCCGACGGATCGAGGGTTTTGTGGGAACGCCGAACGCCACCGGTGTGACGAGCTGGAACGATTTTCGCCGACGGACGATCACCGAGTTCGTTCGCCGACTGCGCGGCGAGGTCCCGGCGATCACGAGCAACCCGCGACAGCCGTTGCGGCTCACCGCTGACCTGATCGCGTTCGGCGACGCGCCGACCAACTTCACCAGCACGAGTGCGTACATCCTGCACCAGAACTGGAGGTTCTGGATGGAGCAGGGTTACCTCGACCTCGGGATCCCGATGAACTACAAGCGCGAGCAGACCGGCCAGCAAGCCACCTGGTACCGCAACTGGGTCGATCGATCGCTGCAGTGGAAGGGACCACGGCACATCGCCGCCGGGCAGGGGAACTACCTGAACCGTCGCGAGGACAGCATCGCGCAATTGAGCTACGCGCTGAACGCGGGCACCGACGGCGTCGTGAACTTCGCGTACGACGCAACTGCCGACCAGAACCTCGACGGCGTACCCGAGCAGGACTGGTCGTGGTACCCGCTCCTCGGGAATCAGCTCTTCGTCACGCCGGCACCAACCCCGACGATGCCATGGCGCAACCCCGCCACCGCGACGGAAGGCACGCTCTGGGGGCGCGTGGTCGACGATCTGACCGGCGACGGAATCGACGACGCGCTCGTCGACGTCGCGGGTATCGGCAGCGTACGCACAGACGCCAACGGCTATTACATCGTGACGCTGATCCCCGCAACGGCCGGTGGTGCCAACGTCTCAATCGCGATCAGCAGTTCGGGCTGCCCAGATATCAACACCAACGCCACGATTTTTCCCGCTGGCCTGACGCGCGCGGACGTACGGGTCTGCCCGACCGAGATTCAGCCCGGCGACATGAACCGTGACGGCGCGGTCAACGCCGCCGATCTCAACCTGTTCTTCTTCTGCTTCCGCGGTGTCGGCTTCGTCTACCCGGATGGCAATGTCTGTCTCAACGGCGATAGCGACGAAGATGCCGACGTCGACATGGTCGACCTGCACCAGATGCAAAAGGCCTACGGGCAGTAGAAGCGAACTTCCACCAGATAAACACGACCCTGATTCCGTCCCCCACCCCAAGATGGGGTGGGGCACCGGTTCGGCGCACACGCTCGCCGCAGTTCCCAGACAAGCCGTCAATTTGACCATCAGCGTTCGCACCAGCTAGACTCCGTTCAACGTCGCAACGCACGGGTTCTGCGAACGTAGCGCCGTTCCGTTCATCGACGGCTGGGCAGCTCGCGCGTTGATCCGAATCAGGCAGACACTCAGGCGTGGAGGCGGACTCATGGCGATCGTACCCCCTGTGAATCTCCGGGAATGGGTGGAAGAAAACCGGCACCTGCTCAAGCCGCCGGTCGGCAACAAGTGCGTATTCGAGGACGAGAACTTCATCATCATGGTCGTCGGCGGTCCCAATTCGCGCAAGGACTACCACGTCAACGAGACCGGCGAGTTCTTCTACCAGGTCCAAGGCGACATTACGGTGCGGATCATCGATCCCGAGACGAAGAAGCCGCGCGACATCTACGTCCGCGAAGGCGAGATCTTCCTGTTGCCACCATTGGTGCCGCACAGCCCGATGCGACCGCGCGACACGGTCGGCGTCGTCGTCGAGATCCAGCGACCGGCGGGCGTGAAGGACAAACTACAGTGGTACTCAGATGACACGCACGAACTGGTCTACGAGCGCGAGTTCGAGTTGAAGAACATCGCCGAGGATCTCAAGAAGATTATGGAGGAGTTCTGGTCGAACGAAGAGCTGCGCCGCTGCAAGTCGACCGGCAGCATCATCGCGCCGCCGACCGAAGCCGCTCCGCCGCCGCCGAAGACCACGGCAACGGCCTAGCATCGAATCGATCGACCGACCGTAATTGCCGATGCTCGAGGTCGGCAATATCCCCCTTCGAATGCGCCACGATCAGCGCGGTACAAATCAGATCGCGCTTGTCGCGATTGCAGTTCTCGTACCGTCGTTTTTTTTGCGCGAACCTAATGTGCGCTGTCTAGAATGGTTCGAGGAAGCCTTTCACATTCTTGTGTTCTCGAATCACGTGGGCTTGGGTCGCTCATCTCGAACCGCGACCCGGAGGGAGAAAACAATGTGCCGCACCATGAAGAGTACGATGATGTTCTGTTCGATGTACGCCGCGATCATCACGGTGTCCGAGCGAGCCGTAGCGGACACGGCCACCGACACCGTCGATCTGTTGGCTGAACAGCTTGAAGCGCCGCCCAATTTCCTTCCCGACTTCACCTTCTTTTCGTACGACGTCGAGCAGGAGTTTGCGAGCATTGACAGTATCACAATCGAGATTGCGGGAGGCGGCACCGCCGGCGAAGCGGACGTCGGCATCGGCGGCCAGGTCCGCAACTTCGGTCCTGACCTCCGGGTCAGCCTCCTGGCGTTCTCGGACACGATCACCAGCTTCAGCGGCCCCGAGTCCGTGGTGTTCAGTGGCCCGGCCGACTTCAGCGGCCTGCTGAGCGGTGCCGGCAAGGTCAACCTGGATCTACTGGGCCCGGACTTCGGCTTCAACGATATCTTCTTCCCAGCGACGATGAGCCTGGGCTCCGCGACGGTCACGATCGACGGCACCTTCGTGCCCGAGCCGGGCGCGCTGGGCCTGCTCGCACTGTCGGCGTTGCTGGCGTTTCGTCGCAGGTAGCACGTAATCTTGGCATGGCGGGCGAGACGCCCGCCCCACCCTTCGGTGCGTACGGTGCGTTCCGCCCAGGGAACGCACCATTGGGTGCTCAGGAAGATCCCTTTCCGCGAACGGACGCACCCTCCACTTTCGCTATCATCACACCCCTACCTACAACTACGAATCCCAACCGCTACCAACGTCCTCTGCTAACGACGAAGACCGGCTGCCGCTAGCGCGCCGTGGTCGACGCCACCAGCAGAAAAGCGGCAACAACGGCGATCACGCTCAGAATCACTGCCGCCACCACCTTTTCTCGACGGCGGCGCGTGTGCGTTCGGTTCCAACTCGCGAGGACGGCACGGACCGTATCCGCGTCCAGTGCCTCGGTCGGATGCACGACCCGCACGGTGATGCCCGGACCGTTCCACAGATCGGGTTCGATCTCACGGGAATGTAGGCCTGCCATAAGGTCGTCGATCTGCGTAAAGATGACGTCGTATGCCCCGCCAGCCTTGAGCAAGACGGCCACTTCGTCCAGGTCACGTGGCGCGATGTAGCGGATGTGGGCAGACGAGGCGTCGGGCACGGATGCGGGCAATGCCGCCCGATCTTCGGCAATCACGATGCGCGCGCATTCGGTCGACGTCATGGGGTAAGGTTCCATAGGAGGACATTGAGGGTCAACAGCAGCAGCGCAACGAACCCGACAATCCCGGCGTACGGAAAAATGCTCGCACCGAGCAAGGCAGGTGGTCCCTGATAACGGATCATGGGACGCGTTCCCATCAGCATCAGCACGCCGCCGGCATGCAGGCCGCTGGAGAGCCAGAGCGAGCCGGTCCGCCAGAACGCGACACTCAGCAGCAATCCCAGCGCGAGGTGTCCGCCGAGCGTCCAATAGCGCTTCACCTTGCGAACATAGTGGGCGCCGGCGAAGACCAGCGTCCCGAGGAAGATGCCGACCGGGGCGCCGAACTGGCGCTGGATATCGTGCTGCAGCACCGCGCGAAAAAAGAGCTCTTCGACGAGCGTGACTGCTACCGCGGTCAGCGGGACGCCGACGAGTCGTCGAGCCAGTCGCCGAGTCGTGTGCCGAACACGAAAGTGCACTTGGTCACTGGCCGTCCAGACCAGGTAGAGCAGCGTCAGGTACAGCACCGAAGCGGCAGCGCCGCCGACCAGCAGCCCCATGCGATCGAGGGGAAAGAACGCTCCGTAGTGATCGAGGACGGCGCTACTCCGACAAAGCGGATACGCGATCAGAATGCCCGCGAAGAAGACGTTGGTCGCAATACGCATGACGCGCTTCTGTCGCGCGGAGAGTGCATCGGTCATCAACCGCCACCGAGGCCGCTCGTGTCCGCTCCAGAGCAGCACGCTCTGCACGAGCCACAAGCCGATCGGCATTGTCAGTACGAGGAGGATCGCGGTCACGATGTCGCCACCTTGGCCGAGGCGCGCGTTCCTGTTTCCGATTCGGCTTCAGGGAGAATGCGGGCGTAGCGTTCGTCCGCCTGAATCGTCCGCGTCCAGCGCTTGTCACCCCAGAAGTACCATTGGCCGGGGTCGGCCTGCAGGAACGAGACGAGCGCGTCGGCATACCATTGCATGATTCGTGCAACCGCAGCTCGGCGTTCGTCGCGACCGCGTGACACTTCCGGCTCGAACCGCTTGCCGACCTCCAGTTGATATTCGCTGCCGACCTGTTGGACGGAAAGGAAGTATAGCGGAGCGCGCGTGCGTAGCGCGAGCCAGCCGATGCCTGCTGGCAGCCAGATCTCACGATTGAAGAATCGGACCGCGACCCCGGCGCCACTTTTTTGCGGCAAGTCCGGGGTCACAAACAGCGTTCGGTGCCGCCTCAGTCCGTCGATCAGCGGCCCGAGTCGTCCCATGGTCGCGTCACCCTCTGCCTGCTCCACCCACTCGACGCCGCTCGCGGAGTACCAGCGTTGTTTGGCGTCCTGTTGTCGCGCGGATTTGGACGGGCGCAGCAGCACGGTAAGCGGCACGTGCTGGTTCATGGCGACGAGCGCCAGCAGATAGTCGCAGAAATGGGGCCCCGCCAGAATTGCGCCGGCGAGCGATCCGTCGGCGACGCACCGTTGCAACGCCGACCCCAAGGGGAAGCGATCGAGTGCGATCGGCAACAGCGCGGATCGACGGCGTGCGTCCGTGCACGCCAGACAGCGCAGGGTGCCTTCGAAGTGTCGGCCGACCGCGGCAAAGTACGCGCGCCGCCTGGCCGGGGTATATACCCCCAGCGCCTGCATGTTCGCGCGTACGTTCCGACCGACAACGGGCAGCCACGGGCCAACCCCGCGAACCAGCGGCCCGAGCCCGCGGTAGACTCCAGGCGGCAATCCGGGCGCGATTCGCAGCGCCAACGCCCGCCCGCCTGTCGTCATCTGCTTTCGAAGTCGTTTCAGCATTATCCGGACTATCTTGGCCGATGCTGGACATCCCTGCCAGCGACCGCCTCCACACCGCCCTGGTCAACTGCGAATCAACGTCCATTATCGAACGCTGACGGGGGCAATGCCCTCGGCGGAGGCCGGTGCCCGCCACGACTGGCCAATGCGCGAGAGCTTTCCTAGAATTTGGCTGTATGAGCACGACGGCAGAGAGAATCCGAATCGCGGTGGGAACGGTGGCAGCCCCCCAGCGCCACGATCTGGTCGAGACGCTCGTAGGGCAGGTCCAGGAGCGGCTCGAGGACACGCAGCCGACAGTGTGCCTGCTGTTTGCGAGTGCCCATTTCGAGCGGGAGGTTCCCGAGCTGGCGGACAAGCTGTTTGCGAAGCTCGGTCCGCGGGCCATGATCGGCGCGACGAGCGAGACCGTCATCAGCGGCGACCACGAACACGAAGGGCGCGCCGTACTCGCAGTCTGGGCAGCCGCGTTGCCCGGCGTCGATGTGAAATCGTTTCACTTGTCCAAGGACGACGTACCGCGATGCGCCGAGGATACGGTGATCCAGGACATGCTCGGCACGCGCCCCGCGGAGAAACCCTTCTTCATTCTGCTCGGTGACCCGTTTACATTTCCGGCGGTGGACTTCGTGGCGCGGCTCAATCAGGCATTCCCGACCCGCCCGGCCATCGGCGGGATGGCCTCGGGAGCGGAAGAGCCGGGTCAGACCGTTCTGGTGTTCGACGGAATTGCCCAACAGACCGGCCTGGTCGGGTTGTCGCTGACGGGCAATGTCGAAATCGACCCGATCGTATCCCAGGGATGTCGGCCCGTGGGCGCACATATGGTGGTGACCGAAGCCGAGCGCAACGTCATTCGCTCGATCGGCGGCAAGTCGCCGCGCACGATCGTGGAAGATCTGATCAGCGTTTCGGCGCCGCGTGACGTTGAACTCATGAAACAGCGCGGATTGCTGCTGGGGTGCGCGATCGATGAACACAAGCGCGCCTTCGCGGCCGGCGACTTCCTGATCCGGAACCCGATCGGGTTCGATGCAGAGACCGGCGCGATGCACGTCAACGACCTCGTTCGAACCGGCCAGACGATCCAGTTCCACGTGCGCGATTCGGGCAGCGCAACACGTGATCTGGATGAGATGCTCGAAGAGAAGAGCGGCCAGGCGATCGCGGGGGCGTTGCTGTTCACCTGCAATGGACGGGGGACGCGGCTGTTTCCGGGACCGCATCACGACGCGCGTTCGGTGGTGGACGCATTCGGTTCGCCACCGTTGGCCGGCATGTTTTGCGCGGGCGAGATTGGGCCCCTCGCAGGAACCAACTTTCTGCACGGACATACGGCCTGTATCGCGCGTTTCGGCACGCCGGGCGAATTCCGGCATGGTTAGGCCCGTGCGGCGCGGCTTCGCTTTTCCCCCGGCCTATCGCGTCCGCAAAAAACGTGAGTTCGAAACGACATTGCGGGTCGGCGTCCGTGTCGCGGACCATCGATTGGCCGTACGGGCCTCAGCGAGCCCCTGCCCGCATCCCCGACTCGGATTGATGGTCGGAAAAAAGGCTGGTAACGCCGTCACACGCAACCGCATCAAACGTCTGATTCGCGAGGCGTTTCGCCTGGAGGCCGACCAGTTGCCCCCCGTGGACCTGCTCGTCGCGCCCCAACGGGCCCGTGGTCGACAAGCGACGCTCCAGGAGCTGCGCGCCTCGCTGGTCGCCTTGGCGGCCCAGGCTGTGGCCCGGCTCGCGAACCGGTCCAACGGGTCGACCGGCGACGGTGATTGACGCGTCGGCCCCCGCAACTACACTCGGCGTTGGCACGAGCCAATGCGGGACAGGACGGAGGACCCTATGCGGGTATTGCTCGCGATCCCGGTGTTCAACGAAGAGACCTACCTGCCGCGGGTACTGCCGGCGGTTCGGCGACAGATCAGCGACATTCTGGTAATCGACGATGGATCGACCGATCGAACGGCGGCGATCCTGCGACGGTTTCCCGAGGTCGCGGTCATCCGGCACCCCGAGAACCGCGGTTACGGGCAGAGTCTGATCGACGCCTTCGCGTTCGCGGCACGCAAGGGTTACGACTGGGTGATCACCTTCGACTGCGACGAACAGCACGAACCGGCGACCATCGGACGATTCATCGACCTGCTCGGGCGCAGCGACGCGGACGTGCTCAGCGGGTCGCGTTACCTCCCGGATTCGCCGGTGGAGGACACGCCGCCGGCCGATCGGTTGCGGATCAACCGCACAATCAACGAACTGCTGAGCCAGATTCTCGGATTGACACTCTCCGATAGTTTCTGCGGCTTCAAGGCCCACCGCGTCAAGGCCATGTCACAGCTGCGGCTTACCGAACCGGGCTATGCGTTTCCGATGCAATTCTGGGTCCAATGCGTGCGGGCCGGGCTCCGGATTCGCGAGGTACCGGTTCGACTGATCTATCGCGACAAGAGCCGCGAGTTCGGCGGAACGCTGGATGATCCGTCCGCCCGGCTTCAACATTATCTCGAGGTGTTCGTCAACGAACTGCGTAGCGACGTCGTGCAACCTGCCTGCCGACCGACCGGCGCCGCGTGCCAGGCTACGCAGCCCCGACCATGATCGACCGCAACCGCCTTCGGGCGCCGTCGGACGACGGCGCGGTTCTCATCGAGCCGCCGGCGCCGCGCTTGTTCGAGGCGTTGGCCAACCCGGGTTCCGCGTCGGCGTTCTCGATCCGACTGTGCGACGACCAGACCGTAGAGCACCATCGGAGCACACTGCGCAGTGCGCTTGGCCTGCGCTCACCGGTGATCGTGACCGGCCATCAAGCCGAGTTCTTTCATGCCGGCATCATTGCAAAGAGCATCGCCACCTGGGAACTCGCCCAACGCACAGAAGGCACCGCACTCTTTGTCACCGTCGCCTCGGATACCCCCAAAAGCGTCCAGCTCGTAGTGCCGCGGGTTGACGGCGATGCCGTCGCCCGCACTGGCGTCGCGATCCCGGGCCTGATCACGTCGTTGCCGGTGGAGCACCTTTCGACGCAGCCGCGGCGCTCATGGGTTCAGTTCTTCGAGGACGTCCGATCAGTGACGGACGACTACGACGCCACACTGATGCCCGTGATCGAAAACGCCGTGCTGGCGATCGGGGATGAGATCTCCCCGCTCGATGCGATGGTCGCCACCCGCCGGGCTGCGGAGGCAGCGATCGGTTTGACCGGAATGCGCGACATTTCGGTCGGCACGCTGTCGGCGACGCCGGCGTTCATTGCTTACTTCCGTACGATCGCTTGTGACGCGTTGCGTTTCGCGACGTGTTACAACGACGCCCAGGCCGAGTACCGGGCGCGCAACAACGTTCGCAACCGCCAGCGTCCGGTGCCATTGCTGAACGTCATTGACGGACGTGTTGAGTTGCCGTTCTGGCTGGAGTGGCCCGGCGCGGCGCGCCGGCGCCTCTATGTCAGCCCGACCGGTACGCAATTGACGATCTTTGCCGATCGAGAAGAACTGGGCACGGTCTGCGAGACTGCGGTCTCCAATCCGCTGCCGAACGGCTGGCTGATTCGCCCGCGGGCACTGGCGCTATCGAGCTTCATACGGCTGTTTCTGGCAGATATGTTCATTCACGGCATCGGCGGTGCCAAGTATGACGAGATGACGGATGCGTTCCTCGAACGTTTCTTCGGGGCTGCACCGCCGTCGCTAGCGTGCGTCACTGCGACGAAGCGCCTGCCGTTGCCGGACAACGGAACAACCCCCGAAACGCTTTACGCCGCCCGACACACGGCACGCGATCATTACTGGAACCCCCAACGTCGTGTAGCCGACGTACCCGACGACCTCCGCGACGAAAAGGCTCGGCTCATCAAGGAATCGGAAGCGCTTCGCGCCCAACAAGCTGATTCGAGCGCCCGGCGACGAACTTTCGCGGCGCTGCGCGCTGTTACGGAAATGATGCGCAAAGCAACACCCGGCTATGAAACGCAACTGGAAGAGCAGGTGACACAGGTCGCATCGCAACTCGAACGAGACCGGATCGCGCGCAATCGCGAATACTTCTTCGGGTTGCACTCCACTGGCGCCCTAATGGCACTGCGCAGGCAAATCGAAACACAACTTGCACACCAGCCCGCTGAGCACATGCCCTAGCCGGAGCGTTCTCTCTGCCGCTGCCTTGCTAACGATCCAGTCTCCTGGCACCGTGACCGCTCACGGGATAATTTTACAATTCGGTGATTGATAACGTTCCGCGACACGATTAGCGTCCTCCCCCGGCGAGTCAATTCGTTCAGAAGGGAGTGTCACGAATGAAGGTGTTCGGGGTTACCACGTTTGGCGCGATGATCTTACTGACGGGGGCCGCATCCGCGCAAGAATGCGACAACCCGATCTACCGTGCCGGCTACGACCCTTCGACCAATCGCGCATCGCTCTACGAGCGCTGCGATCCACCGCCGGGACAGATCGATCCGATCCTCGTTCCGATCATCGCGCCCGACGCGGGTACGCAGGCATTGTGGGCCAGCAATCCCACCAACCACGCACGGCCGGAAATCAATCTCACCGACGCGGCCAACGGCTTTGACCTGGTCTTCTCGTACGATCGTCCTACCGAAGCTGATCCGGCCGGCCTCGGGAACATCGTCATCGACGGCATTCGACTGGGGAACGACGTTGACCTCGTCGACTTGCGCGTCAAGGCAATCGACGACGCGGCATTCGGCGCCCCCAACGACGGTCAGGGGCCGAACGTGCCCTTCGAGATTCCGGTGCTCACCCCGGGCAAACAATGGCCTGACGGAATGCATCCGAACCTGAGTTATGGCGGAAGCTACTTTTCGCCGGCGATCGTGCTGCAGAACGCAACGCACACGCTCGGGATTTCGGTGCACTATCCGGTTCGGGAGCGCAAGCACAACATGCGGTTCTTCCTCGAGTCCACGAGCGAGGACCCGGTGCTTGGCAGGTCCTGGAAGCTGACCATTCGCGTGAACAGCAACGGCGCCGCCACGGCCGCCGCTGGTAATCTGCAGGTTGGCGAGCTCGGTCGGGAGTATGTCGTCGCTGTCCGCGTCCAGCGCGGCGATCCACACCTGTGGGTCCAGACCTTGGAGCCCTACCGTCGATACTTCCGCCAGTTGTACGGCTGGGTGCGCTACTCATACGACCCGCGACCGGTACGTGGGGAGCAATTCGCGCGAACGTATGCGATCCGCGCCGGGGAACCCTACGGGTTCTGGAACAACCCGGGCGGACTCGATCCGAACTATGCCGAGAACATGAACCCCTACACCTACGGCTGGAAGCCGTGGACCGAGAACCTTGTTCTTGGAACGACGGCCCTCGGCTATAAACGGACGCTGATCTGGTCGCCGGCCGGCGCGTTCGATGTGACCTGCAACTTCCCGTTCATTTTCACGTCGAACTGGGCGAACTTTCCCGACCCGAGCGATTACCTCCAACTCCTACAGGTCGAGCAGAAGGGCGTGCAGTTGGGGCTCTACTGGGGCCGGGCCATCGAGCCGATGGCACAGCTCTCATGCGTAGTTCCCGAAGATTGCGTGGCCGAATGGGCCGCGTTCAACGGACCCTGTCCGGAGAAACTGGACCCGAACAACGCCCAGCAGGTTGAATGGACCCTGACGGAGTTCGAGCGCGCCATGGTCGTAAACTCCACCCTGATCGGGCTGGACGCCTTCCTCGGCGGGCTCGGTCTCGCGGAACGGCTCGATTGGCTTGATACGCTACGGGACTACGCCCATTACGGATTTGGGGCCAATCCCAAGTTCCTCATCGAGCCCGCGCGCACCGATGTCTTCCTGCCGTACGCGCCACTCGCCCAGGTCGACCGCTACATCCGTGGGCCGCTCACCATGGCCGACTTCCTGGTCCCCGGACACGAGCGGTATTCGGTTGTGCAAGGGCTGGTTCCGGACCAGAACTACTCCGCTGAGGAGTTCGGCGACTACATCGTCGGCTCGGACGCGACTGCCACGACGGCCTTCCGACGCGCCCAGGCGCGCCGCGCCGCCGAACGCGGCTGGATCCCCATCATTATGAACGCGAACAACTACGACAACGGCAACAACGCTGCACCGAAGCCGCCGGTCAGCATTGCTGGAGACGATCCATCACTGTACGTGCCACGACGTAGCTGGCAGGTCAACCCCGAGATCCCCGACGAGCCGCAGTATCGACTGTCGGGCGACATCAATCTCGACGGCGTCGTCGACGTGCAGGACTTCAACATCGTTGTAGCGAACATGGGCAAGACGCTACCGGCATTTGATCTCGACGGTGATCTGATTATCACGGTCAACGAACTCAGTGCCGTGGTCTTTAACCTTGGCAATGACTATCGCACCATACCTTAGGCGGCAGTCGCATTGGGGTCGGCATCCGGTTCGTCGGATGTCGACCCGCCCCTTCCCGCGGCGGATTCAATGTTGTTGCATGAAATCCAAACCGACGTCGAAGTTGGGCGCCGAGTGGGTCAGCGCGCCGATCGAAATCCGGTCGACGCCGGTCGCCGCGATCGACGCCACATTCTCGATCGTCACGTTTCCACTGGCCTCGAGTAGAACTTTCCCCTCCAGCCTCAGCGCGTTACGCCGACGCACCGCACCGGCCATTTGGGCGTGGGCCAGATTGTCGAGCAGAATGATACCGATGCCCGGAATACCGCAAGCCGCCTCGAACTGCGCGTAGTTGTCGACCTCGACCTCGATGAACGCGGGCCGCAGGCGCGAGCCCTTTGCAAAGATCTGAGCGATCAGGCTGACGACCCGTGCACGAAACTCGTCATCCGGCACACCGCCGATATGGTTGTCCTTGATCAGCACCGCGTCGTAGAGGCCGTCGCGGTGGTTCTTGCCACCGCCGACACGAACGCTGTAACGGTCCAGTTCGCGCCAGCCTGGAACCGTCTTGCGCGTATCGAGGATTGCGACCTTTGGGTTGACCGCGATCGCGCGATTCACAAACCGTGCGGTAAGGGTCGCGACGCCGCTCATCCGGCCGAGAAAGTTCAACAATGTCCGCTCGACCGATAGCACGGCCGCGTAGGGCCCAACCAGTTTCGCTACGCGCTCCCCCGGTCGAACGGCTGAACCGTCACTCGTCTCGGCAGTGACCGTGAGCTCCGCCTGAAGCCGTTTCGAGAAAGCCGCACAAACCCAGGGCACCAGCGTAAGCCCGCTGATAACACCTGAATTGCGCGCCACGACCGCCGCCTCGATGGGTCGACCCCCGTCAGGCAACAGCCGGGAGGTGATATCCCCTTCACGCGCCAAATCTTCGTGAATCGCTGCGTCGATCAGCGCCAGTGTGTGTCGCGACCATCTGGTGGGCTGGGACATCGGTGGGCGGTACTCCGTTCGTACCGTTACTGCCCGCTGAATGTCGGCTGGCGTTTTTCGAGGAACGCGCGAACGCCCTCGGTGTGGTCCTGCGTTCCTCCGGCGGTCGCTTGCAAGAACGCCTCATACTCGAGCTGGTCGGCAAGCGTCGCGGTCCAGGCACGATTGAGCGCCCGCTTGGTCAGACCAATGGCCCGCGTGGGCAGCGCGGCCAGCTTCTCCGCCAACGTGCGAACGCTCGCCTCGAAATGGTCCTCCTCCACCACGCGGTTCACGAGCCCGAAACGGAGCGCGTCCTCGGCCGAGAGTTTCTCGCCGAGCATGCAGAGCTCCGCGGCGCGAGCGTAGCCGACGTGCTGCACAAGCGTCAGCGTCGCGGCCGAGTCGGGGATCAAGCCGATGTTGACGAACGCCATCACAAAAGACGCCTTGGGCGTACAAATCCGCAGATCACACGCGAACGCAAAGCTCGCACCCGCACCCGCTGCCACGCCGTTGACCGCGGCAACGACCGGCTTCTCCAGCGAGCGTATCCGCGTAATCAGCGTGTTGTACTGGTTGCGCAAATGAGCGCCGAAATCGAGCGGCTGGCCGCCTTCGCTGTAGCAGTCCTTGATTTCCTGCAGGTCCTGCCCGGCGCTGAACGCGCGCCCCGCGCCGGTCAGCACGATGCACCGGATCGAGTCATCCCGCTGCGCCATCCGAAACGCCGCCCCGAGCTCGACGCCCATCTCACGGCTGTACGCGTTCAGGGCATCGGGACGATTCAACGTGATGGTGAAAACGCCGTTCTCCAGCGTGGTTGCGAGCGTTGAGTAGGAATCGGCCATTCGCGGAATCCCTCCGTCGGCGAAACGATGACCTGGGTCCGGTAGCGGAATCCGCTAACGACCAACAAAGACCGCTCGGCGCTTCTCCTGAAACGCACGCATGCCTTCTTTCTGATCATCCGTCCCGAACAGCATGTAAAACAGCTTGCGCTCGTGTTCGAGCCCCTCATTGAGCGTCATGTCAAAAGCCTTCAGCACGGCTTCCTTCGCCAGTCGTAACGCAATCGGCGCCTTGCTGGCGAGCTCCTGACAAACCTTGAGAGACTCCTCGAAAAAATGTTCCCGCGGGACGACGCGCGAGATCAACCCCATCTGTAACGCCTCGTCCGCAACAATCATGCGCCCGGTGAGAATCAAGTCCATCGCGCGGGCTTTGCCGACCGCGCGGGTCAGCCGCTGCGTCCCGCCGGCACCGGGAATGACACCGATGTTGATCTCCGGCTGACCGAACATCGTCCCCTCGGCTGCAATGATGATGTCGCAGTTCATCAGCAACTCGCAGCCGCCGCCGAGCACGTAGCCGCTCGCAGCCGCCACGATCGGCTTGCGGACGCGCTTGATCCGCTCCCAACGCTCGAACTGGTTGCGTTCGTACATCTCGATCATCGACGCCTCGGCCATCTCGCCGATGTCGGCTCCGGCCGCGAATGCACGGTCGTTGCCCGTAATCAGCATGCAACGGATGTCCGGGTCCGCGTCGAACTCCTCGAGCGCCGCTACCAACTGCTTCATCAACTCAATGTTCAGCGCATTGAGCTTGTCGGGTCGGTTCAAACGCACGACGCCGATGCCGTTTTTGATCTCGGTGATGATTTCGTTTGCCATGCCCGTCATGGTAGCCGGAAACCGTCGGGCGGCAAGCACCCGCGGCCTTCGCTACCCCGAGCAATGCGTGCGTTCGAAGGCAATGATCTTGTCGATCCGACGCGCGTGGCGCCCACCTTCGAACTCCGTTTCGAGAAACAGCCGCACGAGCTCGTCGACGTCGCCTTCGCCGATACGGTCCGCGGCCAGACACAACACATTCCCGTCATTGTGTCGACGGCACATCTCGGCCGCATACTCGTCGTAACATAGCGCTGCGCGAACGCCGGCCACCTTGTTGGCTGCGATCGTCATCCCTACGCCGCTGCCGCAAACGAGGATACCGCGCTCTGCCCGCCCTTCCGAAACGTCACGCGCAACGGCGAAAGCCAGGTCCGGGTAATCGCACGGCGCCTCGGTCGTCGGTCCGTGATCCACGACCTCATGCCCCCGCTGCTCGAGCGACGCGCGGAGTCGCCGGCGGACGTCGAATCCGCGATGATCGCTACCAATTGCGATCTTCATCGAGAAACTCCTTTACCCGCCGCGCAACGGCGCGCTCAATCTGGTCGGCACAAGCAGCATATTGTTCGGGGCCACCGCCGATCGGGTCGGCGATCGGACGGTCATCCAGCAACGTCACGCGCCCCGCCGCCGACGGCAGTCGCATCAGGATCGCTTCGCGATGATCGGCGGTCATCGCAAAGATACGCTCAGCCTGCTGCAGCAACTCCGGCGTCGTTGGCTGCGCCTGATGCGCCCGCGCGTCGATGCCGCGCTTGGCCAGCTCGTTCACCGTTCCATCCGATGCCGCGGCCCCGGGAAACGCAGCCACGCCGGCCGATTCAACCAGATAACCGGCCTCGGCCGCTTCCGCCTCGGAAACCCCCAAGGCCTCCGCAAGCTGCTTGCGAAAGAGATACTCCGCGAGCGGCGAACGACACGAATTCCCCGTGCACACGAACAGCGTCAGGCTCTGCGACAGCCGACGAATCGTCCGCTCATCCACAGCACCCTCGCGAACAACGTTCCAATGATGACCGCGGATCTCAATGATCGTCGACGACCGGGAGAGCTGCGTGCGACCGGCATCGATGGCATAGGTCGCTGCATCGCCCAGTTCGAGTAGCGCCTCCTCGACCGTTCCCGGCGCAGGACGGCCCGCCCGATTAGCACTGCTGGCAACCACCGGCACCGCCGACTCCAGCAGCAGCCGCGTCGCGACCGGATGATCCGGACAGCGCAAGCCGACCGTCTGCTCGTGGAACACCGCCGAACGCGCCTCCGCCGACACCGCGCGACCGAAGCTCGTCTCTTCCGGCGAGCGCTCCTCACAAATCAACGTGACCGGTCCCGGCCAAAGCTTCCGCACCAGCCGACGAACTAACGGCGTCGGCTTCGACAAGAAGTTCGCGGCCTCGCGCTTCGCACCCAGATGAACCGAGAACGGCTGCGTGCCAAGACGCCCTTTGGCCGCGCGCAAGCGCTGAACCGCCGCGGGATCCGCCGCGTTTGCACCGACCCCGTAAACGGTTTCGGTCGGGAAAATCACGAGGCTGCCTTCCCTCAAGCTGGTGGCGGCCTCACCCAACGAAGACGCGTAAGCGTTTGTGTCTGCTGAACTTATCGTTATTGCTGCCATATCACCCGTAGCGCAGATTGTGGGCACGGAGCATCGCTCTGTCAAGACAACGTCCCGCGCTTCGTGCTCGATTGTAGGCACGCGACGTCGATTCCGGACGGTCCTGCAAGCTGCGCCTCCGACAATCGACGCGAACCCGTGACGGACGCAGTCGTACAGCGACGCGGGCGTCCGATCCCCGCCCGTGTGTCCGTGGCGGACTGACACCGGGCAGGATACCCTGCGGGTGAGCCGATCCTGAATCCGTAACACGCGAGCCCACATGATCTCTTCGATTCGTCGTTATACCCGCTGGCTGCATACGCGCTGGCCGGCGGGCACCGTCGAGAAGCTGCCGCGCGTCAACGAAGACGGCTCGACCAACGTTGCCGGCGTGTACATCGTCGGCGACCTGACCGGTATCCCGCTACTCAAGTTCTCGGTCGACAGCGGGGCACGCGCTGTCAGCGCGATCCTCGCGGACTCCACCTTTGAAAGAGCGCGTGGACAGAAGAGTCCCGACACGCGCGACCTCGTGATCATTGGTGCCGGCGTCTCCGGATTCGCGGCTGCGAAGGAAGCCCAGGCTCACGGTCTGGACTACACGCTGCTCGAAGCGAGCGAACCGTTCTCGACAATCGTCAACTTTCCCCGCCAGAAGCCAATCTATACCTACCCCACGGAGATGGACCCGGCCGGCGATCTCGAGGTTTCAGCCGAGGTCAAGGAGGCGCTCCTGGAGGAACTGGAGGGGCAAACACTCGACGTCGGAATCTCGCCACAAGTCGCACGAGCGACGCGCATCCGACGGGTCGGCGGCAATCTGGAGGTCGAACTGGCCGAAGGCGGCCCGTTGCGCGCCCTGCGTGTCATCGTCGCGATCGGCCGATCCGGCAACTTCCGCAAGCTCAACGTACCCGGGGAAGAGCGCGACAAAGTCTACAACCGGCTGCACGATCCACAGGACTTCTGCGGGCAACGAGTCCTGGTCGTTGGCGGCGGCGACAGCGCGCTGGAGACCGCGATCGCCCTGACCCAGTGCGGCGCGCACGTGACACTCTCCTATCGCAAGCCTGAATTCTCACGCCCCAAGCCCGAGAATGCCGAGACCATCCGCACGCTGAGCCACGATCCCTCGGCCCAGGTCGCGGTGGAGTCGCCGAGCTCGGAACGCGTCACCACCTCGACCGGAGACTTCATTCGTCACGACAAGGCGCCCGGCAGCCTGACCCTCATGATGTCCAGCCAGGTGCTCGAAATCGCCGATGAGACGGTCCGCGTCCGTGACGCCGACGGCAACCCGGTCGAACTCAAGAACCAAGCTGTGTTTCGCATGATCGGCCGCGAAGCGCCACTGGACTTCTTTCGACGCAGCGGTATCGAAATCGCCGGCGAGATGACCGGCCGGAACTGGTTGGCGTTCGGCGTCTTCTTCGCGTTCTGCGTTTTTGTCTATCACTGGAAGAGCGACACGTATGTGCTGCCGATCAAGCACTGGTTTCAGGAGCGAGGGTGGTTCCCTTTCAACATCCCCGCCGTACTCGCAGGCTTCGGTTCCGCTGCCGAGACCCGCGGGCATCTGCTGCACGTCCTGAGCAAGGCCAGTGCCGACCCGGGCACCTACTATACGCTCGCGTATTGCGTACTGGTCGTTGTCTTCGGTATCAAACGGATGCGCCGTCGAAAGACGCCGTACGTTCGCGCGCAGACACTAGCCTTGATGGCGTTTCAGTGTATTCCGTTGTTCCTGCTGCCCGTGATCGTGCTGCCGTGGATGGGCGAGAACGGCTGGTTCGCGAACGGAACGCTGGGCGGTAGGATCGCCGACCAGTTTTTCGAGCCATACGATGAGGGCGGTCTCGACCGCGCGTACTGGCGCGCGTACGGGTTCGTGCTGGCCTGGCCGCTATTCGTGTGGAACTGGTTTACCGAGCAACCACTCTGGGGCTGGCTGATCGTCGGACTGCTTCAGACGGCAGTGTTGATCCCGTTGTTGATTTACTACTTCGGCAAGGGTGCTTACTGCGGCTGGATCTGTTCGTGCGGCGCCTTGGCGGAGACGCTCGGCGATGCGCATCGGCACAAGATGCCGCACGGCCCGCTCTGGAATCGTTTGAACATGACGGGCCAGGTCGTGCTGTGGGTCGCGGTGCTGCTGATGATCGTGCGAATCCTCGGATGGATCTGGCCCGACTCGGGATTCGGATGGTTCTTCGAGGCGGCTCTCAGTGGCAAGAATGGGCTGCGCGCCCTGAACTATAAATGGACGGTGGACGTGTTCCTGGCAGGCGTGTTGGGTGTCGCGTGCTACTTCTGGTTCAGCGGGAGGGTCTGGTGCCGCTTTGCGTGTCCGCTCGCCGCGTTGATGCACATTTACGCGCGGTTCAGTCGCTTTCGAATCCTCGCCGACAAGAAGAAGTGCATTTCGTGCAACGTCTGCACCAGCGTCTGCCACCAGGGAATCGACGTCATGAATTTCGCCAACAAGGGTCTGCCGATGGAGGACCCCGAGTGCGTCCGCTGCAGCGCGTGCGTGCAAAGCTGCCCGACCGGGGTGCTCAGTTTCGGGCAGGTTGATCCGCGCACGGGTACCGTGCTGCGCAAGGACCGGCTGGCGGCGTCGCTCGTTCAGTTGACGGAACAGGGTCGCGCCCGCGAATGACACACACGCGGGCCGGAGTCAGGGACGGCTCAGCTTGCTGATTCGTCGGCGACGGGTGCGTGCTGGAGCGCCTTAGCGAAGTGCGTCGCAACGGTCTCGATGAGTCGGGCGCGATCGATCGGCTTGGTCGCGTAGTCGTCGCAGCCTGCCGCTAGACAGCGTTCTTTGTCGCCGGCCATCGCATGGGCCGTCAAGGCGATGATCGGGCCGCGATAATCCTGGGCGCGAAGCCGCTCCGTAGCCTCGTACCCGCCCATCACGGGCATCTGCATATCCATGAGGATGACATGGAACGGTTCGTCGGCAGCTTCGACGGCGTCGATCGCCTCTTTTCCGTTCTCGACGACCGTGACATCCGCACCCGCCTTGCGCAATACGAGACTGACCAAACGCTGATTGTCGGGCCCGTCCTCGGCGAACAGGATGCGGCAGCCGGCAAGCTTCGAAGGGTCCGCCTTTGGCTTGGGTTTCTTCTCCGGCGCGATCTCGCAGAGCGGGTTGTCGAGCATCGTAACGTTGTCGAGCGAACCACAATCCACCATCAGTCGAAACGTGCTTCCCGTGCCGGGGGTGCTGGAGACGCTGAGCGCGCCGCCTAGCATTTCGGCCAGGCGCTTGCTGATCGTCAAGCCGAGACCGGTTCCGCCGAAGCGCCGGGTCGTTGAACTGTCCGCCTGCGAGAACGGCTGAAAGAGTTTTGCCATCTGCTCGGGCGTCATTCCGATGCCGGTGTCGTTGACATCGAAACGCATCGTTCCGCCGGTCTCGGATTTCTCGAAACCGACACGCAACGTGATCTTGCCAACTTCGGTGAACTTGATCGCGTTGCCGGCCAGATTGACCAGAATCTGGCGAATGCGCGTCGGGTCCGATTGAATCGTTTGCGGAACAGCGGTCTCATACTCAGCGATAAATTCCAGTCCCTTCGCGTCGGCCCGCACGCGCATTAACGAGAAGACGTCGGCAACGAGCTGCGCAGGCGAGCACTCGATCTGCTCAACCGTCATGCGCCCTGCCTCGATCTTGGACAGATCGAGGATGTCGTTGATGATCTCGAGCAGGTGCTCGCCATTGCGCCGAATCGTCTGAATCGCCTCATCGCAACGCGGGTTCCCGGCCGACCGCAGTTCCTCCGAGAGCAGCTCGGCGTACCCCAGGATCGCCGTCATTGGCGTTCGAATCTCGTGGCTCATGTTCGCCAGGAACTCGGACTTGGCGTGGTTGGCACTCTCGGCCCACTCCTGGGCGGCAGAGAGCTCCTGGCCGCGCTGCTCGAGTATTCGGATCATGTTGACCGATTCCGTTGTGTCGGTCGCAGCGGCGATGTAACCCAACAGGCGCTGGTCGGCGTCGAAGCGCGGCGTCGTCCGACTGGAGAGCACTCGGTATTCGCCATCCGTCCCGCGCAGCCGGAAGGACGTCTCGCACGAAACCTCACGGCGGATTGCTTCGGCATGCTGCCCCACCAACTCGTCGCGGTCGTCCTCGTGCACGAAATCCAACCAGCCGTCACCAATCTGACGCGGAAGCTCTTCGCCCACGAAGTCGAGCCAGGTTCGATTGACGTACGTACACTTCCCGCGGCTGTCGCTCATCCAGATGAACACCGGGGCGTGGTCGGCGAGAATGCGGAAGCGCTGCTCGCTCTCGGCGATGCGCTGGATGGCGTGGCGGCGCGCGGTGATGTCGACGATGGCGCTAAGTACGAACAACCCCTCGGAGGTCTCCATCGGGTTGAGGCCGATCTCGATCGGGAACTCGGTTCCGTCCTTGCGACGTCCGAAGAGTTCGCGACCCGCCCCCATCGCACGCTTCTGCGGCTTGGCCAAGAACCCGTCGCGTTTTTCCGGATGGCCGCTGCGATAGCGTTCCGGAATCAGCATCTCGACCGGCTCGCCGAGCAGCTCGCTACGTGGATAGCCAAAGAGCGCTTCGGCCTGCTCGTTGACCAAAGCGATGCGCCCTTCCCGGTCAATCAGCAACATCGCATTGGGCGCTGCCTCGACCACTTGCCGGGCCTGCTCGCTCGCTTGCTTGCGGATCCGAACGTCTTTCTCGATCTCGGATCGAACGACGCGCAACATCGGCGCGATGAGTACGCGCCAGTTGAGCGTGAACAGCAGCAGGAGCGCGCCGCAGAGCCCGAATTGCAGCACCTGGATACTGCCGATTGCTGTCCGCTGGCGCTCCGCGGACCGGGTCACGATTCGCTCCATGACGGAAACGAACGTCGCTCCAGCAAGATCCGTTTCGGCGCTCCAGGCGGTCGTACCCTGGCGAGCCGGGAGCAATTCCGGCGGATTCGCGAGCTGACGTCCCACGTGCAGCAGCCGAATCCGTGACGGCTCCAGGTCGGCAAACAGGTCGCGAATATGGGGGTCCGAGAACCCGTTGTGCTGGTGGCGCAGGTCCCCGCGGGTAAGCCGCGCGTGGCCCTCCTCGAACTGATCGAGTGCCTCGATCAGGGCGGATCGATTCGCTGCCGTATCGCCTTCGCCACGGCCGGCAATAAGGTATACGAAGCGCTGGATGCGCTCTGCCAGCATCCGCTGACGGCCGGCGACGTTAATGAACGCTCCATCCTGGCGTTCGAGGGAAAGCCGCTGGTTCACGACGAATGAGATTGCGAGCAGCGCGATAAAAATCGCGGCCGAGCCGGAGAAAGCGACTGCGCGCAGGCGCCCCAGCGTCGCCAGCACTCCCGCCGCTTCCGGCGATGCCGCGTTCGGGGCCGGTACGCCGAACGATTGCTTGTCCGTATCAAGTTCCACGCGGATCTCTCGCTCCATGGATTAGGCCGAGGACCCTGGCAGGCCAGGGATTCTCCTCTGTTTATCGAACGCGGGAAAGGCGACCTTCAACCGGCATGCGCCTTTCAATAGTTAGGATCGACCGTGGAGCACTCGATGAGCATATTCTGCTGGTCTGGCGCGGTTTCCGCCGATAGCATCAGTGGGTTCTGTTCGTGGTTATCGGCACCGCCATAGGGAATTTCAGCGGATGTTTCGTCGCCGACTCTGGTGGTTCACGATCGGGCTTGCCGGGCTCGCAATCGTCATTGCGGTCCGACTGGTCGAGTTGCAGGTCGCGCACGCTGGCCAGTACGAGGCGTTGGCGGCCCGTCTGACGCTACGGCCGATACGATACTTGCGTCCGCCGCGCGGTCGCATACTGGATCGGTCCGGCCGCGAACTGCTTAGCGATCAACCCTCGGCGGACATCACCGTCCATTACGGAGTACTCGCGGGGGACGCAGACTATGTGCGGCGCGTGGCCCGTCAGCTTCGACGGCAGGGTTCACTCGCGGCGTCACTCTCGACGGACGAAGCCGCGGCCCAGGTCTACCATGAGATCGACAACTTACGACAGCGACTCGCGACACTGACCGGGCGGCCCCTGGCGGAGTTGGTGGAGCGCAGCCGACAGATTCAGGAGCGGGTGCAACGGATCAAGCGCATCGTGCAGGCCCGGACGCCGACGATCAACGCGATCCAGGAAGAGAACATGTGGCACCCGCTGCTCGAAGACGTCGACGAAGAAGTCGCGCTGGCCGTGCGGCTGGAGATGGGCCGCTTTCCGTGGATTCGTGTCCAGCCCGGTTCGACGCGCGTGGCGCAGAATGCCGACTCCATGGCGCATCTGCTCGGACGACTCGGCGCCGCAAGCGAACAGCACCTCGACCAGGATCCACTCAAGGATGACGAGCTTCACCGACTGATGCCCCAGGACCAGGTCGGGATCAGCGGCGTCGAACGACTCTGCGAACTGACGTTGCGCGGGACGCGCGGCAAGGTCGTCGAGGATTTCGACCGCGATGTCATCGAACGGCTGGAGCCGCGTGCCGGCGAGAACGTCGTCCTGACGATCGAGCTCGATCTGCAAGAGCAGATTCTCGGGCTGCTCGAGAAGGCCGTCAGCGCATGCCCGCACCCGAGCGGCGCCGCGGCGGTGGTCATCGACGTCGAAACGCGCGAAATCCTGGCCCTGGTCAGCTATCCTACGTACCGCTACGACGAGTATCGCGCACGGTATTCGGAGCTGGTCCGCGACAAGCAACGAATGCCGACGATGCCGCGCGCGTTCCGTGCCATCTATCCGCCAGGCTCGACGTGCAAAGCGATCGCGGCCTGCGGCGCGCTGAGCGACGGTGTCGTCTCGGCCGGAACGCGCTTTCATTGCCGTGGGGCGCTCGATCCCGTCCGGCAACCCAACGCGTTCCGCTGTTGGATCTACAACACGTACCGCACCACGCATGACGCGACACACGAACCTCGTGGACAGCGCGCGGAAGACGCAATCCGCAACTCGTGCAACATCTATTTCTACAAGGTGGGCGGCCTGCTCGGCCCCGAACGACTATGCCACTGGTTCGACCGCTTCGGCCTGGGGCGCGATCAGGGAAGCGGGCTCAACGAGTCGAACGGTATCAATCCGACCCCGGAATGGATGGCGCAGCGCAGTCGGCGCTATCAAGGGGGTAGCGCCTGGAACTTCGCGATCGGGCAGGGCGAGGTCAGCGCGACACCGCTACAAGTCGCTAATGTCTCCGCGACGATCGCGAGCGGCGTCTGGCGGCCAGTACGGCTCGCGCGGACGACTGACGGCCACTGGCTCTCGGATGACATCACTCCGGGAACCCCGCTCTCCGACGGCGCCCTCCGACCGATCCGCACCGGAATGTGGCGGGTTGTCAACGAGCGCGGCGGAACCGCTCACGGCCATGCTACGTTGAGCAAGGATGCGGGACCGTGGGTGCTATGTGGCAAGACGGGCTCGGCGCAGTCGTCGGCACGTGTGATCCGCAAGCGGTATGTATGTGAGTGGCCGGACGGTCGGCGGGAGGACGTGATCGCCGGGAGCGCACGAGAAGCCCTGGCCACCTTCGAGGAACCACGTCCGCGGATCATCAAGGACTATATCGTCGAGCTGTTTCCAAGCTTGCACGAAGGCGAACGCCGACCGGCCCATGCCTGGTTCATGGGCTACACCCAGTCGCGAAGTACGAAGCCGGGCACCCGACCGAGCGGTCGTTCATATGCCATCAGCGTACTGATCGAGTACGGTGATAGCGGCGGGCGCGTCGCAGGACCGGTCGCAAGACAGATCGCCGAACTGCTGGTGAAGCGTGACCCGCAGGAGAGCACAGACCGCATTTTTGGGAGCACAGCCGGACTGCATGTCATCCGTCAGCCACATGACTGACTCGTTTTCACCTGCCAACCAGCGATCGCAACTGCGTCGGCGGGAGGAGACGGTCTTGCACCTGACGCGGCTCGGCTGGAGTATCGCGGTGCCGGTGCTGCTGCTCTGCGCAGTCGGCCTGGCTTGTATTCGCGCCACCGACCGCACGGCGGCCCGCGAGGCGGCTGCCGCCAGTGAGGCTGCCAACCCTGCCGCGCCACTGGTCGAACGCAACTGGGCCCAGGATGCCTACGCGATGATCGGCCCGTTGACGATCAAACAATTGATGTTCCTCGCAACGGGCCTCGGGCTGATGGGGCTGACGATGCTGCCGCACTACGACCGCATCGGCAAGTACAGCTACTGGGTGTACTGGCTGATCATCGGCCTGCTCGCATTGCTGGTCCTCGACCGCTACATCGACATTCCGGACGCGATCGTCCGGGTTCGGCGAAACACACGGCGCTGGATCACCCTGGGCGGCGCGTTCGGTATCCAACCGTCAGAGCTCATGAAGCCGGCGCTGATCCTGGCGCTGGCGCGCTACCTGCGCTACCGCGATTCCTATCGGCGCTGGGTCGGACTGATCCCGCCGTTCCTCTTCACGCTCTTGCCGATGCTGCTGATCCTCAAACAACCCGATCTCGGCACGCTGCTGATGCTCCTGCCCGTTTTGTTCATCATGCTCTTCGTCGCGGGGGCGCGGATCCGACACCTGGCAACGATCGTGCTGCTCGGCATCGCGACCGTGCCGGCATTCTATTTCCTGGGAATGAAGGACTATCAGAAAGAACGGATCATGGTCGTCTTCCGGCAAAACTCGGACGACGAGCACTGGCACATGGGTAAAGGCTATCAACTCCGACAATCGAAGATCGCCTTGGCCACCGGCGGAATCTGGGGGCAAGGCTATGGTCAGGGCCCGTTTCTCGAAACACGCTCCCCCCTGCTCCCCGAAGAACACAACGACTTCATCTTCGCCATCATCGGACACCAGTTCGGGCTGGCGGGATGCCTGCTGCTGATCCTGATGTACGGCATCATCGTCGTCTGCGGGATCGAGATCGCCACGCTGACCAACGACCCCTTCGGCCGGCTGCTGGCCATCGGCGTCATCGTCATGATCGTGATGCAGGCACTCCTCAACATCTGCATGACGATCGGGCTGGCACCCATCACCGGTATGACCCTACCGTTCGTCAGCGCCGGCGGCAGCAGCCTGTGGGCGAACTTCATCGCGCTCGGACTGCTGCTCAACGTCGCCAAACGCCGACCATTGCTGATCGCGAAGACGCCGTTCGAACACGACGACTAGGCCGAAGACGTGTCTGGACACCCTTCGCTCGCAAGCGAGGGGTCAATGGCGGGCGAGACGCCCGCCCCACCCAGCGAGACGCCGCCCCACCCAACGAGACGCCGCCCCACTCAACGAGACGTCCGTACCACCCTGTGTTTGATGGACGTCGGCCTCTTCGAGATTACTCGAACAAGGAATGGGGCGTACCAAATGCGTCGCCGAATACCAGCGCGTTCAGAGGCTTGCGCGTTCGCTCAGCGGCGTCGCGCTCGCGGTATCCCTCTGCAAGACGTGAATCGCCGGCCGATTCATATCCAATCGCGAAGGCGGTCGTCACCTGAGCGTCGTCGGGCACGTTGTATGTGGCCGCTGCCTTCTCCGGCTCGATACCGGCCATCTGATGGACGGACAGGCCCCGCGCCGTCGCCTCCATCGTCAACTGGGCCACTGCCAGGCCGAGGTCATGGGGCGCGACGCGGTTGTCGTTTCCGTTCCGTGCGAACGTTTTCTGATAGACGCCCAGCGCCAGCACCGGCGCCAGTCTGGCCCATGCCTGATTCGGTTCGACCAGGCACCCGAGGAGGCGCTCGAACGCCGCGGGGTCATCACGGGTCGCGATGATGAATCGCCAGGGCTGTTCGTTGTATGAAGACGCAGCCCAGCGAGCCGCTTCGAACAGCGAACGGAGATCTTCTGCTGAGACTGGCCGGTCGGCAAAACCGTAGGGGCTCCAGCGCCGCACGATCAAGTCGTGAATCGGATGGTCCGGCTTGGCGTGCCTGCTCATGAATGTCCTTTCGTGGATATCGTTGTACCGGATTGTAACCAGGATCGATCGCGGGGCCTTCGGGCCCGCCGGGCCCGACTTCAAGCCGCCGTTACTCGAATCGCAACGCCTCGATCGGATCGAGTCGGCTGGCGCGCCAGGCGGGGTAGAAACCGAAGAAGAGCCCGATTGCCGACGCGAAAGCGACCGCGACGCCAGCCATCCAATAGGAGATGACGACTTCCCAGCCAGCCTGGTCGCGCACGATTTGTGCTACGCCGACGCCGACCGCGAACCCGAGGATGCCGCCGACGAGGCACATTACGACGGCTTCGATCAGGAATTGCCCGAGAATGTGCCCTTCGTTGGCACCGATCGCCATTCGCAGGCCGATCTCGCGGGTACGCTCGGTGACCGAGACGAGCATGATGTTCATGATTCCGACGCCGCCGACGACCAGCGAAATCGACGCGATGGTCATCAGGAGCCAATTGAAGGTTTCGGTGGCCTTTGCGTCCGCCTCCGCGCTGAGCGAGAAATCGACGATTCGAAAATCGTCCGGGTCTTCCTCGGCAAGCTGATGGCGTTGGCGAAGCATGGATCGGACCTGCTGCTTGGCGATCTCCAGCGGGATCCCGGGTCGCGCGGCGGCCAGCAGCGTGCGCGAGATCTCGTTGCCCGCGATTTGCCGCTGAAACACATGCCACGGAAAGAGGATGATGTCGTCGTTATCACGGCCGTCGCCCGTCGTCCCCTTGGGCGCCAGGACGCCGATGATGCGAAACGTGATCTGCCGCACGCGGATCTGCTGCTCGAGCGGGCTGACATCGCCGAACAGTTCGCGGGCCGCCGTCTGCCCGATGCAGCAGACGCGTGAATTGAGGTCGTCTTCGGTAAAGAGCGAGCCGGCCTGGATCTTCCAGCGACGAATGTCGAAGTAGCTGGGATAAATCCCCTGGACGCTGGTCTGGTAGTTATTGAAGCTGGACGCGACCTGCAAGCTCATGCGGTTGCTCGGCGACGCCGCCCGGATCGTCGAGCATTCCCGCACGATCGCCTCGGCCTCGTCCTCGGCCATTCTCGGCGTGATCCCGACCATCGAGCGTGCGCCGGAGCGCTGGATTCCCCAGTAGCCGATCAGGAGCCAGTCGTCGCCGAGCGCTTCGATCTCGGCACGCACCCGCTGCTTGGCGCCCTCACCGACCGCCACCATCGCGATCACGCTGGCCACCCCGATGATGATCCCGAGCATGGAGAGCATGCTACGGACCTTGTTCTTGCCAAGGCTGGCCACGGCCTCGCCGATCATCATGAACACGTTCATGACGCGAGCACCGCCTCCCGCGACGCATCGGCCGCACCCTTGTCGGCCGTCGGCTCGTCAGTAACGATCAGGCCGTCCTTGAAGACGATGTGCCGGGCAGCGTACGCCGCGATCTCGGACTCGTGCGTCACAACCACAATGCACACCTGCTCGTCGCGATTCAGCGACGTGAAGAGATTCATGATCTCCTGACTGGTGGTCGAGTCCAGATTGCCGGTCGGCTCGTCTGCGAGAATCAACGGGGCGCGCGTGACCAACGCCCGGGCCACCGCGACGCGCTGCTGCTGGCCGCCGGAGAGTTGGTTCGAATGGTGGTGCAATCGGTCGGCGAGCCCGACGCGCTCCAGCATCTCGGTCGCGCGCCGTCGTCGCTCGCGGCGCCCAACGCCTTGATAGGTCAAGGGCAGCGCGACGTTGTCGACGATCGAGGTTCGCGACAACAGGTTGAAGCTCTGGAAGACGAACCCGATCCGGCGATTCCGCAACGCGGCAAGCTCCCTGCGATTGAGCCGTCCCACATCGCGGCGCTCGAGGTGATACGTACCGCTGGTCAGCCGATCGAGGCAGCCGAGCAGATGCATGAACGTCGACTTGCCCGAGCCGCTTGCCCCCGTGATCGCCACGAACTCGCCGCGGTCGATTCGGCATGACACGCCGCGAACGGCGCGAACCGCTACCGAGCCCGTCTCATACGTCTTGTGAGCATCGCGAATGTCGACGAGCGCGTCCGTCATGAACTCCGATCACTTTCCGGTCCGGATACCGCCGCAACCAATGCTCGCGCGCCGCGCCGGTGAATTGGCTGATTGTCAAACGAGAGCGCCCTGCCCGCGATCAGAACATGCGTCGGCGGGTCGACTGGGCGCGAAGTTGCGTATAGTCCCAGTCGGTTGCGATCCGGTCACCTTCCCGCAACTCCGCGCTCTCGATCGCGGTGCGCGAGCCGTCGGTCAGCCCGAGGGTGACCATCACCTCGACGAGCTGATCGTTGACGACCTTGAAGACACGGGGCTGCTTCTTGCCGGCGCCCCGTGCGGGCCGCCAGTTGATGACCCGCTTGGGCTGCTTCTCCGGATCGAACCGCAGGGCCGAGTTCGCCACGTTCAACGCACTGTCGGCCTTCGCAACCTCGAACCGAATCGATGCGGTCATGCCGGGTCGCAACAGCAACTCGGGATTCTCCACTTCGATCAACGTCTGATAGGTGACGATGTTGTCGACCACGGTTTCCGCAAATCGCACCTGCGTGACAACGCCACGGAACTTGCGGTTCGGATAGGCGTCGACGCGAAACTCGGCCGGCATTCCCTCTCGAATACGCCCAATATCAGTCTCGCTGACCGCTGCGTTGATCCGCATCCGGGCCAGGTCGTTCGCGATGGTAAAAAGCGTCGGAGCTGACAACGAGGCGGCCACCGTCTGGCCGGCATCAACGTCGCGCGAGATGACCACCCCATCGATCGGCGAGTGGATCCGGGTCTTGCTCAACTCGATCTGGGCGGCCCTCAACTGCGCCCGCTCGGCCTCCACCTGGGCCTCGGCGGCATGTTGAGAAGCAATCGCTGCCTGCTCCGCGATGCGAGCGCTCTCCACCTCGAACTGCGACGAGGCGTTTCGTTTCATCGCATTCTCGATCCGCGTGCGTTGCAGCCGAGCCTCCGCGACCCGAGCTTCGGCCTCCTCCACCCGCGCCAGCGCCACGTTCAACGCCGCCTGACGCTGCGCGACTGCGGCCTTCAACCGGTCCTGATCAAGCTCGGCGAGCAGGTCGTTTTCCTTGACCTCGTCGTTGAAATCCGAGTACCAGCGCATCACCGTGCCGCTGACCTGCGACCCGACAACCACCTTGACCAGCGGCTCGACCGTTCCCGTGGCCATCACGGTGGCCACCAAATTGCCACGCTGCACCAAGCCCGTGACGTACGCTGGCCCGCCCTCTTCTCGAGGCCAGTGTTGATAGCCGTAGTAGGCCCCGCCGCTGAGCGCTGCGAGGAAAATCACCGCGAGGGTGGTACGCATGGTGTTGGCTCCCGGTCGGAGATACCCGTATCACGATAGACGGCCGATCGGTGTCGAGGCTGTCGAAATCCGATGGCGCGGCCTGATTTGGCCGCACAAGGCAGCGGCCCGGCCAGACAGGACCCTGTTCCGATGGTAGCAGCCCACGCCGTAATCGCCAAACGGAAACAGGCCGGCGCAGCCGCGAGATACGGTGTCCGAAATGCGTCCGCATGCCAATCAATCCCGCAGGTCGGTCGCGGGCTCGTTGGCCAAAAGGACGGCCGGACTGCCGTTCGACTCCGGATGAACGACGTCAGGCCCGGGTCTCGGCGGCTCGTTGACCGGGAAGCCGCGCGGGCCGCTGTCGAGCAGCCGAATGTTCTCCCACGCACCGCGCTGGAATCGCAAGTACAGAAAGGCGCCCAGACCAAAAATCGAAGCGGTCATTGCCAGCCAGGGGCCGTGCAGCCCCCACTGCGGGACGAAGCGCGCCAGCATCCAGGCGCACCCGATCTGGACGGTCCAGGTGATGATCGCGGTCACGACGGCCGGTACACGCGTATCCCCGGCTCCGCGCAACGCGTTGACGTAAACGATGCTGACCGCGTCCGGGAGTTGGAACAGCGCCACCCACAACATCGCGATCGCAGCGAACGCGAGCACCTCCGGATCGGACGTAAACAGGCTCGGCAGCGTGCTGCGGGTCAACAGGAACACCAAGCCGATCAAGGCCATGTATCCGCCCGCGAGCCGGAACGCGACGCGGGCGCGCAGCCGGGCCAGATCCGGGCGCCCGCGACCGATCGCGAACCCCACCTGCGAACTGAGGGCGATACCGATCCCGATCGCCGGCATGAATCCGACGTGCATGATCTGGACGGCGATATTGCTCGCGGCCATGACGTGCTCGTCCCCGAGCTGCGGAACGATGACGTTCAGAAAGGCCCAGAACGCCCCGATCTCGATCAGCCAATGAATGGACATCGGCCCCCCGACCCGCGCGATCTCGAGCGTCTTGCGATAGTCGAAGGCGAACGCCGAGCGGGTCCGGTAGCGCGACTCCATCTTCGCCGGCAGCACGGCGGCGAACATGATCACAGCGCGCACGCTCCAGGCCAGGACGGTCGACACCGCGGCCCCCGCGATCCCCATCTCGGGAGCGCCCAGCTTGCCGAAGATCAGCAGCCAGTTGCCCACGAAGTTGACGGCCAACGAGACGATCACGGCCAGCAGCGGAACGAGCGGTCGCTGCAGCCCATTGAAGAAGCCCTGGAGCCCGGCACAGAGTATCGCCGGCCCCATCATCCACAAGGCAATCCGCACATAGTCGACCTGCATCGCCGTGACGGACTGGGGGCAGCCGACCCAATTGCAGATTCCGCCGAACCATATCCCGGCGGTCAGTGTAAAAGGGGCGGCCAACGCGCAGAAAAAGATCGCGATGTAGAGGGTCTGCCAGAGATAGGAGCCGGCGCGATGCGGTTCGTTACGGCCGTCGGCCTGGGAAACGAACGTCTGAACGCTTTGGGCCATACCGAGGCCGAGGCAACTGGCGGCGAAGACGAAGATGGTCGCCGGCGAAATCGCCGCCTGCGCATCGGTCCCGAGCCGCGAGACCATGACGAAGTCGATGAAGGTCATCGCCAGGCGCGAGAGCGTCATCCCGATAATCGGACCGGCCAGCTTGAGTAGCTCGGCCGTCGGGCGCGCCGGGAGATCCTGGATGGTAGTGGCAGACGTTTTCATCGATCCGAATGCGTTCCAATGCGTATTCTCAATAATTGGATAGTAGCAGCGGGGTTCTGTCGCGCAGTCCCGCACGAAACCAAGCGACGGCGCGGCTGCCCGTCGCACGACGAATTCTCAAAAACTCAGGGAGGACGGGCCCCCGCCAGTGCTCCCGCGGATCGACGGCCCGGCATGTGTACCCACGCGCGGACCCACCACGCGGAATCGAGTATGATGACGTACCCGGGTCGCGTCAAGATCGCCTGGGTTATAAGAATCGGGGAAAGTTCGCATTTCCACACGACGGGAAGCGGGTACCATTTTCGTCTCCCAATCGGGTTCATTCGAGGGACGCACGAGGTCTGAAACGATGGCGAAACGCCTTGCCTGGCTGCTGCTGCTGACCACGCCCATACTCCCGCAGGCGTCCGGGCAGGTGGTGAATGGGACGATCGATCGGATCGGCTACCCAACGTCCGGCGCCGGCTCGGTGATCCGTGACGGGCAGTGGTTTCCGATCCTCGTAACGTTGCAGATGCAGGGTAGCGGACTGTTCGCGGGCAGCGTGCGCGTCGCAATGAGCGATCTCGACGGCGATCGCGTCGCGTACATGGAAGATCCGGTGGTCATCAACGCGGAAGCGGGACCGAAGCGGATCTGGCTGTACGCGGTATCGGTTTCGGGAAAGGTGCCGGATTCCGTCGACATCCTCGACGAAAACGGTGCGCTGGTGCGGCGGATTACGGGTGCGCCGTTCGCGGAGGTGATCGGCAGCGATGCCCAGCTCATTCTGGACATCAGCAGCCGGCAGATTCCGATGCTGAGCGCGCTGCAAACGGCCGGCGCCAACAGCCTGAACGAGATGTTCGCGGCCAACCAGCCCTTCTACCGCAACGTGGGCGTTTCTCGTATGCCGGCGTCCGAGCTGCCCGATCGCTGGATCGGACTGGAGCCGGTCAGCGTGGTCGTCTGGGATCGGCCCAACCCGCAGTCGATCGACCCGACGCAGCTGGAAGCGCTGGTCGACTGGGTTCGACGCGGCGGCCAACTCGTCATCGGTCTGAGCGAGGGTACCGCGGCACTGCGTGAGTCACCGCTCGCCGACATCCTCGGCGTGACCGTCACCGGCAGCGCCGTCCAAACGCGGGCGCTGCCGATGTTCCAGCAACGGTACGTGCCCGAGAATCTCCGGCAAGAGCAGCTAACGGACCCGCTGGCGATCGCGAGCGTCGCGCCGACGTCCGACGCGCTGGTGCTGTTCCGAGACAAGCTCGTCCCCTCCGGAAAGACGGTGGACCTGATCACCAGTCGACTGGTGGGTTCGGGGCGAGTGATCACCGTCGCCGCGAGTATCCGCGACCTGGCGTTGCAGAAACCACGGCCGGAGATCCTGGGACTGCTGTTCGACCTCAATCCACGAACGAAGAAGTTCAACGAAAACGAGCAGCGCTTGTCGATGAGCCCGCTGCAGGGAGCGGGTGAGGTGGAGCTCTTCCATACCATCACCACGCCTACCAACTTCAGTGCCGAACGCGGCTTGTTCCAGGCGGCAGCGTTCCTGTTCGTGATCCTCTACATCGGAATCGCGACGTTCGCGACTTGGCTCTGGCTGCTGCGTCGCAAGCTGGCGACCTGGAGTTGGACGGTCTTTGGCGCGTTCGCGGTCACGGCGAGCATATTGAGCCTCGCGACGGTGGGATTGACCCGCACCTTCTCGCGCGGTGTGGGTTCGGCTGCGATGGTTGATCTTGCGGCGGACAGTTCCGGGTGTGTCGTGCATGCCTGGTTCGGCTACGGCAGTCCGATTCGGCAGCGCGTCGGGCTTTCTCTGGGTGACGCAGGCTTCCTGCGGCCGATGGGGGTTGGACCGGGGCAGACGGACAAGTACGCCGCACCGGAACGGTACGTGGCCGATCCGGCCGAGGGTGTGCTGCGGAACGTCCCGATGCGGGCGACGGTGAAGCAGTTTGAAGGTGTGTGGGCCGGGGATATCGAGGGCACTATCCGCGGCCAGCTGATCGCGGACCGCGCCACCGGCAAGCTCTCGAACCAGAGCTGGCTACGCAACGACCTGAACGTGCCGATCGAGTATGGCTATCTGCTCTACCTGGATCCGCGCTCGCGGGCCGGCGTTTTCGGGCAATTGGATCGCGCCGCCGGCGTTACCGAGCATTGGCGCCTGGATGACCCCGTTCCACCCGGGTGGAACGTACTTGCGGTGCGTCTGCCGGCGCTCGAACCGGCGGAGCGCACGGTGACGCCGCTCGGCGTAGATGAGTACACCGCCATCGGCCAAGCGCTTCGCGATTGGCTGCGGATGCGCCAGCCGAAGGAGATTCAGCGGCCGGACCTGAACACGCTGTGGCGGATGCAGCTCTATTGGGCCGATCAGCTCGCAGCGCCGCGTGGTAATCACCCGCGCGATTCGTTCGGCGCGCGAATGATGCTTGCGTCCACGCGCAACTTCTTCCTGCACAACAAGAACGAGGTCGAATTCGACGAAGCCGGTACGCGGCGAATCACCACCCAGGGACTCCCGGAGTTGGACGTCACGCATTGGCTGCAACGAGGGCAAGCGGTGTTGCTGCTCTTCTCCCGAACGCCGGGGCCCATTGACCTGCAGAATGACGGAGTCGCGATGGAGGCCCGCACGGGCGTCACACTCTACCGTGTCCGGATTCCCATTACGTTCACCGGCAACCCGGTGCCCCCGCCGCCGACGCCGAGCGAGGACCCATCGTGATCATCCAGACCATCAATCTCACCAAGCGTTACGGCGAGTTGATCGCGCTGAACAATCTGCACCTCAACATCGAGGAAGGTGAGTGCTTCGGCTACATCGGTCCCAACGGCGCCGGTAAGACGACAACGATCCGCATCCTGGCGACGTTGCTGCGACCGACCTGGGGCGAAGCGCGCGTTTGCGGGCACGTCGTAGGCTACGAATCGCGGAAGATCCGCCCCTTGATCGGATATGTACCCGACTTCTTCGGCGCCTATGAGGACATGGTCGTACAGGAGTATCTCGAGTTCTTCGCTGCGGCCTACAACATTACCGGCAAGAAGCGCCAGCAGATCGTGGGGGACGTTCTCGAACTGACCGACTTGACCTACAAGCGCGACGGTCTGGTGGACTCGCTCTCGCGCGGCATGAAACAGCGGTTGAGCATCGCGCGCGTTCTGCTCCACGACCCGCGCGTTCTGTTGCTCGACGAGCCGGCGAGCGGGCTCGACCCGCGGGCGCGGATCGAGATTCGCGAGTTGCTCAAGGAACTGCATCGGATGGGCAAGACCATCATCATCAGTTCGCACATCCTGCCGGAGCTGGCCGACCTGTGCACCAGCATCGGGATCCTCGAGCGCGGTGAGATGATCTTTCAGGGCTCGGTGACCGAAGCAGTGCGCCGGGCGCGGATGGGGACGGTGGTGCATGTTGCGACGCCCGACGATCAGGAACGGGCGCGGCAAGTGCTGGCCGAGCTGCCAAACGTCGAGAACGCCATGCTCCGCAACGGTTTCGTGGTGCTGAGCCTGCAGAACGAGACGACGGACTTCAGCTTCATCGCCAACGCGATGATCCGCAACGAGCTGCGAATCCATGAGATCAAGCAGGAAGAGGTCAACCTCGAGACGGCCTTCATGCGGCTGACGAAGGGCATCGTGCAGTGACCACGGGGAGGATGCGACCGTGACGATCTTTCACGACATCGGGCTCTGGCTCTGGCGGCTGCTACCGGCCAACCCGATCCTGACGCGCGTCGTCGCGACGGGCAGCAAGCGCCAGAAGCATATGTGGGCCCGAGCGGCGTATCTCGGCGTGCTGTTCTTCGTCGTCATCGTTCAGGCGAATGCCGGTGGTGCGGGCCCGGCCCCCAGTCTGGCCGCGGCCGCCAAGAAATCGACGCAGGTGTTCTGGTTCGTCAGCCTCGCACAGCTTACGCTGATGAGCTTCATCGCGCCGGTGTTCTGTGCCGGAGCGATCACCCAGGAAAAGGACTCCAACACTTTTCATATCCTGCTCACAACGCCACTCTCCAGCGGCCAGATCGTGCTGGGCTCGCTGTTCAGTCGCATCTTCTTCGTATGGGTGCTGCTGCTCTCAGGTGTGCCGATCTTTTGCATCACGATGATCTACGGCGGCGTCACGACGACAGAGGTGTTTCAGAGCTTCGGACTGGCCGCCTGTACCGGACTGATCACGGGCTCGAGCGCCATCATGATCAGCTTCCTCAAGATCGGCACGCGCCGCACGATCTTCTTCTTCTTCGTCGGCGTCGCGGTATACCTGCTGGGAGTGGGTGCACTGGGCGCTTCGCCCTGGGGCGCGCTATCGGCGGCACCGGCAGCCAAGGCGAACACCTTCGGCCTCCACCAAATGAGTTGGCTGGCGCCGATTCATCCGTTTCTGTCGCTGATGGTCGTGACCGGGCAGACGCCCGCGCCCGACATCTCGGACGTCTACAAGTACGGCTGGCCCGGTCGCTGGCTGCTGGCCTACCCGCAATACGGCTACATGTTCCTGACGACCCTGGGGTCGGCGTTGATGATCGCCGTGAGCCTGCTCTTCGTTCGCCGTGGTGCGCTGGAGGGTGAAGCCACCTGGCTCAACCGCATCGTCGCGCTCCTGAGTCTTCGCGGCCTGCGCAAGAAGCCCGAGGGCGAGCTCTCCAAGGAACCGCGCAAGGTTTGGAACAACCCGATCGCCTGGCGCGAAGCCAACACCCGCGGCTCTGCCAGCGGCGGCCCTGTCGTTCGCTGGGCGATCGGCATCATCGGTCTGGGGGCCGGTCTGCTGCTTTACTGTGCCTACCTCGGAAATTGGTGGGGAATCGCACCCAGCATTCGCAGCTGGCTCGTGGCACTGACCTGGATTCAGCTCGCGGTCGTGTTGCTGGTCGTCACCAACACGGCCGCTTCGACGCTGACCCGCGAGCGCGAATCGCTGACGATGGAGATCCTCCTCACGACCCCGCTGACCAGCAATTACATCATTGCGGGCATGCTCCAGGGGCTGATTCGATACGCGATTCCTCTGATCAGCGTTCCGGCGATCGCGTTGCTGCTGTTCGCCGTTACCGACCTCCTACGACCACCGCCCGGCGGGCCGGCGGCGACGATCGAGTCCGTCGTTATCGTGCCGGCGCTGATGACCGCGTTCGCCTCGGTCGCGGCGATGATCGGCCTGCAGTTCTCGCTTCTCCAGAAACGGACGGTCACGGCCGTCATGCTCAGTGTCTCGGTCGTTCTCGGCGTGGCCGGCGGACTGTGGGCATGCGGCGGCGTCTTGCGCAATGCGGGAATCGGCGTCACGTCCCTGATTTACCCGTTTCTCCCGTTCCCGGCGATCCAGGCGCTCGTCGATCCCAACGCGCTCGTAACCGATCTGGGTGGAGGCAAGCCCAGCCCCGCCATGGCGCAAACTGCGCGCGTGACGCGGATCGTGGCCAGCACGATCGCGATCGGCGTGTATCTGCTCATTACTTACAGCCTTTATCGCAACATGGTCCGCAGCTTCGACATGACCGTCCGCAAGCAATCGTCGTAGCCTGGATTCGCAACTTTATCGATTCCTTAATCTTCTCCTTCGACTTGCGCACACACAGCGCGCCCACGCTGTCCGCTCGTTGCAGTTGAAGTGAACAAAGGAGGAGAAGATGCGGCTTGGTTCCTGTGTACTCATCGCGGCACTCGCGGCGCCGGTCCTGGCGGGCGGTTCGTTCGACCTCGCCAACTATCAGCTCACGGCGCGGCACCTGTTGCCGCCCACCGAGGCATCGGAGGCATCCGGAGTCGCCTACAATACGGATTCGGGTACGCTCTTCGTGCTCGGTGACGAAGGTGAATTCCTGGCCGAGATCGGCCGCGACGGGACGTTCATCGGCAGCATGACGCTCACCGGTTTCGGCGATACCGAAGGGCTGACCTACATGGGCAACGGTCAGTTCGTACTGGTCGAGGAGCGGCTTCAGAACGCATACCAGTTCTCGTACACGCAGGGCGGCACGGTGGCGCGCTCGGGTCTGCAGAGTGCTTCGCTCGGACCGACCATCGGTAACACGGGACTCGAAGCCATCTCGTTCGACCCGACGTCCGGTGACTTCGTGCTGGTCAAGGAAAAGACGCCGCAGCGGGTGTTCGAGGCGACGATCGACTTCGCCGCCGGCACGGCGACGACCAACGACCTATTCACGCCGAACCTGGGCGTGTCGGACCTTTCGGGGGTGCAGGTGCTGTCGGTCGTTCCCGGGCTCGACGGGACCGCAGACGCCGACAATCTGCTGATTTATAGCCAGGAATCGTCGCTCCTGCTCGAGGTGACGCGCGACGGCACGATCCAGAGCCAGTTCGATTTCTCGAGCCTCGCGGGCAACGCCGAGGGGCTGACGATCGACAGCGACGGCAACATCTACGTGGTTGGGGAAACGCCGGAGATGTTCGTGCTGTCACCGATTCCCGAGCCGGCCTCCGTGCTGCTGCTCGTGTGCGGCGGCCTCGGAATGTTCCACGGCCGTCGGCGCTAAGGCGCCACCCATCCCGATTATCCAGCGAAGACACCCTGGTGCGTCAGTGCTGGGGTGGTTGGCGAGGTGCCCACTCCAGTGGGGAACGCATTTCTCAAAGTGCCCCACCCTTCAAGGGTATGGGGCGCGTCGCGTCTTCTTCGTTACGGTGGCTCAGCGTCCGATCGGGGGCGCGACGATCGTCGGCGGCGCGCCATTCGCGGATTCGAACCCCTTTTTGAGCAGGGCGATCGCCGCCGCGAGCTGTTCGGGTTCGACGAACTCGACCTTGCCGCCCGCGAAGAGAATCATGCTGCCCTCGCTCGCGTAGTATTCGAGATGCGTCCACGCGAGCGGCCAGCGCGGATCCGCATCGGTCGTCAGCCCCGCCACGTAGTAGTAGTCGCCGCCTGGGGTGGTGGAGTCGAACTCCAGCGGGCACTGTAACTCGTCGGCTGTAAGCAGCCCATGACGCACCAGCGTCTGCAACGCGGGTGGATAGACTCCATCGTTCTCGGAAGCGTATGCGGTGCAGGCGCCGCGGATCGCCCGGAGGTGCGCCTGATCGACGCTACCGTCGACCACCGAGCGCGCCCGCGAGAAGAACAACGTCATGATCATGCCGGGAAGAACCAGGATGCTGACGATGAGGCTGACGCAACTGATCGCGAGCCCGGCGACCGCGAACCCCTTACCGCTGAACTCGTCCGGCCGATGACTGATGCGCGTCAACGCCACCGCCGCCAGCACGATGCCGCTAATCGCGAACGGCGGGCAGCAGAATCCGGCCAGACCAAACACGAACGCTAAGATCGCCAGTTGCTGTCGCGGCTTGGCATAATGACGCGGCGATTCGACCGGCTGGATCGGCGGCACGACGGACATGCGATACTCCGGAACAAGGTCACGCGTGCGTCGAAGTTCGAAACCGCTCGTAACCGTATCCGGCCCGCACTCCGATGGCTACTCCCCGCGGTCTTCGGGCGCGAGAATCGTCGGCAGTAAGCCGTACTTTTCCGCGTATTCCTGAACGAACGCGTCACGCAACGCCTCGAACCGCTCGGTATCAACAAACTCGGCATGTCCGTCGACGAAGAGGACCATGGCTCCCCGGTCGCCGTAATGCGATCGATCGCACCATGCGAGCGGCCATTGATTCGCGTCGTCGGTCACAAGCCCCGAGACGTACGTGTAGTCCCCGCCCGCGGTATTCGGGTCGCCCTCCAGCGGACATTGCAAGACGCGGTAAGCGCCAGGCTCAATTGCGTCGCTCAGCTCCGCCGGAAACGCCTCGTCATGATCGTTCGAATAGATGTAACACGCCTTCCCCAGTCCGCTCAGATTCGCCGCGCAATTCTGAGGGTACCCTAGTGAACGCGCGGTGATCAGGACGGAACCGAGGAAGCCGACACCACCCAAGACCAGGCTCGCTGCTCCCGAGACCACACCCACGATCGCCTTACCGCGATCGCGGCGCGCGAGCCGCGGCAAAGCATCACTCCCCAGCAAAACCGTTGCGAACCCGAGAACGACTGCCAGCGACCCCGACACTGCCACCAAACCGGAGCCGCGCGCGCTGCCGACGAGGACGATCATCGCAACAGTCCCCGGCACGAGCCCCATCAGACCGAGCGCAATGACCAGCGTCGCCAGCGCAGACGGTGGTTCGTCCGTTGTCGGTACAGGTTCGGTTGGCGGCGTGTGACTCATCGGGTCGTCCCGACTGGGTTCGTACAAGGCGTGTTCGCAGCCTTCTGCGGACACTAACAGTAGTTACGAACTGCACGCGGACAACCCGTAGACCGAGTTCCGGTCAACGGTGCTTTGCCACCCAGATTGGCGGGCGAGACGCCCGCCCCACCCGTTGGTATCTGGCCCTACCCGTTAATGTTCTGGCGTCCGGCTTTGGTATCTAGCCCCTACCCGTTGATACTCTGGCGCGCACTGTTGGTATGTGGCCCCCACCGGGTGATATTCTGGAGCCCGCCCCTTGGTACTGTGGCCCGCACTAATTAGCGGTGCGGCCCGCACTCGTTCGTGTTGTGGACCCCACCCAGAGGAACCGCCCCTCACCCGTCGGTACTGCGCCCCCCACCGATGTCGATGTTGTAACCCGAACCCGTTGATCACGTGCGCCCCGCCACGGGCGGCTCAGGCCGCACGGCGTGAGAGCACGAACGCGCCGGCCCCGGTCAGCAGCAAGAGGAGGATCGTTGCACCGATCTCGCTCGTCGTTGGTACGGACGGTCCAATCGGCCCGGTCGTACCCTGGAGTGCGACACCCCAGATGTCAGGCAGGTTGTCCTCGACGGTCTCCACAAAGCTGCCGTCCAGGTTCGCGCGCATGACGGCGCCGCGTGTAACCGTCCAATACACCTTGCCGGCTTCGGCGTCGACTGTGAGATCGATCGGAAAGTCCGGGAATGTATTGATGACTTCGCTCATCCCCGTCCCGTCGCGATTCGCGCGCATGATTCTCCGGCCCGTGATGTCGGTCCACAGCAACGCATCGTTCGGCTCGTCGATCACGACGTAGTAAGGCCCGTCCGTGCCGGTGACCACCGTCTCCGGGTCGGAGCCGTCGAGCCGCGCCCGATTGATCGTGTGCGTGACATAGTCCGTCCAGTACAGGCGTTTCTCGGCATCGTCGATCGTGACGCCGACCATCCCGGACCAGCCATGGACGTCCAGGAGCGTCTGAACGTTGCTACCGTCAAGGTCCGCGCGCTGCACCAGCCCGGCCTCTTCGGCAACCCAATACAACTTATTGTTAGTTTCATCGAGGGTAACGCCGCGGGGATCGAGCTCGGGTGGCAATGCGACCAATAGTGTCGGATTGGAACCGTCGCGATTGGCGCGCATGATCCCGCCTTCGCGCTGGGACCAGTATACGTACTTGCCCGCCTCATCCAGCGCCAACGCCAACGGGGGCGGCGTCTTGTCAATCACGGTTTCGACCCGGCCGGTTCGCAGGTCCTTCCGATAAATGGCCATATCCGAATCGGACGCCCAGTACAGCGTTTGCGCGCTCGCGACCGATGCGAGCAACACCATCAACAGGACCGCCTTAAACTGAGCCATCGCGGCATCTCCGATAACTGCAATGATCACCGATGGGACTCTTTCGCCTCCGGGCTGACTTGCAGTCAATTAGTATACCACCGTCGATGAACCGCGGAGAAAATGACACGAATTCGGCGTCACGCTCACTCGGCCCGACTTCCGCGGACAAAACCCGCCATGCGCGATCCGAATCTTCGGTGAAGAGACATGCCTTGCGCCCCCATCGACCGCTGTCCGCGCCAACGCGCGAGCGACAGCGCCCACAGTATTCTGTGAGTCCGCAAGTTCCGGCACGCGGAGCCACTATATGCCGCGGGTCGAACCGCTCTTCATTAAGACACCGGCCGGCTGGGACCTTTCGGCGCAATTGGCACACCGAGTGCATCGGCATGGTCGATCCGATGGAGCGGGTTGGTTGTTGGCCGGACTTCCGGGTGCCATGCTCGCTCTCCTGCCGCCAATCGTTCGACTCCGCCAGCAATCATCAGGTCTTGAGGATCTCGAGATGACGCGCGTGAGTTCAAGATGGCGGTGGTCAGTCACGCTGGCGTGGCTCGGGTGTGCTTCAGCGGCGGCGCAGCAGATCCGGCTCGATGTGGTCGCGCTCTCTGGAGAGCCTGCGGTCGGAGCGGCACCGGGCGCGCACTTCAGTGGCCTGACCTCGGTCTGGAACCATGCGGTCATGGCCCCGCGGATCGACACGCGCGGGAACGTGACGTTTGTCGCGTTTGTCGCCGGCGCCCCCGGAACGTATTCAGATCGCGTCGGGCTCTGGCAATGGAGCAGCGTCGCCCACACGCTTCGCTTGATCGCGCTCACTGGTGACCCGGCGCCGGAGACGGCGGAGGACGTGACGTTTGCCGGCTTCCCGGACACCGTCCTGCCAGTCCCGCCAGAGGTCGCGGATGGCAACGTACTGTTCCAGGCAACGCTCAACGGACCGGGGGTCTCGGCTCAGAACGACGCCGGGTTGTGGCTCTTCGATGGGTCGGCCACGACGCGGGTCGCGCGCAATGGGGACGGGGCCCCCGGTTATCCCTCTGGCGTCAAGCTCGCATCGGTTGGCGGACAAGTCGCCGACGACGGAACGGTCCTCGTACGCGCGACACTCTGTGGCCCGAACATATTCTCCTGGAACGACGAGGCGCTCGGTCGCACGTCGCAGGACCGCACGATCTCGTGGTGGCTGCGCGAGTCTGACCCGGTACCGGGCGATCCGGAGCTACTGATCGGCAACCTCACTCAGCACGGCACGTTGAGCATCGGGGATGCCACCATCAGTGCGAATGGCCGGCTCGCGATTCGCGCAAACGTCGTGGGCGTCGGCGTCTCGCGTCATAACGATGAGGTCGTCATCGCAGAGGAGGGCCTGGGGCCGGCGAGCATGATCGCGCGCGAAGGCGACCCGATCCCGACGCTGCCCGACGTGCACTTCGGCGGGACGGCGGCGGCGCTGCTGATTCGCGATCTGCAGATCAACGAATTCGGCATGGTTGCCTTCACCTGCCAGGTCGGCGACGCCGACACCAGCACCGTCGGCGGCCTTTCGAGCTGCCCGGGACCATTGGAGCCCTTCGCGATCGGCGCGCCGTTCACGCTACCCAGCGCCCTGGAACGCTTCACGACGATCGAATGCACAAAGCTGAATCCCGTGGGGCGGGTTGCTGTCGCGGCGCGAACTGCCGCGGATGACGCGGTGTTCCCGCCGATGAGCGGATTGTGGGTCGCCGCTGCCGGCACGCTGACCCCGAAGGTCTTGCCGCACGATCCGATCTCCGGCGCCCCGCTCCATCTGACTTTCCATGCCGTCAACCAGATCGTTGGGTTTTCGGGCAACGGGTGGATTGCAATGACCGCAACCGTCGCCGCCGATTCGTCGCTTTCGACGGCGCTGATCGTCGTCTCTCCGACGGGCGAAACACACGTCATCGCCCGCGTCGGCGACTGGCTGCCGATCCGTAGCGACGATCGTCGACAGGTACTGCGGATCATCCCGGGCGGAACGAGCGCATCCGGCGACGTCGCATTCCGCGCGGACTTCGTTGACGGGGCGAGCGGCCATTTCGTCGCGCGCATCGCGACCACGGCACTCGGCGATCTAAACTGCGATGGCGTCGTGTCGGTTGGCGACATCAACGCTTTTGTTCTGGCGTTGACCGATCCGACATCCTACCAGGTACTTCACTCCGACTGCGATCGTCTCGCTGCCGATACGAACGCCGACGGTCGGGTAACCGTCACAGACATCAACGGCTTCCTCCAGTTACTGTCAAACTGACTGTAGCGTCAGGGCGTGAGTTTGCCGCCGACGGATGTTGAGCATCGCCTGCGGGCAGGCTATCTTCGATCATCATCGTTCGGTTCGATCCTTTTCAAGCAAAAAGGTGACGCTCATGATGCTCGAACGCCGCTCCCGTATTCGTCGATTGCAGTTCGCAACCGCGCTTCTTGGCGCCTTCGTATTCGCGCTCTGGGTTCACGGCTCGCGCTCGTCGACCCCGGTGACGACGGTCTATCTTGTCCGACACGCCGAGAAGGCAGCGGGCGGCAGAGATCCCGGGTTGTCGCCGGCCGGCGAAGCACGAGCGCAAGCGCTGGCTCACGTGCTCTCCGAGGCGGATATCGATGCGATCTACGTCACGGAGTACAAACGAACGCAGGCGACGGCGGCGCCGCTCGCGTCCGCCGCCAAGATTGCCCCGACGCACTACGCGGCTCGCGCGTCGAGGAGCGTGGCGGATCGGATCCTGGCGGAATCTGCGGGCAAACGCGTGCTGGTGGTCGGCCATTCCAACACCCTTGACGAGATCGCCGAGGGCCTCGGCGCAAACGGCCTGTCCGACCTGACCGAACACCAGTACGATCGACTGTTCGTCGTTCATCGGTTCGGAGAGACCGCCCACCTCGACCGCTTGCGCTTCGGCAAACAGACGCCATAAACAACCCGCGCGTCGCTATCTCTGGGGAAATGCGCTGCAGGTGCCAGCCTTTGGCGACCGCCAAGTGTCCAATCGGGATCTCTCGACGAGATCATTGGCGCAGGGGGGAAACAACGATCGTTGCGCTTCCGTCGTTGTTTTTCGATGTAGCACTGAGAATATTGCAGTGAATGGTCCTGGTTCGCGTTAGCGGCACGTTACCGATGTCGCCTGTACTGTTACGGGTCGAGCGAATTCACTCGTAAAGGACGCGGAAGGCTCCGCTGGACGCTGACGAGGGACCTCCGAAATCCAAGGTCTTGCTCATTGGCGCGGGCAACCCGAACTATCCAATCAGCGACCCCGGCATGTGACGGGGGCGAGAAACGAGCGCGTTTTCGTATCGAGCCGCGCGCCGGGCGTATCGGTGTGGGCTGTTTTTGAACGAATAGGAGGAATCATGTTGGATCGTAGGCTCCCTGGCTCGTTGTTCCTGTTGATGGCCCCGACCCTCGTCGTGGCGGAGACACTGGAGCAGACAATTCCGTTCGATTATGACGTCAACAGCGGTCCGATCTTCCCGGTCATCGAGAGCTTTGACACCCAAGGCGGTCAGCGCGAACTGACAGGCGTGACGTTCGAGTTCAATCATAACTTCGACCTTGAGATGTTCGTGGAAAGTACCGGCCCGACGGCGATCAACTCCGGCGATTTCCTGGTCGACTTCACGTACATCACGCTCTACCAGCTCGGAACGGTTGATGGCGGCAAGAAGGAAGGCGGGCCCAGCAATGATCCGCCGTTCTTCGGGCCGGGCGCGTTCTTCGCGGAGAGTGTGACCGGGGCACTGGCCGCATACGACGGTGTACCGGGAAATGATGGCCCGGACGCGTTCCGCCGAAACTTCAGCGACACGTTTACGGTCACCCAGCACTATGACGGCGCCGACCCTGACGTCCTGGCGGCGGTCACCGATGTCGGGCAACTGACGACCGTGTTTGGCGGATTCTCCGAGACGTTCTTCCGGTGGATCAACGATCCGAACTGGCCGGCCCCAGGCCTCTTTCCGGAGTACCCGGATGATGCTGCGCTGTGGATCAGCACGCCTACGTTCCGGCACTCCGGTGACATTACGATCACGTATGAGTTTGTGCCGGAGCCGGCGACGGCCGGGTCGCTGGCGGCGCTCGCGCTGTTCGCACTCCGGCGACGGCGCTAGCCCGGCGTTCTGACGCCACCTTCACTGCACCAAGCAGGCGGGCCTGTCAGCGCAACCCTGCGCGCGGCCCGCCGACATGCGCCGTGATGTAGCTCAACGGTGATTCGCCGCCGCATTTGCGGATTCGGGGTTCGAAGCACGCCGCGAGACGGACTCGCGCAATACGATTTGAAGCGCGATCTGCCGCTCGCGCGGCGTGAGCGACTCGTCCCGCCCGACCTGGTCAGCGACGCGCACTGCGTCTCCCAGGTCGTCAAACAGGGCAGCGATACTCGGCGACAGTCTGCGGTCAATCTCCTCGTAGCGCAGACGTGCTTCGAGTTGCTGCCGGAAGGGTCGCCGATCCCAACGACGAATGGTGTAGTCGTCTGATGCCGAGAAGAGCGTATTCCCGTCCGGCGTGACCGCGAGGCCCCTCACGGTGTCACGGTGTCCCCGCAGCTCGATTACCTCCTCCATGGTGTCGAGGCGCCACATTCGAATCGTCCGATCCCTGGCGCCCGAAATCAGTCGACCGTGATCGGGTAGCTCCTGCAGACATTGGACGCGACCGGTATGCCCGATCATTCGACCGATCTCCGTACCGGAACTGATGTCCCGGAGTGAAACAGGCCCGCCGAGCAGCGGCGCAGCCAGCGTCGTCTCGTCGCGAATGATCAGGCACGAACCGAGGTTGCCGTACGGCCATTCGCGCACGACCTCAAGCCGGCCGACATCGTAAAAGACGGTCGTGTTACGCTTCGGGCCGACCAGAAGATCACCCCCCTGAGCGAAACGCCACCGTGCTCCTCCACCCGGAAGTGCCGCGATCGGCTCGTAGTCCTGAGCGTCAAAGAGCCAAGGGTCGTGACTCGTGCCGGCCACGACGAATCGCCCCCTGGGACCAAAACCCGCCATTGCCAGTCGCGTTGCCTCCTTCTCGAACGAATGAAGGACCCGGCCCGTGCGAAGATCGAGCATGTCGGCGCCGGCGAGCAAGCGCCGGTTGTCCGGAGCGAAGCTGACCGGCCCGGACGATCCGTTCTGAACGGGCAGCTCCAAGACAGGAAGGCCGGACAAGACGTCCCATATCCGGAGGTTGCGACTGAGCGATGCCAGCAGCGTCCCATCCGGACTGATCGCCAGGTTGTAGACGAAAAACTCGTGTCCGCGCAGGACATCCAGATCGTCGAGCCCTTCCAGTCGCCAGATACGAAGCCCGCGTGCAGAGCAACTGGCGACGCGCTGGCCATCGGCGCTGAAGGCGATGCTCAAGATCGGGTCTCGGTGGCCGCACATAGCGCCCAGTTCCCGACCGCTCGCGGTATCCCAGAACCGAAGGACACCGTCCTGCCCACCGGTCGCGAGCACCGTCCCAGCGGAATTGATCGCAATAGCGAGAATGGCATCGCGATGCGCGTCGGCGCGGTGCCATACGACCGCGCCGTCGTTGTCGAGGTCATGCCAGGCCAAGGATCGGTTGTATCGCACGGCAGCCAGATAGCGGCCGTCGGGCGAGAACACAGCGTCAGCGACACCCTCGGATTCTCGTTCCAAAGCAAGGTCATTCCCTGGGTGCGATCGGAAGAACACGGACAACGCCTTTTGTCCCCAGGCCGCAACACGTCCGCCGTCGGCGCTGAACACGACCCGGTGCGGCGCCCTCCCATCGTCCATTTCTCGCTCGAGCCAGTTCGGCACGTCGCACAACACCGACTCGGGAATGCGATGCGGGAAGAAGCCCCGCCGACCGCCGCGCACCAGCGGATCGGCCGGCCTCCTCCAGGTCCCATCGTCCATGGAACGAAGGACGGTTCCGTCGTGAGATTGCACAATCAGCCCTCCATCGGAGGGCGTGAAAGCGATCACTTCCGGCTCAGACCACGACGAGCGGTGCGCGAGCGTGTCGGCGTCCCAAGCGAGCACGACAAGATCCCTGGCTTCGGGCCGGGCAATGTAAACTTCGCCGCCGGAGTCATCGAACCAGACGATCGCGTTTCCGCGCATCGCGTCGACCGCGAGGGGCTCAAACCAATCTTCGGGTAAACGTACGGAACCGACACTTTGATCGAGCCGGCTATGCAAGTGCTCCCATTCCCAGCCACGGAGTGACCCTGGCGCCGCGCGCAGTCGCCGGTCGGCGGTAGCGATATCCTTCTCGCGTAGCGCAGCAGACGCTGCCGCCAGTGAGGCTCGATAGGATTCCCACTGCGCGACGCGCTCGCGTTCGTTCGCTACCCGCGCGTTCCGCCGCGCATCGAAGGCAAACAGTGTCGCCACGATCGCCCCGACGATGCTGACGATCAGTGTGGCAGCGACACCGCCTACCAGCGCTTTGTGGCGTCGAGCGAACTTTCGGATCTGGTACAACGAGCTGGCAGGCCGCGCCACCAGGGGCTGGTCGGCCATGTAGCGCCGGAGGTCGGCTGCCATCGCCGCTGCCGACGGGTAGCGACGGTCCGGATCTTTCTCGAGGGCGGTCGCGACGATCGTCTCGATATCGCCGCGGAAGACACGGCTGATCGAGCTCAGGCGTGACGGTTCCTGCTCCTGGATCATCCGGATCGCATCCGGGATCGAACGGTTCTTGATGTCGTACGGCAACCGGTCGCCGAGTAGCTCGAACAGGATCACACCAAGCGAGTAGATGTCGCTGCGCGCGTCGATCGCCGACGAATCGCCGTTGACCTGCTCCGGGCTCATATAGGGGATCGTGCCCACCAACTGTCCGACGTGGGTCTGCAACGTCGCTGTGTGCACATCCGCGTCGGTTGAACGCGAAACACCGAAGTCGAGCACCTTCGGTCTGCCATCAGGCTCAACGAGGATGTTCGCGGGCTTGAGGTCGCGGTGAACGACGCCGCGCTCATGTGCATGGTGAATGGCGTCGCAGACCTGCGCGCACAACTCCAGCCGGGCATGAATGTCGAGCGTGTGTTGCCGAGCGAAGGCATCGAGTGGCTTACCGTCAACGAGCTCCATCGCGAAATATGCTTGTTCGATCGGAGCCGAGGGGTCGTCGCCGATCTCGGTGATGCCCGCTTCGTAGATCTGTGCGATGCCCGAGTGACGCAATCGCCCGAGCAGTTCGGCCTCCCGCTGAAATCGTCGTACGACCTCGTCGTTCGACAAGCCCGGCGGCAGCACCTTGAGCGCCACCGTCCGGCGCGGACTTTCCTGCTGGGCTTCGTACACCACCCCCATGCCACCGCGACCGATCTCGCGCACGATCCGGTAGCGACCGATTCTTGCCAGCAGCGACCGCGACGTGCCGACCGCCAGGCGTTGTAGAATCGAATGGGCGCCGCCGTCCGAATCAGCCGCCATCACGGCTTCGTGCGCCTCCTCATCGTGGGCGAGCAGCGAATCGACCTCCGCGCGCAGTTCGGCGTCATCCCCGCACTCCCGCAGAACGAATGCCGCGCACTCGGCCTGAGGCAACTCGCAGGCCGCCTGGAAGATCTCCATCGCGCGCTCGAAACGTTCCGACGAAGTCATGCCGCGGTCCTGATGCACAGTCGAAAGAACTGCCGGGGACTGCGAGGTCGCACGTACAACCGCCCGGCTGGCCCCGCAATCTCTCGGGCCTCAGCAGCCCGAATTCGATTCGTCAGCATATCGCTGTTGTGTTCCGCAATTCGCGTCCGACATTCATATCCACCCCACAGCTACTCGGCGGACCATATCGCATCGTAGAGGTCGCAGGCCGCGCTGCGCCACGCCTGACCGACACGAATGTCGTCATCGAGTATCAGAAACCGGTCCGACTTCGCCTCATATCCAGGCCAAGCCGGCAAGCCGTCCGCGTTTGGATCACCATTCCGGCAGAACGCGATCCAATACGCGCGCAGTCGGCGTGCAAGCCTCATGTCCACTTCATGATACCGTTCGCCGAGTTCCACCCGCCCGAACAAGTAGGCGACTTCGGCACCGTGAAAACTGCCCATTCGTAGCGATTCGCCAAAAGGCGAGACGCGCGTGAATCGATAGCGCCAGGTCGGGGCCATTCGCGAGGCACTGCGCGCTACGGCCCGAGCATGGGCGGCATACCCGTCATTCCCACACCGGACCTGCATGGTTCGCGCCTCCGCAGGCGTCGTGGCGGAATACACGGCGAGCGCCGCTTGTGCCTCGCCTTCGAAACGACGTTCGATCCATGCGCGATACTCGTCCAAGTCCTTGACGCCGTCGCGCATGAGGAACATGGATACCTCATCGGCGGTTGCGCCAACGAGCACCGGAACCGGGAACTGCTTTCCTTTCTGGAACACCGTTCCCGGCGATTGCTCGAGAAACACACCGTCCTGACACAGGTTGAATCGCCCGTGTTTCCGCTGCGTCTCCCGCCAGGCGGCAACCAACTCTTGTACGGGCACCGCTCGCAAGGCGGCCAGTGCCTGGTCATCATCGCCCTTGATACCCAGTTCCTCGGCAAAGGCCAATCCGTATGGTTCCGCTCCCGGCCTGCCGTCACGGTCCCTGAGCGGCCTCAGGTTCCCTGCAGCGCCGCCGCTTTGCACGATCGCTTTGTGAAACAGCCCTCGCGCTCGCTTCGAACACATCAACGCGGTAACGGCGGATCCGCCGGCCGACTGGCCCGCGATCGTGACGTTCCCGGGGTCACCGCCAAATGCCCGAGCGTTGTCGCGGACCCACTCTAGCGCAAGCACCAAATCAGACAACGCCTGGTTGCCGGAGGCCCCGTACTCGGCGCTCAGCGCCGGATGCGCGAGGAATCCCAACGCCCCGAGCCGGTAATTGGGCACGATCACGCACAGCCCTTCTTGCGCCAGGACGCTCCCGTCATAGTTGGGACTCATCGCCGTGCCGCTCACGAACGCGCCGCCGTGAATCCAGAAAAATACCGGTGCGAGTTCGTCTGACTTGCGGGCCGCCGAATAGACGTTCAGGTACAGACAGTCTTCGCCACGCTCGCCGATGTTCTGGTAGCTGCGAGGTTGTGCCTGCACGGCTGCGAGGGAGTATCGTTGCGTGTTTCGAACCTCACGCCAGGGCTTCGGTCGCGTAGCGGGTGCCCATCGTCTGGCGCCGACAGGTGGTTCGGCGTAGGGGACGCCCAGAAACGCCCGGATACCGTGATCGGCGTGAGACCGTCCGAGAACCGGACCGTTCGCAGTATCGACCCGGATTGCATCTTTCCCGCCATCTGCCGACGCTGAACTCAGGATCGCGGCGAGCGCAACGATCGCGAGAACCCTCATGCGCATACTCCTTTGATCATTGGAAGCACGTGCCTGCCGGAGACAAAGCACTCCGTCGTCACGTCCCAAACTCGATCGACCGCCGTTCTGTATCCTATCGCGAACAAGACGAACCTGGCAGGAGAGCCGTAGCCGAATGCGGCGTCACGGGCCCGACCGCCACTGCTCCGCCTGTTCGGGCTTGCCCCAGGCGTCGTACAACATCGCGAGCGCCTTGCGCGCACCGGCACGCATGGCCGGTTTCGCATCCACTGCTGATACCGCCTTGAGCAACAGTGGTTCCGCCTGCGCGTAGAGTCCGGCGTGCAAGTAAATGCGCGCGAGGAAAAACTGCGTCTCAGCCAGCCGGAGCCCCCCCATCGATTTCGATTCAAGGGTGCTCAGCATTTGCTGGCCCAATTCAATCGCGGCGTCGTGCCGATCCTGACGCCCGTAGAAATTCAGCAGGTCCAGCTCCGCGTACCAAGTGCCGGCAGCATCGGGCCCCTGAACCCGTCGATACAACTCGACCGATTCGAGAAGCGCCTTTTCCGTGGCTTCATGATCGTCCGTTTTCTGGAGAATCCTGCTGCGGGCGTACGTCAGAAACACCGTCGACGGAGACGTTTCGCCGTGGGCGGCGTTCGACTGTGCGAGGCCCTTGTCAACCATCGCCAGCGCCGCGTCAATCTCTCCGGTCTTCGCCAGCGACCGCGAGAGATTGTTCACCGTCAACAACGTTTGCCGATGCGCGGCCCCCAGCACACGCAACTGCCCGGCATACACCCGCTGAAGCATAGATACCGCCTTGGCCGTCTGCCGAGTGGCTCGATAGTGCGTTCCCAGGTTCGCCATCAGCAGCAGCGTTTCCGGATGCTCGTCGCCCCGAACGGCGATGGACCGCTCGATCAGATCGAGGTAGAACGCTTCCGCATCCTCGTGCCCGGCAACGGAGAGATGCTCTGCCAGGACACTCTTCACATCGAGAACTTCCGACGCGTCCGGACCATGCTCGGCCTGCAGTAACCGGATCGCTTCTCGCAAGTCCGAAGCGGCCTCTTCCAGCCGCCCAAGTCGATTGACCGCGAGGGCGCGGAGCGACAGGGCCTCTCCCCGCGAAACCGATTCCGTCTCCGATTCGTCCACATCAGCGAGCATCGCATCGATCTGGCGGACGACGCCCTCGTGATCATCATTGTAGAAGCCCACTCGCGCGAGCCCGTAGCGCGTGCGCAGGATATCGGCCCTCTCCGCCTCGGGCGACGCTTCCCATATCGCGAGAGCGCCATTCAATTGCTCTCCGGCAAGCTCCAGTTCGCCCAACGAGAGGTACATCAATCCCATCGTGTGGCGAATACGCGCCTCCAGCAGCGGGCGATCACCGAAGCGCTCCTGGATTTCCCGCCGAGATGCATCGGCCATTTCACGAACGGTGACGTCCTTGCCCGCAGCCTCCGGCGTCGCATCCTCGAGCATGTCGGTAAAGAAGGCCGTGACCGCCTCGGACGCCTCCAGTGCAGCCTGTTTCGCGTCGCGCTCGTTGGTCACTGTAACGAGCAGCGCCACTGTCGTAGCCAGTCCGGCAACGAGTGTGAACAACGCCAGGGAAAGTGCCGCCACCAGCGCCCGATTGCGACGGGCAAACTTTCGCAGGTGATACATCGCGTTCGCGGGCCGCGCCATGATTGGCTGATCGTTGATGAAGCGGCGCAGGTCGGCGGCCATCTCCGTAGCGGAAGCATAGCGCTGCTGGGGTTCTTTCGCGATGGCTTTCGAGACGATCGTCTCGACGTCGCCGCGCAGCCGCGCGTCGATCGAACCGAGCCGCGGCGGGCTGTCATCGCGGATCATCCGCGCCACCTCCGCCATCGATCGGCCAGTCAGATCGAACGGGAGTCGCCCGGTCAGCAACTGCCACAGCACAATACCGAGTGCATAGATGTCACATCGCGTGTCGAGCCGCGCAGCGTCCCCGGCGATCTGCTCGGGGCTCATATAGGCAAACGTTCCGACGAGCTGACCGACGCTGGTCTGCAGCGTCGTCAGTTGCAGGTCGTTGTCGCTGACGCGGGCCACACCGAAGTCGAGCACTTTCGGCTGACCGATCTCGTCGATCAAGCGCGCGGCGCTCGAGCCCGACGTGCCGGTCTCAGCCTCGACGACAAGGATGTTCGGCGGCTTGAGATCGCGATGGATCACACCCTTCTGGTGGGCGTGTTGAACCGCATCGCAAACGCGCGCCACCAGCTCCAGACGCTGTCGAATGTCGAAACCGCGGTTGTTGGCGTGCATCGTGATGCGCTCGCCGTTGATGAACTCCATCGCAAAGAACGGCTGACGTCGACCATCAACCGCCACAGTCCCCGACTCGTAGATATGCGCGATACCGGGGTGCTGCAACAACCCGAGAACCTGCGACTCGCGGTGTAGCCGCTCGGTAAACTGGCCCTCGCCCAAGCCCGGACGAACCATCTTGAGCGCGACGCGGCGTTTCGGGTTTTCCTGCTCCGCCTCGTATACGGCGCCCATCCCGCCATATCCGATCTGTCGGATGATCCGGTAACCCCCGATCTGCCGCGGCAGTTCCTCCCCGGACGGCTCATCCGCGCGCAGATCCGATGCCAGCAAGCCCATGCCCTTGCCCTGCCCGAGCAGACCGTCGTCGGCGTCCCCTTCGCTATCGTGTTCCAGTAGTGACTCGATTTCATGCTGCAGCTCGGCGTCCGGACCGCAGGCCTCCTTCAGGAAGCCCGGGCGCTCCTCCGCCGACAGCCTGCACGCCTGCTCGAACAGATCAACCACGCGCTGATACCGCTCGGGCGAAATCATCGCCGCTCCATCCCGCGCAGTTCGCGATTGAGCCAGGCCCGCGCAACGCGCCAGTCGTTTTCGACAGTCGCCGCCGACACGTCGAGTACCTGTGCCGTCTCGTCGATGGTCAGACCTCCGAAGTAGCGAAGCTCCACCATCCGGGCCTGTCGCGGCGAAAGCTGCGACAGTCGCTCCAGTGCCTCGTCAAGGGCCTCGAGGTCGATCGTCGACTTGTTCGTCGGCGTTACCATCCAGTCAAGCGGAACGCGCCGGGCATCGCCGCCGCGCTTGGCTGTTTTGCGCCGCCGGGCACGATCGTGGAGAATCTGGCGCATCGCCGTCGCGGCCACCGCGCAAAAATGAACGCGGCCATTCCAATCGCGGCTCGGCGCATTCACGAGCTTCAGGTACGCCTCGTGCACCAGCGCCGTGGGCTGCAGCGTGTTGTCGGCCGGCTGACCGCGAAAATAGGAGCCGGCAATCGCGCGCAGCTGCTCGTAGACCAGCGGCAGCAGTTCGCCGGCGGTCGCCGAATCACCATCACTGACGCGCATGAGCAATCGCGTGATCTCGTGCGCATTCGCAGTTGGCACACTCTCGTCGGTGGGTTCCATATCGACGCATTGTAACCCCTCGGCACGGCAACCCTAACCCGATTCAGGAAATCGACTTACAAGAAAATCGCACCGAAACCAAGGAATCTGCACGCCGCCTGCGTTTACGGGCTGAACGGGCACTTATGGAGCACACCGCCCGGATTTTCACACCAGTTCAACCCAAGGAGACACCCATGCGGCGTAATGAAACGAGCCCCCAGCAGCCACCCAGACGAAGAATGCGCGGCCGACGGGCAGTCATGCTCGTCCCATTCGTCATCGCAGGCCTCGCGGGCTGCATGCCCGACGCACCGACGTCCGTCACCGATATCGATCAAATCGAAGAAACCCTGGCCCGGAAGACGGGCACGATGCAGCTAAATAGCGTTCTACCCGCAATGGGCCCCGTCGACGAAGAGACGATTGTCCTGCTGCGTGGCACCGGCTTTACGGATGGCATGACGGTTCACTTCGGTGACCAGGAAGCCGCGGCGGTCCAGGTCATCGACGAAAACCGGGCCACGGCACAGGTACCTCAGAACGGCTCCGGGGCAGTCGACGTCCGAATCGCCGGCGACCACGGCGACGCCGTCGCTCCCGACGGCTTCACCTGGTTCTTGCTCGGACCGGAAGACGGAACCGATACTGACGGTGACGGCCTGACCGACCACCAGGAACTCAAGGGCTGGACGATCAAGGTCGACGTGCTGGGCTGGGGACTGGATTCGGGCCACGTGACCAACGTCTCGATTCCGACGCCGATCTGGGCTGACACCCCGAGCGGCGACATCGTCGTCGTGTATACCGCACGCAGCGACATCAACAATCCGGACACCGACGGCGACGGTCTTGGTGATCTCGATGAGTTCTTCGTGCGTGCGGACCCGGTCCTTCGCGATACCGACAGCGATGGCCTGTGGGACGGCGAAGAGTGGTTCCGCTGGCTGACGAGCCCGGTCAGCGTCGACACCGACGGTGACGCGCGTAGCCCGGACGTTTCGTCCACCTTTGCTACCCTGCCGCCGAATCCGAGCCTGTTCGACGGTGCCGAGCTCTACACCAGTAGTCAACTCGCGCTCGAGCCGAGTGCGCGCGGCCAGATCAAACTCAACGCGACCTCCCCGACGCTCGACGACACCGACGGCGACAGCGTACGCGACACTGACGAGATCGACACGCCGGTGCGTGTGCCGTGGCTGGCGGACATGCCGCAGCTGCGGTTCGAGATCGTCGACGACATCGATGTTCGTCTGGACGTCGAGTATGCGGAAGAAGTGGGCACGACCACGGCCTTCGAAACGTCGCTTGCAATCGGCCAGTCCCGCACCCTGTCGCAATCGCAGTCGAACACCGTCTCCGCGAGCGTGACGGTCGGTGGTGAGGTCAACTTCAGCCCGACGGAATTGGGCGGAAGTGCTTCAGTGGAGGTGACCGCCGGGTTCGAGCAGTCCTTTGAGACGACGCGAGAGTCGTCGATCTCGGCCGAGCGGACTTTCACGGAGTTGCAGGAGCGGTCGCGGACCAACACCGAAACGGCCGCTACCGGTTCGATCAACACCGGCGTTCGGATCAGCAACGTCGGCAACATCACGGTGCAATTGATCGACATGGTTCACACCATCCGTCAGTGGCAGCCCAATCCCAACGCCGATCTCGTTGACATGGATCCCGGCAGCTACCAGACGCTCGCGGCGCTGGCGCCCGATCTCGGCCCGGGGTTGACACTTGCGCCGGGCGCTGACTCGGGTGTCCTGCTGGCCGAAGCGACCGACCTGAATCCTGACCGCGTTCGCGCGCTGCTGAGCCGACCGGACGCACTGCAAATCGAGCCGGTCGCGTTCGAACTCATCAACGAGCAAGGCATCAACTTCGCCTTCATCGACGAAGTGACGCAGGCCCGCACGGCGCGCATCAGCATCGACTACGGCGACGGCACGTTCGAAGAGTTTCGTGTCGCCACCAACATCGACCGCAACGCTGACAGCACGTACAAGGGAATCACGCTGGCGCGTGCCCTGGACATGACCGTCGGTGCGAGCAACTGGGAGACGGTCACGACGATCGACCCGTGCAGCGGAATCCCGCAAGAGCTGATCTTCAATGGTAGTTTCGAGCTGCCGGACAATGACCAGGGCCAGGGCGGTGCCCCCACCGGCTGGACGGTTCGCTTCCCCGATGGAGTCGATGAGACCCAGGACATCTTCGTCGAAGAGAGAACCTCTCCCCCCGCCCCCGTCGGCGACCAGTGGGCTCGAATGGTCCTCGGCACCACTTCGAATCCTCCCAGCCGCGTCGCGATGTATCAGCAGATCGGCACCGCGCAATCCGAAGCGATGAGCTATGACTACACCCACCTGGTCCGATGGCTTGGAACCCCGTCCGATCCGCAGGAATTCACATACGACGTGAGTCTCTGGCAAGGCGAGCCGGGAACCCCCGGCGCAACGCAGCTAATCAGCGATCAGCACATCATCGGTGACAGCCCGGCGGCGACGCAGGTGTCTGGATCGCTTGGCTACGCTGCGCAGATGGTCACGCCTGGCGAACCGATCTACATCGAGGTGCTCGGTTACGGTGCGACGGCCCCGAGTATCGGCGCTTCGCTGTTGTTCGACGGCTTCGACGTCACTCCTGACGTGCCGATGATCGATGTGATCTCACGCGTCCGTCATGCCAGCTACGATCTGGATACGCCGCAGTTCTGGGCTATCTTCCTTTCAGGCGAGCAAGCCTCCGCGGCCGGCGGCCTGACCAATGTCGTGCTGAAGGCCGGCGATACGGCACTGCTATCCCTGACACGTGACAACGACAGCGACGGTCTGTTTGCCGCACAAGAGCAACAGTACGGTTCGTCTGACGAAAGCGCCGATAGCGATGGCGACGGTCTGACCGATGGCGAAGAAGCGGCCCGCGTTTACCGCAACGGGTTGTGCGACACGGCCTTCGGCGGCTGGAACGTGGAAGTCACCGACCGCGCCGGCGTGATGTCCACCTATCGCGTCTACTCGGACCCGCGCGTGGTCGACTCCGACAACGACAACGTCACGGACGATCAGGAGAAAGCCCGGAGAACCGATCCGAATTTGGCTGATACGGACAACGACAACCTGCCGGATGACATCGATCCCCAACCGACCATCGCCGCCCGCACGCTGCACGTGAAGATGGACGGCGACGATGGCAACGACGGCCTTACCTGGACTACCGCCCTGCTTACGGTGTCGGCGGCAATCAACACTGCGGGAACCCTCAATACCGATGGCGTTCCGGGCAACGACATCTCGGAGATCTGGGTTGCTCAAGGAACCTACGGTCTTACCAATGCTCAGTTCCCGCACCTCGTCGTCATGAGCGGCGGATTCGCAGGCAATGAGACCCGCCGCGGACAGCGGGCTGCCGGCGCACTGACGAATGAGACCTTCCTGGATAGTGCGAACGGTTCGCCGGTGTTCGACCATACGGGTAACGGTATCACCGCATTTGTCGACGGCTTCACGTTCCAGGGGTCGAACAACCGTGCCATCCGCTATAACGTCACGGGTGCAACAACCGTCACCCTGACGAACTGCTTCTTCATCGGCAACACTGCGATCATCAATGGCGTGGACACAATCTCCGGCGCCGCCGGTGGTGCAATCCGAGCGTTTGGCCCCGAGGGCTTGCTGGTAATGGAAGACTGTGTCCTGAGCGACAACCGCGTCTTTACCTCGGCCGCGACACCTACGCGAGGCCTGGGTGGCGCGATCTACACCACGATGGACATCGAACTCCGGCGCTGCAGTTTCATCGGGAACAGCGTTGTGGCACGAACGAACAACAATTGGCACATGGGCGGCGCAGTCCACTTGGGCACGGGAGGCGCCTTTGGCCCGACAGCCGTCATCGACAGCTGCATCTTCCGTGCCAATCGTATCGTCAACGATGTCGAAGCCGGAATCGGCGGCAACTTCATCCACGGCGGTGCATTGTCCGTGTTCACCAGTGTCGCGCGGGCTAACGTCAACGACTGCATCTTTGAAGGCAACGAAGTCGATGACGCCCGCGAGTTTTTCCCTGGCCCGTGGACCTCGACGCGTGCCGGTGGTGCGGCGGTGATCTTTGACGGCCAAGCCAACTTCCTGAACTGCGTGTTCAAGAACAACCGGGCGCCTATGTTCGGCGGTGCGGTCTACACCACGGACGACGGCGATGCGCGGCTCGTAAATTGCACGCTCTTCGCCAACGTAGCCGATCCGAACGGTAACCCCGCAGCCGCAGATCGCGGTGTCAACAATCCCTTTTTCACGCTGACACCATTGGCGATCGGCGCCGCCGTCGGCTCGGAAGGCAATACGTCACTCGTCAACTGTGCCGTGTGGGATAATACGGGCACCGAGATTTCACAGATCGGCATTATTGGTGCGCCGCCACTAACTGCCCCAATCACGATCAAAACATGGGGCTCTGAGACACAAGTCGCCGTGCGACCGCGGATCTTTTGGATCGGTACCGTCCGCCTGGAGAGCATTGGTTCCGTATTCGTCGACAACTGTGCCCTCAACACCCTGTCGGGAGCCGTTCTTGCGAACATTGTTGGCCCGTCGGAGGTGAATTTCATACCGCGGATCGTGGCCGCTGGCTCGTTCGGTGTTGGCAATATCGCCCCGAGCAACCCGGGATTCGTGGACCTCGCCACCGGCAATCTGCGACTCTCGAGTTCGTCGCCGCTGATTGACGCCGGCGAGACCGTGGTCGACGCCGACCGCAACCTTTCCGGCTTCCAGTTGTTGCCGGACTTCGACTTCGACGGCAACAGCCGCATCGTCGACGGCAACGGCGACGGTGAGGCCCGCGTGGACATCGGCGCCTACGAGGCGCTCCGCGACAGCTAGTCCTCCCTCCCTTCCTCTGAATCGGGACTCCGGCGCGCTTCCGCGTACCGGAGTCCCGTTTTCTTTTTCACGCCGCTCGCAACATGCCCCTCCGCCGGCGACATTCGAACCTGCTCGATACAGAGAACGAATTACAAAATTATCAAATCGGAACCAAGGAACCCGCGCGCCGGATGCGTTTACGGGTTGGAAGTGCACTTGCGGAAGACACCCGGAACAAACTTCCGAACCAACCCAAATCAAGGAGACAGCTATGCATCGTTGCGAGAAAGCCCTCCAGCGGCGGTGGAGAACGCGCGGCGGACGGACCATTACCCTACTCTCACTCATTGTCATAGGCCTCACGGGCTGCATGCCCGACGCACCGACGGCCGTGACTGATATCGATCAACTCGAAGAAACCCTGGCCCGGAAAACGGGCACGATGCAGCTGAACAACGTTCTGCCCGCAATGGGGCCCGTGGATGAGGACACCATCGTCCTGCTTCGCGGCGCCGGGTTCACGGACGGCATGACGGTCCACTTCGGCGACCAGGAAGCCACCACGGTGCAGGTCATCGACGAAACCCGCGCCACGGCTCAGGTACCGCAGAATGGCGCCGGAGCAGTCGACGTCCGGGTCGCTAACGACCACGGCGATGCTGTGGCTCCAGACGGCTTCACGTGGTTCCTGTTGGGACCCGAGGACGGAACCGATTCCGACGGCGACGGCCTGACCGACCACCAGGAGCTCAAGGGCTGGACGATCAAGGTCGACGTCTTGGGGTGGGGGCTCGATTCCGGCCACGTGGAGAACGTGTCGATTTCGACGCCGATCTACGCGGACGCCCCGAATGACGACATTCTCGTCGTCTACACTGCACGAAGCGACATCAACAATCCGGATACCGACGGCGACGGGCTACCGGACGCCGACGAGTTCTTCGTACGATCGGATCCGATTCTCCAGGACACGGACAGCGATGGGTTGTGGGACGGCGAAGAGTGGTTCCGTTGGCTGACAAGCCCGGTCAGCGTCGACAGCGACGGCGACGCGCGTAGCCCCGACGTGTCATCTGCCCGCGCGACGCTGCCGCCGAACGCGAGCCTGTTCGACGGTGCGGAGCTCTACACCAGCGCTCAACTGGTGCTGGAGCCGAGCGCACGCGGCGAAATCAAGCTGAACGCGACCTCTCCAACGCTCGACGATACCGACGGTGACAACGTCCGCGACACCGATGAGATCGATACGCCGGTGCGCGTACCGTGGCTGGCGGACATGCCCCAGCTGCTCTTCGAGATCGTTGACAACGTCGACGTGCGCCTGGACGTGGAATACGCCGAGGAGGAGGGCACCAGCACGGCCTTCGAGACGTCCTTCGAGACCGGGCAATCACGCACCGAGGGTGCGTCGCAGTCCAACACGGTCTCGGCGAGCGTGACCGCCGGCGTTTCGTACAATCCGGCTGACGGTTTCGGGATGTCAACAGAGGTGACCGCGGGGCGCGAACAGAGCTGGGAGACGACGCAGGAGTCGACGGTCAGGGCCGCCCAGACCCTGGCCGAGGCGGAAGAGCGCTCGCGGACGAACACCGAGACCGCGGCGAGCGGCTCCATCACCGCCGGCATCCGGATCACCAACATGGGCAACATCACGGTCCAGGTGATCGACCATGCCCACACCTTGCGCCAATGGATTCCGAACGCCAACCCTGCCGCCTCGAACCTCGGAGCGTATGCCACGCTGGCGGCGCTGGCGCCGGATCTCGGATCGGGGTTGACGCTTTCGCCGGGGGCCGATTCGGGGGTCCTGCTGGCGCAGGCAACCGATCTTAACGCGGACCGGGTCAAGGAACTGCTCCGGCGCCCCGAAGCGCTACAGCTCCAGCCGGCCGCGTATGAACTGGTGAACGATCAGGGCATCAACTTCGCCTTCATTGAGGAAGTGACCCAGGCCCGCACCGCACGCGTCAGCATCGACTTTGGCGACGGACGTTTCGAGGAATATCGCGTCGCAACCAACGTCGACCGCAACGCCGACAGTACGCTGGCGGGCATCTCGCTGGCGCGGGCGCTCGACCTGACCGTGGGTGTGGACGAATGGGAAAGCGCAAATCTCATCGCCCCCTGCGGGCCGCAGTCCTCGGATGTGATCCAGAATGGCAGCTTTGAATCGCCCACGGTGAACGAGGACATTTCGAACGCAGATCCCACCAACTGGACAGAGCGCGACCTGGGCCCCGGCGGTGCCAACCTGGAGGTAGGCGTCTTCGGCTTTGCTGACGTCCCGGCGCCCAGCGGGTCCCAGTGGGCTTATATGCGTCTTGACGGCCAGTCGCTGAGCGAAGGCGGAATCGCGTTCTATCAGCAGATCGGCGTTGCGCAGGCCTTCAATGCCACTTACGACTACCAGTTCTACCAACTGGCAAACAACGAAGGCGCCGACTGGGACGCCAGCTTCTCCGTTGAGTTGTGGCAGGGTCTGCCCGGCGCAGTCGATTCGGTTGTTTTGGACTCCGACGCTTATACGGCCGACACGCTGGAAGGAACCGTGCAACGATCCGGCACACTGGCCGCGAATCTGAGCTCCGTCACGCCGGGCGCGCCACTCTACATCGAAATCAACGCTCAGCGCGTGCTCGGCGTTGTCGGAGAACCCGAGCTCTATCTCCTGATCGACGATTTCCAACTTCAGCCCGACTTCGTGCCTGGTGCCGAGGTGCTGGATGTCGTTTCGCGCATCCGCGATGCCAGCGCGGACGTGGATCAGCGACGGTTGTGGTCGATCTTTCTCGCCGGCGAAGACCTGGCCGGCACGGACTTCAGCACGGTCACGCTCAAGGCGGGCGATGCGGTCCTGCTGGCCTTCCAGAAGGATGTCGACGGCGACGGCCTCTATGCCTCGCAGGAGCAGCAGTATGGCTCGTCGGACACCGCGGTGGACACCGACGGCGACGGCCTGACCGACCCTGAAGAAGCGGTTCGCATCTACTCGCCAGACGGATGCACGCAGGACTTCGGCGGTTGGGACGTCACAGTGACCGCCCGCGACGGTTCAACGACCGTCACGCGCGTCTATTCGGATCCGGCACGGGCCGATGCCGACCAGGACGGCCTGACGGATGACATCGAAAAGTCCGAGGGCACGGATCCCAACAGCGCCGACACCGACAACGACGGCCTGACCGATGACATCGATCCCGAACCCAAAACCCAGGCGCGCATCGTGTTCGTGGACGACACGGCCGACGGAGCAGACGACGGCACAAGCTGGAGCGATGCGTATACGTCGCTCAACACCGCGATCGAAGCCGCCGCCAACCCCGCGACCAATGCCGCCGAGGTCTGGGTCGCTGTGGGTAGCTACGAACAGATCACCGGGAGCCTCCCCAACAACGTGAGCATCTACGGCGGCTTCATCGGCAACGAGACCAAACTGTCGCAGCGAACCGCCAATGCACTGGCCAACCAGACGCTTGTGCAATCCGGATCGGCTGTGCCGATCTTCGGGCAGACCGTCGCGAACGTCACCTGTCGAATCGACGGCTTCACGTTCGAAGGCTCGACGAATCGCGTTCTCGACATGAATGCCGACGGCTGCGACATTACGTTCGCAAATTGCTTCTTCGCGAGCAACACCGCCGTCATCAACCCGAACGACGTGCTTTACGGTGCCGCCGGTGGTGCCGTTCAGGCGCTCGGCAACAGCGACCTGACGTTTGACGACTGCATCTTCGCTGATAACCACATCACCACGGCGCAGGCAACACCTACGGAAGGCCGGGGCGGGGCGATGTTCGTCGACGTCGACAATCTCACGCTCACCCGCTGTTCGTTCCTGAACAACCAAGTGATTAACACGGTCGGACTCAACCTCCAGGGCTACTTCGCCACGCGCGGCGGCGCCATCAACATCGACGGCGACACGGTAGCCACGATCGACGACTGTGAGTTCCGCACGAATCGCGTGCTCAACAACACGATCTTCAACGGGAGCACCTTGTTTGGCCTGGAGGAAACCCCGTTGCAAGGCGGAGCGGTGTACCTGAGCGGCGCTTGCCGCGTGCGTTTCGACGACTGCCGCTTCCGTGACAACGCGGCCGATGACGCCGGCGACTCCGAGCTAAGTTCCGGGTCCCTCGACCCTGCGTTCAGTGAGACCCGCGCCGGCGGCGCGGTGATGGTCGGCGCGGGAACCACCGCAAACTTCCTCAACAGCGTGTTCCGCGGGAACCGTGCCTCGATGTACGGCGGCGCGATGTTCGTCGAGGAGGCGGGCACCGCTCGCGTCGTCAACGCCACCTTCGTTGAGAACGCGGTCCGTCCGACGGGCCCAACAAACTTTGCCGACGGCTGGACAAACGGCTCTACCTGGTTCAGCGCCATAGCAGTGGGCGCGGCAATCGGCTCCAGCGGCCAAACCAGCATCTCCAACACCGCCTTCTGGAACAACACCGGCGTCGCAACCGTCTTGTGGGGCCTGCCGAACGACAACGGGACCAACCATTACCTTACGTGGGGTGTCGAAGTGCAGGTCGCCACGCGACCGAACATCACGCTGGACAATCCCGGTGGACTTGCCTACCTGCCGAACATTGGCGAAGTGACGCTGGAGTATAGTGCCTTCAACTCACTCAACGAAGTGACCTTCGTCCCAAATGCAAACAACCACGATCCGATCGTCGCTCCGGTCCGCATTTTTACCGGCAACATCGCGACCGCTGACCCTGGGTTCGTCGATCTGGTAAGGGGCGACCTGCGCCTGGCAGCCGACTCGCCGCTGATCGATGCCGGCCAGACGGTCGTGGATACCAGCCTGCTCGAAGCCGGCTTCCAGTTGCTGCCGCTGTTCGATCTCGACGGTCTTGATCGTGTCGTGGACGGCCTCGGCGATGGCGACGACTGGGTCGACATCGGCGCCTTCGAGTTCCAAGGTACAAACTAACCTTCATTTCATCATGGATCGGGGCTCCGGCACCTTCGGCGTGCCGGCGTCCCGATTTTCTTTTCGCGCCGCACAGCTTCCCCCCCCATCCCCCAGACTCGCCGATCCCACGCTGCACATGATCGAAGCCAGCATCCCGGCGCGAACAAGACGGTACGGCTGGAGAACCATCCGCTGCCCCTGGAACACGATCGGTTCGCGGTTGTCGGAGTCGACGGAAGTCTTAGAATAGGAACGCCTTGCCACCGTAGCTCAATTGGCAGAGCAGCGGTTTTGTAAACCGCAGGTTGTCGGTTCGAGTCCGACCGGTGGCTGTTTGAACGACGCCAGCCACGCCCTACCCGAACAAACACATACCGGAACGAACCTTCGCGAACCTTCGGGGGATGACCGTTACATGACCAGTTCGGGAAGGGTTCGGAACGCCCCGAAAAACCGACGCTCAAAAAAAGAAGGGCCGCCCGTTGCCCTCGGACGACCCTCCCAACCACCACTCACCCGGTCGGCGCCTCCAGATTATCGAATTATCGAAAAACGATAATCTCGCGGTTCAGTTGACCCCCACGTCCCCCGCACCGATCGACGGCACCACCCCCACACCGACGTCGCCGACAGCCGCACCGATCGCGACCGAGCTGCCAGTCGCTACCGGCGCTGTATGAACCGTCATCGCTATGTGATCGACGAAGATGAAATCGTTGGTCCCCGACTTGTTGATGAACTGGACCCGGAGGCCGAGCAAAGCCGGGTCTTCGATCGTTCCCGCAGCAACGCCCCACAGGTCCTCACTCCCCCCATAGGTCTGCATTGTCTCAACCGCTGCCCACGTCGTTTGTTCTTGGCTCACCCCCACCAACGAACCGTCATAGAGCAATTGGACAACCAAGTCCTCCGGATTCCCGGCACTCGAGACCGCCTCGATCTTGGCCTCAACGCCGACAACTGCGTGCCCCGATGGAAGCGATCCGAACGAGAAGCTGGTCAGGTCCAACGCCTTTGTCTGGCCGCCACCCATCGGAGTCGAGCATATCGACCGAACGTCGTTGCTGGTCGATAGATCGCTTTGAACCGACGCCCCCGCCGCGGCCCAGTTGTTCCCGCTGCCGGTCTGGACTACCGTTCCCGCTGATACGGGCCCGAGCGTGGCCACCGTTAACCGCCGGTCCCGGTTGGTGGCGGATCGCTGCTGTCAGACCAATCCGGCTCTGCGAACCGCTTGATCTGTTCCACATCGCGCGTGATCAGCCGCCGCGGCATGAGCCCGCCGGCGACCCTCATGGACCGTAGCTTGATGGTGTCGGGATAGAACTCCGGGTCAGCCCCGTAGCTGCCACGTACAACCTCGGCAGTCCCCACGTTCTCGCCAAACACCCATCGATGTTCCGGTGCGCGGAAGTCGGTCATAGTCGCGTGGTCGATCTGCGCCAGCTTCCACGCCACCGCGCTTTTGCCGCGATACTCGGCCAGGTCGTCGGGACCGATCTCGACGTTCTCGACAACCAATCGCTTCGCCGGCTTGCTACCCGGATCGCACTGAAACGCGACCAGGGAGTACCGGGTTTCACCGCTCCGAAACCGAAGGCGCTTGAACGTCAGAAGCTGCGGAGACTTGCCCGCGTGGCCAATCCGAACGCCCTTCGTGTAGAAACCCGCACAATACACCCGCTCGAACGCCGCGTAGGTGGCTTCGACCGACAGCGCAATGGCCGTATGACCGCGACACACCAAGGCCACGTTCGTCAGCCCGGGCACCGGGCCACCGTCTGGGGCATTGACGCGAACCTTGACGAGCGCCGAATGGTTGATGTCCGTGATTTCCCCCGGCCCCGTCGCGACGATCAGAGTAGGGCCCAGAAACTCGATCTCATCATCAACCATCAAGGGCGGCGTGACCTCATAAACGCCCCACGCGGCCGTCACGCGCTCAGTCTTGCCGTCGTAGAGCGCTACCAGCTCTTCCGTCGTCGAGACGATTCGGGTGGCCGGCGCCTCACTCGTCGCGCTCTCCGCACTCGTTAACGAGAGCATCCAAACCAAGATTGCAGCGACTGTCATGGTTTCCCCATCAGGTGGGCCGAGATCGTTTCGACCTGCTGCTTGATCTCCGTCACATCCTTGCGGATTTCCTTACGCTCAACGGCCGCCGTCGCGAGTTGCTTGTCGACGTCACCCTTGTAGTTCATCACCGTGACAGTCGCCGCGACGACCGCCGCCAACAGGGTCGCTAACGCCCCAAGCTGAAAGGAAATGGGCGTCTTGCGCGAGACCACTGCTAGCCGAGCGAATGCGTTCAACTACCATCGCCGTTCTGTGCGGTAGCGGCCGGCTCTGCGGATGCCGCAGCCGCCCGTTCGTCGTCTCTCATGAACCGCTGCCAGTCGGCCACGGCACGATGGATCAGGATTCCCTCCGGCGTCTCCGGATCGACTAGCGCGGTGTCGAGCGCCGACAAGGCCACGCCAAGCTCTTCGATCTGTGAAGCGGCGATTGGAACAACGGGCCCCGATTCCGCTTGGCCAGCCTCGTCAACGAACTCGATCTGGCCACTTAGCGCCGACAGCTCCTGGACGCTCGGATTCGCGCCGTCCACCCCGGAAACCTTGGTTACTACGTCGGGATCCGGGATCCCGCCGATCGCTGTACCAATCAGCGTGCCCCAGCGACTCTCGGGCACAGTGAACGCTTTCGCGAGGATCGGACGACATTTCCGAACGAACTGCACGTAGTCGTCCGCGCGCGATTGCACAGGGTGCGAAAAGCGCTGTTTCCCATCGACCTTCAACACGACTTGCATCGCTGCCTCCTATGGTTGTTTGCGGCCCCGACGACTGTGCACGGCCGCCGGGGCCTTCTCGGTTCTCAATGGTCGGGACGGGATTCGAACCCGCATCCTCCGGGTTATGAGCCCGGCGAGCTGACCAATTGCTCTACCCGACACACAGCGCCCACCAACGGAACGTGCGCTATCACTCGATTGGGTTGGGTCGTGGAGGCCCCCAGCCACGCCGCTGGAGTTCGTCCATAATCTCCAGCACCTGATCAACCCGGGACGGGCGATCCGAAGGCGCGGGGTCCATTTGGCGAGACCGACCCCGAAGGTCGATGTAGCCACCCCCCGCCCTAAGGCCCTGGGTGATCACTTCCTCCATCAGTCGCACGAGGCTGCGGTAGTGCAGGTCGTTGACCTCGTTGACCGCCGCGGCCGAGTCCCGAATTACCTCCGACCGGTTGACGGTTATCACCGCCTTCGGCGTGCCGTCTGGGTAGTAGGTTCGTGCGTCCGTGTTGTGGTTTTGCTTGTTGGCGACAATGACGACCTCTGCGTCGGGTGGCATGCTGTCGTCGATCATCTTCGCCGGAACCTTCACGTACGACGGCTCGGTGTCGACGATCGTTAGATCCTTGAGCGCGGCACATCCACTCGAAAACAGCAGCAACGAAACGAAGATTGGAAAGAGTCGCGAGCCCATGAATTGCTCCTTATGGTTTGCCGGAAATGGAAAGCAGTTTGGGGTCGGTGCTGTAACCGATCGCTCCGCCAACGGCGTACACGCTGATCCGAGGCAAGATCCAGCTTTTGATGGAGAGCCGCCGATCTGACGGGGTTACTACGTGCTGCCAGTTCGAGAGGCTCGCCGCAGTTCCGTTGATGGCGATTAGCAACTTGGTTACGGAAGCCCCCGGATCGACCTCGATCGTCCAGAATCCCCACGACCCCAAACCCGTTGCAGGGTAGAACCACACCGCGGTGTTGATCGGGATCGAGCCACTCGAAAGGCCGCCGTCCTTATCGATCGCGTCCTTCGCGTACCCTTGTAGCTCGCGCTCGTGCGCCATCCCTGGCCCTCGCCAACTGGTCACGTAACGGTCATGCCTTGACGATACAGCGCGGTCCTGGCCGGGGCAATGCTAGTTTTCCTGGTTTGCCGTCAGAAATGCCTCAAACTTCCGCTGGCGGTCGCCGCTCAGTCGACGGTGGATCGACCGCATCTGGCCCGCTGGGAGCCGCTCACGCTCTCCTAACAGCCCCTGATGCAGCTCCAGCAGCCGCAGTACGTCGGAATCCTGCTCGGGACGTCCGCCGGACCGCTCGACCTCCGCCAACCGGCGTTTCAGGTCACGCCGAACCGCTCCAATCTGGCCGTTGTACTCGCGCTCGCGCGCGAAAACCTGCCGCGCCGCGTCCACCTCGAACGTCCGCAGACCCGTGAACTTGCTGGCGAGAGCGCCTGCAGCGGCCGCCGGACTGTCGACGCTCCCCGTCAGCCGGCGGATCTGCTCCAGCTCGTTCGCCGGCCGGAACGTTCGCGCCAGCTCCTTCACCGCCGGCGGCATGTCGATGCCCAGGAATTGTTTCCGCTGACCGGGGTACTCCTGGATTTTCCGCTCAAAGTACGGGTCGTAGTTCGCCGCGATGTTCGCCACCGTCCCGAGCGGGCCGCCGGCGTTCTCGCGCAAGTACTCGTACCCCTGCCGGAGCGGGTTGGCGCCGAACCGCAGCTCCCCTACTGGGAGCATGTAGCCCAGGTTCATGAACTTCGGGCGATCGCCGCCCGAAATCTGCATACCCCCCTCTTTCTGGATGTGCTCCGGTCGCAGCGACGGCGGCAACACATCCTCACCCGCCAACGCACGCTCGCCGGCCAGTTGGATTTTCGGGATCTGCGCCAGCTTCCGCGGCTCGGTCAGCGCAAGCGTGAGCATCAATGCCGCATTCTTCCGCGTCCACGTGTAGAACGGGATCACTCGCCGCATTACGTCGCGCTCGAATGACGTCAGGTCCGTGTAGTCGAACAAGTGGCGTTTCATCGCGTCGACAGCAGTAGCAACGTCGTCGCCCTTGCGAAGCCGTGCGATCACAAACCCGATCTTGCTCGCATCCTCCAAGACCTCGCCGATTGCCCGATTCGCCTTCAGCGGGTGCAACCCGAGCACCTCGCGGCGCCACTTTGCACCGCTCGGCGGGTTCGCGATTTGCTCAATGATCCGCTCGATCCGGTTGCGATGTACGTTGTATTCGACGCCAAAGAAGCCCGCGCCGATCGCGCCGTGGTCAATCGCCAGCTTGTCGTAGAGCGTTTGCCAGGTCTCCGGCGTGCCCTTGATCTTCTGCCCGAGCTTGCCGGTCGCGTTACCGGCGATCGCTTCCTGAATCTGCCGCCCGAGACGGAACGCGTCCGGGTCCCACGCGTCTCCCATCATGCTGTTAAAGACGTTGCCGAACATGTTCCGCAAGTGATAGGCCGGACTGAACAACGCCCAGCCCTTCCATAGATTCATCGCACGATCGAAGGCCGCCATGATCTGGCTCGGCTTCTTCCATTGCGTCGCATGCTGCTCCAGGATGCGGGCGATCTCCGGCCGGAACGCGAACTCGCGCAAGCGATCGCCAAACGTAGCCGCGTTGGCGTGCGTGTAGCCGGCCGGCATGTTCCCGCCCTCATGCACCCGCACCCCGAAACGCCGGATCATCTCATCTGCGAACGCGGCGCTGCCGATCAACCGAACGCTCTCGATCTCGCGCCATACGTGACTGAGTAGCGGATCCGCGTTGTACCGCGCGAGCTGCTCACCGGGCGCCAGATCCATTTGCTGCGCCAACTCACCCAAGCGCGGGTCGGTTCCCGGCTCGCCACGCATGAACGAATTCAGGTCATCAATCAGCCCGTTGATCTCACTGACGAACTTCTCGCGGAACGCTGTCCGCATTTTCTTAGCCCGCGTGCCGAGACTCATGCTCGCTTGGCGGAAAAACTTGCCCGTCTGCGTATCGCTGTTGTCGATGATGAAGCGGGTCAGGTAGCCAATTCTGCGCTCCGTGGTCAATCGCCGCGGGTTCAACCCCGCGCGCCCCTCTTCCGAGCGACGGAGTACATCGCGCCCCTGTACGTGCGATACGATGTCCCGCACGGGATCGGCAAGCCGCAACTCCCCAGCTCGCCCGGGACGCGGACCACCGGGAAAGTCGTCCGTCTCTATCAACCGCCCTTGCGGACCGGACTCGATGGGCTCGACAGGGTCGTGGACGTTCATCCGCTGCGTAGCGCCGCCCTCTATCAGTTCCGGCTGCGTCACAAACCGTGGTGCCGCTTCGCCGCCCGACGGCTGCAACGGCTCCGACGGGAAGAGCGGCTTTTGGACGACAAACTCCGGACCGGTCCCTGTCGACGGCCCGACAGGCGGTCGATAGTGCTTCTGAATCAGGCCGCGTATGCGGGCGTCGGTCCCGATCTTGCCGGCCCCGGTGAGCTGCTCCCACATCCCACGAAACACGCCGAGCAGACGCTGGAAAATCGACTGCACGGGCCGGCCCGCACTGATCTCCTTACCAGCCACGTAGTCAGCGAAGTACCGACTGAACAGCTCGTTCGGGTCCGCCGAGTAGTAATCGGCCAGTTCCGTCCGTATCCCGCGTTCCCGCAGCGTCGCGGCCCATTCGCCTCGTTCCCGCGATCGATACCACGCGTCAATGATTCCGCGTTCATCGTCCGAGAGCACGCTGCGGTAGTAGTGGTGCCCCATCTCTTCGATGAATAGAGCGGCATCGTCGTAGCTCTCCGACCGATCAAACAGCCGCACCATCCCCCGAGCCGCCAACGCCGCACGGTCGGCCGGCTCCACCGCGTGCCCGGGATAGTACGCCGCCGCGGGTCGATAGCCCGTCGCTTCGGCGATCTCTCGGGCCTGCTCCGCTGTGCCGGCATCGACACGTAGCCCCGCGACCGCATCGTCGCTGAAATGCTCGATCACGCCGATCAGGGACTCGGCATCCTCTTCGCTGTTCCCACGCGCTGCCCACGTCCGGCGCAGATCCTGGTACAGCTGACCGCGTGGGCTCGGGGGTACTTCACTCGCTACTGCCGGCGGGTCCACGGGCGGCGCCGCCGGCGGCACCTCTTGACGTGCCACGCCCTCGGCGGCCGGTTGCTCGATCGGAAGTTTCCCTTCGGCTTGCCGCGCCCGGACAGCCACCAGCTTCTGACGCAGCTTCTCCGCCAGCGCTTCGGTCCCGAACGATCCCAAGTACGCATCGTCGATTGCCTCTACCGGATCGATCGCGAGGAACGTCGCTTGTCGTGGGTCGTCTGCTACCGCTGCATCGACGATGCGATTCAGCGATTCCAACAGCGACGCCGACGGATCGGCCGCCCGACTCGCACGCTCCATCCCCACCACCAACGCCAACCCACGCGGCGTAACGTTGGCAATCTCGTCCTCCAGACCCGTGAATGTATCCGTCGCCGCGATGCGGTCGATCTCTTCGAGCATGTTCGCGTAGCTGCGCCGCTTGCCCCCGAACCGCTCCCAGATCACCGCCGCGTCCGCCAGGTTGTCGTACAGATCCCATTGCGGCCGGATCAGACCATCCTTGCGCAGGCTCCGCAGATAGGCCGCGATCGGCGCCGCGGTAACAAACATCTGCTCGACCTTCTCGGGCAGTTTCGCCGCGAGCCGTTGGACTGGAGCCGGTAGCATCGCCACGAACACGTCGTTGACGCGTTCGGCCAACTCGTCCCGGCTCGCCATCAGCTGCTCGCGCCGCTGCTCGGTGAGATTGCCCGTCAACCACTGGCGGAACCCCGGGTTGTCGTGCAGAAACTGCTCCACGTTGTCCCGGGTTACAGGCTTCTTCATCCGCAGGCTGGGGATCTCGTCAAGACTGCCGACGTTCAGCGCGTTCAATGCTGCACGCGCACGCTCCACCCGCGTTTCGCGAAGCGTCGCCGCCTGTTGGCCACGAGCGGCCAACCGTCGCGCCTCATCAGTCGATCCACGAAGGCGACGCACAAGCACGGGGCGCTTGATCCCCTCGGGTACGTCCGTGATGCCTTCGAGCGCCTGCCGGTATTCCTTCCACTTCGCTGCGTCCCAACCAAGCATACCGGCAGCGCGCCCGTTACCCTGGATCACCGTCGGCCGACCGTTGACGTCAAAGACGACCGGCGGTCCGCCAGTTACATCCGCGCCGAACTCCAACAGCAGCTCGTGTTTCGGGCGACTGGCGATCCCGGCGACCTGCTTCACGCTTCCCGCGGCTTCACGCTCACGCGCCTGAAACCCTGGCGGATAGTCCGGGTCCGCGTCCAATCGGACCACCTTCCCGCCCATGCGAACCGGCCGATGGCTGACCACCAGGTCGTCCGCGTCCACAATCGCCAGCTCCCCGTCGTACTCGTTCAAATCTGCGTCAACCAGCTTCACCCGTTCGCCGATCGCGCGACGCGGAGCCAGGTCCGGACCGATCAACCACATCCCGCGCGTGGCCTGGTCGATCGCTTCGTCGATCTCCGGTTCCCAATCGCGTCCACGCAATCGCGCCTTGAGTTGCTGCTGCACCGAAGCCGAACCGAAACGGTCGATCAGCGCCCGCCGCACGGTCGTAGCGTCCGGCCGCGCCTTCCCGGGAATCTCCGGCACCACACGCGCGACCATCTGCCTCAGCCCGTCCTTGATCTCTAGCGGTTCTCGGGCCTTCTGCGGCCGCTGTAGCTCTTCCAATGGGAACAGCTCGCCCTGTTCAACGCGTTGCGGTCGTGGCGGTAGCGGGTTCCCGAACAGGTCCACGTCCACGGGAGCCAGGTCGGGAATGGTCTCGGGCACGAAATTCGCGATCTTCCGCGCCTGCTCCACCGTTCCCCCGCTGTTGACGACGATCCGCTGGATGCGCGTTGCCATGTTCTCGAACGAGTCCCGCGCCTCGAGCGCCTCGATAACGTCGAAGATAACCGCATCAACTACGGGCTTCTCGAGCTTCGTCTCCGCGGCGACTTGCTCGATCAGCGGGCGCAGCTTCCGTACCTCGGTGTAACCGCGACGCCGGGCAGCTTGTGCCGTCTCTTCGCGTGCGAACTTCTCGAAGCGCTCGCCTTCGTAGCGCAATGCGTCCGCGTCATCGCCTGGCCGCGGTGGCCGTACCCGCGTGCTAAACGCGTCGCCGATCTCTTCACCAGCTCGGCGAACAGCATCCACGACCCGCGCCGTCGTCGGGCTGCTACGGATCGCCGACTTGGCGATACCCGGGAGCTTCGATAGGCCGACCCTGTCGGCAAGCTTGCCCGCCCCTTGCTTGCTGAGCAGCTGCACATCGGCCCGCGGCAGCCACGCAAACGGAGTCGTCAGCGGCCGCACGCCCTGATAGACGCGCGACGCCTTCCCGGCCAGGTTGGGAGCGACTGCGGCAGTTGCACCCGTCGCCAGCGCCACGGGCAGATCGAAGATCCCGAATTCCTTGGCGCCACGAGTGCTTAGCCCGAGTGCCGTTCTATCGACCAACTCCGGCGACTGCCGCGCCACGCGTTCCGCGACACGCTCCCGCAAGTACTCGCTACCGCGCTCGCGAGCGTACTTGCGACCCAGCGCACTCGTCGGCGCTTCCACTGCCTCGCGACCAGCCAAGCGTTCGGCACGATCCAGCACGCGTTGACCAAGGCGCTCAAGCACGGCTTCCGTCGCCTCGTCTGCCCCCATCGCTGCACCAGCTCGCTTCGCCGCCCGCTCCGCCACGCGCTGCGTGAACGATTGGGCGCCCTCCTGGACCGCCTTCGCGCCCGCCTCCTTGAACACCTGCCCGCCGATTTTCTTCGCGGCCGTGCCGAGAATTCCGCCGGTCCCGAGCGTTGCGTACGTCAGCGGGTCCGTCACCACGTTCCCGACAAAGTCGAGTAGGAAATTGCCAACCTTGCCGCCCGTCGTGTCGTCCCGGAACTGAACGCCCAGCCGATTCAGCAAGTCGCCCGTCGAGACCTGCGGAAGGCCGAACGCACCCAACGTCCGTGACGTCGGCTCCGCACCCACCGCCAGATTGGCTAAGTTTGCAACAACGTTTCGCGGTGCGTCCAGATAGTTGAACACCGTCTGCAACGCACCCGCGTCCCCCTCCGGACGCTCAGGAGGCGCCGACCGAATCGTCGCCAATACCTGGTCGCGAAGCGAAGAGGGAGGGCGAAACAAGGCGCGCGGTCGATTCCGCCTGATGGAGGCGAGCAGCTCCATGATCTACCCATTCAACTTAAACGGGTCGGGACCATTCAACTCAAACGGGTCGGGACGCCGAGGCCTCATGCGCTTGGCGTCCATAAACTGCTGACCCCACTTCGGGGTCGGTTCGATCGGTAACGCTGTATCTGCTTCGCGCAGCGCGAGTGGTTTCCTCCCAATGCTCCGGTTGTGAGCATACCGCAACGCGCTGATTTTTGATTGCCCGTAGGGCGTCTCCGGATCAAGCTGCTGGACCTCAGCTAGTGACAACCGCTGTTCACGGGCCGCCACGCCGAGGCCCGGAACCATGCTCTCGATCTCAGCGTACGCCTGCTCTAGCTGATTGCTCGGCTGCTTCTCGCGCTGCTGCCGCGACGCAACTTGCTTGTCTACCACGTAACGCTCTGTGGCATCCCGTTGATTAGCCAACGACGTTTCGTGCATGCGCTGTGCATCCGCCGCATTCTCACGCCATTGGTTGCTTAGATGGGCCAGCGACGTCTCGTGCGCCCGATTCGCTTCGTCGCGCTGCCCTTGCAGGTGGTGCTGGGGGAGCGTCGTGGCCAGGTTGCCCGCCGTTCCCATCATCATTCGGGCAAGCTCGCCGATCAGCTGCTCCTCGACCGACGGCTGCGGAGGCGCTTCCTCACGCGGAAGACCCTGCATCTCACGCGTCCGAAAGTACATCTGCTGCAACAAGTCCCGATGCTCACGCGGCAGCGGCCGCGGGTTCATCAGCTCCGCGAACTCACCAACCAGGTCACCCTCTGGCCAACGCGACATCGCCTACCCGCCTTCCTGACGCAGCTTCTGCATCACCGCCAACACCGCATCCGGGTCGTCGAGACCGTGCACCAGGTCAAATCCTTTGCGGCCATGGACTAACACGCTTGGGAACAACGGCAACGCGCCTTCCACCTCGGATACTTCGTCCCAAAGTAAACCCGCCCCATCGAGCCAGTGGTAGTTAAACGGCAACTGCAAGCGACCGTTTCGGAGGATCAAGACGCCGTACGTGGCTAGTAGCTCGACGCCGCTAGCCTCGTCTTTCAACCGACCACGTAAGGTCGATGCGAATGTGGCACAGTCGATCTCTATTAGTTTGCTCAGCTCGCCCTGATCCAAACGACCGTCTGGTCCCGTGCCCTTGAAGAAGTTGGCTATGTGCTCGTCGCGCTCCGCTCTGCTCAGCGCGTGATATCCCTTCGGTTCGGCGTCCGGGTCGTATGCTCTGTCGAGCTTCAACGCCACCGAATCAAGGTCTTTGTCCTGACCTTCGTTCCGATCGCGCACGCATGCACGCAACGCCTCCCACTCCGAAACCGTGAACGTCACACTGACCAATTGATCCCGATCACTCATCTACGGCTCCTACTCAGCATGTCCAACATGTACGGCGTCGTCGGGTACTTCCGCAGATTCGCCCAGTGAACGCGGCCCTGGCTATCCGCCACAAACGCCGTCTGGTCCTCGTACTCAACCGTCAAACGGTCGTATTCCCATGTCGCCCTCACCGGCACCCGGCCCGCCTTGCGGACATCCATGATCCGCATGCGGACCGCGAAGCCGTTCCCCGGCAGATGCTTCGCCGCGTGCCGGATCACTGCCTTGATCTCGTCCAGATCACCCGCCGCCGACGCGTGCTGCCATTGAGCTAGCGCACCGATTGGCCGTCCACTCCACGCGCACGTCGATCGGCCGTTCGTTTCTCCAGCGCACGCAATGCCAGCCTTGTCGCTTCCAGGGCTTCCGCGTTTTCCTCGCACGGGAAATCGCCGTTCTGGAACGATTGCAGGCGGTCAGCAACGATCGCCAGGAGGCACTCGTTCGTCACCCCCTGCACGCCGACGTCGGGTATCGGCGCCGACTGGAACCGGATCTCTTCGAGCGTTCGAAACCGATCGTCCCCCGGTACCTCGGCGACTTGGGCCGCGACGACTTGATAGTGCGCGCATGCGCCGCCCTTGGTCCGTTCCCCCATCTGCTGAACAATACGATCTCCGTCGCTGTACATGGTGCGATCTCCCTTTCGAAGTAAACGAGTGCGTCCTACATCAACTGCGCCAGAATGCGCTGCAGCTCGAGGTCCGGATCCACTACGCCCGCTTCGAAGCGTTGGCGCGCCGCGGCCGTCGATGCCAACGCCGGATCCAACGCGCTGAATTGCTGCTGTTGGATGGGGCCGCCTTCTTGTGCCGTGAACGCCCGGAACCCGCCGTCCTGCCCTGGAACTACCGCCGTAGCGAAACCCGGCCGGTTGCCCTTCCGTTCACGGAGCCGCTGGGTCTGGGCGCGCATGCGGTCGGCGCGTTCCTCTTTGAACTTCGTCCGACTGCTGCGCGCCTTCTCAACCGACGCTCGATACTCGTCGGCGCTCTGACCCGACTCCGGACGCGGTACCCAGCGATCCCGCGGGTCGATCCCCATTGACCGCAGTACTTGGTTGCGCTTGCCGCGTGCCGCCATGTCGACGTAGTTCGCCTGACGGCCCGGATCGCCGCCCCGACCAGCCGCCCGCAGATACTGACTCTCACTCAAGCCACTGACGTCCCCGCCCCAGCGACCCGCGCGCTCGCGCTCCTCGCGCTCGCGCTGCTCCTGAGACCGTGCCTGCGCTTGTCGGACGAGTTGCTGAATGATCGTCCCGATGCCACCGAACGCCGGCGACAACATCGCTTGCAGTTCCGCCAAATCACCGCTCGGGGTTAATGCTGGATCTTGCCCCGGCCCCGACAACGGAATCATCGGGCTCGTGGCAAACGGATTCGGCTGCGGTCCAACCATCGGCATCTGACTAAACCTCGCTCCCTCAATTGAAGTTGGGCAGCGCAGCCGTCGGCGGTTGCAGGTAGCCCCCAGCCATCAGCTGCGCGAGCAGCTGCTGCAACTGTTGGTCCTGCCGCTGCTGCCGCGCCTCACGCTGCTGTTGCTCCAACTGCTGCTGTCGACGCAGCTGCTGGTCGTAGACGCGCGACCGGTCCGTCTCCGCGCGCTGGAAATCGCGGCCCAGCTGCGCTTGGTCGGCTTGGAAGTCTCGATCGAGACCCGCTTGGTCGCCGCGGAATTCCTGCGTGCTGTCGAATTGCCGCTGATCCTCGGAGTACGTGCGGGCAAACTGTGACTCTTGCTGCGCCAGTTGCAGCTCGGTGATCTCCCGCTGTAGCTGCTGCCGCTCACGGTCCAGTTGCGCCCGCGTCTGGAGGTCCAGGTTCTGCTGGCGCAACTGCTCCTGAACGATGACCAACCGCGTCTGACGCTCCGCCGCGGCGTTCTGCAGGTCCGCCTGGATCTGCGCCCCACCGAGCCCGAGCTGCGCCCGGCCGAGCAATTCCTGGATGTCCAACTGCCGGTTACGCAGGCCCGCGTCGATGTCCTGACCACGCGCGCCGAGATTGATTTGCCCGAGACCCAGCGTCTGCGAAATAAGGGATCGGAGGGTGTCACCCTCATTACCGGCTCGCGCCAGATCCCGGGCATTGTTGAGTTGCGCGGCGTTTGTCGCCGCGTCGATATCCTGGCCACGCTGGGCGATACCGCCCTGATACGCCGCCACGCTTCGATCGATGTCTTGCCCGCGTTGCGTGACGTCCTGGCCACGCGCAGCGAGCCGGTCGTCCGCTTCGCCGAGAACGTATTGCAGGTCCTGTCCGCGTAGCCCCATCGCCGCCGCTAGCGCAGCTTGCAGGTCGGTCGACTGCAACTGCGCTTCGGTCGTCGCGCGCTGCAGGTCCTGCCCGCGCTGCGTGATGTCCCCTTGGTAGCCGGCGATGTCCCGGGCCTGATCGAGCGCTCGCCGCTGTTGCCCGAGCCCGCCGGCGAGACCCGCACGCTCCAGGCCAAGCTGTCCCAACGCCACGCGCGAGTTGATGTCCGCCATGAAGTCGTTGCGGCCCTGGTCGCTCCAAATCTGCTCCTGCTGCGCGTTCTGCGACGCCGCGTCCAGCTGCGCGTCGCGTAGTGCCGCTTGACGCGCTCCGGCCATCTCCACCATTCCACGCGCTCGCGTCGCGTCTGCACGCCGGGCATCCGCGTATCCACCACGACCGGCCGACTGATTCGCAAGCCGTTCGATATCGTCCCACGCGCGCAAGACCGGCTCTGCCCGCTGCTGCGCCATTTGGTTAATCTGCGCAGGGGTGAACCGCTCGCGCCGAACGTCGCGACCCTCGTATTGTTGGCCCGGATCGAATCCAAGCTGGAGCAGCTGCTGCGAGAGCTGCTCCATCTGGTTATCGCCGGCCGGCCCAGCCAGGTTGGCCCGTTCGCCTGGCGAACCGACGCGCGTCCCCTGTTCGAGCAGATCGATTAACGCTTGGATCGGATTAGCACTCGAGAGCGGCGCCGTGCCGGCAAAGCCGGACACACGGCTAGGCGCCGCCCCGAGGCTCTCTCGTCCCGGGGTGCGGATGTTCACACCCCTGCCAAGCGCGTCGTTTGCCGCGTTCACGCGATCCGGGCTCACCGCGCCAGGCATCGAGAACGGTTGGGGCGTGAAGCTGGTCGATCGCTGCGGCAAGCCCGGCAGCCGAACAACTGGAGCGCTCGCACCGTCGCCACCGATCGGGCTGTTCGCGGGGTTCTGCGGTAGCGGCGAGTCGTTCGGACCGGCGAGAACGCCAGGACCGCGGCCGACGAACGATGAGCGCACGTTCGACGGCATCCGACCACGCTGGAAACCGACGCGCGTACCGCCCGAATACTGCTGCGGTGGCGGCGCTTCGCCCGGCGCGGGCGGTTCGAACCCCAGCTGCTGCCAACCCGGCGCGTTACCGGTCGCCGCTACGCGCCGGCGCGTTTGCTCCGGCAAACGCCACCACTCGCGCTCTACGCCAGGGTTGCCCCAATCGATTTGTGGTACGTGACCCGCGGCCATCCCTAGCCACTCCCATCCCAGCTACACGCTATCCAACACTCGGCTGCGCTTTCCCCTGCTCCAACCAAAGAACCAACGGAACAACAGCGCACGCAAGCGGGATCCGCCACTCGGGCGGAGACAACGCGCACGCCACCGACAGCAACGCCGCGCCTGCCATCGCCCCGATCTCTAACCGCTTACGCGTCAACCAACGCCGGCGAGGCTTCGGCTGGGGATTCGGCTGGGGATTCGTCGATGTCATAACGTTCTGGAGGTATTGCTCCATGTCCATGCCCGCAACGCGGAACTGCCGCTCCTGTTTCGCCCGCTGGATCTGGTCCTCGATCGACTCCCGTTTCATCAGTTCGCGTACATTGTCGCTAGCAATCTCGTCGGCGATCGCCTCCCGTATCTGCCGTGCGTCCTCACCGGCAATTCCGTCATTTGCGATGTGCGCCGGAAAATGCAACTTGAACGGCTTATTCAACGCATCCCGCCACGCGTTCTCGTTGTAGAGGATTGCCTTGTCTCCGGTGACGTGTAGGCCAGTCCAAGGGAAAGGCGAATACCGCCCCAATAGGCCCTTCGCATCCTCGATGCTCTCGAGAACACTCTTGCCACTTGCAGCCGTCGCATCGTTCTTCATCGCAAGCCCCTGATCTCTGGGAAACGCTCGGCGAGTATTCGATTCCGCTGCTCTAACAGCTGCTGGAGCGGCGGACGGTTCGGCATATCGTTCGGGCCAATACCACCCGGCGGCATCGGTCGCGGCGACGGGACAAACGGCGCCGGCTCCGATGCGGCGTCCGCGGCCGGCGGATCGCTCACCACCGACGGGCCCGGGGCCGCGTAGGTCGACGACGGCGCGCCACTGCGTAGCGTCCGAAGCGGCTGACCGTGGTAGTTGCGCGGTCCGCTGTAGGTCTGAACGGGCGGTGCGGCCAGTTGCGGTTGTTGCTCCCCGAAACCCTTCCCGCCCATCGCCATGACGACACGCATCCAGTCGGGAACCTGCGGAGCGCCCGGCGGCTGCGGCGGAAGCTGGTCCGTGTACTGCGCCGCCCAATCCGTCACACGCATCGGACGTTCCGGACTCATCGGATGCCGTACCGCCTGCGGCTGCGATGAGGGGCGGTGCTGCTCACCACCCGTCGACCACGGCGGTTGAATCGGACGACGACCCATCGGAGACGGCGCGCGCTGCTGCAACCCGGGCACCTGGTGCACCTGACGCCGATACCGAGCTCGTGCGTTCCGCTGGATCACGAGTACGCCCCCACTCGACCCGTAAAGATGTCAACGACCTTCCGCCAAAACCGCTCCGCCAACACGACAAGCGGATCACGGTAGCGGGGTACCAGTTGATCCAACTGCGACTCCCTCAACCGTCGCCAGTAGGTCGGGTTGTGGAGTTTCTGTTCGTGCGTCTCGAGGCGCCCCTGGAGATTGCGAAGAGGCGCAACCGCATCCAAAGCATCCAGCGCGCGTTGGTGGTCTGCTGCGGCTTCCTTCGTGCTGTGTGGGTAGCGCATACCCTTGCGATCAATGCTGAAATGTCCAATCAGATCACGCCAGTCCATCGCGTCATATGGACCGATCGGAAAACAGACCCTACGTACGCGATCTCTGTCGTTTGCTTCTTCGATCAGGCGCTTATAGTCGTCGAGCGCGGCGCATACGGTCGCCATCTGCCGCGAGTCCATCCGCAGCCCGAGGTCGACCGGTTCGAGATCAACTAACGCCGTTGCCGCCGCCACTGTTACGTCCTTCGGAACTTCGGAGGATGTCGCGTTCCGTCCTCATGCACCCAAGTCATGCTGCAATCCGGTGACAAGCACACCGGGCAGCCCGGGTCAGGCAGTGTGTCACGAATGAAGTACTCGGCCCCGCATCTGGAGCACGTGTATTCGATACCGACCGCCCGTGCCTTCGGCGGCGGTTGCGACGGTTGCTCGCTCGGTTGTGGTAGAGTCAGGTCCATCACCTACGTCCCCGTCGGAAAACCACCGCTGCCGCTGGTCGAATAGCCGCCACCACCGCTAAGCGGGATGCCACCGCCACCACCACCGCCTTGCGTTAACGCTGCTGCCGAAGGCGCCCCGAACCGCTTCATACGCCAGTACCAGTCGGGTAATGACAGCTGCGGCGGTTGCGGAACCGCGAAACCTGTCGGCGCTGCGCCGCTCACGTCGATACGCCCGCCACCTGCTACCCCCCCGAAACCCATGCCGCCGACGTCCGCCGGCTGCGCATCGCGCGGTGCACCGCGGTAGGACACTTCCTCCCCGCCGTAGCGCGGTCTGAAATCACGTGGCGGTTGCGTCGACGGCGGCGGGGGCGCCGGTTGCGGCACGTCCCGCGTGTCGTTCGGCGTGCGGTAGGCCAACGGCTGGTGCTCCGTCGTCGGATAACCGTGCGTGCGCTCGAATTCGTCCTGCCAGAAGTCGGGATTGCCCGGGGGTACGTTCGGAGGGATGCGACCCATACCCGGATCCGGCGTCGGACCACCCGTGCCCAGCGGCGCCGCCGGCGGCGGCTGCGCGACGGCGCCGCCGCCGAGGGGGCCGGCAGGCTGTGTATTGCCAAACGGACCGCTATTCGGTTGCGGAACCGATGGCGACGGATTCGGGAACGGACCGGGTTGGAGCCCTGTAGCGTTGCTCTGGGGACCGTACCGCGGCATCCCCGAC
>JANQNU010000090.1 GCA_028279405.1 Phycisphaerae bacterium
TCCGGCAGCGTGGCCGGGTCGATCGAAGTTTCGTCGAGCGCGACGTTCACGCCGCGCCCGCCGTTACCGAGATGGATGACGCCCCGGGCATTGGGCAACGTGAGCGATCCGTTCGGGGCGGTGAAGATGACGTCTCCGCCGCGTCCGCCGGCACCGCCCGTCATGCCGTCGCTGTTGAGCGCACCATCGGCACCATCGCCGGCCCTGATCTCAGCGGTGTCCATGAGAATGATACTGCCGGTCTTGGACTCCAGGACGACGTTGCCGCCGATTCGGCTGACGGTGGTCTGGGAACGGAGCGACTTGGCCGTCGGAGCCGCTTCCGGATTGGCGTTGCCGGCTACGATTCGACCGCTGACGACGATATCGCCTTCGGCTTCAATCGTGATCGACTGGCCCCGGTTCTCCTCCACGACCAGGTCGCCGTCGATCATGACGATTCCGCTGGAGCGGATCGTGAGGTCGTCTGCGACCGTTCGGGTCTGTGTGGCGTCGAGCACGAAGTTCTCGGCCTCGACCACGTCGGGGATGTCGGCGTCATTATCGGTCGGTGCCTCGAGAGCGGGGCAGCCTGCGATCAGGCCGGCTCCGAGGAGGCCTGCGAGTCCGCAGACGGCGGTCCACATCATGCTCTGGGTTCTCATTTCGGTCTCCTAGTGGGCTGTAGCGAGCGGTCGGCCCGGCAGTCGCGGGCAGACGCGACCAATCCGCGTCCGTGGGAATGTGCCGTCCAGATCGAATAGGGATCAGAAAAGTTGACCGTGCGCGTCCCCCCCAGTCCCACTCAATCATGAGCCCCGAGCGCGAGCGAGGGGATCAAACGGCTAGCGAGCGCGAGCGAGGGGGCGGGTGGCACCCAGAAGGCTCAAGCAGCCCACGCCGATCACTTTCATCCGAAGTCCGCTGGTGCCCCCTGCGCGACAATAAGAATCGATTTCAATCGAAACGTGCGATGACCTCGATGAGACGGTAACCGGCGAGAATGAGTAGCGATGCGCACACTGCCATGAAGATCAACGGGTACCAGCGGCGCTGACGTCGAACCAGGATCGTGGCCCAGGCGACGAGGTAAATGAGCGGCAGCCAGATCACCAGTGCTTCATGGCCAGGGCTATAGTTGTCGGGGAGGCCTGCCCACTTAGGAGCGAATCGCCATAAGAACGCGGAGGCGACAGTCGATCCAGTGGCCGCGATCAACCAGACGGTGCACAGCGTGAGGATCTCGCTGACGATCGTCGGTTGCGGAACTCTTGGCGCCGCTCGCTTGAAAGCGAGCCCACACTCGGGGCAACGTAGCTCCGGCAAGCCGACCAGAGAATAGTCGCATCGTAGGCAACGACGGGCTCGACGACGCACATGGGTCCAGCGTGCAGCGAGAAACACTGCAACCACGTAAGGCACGAACAGGAAGCAAGGGGGCGCGATAAGCACCAGCGCTCCCAGAACGACGACCATTTGCCAGCCGAGCGCGCCGATGATGATCCTCTCTGTAGCGCCAGATGGTCTCAGCCCGGCGCTATTGTGCTCCGGCGCCGGACCCGGAGGTCCGACGCTACATCCGGGGCAGACAAGCCGCCAGTGCCCCCCTCGTGTTTGGTCTCTGGTTCGCGCCGGGGCCCGTGGCGTAACACGGGCCCCGCAAAGGGAGCTTGCTCCCCCCTCGCTCGCGCTCGGGGCTCGCTGTGTGGCCACAGGCGCCAATGCGAGCCGCGAGCGCGAGCGAGCGGTCAATGGCGGCGGGAGACGCCCGCCCCACCCGGAGTTTCTCGGACCGCTCTTGCTCGTAGACGCCTACCTCATAGAGCACGCTTGCCCATCCGTCCTAGCCCTTGACGCCGCCGAGCGCGAGGCCGCCGACGAACTGCCGCTGGGCGGCGAAGAACAGGATGATGCACGGCAGCATCGTCACGATGCTCGCGGCCATCAGCAGGTTCATGTCACTAAAGTCGCCGAACTGGTTCTGGAACGAGTTGAGTGCGACTGCGAGTGTCATCTGCTCCTCGCTCTGCAGGTAGATCAGCGGCCCGAGAAAATCGTTCCACGCAGTGATGAACGTGAAGACCGCGGTGATCGCTATGACCGGCCTGCAGAGTGGTAGCATAATCCGCCACCAGACGCCCAAATGGCCGCAGCCGTCGATCCGCGCCGCTTCGACGAGCGCTTCCGGAATCTGCGCGAAGAACTGTCGGAAGAGAAAGATGAAGAACGGCGTACCAAAAAAGAGCGGCACCACCAGCGGCAGAATCGTATCGATCCAGCCCAACCAGCGGAAGACGATGAACATCGGGATCATCGTTACCTGCATCGGCAGCATCATGGTCGAGAGCATCAGGACGAAAGTTGCATCGCGACCGCGGAAGCGGAGGCGGGCAAAGCCGTACCCGACCAGACTGCACGAGAGGATCTGTCCGATGACGCTCAATGTGGTGATGACGATCGTGTTGGCCAGCGCGTCGAGGAAGCCCATGAATCCGTCGCCACTACTGCCCATTTTGCGCAGCGCCGCCGGGTAGTTCTGAAACTGCGGCTGATCGGGGATCCAGTTGAACGTTTCGACCGAGGCCGACTGGCTCGCCTCCGCGCTCGTCGACAGACTCGTGACAGTCATCCAATAGAACGGGAACGCCATGACGATCGCGCCCAGCACGAGCAGCCCCCAGACGACGACTTGGTTGCGCAGCGTCATGCCTTGAGGGCCTCGTAGTAGACGAATCGCCGACTGCCGCGCATCACCAGCAGCGTCAGCGCCAGAACGATTACCAGCAGCAACCATGCCATCGCCGACGCGTAGCCCATCTGATGCAGGTCGAATGCCTTTTTGTAGATGTAAAAGACGAAGAAGTGGGTCGCGGTGCCGGGCCCGCCGCCGGTCATGACGAAGACCTGGGTGAAGATCTGGAACGACGCGATGATGGCCATGATCCCGTTGAAAAAGATCACCGGGCTGAGCATCGGCAGCGTGACGGAGAGAAAGCGTCGACCGCCGGTGGCGCCGTCGATCGAGGCGGCTTCGTAAAGCTCCTGCGGGATGCCCTTGAGACCCGCGAGGTAGATCATCATCGTGCCGCCGAGCAGCCAGACGTTGACGATCGCGAACGCCGGCACGCCCCATGCGCGCGCGTCCTTCTCGAACCAGGCAGGCGCCGCGGCCCCCAGCGGCCCGAGCGCTGGATCGAGAAATGCGTTGAGCAGACCCTGCTCGTGGTGGAAGACCCATTTCCACATGATCGCCATTCCGACGCCGGCCAGGACGCTCGGCAGGTACCAGATCGCGCGGAAGATGCCGATACTCTTCCATTCGTGGTTAAGCAGCAGCGCCGCGACCAGCGCCGCGATCTGGCTCGACGGGACTGCGAGTAGCGCGTACCAGGTCGTCACCCACAACGCCCGACGAAACACGTGGTCGTACCGAACCAGCTCCTTGAAGTTATCGAACCCCACCCACTCCGCTTCGCTAAGCGAACTCAGGCCGTTCCAGCGCGAGAACGCCAGCAGCAGCGACAATCCGATCGGGAACGCCGTGAGCAAAGCAAAGCCGATCATCCACGGGCTGACCATCATCATGCCCGCAACTTCCTCGCGCGCCGCGAGTGTACCGGGCCGATTGCGCCACCAAAGCACGGTACCGATCAGCAACGTTAGACCGAGCAGCGCAACCGTCACCACCGCGATCGTCGTCCACGGCACCACGGGATAGCGCCGGGCGAACACGGTACTTTCGACGTTGGACTCCCAGCTTGCCTGCACGGACGCGAGCGCCGGCTGGGTCGGCCTGCCCAGTTTGAAGATCTCCTCCAGCCCGATCTTGAGCTGGTCGCGAAAGCGGGGATCGGCCGGCCATTCAATGTAGTTCGCAATCTCAGCTGCCCGCAGGTAGACGTCGTCGCTCGCAGGCCGCACCCCCGGATCGGAAAAGCACGGCTTGCGCGCCACGCTCTTCAAGACCGGTACCGCCAAGCCCTGTGCGCAGATCCGCTCCTGCCCCGCACGGCCGCACAGATACTTGATCAGTCGCCAGCTTTCGTCCGGGTTTCGTGCGCCGCGCGACATCGCCCACGCTACGGTAAGCACACCATTAGCCGGGGCGCGGCCTGCGGCCTGCGGGAGCGGTGCGAAGTCCCAGTCGAACGACGTGATCAGCCGATACGTCGGCACCTTCCAGCGCCCATATGGCCCCGCTAGTCCCACATTCCCCGCAAGGAACGGCTCTTGCCCGGTCTCCAACTGGGTCTTCGCGCTCAGCAGCGTACGCTCTTCGTCGTGAAACCAGGAACGCAAGCGATCCACGGCGGTCACGACCTCCGGCTCGGTGAGCTGAAAGGCCGTAAAGCCCGGCGACGCGAAGTCGAGCCCGTGGGTAAACAGATAGATGCGGATCATCGCTTCCCAGGTGACGAAGTCCGCACCGTAGCAGCCGGGCAGTTTGCCGATCTCGCGCGCGGCCGTGTGAAACTGCTCCCAGGTCCAACCATCACGGTCCGGGAGCGGGACGCCGGCACGACGGAAGAGATCCTTGTTGTAGTAAAAACCGACCGGCGTGAAATCTTTCGGCAACCCGTACAGCGGGCCTTGGCCCACGCGCCCGCCGTCGAATCGAAACGCCTCCACCACCGGCGTGAAGAAATCGCTCAGGTCTACCGGCGCGTCAACAGCCTCGCCCGCTGACCGTCGGCGCGTATCCGCGCGAATCAGCGCATCCATGTCCGCCAACAGGCCCTTGTCCGCAAAATCCGCCAACCGCTCGGACTCGAGATAGAACACGTCCGGCGGATCACCCGCCGCGAGCATCGTCTGCAACTTCGTGGCCAACTGCGCCGGCGAGCCAATGTTCGTCCGCTGAACATGAATGTCGGGGTTGCGCTCCATGAACTCGCGCACCAGCCCCGCGACAATCGCATCCTCGTTCTTGTCGCCCCAGTGCAAGACGGTGAGCACCGTCTGGTCGGCCCGCACACCCTCGCTCCGAATCGGCCGCGTCAGAACGTGCGCGAACGCCCACGCGACCAGCCCGATGCTGACCACGACAAGCAGCATTCGTAGCGAACGGATAACAACAGCGAACATGACGGCGCGAGTATAGCGTCCGTACTCAGCGCGGTCTTCTCCCTAGAGAACGACTTCCGCTCCCCACCCGGACGCGCCCCGGCGGACACCTAACACCGAACCTGCGCAGTTTGACGCACCGTGACGTGCGCGGGACCATGGTTGATTGTGACCAGGACCTTTGACCGTAGATGCGGAGCCATCGCTTGTCAGACTTTCCGTTACGGTCCTCGCGGCTGACCTTGTTTCCGACCACACTCGAGATTGCCATCGCCGCTCGGGACGATCGGGCCGCGCTGGCGCGACTGCTCAACGCGCGTATCCCGGAAGAATGGCCGCAGGATCTGTTCGCCGACACGCTCGACTGGGCGGTTCAGAAAGCGACCGAGCATCCTGACGAAATGCCGTGGTGGGTCTGGTATTGGGTGCGCCACGACCCGTCGAACGAGCGGGTTCTGATCGGCAACGGCGGTTTCAAGGGACCGCGCAACGACGCCGGCGCGATCGAGGTCGGCTACGGTATACTCGAACCGTTCCAACGAAACGGGTATGCGACCGAAGCCGTTCGCGAACTGGTCGACTGGGCCCTGGCAGCTGATCCGGCGATCCGGCAAATCGCAGCCGAGACTTATCCGCACCTACTGCCATCCATCGGCGTCATGGAAAAGCTGGACATGCAATACGAAGGGCCGGGCGCGGGTGAAGGCGTGGTCCGATACAGTGTCGACCGCGATCGCTGGCAGACCGTGCGCACCACGAAAGCACCGGCCCCATGACCCGGATCGCGATTCTCACCACCGGCGGCACGATCGAGAAGACCTATAACGAGGCGGACGGTTCGCTACGGAACACGGGCTCCGTACTCGAGGAGATTCTCGGACGTCTGCGGTTGCCGAGCCTGACCCTGTGTCACACCGCGATCATGTCCAAGGACTCGATCGAGATGACCGATGCCGACCGCGACCGGATCGTCGCGGGTGTGCGGGCAGCGCTGACCGACGGCAATGCGGTGATCATCGTCCACGGCACGGACACGCTCGCGATCACTGGTGAGCGGCTCTGTCGCGAACTGGGCCCGATTCGTCAGCCCGTGATCCTGACGGGTGCGATGCGTCCGTTTCAGTTTCGGGACACGGACGCGTTTCAGAACCTGACGGAGGCATTATTGGCCGCGCGACTGGCGCCGCCCGGGGTGCACGTCGTCATCCATAATCAGGTACTTACCTTCCCCGGCGTCGTGAAGGATCGTGAGCGCGGCACCTTCGCTCGCACCGCGATCGAGTCGACCGACGCCTGAGAAACCACGTGCGCGATAACCAGGCCACTTATCCGGGCCGCCCGAAAACACGTGAGCGCACGCGTCCGGCGCGCAGATCCCCCGAATAGTCGATTTCTCCAGTTTGCCCAAACCAAAGGAGTTTGACACGCTTCAGGGTGGCGTCGTATGCGCCGCGGTGGGACCAGAGCGGCTACGGGCGTTTATCCGCCCCCTGGTGGCACGTCGTCCACGGGCATCGGCCCGCGGAACGCACGTCGCTCCGCTCTACTGAAGCCGCGCGCCACCGACGCCGATGCTACAGCGACGTGTTTTCGCGCGTATTGGCTGCGCGGACCGGCTTTTCAGAGAGAGGTGAATCCATGCAGGCTTCGACTACGCTGTCCCGCACGCTCGTGGCGATTACGTTCGTTGCCGGCTGGCTGACGTTCGCGACGCCGACCGCGGCCCAGACGCCCACGCTGTTCAGCACGACCGAGTTCGACGAAACGAACGGCCGTGCGTACGGCATCAACAACATCGGCCAGGTGATCGGCTACGCGTCGACCGAAGGAACGAACCACTCGTTCCATTGGCTGAACGAAGTCGCCACCGACCTACACGGAACGGTCCACTTCTCGCTCGACCAGATCTTCACCGCCAACTATTCGGAAGCGTATGCGATCTCGAACGGCGGTCAGATCGTCGGCACCGCCCGCACCGTCATCGACTGCGGCGACGAAATGTGGACGATCTCCAACGCGTTCCTGCTGCGTCCCGGCGTGCTCAGCGACCTCGGCACGCCCTTCCCGGGTGACGCGCTTACCAACTTCTGGACGTTCGGCAATCCGTGCTTCGCGCACGATAGCGCCGCCACCGATGTCAGCAACGCGAATCATGTCGTCGGCTGGGCAGACGTCGACGGCGGCGGAACGGTCCACGCGTTCCTCGTTACGCCCGTCAACGGCGTCTGGTTCGTCGACGCCGACGCCGACTTCGTCAACGACATCATGATCGACCTCGGCACGCTCGATAACCTCAGCGTCGTCAGCAGTGCCACGGCAGTCAACGACAACGGCGTCGTCACCGGCTATTCGTACATCAGCGATCAGAACACGTTCAACGCGCAGTCATCGTTCCACGCATTCCGCGTCGCCCCGCAAGGCGGACAGTGGTTCGTCGATGCCAACGCCGACAACGTCAACGACTTGATGCAGGACATCGGTACCCTCGGCGGCAACAACAGTTGGGGCCGAGACATCAACAATGCCGGCCAGATCGTCGGCGAGTCCACCACCGCCACCCGCAACACCCACGCCTTCCTGTGGGAAAACGGGACCATGACCGACCTCGGAACGCTCGGCGGCGCCAACTCCAGCGCCTCAGCGATCAATGAGGACGGGATCATCGTCGGCTGGGCCGAAAATGAAAACGGCGAACGCCGGGCCGCGATCTGGATCAACGGCGAAATCAGCGACCTGAACGATATGCTGCTCGCGCAGCAGAAGGTCAAGAGCGACCTGATGGAAGCCCGCGACATTAACGACGACAACGAAATCGTCGGCTGGGGCGACGAGAGCACCATCTTGAAGGCATACCTGCTCAAGGTCGCCACCGATGCCCAGATCGCGGAGCACGAATCCCTCGTCGAACAACGCAACGATAGCGGCGGTAGCAGCGGCGGGTCGAATGACGACGGCCGTAGCGGCGGCTCCAGCGACCTTACGCCAATCGGCAGCGAGCCCGGCACCGGCGGCACCAACCAGGTCCCGGCCCAGACCGGCAGCGAGACCGACGGCAACGTCGTCACCGGCGGCGGTAGCGGCGGCGCAACCGGTCCGAACTTCGGACTCTGCGGTGCCGGCTCCGGCTTCGCGATGACCCTGACGCTCGCCGGCTTGCTCGGACTCCGCGGCGCAACGCGACGTCGCAACTAGGCAACGTAGTCCGCACACGGATCAGTCCCCCGCCCCAAGATCGGGCGGGGGCACCCAATACCCCTTACCAGATTCCCGTAGCGTAGCGATTGGGTGGCACTGGCGGCTTGTCCGCCAGTGTATCGGGGCCTCGTGGGCACGCGCCGCCGCGTTCCCTCCAAAGAACGCACCCTCGTTTCTTGTTGGTTAGGGCCGCGTCGAGCGCTCCCAGGCGCGCAGCTCGTCGCGTAGCTTCGCAGTCACGCCGGCGTTGTCCGGGCTCATCAGTGGGTCGCGCAGGCTGCGGCTCACCGACTCCACCACACAACGCTGATAGTCGCGCAGGGCCGGTGCGACCCAGGCCCAGACCCCTACTCCGATGAACAACGCCGACACCAGCGCAATTCCCGTACCGGCGGCCCCCAGCTGTAGTAATCGCGACCCCGACTGCGCCGCACGGAATCGAGCCATCACGACAGCCATAAACAGTGCGCCCACCGCGACGCCGACGCCGAGCAGGAGGTGTCGCGGCCAACCACTGGCGCCGAAGTTCCTTCGAAAGTCCAACTCGAGATCGATCGACGGAGCGAGCAGCCGTACCGCGATAATCGCCAGCACGCCAAGCACGACTCCGTTCAACAACGCCCTGACCAGCGCCGGTCGCGGCATCCCCACAATCCACCAGAACGTGAGAATCGACAGCGTCAGCGCCGACAAGGCAACGATCGCGACACAATCGACCCATGCCAGGGATACCAGCAGTGCGGCTTGCGCGCTGGCACAATGCTGGATCGGCGGACTGCCGGCGGGAACGAGCAGCATGCACGTCGCCGGCAGCGCCCGGCGTTCTTCCAGCGCGCGCTGCCGCCAATCCGTGACCATCTCCGCCACGCTCCGCGCCCGGGCGTCCGTCGACGTTGCCAGATGACGCCCCAACAGGTCGGCTGCGAGCAGACGCAAATCCCAGGGCCCCTCCTCGTCGATCCACGCCACCAGCAGACGCTCGACCGTTCGACGAACCAACGCCGACTCTTTCGGCTTGCCCTCCTCCTCGAGCGTCATGGACACCCGATCCAGTCGATCGACGAAGTACTGAAGGAATGGACCGTGGACGGCTGCGGTGCTGTCGAGGGAACGTTGTAGCGCGACGCCGCTGCTGAGCCCGAGTTCCTCGTAGAACCGTTGGCCACGCTTGACCAGCGCCGCCAACCCGTGCTCGAGATCGCTCAAATCCAACCCTTCGAGGTATGCAGCGAGTCGCGGCCACGACTGCCCCACATCCGCCCCGGATCGTTCGGCTGCAAGCAGGCTCATCGCTGCCAGCTGGAGACGTGCGACGCTGCCCGCCCCGGGAAGCGTCGAAAAGTACTCGCTCTTCTTGCGCTCCGACGCGATGTCATCGCCCTTCCATGCACGAAAGAAGGACGCGCTGTTTGAAACCAGAAGCCGGGCCCCACGGACCTCACGCGGGTCGCTGCCCTGATGAGCAACCGCCCGGGCATTGATCCGCTCCGAAGTCAGCACCAACCCGCGCCACGCCGGCATCGAAACAAAGGCCCGCAAGACCTGCCAGCCTCCGATGAGCAGCAGGACGACCGCAACCGAAATCGCGAGGATCGATCCCGTCGGCGAGCTTAGCTTCCGCGTCGGCTTCTTCATGGCACCACGGTAGGGTGATGTTTGCGCGCTAGCAAGCACGCCGGCTCCGGTCGCACTCGCGACCGAAGCGCCCCGGTGCCACACACCTCGTCCCGACTTGCTGCCCTACCGCACCACCAGCCGACCTTCCTCGTCGGCATACGTTTCGAATCGGACAGACGTCTGGTCCTGCTCGTCGACCATGAGACCGGAGATTTCGAACCGCAGTTCCATGCCATCCGTACGATGGGGCGCATGGCGCACGCGGATCCCTTTGAGCCGGGGCTCGAACCGCTCGATCGTTCGACGGATCGCCGCCTCGAAACCGGCAACCGAATGCGGCATCGCGCTCCGAATGGTCGTCATGTGCGGCAAACCGTAGTCGGGGTCGGTCAGGCAATTCCCCTGGCAGGTGTTCAGAATCGACTGGAGATTTCCGAGCACGGAATCGAACAGCTCATTGGTTGAGACCCGCGACTGGCGCTGACCGGGAGGCTCCGGCTTGCGCAGGCGTTCGAGCAAGGTCCGTTGAAGCCCCATCCGCATCTCCTTGTGTGCACCGTTTCGAAACCGACGACTGATTGTACAATCGATCCGATGGACGGCATCCTGGTTCTGCACAAACCAACCGCAATTACGAGCGCAAAAGCGCTCTACCGCGTCCGAAAACTGACCGGCATCCGCAAGAGCGGACACGCCGGCACGCTCGATCCGCTCGCTACCGGCGTACTGTTGATCTGCTGCGGCCGCGCAACTCGGCTCGTCGAGCGGCTCATGGACCTGCCCAAGGTCTACCGCGCAACGGCTCGGCTGGATCTCGAAAGCGACAGCCACGATGCGGACGGGCCGGTTCGTCGCGTCTCGGTCTCACACAAACCGACCCCGGACAAGGTGCGGCAAACCCTCGAACGTTTCGAGGGTGTGCTCGAGCAGGTTCCGCCGGCGATCAGCGCCATCAAGGTCCGCGGCCGACCGGCCTATAAGCACGCGCGACGAGGCCGCACGCTCCTGCTACCCGCACGACAGGTTCGGGTCTATCGACTCGCGCTCGATCACTACGCCTGGCCCGAGGTTCGGTTCGAGATGGACTGTGGTCGCGGGACATACGTCCGCAGCCTGGTTCGCGACCTGGGCACGGCACTGGGAACTGGCGGCTGCCTCACAGCGCTCGAGCGACGGGCGATCGGCCCGTTCACGCACGCACGCGCCCACCCACTCGATGCGTTGACGCCAGAAAACGCCACCAGCCGCATCCTGCCGATCGAGGTCGTTCTGCAGATGCTGGAGGCCGAGCCGCCGCTCACGACGGTAACCTCGGCCCGCTAGAAGCGGGCGCCGGGATCGCGTCGGAGGGGATTCCTTGTTCGAATTCTCACACAAAAACGGTATGGTGTTAGCCGGCAGGCGTTAAGCGCCACAAGGTATCAGGACTCATCAGTACTGTGGCCGAGGAGGGCTCCGTGGCAATTGAGGTAAAGTGTGAGTGCGGAGCGAAGTTCCGCGCGCCGGACGAAGCTGCCGGTCGTCGGGCGAAGTGCAAGCAATGTGGGGCGATACTGGTCATCCCGCCGAAAGCCGCGCCGGCTCCGGCCCGACCGACTTCACCCACGCCGACCGAGCAGCCCGCAACCAGCGCAGGCTCGAAGATGCCGATCATGCTTGGTGGCGCCGCCGTTCTGCTGATCATTGCGGGGGGCCTTGGTATCTGGGCGATGAACCGCGATAGTGGTTCGGAGGCGCCGGGCAACTCGAGCACCGCACACGAACGGGCGTCAGCGGAGTCGACGACGCCACAGCCGGGCCCGCGCCCGGCGGACAAACCCGTCTACGAACCGCCGCCGGCGTTTGCGACGCCGAAGTACAAGCCGGCGCCCAAGGATGACGAGTTCGACCTCGCGGCGTTGCTCGAACCGATCGACGCGCGCCAGCGGGATCGACGGTACATGAGCCGCGAGTTTCGCGAAGCACGCAGCGCGCTGATCAAGCGCGCGACGCGATATGGGGAGCCGGAGGTGCTCGAAGCACTGGAGCGTGTCTTCGTCGACCACGCCGGTTGGATCGTTCAGCATGAGAAGTTCGGCCGGCGCCTCAACATCGAAACACTGACAGGCACGGTCCTGCGAACACGAGGACTCGACCGGGCGCGGGCGCTGATCGAGGAGATCGCGGCCGGACCGGGTGCAAACGACCTGTCGTTGTTCCACGTTTATCTCACCGCCGCTCGGATAATCGACACGCAACGCAATCGGGCAGACACCTTCGACGCGGACGTCGTTCGGTACGCGAAACGGCTGCTCCAGAAAAACGACACCGGGCCGGTGGCCGCGGCGTTGTGTGCCGACGCCGAGCCGCTGCGCGGTTTGCGAGAGGAGATCGAGTCGAGCGTCCGGAATCTGGAGCCTTGGGCGATCGATCCGTCAGCAAGCCCGGTCGCAAACCTGTATTGCCAGGGAGTAGCCCTCGCCAGCTTTGATCGGGCGGCGGCCGTGGACGCGTTCGCGGGTCTCGCCGAGCGTCTGCTGGCGGCCAGTCCGGGCAAGCCGGACAAATCGTACGAGTTGCAGCTCGAGTTGGTCACGCGACTGTTGCGTGCAACGACCGATGTCCGGAGCATCGAGGTTCCAGCCGCACAGTTGGAAACGCTCGCCCGGCTTCAGTACCACCTTCAGTTCGTCGTCGCGACACGCAACACCCGCGCGTGGATGAACGCACGAGAGAATCTCGAAGCGGTCCACCTGTGGGCGAAGGTGCGGCCGTTGGTCGAGGCACGCAAGAAATCGAAGGCGTCGGAACAGACCGATCTTGTCGGCAAATGGCTCGCCGGGCAAACGACCTTCACCGCGGTGCTCGGCAAGCGTCCGTCGATGCAACGGTCGGTGCATGGCGAGGTGCTCGAGTTCGACCCGGCCGCGAACCGGGTCGTCATCCGGCTGCGATATCCGCCGAAGCAGCAGGACGACCGCTTCGTCGGGAAAACGGTGACGGTGGGCCAACTGGCGAAGCTGGTGCTCGAAGTGGAGGGCAGCGAAGGAACGCCAAACGCAGCCGAGGTGTGGATCACGCCCGACCCGCGCGAGCCCGAAAAGATCCACTGCCGGATCATGCGCTGGGGTGCGGTCACGGGCATGGGGTTCATCAAGCCGGCGTAATCCCGCCCGGTGTCGTAACCCCTCCGCGCGCATTGCCCGCTCGCTAGCGCTCGCGGCTCGCACTGGGGCCCCCTGGCCACAAAACGAGCCCCGAGCGCAAGCGAGCCGGGGAGCCTGCTCCCTGTCCCGCCTTGAATTTCAAGGGCACATTCGCTATTCTCTCGGTCGGAGGTAGGGAAAGAGCGACGGCATGCGTGGCCGACCGGGCAACGGAACCCGCCACCACACTCCACGCGATTGGTAGCCAGCTTTTTTGACACGAACGCTTGCGCCGTTAACCGTTTCTTAATATTCGGACAATACGCCTTCAACCCACGGGTGCTAGGGTTGGGGAGCGGCCCCTGGAGGGGCGGCAGTCTGCCAGGATGAGAAGCTATACACCCACTTAATTCACAGGAGAGGATTTGATGATGAGGCGTTTCATTAGCGCCGCGGCGATCTGTACGTTTGCGTGCAGCGCGCTAGCGGAGGTTCCGGTTCAGCCCCTGGACATTGCGTTCGGCATCAATAATGCCGCCGCGAATCTCACCGCCGAGCAGGTTCGGGACGACGGCGTGAGCCTTGCGGAGGTCGCTGGTCGCTGGACGGCGTTCGGGTTCGTACAGTCGACCGAGTTCGACAATGCGAGCGGCGTGCTGCACAACAACGTCGGCAATCTGCTGGCGCTCAACTTCGGCACCACCGCTGGTGGCGGTTCGCTGTACAACCTGTCGACGAATGGTGCCGACGCCGGCCAGACGGTCTTTCTCTTTGACGGCGGCAGCAGCTCCTTGAGCCGGACGTCCGGTCTGTCGGTCAGCCCGAACAACGACCGCATCGCGGCCTGGGGCTACGACACGGGTACCATCCTCCTGCTGAACTACACTGCCGGCGGATCGCTCGGTACGGGTGCGGGCGCCAGCGCCACGTCGCTCGGTGAGAGCGCGGTCGTTGGCATCACGTCCGAAACCCAGGGCACGGCATGGCTGGACAATGACACGGCCATGATCGGCGCGATCGACCCCAACGACCTCAGCCAGAGCACGATCAACGTCGCGACGGTCGACGTGACCGGCGGTGTGGTCGGCGCGACGACCACGCAGCTCACGCTCAACGTTCCTGGCGCCGGCGACGCGGTGACCGACATTGAGTTCAACCCGAACCTCTCCGACTTCGTCTTCGTCAGCGTCGGCCGAAACACGGGCGGCGTGACCACCAACATCATCTACGCGATCGACCCGGCAAGCTGGACGGTCGTCGACACGATCAACATCAGCAACAGCGCCCCGACGCTGCGTGAAATCGCGCTCGGACCGGACGCGCGACTCTATGTCTGCACGTTCGGCACGGACATCGAGTACGTCGAGCTCGACCTTGCCGGCGGCGGCGACGGCATGATCGATGCCGCTGACCTCGCCCTGGTGGCGGACGACAGCTCGGAGCTCTACTTCTTCAGCCAGACCTTCAACGCGTTCTGCGGCCTCGACGTAGCCTTCGGCACCGCGGCTGAAACGGGTGCCTGCTGCCTGTCGGTCGAGAGCTGTATCGAGACGACCGAGATCGACTGCCTGAAGAACCAGAACGGTACATTCATCGGCAACGGCATTGCCTGCGGCCCGGACACCTGCCTGCCGCCGACCGGTGCCTGCTGTGTCGCCGGCTCCGGTTGCATCAGCGACCTGACGTTCGACGAGTGCGACGGCCAGGGCGGCGTGTACCAGGGTGACAACACGGTCTGCGGTCCGGACACCTGCCCGCTGCCGCCGTTGCCCGTCCTGCCCGGTGACATGGCCTTCGGACTGAGCGTCGGTGACGCGTTCCAGACCGCAGCCCACGTCCGAAACGGCAATCGCATCTCGCGCTGGACGACCTTCACGTTCGTCCAGAGCTTCGAGTTCGACAACCATGACGGTACGCTGCACAACGCCACCGGCAATCTGCTGGCGCTGAACTTCGGTTCCGGCTGCTCGATGCCGCCGGAGTCGGGTGAAGGCGGCGGGATCTACAACCTGTCCACCGATGGCAGCAACAACGCCGAGCAGATCTACAGCTTCAGCCCGGCCGATGGCGGCATCGCTTGCACCCGCGTCGCGGGCCTCGGCATCAGCCCTGACAACTCGCTGATCTCACTGACCGGCTTCGACGATGGCAACCTCTACGTTCTGGAGTACAACGAGGGCGCGACCCCCGGCACCGGCGCCGGAGCGTCCATCGGTCAGGCCTGGTCCGACGCACTCGGCTCGGCGTTCTCGCAGGGAACGACCTGGCTCGACAACGACACCATCCTGATGGGCGGCCCCGACCCGTTCGGCGATCCGTTCCTGAGCGTGATCCGCGTCATCGACTTCAACAGCACCACCGGCGCGTTCACGCTCGTGGCTGACGTCGAGGTCGACCTCTTCCCGCTGTCGGTCGGCGGCTCGCTCGTCGCTGACATCGAGTACAACCCGAGCATCTCGCCGTACATCTACTTCCTGTTCTCCGGCTTCTCCGGCGGAACGACCAACGTGCTCGCGGTCGTCGATCCGGTGGACCCGAACACGCCCGCAACCTGGAACGTTCTGACCCTGCTCGACCTGAGCACGAGTCTCCAGACGGGCCGCGAGATCGCACTCGGGCCGGACTACCGGCTCTATCTGGGCCAGTTCGCGCAGGGTGGTAACCCGCAGATCTACGCGGACGTCCTCGAACTCGACCTCGACAACGACGACGTGATCGACATGGCCGACACGCTCGGCCTGACCGATGACAGCTCCGTCGATTGGTACACGCAGGTCGGCGGCACCGGAACGTCGTTCAACGGCCTGGACGTCGCCCACGGTAAGGTCGGCCCGCCCTGCGGTGCCTGCGGCGATTCCAACTGCGACGGCAACGTCTCGGTCGGCGACATCAACTTCTTTGTCGCGGCCGTCACAGGCGGCGAAGCGGCCTGGAACGCGCTGTTCCCCGGCGGCGTCGCTCCGTGCGACTTCATCTGTGCAAATGACACCAACGGTGACAGCAGCGTGACCGTCGGTGACATCAACAACTTCGTGACCGCGGTCACGAGCGGCCAAGCCTGCCAGTAGGCGGAATTGTCCGCCGTACGTCTCCGTGCGGCTGACGATTCGTTCGAACATGAAGCGCCGTCCCGATCCGGGGCGGCGCTTTTCTTGCGCGATCCTCGAAGCTCCCTCGACGGGCCCGAAACAAAGCGGTCATACCGCACACGGATCCAACAAGAAGGCTCCGACGGTCACCGGGGCGCGACCGGCCGGATCCCGACGCGGTTCGGACACCTGCGGCCCCTTGACGACCTTCCCAAACTTGTCGGAAAGCGTCGGCGGCTGGGTTTTACCGGTCCCGGTCGGGCTTGCCTTCGGTACACTTTTTGACATGGGAAGCTCAACCTGATCGTCTAAGAAGAGGACATGATGACCGCTACGCTCGACGCCGACGTGCTCCAGCAGCTGGTGACCGGCGCCCAACGAGGCGACCGCGTCGCGGCGGACGCGCTCATTCGTGAGCATGACGGTTGGGTGCGGAGCATCATCTACGGAGTGGTCGGCAGACCGGACCTGATCGATGACATCGCTCAGCAGGTCTGGACACAGGTTTGGACGCGACTGTCGTCACTGAAGGATCCCAAGCGACTGCGGCCGTGGTTGTATACCATCGCCCGCAACGCGGCCATCGATGGGGGAATGGCGCATCGACGGGCGCGACTTCGCAACGGCCGGCTCGAGCCGGTGGCGGAAACGAGGGCGGATGATCGTGCGAGCGATCCCGCCGGTCGGGTATCGCGAAACGAGTTGTATGAGACCCTCCTGCAAGCAATCCAGGGCCTCCCGATGATCTACCGCGAACCATTTGCATTGCGTCACCTCGAAGGCTGGAGCTACGCCGAGATCGGCGAAGTGTTGCAGATGCCGCTCGAGACGGTGGAAACGCGACTGGTCCGGGCCCGGCGTCTGCTGCGAGAAGGGCTGACCAACCGGATGGAAGACGAATGAGCATGTCCGGAGACCAACTCGAACGACTGATCTCGCGTTTTCTCGACGGCGAAGCGTCGCCGGAAGAAAGTCGCGTGTTGAATGAGGAGTTGCGCACGAGTCCCGCGGCGCGCGTCCTTTATGAGGACCTTGCGGCCCTGGATCGCGAGGCCGGTCAGGTGCTGCGCTCGGCCCTTGGGCGGGCGCACCGGGCACCACAGCAGCGCCCTCGACGATGGGTCACTGCCGGACGGATCGCGACAGCGGCGGCAGCAGCTTGCCTGGCGTTTGTGATCTGGCACCGATCGGACGGCGAAGCGCGCGACACGGCGCCGCCGCACCGCGCAACGAATCAGGCCGGGGCCATGTCGTCCTGGTTTGCCCCCCCCGCCGAAACGACCGAACTGGTTGCATCGTCGCAGCCCGAGTATGTCCGCCCGTCGGTGCGACTGGACAACACCGAACGCGAGTGGATCCTCGTCCCGACCGAGCGTCCCGGCGAATACCTGATGGTCGAGATCGACCGAACCCAGACCGAATTGGTACGTATTCAGCGTGATCTTTGAGCAGTGAGCCCGGACACGTCGGGCTCCATCGGCACGGTTTTCCAAGGAGTGAGAAATGCTGGCTTCTCGTGTTTCGCTCGCGATTGCCGGCTTGGCAGCGAGCCTTGCAATTGCCTACTTCGGAGGACGCAATCCTTCAGCGGCCGAACGCGCGGAAGGGCCACCGTCTGTAGCGACGGTCCGAGAATTGACGGTCGATGAGGCCCGTCAAATGCTCGTCTACAACGACCATCCGGTTTACCTCTATGCGAATCGGAACCTCGACACGCTCACGGACGACGCGGTGCCTTCGGCCTGGGTCGGTGTAAGAATGACGCCCATACCGGCCCCGCTCGCCGCCCACATCGGAAACACGGGTCTGATGGTCGCGAATGTGGTGGAAGGTAGTCCGGCCGACCAGACTGGAATCCAGCAATACGACGTCGTCGTCGCGTTCGACCGCGCCCAGGTTCACAACGCGGACGATCTCGTGCGCGCCATTACCGAGGTCGGCGTCGGACACACGACCGAGATCGTCGTCATTCGGAAAGGCGAGCGCAAGACCCTCTCGATCACGCCGGCCGATCGCCCCGGCGCAGCCAACGTGAAGTTCAAGTATGACGAGCCGGAATCGCAGCTCAATTCGCTGAAAGTCCGCGGGCGCAAGCTCCGTCTCGGTCCCGACGGCCGCTGGATCTTCGAGGATCTCGGCCCCATGACGCAACTGCCCGACCCGCTCAAGGAGATGAAGGACTTCGATCTGAAGAACTGGCAGCATTGGTTCTCCGGGAAGAAGGACCCGTTCGGACAGCGAGGCAACGACGTCCAACGCTGGAACCCCTACTGGGTCGATCCGAATACGGACGCCCAGGTCGAGATCAACGTTCACTTCAGCGACAATGACGGAAGTCTCGCGATCCGTCGGAAGGCGGACGGATCGTATCATGTCGAACGCGTCGATCCTGACGGGAACCGCTCGGAAGCGACGTACGACTCGCGCGACGCGTTCCAGGACGAGGATCCCGACGCCTTCGAAAAGTTCCAGACGTACGACGCCGGTGGTCGTTTCACGATCCTGCGCCCGCAGATCGATCGGCTGCCGCAGATGCAGCAGGACTTCCAGCAACGGTTCGAGGAAATGGTCGAGTCGGCGCGCCAGCGCGCGGAAGAGGCTGCCGAGCGCGCTCACGAGGCGGCGCGTCAGGCATATCAGCTTCACGCTTCAGGCGGGAAGGCGTCGCGGCTCTCCATCAAGCTCGACAGTGGTGGATCGATCAAGATCGAAATCCAGGAAGACGGCGAAACGAACACGTACGAGTTCGAGAACGTCGATCAGCTTCGGCAAACCAATCCGGAGTTGTACGAGCGCGTTCGCGACTTGATCGAATAACTGAAGGACCGAACCGAATACCCGAGCGAATTCCACGGGTCGAGCACCACGGTTCCGAAACTCCCGGTCAGCGCTGCATTTTTGCAGCGCACCAGTCGGCGGGCGACCTCCCCGGTCGTCCGCCGGTCTTTTGTTGTCGGCCCGACGGGCACGGAGACGTGCCGGCGTCATCGATTCATCTCAGCCAGATCACCGGGCCGCGACGCCATACGAATGAAACCTAAGGTGACGGAACCTCGATCGTTTCGCCGACCTTCGGCGGCGTCAGGTCGTGGTAGCCGTCGGGCGCGGCATACACCCACCGTAACACGGGGTCGTCGATCGATAAATGAAAGCGGAACGTCGCTTCCGCGGGTCGGCCGTCTTCGGTGATATCGGAGATTGTGATCGTGGCCAGCGTCAGGTGGATTCGATCGCCACGCTTGAGCGGACGCGCCGACGAGCGGGTCAATCGATCGAGGTGCCGGCCCAGGTATCGCGACGAAAAGGCCGGCGCGTTCGGCCCACGCCAACCGTCCGGCTTGAGGTACCCGCCGAGCGGCCGCACGCGCAATGTATGCCGATCGAGCCGAGTGAGCGTCGCGGGCGATGACGACGCATTGAGGTTCAGCGTACGGCGGGGCCGGGGCAGGCCGCGCGCGATGCCACGCTGAAACCACGCCATGTCGGCGAGCGCCGTAAACGTGCTGGCGATCACCAGATGCTGCGACCGGACCGCATCGTCGGCGGGTAGCGTGTCCTGAATCGTATCCAGGAAGCCGCCAGCAAACCGAATCGACAGGGAACGGATCGGCATCGCCAACGGCGCCAGAACCAGGTGGAGCACCATCAGGAACCCCGCTACCGCGCGTGCCACGCGCGTACCTGTTTGGGAAGCCGTGCCCGCGGATGCGACCTGATCGCGTCGAACCAGCCAACTCGCAAGCAGCCCTGCTGCACCAAGACTCGGAAACAGCAGCAGGCGGTCACTGGGGAAGATCGCACAAACCGGGAGCGTCGCGAGCAGCATGCCGACAGCCCAGAAGCGCGCCACCGGGTCCGCCTTCAGCAAGGGCGCAAAAAGTGCGCCAAGCAACACGATGAAAGAGACGGCCACCAGCCAGTGAACCTGGAACAACCAGGCAGATTCGAATGGCTGTAGATCAGCCGGCGGTAGCGCCCATTGCCCCAGCAGCAGAACGGGCGCGTTGCGGACAACGCGCGCCATAAACGCGAGCGGATCGTGGATCGGGTCGAGATACACGCCTGAATAGCGGGCGCCGTAGCCCGCGAGCTTGTACCAGACCAGCCAGCCAAGCCCTACCGCGATGTAAGGCAAGAGGGCTGCGAGCCGCCCGCGCCAGCGACCGCGATCCAGGAATACAGCGTACGCAAGCAGATACCCCCCTGCCGAAACCGCCTCCTCCTTTCCGAGGAGCCCCAACAGGAGACTCAACGCCGCGATGATCCCCGCCCAGTGGCGGCCCGAACGTCGCCAGCAGTCGTGAAGCAGTACTGCGGCGATTCCGAAGCAGCCCGCGATCAACGCATTTCGGTTGGCCAACCAGGACGCGGGGATGGCGTGTCTGTCGTCGATCGCAAAGAGCAGCGCGCCGAACCCGCCGACCCAGACCGGAACGGTCGAGAGCGGATGCGCCGACAAACGCCGACAGAGCGCCGTGACTACGCCCAACAATGCCCCGAACCAAATGAGGCTATGGACATGCATGGCCATATCGAGAGTGGGCCAGAGGTAGTAGTCGAACATCTGCGTCAGCGCGGTCAGCGGGCGCGCGAACGACGTGCGACACTCGAGATCGGTCCACCAGGGCATATAGCCCCGGTCGATGATGTCATCGTTGTTGGCCGGAACACCATCCAGATACGAATAGGTTTCCCACCGTGATATCCGAATCGTGTCGGGTGGCTGAAGCCCCAGTACCGTGTTACGGATGAAGTAGTCATCGGCTTGTATGCCGACGAATAGCGCCGGCAACGCCAGCCCGACACCGACCAAGATGACGACGATCGAAAATCGGCGTGATTGTACGCCAACGGAGATGCGACGAAGGACTGGACTCGCGACCGTTTGCCGAGCTTCGTGTGTTTCGTCCATCGCGCGTCGCTCCCGCCGACGACGGTCTCCCACCACGCCCGGCGTTCATCGCCGGCGCGCGAGCCCGGGCACACCCCAGCCGTACGGACCGTGAGGTGCGCTCCGTTAGCAGCGATGAAAAACAGCTCGTCGGTACCTTGCTTGTTATGGGAGAAGATCGCGTTCGACCCGCGAAATCCGTAAAAGCCGACATCGACGGTCGAAAAGGGCGCGCGCCAACGCCGACGGTTTGTCTACTCGGACCTGTTTCCTTGGAGAACGGAGAGTTATCCGCAAGATCCCCCGGATGATGCTGGCGGTGACTCGACAAGGAGCCGGACGCGGTCGCGCGTTGCGCAGCAGGCAACGTGCTGCTTGGAGCACGCACCTGTATGGAGGAGCGCGTCAGCGCGAGCCTGCGTCCGGCATGTCCATCTGCGCCCTCCCGTCGGTTTGCGGCACGAAACCGAATGGGCCTCCCATCGTATCGTAGTGATCAAACCGAGTGAAAGTCTAACCGATCTGCGCGCGCGACTCGCAATATTGACACAATTGTCCTTCGACGCCGCGACGAATCGGCGGATCTCCGAGTCGCTGTGTCGAGAATGTAACACGACGTGCACATTCGCGCACGGATGACGTGGGCACAGAAAGTGCGGAAGTGGTTCGCTCAGTCGGCGGAAGCAGTCAGTCGCTGTCGAATTCGCGGCTCGAGTTCTTTCCAGATCTCGAGCCCCTTGAAAACGAACTCGACGCCGAGCCGTTCGCACCGCTCCCGGACCGTCTCCTCGGAAGCGCCGCTCAGCGCTATGACAGGCACTTCGGCCAGGTCGTGCTGCAACATCCGCTGACGAAGTGTCAGGCCGTCCATCGGCATGTTGATATCCATCACCACCAGGTCGGGTCGTCGATCGATCATCTTCATGTATGCGAACAACCCGTCCGGTGAGGTCGATGCCTCCCAGCCCTGAGCCTCGCAGCGCAGCTTCAACGCCTCGGCCAATGCGGGATCGTCGTCGACGATCAGTACGTAGGGCACTTGTCCTGCCATCAGCGCGTCTCCGGCCGCAACAGCGGTTGGCGACGCTTCGCGTCCGAGATCATGCGAATCTCCGCGAGTTGATCCTGCGCGAAGATCGAATCGAGCGTCTGTAACAGCAACTCCGGATCGTACGGCTTGGAGAGAAAGAAACGCGCGCCCACGTCACGGCTCGCGGCCTTGAAGTGCTCGTCGGCCGAGCCGGTGATGAACACGATCGGCAGGGCCGGATTATCGGCGGCTTCACGCAAGGCAGGCGCCGCGTCGAGTCCACTGGGACCGCCGTGCAACACCTGGTCCAGGATCACCAGATCCACCGTGTGATCCTGTATCTGCCGACAAGCGTCCCCGCTGTTCGAAGCGGCGATGACGTCGTAGCCAGCGTGTCGCAGCCGCTTCTCCAGCGCAATCGTCAGCGCGACATCGTCCTCGACAATCAATATCCGTCGGTGGACGTTCATGATGACGCGTCCCTCCCAAGTAGGCGTCTCCCTTGCCCTAGTCTGTCAAATGTTCTACGCGCGGCCCACCGCATTTTGACCCACAACTCCACGCAGGGCCGATAAGAGCTTGTCGGCACGGTAGGGTTTCTCCATGAAGCAGGCAGCGCCAAGCGCAGAAGCCCGATCGCGCGACTGATCACGGACGTTGGCTGACAGAACAATCACTGGCGTTTCGGACGTACGCGGGTCGGCCCGCAACGCGGCCAGCACTTCGAAACCGTCCATACCGGGCATCCGCAGATCGAGAACGATCGCGCTCGGAGACTGATCGCGGGCCATTTCGAGCCCGTCGCGACTGTTCGCCGTCGACATCACCTTGTGACCGGCCGCCGCCAGCCGAATGGTCAGGCTTTCGAGGATGTCACGACTGTCGTCGATCAGCAGGATGAGCGGGTTATCCGACATGCACGATCTCCAACCCCCCGGCCAACGGGAGGTAGCGCCGCTCGAACTCTTCCATATCCTCCGCCAAAGGCCAAGTACCAACGAGCTTCAACTGCAATTCCGGCAGCCGTTCGGCGCGCGACCCGTTTGTCTGCTGCACGCTTTGAACGATCCGCTCGATCAACTCGGCCGGTCCGGGCTGATCGTGGACGACGACCATTAGCCAGCGTCCAGGCTCCGGCGTGAGCACGAGATCGAAGCGCATCAACTGACGCTGAATCAACGCACTGAGTTCGTCGTACACCTCCGAAAAACCCACCGGATCACAGCGGGCTTCAACTAGCGCCACGTGGCACGCGTTGTTGTATGCGGACGTCGCGGCCCGCATTGCCTTGCGCACGAGTGCCAGTCGGTCGCTGGTCGGAACGGTAAACGAGAAGATGCTGCCGCCGTTCGGCGGCGTCGATACATCGACCTGCCCGTAGCTCAGATGCACCAGGTGCTTGACGATGCTGAGCCCCAGACCGAATCCCTTGGCCGTGCAGCGATAGCTGTTGTCCAACTGACGGAAGCGTTCGAAGATCCGGCGCTGGTCCGCCTCGGAGATGCCGGGCCCATTGTCTCGCACCGCGATCACCAACTCCGACGGGTCCGAACCCGGCGCCGCCGTAACGCTGACCTGCGCCGGCTCGTTACAGTACTTCAGCGCATTGACGACAAGATTCGTAATGACGCGTTCGATCTTTCGTGCGTCGCAGAACAACGTGGGGAGGTCAGGGGGCGCGTAGACGCAGACCTCCGCACCCGCCGCCAGCGCCCGGCGTTCGAGCGTCGGCTCAACCCGTTCGAAGATCTCCGCGACGGTGCAGTCCGCGCGGTGGATCCCCAACGTTCCGACGTCCAGCTTGCTAAGGTCCAACATGTCGTCGACCAGACCGCTCAAATCGTCCGCGCGATTGATGATCAGGTCGAGATAGCGGCGCTGCTGATCGGAAACCTCTCCGGCCAATCCATCCTGGATGATCGACGCGAACTCGCGGACGACCGTCAACGGCGTCCGAAATTCGTGAGAGACATGATCGACGAACTCATGGGCACGCTCGTAGAGCTCTGCCAATCGGGCGTTGCCCGTCTCGAGCGCAGTTTTTGCGGTCTGCAACTCGCCGATACGCCGACGTTCGCGCGCCTCCGCGGCCCGCGCTCGCTGCCCCGCGAAACCCGACTCGATCGCTTCCGCAAAGCGATCTACCTCGAAGGTGCCTTTGATCAGGTAGTCATCCGCCCCGGCCTTGATCAGGGCCGCCGCGATCGCCTCGTCCCCTTGCCCCGTCAGAACGATGATCGGACGGTCATCTCCGCGGCCGCGTAGCTCGCCGACCAGATCAGCAGCAGTTGCGGCCCCGATCAGGTAGTCGACGATAACCAGGTCGATCGGTTCGTACGCGAGCAGCGCATACGCGGTTCCGAGATCGTTCGCCGACCGCAGGTCGATCGCTGGCGTCGGCAGTTCCTCGACCAACCGCTTGAGCAGCTCGATGTCACCCGGATCGTCGTCGACGACGAGCGCGACCAACTTCTCCGACATTCGCCAACCCCTTGGTCCTCATCCGCAGAAAACGGATCAGCATAGAGCGTTGCCAGCTACCCACTGGCGCACCGCTCAGGGGTTCCCTGAACTGCCGCGGTGTGATCCCCCGTTCATTGGACCACGGGGCCAAATGCCCCACAGTCTCCTTCGGGGAAATCGACCGTTAGGACGGTCAACCTGAATACGCTTTGCCCGTCGGTCCCGATAACAACCGACGCCGTGACGGCCCGCACGGATTCCGGCGAAAAGCCGCAAGCAGCTGTGCAAACGGTTCGAATGATTGACCGGGGAAGCTCCCGCGACTATTTCGCGGATCCCCGGAAACCGCTGGGATGGGCTGGGATGGGGCTCAGATGGCTCGGATGGGAGGACTACCGTGCAGGCAACCAAAATTCTGATCGCGGACGATGACCGTGATATGCGGACCGCTTTGCGACTCCGCCTGGAACAACAGGGCTACGCGGTCGACGAGTGCGCGGATGGTCTGGGGGCGTGTGCGCGAAGCCGCGCCGCTACGTATGACGCCATCATCCTGGACCATAACATGCCGTTGGGTGAAGGGCGTGATATCGCCGTTCGGTTGCGGGGCCACACGCCGGCACCGATCATCTTCATCAGCGGTTCCAGCCCGGAAGACTTCCGCGAGATCGTGATGAGCCTGCCCGAAACCTATTTCGTGCGCAAGCCGTTTGATGAACAGAAGCTGGCAGAGTTACTCGAGAGCGTCCTCCCGAGCGGCGCCGCGTCAGGCCGCTAGCGAACGCTAGTTGACGCTCACACTCGGCGGAAGCTGCACGAAGTCAAACCAGTACGTCGCGAGTTCGCGCAGCAGCTTGCCAAACGCATCGACATCCACCGGCTTGACGACATACGAATTGCACCGCAGCGCATAGGCGTGTCGAACATCGGATTCGTGCTGCGAGTTGGTCAGGACGACGACCACCAGGTTTTCGATCGACGGCGTTCGCCGAATGGTCTCCAGCACTTCCCGTCCGTCCTGTCCCGGCAGATTCCAGTCCAACAGAATCAGGTCGGGCATCGGCACCGAGTCTTCATCAGAAGAGGCAAAGCTGCCGCGACGCATCAGGTAGTCCATCGCTTTGCCGCCGTCGTCGACCACCCGTAAATCAACGTCGACGCCGCCCTCCAGCCCCCGGCGAGTCAATTCCTGGTCACCCGGCTCGTCTTCGACCAACAAAACCACCGGTCGACGGTTCTCATCGCGCGGCTGCATCATGGCGCGTCTCCTATCGCGTTGGCTTCCAGCGCCGATTCCGGCAATCGGAATCGGAAATGGGCGCCTTCGTTGACGGCCGATTCTACCCAGATTTCACCCCCATGTCGCTCGACGGCCTTGCGACAAATCGCCAGGCCGATCCCGCTGCCGGCGTACTCGCCACGACTATGCAGCCGTTTGAACGGCTTGAAAATCGCTTGAACGCCATCCGGCGGAATCCCAATCCCATTGTCGCGAACGCCAATGATCCAGCCAGTGGCATCTTGCTCGGCCGTCACGTGAATGACCGGCTTACCCTTCTGCGCTGAGAACTTGATCGCATTCGCGAGCAGATTCTGGAACAACTGCGTCACCAGCCGCTTGTCGACAGCGAGTGTCGGCAAGGACTCCGACGTCATCTCTGTGCCCGACTCGTCGAACAGTTCGCCAAGCGTCTCGCGCGCGGCATCGACACACCTCGCCAGATCCACTGGCGCACGCTTCAGTTCTTGATTGCCGGTATGTGCCAGCGACAACAGATCACGCACCAGGCTGCGCATGCGATCGGCCGCCTGTGTAATGTAGTCGAGGTCAGTCTGAGCCCGTTCGGGAAGGTCGCGGCCCAGATCACGAGGAAGCAGGTCAGCGAACGAAATCAGCCGACGCAGCGGCTCCTGCAGGTCGTGCGACGCCACGTAGGTGAATTCGTCCAGCTCCCGATTGCGTCGCCGAAGCTCCTCGGCGTAGTCGCGCAACCGCTGCTCATCCTGCTTTCGCTCCGTGATGTCCACGATTGCACTGAGGACAAAACGTCCGTCATCGGTTTCCACGGGGTTGAGACCGATCTCGACCGGAAACTCGGTTCCGTCCTTACGCATAGCGAACAGGTCGCGACCGGCACCCATCGCCCGGCGCGACGGCTCCTTGTGATAGACGGCACGTTTGGTGGGATGCCCGCGTCGATAACGCTCTGGGACAAGTCGATCGATCGACATGCCCAGCATCTCGTGCCGCGAGTAGCCGAACATCGCTTCCGCCTGCCAATTGACGAGCGTGATGCGTCCACTTGGATCCACCATCACCATGGCGTTCGGCGCCGCTTCCACGGCCTGTCGCACGAGCGACTCCGTTCGTTGACGCGCGGTGATGTCCACGATCGAACTCAGGACGCAGAGTCCATCGTCCGTCTCAACCGGGTTCAGGCCGATCTCAACAGGGAACTCCGTACCATCCTTGCGCAGCCCGAACAGGTCGCGGCCGGCCCCCATGGCGCGCCGCTCCGGACTCGCGTGGAACTGGGCACGTTTCGCTGGATGCCCCGCACGAAACCGCTCCGGAACGAGCTGGTCAACCGACATGCCCAACAGTTCCTCCCGGGCATAGCCAAACGTCAGCTCCGCCTGGTGATTCACCAGCGTGATCCGCCCTTCCGGATCGGCCACCACCATCGCATTCGGCGCGGCCTCGACCACCTGTCGCACCAACGCATCGCTGCGCTTGCGCTCGGTGATGTCCACGATTGAACTCAGGACGCACAGCCCATCGTCCGTCTCAACCGGATTCAAGCCAATCTCGATGGGGAACTCCGTGCCGTCCTTGCGCAGCCCGAACAACTCGCGACCGGCACCCATCGCACGCCGCTTCGGATCGGCATGGAACTGCGAACGCTTCGCCGGGTGGTCCACACGAAACCGTTCCGGAACGAGCTGGTCGACCGACATGCCCAGCAACTCCTCGCGGGAATAGCCGAACGTCAGCTCTGCCTGACGGTTCACCAGCGTGATCCGGCCGTCCCGATCGACCAGCACCATCGAATTCGGCGCGGCCTCGACGACCTGTCGCACCACTGCGTCACTGCGCTTGCGCTCGGTGATGTCGACAATCGTCGCCAACACAACGCGACCGTCCTCGGTGTCCACAGGATCGAGGCTGATCTCAATCGGAAACTCACGCCCATCGCGGTGGAACCCGAACAGATCGCGCCCCGTGCCCATCGGACGCGATTCGGCCTGCTCCCAATAGCGCAATCGGTGCGCTACATGACCTTCGCGGAATCGCTCCGGCATCAGCATCTCGAGCGCCTTCCCGACCAGCTCCTCGGGGGGGTAGCCGAACATCGTCTTGACCTGTCGGTTGGCGTAGCGGATCTGTCCCTGGTCGTCGACGATCAGCATCCCGCTGGATGCCGAATCGAATGCCCGCTGAAACACGGCCGCATGTGGTGTGGGCTTGATGTCGGTCGCGGGCATAAGGGGTAGCCTCCGTGCAACAGCTCATGCCAAGAGGTACGAATTGCGATGCGCAAAACGTGCATTGGTCGGTATGTTTAGCAAACTAAAGCAGTTAGATACTAGATACCCCCTCGTCTGACTCAAGCGCACAACTGCCCCCTATTTGGATTGCGGCCAAGGTTTCACGATTTATGAATGGGCCAAGACCTGATCGCGGCGCCCCGCCGCCTGCTGTTTGCTTGCTTGCGAAGTGTGGCGATGGCCGAAGCGAGGCAAAAAAAACGGGAGCGCGCCGGCGCTCCCGCTCCTCCCTCCATCGCCCTCCGGTTTGTTACTGCACGCGCGCGAGTCCGGTCGGGCACATCCAGATTCCGGGCTTGTCCAGCGTGATCAAGCCGGTCTCGTTGTATGTTCCTGGCTTGAAAAAGTACACGCTCTGGTTTGGCGAGAATTCCTGTGCGCTCGATGCATCGCCGAACGGGATGTTGCAGCTGCCCGTCGTGATGAACGTCGGCGGACCGATGAAAACGTGCCGGCCGGGAACACAGGGTTCAACCTGCAGGATCGGCTGAGGACAGCCGCCCAGCGCGATCAACTCGGCCTGCACCATTTCCCACTCCGCCGCCGTGATGCATTCCTCTTCCTGTGGTTCGGCCGTATCCAGCTGGAGCGCTGCGGACGAAACGGTCGACCACTCACCCTTGTCGTCGATCCGGGTGATGGCGCCGTTGCCGGAGCACCAGCCGTCACGATCGTTGCTGACGTCACGCTGGACGCCGGATGTCAGCGTACCGCTGCAATCCCAATCGACGGAAGCCATATATGTCCCGGCGACTTCATTCAACGACGATTCGCGAAGACTGCACATACGGCCGTCCGAATAGTCGATCTCCTTGAAAAGGCTCTCCGGCGGCGCCAACCCGTTGCACAAGAGGTTGGTCCGCACGCCCGCCAATTGATACCGATAGCTCATGATGCTCGGAAGTATCGGATTATAATTTCCCTCGTTCGTGTCGTCGTCGGTGCCGACGCAATCGTCGTCGCCGCAATGTGTGAGACCGAGGTTGTGCCCGAACTCGTGGGCCAATGTAGCGGCCTGTTCGAAAGGCGTACCGGTCTGCCCGTCGAAACCGCCGAGCGTCACGATGAAGTAGCGGCCCGGGCGCTGCCCGAGTCCGCTGCTGCCGGTGGTGTTGCAGCTGCTGTTCTCGTACTGATGAGCGAAGATGCAGTAGTGCCAGTCGCCACCGTTGTCGAAATACTCGTCACGCAGCGCACCGAAACTGTCCGCTGACCCGTCATAGGAAAACAGGCTGGCGTCACAGTCCTCCGGATTGCGCCGCAAGACGTTGTAGTGCGGGATCTGCTCGTCGAGATCGATGATGAGCGTATGCCCACGACAGGCGAACATCTGGACGACCGCGTCGATCACTGCCTGGCTCGGGCGGTGACTGTGGTTCGCGTTCGCCATCCAGTCGATCTCGATTCGAAACGTCGCGGCTCCAGCCGGCACGAACGTTGCGCCCCACAGCACTCCGACGACGGCAACTACTGCTCCAACACGCATGGAATAGCTCCTCTTACTTAGGCGGCTCCACAAACGAAGCAGCCCGGGTCAGTCTCCGATCCGCGCCGTCCCGCCGGTCGCGAGCAGCGTCATCGGCCGGTCCAGCACGAGCGTCTCGTTATAGGATCCGGACGCGATTCGGACGGTACCGTTGTCGAGCGTCGCGCAGATGCCTTCGTTCGCGGTGTCGTAGGGGTTGCTCGACGTGCCGTTTTCGGCACCTCCGTTGCGCCAATCGACGTACACGGACGACCGCATCACACGGATGCACGAGTCACTGACAAAACCGCGCATCCGGCTGACGACGCGCGAGCTGAATCGCAGGTTCATGTTGCCGATACCGCCCGGGCAGGTGTGACAGTAGCTCATGAGCGTTCCCTGCTGACAGGCGCGCGGGTTCTCGCAGTCGAAGTCTTCGCCGGCACACGTATCGATCGGCGGATCGTAGCAATGCGTGTGCGGCGAGCCGAGCAGGTGTCCCAACTCGTGCGGAGTGACGACAATGTCCCAGTTGTCATCGTCGCCATCCTGTGGCGGCCGCGGGAACGTACCGGCCAATCCGCCGTTGACGGCGTACGCATCGCTGTCGCAGACTGCGCCGATGTCGCCGGCCCGTCCACCGCCGAAGTCGCGGGCCGAGAACATCATGGCCACGTCGCGCTCGACGTGCCCCATGTTGTCCTCCCAGTAATCCCGCATACGATCGAGGTTCGTGGGAAGGTCGGCGCCACTGTAGGGGTCGCTGGATGTGTTCCAGATCCGGAGATAGGGCACGCACACGCGGATTTGCGCATCGCGATAATAAATCGTGTCGATGACGCCCATGATCTCGAGCGCGTACGCCGCCGCGCCCTCCACATTGGGAAACAAGTTACGAAACTGCCAGTCGCCATCGACCGCGACGAACGCGACGTAGGACGTACCGCCGAGAACGACCGGGTTGGTCGGCGGCGCAGACGCAACGTCCTTGGCTACCGTGCCGCAGGTCCACGGATTGACCGGAGCCAGCGGCGGCGCGCTCGAGAGTTCGAAGGCGCTGCTCAACAGCGTGCCATCGACACCCGCGTCTTGGGAAGAGATCACGTACCGCTGACCGTCGCCGGTGCTGACGATCCCGTTCACGCGATCGCGACGTACGCTAAGGAAAGCCAGGCTGTCCGGATCATCGGAGATCGTGCCGCGCCACAAGGTAATGTCGGGATAGGGGATCGCGACGGGGCCATCGTCGTCCTGCACGACGATCTGTGCGCCAGGCGTCGTTACCCGAAACCGCTCCAGTGTCAGCTCGGCGGAAAGTCCGACAGAGAGCGGGAAGCCCTCGAGGACCACCGCCCGCGCTTGCCGCATCTGGTCGTAGAACGCCGATTCGAACGTCAGCGTCGCGGTCTCGGCCGTGGTTCCGACGAGCGTCACTTGCCCCTGGATCCGCTTTGGTCCGTCGGCCGCAGAAACCGTCGCGGCAGCCGCGCCAATCGCCAGGATCGCGGTGAATAAGACCTGTTGGTGTTGCACTGTCATCTCCCGCTGACTACTGAAGGGTGATCAACGTAAGAACCAGGCCGTTGCCGCTCTTCAACGGCGTCATGGCCTTGCCGAGCACGGCGCCCTGGCTCCGTGCTCCATCACGCACCTTCATTGCATGGCCGGCCAGGTCCGATGTGGTCAGCAGGTCACCAGGCTCGATCGATCCCGTCGTCGCATCGCAGCGGACCCATACGCGCCCGCTCAGCGCGATGGGCGGCGAGTCCTCGGAACCCGGCAGATTGCCGAGGATCGTGCCTGCCGGCAGGTCGTTGGCGCCGCTCACGACGCCCGCCACCCGGCGACTGTACGCACCGTGCGCAACGCGGAGCTTGCCGGGATTTTCCGGATCGATCTCCATCACCGTCCCGGGCGTCGCGGCGTCGCGATCGCCACTGACCGGGAACTTCTCCGCCAGGTCCGCACCCCGAATCTCGATCACGTCGGCGCTCGCGGTACCCGTGATTTGCAGCGCCGGTACGTTGTTCGAAAAACCGTTGACGCTGAGTGCCGGAAAGTTCGACGTGGAGCTGATCGACGTGATCACGAAGCCAGGTTCGTTGCCGAACTGCGTGAACTGGGCCAGCTGCTCGTCGGACGAGACCACATGAAGTCGTGCGGTCGGGTTCGTGCGATTGATCCCGACGTCACCGTCGCTGGCGACAACCATCCGGGTAACGTTTCCGCCGGTGCGGAATCCGAGACCATCTCGATGTGAAGCCGAGTTGTACATGATGCCACCGTTAACGAAGCTCTCGGGATCGCCGAAGAGCAAACCGCGCTCGGTATTGTCGGTACTTAGGATCGAGAGATAGTTGTTCCCGTTTCGCTCGAAGACCGCGGAAGAACTGGTGTGCGGCGCGACGCCCGCGAGGCCCTCCTGTACGTGAAGCGGTGCGCCGGGCGAGAAAGCGCCGATTCCAACCTCACCGGTGTCCTTGATAAAGAGCCGGGTGCTGCCTTCGGTCGCAAACCGCATCCCGCGTGGAGAAAGCAGGCCGGTCGCGGCGCCATACTGGATCCGGCCACGGACACCGTTGTCGCCATCCAGGAAGTTCACCGCGCCGTAAGGCCGGTCGGTACCGGTCGAGTTGCTCTTGAGATCGAGGATACCGGAGCCGAGGGCGACGATCGGTCCCGGTCCGCCGTCGTGCGTGACGCGCATGTGCGAGCGAACCTCGAGCCTGGTGTCGGGACTGTTGAAGCCGACCCCGACGTTGCCGCTGTTGTTGTTGTAGATGTTGGCGCCACTGGCGCTCCAACGGCCAGAGCCGGTGGGCGCGCTAAAGGCGTACAGGGCATACGGCGTCGCGTTCAGCGGCTGAAGCGGCGAGAGCGTGGTATAGCTGCCGATCCCAGCGGGGCGAACGGACACTTCGACCCAGCGCGGATCGCCTTCGAAGTGGTCGCCAAACTCGATCTCGACGGTAAAGAGGCCGTTATCGACGATCACGCCGTTGACGAGTACTGGCTGGCCGACCTCGTCGGCACCGTTGTCCTCGTAAAGCTGGAAGCGCATGTCGTAGGTGCCGTCAGCGGGGAGCAGGCCCTCCTCCAGTCGCCCTTGGTAGGTGATGGGAGCGAAGCCGCCGGCAAGGCCGACAGGCGTAAACAGGCTCACAAGGGCGCCGATGAGGGCCGTTGAGCGGAAATTCATGGTCTGGATCTCCTTTGCACGATAAGATGGACACCTTCGGTTCAGGGGCTCCCTGCACCGCTAATTCGCCGTCAGGGCGCGCCAGCTATCAGATTTGGGTCAGGAAACGCATGTGAACGGGCAGGAAAGAACGCTCGCGGAAGCGCTCCAAGCCGCCACCAGGGGTGACCGCAAGGCAGCCGCAGAGTTGCTCCCGCTGGTCTACAGCGAGCTGCGGGAGCTGGCGCGCGCCCGGCTCGCCAAGGTCCCTCCCGGCAACACCCTGCAACCCACCGCGCTCGTCCACGAGGCGTTCGTACGCGTGGTCGGGAAGGAGGACCCCGGCTGGGATTCGAAGGGGCATTTCTTCGCCGCCGCTGCCGAGGCGATGCGCCAATTCCTGGTCGACCAGGCCCGCCGAAAGAGTCGGCTGAAGCACGGCGGCGGGCGCAAACGCGTCGATCGCGACGATTTCGACATCCCGCTCGCGGAACCCGCCGAGGACCTGCTGGCGCTGGATGCGGCGCTGGAGCGCCTACAGGCAGACGATCCGCGCAAGGCCCAGATCGTGTCGCTGCGTTACTTCGCTGGCCTGACCCGCGAAGAAACGGCGGCGGCGCTCGGTATCTCCATCGCGACCGTCGACCGCGAGTGGCGTTACATCGTCGCACGGCTGCACCGAGAACTGGCGCAGATCGATGCGCTCGATCCGCCGTAGCAATTGCTGGCGCGATGCAATGGGCGCAGCCCGAACGCCTGCCCGTTTCTCGGACGAACGGCGGCGGGTTTCCCGATCGCTTGTTTCAACACACAAAACGAAATATCGGACGCACGACCACGATCGGTGCGTAATGAAACGTCAGTTGGCCCGGACAATGTGGTATACTGAAGGGGTCCGACTGGCGACAAGGGCGGGAGAATGGAGGCGAAGGTATGCGAGCGCCCAAATCGAACATGGCGGGCGCCTGGCACGCTGAGGTCACGCAGGCGCTTTGCCGTAACCAGCACCGCCTGACGAACCTGATTGGCCGACAGATCCCGCACCGACTCCGCAGCATCATCTCGGCCGCGGACATCCTGCAGGAACTGGCAGTCGACGCCTACAAGGCACCGCCAAACTCTGTAAAGGATTGGGACCGCTGGCTGACCGCCGCGGCGCGCTCGGCGCTGCTGAACACCGTTCGAAACGGCAGTCGCCTGAAACGCGGCGGCGGCATCCGACGAATCAACACGCTGGGGCCGTATACGTCGAGCGTGAACCTGTTGAACGAGTTAGCGCACGACGGTCGAACGCCGAGCCGGATCGTTCGCGCGGAAGAGGCCGTGTGTGCCGTTTCGAGCGCCCTGGCAAGTTTGCCCGAAGACCAGCGAACAGTGCTCAATCTTTCGCGGTTCGAGGGACTCTCGCGACGTGAGATCGCCGAGCGCACGGGACGTTCGGAGGCGATGGTGGCCAAGCTCGTAAGCCAAGGGCTCAGCGCGCTGCGTCAACGGCTCGAAGGCGTCGTGATCTCGATCAGCACGATCGGCAGCATCGACCAGCCAGCCGCCGACCTCGAGTAACGCTGAGCGGCCCAGGGCCGTCACGTCGGCGGGAACTCCATCAACAAATGGTAGATGCCGTTCTCGAGCCGGCTTTGCACCTGGACGCCGCCTTTGTGGAAGACGCGCAGCATCCCGTGGTTCTCCGCCATCACCTCTGAAACGAACCCGCGCAGGCCGTTCGAACGGCCGAGTTCCACCAGATAGCCGAACATCCGCGTCCCCAGGCCAAGGTTCTGCCACTCGTCGCGGATGACGAACGCGACCTCGGCCAGATCGCGCTCCCGCAGTCGGTTGTATCGGGCGACCGCGACAATCGACGATTCCGAACCGCTTCCGTCGGTCGCGACCAGCACCATGTCGTTCTTGTAGTCCACGCGCAGAAATTCCTGCAATCGCGCGTGCGGCATCGACTTCAACGGCTGAAAGAACCGCTGGTAGATCGCCCGCTCCGAGAGCGAATAGAACGCCTCACGCATCAACGGCTCGTCTGTCGCCCGGGCCGGGCGGATCAACACCTCATGTCCTTCACGGAGCGTCTCGTGACGTTCGAGCTCGGCCGGGTACACGGGCATCTCGAAGTGCGGTTCGATCTGGTCACGATACACGAGGCTACGCGCCTTGGCTTCGGACAACAGCCACGGACGAAACTTGGGATGCGCCACTTCGATCAACGCCATCGCTCGCTGTCTCACGTTCTTACCGTGCAGGTAGGCGATGCCATACTCGGTGACGACATAATGCACATCGGCGCGCGTCGTGACGACCCCGGCGCCGTCCTTGAGTTGCGGCACGATCCGGGACACGGCCCCGCCCCGGGCCGTCGACGGCAGCGCGATGATCGGTTTCCCGTCCTTGGCGCGCGCCGCACCACGAATGAAGTCTACCTGTCCGCCGAACCCGCTGAAGAAACTGGTCCCGATCGACTCCGCACAAACCTGGCCGGTCAGATCGACCTCGATCGCCGAGTTGATCGCGCACATCCGGTCATTTTTTGCGATCACGAACGGATCGTTGACATATTCGGCCGAGCGGAACTCGATCAATGGGTTGTTGTCGACGAAGTCGTACAGGGCCTGAGAGCCAAACGCGAACGACGCGACAATCTTCAGCCGATGAAGCGACTTCCGCGCGTTGTTGATCACACCATCGCGCACCAGCGGAATGATGCCATCGGAGAACATCTCGGTATGGACACCAAGGTCCTTGCGCGTCGTCACGAACTCCATTACAGCGTTCGGGATCGCACCGATGCCCAACTGCAGCGTCGCACCGTCGTCAATCAGCTCGGTGACGTGCCGCGCGATCTGCCGCGCCTCGTCCCCCGGCGCCTCCTGGCGAATCTCCGGTAGCGGGTAGCTCGCCGACACCGCAGCGTCGATGTTGCTCATGTGAATGAAACAGTCCCCGAGCGTCCGCGGCGTCCGCGCGTTCACTTCCGCGATCACCACCCGCGCCGACTCCGCCGCCGCCTTGACGACGTCGGTGGACATTCCGAAGCTGCAGTAGCCATGCTCGTCCGGCGGGCTGACCTGCACGATCGCGACGTCGAGCCGCATGCGCCCGGTGCGAAACAATCGCCCGACATCCGAAAGATGAATCGGCGTATAGTCCGCACGCCCGTCGTTGATCGCCTCGCGCGCGGTCGCGCCGATGAACAGCGCGTTGTGCCGAAAACGCTGACAGAACTCCTGCTCGACATAGGGCGTACCGCCGAAGGCCAGCAGGTGCACGATCTGGATATCCTCCAGATCGCGCCGATCCATCAGCGCCTCGACAACCGTCCGCGGCACCGAGGCATTGCCGCTCACAAAGACGCGGTTTCCGTTACGAATCCGCTTCACTGCGTCCTCAGCCGACATCACCTTGGCCGAGAACGCTTCCTTCCAATTTCGCAGAACGTGCTTCTTACCCATCGCGCCCACCAGACCGCACCAGCCCCCACCACTCCATACCCACTACGTTGATCATATCCGCGCGGGCCGACAGCGGCAGCGATCCTGAACGACATTACCCGGTACGGACGTTCTCGCGAAAGGCGCCCACGTTCAACGTCTCAACGGCGACGGATCGTCAACGCACCGAACGCAAAGATCAGTAGGCTTGCCGGCTCGGGAACGACCCACCCCTCCGGAATGCTGGTCGAGTATGGGCCACTTCCCGGATTGCCAATCGTGTCGTCAAGACGCAGGAACGTCCGTTCGTAGGTGTTTGGCGCTTGAATCCCGCCTCCCTCGAAGAGAATATCGACGGCTCCATGTCCGGAGAAGTCCACGTAACCTACGACCGTGGAGTTCGTCGCTTCATCATACTGCGTATCGAACTCAGCCAACGGGCCGTTGGTGACGCCGGGCGTCACGGACGCAATCAAGGTGATGACGTCGGTCGCTTGCCCCTGGTCACCCGCGGCTCCCGGAAATCCGCCTGGGATCCAGCGACTCACTCCCTGAACGTCGTGATTCCAAAAATGGTAGCCGTCAATGTTCAGCTGGTCGTGGGCCACGATCCGAAATGCAAGCGCATTGACCGTTGTGTTCTCGCCGATCGGAGACACCCAGAGCCAAAAGCGCCGGATACTCGTACGCGGATCGCCATCCGGCACCGGGTTCACGGCATCGCCGTGAATACTGCCATCGGCGGTGCCCGTCGTCGAAAAGAACAGCCGAACACTCGAAGCCTGCGCCGTTGCGACTGCCATAGAACCCAGTGAGATTGCCGCAACCAAGTATCGAAACTTCTGCATGCGTTTCCCTCCTTCCGCTGCAAGCCACATCGTATCTCGCGACTCAACGTCGACGGATCGCAATCGCTCCGAGTGCAAAGATCAGCAGGCTTGCCGGCTCGGGGATCACAAAAATCGCCTCAGACCGGCCAGCACGTATGCCATTCGAGTAAGGCCCATTGCCGGAGTTGCCGACTTCGTCGTCAAGGCCGAGGTAAGTGCGTTCATACACATTCGGTGCTGCTATCGATCCCTCGTTGAACAGAATGTTCACATGCCCATACGATCCGCCAATCTCGAGATAGCCCAGGACGGTCGCATTCGTAGTACCGTCATAGTGGAGGTCGAAGCCTGACCACGGCCCGTTGGTCACACCAATGCCTGTCTCAGTCCTGAAAACGAGATCATCCGTCGCCTGACCCTGGTCCCCCCCCGAACCCGGAAAACCGTCGTGCTCCCAGCGCGGAAGTTCGATGATCGGGATTTCGTAGTTCCAAAACTCGTACCTGTTGATATTCAACTCCCCATCCACTACGACGCGGAAGTCCAAGCCGTCAATCGTCGTCCCCCCTCCAATCGGCATCGCCCACAACCAGACTCTCGCAGCCTCAAAGAATGCGGGATCGGAATCCAACCCAGGCGAAAGCGCTTCGCCGGTGCTGGTTCCGCCGTGTGTGCCCACGTACGAAAAGAACAGCCGAACGCTCGAAGCCTGCGCCGTGGACGCCAAAACAGCGCATGTCGAGATCACCACAACGAGGCAACAAGATTTCCGCATGCGAGTTCCTCCATCCGTTTCGAGTCCCATCATGTCACCCTAGTCAACGTCGACGGAGCGCAATCGCACCGAGCGCAAACACCAACAAGCTTGCTGGCTCGGGAACGATGAATGCCTCACGATCATCGCTCGAGTAGGCACCGCTTCCTGGATTCCCAATCGTGTCGTCTACGCCCAAGAAGGTTCGTTCATAGGTGTGCGGCGCGGCGATCGAGCCCTCGTTGAAGACGATGTCGACAGATCCCCAGCCCGAGAAATCCACGTAGCCTAGCAGTGTGGAATTCGATGCTTCGTCATATTGGCGATCGAATCCAGCGAACACCCCGTTGGTCACCCCAAGTGTGGCAATCGCCACGAAGATGAGGTCATCGGTGGACTGCCCCTGGTCACCCGCCGCACCGGGGAATCCGCCGTCCTCCCAGCGATTTGCCACCTGAAGGTTGTGATTCCAAAAGTTGTAGCCTTCGATGTTTGCTCGCTGATCAACAACAATCCGAAAATCAAGCCCATTGATGGTTGTCCCATCGCCGATTGGCGACGCCCAGAGCCAAAGCCGGGCGGTGGTGGGGTGAACGTACGCATCTGGATCGCGATCAAGCGCCGGGGTGTCCACCCTCCCGTCGATCTCTCCGTCCCGGGTTCCCGTCGTGGAAAAGAACAGCCGAACACTCGAAGCCTGCGCCGTGGACGCCAATAGCGCGCTCATGACACCGATCGTCGCACACCATCGCAATGCTTGCATGATCTCCCTCCGACCCCCAGAAAGTTCCTCCCAAATCCGCAGGTCCGCTGTCCATTATAGGACGCGGCTAACGGCAAATACAAACCAATTTCGCGCCCCCGCTGTAGCGGTCGCTCAGGGCCGTTCGTGCAGACGGGTGCGCGCCAGCAGCGACCAGTCGCTCTCGGCGTCAAGCTTGAGATAGACGCGCCAGTGCGGCGTCGCCTCCTCGAGCCGACCCAACTCCTCGAACAGCATCGCAAGGTTGAAGTGCGCGTCGGCGTAGGCCGGCCGGATATCGATCGCACGCTCTAAGGCGGAAATCGCTTCCTCGGCCCGGTCCTGCTCCTCCAGCACGTCCGCGATGTTGTACCAGGCCTCGGCGAACGACTCGTCCATCGTCGCCGCCCCGCGATACAGATCGATCGCGGTTTGCCAGTTGCCCCGCGCCCGTTCCACATTCCCCATGTTGAACAGCGCTTCGGGAAAGTGCGGCTGACGAAACACGCCGCGACGATACGCCTCGAGCGCTTCCTCCCAGCGCTCCTCGTCCTCGAGCTGCTTGCCGCGGGCAAACCAGCCCTGCGCATCCAACTCCGGCTCCAGAATCGTCGGCGCCGACTCCGGCCCCGCAGCGGCATCGAAATCGAGCGACAACTGCCCGTCCGGTGCAACCAGCACCTCCCCCACCTCCGCGACCAACGAATCGGGGCTCTGGGCAATGATCCGGAGCTGCGCCAGCGGCCGCTCCGTTCCAGGCAACAGCCGCGCCAGACCCTCCAGACTGCGATGGATGACCGCCGGCCGTACGCCGGCGCGAACCAGCTCGGTGACCGTCCGCAAAGAGACGATATCTTGAAAGTCGTATCGTCCGCCGCGCGCGTGAATCAGGCTCAACTGCTCCCAGCGCTTGAGCTGCTCGGCGCTGACCCCCAATACCTGGCAGATCTTTCGCGCGCTCAACGGCTTGCGAACCAGCTCGGCACGTTCGAGCCCCACCAGCTCGCGGAACGCACTCTCCGAAAGGATTCGAATGCGCGGACCACTGCGGTTCAACGCTTCCGCGCGTCGCACGGCATGACTGACGCCGCCGTCCGGCTGCAACGGCCAACCGCCGGCACCGATCACGAGGTCAGACGTACGCCGGGAAACGCTCGAAACGGTCGTACCGCCGAGCCGTTCGATTTGCGCGCGTACCTCGTTGCGGCTGAGGGTCACGAACGTGCCGGTGAGCGCAAGTCGGCGAAAGCGCAGCGGTGTCCTGTTGTCCGTCGCATCCGTGCGTGGCGGTTTCGTCGTGTTTGTGTCCATTCCAACTTGTCTGTTCGCAGCACGCGGCGTGCGTCAGGTCTCGAAACCCAGAAAAACGGGCCCCCGTAGTTTACCGTCGTCCGTAAACTCGAAAAAGCGCACGCGACACCGCAGACCCGTCTGTTTCCAGAACGCCTTCGGCGGGCCGTCAGCCGGCACCGAGTCGAGCGCCGGCGCATTCCGCAACCGATCGTAAAGCGCGGCCCGCAAGGCCTCGGTCAGTCCACTTCCCACCTTACCCTTGTAGACCCAATGACCCTCGGTCAGCTCGCCGAGGACCAGCGCGCTCGCGAACGGCTGGTTGCCTTCGCGCTGCTCGAAGCCGAGCACCTCGAAGACCGCCTCCCGCGCAACTTTTACCTTGATCCAGTCGTCCGTCCGCTTGCCGGGGAGATAGGGGCTGGCCAGCCGTTTCGCTACCATACCCTCCAACCCCAGCCGCTCGACCTCAGCAAAATACGCCTGTCCTCGCGTCGGAACGCAGTCAGACAAGGCAACGTGTACCGACGACAACCCCGCCAACACCGACCGCAGCCGATCGCGACGGTCGCGGAAGGGTAGCCCCATTACGTCGCGACCGTGTTCAAAGAGCAGATCGAAGACCATGAACGTGACCGGCAGTGCCCGAGCCTTGAGATCGAGCCGCGCACCGGCCTCCAGGTGATCCCGCTGCGCCAGTCGCTGAAACGACGATCGGCCCTTGTCAAGCACCACGATCTCGCCGTCCAGCACCGTCCCGACCGGCAAGGCGCGCAACACGTCCAACTCCGGATACCGCTCGCGCATCTGAACGTATCGACGGTTCTGAAGCCGCAAGCCGTCGGGTTCGACGAACGCCACGCAACGCGTGCCATCCCACTTGATCTCGAAACCATAATCAGGCGAGTCGAAAGGGTCTTCGCGCGCCGCCGCCAACATCGGCGCGATTCGGGCCGGCAATCCCCCCGCTGATCGTCGCGCACTCATGCCCGAATTATTACCGGGAGAAAAGATATAGGAAACCCGCTCGGGCCTCGGCAGGCGAGTGGCACGGTGCTTCAGGCCGTGGCGACGCCGGTTGAAGGATCCGCTTGCTGGTACGTGCGGAGCAGTTCGTTCGCACGGCCCAGAAGCGATCCTGCCCGCTCGAGGCTTATACGGACTTCGTCGACATAACCGTCCGCGGACGCTGACCACGAGCGATTGATCAGCCGTTCGGCGGCTGCGAACTGAGTCATCAGGTCCGCGTAGCGCTGCAAGCCGTAGAGTGGGATCAGTGACTCGCGCGCTTCGGCAAAGTCCGCGAGATCGCCGGCCAGCTCGGCATCGATCCATTGGTGAATTGTGTAGACATCCACACTGTCGTAGCGCGCGTTCAGATCGCTCAGATTCGACACCAGCCGCCCCATCGTCTCACTCATCACCCGGAGGTCGGCGTCTACCTTGTGCGTCTGCGTCTTGTCCGTATGGGCGCTGACGCGGATCATGACGACGCCGACGGCGCCGACAGCGAACGCGATGCCGTACCAGGTCCATTCGATCGTCTCCCACTCGAGACCCTTCGAGTCGGCGATGCGCACCGAGAAGAACGCCGCCGTGAAGAACCCGGCCATCATGAGGACGATTCCCAACATGCGCATCACTCAGCTCCAATCTGGCGCAAGACCGCGATCATGGCGTTCGCGACGCCTACGAGCGCTTCGCCGACGATCAGGCCGGCCGCGTACGGGATGCCGACATCTTCCGCGAAATGCTTGCCGCGGATCCGCTCGACAGTCATGCGAATGAAACAGCCGATCGTGTACGTCAACACGATATTGAACGGCATATAGAAGCCCAGCCCGATCTGTACGCCGACGCCGCCCAGTCCGCTGAACGCGAGCAACATACCGAGCCCCGCACCAGCGGTATAGCGCCAAGTCGGAACGTCACCGCCGACGACGCCGTTGATCATGGTTGCGAGGGCCGCGCCCTGCGGCGCCGGCAACTTGGCGCTGCCCAGCTCGTACGCCTCGTGCAGAACAAAGATCAGGCCGATGATCAGGATCGGCCCCAGCCAGGTACCGATCAACTGGGCGTACTGCTGCATCCGCGGCCGGGCACCGACCAGGTAGCCGGCCTTGAGATCGAGCATCATGTCCCCGGCCTGGGCGATCGCGACGCAGATGGCCGCACCGACGATCACCGAACTGACAATCACGGCTGCGGGGGCCAGACCGGCGCCGGCGCTGGCAATGAAGATCAGAATCGTGACCGCGATCAGCGTCATACCCGACAGCGGCGACCAGTTCGTGCGGCCCAGGCACTCCGAGACGATAACGCCCGCGATCCAGATCCACAGCGTTCCCAGGAGCGCCATTCCGAGTGCACGCGGAAACGTCATGTTCTGCACGGATTGGAAAGCAATGACGATCATGGCGATCGCGCCCAAACCGACCGCGACATATAGCGCCTTGATCGGCATCTCGTCGGAGACGGCCGAGTGGCCGCCTTCCTTCGCCGCGTCCTGCATGCTCTTGATCGCGCTGCGCACCAACGGGAAAGCGGCGATGATCCCGCCGATCGCGGCCCCGATCAGAATGCCGATTCCCGTCGGCCGGAAGAGCTGCAGCCGAAGTTGATTCGGAACGCCTGCGATCTGTGCCTCGGCGCGCGTGGCACCGATGACATGCTCCTGCTGCTCAGCGGCCAATTCCGACGCGTGCACGCGCGCGATCAACTCCTGCGAAGTCTTCGCAGCAAGAATCTCTTCGCGCGCTCCGGGACCGAGCGTTTGCAGCGCGGCGTGCGCTTCCAGCACCGTCTCGAAGCTCGTGACGCCTGCGATGGCACTCTTCGCCGAGGCAAGTTGGTCGCGCGTCGGCGGTCCGTCCTCGGTTTTCTGGGTCGGCGCGTCGGCCTGCGCTTCGGTCAATCGACCGGCCGCCTGCTCGAAAAGCCGGAGCGACTCGACGTCCCAGAGGAGTTGGGCGCCGAGCAGTTCCTCGATCGAAGGACCGTCGTGTTGCTCGCCGAGATTGCGGCGCTGAATCGCTTCACGCAGGGCATCGAGTTGGATGCGATCGCGTACTGTCGCCGCCAGTTCGGAGTCGACCGCCGCAAGTGTGGTCAGCGCCTTGTGCAGCTTCGTGACATCGCCGGCCTGGAAGATCGTCTTACGCGGCGCCGGCTCGTAGATGTCCTGAACGCTCTGTGTACCCCAGGAGGCAAGCAGCGGTGCGAGTACGAAGTAGCAGATGAAGCCGCCGTAGCCGAAGACCAGCCCGTGCCGCCCGGAGAGATAGCCCACGCCGACGGTCATCAGCGAGAGAAAGAACGTAAGGTTGAGAAATGACGGGGCGCCGATCCAGTCGCCGACGTGCGCCTCGGGGTGTTCGCCGACGTACAACATCATCAGGGTGTAGAAGACGCCGGAAATCAGGATACCGACCAGCAGTTGGGCCGCCTTCTTCATGCCCGCGCCCGGCGACTTGAGAATCGCAGCCGTCGCAATCCCGCCGGGATACGCGAGTCGGTTGAAGTCGATCATCTGCTTGCGAAGCGGGATGATGAACGCCAGGCCAAGAATTCCGCCGGTAATGCAGGCCAGCACCATCAACAGTTGGTTGAACTGTGTCAGCAGTGCGTACTTGTCAGGGTTCTGCGCGGAAAGGATGAACAGGGCCGGAACGGAGAACATCATGCCGGCCGACGCGCCGTTGACGGCCGAGGCAATGGTCTGGTTGATGTTGTTCTCGACGATACTCGAACGGCGCATGATGCCGCGCAACACGCCCCAGCCGAGGATCGCGGCCAGCTCCGATCCTTCGATCGAGAATCCCAGGATCAGCGCCGCGTATCCGATCGATACTGCGATCAGCGCCCCGATTGCCCAACCGACGAGGACCGCCGGCCAGGTCAGTTCCGGATAGGCACCACGTCGAATCGGCCGTCCCGCAGAACCGCCGCCGTGGGGAATATCGCTCATGCTGCGACCTTTCTATCTATCGACTCGCCGGCGAACGGCTCTCCGCTACTTCACGCCGTGCATCATGCGCGTGATGATTTTCACCAGGACAAAGCACACGAGCGACGCAGCCACCATTGCGAGCGTGACGTAGCCGAAATAGGTCGTCGGCTCGAGCCGATCCCAGTTCTCGCCGGCCAGGCCCGCTGTGAAGTTGCCGAAGAAGCTCGTCAAGAGCCACATGCCCATCAGCATCGTCGCAAAACGGCGCGGCGCCAGCTTGCTGACCATCGACAGACCGACCGGTGACAGGCACAGCTCGCCCAGCGTGCACAGGATGTAGAACCAGAACAACCACGCCGAGCTGACGCGATACTTCGTGCTCGAAATATAGAGCTTGTTGACGGCGGTGCGGAAGGTCGGGTCGGCCCCCGCAACGAGGATCTGCTTGTAGTCCTTGTCTGCAATCTCCGCACCGACGGTAAAGGTCCGCGTCTCGGCATCGAAGGCCAGGTCCTCGGACTTGAACCCTTGCAGGTAACGGGGTTCGAAGCCCTCCGGCAGCGCCTCGAGCTGGTAGGTGAACGAGGTCTTCTCGTCACTTGTGCTGCTGACCGCGCTCTCTTTCAGTTCGACACTCTTCTCGGCCATCTCCTGGATCGCGAGAATGTATGCCGCTGGCGCTGTCGCGCGCAGCATTCGATCGCGGTGGTTGGCATCCAACACGCCGGTCATGTTCAACAGCGCCTTATCTTGGTCGAACTGCAGCCGGCCCCCGTGCGCGATCATCGGCTCGTCGCCGGGGCGCTCGCCGGCCCGGAGCTTCTCGAACCCCTCCTCGTCATCCAACTCCGGCGCATCGTAGAAGTGCACGACACCTTCTTCGATCACCGCCGCCGTCGGCAATCCGGTCAGCGACGTGCTCGACGGACCGTTCTCGTAAGTGGCCGCCCACATCATCAGCGCGAAAGCCATCCCCTGCATGAAAACGCCGATCGCGACCTTGGTCGCAATGGAAGGGTTGCGCCCGCGCCGCGCCAGAAACAGCCAGAGCCATGCAAAAATCGGCGCGAAGACCACGATCGCGGCCGCGTTGATCGACTGAAACGATGTGGTCAGAATCGGATTGATCTCAATCGGCTTCTTGAACGCGACGCTCAGCGTCGTCCAGAATCCCTGCTCCTCGATGTCGACCGGCTCCGCGGGATAGACGTCCGGCTCCGGCGGCTTCTCCGTCAGATAACGATTGGTCGTCTGGTCAGCCCAGACGTTCATCGCGTTCCCAGCCTGCTCGAACGCCCCCCAGAAGAAGATCACGAATACCGCAATCACCAGAATCGAGAGCACGCGGTCCCGCAAGGCCAGCGCCACCTGGCCGGCGATCCAACCGCCCATCATGTTCGCCAACCCCAATCCGAGCGCCAGCGCAAAGGCACTGTCGGTCTCGACGTTGAGCGGCTTGAGCCATTGATCGAGCGTGGTCATCAACCCGGTCGACCCGTATGCGGCCATGGCCAACGCAACGCCGAAGAACAGTCCCAATACGCCAAGTATTGCGCCACTGACCATGAGCAGCTTCGGCGCCATCGTCGAGAGCGCGGGAACGGCCGACGGCTGCGTCGCCGCTTCGGACTCGGTCATCGCATGGTCATCGTCATCGCCAGCCTTGCTCTTCTCGGCGCCAGGGCCCTCGTAGACCGCGTCTTCCGGAAGCTCTTTGATGAACGGCAGACCGAACAGATAGGTCACCAATCCGATCACCATACCCACGCCGGCCGCGCCGAAACCCCAGTGGTAGCCGAGGCCGGGAGATTCGCGGAACGCACCGCAGACAATCGGCGAGAGGAACGCGCCGAGGTTGATGCCCATATAGAAGATCGTGTACGCCCCGTCCCGGCGGGGGTCGTTTTGCGGGTACAGTCGCCCCACCTGCACCGACATGTTCGGTTTGAAGAAACCGTTGCCGACAATCAGGAAGACCAGCGCGGCGAAAAAGATCGAATGCGCTTCGAACGCCATCAGGAAGTGCCCGATCGCCATCGCGACGGCACCTATGATGATCGCCCACCGATTACCCAGGTAACGGTCGGCAAGGAAGCCGCCGAGCAACGGCGTCAGGTAGACCAGCGAGGTATACCACTTGTAGACACGCGACGCGTCCTCCTGGGTCCACTTGAAGTACTCCACCATGTAGAGAATCAGCAGGGCGCGCATGCCGTAGTAACTGAAGCGCTCCCACATCTCGGTGAAGAAAAGTACGAACAGCCCGATCGGATGACCCAGGAAGGTCGCCTGCGGCTTGGCGGTCACAAAAACCTCCAGACACCTGTTTGGAACAGAATTGGCCCGTTGACGCCACGGGCCGACCTCGCAATCCGCCCTGGGCCATGGATATGGTCAGGCACGATAACCGAAAGCACGCGCACGAAAAAGCACATCGTCCGTTCGACCGGCTGAAATCGCCGACGTTCCCGACTATCCTCACCCCATGACCCGCGACGAGATCTGCGAAAAGTTCCTCGATGCCCTGCCCTTCGAGCCCTATCCCTTTCAGGAAGAAGCACTGCTCGCCTGGTTCTCCGCCGAACAAGGTCTACTCGTGTGTGCACCGACCGGGATGGGTAAGACGCTCATCGCTGAGGCCGCGATCTTCGAAGCGCTGCACGCCCGCAAACGACTCTACTATACGACTCCATTAATCGCGCTCACCGACCAGAAGTTTCGCGAGATCCAGGCGCGCGCCGAACAATGGGGCTTCCCCCGCGAGGAAATCGGCCTGATCACGGGAAACCGCAAGGTGAATCCGGACGCGCTGGTGCGCGTTGTCGTCGCCGAGATTCTGCTGAACCACTTGCTCTCCAGCGACTCCGAAATCGCCGACCTCGAACAGACCGGCGCAGTCGTCATGGACGAGTTCCACAGCTTCAACGACCTCGAACGCGGGATCGTCTGGGAGCTGTCGCTCGTGCTGCTGCCGCGACATGTCCGAGTCATGCTGCTCTCGGCAACGGTCGGCAATCCCTACGACTTCGCGACCTGGCTCAAGAAGGAGCACGTTCGGAGTCTGGACATCGTGCTGACCCAGGAACGCCGCGTGCCGCTCGAGTTCGTCTGGATCGAGGACAAGCTGCTCACGGAGCATCTGCCGCGGATGGTGGAGGAGGATCGCGTTCCGGCGCTGGTATTCTGCTTCAATCGCGACGAGTGCTGGGATGTGGCGGAAAGGCTCAAGGGCCTGCCGTTGATCTCCGGCAATCAGAAGAAGGAGATTGAGCAGTTCCTCGACGGACACAAAGAGAAGCTCGTCGAAGGCGCCGGAAGCAAGCTGCGACAGATGCTGCTGCGCGGCGTCGGCGTGCACCATGCCGGCGTGCTGCCGATGCACAAGGAGATCATCGAGGAGCTGTTTCTGCGTAAGCTCGTCCCGTTCGTCGTCTGCACGGAAACGCTCGCGGCGGGAATCAATCTCCCGGCCCGCTCCGTCGTGCTCAGCACGTTGCTGAAAGGGCCGCCACGCGACAAGAAGCTGATCCCGGCGTCCAGCGCTCATCAGATGTTCGGCCGCGCCGGCCGCCCGCAGTTCGACACACAAGGGTACGTCTATGCCGTCGCGCACGATGACGACGTCAAGATCAACAAATGGCGCCTGAAGTACGAGCAGCTCGGCGATTCCAAGGATCCCGGCATCCTTCGCGCGAAAAAAGACCTGGAGCGGAAACGGCCGAGCCGTCGCAAGACCGAGCAGTATTGGGCCGAAGGACAGTTTCGAACGCTGATCGAAGCGGGCCCTGCCAAACTGTTCAGCCGTTCGATGATCCCCTATTCCGTGCTCGTGTTCCTGCTCACCAAGACCCATTCGCTGGAACGCGTACGCGATTTCATGAATCGCCGATTCAACTCCGCGGAACGGATCGAGAAATTCCAGAACCAGTTGACGCACATGCTCGAGAATCTGCAGGCGCTGGGATACCTCACGTTGCACGAAGATCGCGATCACGTCACGCTCGACGAGCGAATCTTCGGACTGCTCGGCTTCCGCAGCATCGACCCGCTCTACGGAGACTTTCTGGCGCAGCGTCTGGTCACCGCCGACGAGCGCGAACGGATCCTGGCCCTGGAATCCGTGCTGGACATCGCGCCCTCGATTCTTCGCAAAGCGCATATCCCGGACGACCTGCCGAAGGGGCCGCTACAGGAGAACGAGCTGGAGCCGCTGATGGTGCAGATGGGCATCGTCCTGGCCCAACCGGAGCCCGACGAGGAAGAGGAGTATGAACGGCCGCGTTTCACGTCACTTGAAGAGGTGTACGCCGAGGAGGAGGAGCGCCCGCCGACCTTTCCGGAGATGCTGAAGATCGAGTTCGAAGCCAAGCTCGCTGTCCCGGACCCAATCCGCGTGCAACCGAAGTGGATGGCCGGGAACGCGTTCGAGTTCGACGGCGAGTTCTACAAGTACGTCAAGTCGCGCGACCTCGTCAAACAGGAAGGGATCGTGCTGCGGCACCTGCTGCGGTTCGTGATCCTGGCCGGCGAAATCGAGGCCTACACGAGCGACCCGACCTATGCCGAACTCGCGGAACGCGCAGCGACGACCTGTCGGCGCGTCGATGAGAAGCACACCGAACGGTTCCTGTCAGAGGCCGAAGCCGTTAAGAAGACCGCAGCCGCCGACCTGAAGACCTGACGCGCCGTGGCAAGAACGCACGCTCTGGGTGGCGTGGCAATGCAGAGGCGCAATGCCCACTTGTCCGCCAGTGGGGAGCAAGCTCCCTCTATGACGCAGGCGTCTACGCAGCCTGCCCTTGCAAGATGCCCACTCTCTCCGGGTGGCACTGGCGGCTTGTCCGCCAGTGTTTGGGACACCCTAGTACGGAAAACCAGCAACCCTCGGCAGGGCTGAATCCGGAGGATCGTCCGGACGTTCATAGTACCGTGCACTGGACCATCGCCAGTCCGCTGGCTGCTCCACAAGCCCCCGTCGTACCGGATTGAGATGGATGTAGTGTGTCGCAGCTTCGAGCGCAGTGCCCCCAAAAAGGTTGCGGTCGTATCCACCGCCCTCCTGCCAGAATCGGAAACAACGCTTGTCGCGACGTTCCCGAATTAGCAACGCGCCGAGCAGCGGGTCACGGCATGCCTCCATTCGCAATCGAATTCGGTAGGAGACCGGTCGCTTGATCGCGGCCAGGAATCGCGATGGTGAGAAGTTCGGAACACGTGGTATTACAACTAGATGAAGATGTTCAGGCATCATCACGAACGCGATTAGATCGCATTCATGGCGATTCAGCGCTGCATCGAGAGCACGCGAGACGAGCATCGGACGATTGTCGTTTAGCAGTATCGGCAATCGGCGGTAGCAGGAGAACGTGAACTCGTGCGCTTCGCCCGGCTCGTGCGATCGCTGCACCTGCTTCCGTTTCCCCCACAATTGCATGGCGTCATCGTACCTGGATTCGCAAGGCCCGAACACTGGCGGACAAGCCGCCAGTGCCACCCCAAAAAAGACAAGCTGCTAGTGGAGGATTGCTCATGAGCACTGGGTGGCACTGGTAGCTTGCTACCAGTGTTCAGGGGGTGCATATGCAGCACTTGCTGAATCCACTAGCAACTCGATCAAACGCACGCTGCCAACACCGGCGGACAAGCCGCTAATGCCACCCCCAATAGACATGCCCGCCGGCGTCTTGCCATTCCGAGACTAGCCTCCTTCTGCGAGGCGGACGAGGTCCAGTTCGCGACCGAGCACCATCAACGTCTCCCCGGCACGCACGCGCTCCTCCGCGGCTGGAAGATACTGATAATTCCCGGCGCCGGGTCCTCGTACCGCCAGCACCATCAGATTCGACTTTCGGCGAAGGTCCAGCTCGATCAGGGTCTTTCCGACCAGCGAAGCAGGTGCTTCCAGCTCCAGGATCCGAAAATCCTCGGAAAGCGGAAACATGTCGATTACGCCGGGATTCGCGATCTGACGCGCAGTGCGTTCGGCCGACTCGCGCTCGGGGAAAATGACCCGGTTGGCTCCGACGGATTCCAGAATGCGCGCGTGATCGTCGTTGCGCGCTGTGGAGCGGATGTGCGCGACGCCGAGCTGTTTAAGATGCAATGTGCACAGGATGCTCGGCTCGATGCTCCCTTCGCCGAGACAGACCACTGCTTCGTCCAGCGAGTTCGAAATCGTGCTCGCGAGCAACTCGTAGTCGCGCGCGTCCCCGATCAAGGCGCGCTGCACGTCATCGCGCACCCGCTCGACCCGGCGCTCGTTCTGATCGATGACGAGCACCTCGCAGCCTTGCAGCACGAGCGTGCGCGCGATGTGCGTCCCGAACTGACCCAATCCGACTACGCAGACCTGCTTCATCAAGCAACCTCCAGCGTTCGGGAGCGACAGCCGACGCAAATGCTCTGCATGCGACGCGCTCCGCGTCTCACCCGACCATCACCCGGTCGGCCGGATATCGGTACGGTAACTGCTTCTCCTTGAGAATCGCGACCATCACGGTCAGCGAACCCAGGCGTCCGACGAACATCGAAGCGATAATCCACAACTTCCCGGCCACGCTCAGCTCGGAAGTCATCCCCGCCGACAGTCCGACGGTACAGAACGCCGAGAGCTGCTCGAAGATCACTCGGTCGAGACTGACGGACGTCCCGGCCCGCTCTGTGACCACGAGCAACAGAATCCCGAACGCGTTCCAGAGAATCGCCAGCGAGACCACCAACTCCGCTCGACGGACCGTCTCTGATGGCAAACGCCGCTCCAGGATGTTCACGTCCGCCTGCCCGCGAATGCGGGCGAGTACAGACGCGGCCCAGGCGACAGTGGTCGTCGTCTTGACACCCCCGGCGCACGACCCCGGCGAGCCGCCGACGAACATCAGCAGCATGATGATCATCAGCGCCGGCAGCGACAATCGACCGATGTCGACCGTATTGAAACCGGCTGTGCGCGCAGTGATCGACTGAAACAGGGCGTCCAGCAGTTGCCGCGGAACGGTCCGCTCGCAGTCGCCGCGTTCGAGTGCCAGTAGCGCCAACGTGCCGCCGAGGATCAGCGCCGCTGAGCTCAGCAGCACGACCCGACTCTGCAGGGTCCAGCCCAGAGGCCCGACTGAGCGTCTGCGGACCAGTCGGCGACCGCGGGCGAGCAGTTCGAACAGGACGGCATAGCCGAGGCCGCCGAGGACGATCAGCAACATGATGACGTACAGCCCCGGACTGTCGGCCGAGAAGCTCATGAGGCTGTCGCTGTAGATCGAAAAGCCGGCGTTGCAGAACGCGGAGACCGAGAGGAAGGTCGCTTCGAACCAGCCGCCCGCTGGACCGCCACCGCGATTCAAGCCGTATCGAATCCCGATTGCGCCCAACAGCTCGACAATCAGGGTGAGCAGGACGATGTTGCGCAGCGCGCGGTTCAGGTCGGCAGCGCGGTAGCCATCGAAGAAAACCCCGCGCAACGCGGCCTGCGACGTGAACGAAACCTGTCGCAGCATGAGTTGCGCCGCCACGACGCCAAAGGTCATGACCCCGAGTCCGCCGAGCTGGATCAATACCAGGATGACGGTCTGCCCGAAGCGCGAGAACTCAGTCGCGGTATCGCGCGTCACGAGCCCTGTAACGCAGACGGCCGAGGTCGCGGTAAAGAGCCCGTCCAGGAAGCTGAGGGATGGAGCGGTCGCGGCGCGCGACGCCGGCATCATCAGGAAGGCAGTCCCAAACGCGATCAGCAGCGCAAACGTGGTGAGCAACAGGTTTTCCGGATGGCGCCAGAGCCGGGAAATCGGGTTCGCTTGCCGATCCATCTCTTGATTGCTCCACGTCCGGGATTCGCCGGGACTGCGTGACATTAACTCGGATGCGTCGTTTGGCAACCGCTCGTACGCTGTCACCGCCTCTGGCGGCCCGCGAACGCCTGAATCCGCCTGATGCCGCGCGGGCCGGGCCGCGGTTCGACAAATCCGTGGCGGGCAGGCATACGATTGGCCGCGAGGACGCTACAATGTGCGGCTCAGGGCGTTTAATTCAACAGGAGCGACCATGATGCGTGTGAATTGGATGCGGGGGCTGGCGGCGGTGCTGCTGGCCGTTTCGGCGTGGGCCCAGCAGCCGGGCGCGGCGCCGCCGAATCAGTACGAGCCCGGCGGGACCTACCTCGAAGGCGCCGATAAAGTGCGCTGGATGCTAGGCCAACTCGACTTGACACCGGCGCAGAAGGAAGATGTCGAGAGTGTCGTTTCGGTCTATCAGGCACAGATCGATCGTCTGAATGACAAAGAGGTGATCGCACAGATTGCCCGCGACATTCAGCCGGTCGCGATCGCATTCGTCCAGGCGCGCGAGGAGGGCAACGAGGCGCGCATGGCGGAGCTTCGCGAGCAACTCGAGATGATGAAACCCGGGGTCACCGAGGAGCGCGAGCTGTACGGCGACCTCGATACGATCCTGACGCCGGCGCAGCGCGCCGAACTCGCGAAGATTCAGGAACGATTGACGCGTCGCAAGGCCGACGTGGCATTGTGGCCGGTCGATGTAGCCCGCGCGGCATTGGCAACATCGCCGACAACGTCGCAACGCCGGAAAGTCCATGAAGTACTGCAGCGTTTTCGCGCTACCATCGCCGAGCGCTCGGCCGGCCCTCAGGGGACCGCGCTCGACCTCAACGACGAAGCGACACGAAAGCGCTTGACGGATCAGTTGATCAAGGACGTCGAGGCGGTTCTCGACGATGCACAGAAGCAGACGTTCCGCCGAAAGCTGGGTGGATGAGGTCGGCAGCGGGCAAGCCCGACGGACGGTGTGACCGGAGTCGTCGTGGCCGTTGTCGCTTCGAGCGCGTGTAACGCAGGAGATGATGTATGTTCGTTCAACAACGACGATTCCTGGCCGTCCTGCTGGTCGGCGTGAGCGTATCGCTGGTGATGGCGCAGCAGCCGCGTCCCGCGCGGAAGGCCCCGCGCGGAATCTATCTGGAAGGCTCCCAGCGGTTGCGCTACATCTGCGGGCAGGTTGACCTGACGGATTCCCAGAAGAGCGATCTCGATGCCTTCGTCGCCGTGTACGACGAGATGATGAAGGAAGAGCAGAAGCAGGAAGTGCTGATCGACCGGCTGATGAAAATCCAGGGGCTGACGATCCAACTCAAAGAGGCACGTGACGCCGGCAACCGCGAGCAGGAGAAGCAGATCCAGGCGCAGATCACGGAGTTGACGCCGGGTCGCGCGGCCGAGCGGACGTTCTTCGAGTCTGTCGAGCAAACGTTGAACGATGAGCAGAAAAAGCAGCTCGCCGCAGCCCGGGCGCGACTCACGGCCAACCGTGACGCATCGCTCAAGCCGATGGAGGTAATTCAGCTCGCGCGTACGATGGAGCTGAATCCCGACCAGCGCAAGAAGCTGGACGAGGTGCTGCGTGATTTCCGAGGTCGGGCGGCGACATTGCATTCGATGGACCTGTTCGCGCGTCTGGATCTGGTGGACGCGTTGATCAAGCGCGTCGGCGGCATTTTGACCGACGAACAGCGGAAGACCTTCATGGCTCGGATCGAGCGGCTGCAGCCGCCGCGCCCCCAGCGGCCGAACGCGGCGGCGCCGAAGAAGCCGGTGCGAACGATCTCGACCACCGATCATAGTGCCGCCCGCGCCGCCGATGTCGCCGAGGAAGACACGTCGAAAAAGCCCGAGTGACGTGGCCGGCAGACGCCGAGAACCGGGCGTAGCGAGCCGAGAAATGCGGAATCGCCGGGAGTTCCCGGTTGATGGACGCCCGGGACACTCGTATACTGCTTAGGCAACGAGGCGGAATGTGCGTCCTTTGTGCGGGAGCTGCCCGATATGAAGTCTCTGTATCGACGTAAACGGATGATGGTCCTCGCGGCCCTTTCCCTCGGAACCGCGTTCCAGTTCGCCAGCACGACGAACGGCTGCGGGGAGTATGTGGCCCTGTTCGGCCTGTCCTCGTTCGACTTCTGCTCGGTCTTCAATTGTACCGGCGGCGGTTTCTTCAACTTCTGCGATCCGAACGTCTTGTTCGTCGATTGCCCGAACTTCGAGGTACAGTAGGGACCGGCGCCGCGATGCGCCCGAAGCAAACCTTAATTGAGGATTCCAGATGTTGACGAATCGATTTCGACGCTTCGGCCTGATGACGGCCTTCTTGGGCGGCGGGGTCCTTTTCCAACTCGGCGGTTGCGGCGGCGTCGGCGGCCTGATCAACTTCGCCCAGAACCTCAATCCGTGCGGCTCGATCCTGGCATGCGACCCGGTCCAGTTCCGGTTCCTGACCTCGGGCTACGAAGGGCCCGGCGTCGACCCGGATATCGACCCGGCCTGCACCTTCCCGCCGTTCTGTGCCGGCGATCCCTTTGTCATGCAACAGCAACCGTAAGGATTTGCACGAGCGAGCGAGAACCGAGCTCGATCACGACGGGCGTTCCCATTGGGAGCGCCCTCTTTTTTTTTGGGGGGGGGCCGGGAGGAAGCCGTCTTCGAAACGGGCGCAGCCCTCGTCAGGACAAATGCCGGCCACTGGCACCGTCGCAAACCTGACAGACGTGAAGCGCTCCCTCGGCGACATGAGCGACCTTTTGCATGTGGGCGCAGAAGTCTTCCACCTGGTCCGCTTGGACCACGAACAACATGCATCCCCCCCACCCGGCACCACACAACCGGCCACCAATCAGCCCCGCATGCTGCTGACCGATACGCAATAGTCGGTCCAGCTCCGGGCAGCTGTTCTCGAACTGCGTCTGCGAACTGACATGCGACTCGAATAGCAACGTCCCCAATTGGCCGAGCTCGGCCCGTCGCAGTGCGTCGCGCGCGGCAAAGACCCGCGCATGCTCTTCGAGGACGTGCGCCGCTCGTTTTCGCGGCGTATCCTGGATCCGTTCGGCGATCTCGCGAAACGACGCGAGCGGCACGGCGCAAAGAGCGGGGAAGGCCTCGCCGAGGTGTTCGTTGCAGGCGGCCAGCGCCTGCTCGCATTCGCCACGCCGAAGGTTGTAAGGCGCGTCAGCCCCGAGGCGTCGCTCCACGCCGGACTGGCAGAGCACGACCGCCGGTGCCGGCTGCGGCAGCGGCGCCAGCACATGCGAGTCGTCGGCGCAATCCAGTAGTACGAACTGGCCGTCTGCACCATGCAGCACGGTGAACGGGTCAAGCAATCCACAATGCACGCCCGCGTATTCATGTTCCGCGCGCCGTAGCAGTCGCGCGAGGTCGAGCCGCGACAACTCGAAGGGGTACAGTTGCTGGATCGCCATCGCAATCGCCGAGGTCAGTGCGGCGGAACTGGACACGCCGGCGCCAGCGGGGACGCTGCTATCGATCGCCAGCTCCGCCCCACCCAGCTCGCAACCGGCCGATTGCAGGACGCCGAATACCCCCTGAACGTAGTGGCTCCACTCGGCTGTCGCGGTCGGCGTGATCTCGTCGAGATCGAAGGATGCCTGCCCGTCGAGCGTCGCGGAAACGACCCGAACCTGCCGATCAGTCCGCCGCCGGCCGACCACGACGACATGGCGGTCGATCGCAGCCGCTAGAACGGCGCCTCCGTTGTAGTCAGTGTGATTCCCGAGTATTTCAACGCGCCCCGGCGCGTAGCCGCACACAATCGACGACTGACCGAAGTGTCGCTGGAAGGCGCGCGCGGCGGAGTGTACGAGGTTTCGGTCATCCACGGATCCCATCTCCATCGCGGATGAGCCTGTGCCGATAGGGATGATCACGGAGCTGGTCGGAAACGGTCTGCACGGCCGGCTCGCACTAGGCGCGAAACGATAAAGTTGACCGCGACAACTGTCACGGCCGCCGTTATCGGAGCGAGGCTAGCGCGTGTGCCAGCGGGAGACGCGCGAGTGGCGGTCCATCAGCCAGAAGTAATTCCAATCGTCGGCCAGTTGTCGCAACTGCAGGTCGGTGTATCGTTGGTACTGCAGCTTGACCTCTTCCGGCGACTTGGTGACCGTAGCGCAACCGACGAGCCCGGCCGAGCAAGCCACCAACGCCACCAACAGCATGATTCTTCGCATACTTCACCTCTTGAGGCATACCCACTCAAGTCGTTCCGCTTTTTAAATAGTTTTGTCGGACCCCACCCGCCTGTCAACACAAATCGCGGCCGACGTCGCTAAAATGCACTATTCTCGTCGGAATTGCGGCCGGTGCCGCGCGATTAAGGAAGTGCAGCAATGATCGTCATCATGAGATCGGGAGCCAAGGCGGAAGAGGTGGAGCACGTGGTCGAGCTGGTCCGCAGCTTCGGCCTGCAGGACCACGTCATCCACGGCACGGACCGCACCGTCGTTGCCGCCATCGGCGACAAACGCAGCGTCGATCTCAGTGCGATCGAAACCGCCCCCGGCGTCGATCGGTTGGTGCCGATCCTCGCGCCATACAAGGTCGCGAGCCGGGAGGTCAAACCAGAACCCTCGATCGTCCCGATCGGCAAGGGGGCTACTGTCGGCGACCGCAAAATCGCGATGATCGCCGGCCCGTGCAGCGTCGAGTCTCGCAACCAGCTGTTCGAGATCGCCGCAGCCGTCAAGGAGGCCGGCGCCGTCGGCCTGCGCGGCGGCGCGTTCAAGCCGCGGACCAACCCCTACCAGTTCCAGGGCCTGGGCCAGGAGGGGCTCGAGCTGCTCGCCGAGGCCGGCAAAGAGCATGGATTGGCGGTCGTCACGGAAGTCATGAGCATCGACCAGGTCGAGCTCGTGAGCCGATACGCAGACGTGCTTCAGATCGGCACGCGCAACATGCACAACTTCAACCTGCTGCTGGCGTGTGGCCAATCCCAGCGGACCGTGCTGCTGAAGCGCGGCTGGAGCGCAACGCTGAACGAGTTTCTGCTGGCTGCGGAGTACGTCATCTCCGCCGGCAACAAGAACGTGATTCTGTGCGAACGCGGTATCCGCACGCACGAGACCTACGTCCGCAACACGCTCCCGCTGGCGATCATTCCTGCGGTGAAACGCGAGAGCCACCTGCCGATTCTCATCGACCCGTCCCAGGGAACCGGCCACGCGTACATGGTGCCTTCTATGTGCCGTGCATCGATCGCCGCCGGCGCCGACGGTCTGCTGATCGAGGTCCATCACGACCCCGAGCACGCCCTGACCGACGGTGCACAGTCAATCACCCCGGAGGCGTTCCACAAGACCGTGCTGGAAATGCGACAGATCGCTTCGGCGATCGACCGCGACGTTTGATCTTCGGGTACTTCGCACATCTGCATGCAAGCAAGGAGGCTCACATGCAACCAATCGCCCTGCTTCTCCTGGCCGCCACGTGGCAGCCGGCGATCGACGACGCGACCGTCGGCGCCGCTACTCCCTCGACACCTGAACGTCGGGGCGCGCCGGCGACGCCGCTGCGGTCGATCGACATCATCAAGTCGCAGCTCCACCAGCACGACGACGTGTGCTTCGTGCTGACCAACGACAAGCAGACCGTGCGTCTCACCCACAATCCGACACGCGCCGCGCTACGATTCTCCCCGTGCAGCACGTTCAAGCTGCCAAACTCGCTGATCGGGCTCGATACCGGCGTGATTCGCGACGCGGACTTCGTCCTGAAATGGGACGGCACGCGGCATTCCCGCGCCGTCTGTAACCGCGATCATTCGCTTCGCAGCGCGCTGCAACACTCCGTCGTCTGGTACTATCAGGAACTCGCGCGGCGCGTCGGGCTGGAACGGATGACCGACGCGATTCACCGACTGGACTATGGCAATCTGGACCTCTCTGCGGGCATCGATCAGTTCTGGCTGGGCACCTCGCTGGCAATTTCCGCCAACGAACAGGTCGCGTTTCTGCGTCGCCTGAACCGCAGAGAACTCCCCTTCTCGGAGCGCGCGATCGACATCGTAAAGAACTGCATGGTGCTTTCCTCCACCGACGGCGTCACGCTGCGCGGCAAGACGGGCTCGCATCGCGGCGTCGGTCAGAAAGATCTGGGCTGGTTCGTCGGCTGGGTCGACGGGCCGAACGGTACCTGGTACTTCGCCATGAACATCAGCGGCGAGCGAACCTGGGGCGTCAAAGCGCGCAAACTGACCATCGACATCCTTCGCGAGCTGGCGCTGCTGCCGGCCGCCAAGTAGTGCCGCGAGGAACACAGATAATCGTTGCCCCATCCCATCTTGGGGCGGGGCACGATCGTCGGCTATCCGCCCGTGACGAGCGCGACGAAACAATTGATGTCGCCGACGGTGAGCTGGCCATCGTCGCTGCAATCCCCGGCGGCAAGGTCGCAGTCCGGGAACTGGATCGCATACTCGACCGGATCGGTCAGCGCCAGCACGAACGGGTTGATGTCGCCGACACTCACAACCCCGTCGCAGTTCAGGTCACCAGCCAGGTTGACCGTAGCCGTGAGCCGGATGAGCTCGCCAGTCTGTGACCCCACCAGGATCTCAGTGGCTGCGTCGGCATCGAGCGCTCCCGCGACGACGACGTTCAACGGCGACGGGTGTTCGTAGATCTCGCGCCCGGTCCATGCGCCGGCGCGGCGCTCGACCAGATGGGTCACGCCCCTTCCGTCGACGCCTACGATCTCGGGCGCGAGGTCATCGCCGACCAGCGGCGCAACGGCGATGTCCCACATCGTCCGCGATACAGGGTCGCCTTGATACAACGGAATCAGATCGTGACCGCCGTCCGCGTTCGGCGTCGAGATGGCAACTGAGTTGTTGTAGCGTGTGCCGTAGACAAGCTCGGAACCCGGGAGCGTCGGATCGACATCAGCGAAGTCCAGGACCCAGCCGGAGTTGGGCTCGTCGTCCCACAACGTTTCGCGCGGCCAGAGATCGAGCCGCCCCGCTGCCGGTGGTTGTCGCACGAGGTACGTCGGCCCGAACTCGGTCGTGATGACGAGTTCATTGCCAGGCGACGTCTTATCCAGGTCGACGACGATCGAGTCCATCCCGACAAAGTCGAAGTAGATCATGACCTTGTCCCACATGCCATTTGTTTCCGAGTAGAGCATCGCGCCGGAGCTGTCGAGGAACCCTTCCCGAATGTAGACGACCTCTTCGCCAGGATGGGTCGGATCGAGGTCGCCGATCCGGGCACCCCAGCCGAGGTTCAGTTCCAGGGCGCCATCCTCGAGCGGGTGCACGGTCCATGTTCCGTCCGCCTGACGTTGATAGGCCGTCAGTGTATCGCCGATCGACGCCACTAACTCGTTGCCTGGCGACTCCTTCGAGATGACGTTGCCGATGGCAATCGTCGATCGAATGTGCATGCTCGGCACGTCCATCAGCAACTGCACTTGCCCGATACGCGCAAGCCGCCAGTCATCACGCGGCGAGACCTGCCACACCGACCCGTCGCCGACGAGAACGGCAATCTCGGGACCATTGTGGCTCGGATCGAACTCGCCGCACTCGAGGCCGTAGACCGGCGCGCCGAACGAATGAATCACATCAGGTCGAAACGTCGTCGCATCGGTTGCGTATGCCGCTCCGCACATGGGAAACAACACACCGGAAGCAAGGAGCACACGAACCGTTCCCGAACTGCGAGCTGCCAACATCACGTTCTCCCCAGCCAGAAGTCGGCCGATCCGCGGGCACCGTACGCACGGGTCCCGCTATCGGGTAATCAGCGCAACAAATCCATTGATGTCCCCGACGCTCACGATCCCGTCGTCATTGATGTCGCCGGATGCGATGTCGCAATCCGGGAACTGGTCGGCGTAAGCCGCCGGGTCGGTCAGGGCCAGCACGAACGGGTTGATGTCGCCGACGCTCACAACCCCGTCACAGTTCAGGTCGCCGGTCAGGTTGACGGTTGCGGTGAGCCGGGCAAGCTCGCCGGTTTGCGATCCGACCAGGATCTCGGGAATCGCGTCGGCATCCAATCGGCCGGCGACGACGACATTCAAGGGCGTCGGATGACCGTAGACCGTCTGCCCGCTCCACGTTCCATTGCTCTGTTGCAACACGTACGTAGAGCCTGTGTTGTCGACCCCGACGATCTCGAGCGTGTCGTTGCCACCGACGAGTTCTGCGACCGCGATGTCCCAGATGTTGTGCGGGTGGTCGAACGCGTTGCCTTGAAACAGCGGGACGAACTGGTGCACACCACCGGCGCCCGGCGTCGAGAGCGCGATCATGTTGTTGTAGCGTGTGCCGTAGACCAGTTCGATGCCGGGCAGTTGCGGGTCGACGTCCGCCGCGGCGACGACCCACCCGGCGTTGTCGAAGTCGTCCCACAGCGTCAGGCTCGGCCAGAGATTGATGCCACCCGTCAACGGCCTTGTCAGCAGGTATGTCGGGCCCATCTCCGTTACGACGATCAACTCGTCGCCTGGCGCGTCGCTCAGGTCCGCGATGATCGTGTCCATTCCGACCTCGGCGAGATAAACCGTTTCCCGGTGCCAGCCGTCAGCGTTTTCGCGGTAGATGGTGCCGGACGAGATGTCGCCGGCGGCTTCGTGCAGATAGAAGATCTCGTCGCCGGGATGCGCCGGCTCGAGATCGCCGACGCGCGCTCCCCAGCCGACACCGAACATGTCTGCGACATCACCGACCGCGTGCGCCGTCCACGTCCCGTCCGGGTTGCGGCCGTAAGCAGTCAACGTCCCGCCGATGTGTGCGATCAGTTCATTTCCCGGGAAGTCACCAAGCACGTCCCCGATGGCCAGCGTTGAACGGAAGCTCATCGATAGCGGCTCGTACAACAACGGTACTTGTCCAATGCGATGAACAGTCCATTCATCGTTTGGCGAAATCTGCCACACCGCGCCGTCGCGCAGCAGGGCCGCGACTTCAGGTCCCTCGTGGGTGGGATCGAACTCGCCGTGGACGAGTCCGAAGATACTGGTCGGAAAGTTGTGAACCGGGTCCGCTTGATAGGTACCCGCAGAAACGTCGACCACAACGGCCGAAATGATGGCCAACGCGAGCCCCGGAGCAGTGAGCGCATGTCGCGACACGACGATACCTCCTCTGGTTTTTATACACCCTGCTCGCAGCCTCATACTACCCGTGTCGTCGGCCCATTTTCCAGCCGATCTGTCGGCCGGTAGCGTTGCGGCGCCGATTTCGGACGTCGTGACCCGCAAATTGGCGGCGTCTATTGGCGTTGCAATGCAAAACGCTCGACTTTGTCGCTGCCGCCGTGCGGATCGGTAAGCGTGATCACCAGTCGATCGTCGGCCTCGCGGTGGTAGACGATGCGGGTGGGATAGTCCTTCTTCGGGTTCTCGAAGACCGCCTTGCGGGCCTGCGCGTCACAGGACGTCAACGTGAGCCCCACCGCGGCTTTGCCGCGCGGGAACGGAGACAGTTGCACCTTCCCCTCACGGACCTCGAACAGCTCGAATTCGTAGAACGCAGTCTTGTTGTTGCGAAGCAGTTTGCTGTGGCTGATGATCTTGCCGCCTTCAGGCGTCGTATAGTAAGCCGCGAACCGACCACCCCACATGTCCCCGGCCCAATTGCCGGCGAGCCAGCGCATGGACTCGATCGTCCGCGCACCATCGGCACGTACCGCTTCGTCGGCCGTCACTCGCGATCCTACCATCAGCGCGATCGCCACCGCTCCTACCAAGGCGCCGGCGATCTCACGATTGCGTCTCATACTCCGCTCCTTCTTTGTTGGGTTCGTACGATGACCCGCCAGTGTACCCGAGGCTGCCGACCGATCGCGAAAAGATGCCGCCCGGCAAATCACCCGCTAGCCACGCGGTTCGCTCAACAAGTCGACGTGGTCCCCCAGAGTAGAACACTGGGGCACGAAACCACCCACCATACACGCTCGGACGTCTACGCCGCCTGCCCTGGTGAGAACGATCTCTAGAAACACAGGGTGGAGCGGGCGTCTCGCTCACCATTTGACCGCTCGCTTGCGCTCGCGGCTCGCGTTAACCATCCCCCGCGCGCGGCGAGCCGCGAGCGCGAGCGAGCGGGGAGCAAGCTCCCTGGACGAGGCCTGCGTCTGCGCCGCAGGCCCCGGCACGAACGGGACGCGCAACGCCGCGAGCGTGAGCGAGCGGTCAAACGCTGCTCCCAGACCCATCGTTTTGTCGCGAGGCGCGCCCGCGGTTATCATTGCCCCGGTTCCCGGGCAAACGCTTGACGCTCGACGCGAACCGGGATCATGGAGGATCGTCGTGAGCGCGCAGCCCATTGCCGTATTCGACTCAGGGCTTGGCGGCCTGTCGGTCGTTCGTCACCTTCGGCGTCAACTCCCGGACGAGCCGATCGTCTACTTCGGCGACACGGCGCGCGTTCCATACGGCACGAAGTCCAAGCACACGGTGGTGGGGTTTGCGCTGGATTGCGCCCGTTACCTGCTGCGGTTCGATCCGAAGATCGTCGTCGCCGCGTGCAATACGGCGAGCGCCGTCGCGATTCCGGAACTCGACGCGGCGTTGCCGGTCCCCGTCCTGGGCGTGGTTGAACCGGGGGCAGCAGCAGCAGCTCGGCATGCCCAGGGCCACCCCGTCGCGGTCATCGGTACCGAAGCCACTATCGGTAGCGGCGCCTATCTTCGTGCGATCCAGTCCCACGATCCGACACTGGCCGTCGACGCGATTGCATGCCCGTTGTTCGTTCCGCTGGTGGAAGAGGGCCGCGACAGCGACGACCCGTTGGTGACGCTGACCGTGAAGGACTATCTTCAGCCGTTGCGGGACGACGACGTCCGTGTTGTCGTACTGGGCTGCACGCACTACCCGCTCTTGCGGGACGCGATCGCAGGCTTCCTTGGCGGCCGGGTGCGGATCATCGACAGCGGTGAAGAGACCGCGATCCGCGTTCAGGCGACCCTCGCGGAACGCGACGCCTTGAGTCGGACAAGCGGCCGCGGTAGCATCCGCTCATTCGTAAGCGACAACCCGGAGCGATTCGAGCGTGTCGGGTCGCGTTTCCTCAATGAACCGATAGATCACGTGGAGCTGGTCGAGCCGGATGAATATGCCTGGTCTGCCGCACAGCATTCATAGGCCGCGGGGCACAGCCCGGCGGACGCACATCGGCGCGCTAGCGCTGCTGGTATCGCTCATGCTGGTGCTACCGGCGTGTCGTCAGAACGGGGCTGCGCGACTGAAGAAGTGGAAGCTGATCGGCCCGTCGCCACGCGAGTGCATGCAGACGGCGCTCTCAGCGGATGCCGCTGCGCAACGCCGCGAAGCCCTGCTGGAAGTCCACGAAAGCACCAAGCACGACGAACCATGGGCGATCGACGGATACTGCACGATCGCGCGGCTCGAGTCCGACGCCCAGACGCGCTGTACAGCGATTCGCGCGTTGGCGGAGACGCGCGACCCCCGCGCTGGCGCGACCCTGGTGCAGGTGCTCGACTGGGAACACGAGCCGAAGGACACGGTGCGTCCGCCGCAAGCGATTTGCCGCTGGGATGCGGCGGCGAGCCTCGCGACGCTCGCGGAACGTGGCGCGATTGCCGAGCAGGACCGACCACGGGCCGAGGCGACGTTGGCGCTGACGCTCACCGGCGACTCCGAGCGTCACGCCCGATTGCATGCCGCGGCCGCGCTTGGTCACTTCCCGTCGGCACGATCGGTGGAAATGCTGATCGGCGGGCTGGCTGACCGCGACTTTGCCGTCGTACGCCAATGCGAGCTATCGCTCGTGCAGCTTACTGGTCAAACACATGATTGTGATCAGTCGGCCTGGCGCGAATGGTACGAAGGGCATCGTACGAACCTCTTTGCGCATGCCGGCGAGATTCCCGAGTCGCGCCGAGCGCCGTACAACAACCGCTTCCAGAAATTCAGCTACAAGACACGGCAGACGCTACGCTGGCTCTGGCCGGGAGACGCGGAAAAGTGACGGGTTTGCGGACCTTGTCGAGGTCGAGGCTCCGGTCGTTCGAGCGTAGGATCTGCCGCTGCCGGTTATTGGCGCCCGACGACGATCGGCGCAGGGGGCGACAATCATGACATGCCACCACCGAGGCTCGGCTGGGGATCGGCTCCGGTCGCGCAAGATTCCATGAACTGGATCTCGCGCGGCGAAAGCACCTACCTACAGTTCCCGCGACTGAGTCGCGAAGCCGGTCTCGTGCACGCGATCTGCACGCGGCCGTGCGATGTATCGATGCGCACCGATCTGCGGGCGGAAGAGCGTGCGTCCCGTCGTACGGCCTTTGTCCGCGATTGGGGCCTGGACCCGACTCGGCTGCACTGCTGCGTCCAGATTCACGAGCCTGCGATCGCGGTCGTTCCGTCGAGCCCGGACGCGTCGACGGCATCCGGACCCACGCGTGTCGAGGACACTGACGGACTGATATCGGCAACGCCCGGCGTCGGATTAATGACGTTCTCGGCGGACTGCCCGTTGGTGCTGTTGTTCGACCCGATTCGCAATGTGGTCGGTATGGTGCACGCCAGCTGGCGGAACGTCGTCGCTTTGGCAACCGCGCGGCTCGTAGCGCAAATGGGCGCAGCATTCGGCTCGGAGCCGCAGCACCTGCTAGCGGGGATCGGTCCGAGTGCCGGGCCCGAGCAGTACGAGGTTCAGTCGGACGTATTCGAGGCGGCGATCCACTTGCCGCAACGCGAGACACTCTTTCCAAAGCGTGACGGTCGGATGTTCTTCGACCTGTGGCGGGCCAACGCGGTATTGCTCGAACAAGCCGGGCTGCGAGCGGAGAACGTCGAAATCGCCCGGATCTGCACCATGAGCGATGCGACGCACTTCTATTCGTTTCGGCGCGAGGGCGCCGGCTGCGGGCATTTCGCGCTGCTCGCAGGCCTGCGGGAGTCGTGATCGATGTCGGCCGGCGCACCAACACTGCTCTTCACGGATGATGAACGCGATGCGGCCCGCGTTCGGCGAATCTCGCTAACGACTGTCATCGCGCTGTATTGCGCAACCCGACTGGTCGTATGGATCGCGGCGTACACGGGCTCGATCATGGAGTTCCGTATCAACCTCGGGCTCGAGCGACCGTTTTCGAAGCACGAGGCCCGGTTACGGACGGCGTTCGCCGACCCAACGTCGGCGGACGGACGCGAGGCCGTTCGGCTACTGGCGGATTTTGCGCCGCTGTGCCGCTTCGACGGCGACCACTATCGATCGATCATCGAAGGCGGCTATCAGTACAAACCCGTGACAAAAGACGCGCCCCAATCGGAAAAAGAACAGAACATCGCCTTTTTCCCGCTCTATCCGCTACTTTGCTCCCCGCTGACCGCAGTGATGTCAACGCACACCGCGATGATCCTCATTTCGCATGGATGCTCCCTGGCAGCAATGCTCGTGCTGTTCGAGTGGATCCGCAAGCGAATCGATGACGCGGTCGCGCTGTTCACAGTTGCGATCGTCTGCTGTCTGCCGCAAGCCTGCTACTTCAGTTTTGGCTACGCCGAGTCGTGCACGCTGCTGCTGGTCGCGCTGACGTTCCTGGCCATCGATCGGCGACAGTGGCTCCTGGCGGCGATCGCGTGCGGCCTCTGCACCGCGACGCGACCGACAGCAGCCAGCCTGATCCCGGTGCTCCTCCTGGCGTACTGGATGTTCGCGACGTCAAGCGGCCACGGGCGGATTCTGCGACTGCTGCTCATCGCAGTCGTTGCGGGCGCGGGCATCGGGCTCTACGCAAGCTACCTGACCTACCGATTCGAGTCACCGTTCGTGTACTTCACCAATTTTCGGATGGGCTGGGTGACGGATGAGCGCCGCTCGAGTTGGTTCGAGTACCTCACGCTGGCCCGCGTGTGGGACCAGTTCAAGTATTTCGGACGCGCGCTGAAGTTCCCGCCGGTGAGCCTGGTGCAGTTGATCAATCCGTTCGCGTGGAACATGACGACTAACCTGCTGATCATCTTCATCAGTCTCGCCGGCTGGCGACGTGTACCGCGCAGTTTTCGACCGTTGCTGCTGCTGGGGCCGATCGTTTTCGCGCAATCCTATCTGGCGTCCGGCGGTGCAACGTTCGGCGTCGAGCCCATCTCGCGGTACATGTCCGTCGCATTGGGCGCGTTCGTCGTTCTCGCGGCGTGGGCCATGCGCGAATGGAAGGTCGGGTACCGTTACGCGCTGCTCACGGTGCTGCTGCTGCTACAGGGCGCGTGGGCGTTTCGTTTCGGACTGGGCGAGTGGTCTAGCTAGCGGCGCCGCCACCCATTGCGGATTATGCACCGCGCGGTAGGCTTCCGACATGAGAAACCACCCACTTCGGATCGGTCTGCTCGTCTTCGGGCTCCTGGTCGGCGGCGGCTGCCAGTCACTGACGCCGCAGGAGTTGGACTGGCTGGACGGAGCGCGCGCGGACTTCGAGGCCAAGCGGTATGAGCGAACAGTCGAGCAACTGGCGCTGTTCATCGACCGCGTCGAAAATGCGCCGGAGCTTGCGGACGCGTACTACCTCCGTGGCATTGCGAGCGCCAAGCTGCGCCGGCGGCGGGACGCGTACGATGATCTGAACGCGGCGATCCGGTCGTACCCGAACCCGGAGGTGCAATGGAAGGCGCGGGTGACGCTGGGTGTCATGCTCTTCGAGGATCGGCGCTGGAGTGATGCATCGATTGTCTTGCGAGACGCGCTTGATCGGATGCCGCGTCGCAGGAAAGCCAACCCGCTCGGCATGGGGGAAACCGGTTCCCGGCGCAACCCGACGCCATACGTCCTTTATCTGCAAGGGCTGAGCCTCGAACGGAGCGGCGCATGGAGCGAAGCGCTCGTTCCGTTCGAACGAATCACCCGCGACTTTCCCAACTCGCCGCAGTCGGAAACGGCCCGACTGCGATTGCGCGTTCGACCGACGCACTTCGCTGTCCAGTGTGGCGTCTTCGGACGCGCAAACAACGCCGACCAGCGTCTGACCGAGCTACAGCGCGCCGGGTTTCGGCCTTATTTGAAGCAGGAACCGCGTGGTCGCAAGCTGGTGAACGTCGTGCTCGTCGGCCAATATCGCGATTACCAACAGGCGTTGCGAGAGCTGGCCCGGGTCAAGGGCTTCGTCCCGGACGCGGTCTTGTGGCCGTCATAGCACGAACCGCGACAAGGCGGGGTGCCACGACATGTCTGCGCTTCACCAGGAGCAGCGCCGCTACTACACTACTGGTATGGGTGATTCAAAGACGGTTTGCGTATTGACTTTCGGCAGCGCTGTTGAAGCGCTGGGCTGGCAACGGCGTGAAGTCCCGGCAACGAGCGCGATGACGGTCGGCGCGCTGGTTACGGAACTCGAGCGCGACTGCCCTCGACTGGCAGCGGCGCGCGAGCGCGTGAGCTATGCGGTGAACCAACAGTACGCCACGTTGGAGACGCCGATCAAGGCCGGCGACGAGGTCGCGATCATCCCGCCAGTCTCCGGCGGCAGTTCCGAGACAGACTCGGGACCGCGTCCGCCTGCTGCCCGACTCGTTCGAACACCCATCGACCCACAGACGTTGCTCCTCGAGGTCGGACACGAGCGGGTGGGCGCGGTGGCGACGTTCCTGGGAGTCGTCCGCCACGAGCGAAATGACGACGGTCGGCTGCTGACGGCGTTGGATTACACCGCGTACGAAGAGATGGCCCTCAAGGAGATGCATCGGTTGTGTGCGCAGGTCTGCGACCAGCATCCACTGCACAAGGCCGTGCTGGTCCACCGGCTCGGCCGACTGCGCGTGGGAGAGATCTCCGTCGCTTCGGTGACCTCTTCGCCGCATCGCGCCGAGGCGTTCGCGGCATGCCGGGACCTGATCGAGGGACTCAAAGCCTCGGTGCCGATCTTCAAGCAGGAGTTGTGGCAGGACGGGGGACGGGCGTGGGTAGACGGAATATGACCCGTCGCTGGCTACCGGGCGGCCTGTGCTGGGCCCTGCTGCTGGCAATCGGCTGCGATCGCCAGGTGCCGACGTCGCAGCCGAGCCAGTCACGAACCCCGGCAAAACAGCCACCGAAAACGGTTACGCCGGCATGGCTCGAATGGTCCCGCGAGGACGCGCTGGCCAAACTACGCGACGAAACGACCGCGGTGCAGGCCGCGGCGCGGCTCGTTCAGCTGGAGCACGCAGGGGCGCTCGTGGTTGCCGGCGAACTCAATGATCGCAGCCTGGCGCTGTTGCGGCTCGTTCCGTTGGACGAAGGCGCACGCGCGCTGGGGTTCGCGACGGAAGACGAGCGCGTAATCCGTGCGGCGATCCTCATCAGTGCAGAAGGCGACATTACCCGACCGACAGTCGGTGCTGAGGAAGAACTAGCCTCCCTTTTTGTATCGCGCGAGTCTGCGGTGTTTCCCCATTTGATCGTTACTCCGGAGCGGGTGTTGGCCGCGAAGCTGCCGGTAGAAACCGCAATCGAACTCGAAACGCCGGAGGTGGCCTACTTTGCGTACGAGGACAACCAGGGCGTTCCCTATGTCGCGCTGCGGCCCCTCGACGGGACGGGAACCGAAGAGGCGACGCGGTACCGTTGGGACCCATACGAGCTCTCGTTTCTGGGCCCGGCGATGGACGTGCTCGCCGAGGATACGGAGTTGACGTTCAAGATCGACTTGCCGCGAAGCGAGCTACTGACGCCGATGGGAGGCAAGATCGAAAGCCCCGACCTGCCCGAGCCCACCACCAAGCCGTCCGATGAGGAACCGCCGATCATTCTCGATGAGCGTCGCAGCCTGCCGACATGAGTGAGCTGCCGATATATGCACGCCCGGCGTCGCTTTCGGTCGCCACGGTGCTCATGACCGGTCTCATAGGCGCGCTGCTCTTCCTGATGATCGGCTCGCTGAACCATCCGCAGATCTGGGCCTATCTGATCGGTATGATGCTGCTCGGCATCACGGCGATTCATGTCGTGGACCCCGGCCTGATCGTCGAACGGCTACGGCCGGGCCCCGGCGGCCGGGACGGCGTCGTCATTCATGCCGGCCAGATGCTGTTCGGCGCGCACTTCGGGCTTGTGGGCCTCGACCTCGGTCGCTGGCACCTGTCGGTGGTCGAACCGTGGGGACTGCGCTGGATCGCCCTGACCGTTATGCTCGCCGCCGGGCTCGGATTTGTCTGGTCGATGGCAGTCAACCGCTTCTTCTCGTCCGTGATCCGGCTGCAAGCCGACCGCGGCCATCAGTTGATCCGACAAGGTCCCTATCGCTTCGTCCGGCACCCGGGGTATACCACGGGCATTGTGCTTTGTATCGCCAGCGGCATCGCGCTCGGATCGTGGCTCTCGAGCGTTCCAACCGTGCTATTCGCGCTGCTGATCGTTCGGCGAACGGTGCTGGAGGATCGGTTCCTGCTCGAGCAACTCGACGGCTACCGGGCCTACGCTGCCGAGGTGCGCTACCGCCTCGTGCCCGGCGTATATTAGGTCGCCGCAAATGATGGCGCTGCATCACTAGCAACGGGAGGTCAAACGAGAATCCGCCGCAATGCGTTTCAACTCGAGTGCCACCCGTTAACGTCGGCTCGCTGGGACGATCTCGTCGCCCTCTTCGGGCCGCGAGGCGCCTGTGGTGGATGTTGGTGCATGACGCCGCGCCTGTCGGCGTCAGCGTACGAACGCAACAAAGGCGACAAGAACAAGCGCGCCCTCAAGCGGCTGGTGGATGCGGGCGATCCGCCGCCGGGCATTGTCGGATATGTGGATGGAACTCCGACCGCGTGGTGCGCCATCGAGCCGCGGTCGGCGTTCGTTCGATTGGAGCGCTCCCGGGTGCTCAAACCGGTCGACGATGCACCGGTCTGGTCGATTGTTTGTCTGTTCATCGCCAAGCCCCACCGTCGCCAGGGAGCGTCGCGGGCACTGATCCGCGCCGCCGTCAACCACGCGCGCGATCACGGCGCTCGAATTGTCGAAGCCTATCCGATCGCGCCACGGCAAGCGTCGATGCCGGACGTCTTTGCCTGGACGGGCCTGCTGAGCGCGTTTCTTCGCGAGGGGTTCCGCGAAGTGGCGCGGCGCTCGCCGACACGTCCGATCGTCCGCAAGCGTCTGCGCGCACGCCGCTAGCGCACGGCGCGCCTGGCGCATGACCTGTCAAACCGAGTACAATCAGGCTTGGTTGTTTCTCCGCGGCCGTACTTTGGTGAGAGGAAGCGAGCGCGTGATCCGCGATCCCAAACGATTCGCGATGACGCTCAGCGTTTCGGTCAGCATCATCATGCTGGTCGGCAAACTGACGGCGTACTTCCTTACGGCCAGCAAGGCGATCCTCGCGGACGCGGCTGAATCGGTCGTGCACGGAGGCGCAACCGCCCTGGCCGCGTTCGCACTGTGGTACGCAGCCAAGCCGGCGGATGAGTCACACCCCTACGGCCACGGACGCATCTCCTACTTCTCGGCCGGCTTCGAAGGCGCCCTCGTACTATGTGCAGCGATCGCCGTCATCTACAGCGGTATCGCTGGGCTGATTCACCATCAGCCGCTCACGAATCTAGGGGTGGGCCTCGCGATCGCCAGCGGACTTGCGCTCATCAACCTCTTCGTCGGCGGCCTGCTCGTTCACGTCGGCAAGACGCATCACTCGCTAATCCTGGTCGCGAACGGGAAGCACGTTCTCTCCGACATGTGGACCACGGTGGCGTCGATCGTCGGCGTCGGGTTGGTAATGCTGACCGGGCGCTGGTGGGTGGACCCGATGACGGCGATTCTCATGGGGCTCTACGTCGGCTGGACCGGCTTCTCGCTGTTGAAAGCCGCATACACCGGCTTGATGGACCAAGTGCCGGCGCGCGTTCGGGACACGCTCGTTGCCGCCCTCAACGACGGGGTCACCGCCGCACTCATCACGTCGTATCACCAGTTGCGTTGTCGCACCATGGATCACGAGGTATGGGTGGATGTACACATGCTCGTACCCAGCGAGCTATCGATCAGCAAGGCGCACGAGCAGGTCACCGCGGTCGAGCAGTTGATCCGCGAGCGGTTCCCGGACGATCGGGTCTATGTCACCTCTCACATCGAACCCAGCGACCACGACGCCGCCCACCCGGAAGGGCACGGCGACGTGGACGACCCGTTGACACCGAAAGGTCACACCATCGCAAGCCGCAACCGCTGACGATTCGCCTACCGCCGACCGCGCGTACGGCCAATGCGCTGCAGCGCGCGCTCGAAATCGGAGCGCTGCTCGGCATCAAAAAGTTCGATCAACTTGGCACGGGTCTCTTCAACAACGCGACTTTGGCCGGCTTTGTCCTTACGGCTCAATGCGCGTGAGGCGCGCGTGCTCTCGCGCTCGAGCGACTTGAGCGCGGCGCGCTGCTCCTTGTCGAGATCCACGCGACGCGCGGCACGAAACAGCGTACGGAGATCCACGCCGGAATCTCGACGCCCGTCCGGCGCAGCTGCCGGCATGATCTCTTCGCGGAACTCAGCCAAGGCCCCCTTCTGATCCTCGCGTAACATCTGGTCGACGCGCTCGAAGAAGGTCGGCAGGACGTCCTCGAGCCGCGGGAATGCGTTCTCGACTTGCGCCTCGAGCTCGCGGACTCGTGCCGTGTCTCCGGCCTCCTGCGCTTGCCGCAGTTCTTCAAACTTGCCGCGCATGGACTGGAACCGCTCACGCATCGCGGTCCGCTGCTCGTCGATCATGGCGTCGAACTCGGCTTGCTGTTCCTCGTCGAGGTCGAGCGCCGTGGGCATTTCCTCCACGATTCGGCGATAGGTGGACATCGCCTCTTCCCGGCTGCGTCTGCGTTCGCGCCACGTATTGAGCGATTCCAACTGGCCCGGGCTGAGGATCGGCTCGACATCCTCGACCGCCGCCCGGATCAGATCGCGAGGATTGGGAAGGTCGGCGACCGCATCCCGCCAATCCTCGGGCCGCATCTCGGCCCCGCTCTCCATCGCCTCCTGGTAGATCGCGTTGTACTCCTTCGCGACCTCGCGCAGCTCGTCGCGATACACCGAGACGATCTGGTCGTATGCGTCGCGCTGGACGTCATCCAACTCCAGTCGGGATGAGATGCGATCAAAGACGCGATCGACCCAGGCCGTATCGCCACGGTTCCACCAACGTCGCGTGTCTCGTTGCCCCTGTTGCCCGGGTCCCCCACCCGGCGGGCCCGGAGGTGGCGGCGGAGGTTGTTGCGCAACCGCCGCAAGCGGTGCCAGAACAAGCAGGAACGCCAAAATGTGCCGACTGGCGATCATATTCAGCCCTCACAACGAGCGATAACCGAAACGAATCCGGATTCGAACGAACGATTGCCCAAGCTGAACGCATTGGGCGTACGACGATTGCCAGTATTATTGTAACAATCGAATGGAGTCGTCCCAACCGCGCCCCGCGTTCGCTAACCGTAGGTCACCAGGACCGCCAATCCGGCACATAATACGGGTCGTTCTCGAGCGTCACCGAGGCGATCGGGAGCGCCGAAGCGCCTGGCGTCCGGCGCGTCGACGGACGATACGCCGACACATGCCCGTCGACATGTCCGGCGTTGGTCCGTCCACGATGTCGAAACGCGGTCGTCGGGCTCGGGTTTCGGCGCCAACTGCGCCCCTGATAGAGCATCGGAGGATCGAGCAGCGCCGTGTTGGTGCCGCCGTTCATTCCCAGTAGCGTGTCGGCGAACGCGAAGAGACGGGCAGGATCGGGCACGACATCGATACTCTGCCATGGCCGGTGTCCGATCGACCAGGACCATCCCGGGGTAAACGCCGGCGTGAGATAATACCCGTTGTACCCGTATGTGCTCGTGACCGCTTGCGCGGTTCCTTGAAGCCGATAGCTGCCCCAGGGCTGATCCGGACACTCGAAGAGCCCCGCCGGCTCAAGGACGCTGCGCAAGTATGGATGCAGAAACCCCTTAGTATGGTCCACGCCGTCCGCAGAATCCGAACCCCACCAGTAGCGCGGGTCCGCGCCGCCCGTCGCGGCGAAGTCGACGTATGCCAGGGGCATCGCTCGGCTGTTATAGTCGGCGGCATAGTGATGAAACGCCTGTCCGATCTGGTTGAGATTCGCCGCACAGCGGATCCGCCGACCCTCGGCCCGCGCCCCGCGGAGCGCAGGGAGCAGGACCGAGACCAGAACCGCCAGTATGGCGATCGTGACCAGCAGTTCGATCAGCGAGAACGCCCGTGCACCATCCGGTCGGCGACGGGCACCGTGCATTCTCGGCCTACTTGGTCGCATCGACTGGACGCGCTCAGCCATCGGCATCGGTCAGGGCCTCCACGAAACCGTTGATATCCGCTACCGAGAGCTGCCCATCGTGCGAGAAATCGCCGTTGAGCGGATCGCAGGTCGGAAAGATCTGCGCGTATTGTTCGGGCATGCTCAGCGCTTGCACGAACGGATTGATGTCCCCGACGGAGAGCGCGCCATCGCAGTTCATATCGCCAGCCGTCCGCGCTCCGAACGCGGTCAGTCCGGCGACACCGAGGCTGTACAGGTTGCCGAAGCGGTCGATCGCTGGCGATCCGCCGGCACCATCCGCGGAAGCGCTTACGAAAGCAATCCTGGACGGATCAGTGGTGAGATCGAGCGCAACCAGCGTTTGATAGGGTCCGAACAACCCGCCGCCGCCAGGGGTGCCGACAAAGAGCGTATCGCCGACCCGTACCGGGTGATGCGTCCAACCGCCGACACGCACGGCGCCGCCCGAGTCGACATGCGTATCCCAGATCAGCATGGCATGATCGCCCTGGTCCTGAAACGCCTGCACCTTGATCGCGGAACCGAAGCCGTCGATTCCACCGGCCAGCAGCACCAAGCCGTCATCACCAACGATCGGGATCGAATCGGTTCGTTCGCAGGGGACGGTCCACCGTACGTCGCCACTGACGAGGTCGAGCTTTACGAGCAGCGTGTTGTTCTGGCCACCCGAGAAGTTGTACGCCGCCGCGAAGACCGCATCGCTTCGGACGCTGGCACCGCCAAAAAAACCATCGATCCCCCCGATCGGCGTCGTCCAGACCGCTTGACCGCTGCGAACGTCGACCGCTCGCACGGTATTGGACACTGCAATGATCGCCGTCTCGCCGGCAATGGCGGGCGTGGCGCCAACGGCTCCCGGCGCCGGTGCAGTCCAGACCACCTCGCCAGGTTCCCACGGATTCGCCGTCGGATGGAACGGGTCGACGTTGATCGCATACAGCTGCCCGCTGCCGACCGTGTCATAGTCGGTGATCAATACACGATTGCTGGGAACGCCCAGAGTCTCCAGATCGGTCGTCACCGCCGGCGAAGCGTTGACCAGCGGCAGGTCCGTCGGCCGGTCCCAGACGACCGCGCCGTCATCAAGGTCGATCGCGTAAACGGCAAAGCCGCTCGCGACATAGACCCGACGCCGAGCCGCATCGATCGCAGGCGTCGCCCAGCTATCAAAGAGATCGGACTCGATCTCCGCTTCCCAACACCGGGCCCCTGTCCCCCGCTCAAACGCGATCACGCGATTGAAGAACTCGGCGCCGCCGTCAACCCGTGACGTGACGATCACGAGGTCGTCACAAACGAGCGGACTGCTCAGACTCACAAACAATTCACCCAGATCGGGCTCGATACGCCAACGTTGCCACGCAAGGTCCTGCGGACCGACAGCAGCGCTTCCCGGTCGCTCCGCGGCCTGCGCGAGATGTGTCCAATCCGCCCCGCGCAAATCGGCCGCGACCGATACGCTCAGCGCTGCCATCAGGATGGTCTCGCGAGTTCTCAAAATCATTTGCATTGCTTCGTCTCCGGTAAAGACATACCCGACGCGCGGTCGGGTATGTCTCGCGCCGTCTGCGCTACCGACTGCTTCTTCTCCGGAGAGCAAACGAAACCAACAACGCCGTCATCGCCGTTGCCGGCTCGGGCACGACGACGACCGCATCCACTTCCGGGCTGCTGCCCGCGTCTGTCGGAACGGTAATGCGAACGTAGTTCGCGGACGCCAGCCCCGTGCCGGCAATGTCGATCGGCACGCCACCCGCCGAGTTGCCATACAGCGCAAGCGCTTCCTCATATGTCAGCCCGAGAAAGTCGTCGAGTGTCAGCGACGGATCCATCGGCGACTGAAAGTCGGTTGGAATGGTGCCGGGCGTGCTGTCGAACGGACCGTTGTCCAGGTAGCCCTGCGTGGGAAACAGCCCATCGTTCACGGCGCCCGTGGAAACGAAATCCGTACCGTTCTCGCTGACCCAAACCTCCATGGGCCCCTCGGCGAACAGGCCGCCCACCCGGCTTTGCGAATCGCCGGTGAAGAATCCGTTGCCGTAGACGATCAGGTCGACGCCGAACGGGTTGGCGGGGTCGTCCGTAGCCGGCTGTCCCAGGGAAAGCGTCAGCTCGCCGCCGGCACTGATGGTCACGATCTCGTCCTGGCCGAATGCACCGTTGAAAAGCGTCACCGCACTGGGAAAGCCCGCATCTTCGCCGGTGAACCGCTCGGGCGCGCCGAGCGCCGTGTTCGGATCGCTGAAGTCGGGACTCGGCGCGCTACCGGCATCGTAGCTGACAACGCCGGTCGCCCAGGGCCCCCCAGCCAACGCACCACTCATCCCCACGAACAGCGTCAGCGCTACCCCCGGAAGCCCCATTCCTCGACCTACACCTGAACCGATCATGCTTCACTCCTCTCTACGACGCCCGACCAACGCCAGGCGTCCACAAACACGACAGCGAGTGAAGTTATCGGTGTGGCAATAATGCGTGCGACTCGACCGACACAGTGGACGCCAACCCGGATGACGGGCATCGCGCGCACGTCCCCCAACAGCGCCGGCCGATCGTAATCGTGCAGCATGAACACCATACCGGTTGACCGTCCCACGCTGTCAACCAAGCTAAGGGGTCCACCTGGCAGGTCTTCTGACTCTCGGGCGCGCGACCGAAGTCGCACCTACTCACCACACCTTCTCAGCCGCAAATGCGGACTAATGGACTTCCGTGGCTTTCGTTCCCGATCACAGCGGCGGGGCCGTCCCGGACTTTCACCGGATTCCCTATTCTCCTGCCGACACCCAGTCGGCAAGCACCAGTGACCGCGGGGGAAGCTACCGGCCCGCCACGAACGCGTCAAGTCGCGGGTGCCCGTTTCGCTTCTGACAGGCCGAAAAACAGGATCGCAGAGATGTAGTCAGGTGAGTTCCCTTCAATTGACCACTCCGTTGGCCCTCCTTTTGTCCCACCCCCAATGCGTAGGGCGGCCGTCTCGCCCGCTATCGACCGCCCCCTCCCTTGCGAAGACGGCGCACGAGAGAGCGATGGGCGTCACCTTGGCTTGGTCCTGTTTGGTGCCCCAGGGTTCTACCCTGGGCACCATACCCCCATTGACCGCTCGCTCGCGCTCGCGGCTCGCATTGACGCCCTCAGCCACACAACGAGCCCCGAGCGCAAGCGAGGGGGGAGCAAGCTCCCAGGATGAGGCCTGTGTCTACGCCACAGGCCCCGATACGAACCAGACGCTCAACACAACGAGCCCCGAGCGCAAGCGAGGGGTTCAAGGTGCGCGAAACGAGGAGGTTGCGCGCGACCGCGATCAGGCGCCCGCGACCACCGCCCCGGCCGGAAGCTGAGCCGGCGGAAAGGTGTTGCGCAACGCCATGAGAATCGTGCGCGTCGCCGGCGACTTGTTCAGCGTATAGAAATGGATTCCCGGCGCTCCCTTATGCAGCAGCTCGAGACACTGCGCCGTCGCATGTGCAACGCCCAACGAGAGCACCGCCTGCGGATCGTCCTGCAGTCGACGCAGTTCGTTCAGCAGCAGCTCCGGAATTCGCGCGCCGCACATCTGCGTGAACCGCTCGACCTGCTTTACATTGGTAATCGGCATGATGCCGGGAATGATCGGTACGCCGATTCCCGCCGCCCGAGCGCGGGCCACGAAGTCGAAGTAGTGCTGATTGTCGAAGAAGAGCTGTGTGATCAGAAACTCACAACCAGCTTCGAGCTTACGCTTCAGGTTCTCCAGATCCGTGTCGCGATCCGGCGCTTCGATGTGCTTTTCAGGGTAGCAGGCGCCGCCCAGGCAAAAACCGAACTCCTGGCGTGCAAAGGCCGCGAGCTCATTAGCGTACCCGAACCCATCAGGGTGCGGCGTAAACCCATCTTCACCCGTCGGGGGATCTCCGCGCAACGCCAGCACGTTCTCCACGCCGGCCGTCGCCAACCGCTCGAGCACCGCACGGATCTCCTCACGGCCTGCGCCGACGCACGTCAAATGCGCCATGGCCTCCAGACCGTAGTCGTCACGCAACTGGGTCACCAACTCGAGGGTCCGTTCACGCGTGCTGCCGCCGGCCCCGTACGTCACCGAGACGAAGCTCGGCGCCAATTCGCGCAGCTCGCTCAGTGCCGCCCGCAGGTTGCGCAACCCGTCAGCACTCTTCGGCGGAAAGAACTCGAACGAAATGCAAGGTCGACCACAGGAGAGTAGTTCTCGTATTCGCATGGTGGCCATCCTACCCGATTCCGCCGCGCCGCGCCACCGCGTGGCCGACGCGACCGGTCATGGGCTTGTTCGTCCGCGGTTTCCTGGACAGTCGGGAATGCGTGCGGGGGAACCCGTGCCTTACCGAGTTCCCCCGACGGGAGGAGAGAGAGATCGTTCGGTGCACGAGGCGTGCGTCAAGCGACCATATCGCACGCGGCGTGTGCAAACCGCGTCCGCAACTGGTCCATGATCTCTGCGTGGCGCTGACAGACGCGCGACTCGCTCACACCAAGCACCGCGCCGATCGATGCCATCGTCAATTTCTCGTAGTAGTAGAGCGTGAGAATCAGCCGGTCCTGCTCCTTGAGGCCGCGGGTCAGATACTCACGAATCAACTCGCGTTCGGTATGCTGCACAGGACCGGGACCGGGATCCACCGGCATGAGCGCACCGATTCGCGAATCGTCATTGCCGCGATCCTGTGCCGCATCGAGGGGCACGGAGTGCGCTGCCGTCACGCTGCGACGCATGCGTGAGAAACGATCCCCATCGATACCGAGATCGTCGGCCAACTCTTCGCTGGTCGGCGTGCGGCCGTTGATCGCCTGGAAGCGATCCTCGGCGGCGTTGAGCGCCCGCTCGAAGTTGCGGCCAGACCGTCCCAGCGGATCGATCTCGCGCTGCCAGTCGCGGATCGCACCGACGATTCGCTGACGACAATAGGTTTCGAACTTTACACCCCGGGCCGGATCAAACGAATTCACGGCTGCAATCAGGCCGTCGTAGCCGGCACTCGCCAACTCCTCGGCCGTCACCCGCGGCCAAAGACGACGTGCCAGGATCTCAGCGACCTTCTGCACGATCGGCATGTAGTTCTCGATGAGGGCATTCCTTGCCTCCAACGAGCCATCCTTGTGAAAACTTCGCCAGAGGTTCGTGATCTGCGCTGTGGACTGCTTCTTCATGGGGACCGGACTCCTTCCCGATGTTCCTCTCTGCCTCACGATTTGCGACGATCTGGAGATGCTTGTTTACGCCGCACGTGTGTCCGCCTGACAGGGGTGATATCGAAGAAGCGCCGGCTCTCGCTTTAAAGAATGTTGACCCCGAAACCGCTCCCGATTTTTCACCAGTTTAACACTTTGTCGGCGCCGCACGTTCAAAATGCGGAAAATACAGGACTTACAGAGTTTGGAGTGGCTTGGGACCTTGAGGGATTTTGTTGAGAAAATGTCAACTTTTTGGGGATAAGCGCCGATTGTGGCGGTTTCGGTCAGGCCTCGGCGGGCGAGACCGCCAACAACGCCGCGTCCTCCCCGACCCGCGTCAGCAGTGTCTGACGCTTGTACTGTTCCGCGGTCGCGCCACGTCGCGTCATCATCTCACGGTCCAGCGCCCGAATCCTGCCGCTTCCGACGCGAACAACTTCTAACGAACCCAGACGAAACGACTTACGGCGCGACGCGTACTCTTCGTTCGCGCGCTGGAGCGAGGCGTCGAACGCTGCGATCCAGCGCTCATCGGGTGCTTGCTCGCAAAGCAGCCGATAGGTCGGCGGATCGCCCCACACTGGCGCTAACAAGTAGTCGAATTCACCGCCGCCGGCTTCCACGCACGCCGACCGGAACGCATCAACAACCTGATTCTCCGTCAACTTCTCACCAGCAAGTGAGGACACCCGCCCGCCGCGGTACAGAAACGCCAGCGTCGGCGCGCCCCCGACATGACCGGTACATCGGACGATATCGTCCAGACGATAGCGAAACAGGCCCGCCGGGTTGGTCAGGACGACCGCGTAATCGCCACCGACGTCGAGCTGCGAGAAGTCGAGCGTCCGCGGCGTCTCATGATCGAACTCGGCAACTGGAATGAACTCGAAACACCCCGCAGTCACGTCGAGCGGCCCGGAAGCGGTTCCGAACGTTGTCGGGATCGTGACCCGGCCTTCACTGGCCAGCAGACCGACGTCGCGGACTGGAAGCGGTCCGTACCAGTCGCCGAGCCGTTCGAGGTACTGGCCCATGCTGCCGCCGGTCCAGCACGCGACGAAGCTGAGATTCCATGCGTCGCGCGGCCGCAACACGCCGTGCGTTGCGCGTAGCCCTTCGAGCACGCGTGCCCGCGCGGGCTGCGGACGCACGCCGCGGAGCAACGTCGACCGCAACGCAGGATCGGGGACTTGTTCCGCCGACAGCGTGCCGTCATGGATATCACGGATCAGCGCCTCAGCGTGTTCGTCTGCACACCGTGCCATTCCGATCAGGGTTGCCGGGTTCGCGGTGATCGCGAACGCCACATCCCGCGCCAGGCCGAGCCGCATCAGTACATAGTAGCGCGCCAGCGCATCGCTGAGCAGCGCGATCTCCGGTCGGCCGACGTAGTATCGCCGAACGATACGTTTCTGGGTTCGAGCGAGCAATCCGGTGATTGCGCCAACCGGTACGCCGGTCGATGTGTGTTCTGCATCATGGCGTCCCGAGCTTTGCAGAATCGCCCGCAGCAGCGCCTCGGGATGGTCCGAGAGCATCTTGGCCCCGAACGTGTTCCAGCCGCGCCGGTAGTCTTCGACGAACGCCGACGTGACCGGAATCCGCTTCGGTGCGGCGGTCGTCCCGCTGCTCGTTGCGAACATGTGCAGACGCGTCCCCGGCGCAAACAGCGCGCCGGTTTCGCCGACCACAACGCGGTCAATCCACGGCCGCAGGTCCTCGTACCGATGGAGCGGGAGCGCAGCCCGCAGGTCGTCCAGCGTCCGCACACGGTCAAGGCGATGGGCCTGCGCGAACGCGCTGCCACGCACCTGTTGCAATGCTCGCTGCAAAGCCGTCTGCTGAGCCGGTCGCGCGTCGCGCAACGCGCGTTCGAAACGCCCGAATTGTCGACGGGCATGCTGTAGTGCGAGTGTGGCGGCGATGCGATCGAGCAAACCGACGGGCATGATAACGGGGTGCTTCCTCTAGTTCCGAGACGGTACCGGCCCCGCGACCACCGGTCCGGACGACGGAGCGTCCACGCGCCGTTGGGGTCGCACGTCTCCCGCCAGGTATCGATTGAAGAAATCCGTCACCATCCGCTGGTACTGCTCGTTATGGATCACGACCGCCTGATTGTGCCGCGCACCGGGAGCGATCCAGAGGTACTTCGGCTGGCCGGCGATTGCATAGAGCTTGCGACTCTGCTCCACGGGCAGGTACGAGTCCTTCTCACCATGAATGAAGAGCATCGGCGACGGCTTCATCCGTAACAACGCCTTCCGCACTGAAGGGAACCGGCATCGAAACTCACGGCTCGCGAACTGGATCATCGCCCAGCGCAGGAACCGCCAGAAGAACGGATGATGGTTCTCGTACAGCACTCGTACCTTCGCAAAGATGTACGCCCAGCGCTTCATCAGGTACTCGATCGTCGTATCCGTGCTGAACGCCCCATCCGAGACAATGGCGCGAACCGTCGGATCCTCGCCGGCCGCAATGATCGCGGCGCAGGCGCCGCGCGAGATCCCGAACAGGCCGATGTGCACCGGGCGTCCCTGCTCGCGAAGCCACTGCTGCGCGAACGCGAGCGCTCCGCGCATATCATTAATCTCACGCTCGGTCACCCATTGTCTCGGCGTGTAGCCCGGCTCCGCTTCGGTCTGGCCATGTGCTCGAAAGTCGAAGGTCAGAATATCGTAGCCCGACAGATACAGGTCACGGCAGTAGCGACCGCAGGAGTGCATGTCGGAGCAGTATTCGTGCGCGAAGATGATCAGCCCGCGCTGCGGCGCCGCGCTGGCGGACCGCACCAGCATTCCGTTCAGCGGCAATCCATCGTACGCCGGGAAGCGAACCGCCTCGCCGGTCAGGCGCTCGAAACCCAGCGGGTTGCGCGCCAACGGTGGCTTGGTGGTCCGCATGATGTTCAGCGAGATGCGCACATACTTGAGGATGATCAGAATCGGCACGATCACGAGAAAGATGATCGTCGAGACGATCGCCACGAGCGCCCAGTTACGGGCAAGCGCATCGAGGATCGAATGCAGAAATGCGACCACGGCACCTCCGGCGGACTCGGGGATTGCCGCCTCAATGGGCATGGATCATACGGTTCCGCGAGCCGAACGTCCACGCCGAGCCCAAAGCCCCGCCAATCCGGACGCCAGCACGGCCACGTAGACCGGGACGAAGACTGCGGCTGCGACCCACGTCGGCATGTCCCATTCGCCGACCGTCTCGCGCACTCGATCCGCCTCCCATGCGAAGACGACCGTCACGACGGCCACAATCCAAGGACAGGCGCGGCGCGCGCACAACGCAGGGAGCAGCCAGGTGAGATACCATGGGTGCACCGTCGGCAGCAGCAGGATCGCGCCGCCCAGAATCCACAGCATGGCCCGGGCCGCAGATAAGCGAAACCCGGCAACGGCGAGCGCGATCAGAACGATCGCCGCACTCGCCAAAGCGCCTGCGACGGCGGGGTCCACGGCCTGGCGCAGGATCGACTGCGCCAGGTCAAGCGTGTGAAAGGCGTCGGCGAAATGGCGCAGTGGCCCGACGATCGCGAGCCCGGCATCCTTGTAGGCGATCGCGGGCAGCAGAACCATCGCCGCCACCAGCAAGGTCCCGACGGCTGCTGAGGCCGGTCCGCGAATTCGGCCGGACGCTCGGCGATTCAGGTCCGTCACCCACCATGGCAGCAGCAGGAGCGGCACCCACTTGGCCCCGACGGCCAGTCCCAGCCCAGCGCCAGCGAGCGCAATGAGCGCGTAAGAACCGCGCCGACGCGCTTGTTCGTCGGCGACCAGCCAGGTGGCGATCCCCAACACGACGAACGCATCGAGATGCGCCTCGCGCGCGAACGCCGCCAAGGTCAGCGGGCAGAGCGCATAAATGCCCGCCCAACCTTCGGGCATTCCGCGTCGGCGCAACCAGCCCGCCAGCAATACGACCGCTCCGAGGTCGGCCGCGACCATCACGAGTTTGACCGTCATCAGGTTCGGGCTGATGGCTGCGATGGTCGTAAAGACGAGTTGGATGGTCGGCGGGTAAATCGCAGCGTGCTCGGGATGGTTGACCAGTGGCCAATGATCGTCGCGGAGCGACCGCAGTACCTCGGCGTCCGGCGCAAGCAGATAGGGGTTGTAACCCGCGAGCCGAACGCGACCTTCCCAGACATATCGATACACATCATCCGAAACCGGTGCCGGAAGCAGTACCGCCCGAAACAACAGCCCGATCAACAACAGGTTACGAAGCGACAACGGGCGTTTCTGCGACGTTTCCGCGTCGTAGAGGCTACGAAGCAGGAGCAGCCAGCCGCCTGCCGCGACCACATAGCAGGCCTGCATCAGACGAGTCGGCTGGTCGCCAAGCGTGATCCACGCCAGCAGGTAGCCGAACGGGTACGTCGAGATCAGCCCCACTGCAATTGCCGGCAACCATCGCGTCATAGCGCTCGGGATACCGCGAAGGCGACACAGTGACAAGCGGCGTCAACGCTCCCGACCTCGCAAGACGACGTTCTGAACACAGGCAAACGATCGGGCGTCGCCTCTTTGCATTGCCAGGGCCACCCGAGCGACGCGCCTTTGATCCCCTCGCTCGCGCTCGGGGCTCGTTATGTGAGCCCTGGGACGCCAATACGAGCCCCGAGCGCGAGCGAGGGGATCCGATACCGCCGATCGGCAAGCGAAGGCGAGCCCGACTGGTACGCAACAATTCGAGCGCCACCGGTGCCCGTCACTAGCGCTCCGGGCTCGCCTGGGCGACTCCTTACGGAGCACCAACGCGCGCCCTGGGAGACCAATACGAGCCGCGAGCGCGAGCGAGGGGTCGACGACGGACGAAACGCCCCCCCCGCCCTGAGTTCGTGGACGGTCCATAGAAGGCGTGCGTGAACCATGCCAACGATCCGTCGCCGATAATAAATGGGCTCCTCGGAAAATCGCGGCGGTGTAGTTGTCCCCGCCTGATTTCGGCGCTATGCTTGATTGCACGCCAAAAGCGACGTGGTACACGATCTGTGCGCCCGGGCTCCCTCGGAGACAGGTTTGATGCGACGATACACTCCGGCCTTTTTCACGATGTTGTTCTGCACCTCCGCATTTGCCGAAGTGCTTGCGATACGCGGGGCAACGGACGTTCAGCTACAGGAATTCCTGTTCAACGAACCCGGCGACCTCGAAGAGGTTTCCGAGGACTTTCCGGGCACGTCGGACGAGCTGCCGATCGCTGCGGTGACGAAACTGGTCGCGCTCGATCCGGAGGAGGCGGCGGGCTCGGTGGCCGCCCTGTTCGCCGACCCGACCGAGCTGGACCAGCCCAATCCCGAAGAATTCGCGATGAACTTCGCGCTCAGCAGCGTAACGCCGCATACGTATTACGAAGCGCTGGCTGCCTCGTCGGAGGAGCGTGATATCGTCTTCAGTTCGGCGGAGATCGTCGGCACGCAGGATGGCGACGAGATCGAGCTGATTGGCCGGCTGTTCCTCGACGGGGCGCTGACGATCTTCGCTGCGGAGTCGGCGAAAGATATCTCGAATGTCGATGTCACGCTGCGGGTTACGGTCACCAAGATCGCCAGCGACGAGACCGAGACCACGGTGTTCGAAGGCACAGTGACGCTCGCGGGCGCGGCCGATGGGCAGGTAACCATCGAAGCGGACGGCGATCTGCCGACCGACACGCTCGTGCTGTCCGACCTTTCGGTCCTGAACCCGGACTTCGGCGTGTTCCAGGTGCTGATCATTCCGCCGATGGAGCTTGATTATCAGTATGACGCGGTTGTTGGCGAGCAGTTCACGCTCGCCGCGAAGTTTCAGGTCGAGGGGCGCAACGACGTGGACGGCATCGGCTGCGCCGCCATCATCGGCACGCCGGTCGATTCGCTGAACGAGGTGATCGCACTGACGGCCGACGCGGCGACCGCGAACATGATGCAGCGGCAAATCCGGCAGGAGCGCGACGCACCAACCGGCACGCTCGTCTTCCAACCCCAGACCCCGACGTTCGGCCTCTGTCCGGCAGCAGGGCTTTTCTCCCTCGGGATGCTCGCGTTCGGAATCTTCGTCACGCGACGACCCTAGTCGACACAGGCCCGTTCGCGGCTGCGATCCGGTTGCCCGACAAGACGCGACAACCGTTGCCGTTGAAAACTCCGGCGAGATCGCGGACGATCCGGTTTGAATGTTCTACTTACGGTTGATCATCTCGGCGATCCGTAGCCTGGACGCGAACTTCCTGCGCTCGATCCTCGCGACGCTCGGCGTGCTGATCGGCGTCTCGTCAGTCGTCGCGTGCATGTCGATCATGGAGGGGTTCTCGAACAACCTGATGCGGCAGTTCAAGTCGCTCGGGTCGAATCTGCTGTACGTCATGCCGCAGTCCACACTCGTCGGTGGGCGGCAGCGCGCCCTCGCCCAGACCCTGACGCTCGATGATTGTGAGGCGATCAAGCGCGAGTTGGGCGGCGAACTGGCCGCGATCGCCCCTCAAGCGACCGGCTCGGCGACAATCAAACGCTTCCAGAAATCGGACACGTTTCCGGTCATCGCGACCTCTGACGCCTACTTCGATGTCCACGCCTTTGACGCCGCCTCGGGCAGGGTTTTCACCACGGATGACGCACGGGACGAGTCTTCGAGCGTCTGTTGCCTCGGCGACCGCGTCGCGGAGCGGTTGTTCGGCGGAATGGAGCCCGTGGGGCAAAGCGTGAAGATCAACTCCGTCCCCTATCGCGTCGTCGGCGTCATGGAGGAGAAAGGGAGTCTGGGGTTCCTCAACGCCGACGAGGTTGTGTACATTCCGATTGCGGCCGGGCTCAAGCGTTTTCTCAACCGCCGATGGCTGGACAGCATCACGGTCGCTGCTGAGGATCCAAATCGGCTCGAGGCAATCGAGAAGAAGCTGGTTCTGCAATTGCGTACGCTGCACGGGACGGCCAAGGCGGGCAAACCGGACGATTTCCGCGTTACGAATCAGGAATCGTCGCTCGAGAACTTCAAGCAGATCATGCTCTACTTCCGCGTGGTGTTCTACAGCATTGCGGGCATCAGCCTGGTCGTCGGCGGAATTGGCATCATGAACATCATGCTGGTATCGGTCACCGAGCGGACGCGTGAGATCGGCGTTCGGATGGCGGTCGGCGCCCGGCGGTGGGACATTCTCGTGCAGTTCCTCGTGGAGTCGCTGATCATCAGTCTTTTCGGGGGCGCGTTCGGATTGCTGCTGGGGGCGATGTTCGCCGACCTGCTCGGGAAGGTGATCGAGGGATTCTTCAAGACGGAAATCACGGCCGGCATCATCTGGACCGCCTTGCTGACATCCGTGCTGGTCGGGGTGTTTTCCGGCGTCTACCCCGCCTGGAAGGCCAGCCGACAAAACCCGGTGGATGCGCTACGCTACGAGTAGCGGCCGGGTGACGACGCGGCGCCGAGCGGCTAGTATCCCGCGAGCGAATTCGAGGCGGTCCGTGCAGCGTTGCGGCACGCGACCGAGTGATTTGGAGCACAGGTTTGGCGATCCGTTTCCGCTGCAAACAGTGTCAGGAACCGATCGAGGTCGACGAGGAGCTGGCTGAAAAGCTGGCCCGCTGCCCGTTCTGCCAGACGGTCGTGACCGTTCCCGGTCGCTCGGAAGTCGAGATCGACGAGGTCGCCACGGCGCGGCCGGTCGAGCCTGCTTCGGGTGGATTGCCTCCGGTGCCGGCGGCGAACGTCCCGTTGCACGTCGGCCCGCGGCCAATGACCTACGCACAGCACGGTGCCGTGGCATACGGAAACTACTCGCTGATCGCGACGGCGCTTTTCATTACGCTCACTGTGGCCATGGCAGTGATCCTGGCAATCGAGCTCTCGCATATACAGGCGGGCTCGTCCCAGCCGACCCAGCCCCCGTCCTTTGCCGAGGCGACGGAAATGCTGGAGGATGTCCGCAATCGGAAGCCGTGGATCAGCGCCTTGCCGATGGGTGGCCTTTTCTTCGCGCTAATCGGCCTCGTTTTCGGTATCATCTCATTATCCAAGTGGGTTGGAAGCTGGCGTGGCTGGGTTGCCGTCACGATTTGTGGCGGGTACCTGCTGATGAGTTGTGTCGGGGCGCTTCTCACGCTGGTGTAGTTTGAAACCGTTCCCTCACCGGGCTCGTAGGAAATAGAATCGATGGCGATCAAGAAGGACACTGAGGAGACCGCACCGTCAGAGGGGCCCCGTTTCCAGAAGCTCTTCACGCTTGACGAAGCGAACCGGGCGCTCGTGCTCGTTCGCCGCGTCGTCGCGGAGATTCGCCAGCACTACGGGGTGCTGCTGGCGACATACCAAAAAATGCAGGAGTTCGGGCGCGATCTCGAAAACAGCGACGAGTTCGCTGCCTGCCGGGAGAAGCTCGAGGCACTCACCGACCAGCTAAACCGGCTGAACGCCGAGTTGCTGGAGATCGGCTGCTACCTCAAAGACTGGAAGCTGGGCCTGATCGACTTCCCCGCCGAACATCACGGGCGCGTCGTCTGGCTATGCTGGAAGGACGGCGAGGACTCGATTGGCCATTGGCACGAACTCGACGTTGGTTTCCAGGGCCGCCGACCCGTCAGCGAATTGACCATCATCTGACGGCATCCGGCCCCCTCGTTTGTCCGCCGCCCGGGCCAATATGACGGGCTGCGCGGCGGTGCTATCGCGCCGTGTCCCCCCTACGGTATCTACGGCACGACGATCCGCTCCATGTTGTTCATGTACGGCCGCAGCGCCTGCGGGATGGTGACACTGCCGTCCTCGTTCTGGTTGGTCTCCAGAAGCGGAATCAGAATCCGCGGCGAAGCCACAACCGTGTTGTTGAGCGTGTGACAGAACTGCGGCTTGCCGTTGCCGTCTCGGTAGCGCAAGTTCAATCGTCGCGCCTGGAAATCGTGGAAGCGGCTGGCCGAGTGGGTTTCGCTATACGCCTCCCGGCTGGGCATCCAGGTCTCGATGTCGTACATCCGCACCTTGCCTTGTCCCATGTCGCCGGTGCAAACCTCGACGACCCGATAGGGTAGCTCGAGCGCTCGCAGTACTTCCTCCGCGTTCTTGATGATCACCTCATGCCACTTCGCCGACTCCTCGGGTTCGGCCCGACACAGAACGACCTGCTCGAGCTTGTCGAAGAAGTGAATTCGATAGAGCCCGCGCGTGTCCTTGCCCGCGGCCCCGGCCTCACGTCGAAAACACGTACTCCGCGCGACGTATAGCTTGGGAAGGTCAGCCTGATCGAGGATCTCGTCCATGTGCAGGCCGGTAACCGGCACCTCGGCCGTGCCGACCAGGCACTGTTCGTCGCGCTCCGCGAGGTAGACTTCGTCACGATGCAGCGGAAAAAAGCCGGTACCGTACATCAACCGCTCGAGCACGAGCACCGGAACGGTCAACGGCATGAACCCACCTTGTATCATGTTGTCCCAGGCGAGACGCAGCACCGCCTCGTGCAACATCGCGCCCGCCCCGCGCAGCACGTAGTTCCGCGAACCGGCAAGCTTGACCCCGCGCTCGATATCGAACAGTCCGAGCTGTTCGCCAATCTCAACGTGGTCGCGGAAACGAAAACCGAACTGATCCTTACCACGCGGCGTACCAACCGTCCGCACCTCAACATTCTCGGCGTCACTGGCACCGACCGGTGCATCGGGATGCGGAATCTGCGGCACGCGCAACATGAGGTCGTGCTGCTCGGAATCAACCGTCTCGCGCTCGCCTTCGATCGCCTTCAGCCGGGCTTTGATCGGCGCCATCTCCTGGCTCATCCGCGCCTTGTCGTCCTTATCGGCTTTCGCAATCTGCTCACCGATCTGCTTCTGGCGATGGCGCAGCTCGTTGAACTCGGTCTCGAGCGTTCGACGACGGGCGTCAACCGCGAGCACTTGGTCAACGACCGCCGGGTCCATGTTTTTCACGCGACAGGCCTGCCGGACCTCGTCGGGCGCTTCGCGAATCATACGGATATCAATCATGACGGAATCGGCTCTCTCGCATAGGAACTTACGAATCGACGCGCACCAGTCCGCATCGTACCCGACCCGAGACTTCTGTCGACGGGCGTCAGCGGGCGAGACGCCGGCCTCATAGAGGGAGCTTGCTCCCGGGGCGGGACGCCCGCCTCACCCTGCGCTGGACTCCGACTCCGAAGGATCGTCGGAGACGAGGATCACGTCCCCTTTTCGTCCGCCGATCGAGACGCAATACTCAGGACGTCGCGCACGGCCCGCGCGCCGCGCAGGCAGACGTACGACCAAACGGCTTTTTTGGGAGTCCGACATGTTCGCACCGTCCGCGCTCGCCGCCCTGCCACACCTTCGCGACTACGTCAGCCGGCGTGTCAGCAGCTACGACCCCACCGGCGGAAACCGCGACTGGATCGACATCGAGCCATCGGAAACGCGGACGATCGCGACCATGGACGGTCCCGGGTGCATCCGTCACATCTGGATGACCATGCTCTTTCAGGACGAGCGGCTCCTGCGCGGCGTGCTCCTCCGGTTCTACTGGGACGACTGCCCGGAACCGAGCATCGAATGCCCGATCGGCGACTTCTTCGGGCTGGGCCACGCAAAACGCAAGAACTTCGTCACCGCCGTCAATCAGATGAGCCCGCAGGAAGGCCGCGGCTTCAACTCCTGGTGGCCGATGCCCTTTCGCGAACGGGCGCGCGTCGAAGTCTTAAACCCCTCGGACGAAACATTCCCGCTGTACTTTTACTTCGACTACGAGTCATACGATTCACCGGCCAGACTCGACGGACAATCGTACCTCCACGTCCAATGGCGCCGGGAAAACCCGACCGCCGGCTGGGGCGCCGAGTACGACCACCTCAAAGGCGTCGACGAGGAACAATGGCGCCAAAAGATGTTCTTCGGCGACGATCCGCGCAGTCTCAATACCGACGGAAAGGAAAACTACGTCATCCTCGAATCGAATGGCGACGGCATCTACTGTGGCGCCCACCTCGATATCGACATCTTTCGCCGACAGAAGAACGACTGGTTCGGCGAGGGGGACGACATGATCTTCGTCGACGGAGAAGCCTGGCCGCCGAACCTGCACGGAACCGGTACCGAAGACTGGTGCAACACGGCCTTCGGACCGTCCGAAGAGTACCACGCGCCCTACCACGGTGTGCTGCTTTACAACGGTAACGAAACCTGGAAATGGAAAGGAAAGCAGTCGATCTACCGTTACCACATCGAGGACCCGATCCGGTTTCGAAAGTCGATCCGCGTCACGATCGAGCACGGCCACGCCAACAAACTCGAGAACGACTACTCCAGCACCGCCTACTATTACCTCTCCCAACCGCAACGGGGCGGGCCCGCCTTGCCCCCAATGGCTGACCGCTTCCCGCGACCGGACGAGCCGCCCTACCCAACCGGCGATTGAACACCCATGCGGTCCGGCAACGCCGAAACGACTAGCGCGCCGGCTTACGCCGCGTCCGACCCTTGGAACCCGAGGCCGAGCCCGACTTCTTGGGTCGCACGGGGATCAGAAACGTGGTCAAGGCGAACAATTCCCGCTCCTCGTCATCATCTTCGTTGGCTTCGAGCACACCCAGCAACTCATCCAGCAACGCCTGCACGCGCTGCAGCTCGCTTCGCGAGAGCCAGCCCTTGATCCGCCCGTGCCGCACATTGCGACCGGGACCGACCGAACGAAGATCCCCGCGGCGCACAGCCGCCCGAAAATCACGCTCCGTCAGACCGAGCAGCTTTTCGTAAACCCGCTGCACCGCCGTATTGTGGGTCGTGTCCTGCGGCGAGAAAGGTGTTCGCAACCGCCGCGCAGGAGCGTCATAGACCGCCTCGTACCGCTGCCCGGTCGGACGCTGGCCCTTGTCGACCAGCAAGTCCACTTTCACCAGCTTGCGGATGTGGTAGTAAAGCGAGTCGGGCGCGCGTCCGAGAAACGCGGCCACGGTCGCGATCGAACAAGGACCCAGGACGCGAAATGCATCCAGAACTTCCAGACGAACCGCCGAAGCGATCGCAGCGAGCTGTTCCGGACGCTTGATCGTGTAGAGGCTGGTGTCGGCAGGCAAGATGCGGCTCCGATACGATGCACGATTCCGATCCAATGACGCCATTTGAGCCGACCGGCCGCGATCGAGCAATCGGCGTCGGCGAAGTCTGCGTAACGTGCGGTTCCGCAAGCGGCACGCGCGGTACTTCCAAGGGTGGGGCGGGCGTCTCGCCCGCCATGGACTGCTTGCTCCTCGCTCGGGGCTCGTTGTATCTGACGTTTGATTCGCGCCGGTGCAGGCGGCGTAGACGCTTGCCTCCTGAAGGGAGCTTGCTCCCCCCGGAGCGCAAGCGACGGGTCCCGGAACCGTTCGACTCGCGGTCGTTGGAGGATCTGCTACAATACGGGGTTCGATCGTCGAGGCGCCGCCGTGCTTGCGGTCTGCGCCAACGTCAGGGTCGAGGTGTCATGCGGGTCGGCATCCGGGCGGCCCGATACCAAACGAGTGGCCGCAGCGCTGGCGCGGTGTGGTACGGCTGGAGTATCCGTGGAAGCGAAGTGCATCCGAGTCGTCGGCGCCCGACAGCATAATCTGCAGAACATCACAGTGGACGTGCCGCGCGAGCAACTGGTCGTCGTCACCGGCCTCAGCGGATCGGGCAAGAGTTCACTCGCATTCGATACCATTTATGCGGAAGGGCAGCGGAAATACGTCGAATCCTTGAGCGTTCATGCGCGGCACTTCCTCGAGCAGGTCGGCAAGCCGGACGTGGATCGCATCGAGGGCCTTCCGCCGACACTGGCAATTGAGCAGCGCGCATCGGCCGCAAACCCGCGTTCGACCGTGGCGACGACGACCGAGGTATACGATTTCCTGCGGCTGATGTTTTCGCGCGTCGGGACGCCCCACTGCCCCGGTTGCGGCACGCCGCTGGTTCGCCGTACTGCGGACCAGGTCGTCGACGAGGTGATGCGCGGACCGGATCGCCAGCGGGTGATGATCCTGGCGCCGCTCGCGCGAGGGCGCGTCGGCGACCCGCGCCCGATCGTCCGCAGAATGCAGCGCGACGGTTTCGTCCGCGCGCGGGTCAATTCCGTACTGCGCGATGTGGTGGACCTCGCGGAGTTACCGAAGGACCAGCCGCTCGACATCGACGTCGTCATCGATCGCTTGACACTGCGTGCCGACATTCGCCCGCGGCTCTCCGATGCGGTCGAGCTTTCGTTCACGCTCGCCGAGGGAACGGTGGTCGTGGCGGTCGAGCAACCGAGTGACGCTGCGGGCGGGGCTGACGGCGGATGGCGCGACCACGTGTACAGCAACCAGCACGCCTGCACTCAATGCGGCGTCATGGTCAGCGACCTTTCGCCGCGCGCATTCAGCTTCAATTCGCCATATGGTGCGTGCGAGGCGTGCGACGGTCTCGGCACGACATTGCGTTTCGACGAATCGTTGATCGTCCCGGATGATAGCCTCTCGCTCGTGGGCGGCGCGATCGCTCCCTGGACGACCGGCAAGCAGAAGGTCGGCGCCGCGTACCTCAAACTCATCAAGACGCTGCTTGGCGCAGTTGGCGTCTCCCCCAGCACCCCCTTCGGCCGCTTGTCGGCGGATGTCCGCCGAATCGTCATGCACGGCACGAACCCGAACGATGTCGAGGAGATGGGCGTCGAGTTCGAAGGCGTGCTTCCCAATCTGGATCGTCGGCTCAGGGCAGCCGGAAACGGTTCCAGCCGAACGCGGTTCGCGGCCTACCAGACGGAAGACGTATGTACGTCATGCAATGGCGCGCGGCTGCGTCCGGAGCCGTTGGGCGTCCGCATCGACGACCGCAGCATTCACGATATCACGCGACTTTCGATCGGCGTGGCACGACAAGTGTTCGACGAGATGCAGTTCGACGGCGAGCGCGGCCAGATCGCCGATCCGATCCTGCGCGAGATTCGTCAACGCCTGCGTTTCATGGATGATGTCGGCCTCGGGTATCTCACGCTGGAACGGGTCAGCGCCACGCTCTCGGGGGGCGAGGCGCAACGCATCCGGCTCGCGACCCAGCTCGGCAGCGGGCTGGTCGGGGTGTGCTACGTCCTCGACGAGCCAACGATCGGGCTGCACCAGCGTGATAATGAGCGGCTGTTGCTGGCCATTCGTCGACTCGTGGACGCCGGCAATACGGCGGTGGTGGTCGAGCACGATGAGGACGTGATCCGCGCCGCCGACCACCTGATCGACATCGGCCCCGGCGCTGGCCTCCACGGCGGGCGCGTGATCGCGGTCGGCGCGCCGGACGACGTCTTCCGCAACCCGGACTCCATCACCGGGCGTTTCATTCGCGGCGAGTACTCGATCCCGCTGCCGGAAAGCCGCCGAACGCCGCGCAAGAGCGAGATGCTGCAAGTGCTGGGCGCGGCAGAGAACAACCTTCAGGGGCTGGATGTGAAGCTTCCGCTCGGCGTTTTCTGCGCCGTCACCGGAGTATCCGGCAGCGGCAAGAGCACGCTCATCTCTCAGATTCTGCTCCCGGCGTTGCGTCGCCGACTGAACCGCTCGACCGAGCGCATCGGAGCGCACGAGCGACTGGTCGGCGTCAACCGCATCGATAAGGTGATCGAGATCGATCAGACGCCCATCGGCCGCTCGCCACGCAGCAATCCTGCGACCTACACCGGTGTGTTCGACGAAATCCGCGAGCTGTACGCCAAGACCCGGGAGGCGAAGATCCGCGGGTACAACGCCTCGCGTTTCAGCTTCAACGTCAAGGGCGGCCGGTGCGAAGCGTGCCAGGGTCAGGGTACCAAGCGGATCGAGATGCATTTTCTGCCGGACCTCTACGTGGTCTGCCAGGAATGCAAGGGAACCCGTTACAGCCGGGAGACGCTCGAAGTACGCTATCGCGGGAAGTCGATCGCGGACGTCCTCGACATGCGCGTCGAGGAAGCCATCCCCTTCTTCGAGAGCTTCCCGAAAATCAAGCACGGGCTTCAGGCGCTCTCCGACGTCGGGCTGGGTTACATTCGCATCGGGCAACCCTCGAACACCCTTTCGGGTGGTGAAGCGCAGCGCGTCAAGCTCGCCGGCGAGTTGGCTCGCGGGGCGCTCCATCCGCTACCGACCAACGGACCGCCGATCGCGAGTGCGACGGAGCGCGCCAAGTACGACTCGCACACGCTCTACGTCTTGGATGAGCCGACCACCGGGCTGCACTTCGCCGACATCCAGACGCTGCTGGCCGTGCTCAATCGGCTGGTGGACATGGGCAACACCGTGCTGGTCGTCGAGCACAACCTGGACGTGATCAAGACGGTCGACTGGATTATCGATTTAGGCCCGGAAGGTGGTGAAGACGGGGGTCGAATTGTCGCCGAAGGAACGCCGGAGGAGGTGGCCGCGTGCCAAGCGAGCCAGACGGGCCGCTTCCTGGCACCTCGACTGAAGTCGGTCGAGTCGGTCGCCTAGTCGGATCATAAGTCGTTGATATAAATGATGTTATGAGAGATTCCGATTCCTGGAGAGCGTGCCGTCGGAAAAAATTCGCAAAAAAGCAGCGCATCGGACGCGCCGATGGCGCTTTATAGTATGACGGACGAGGTACACGTAGACTCGAGATCAATAAGGGATAGCGCCATGAGACGCCTCTTTGCAACCTTCACGATGATGTTGGCCCTGGCCGCGGCGGCCCACGCTGGCGGCGAGTTCACGCTCGACTGGATGACAATCGACGGCGGCGGCGGCACGAGCGTCGGCGGCAACTTCGAGCTGTCGGGGACCATCGGGCAGCCGGACGCCGGCGGACCGATGACCGGCGGGAACTTCACGCTGGTCGGCGGCTTCTGGCCCGGAATCCAGACGGCAGGACCGGGACTGCTCGGCGACATGAACTGTGACGGGAACGTCTCCGTCGGCGACATCAATCCGTTCGTGTTGGCGCTGACTGACCCGACCGGATACGCCGCCATGTTCCCGGATTGCAATATCCTCAACGGCGACTGCACCGAAGACGGCAACGTCTCCGTCGGCGACATCAACTGCTTCGTCGCGCTCGTCACCGGCGGCTAGCCTCAAAAACGAATGCGTCACGGGTGCGTTCGACCTCTCGAACGCACCCCAAGCGCTGCCCGCACGCCTGGGGCCAGCGTGCGCACCGAACTCCTCTCGCAACACTACCCTCCAATCGGCACTGTTCGCCTTTTTATGGCGGACGCGCCAAGCGACCAGCCCCTGCGAATGGCAGACTGGTCGCTTTACTTGTTACCCGACAAGGTGAGTCGCAGCGGCACACATCATTGACCTCCCCTAGAGGGCGCGCACCGACAAACGGTCCGTTCCCGAACAAAACGAGCCCCGAGCGCAAGCGAGGGGATCCGGGGGCGCGAGCGGGACCAAGCGCCCTTTGTGAGGCCGGCGACTACGCCGCCTGCTCCGGTGCGAACGAGGCCTCAAGACCCCGCTTCGCGCCGGTCAAGTTGCTTGCGCAACATCCTCACGATCGGCTCGAACACATCCGCGTTCTGTCCGCTGATGCCGGCGAGTTCCTCATGGCACGCGAGCATGAGCTCGATCAACTCCCCATCGTCCGTCGGGGCGTGCGCGCACGCGATTTCACGCGTCTCGCTCGGCGGCGCGACATCATCGAACTGGAATAGCCGATCGACACTCATCTTTCGCAGCGTTTGCCGACACTGGTCGCTACACCGCGACAGCGTGAGCGTGCCACCCCGGGCCGCCAGCGCCCGGTGCTGACGGAGCAGCCAGCCGGCCATCGTGCTGTCGACCCATGCGCAGCCCTCGAGGTCCACCACCAACGACGGTTGCTCAGCAGTCTCGAAGAACCCGTCCGCAATCGCGTTCGCGGTCCGGCAAGCGAGATGGGTGGCTTTGCCGCCGACGTGCAGATAGAGTCTGCTATCGACGGCGCCGACACGGATGGTGTCCGATTCCGACATGTGGGTGCCTCGTCCTCTGGAAACGCTAAGTATACCCCAACCGTCCGCACCCTGCGGCGAAATGGAGCAGAACATGACCGCGCCCGAAAAGACCGTAGCGGTCGTCGGCGCCTCGGCCGACCGCAACAAGTTCAGCAACAAGTCGATCCGCGCCCACGCGCAGCAAGGCTGGCACGTATTCCCCGTCAACCCCAAAGGTGGGGAGATCGAAGGGCTGCCCACGTACCCGAACCTCCAAGCAATTCCAGCAGCGTCGTTGCAGCGTGTCACTATGTACGTCCCACCGACCGTCGGCATCGGATTGCTCGAGGAGATCGCCGAGCGGTCGCCGACCGAGTTCTTCGTCAACCCCGGTGCGGAAAGCCCGGAACTGGTGGAACGAGCCCGCGCCCTCGGGCTGGAACCGATCCTCGCATGCAGCATCGTCGAGCTTGGCGTCTCACCCGCCGAGTTTCCCTGATGCCAACCAGTGGCCGCGGGCGGATTGCGACCCGAGACGCGCGCTGTTAGCGTGTGCCCGGAGCAGGGCGACCCGCCTGCTGGCACGACGCCATCGTCGTCATAACGCGCCCCATTTCAAACGAGGCCGACCTGAACACCGCCCCGACCACACTCGTGCTCATCGCGATCGCCGGCGGCGTCGGATCCGTGCTGCGCTATCTGGTCGGCGGCTGGGGCCAGGCCTGCCTGGGCGCGCTCATGCCAGGACTCGACGCCCGCTTCCCGCTCGGCACACTACTGGTCAACGTCGTCGGCTGCGGCGCGCTCGGCTTTCTCGCAGCGCTTTTTGCGAGTTCCACGACCTGGTCGATCGAAGTTCGCATGGCGGTGACCGTCGGGCTGCTCGGCGGATTCACCACCTTCTCGACCTTCGCCCGCGAGACTGTTGCGTTGCTCGCGGACGCTCAATGGGGCGCCGCCCTGCTCAATGTCCTGCTGAGCAACGTCCTTGGCATTCTCGTCGCATTGGTCGGCTATCGGATCGGCGAGCGAATCTACGGAGTCAGTGGATGAAATGCGACATCGTCAGCGACGTGCGCCAATACGAGCCCGGAGCGCAAGCGACCGGAACCGGCGGCGTTCGGTATCCCAGCCGAGGTCGAGCACGACCTCGCATGACCACTAACATCGTTTGATCCCCTCGCTTGCGCTGGGGGCCCGTTGTGTGGGGCCAAAGAGCGCCAGTGCGAGCCGCGAGCGCGAGCGAGCGGTCCAAGACGCGCACGGCGACAGGATCCATCTCTTGCCAGCGGCGGGTCTAGTCCTCGATTCCCGGATGGATTGCGAACGAGATCGGTCAGTTCTTGCCGACCGTCTCCAGGCACTCGTCGAGACAGTCCGCGAGGAAGTCGCAATCATCCTTCGTCAGGCACATCGGCGGCTTGATCCGTAGCACGTTACCGAAGAGTCCGCCTTTGCCGATGAGCAGCCCGCGATCCTTCGCATGCTCGAACACCGCCGCCGTCTCGGCACCCGCCGGCTCTTTCGACCCGCGATCGCGAACCAACTCGACGCCGAGCATCAGCCCCAAACCGCGCACATCGCCGATCAACGGATGACGTTCCTGCAATTCCAGCAACTTCGTTTTCAGGTACGCGCCGACCTCGAGTGCCCGCTGCTGAATCCGCTCCTCGTCGATGATCTCCAGCACGGTCGCACCGGCCGCGGCGGAAACGGGGTTGCCGGCGAACGTGTTGAAATGCAGCTTGCGTTTGATGTTCTCGGCGATATCACGCCGTGTCGTGCAGGCGCCCAGCGGCGATCCGTTCCCGATCCCCTTGGCCATCGTCACCAGGTCCGGCGTCACGCCCCAATTCTCGAATCCCCAATAGTGATGGCCCGTCCGACCGAATCCGGTCTGCACCTCATCCGCGACGCAGAGTCCGCCGGCGTCGCGCACGATCTCGTATACGATCGGGAAGTACTCCTTGGGCGGCACCACCGCCCCGCCGACACCCTGGATCGACTCCGCGACGAACGCCGCCACTTCGCCGGACGTCTGGTAGCGAATCGTGTCGCGCACGCTATGTGCACAGCGCATCTCACATGATGGGTACTCCAACCCGAACGGACAACGATAGCAGTACGGTGCCGGCACGTGCACGGTTCCCGCCGGCGCCGGAACGGGAAAACGCCAAGTGCCGATCGCGGTCATGCCCATGGTCGCCGCCGAACCGCCGTGGTAGCCGTTGTGCAACGTGATGACGTCGAGTCGTTTGGTGTCCAGCCGCGCCATCAGGACCGCAAGTTCGTTGGCCTCGCTGCCGGAGGTCGTGAAGTACGTCGATCCGAGCCCGGCGTCCGAGGGTAGTTTTTGCGCCAGACGCTCGGCCAGTTCGAGCAGGTTCGGATGCAGATAGATCGTTGTTGCGTGAACGAGCGTGCTCACCTGCTCGCGAAGCCGGGCAGTCACCTTCGGATGACAATGGCCGACCGACACCGACACGATCCCGGCGAATCCATCAAGGTAGCGTTTTCCGGTCTCGTCCCACAGATACTGCATGTGTCCTTCAACGATGCAGACCGGTTCCTTGTAGTAGAGAAACACGCCGGGGTTGATGTACGCGTCGCGCTTGGCACGCAGTGTCTCGCGATCCGGACCTTGATAAGGTTTCGGGGTATGTTGTGTTACCGGCAACGGTACGCGAGTACGCGGCTGGCTCATTGCAATTGCTCCTCTCGGCCGGCACTACCGACGGCTCGTGACCAGCGTAACGGGTGGCGCCGCCACAACCAAGGCGCGCCGGAAGGTCGATGAACCGACTGGTCGGGACGAGTGATGCGCGCTATCCTACGACTTGGAGTTGGTCTTTTTCTGGTGGAAGGCGCATGAAGCACATGCATTTGGCGATCTTTGGCGGACTTGCGGCCCTCGTAGCGGTGATGGTCGTCGGCTGCATCGGCAATTCGAATACGGCGCCCACCGACAACGGTTCCGGCTCGGGCCGAGCCAGCGACGCTCGGCGAGCGTTTCCGCTCGACACGCTTCCTACGGCACAAGTGCAGGTCAACGACACGACGCTGGAGGCATGGGTCGTCGACAACGACCAGGAGCGTGCCGAAGGGTTGATGTTCGTCCCCGACGAGGAACTCGCGAACGACGAGGCCATGCTCTTCGTTTTTCCGAACGAACAGATGCTCGGCTTCTGGATGCTGAACACCATCACGCCGTTGGATATCGCGTACGCGCGCATGGACGGCACGATCGTCACCATCTGGCAAATGCCGCCACTCACCATTCAGAGCTTTCCCTCGCTGGAGCCGGCGATGTTTGCGCTCGAGGCCCGCGAAGGCACCTTCGAACGACTCGGGATCCGCGAAGGCGACCAGCTCATCATCCCCGAGGCAATAATCAAGTCCGCGCGCTAGGCGGTCGAAGCCAAGGGTACCGCCGGCCAGTCATGATTGCCGGCTGCCACGGTTATCGGCCGTTTACGCAAGGATCGCGATGGCAGCTCAGCCCAATCTCGTGCTCTTCGATGCGGAGCCTGCGCGGACCGCACAGTTACGTGCGCTGCTCGACCAGCGCGGCATCGACGCGGTAACGTTACCGGTCGACCAGATCAGCGGCACGGAGCAGATCCCGAAACCGGACGTAGCGTTGCTCGTGTTGGGCGCGGCCCGTCCTGAGGACCGCAGCGAGATCGAGCAGTTGGTGCGTCAACTCGCGGACAACAACGTCGCGACACTGGTCTGGGGACAGGCCGGCTTTGCGCCGACCAACCACCCGATGCTCGAATGCTTCGACGACAACGTAACCGTTCCCGAGATCGTCGGGCATCTTTCAACCGCCACGCACTACGGCCCGCTCGTGCGACGCATGGAGCGTGAACTCAGCCAGCTACAGCGCCTCGGCGACCAGCTCAACCGCTACTTCAGCGAGGTCGATCAGGAGATGCGGCTCGCTGGTCGATTGCAGCGTGACTTCCTGCCGACCACCGTGCCCGACCTCGAACCCTTTACCATCCAGACGCTCTACCGGCCCGCGAGTTGGGTCAGCGGCGACACCTACGACGTCTTCCGGATCGACGAAAAGCACGCCGGCGTGTTCCTCGGCGACGCCATGGGGCACGGTGTGGCCGCAGGCATGATCACGATGTTCCTGCAACAGGCGCTTGTCAGCACGAAGCTGGAACGCGGCCAGTATCGGATCGTTTCACCCAGCGAATCGCTGACGGAACTGCACAATCGCCTCGCCAGCCAGAAGCTGCCGAACTGCCAGTTCATCACCGGCGTGTACGCGGTGCTCAGCCCCGAGCAAGGCAGCGTGCGGTTCTCGCGCGCCGGGCACCCGCTGCCGATTCACTTCTCGCAGCAACACGGACTGCGTGAAGTTCCGGCAGAAGGCGGGCTGCTGGGCCTGGCCGACATCGAACCCGATTTCGAGGAGGTCGAGGTCCGGATGGACGTCGGCGACAAGCTGCTGCTCTTCACCGACGGTCTCGAAGACGCAATCGTCCAGGAAATGCCGGCCGTTACGGACGCCGACCAGAACCGCTTCATGGAGTGGCTCGAGCAATGGCGCGACAAGCCCGGGCTCGAACTGATGGAGAGTATCCGCGGCCACCTCGATAACCAGGCCGGCTCACTGCACCCTACCGACGACGTTACGCTGATCATCATCGAACGAACATAGCCGTACGATTTGACCGCTCGCTCGCGCTCGCGGCTCGCACTGGTGCCCTCTGATCACACAACGAGCCCGGAGCGCAAGCGACGGGTTTCTGTCGTCGCACGTCCCTTGATCCCCTCGCTTGCGCTCGGGGCTCGTGTACGGATTGGGTGGCATGCCGACGCGCAGCGCTCGGCATGCTTCGTGAAGGCGCCGCAAGAATGAGCACGCCGAGCGCTGCGCGTCGGCGTGGCACCCAGTGCGTCACTCGCTACGACAGCGGGTTGACGACCAAACCGCTCGCGAGTTTCGGGTAGAAGAACGTGCTTTTCTGCGGCATCAGGTCGCCGGCGAGGCAGACCGCACACATCTCTTCCATGGTCGACGCCTGCATCAGAAACGCCGAGCCGCTGGTTTCGTCGGCTAGTCTCACGGCGGCGTCGGCCGCCTTCACGTAGCTGATCTCGGGCGCGCCGCCCTGCGGCGTGACGCAACGATCCAACAGGTATGCGTGCAGGAACGCCAGACCCAGTCGGCGCCAAGCGGGACTGTGGTCCTCGACAAGACCGTCCAGCAGTTCCGCACGCCGCGGACGAATCGCAAAGACCCCATCGGGCGTATGAAGCGCCACCGCCTGCGGTCCGAACTGCGCCAGCCGCATCGGCACCTCGGCGGGCGCCAGGCCGGGCATCGGCGTCACTTCCAACTCGGCGTCGGACTGGAGCGCAGCGAGCTTTACCATGCGGCCCGTGAGCACGCGGTGTGTCGGGAGGATCAGCAGCCCGGGGTCGGACATGGCACAGAACACACACAACACGTAGTTTGCCGGGTGGTCTTCCGGCAACGGGCCACCGTTTTCGGCGATCGCCTGCTCGCGATACATCATCGCCGTTCCATAGCGGTGGTGCCCGTCGGCGATATAGACCGGCTTCTCAGCCAATAGGCCGCAGACCGCCGCAACTGTATCGGGATCACTCACGGCCCAAAGTCGGTTGGTCGTACCGTCGAGCGGGCCTTCGTTGACCGGCGGGCCGGCCGTGTGTGGCTCGAGCGTCTTCGCAACCTGGTTGGATTGGTCCTCGTAGAGCCCGAAGATCGGGCTGAGGTTGCAACGGGTGCTGCGTGTGAGGTGCAAGCGATCTTCCTTCGGTCCGCCGAAGGTCTGCTCGTGGGGGTAGACGCCTTCACCGAAGGGGACGATACGCAGTCGAGCGAAGAACATTTTTCGCGTAAACGGACGGCCGGCATACTCGAACGCCTGGTGATACACGTAAATCGCCGGCTGTGCGTCGCGTGTCAACGTGCCATCCTGGAGCCAATCGTCGAGCGACTGGCGCGCGGCAGCGTACGCTTCCGGCGGGCCGGCGTGCTTGGGCGGCACGTGGGGCAGATCGATCTTGACGAAGTTCAGCGCGTCGCGCTCGAGCAAAGCTGCCTTGTCGGCCTGCTCGAGCACATCGTAAGGCGGCGCCAGCCGCGTCTCGAGGTCGCGCCCCGCGTATCGAATGGCACTAAAAGGACGGATCTCACTCATCTCGAGCCCCTTCCAGGACCTCCCCGAAGGACCCGTAACATGTTGCGGGACGGGGGGTCAGCCAGCGTTTGGATCGAAGCACCTAACTCTTTGATCTTATTGGACTAATCGCGTTCCTACAAGGCGCCCGGCAGCCTGTCGTGAGAACCGGATTTCATTGACTGGTCACTTGGCTACGGGTACATTGAGATGGCGGAGGCGATGTGTCGCGGCTTCTGCCAACCGGCATGTTCTCATCGAAAACCTAGGTGTAGCGAGTTGTACCCGTCGGAGGTCTCGTCGATGTCATTCAGGACACCCTTCCTTACTCCCTTTACATCCATGCTGGCCGTGACGGCGCTGGCGACCATGTTGATGGTCGGTGGCTGCCCGGTCGAGCAGGTACCGACGACGCCGACGACTGACGACGCCGACAACGGCGATTCGACGTCGACGCCCGTGGTCAACAATCAACGCGACCGCAATCGGCCGATTCCGCCGGTGCCGGTCGACGATACGGACAACGTCGATGGGGGCGGCGGCGGTTCGACCGGGGGTGGTGACGCCGATCCGCCGGACTTTGGCGAAACGGTGTCTCCGCCGATTACGATCAATATCACGGCGCCGGCCGGGGCGGACATCAACATTCTCGGTGGGCGTGAGTCCACGATGAGCTACGAAGTGTTCGGCGGTGATCCCGCGGACGGCGCGATCACGGTCGACTTGTTCTTCGACGCGGACGGCAACCGCGACACGGGCGACGAGACGCTGCTGCGCCAGGGACTGCCGGTTCGCGGCACCGAGAACTTCTCGACGGACGGGATCGCACCGGGACGCTATTTCCTCGGTCTGCGTGCGTTCAATCGATCGGAGACGACGACAACCTATGCCACCGGCGCTTTGGTCGTCGTGGGTGAGGCGGCGATCGAATTCGATCAGCCGGCGGCCGACATGAACATTCGACCCGGTTCGGGCGTGACGGTGGCGGGAACGATCGATTCACTCGCCCGCACGCTTTCCTGGTCGGTCTTCCTGGACGTGGACACCACGTTCAACGGCAATGAGATCGAGCAGTTCACGGGCGGCGGAACCAATGTCAACGGCACGGCATTCACTGAAGGCCTGGCGGCGGGAACGTACTTCATCGGCATGTCGGTCGACGACTCGGTCGGCAATCCGACGAAGACGGTTTACTTCAGGGAGAATGGGACACCGCGCGAGATCCGGCTGAATGAATCCCCGACGATTACGGTGGCTCAGCCGGCGACCGCGATGACGATCCGCCAGCCGACGGACATCACCATCGTCGCCAACGCATCGGACCCGGAGGGGAACGCCACGGTGACGCTGTTCCGCGATCGCAACGGCGCGTTCAACGGCGACGAGTTTGCCCTGGCGACCTTCCAACTCACCCAAGCGCAGGAACTCTTCCAGACGACGATCAACACGGGCCCGCTGCAGCCCGGCGGCTATCGTTTCGGCGCGTTCGTGACCGACGGAATCGGTTCGCCGGTCGCTGCGTATGCTCCGGGTGCGATTACGATCCCCGGTCCGCCGTCGGTCGAGATCCAGGTGGTCAACCTGAATGACGAGGTGACCGTACGGCCGGGCACGAACGTGCAGTTCACGTTTGTCGTCGCTGATTCACAGAACGTGCTCGCGAGTCAGCCGACCGGCCTGAAGGTCGACGTGTACCGCGACGACGACTCCAACGGGGCGCCGGATGGCGACGCGATCCTGACGTCTTCCGACCCGAACTTCCGCATTGGACAAAACACGTTGCCGATTAACAGTCAGCTGCTGGCCAACGCCGGTCTGACGGATGGTTTCGGTCGGTTCATCGTCGAAGTGACGGCGAACGAGCGGAACGGTAACCAGGTGAAGCAGATGGCGGCCGGTTCGATCGTCGTCGACGCGGTGCCGCCGGTCATCGAAGTGACCGATCCCGCGACCGACATCGACGTTAATCGGGATCTCCAGACCCTGCCGTTTACGGTCGTTCCGACAGACAACAGTGAAACGCAGGTCACGGTGTTGCTCGACCCGGATCTCAATCCGCAGAACCAGAACGAGTTCCTGCTCGCGATCGGTACCGTTCCGCAAGGCGGGCAGTTCGAGGAGGCGGGGCTGTCGATCGTGGACATTCCGCCGGGCGAGTACTTCCTGATGGTGGTTGCCATCGACGGTGTCGACAATGATCCGCAGACGTTCTACGCTCCGAATCTGCCGTCGGGCAGCGGTCCGGGCTTCGACTATACCGAGGTCGCGGTGAGCAATCGGCTGATCGGAAATGTAGACGTTTCCGACTTTGCCAACCGTAGCGACACGGCGTTGCTGCGGGGCTTCAAGCCCGGCGACCTCGCGGGCAGCACGATCCGCGGCGTTCCGGACTACAACTTCGACGGGACCGGCGAATTGCTGGTGGGCGCGCGTTACGGCAAGGCGCACAACGTCAACCTCGGCGTTGACGCCAACGACCAGGGTGTCGGGTTCGGCGAAGCCTATCTGGTGTATGGCCAGCGCGACCGGATCACCGGGTCGCAGTCGCTGAACGCCGCGGGAGCGGGCCTCGACGGACTGCTGTTCTCGGGTATTCGCACGGTGCTTTCGTCGATCACGAGTGCGGACGGCCGACCGAACCGCGCCTCGACGGAAGGCCTGGCGGACGTCACGGTCGTTGACGACATGGACGGCGACGAACTGCCTGAACTGGTGTTCTCGTTCCCGCGAAGTGAGTCGATCAGCCTCCAGATGCGCGACTCGCGGGTCCATCCGGCGGACATCTGGCCGACCGAGCCGAACACCGGCCGACTCGAATACAACGCGTTCTACCCGTCCAACATGCCGACGTGGCACCCGGGCGAAGCCCAGTTCACGCGCGGCGGGATCGTGATCGTCTCAAGTCACAACCGCAACCTGCAAGAGCCCGAGTTGCTCAATCGGCGGTTCAACCGTGAGATCGACCTGCATGAAGTCGGCCAGATCTTCACCAATATGAACAATGCCCGATTCCAGCCTTACATCCGTTCGATCGAGCCGGATATGGGCGCCGCGTGTGCGAACTGCGATCCGGATGTGATTGATCCGGATTCGCTGGAATGCACCGAAGGTTGCGAGTTGTGCGACAACATCCCGGACAACGTCAACGAGTCGCCGCAGCAGAATTGGATCGTGCGGTGGGATGCCGTGTTCGACAACCAGCCGCCGGGCGGGTTCACCCAGTGGTGGACGCGCTTCCCGATCGGCGACGCCGACTTCCCGCTCTCGTCACCGATTCAGTGGCCGTGGATGAGCATCGGTGACATCTCGATGTCGCTCTACCCGATTCCGGACGGCATGCCGTTGACGCCTTGCGACTTCGAGGTTGATGACATCGCATGTAACTTCACGAACGCATGGTTTGACTGGTCCGACCAGGGTGGCTCGTGCATGGGTGCCTTCCCGATGGGTCGACCGGCGGCGGACACGGTCAACGGCAACTCGGTGTGTGTGACAGACTCCTGGGCCACCGGGTTCGACATGGACCAGAACATGTCGCCCGATCCGTTCTGGACCGGCTTCTATCCGCCGACGACCCAGGTGCTCGACTTCACTGTCGGTGCGCGGATTCTGGGACAGAATCAGTTCGATCGATTCGGTTCCGAGATCTCTCACGACGGTACGTGGCTGTACATCGCGTCGCCGGAGCACACTGCGATTCCGCAGGACGTCCCCGGCTTGCAGTCCAATCGTCCCAGAGCCGGTGTGGTCTATCAGCTACGAACCAATCTCGGCGGATCGGGTGGTGGTCTGACGCGTCTGCAGCTCTGGCAGGAGCCGGGGCGTTCGTGGCCGCGGCCGGACCAGGAGCAGGTGCAGCGGATCGACTTCACGATTCCGACGCCGCACCAGTACATCATCGAGACGGTCGGTTCCTTGCGTGGCCAGTATATTGGCGCGCCGGCCGACTACACGCCGCCGCCGATCACGCAGGGCATCGCGCCGGACAGCACTTGTCCGCCGGCGTTCGATGCAGGTACGGGCGGTCAGGATGCGTTGTGGGCATTCAACTATGTTCCACGTAACACGAGCAGCGTCGCGACCTGGGTGGACAATACGCCCCAGATCGTCGGCCCGCACGAGGGCTCGCGTATCGGTCACGTACGTGCCCTGGGCGACGTCAACGGCGACGGCATCAATGACTTCGCGGTCGGGTCGTCGAGCGTACGATCGGTGTTCGGAAACCCGGGCAGCGACGTGGTCGGTGGTATCTTCATCGTCTTCGCCCGCTCTCCGAGTGGTGTGGGTGACGGCTACCGCCTGGAAGAGATGGCGAGCCCGGCCCAGGCCAACTTCGATGGCGTCTGGATTCGCGGAACGACCACTGGTGCCAATCGGCTCGCGCGGGCCGTCAGCCCGGCGGGCGACTTCAACGGCGATGACTTCGACGATGTGATCGTCGGCGATCCGGCCAACGACCGTGCCATGCTCATCCTGGGTGCCGGCAACCTGCAAAGTGTTGACGGTGGCTCGACGTACGAGCAGCTCATCGCCGACGGCAGAGCCATCGGGTTCACTGGCGTGACCGGCGACCTGACCGGGTTCAATGTCAGCAACGCCGGTGACGTGGACGGCGACGGCAACGATGACGTCCTGATCGCCGCACCGAGCGCCGACCCCGGTGGACGCATCGACGCCGGCAAGGTCTACCTCGTCTACGGCTCGCGGAACTACATCGGCGGCGTGGAGTACGATCTCGACTCGATCGCCGGTTCGCTCGCGTTGCCGAGCGTGGTCTTCGAGGGTCGCGCCGAGAACGATCAGCTCGGTGGTGGCATGGCCGTGCGGTCACTGTTCAACGGCGGGATTCCGGAAGGCTTCCCGGTCGGGTCCTACGGTCAGGGTCTGGCGGCACTTGGCGACCTCGATGGCGACGGGCTCGACGACGTCGCGATCAGTGCGATGTTGGCCGACCCGCAGAACAAGCAGGACGCCGGCGAAGTGTACGTGTTCTACGGACGCGGACGTGACGGCGGCGGGCCCAACCCGCGATAACGCGGCTGCAACCCACTTCGATTGCACACACAAGGCCGGCAAATGCCGGCCTTTCTTTTTTGTCGCGACGTTCTCGGCTTGGATTGATCAACCGACCGTGAGCGATCCTTGCGTAGTGGCCGTCGTTCGCGTGGCATCGCTGACGGTCCGCACCAAGTCGGCCAGGGCATTGGGCATCTGAGTGGCCAATCGGCGGGTTTCGATGGCAGTGATGAAATCCGCGACCTGGGCCTCTTCCGGCCACATCTGCCCATCCTGCCAGCTGATCGGGCTTAACGCGGGTTCGTCGCCGCGTAACACCCAATGGCCCGGGCAATCGCGGATCGCCCAGCTCGCGTAGGTGTAGCAGACCTCGGCGATCACGGGGTTCCCGGCACGATCCCACAGGAAATCGATCGCGCACGACTCGGCGCCGAGCTTGTACGCTGTCTCGAAGGCGAGCCGGACCAGCCGGGGGTCGACGCCGTTCGGGTCCCAGTCGAGCTTGCCGCTGCCGCTGGCTCGAAAATCGTCGTCCCGATTCCAGCGTCGAAAGCCGAATGCCCGTCGACCGAGCACGGTAACGCGCGTGTCATACGGATTGTCCGGCAGAAACTCCTGAAACAGCGCATAGTTCTTGTGCAGCTCCCACCGTGAGCGTGGGGCGCTGTGCAGCGTTCCTTTCAGGAACGCTTTCACTGCCGCCTTCGACCGCTGCACGAGTGATGCGCGGCGCCGCGGTGTCGCGGGCAGGTGGTAGGCACCGTCGGCAAACATCAGGTCGATCCACGCCAGCGCGTCGCGGGCGGAGGAGACCAGCCGCACGTTCTCGGATCCGGCGCCTTCCCAGAGCTTGAAGACCAGCGGATACTCGGCGTCCGCCGCCCAGGCACGGGCACGTTCGTGGTCGAACCAGACCCAGGTTCGGGGCATCGGGATCTGTAACGCGTCGTACAGGTAGATCTGGGTGATCTTGTCGTCGAAATACCAACAGGCGTTTTGGCTTGGGTACACGACCATGCCGAGTTCGCGTTCCAGCACCGGCAGCAATCGCCGGGCGATCTGCCACATCCCGTGCAACTGCCCGAAACGCCACATGAAGCCGTCACAGCCCGCGAGCTGGCTAACGATATCCCGACGATAAACGTCTACCCACCGCACTTCGCAGCCGCGCTCAGCCAACAGCGCCGCCCAACGCGGCGACGAAGCGCCGTCGGCATAGTCATCAGGTTGGATCGCAATCTGCATCGGTCGCACTCCTCCCCTACCATCGGCGGTTGCCCCCCGGGCCCCCGCACTCGCTGCGCCGCTCGGCGTCGGAATTGCGCGGCTCCTGCCCACCGCTCCCAGACAGCCCGGTTACTGCTGGATCAGCTCGGGCCAGAGCGTTGCGAGAAGCATTGTGCGACCGTTGAACAGCATGTGGAGCAAGATGCACGGAATGAGCGACCCGGTCCGCAGCCGAACGTAGCCCAGCAGCAGGCCGAGCGTCGTCAGCGGGATCCAGGCCTGGGGCTGGGCATGAACCCCCGCGAACAGTCCGGCCGAGAACAGTATCGCGAGCCAGTTGCGGCCGAGTGTTCGCCGAAGACCGTGCAGTAGCAGCCCGCGAAAGAAAATCTCCTCCGTCGCGGCCGCCACGACAATCGCTGTCACGTACAGGTAGAGCTGCCCCGCGCGTCCCCAGGCGCTGTTGTGGAGGGCCAGTACGACATCGTGCTCCGGAGCGACCCGACCCGGATCGAGCCAGCGGATGACGACCTCGCCGGCGCGCGCCTGCAACTCAACGATCGGAAGAACGCAGACGAGGCCGACGACAGCGTATGCCGTCATTGCACCAGCACCGATGCGTTTCGACGGTTTCCGTCCGAACGCGAGCAGCAGCAGTGCAACACCCGAGGCGACGAGCTTCGCGATGTCCTGGGCCACCAGGCGCGCGAACCAAACCTCCGAGCCGGGTGGATCCACCGGCTGGGACGATTCAGTCGTCGCGGGTTGGCTGGGTGCCGTTGTCGTCGGCGCGTCCGGTGCCGGCAGTAGCGCAAGGAGCGACAGGAAGAAGATCCCGAAAACCGCGACCGCTCCGAACAGGTCCGGGCCGCGCCCCGGAATACCGACACCCCGCAATGGCTCACGGAGCGCGCCGGTCCTCGCTGCCCGCGCAAGCACCCAAACCAGCGCCATGACGCCGACCGTGTTACTGACGATCGAGATTGCGATTTGCGTCGCGGGCATGACACTCGCTACGATGCCCCGCGCCGCCGGACGTGGCGGCACAGGAGGCAGTCGCGTTCATGAACGATATCCTCGCCGAGATTCTGGCGCACAAGCGACGAGAAGTCGAGAGCGCCAAGAATACCCGCCCGTTGTCGCAGCTCCGCGCAACGCCGACCCACGCCGCGCCGTGCCGCGATTTCACCGCGGCTTTCGCGCGGTCCGGTCCCGAACCGGGTCTGATCGCCGAAGTGAAGCAGAAGAGCCCCTCTGCAGGTGTATTACGGCAGCCCTATGATCCGGTCGGCATCGTTCGACAGTACGCCGACGGCGGTGCCGCGGCCCTGAGCGTGCTCACCGACACGACCTACTTCGGCGGCGCCCTCGAGCATATCCAGCAGGTCAAATCCGCCGTCAAGCTGCCGGTGCTGCGCAAAGATTTCCTGGTCGATCCGTACCAGGTCGATGAGAGCAAGTCGGCGGGGGCCGACGCGATCCTGCTGATCGCTGACGCACTACCGACCGAGCAATGGTCCCCGATGCTCGAAACGGCCCTGTCGCTCGGTATGAGTGTACTCGTCGAAGCCCATAGTTCGTCGGCACTGGACACCATCATCGAAGTGCTGCCCACGCCGCGCGCCAATGTGCTCATCGGGATCAATAATCGCGATCTGGCGCGGCAAGTGACCGATCTGGCGCATTTCGAAACGCTCAGCCGCCGCGTACCACCGGGCTTTCCACGCATCGCTGAGAGCGGAATCCATACCCGCGCCGACGCACAACGAATGCACGCAGCCGGCGCGACCGGCCTGCTCATCGGCGAATCTCTACTCAAATCGAACGACCCCGCGACCCAGATCCGCACGTTGCTGGGCCGATCGTAGCAGGCGTACCTGCCACACGCTCACGGCGCCGCGCTACCTCCAACGGGATTCGATGCGGGCCAGGTCCGCGGCGCTCAGCTTGAACAGGAGAATCGAGTAACCGACGCGCGCACTGGGCCTGCGGCTGCGCAGCTCGGCGATCAGACGCTCGGCCCGCACGCGTCGATAACTCCGACGAAAATCGAGCATCTCGCGGCGCGCTGCAGAATCCTGCGGCTCGACCGTCGGGAACGCCTGCTGGCGCACCGTTTGAAAGGCGGACTGAAACTTCGCCGACCACCAGGACGACGCCCGTCGAAACGGGTCGTACAGGCCCAACAACTCATTGACACTGATCGCGTAGGTGCCGGGACCGATCGGCGCGACGTCTCCGGTCTCGAATCCGCTCGGTAGCGGCTTTGCATCCAGGTAGTGCCGGTGGTCGACGCTCCCGAAATAGGACAGATAGATGGTCTCGTCGGGATGCGCATCGACGTATTCGCGCAGACGAACGAGATCCTGCCCCCAGTCGATGTTGCTGTCCGCAAGGTAGTCGAGTCCGCGCGTCGGTCCGCCGGCGAACTCGTTGAAATAGGCGAGGTAGTGCGGGAACACGCTGATATTGGCCACGATCAGCCAGAGACATCCGATCCCGACGACCCAACGGACCGCAGACGACGACCATTGCAATGCCAGCGTTCCGCCGACGACAAGTAGCAGCGGATAGGCTGGCAACATGTGCCGCAACCCAATATTGAGGTGGCCACGCGCCGCCACGCCTGCGTAGATCAACGAGAACGTGAGAAGACCGGCCCACAGCACCGGCTGACGGGAGCCCCAAAGCTTCGAGCGCGCGATCGACCACAGGCCACCGACAATCATGGCCATCACAACGATCGGCGTCTTCAACCCGTACGCGACTGGAAAGTAATACCACCACCCCGTCGTCGAATAGGCCCCGAGAAGATACGCTCCGCGGGCCTGCGCCCGATGAACGGTATGGGTGAACCCGTAAAGGTAGGCCTCCGGCAGCAGTCGACCGTCGCGCGCCCAGCGGATGACGTCGGCAACAACCCGCTTGCCGTGCGTTTGCTCGAGGTCGACCAGCGCCATGCTCCAGGCCGTTCCCCGGGTGATCCGACAGTCGTCAGCTGTCGCGGCGGCGGTCGTTGGCGCAACGCCGCTGTCAGCGACCGGCGTTTGCACAATGTCAACGGGCGCAAAGCTGCTGTAGCGGAATCCGTAAGCGGTCCAGATGCCGGCGTACCCGCCAGCGCCCAGTCCCAGCAACAGTAGCGTCGCGGTACCGGTTCGCCGCAGGATCTCAGCCCCCCCCACGCGTTGCGTACCGTCAATGCGTGAGGCGATTGCCATCACGACCAACGCTGGCGCGATCAGTACGCCGGAATACTTGGTCAACGCGAGGCATACGACACACGCCGCGCAACCGGCAAAGCGTACGATCGTGAACCGTTTCAGCACCGCGGCGAAGGTCAGCAGGACGCAAACAGCGAACAGCGTCACGGGCACGTCGGAAGTCACAAGCACACCGTGCGCCAACAGTAGCGGGCTGAAGGCCGCAAGCGTCAATGTCAGCAGCGCGGCGCCCCGTCCGAACAGCGCCCGCGACAAGCGGTAGGTCGCCCATAACGTCAGCCCGAGCAACACCGCCATCATCAGCCGCGCCCGTCTCAGCAGACGTTCGCCGTCGTTGTGTTCGTTGAACCACGCACGCGCGAACTCCCATTGGTGGCCGGCGACCCAATCAGGATGATCGTCAGGCCAGGCGTAGGCGGTCATCACGACGGGCAGCGCCGCCCATACCGATGACAACGGCGGGTTTTCCGGATCCATTCGAAAATCATGCGTGTGCAGGTAGCTGACGCCCGCGGTCAGATGAGCCAACTCGTCATAGGTCACGCTGTCACGCCGGGAAGCGACGACAGCAAGAATCAGCGACAAGGCGATAATCGCCGCCACTGGAAGCGCCCGTCGGAACCGCGACGGTCGGCCGCGCTGAGGTGCGGGTGCGGCAAGGACGTTCGAGGGCTCACTCATATCGTCCCGATTGTCACCCGAGAACCTGACGCGTCCACTCTGTGAGCGGAGATTCGGCCGAAACCGGCAAATCGTTCGTATCCAGTCGGGGCAGCGTGAACAGGTCGTCAGTCCGCAGGTCGGCCAAGGCAACGCGGGTGGTCAAGCCAAGCGCGTACCCGCGATCGCGCAGCAACGCGCACGTCACCTCCGACCACGACCCGAACGGATAACACATCACGCGTTCCGCGGGGGCGACGCCGACGGAATCCAACAGCGCCGTGCAAGCGTCGATCTCGCGCGCCTGCTCATCGTGATCGAGGGCAGCCAGCCACTCGTGCGTCTCACCATGCCCACCGACGAACATGTCCGCCGCATGCATCGCCATCAACTCGGCAACAGAGACGTAAAGCTGGTCGGCAAACGCAGCCTCGTCCGTCGTTACCCACTCTCGAAACAACATGTCGCAAAGCCGGCTGCGCATCGTGCGCGGCAACAACCGCTGCAACGCCCGTTTGATGAACAGCACACCCGGCGGATCAAATCGGCTCCGCTCGGTCAGCTCCCGACGGAGCGCTGCCGCATCCGGCGCGCCGAATTGCTCCCGGTGCTCGTCAATCAACGCGCAAACCCGGTGCTCGAGCGCATCGACATCGCTCGCCGATGCGAGGACGAACTGGATCTTGTTCACATCGAGCACCCGTCGCCGACAAACAGACGCCACGGACGGAAAGAACGACCCCTGCCACCGACGTCTCTGTAGTGCGGGCAATACCGTTTCGAAGTGCTCGCGGTACCCGTCGTCGAACGTCAACACGCAAGCGTTCGACGGTAACGCTTCGGGCACCGACTGCGCCGCCAGTACGTCCTGCATCCGAACGACCGTGTAGTGCCGTGCGATATAGTCGAGTTGCCCATCGAACGCTTTCACGTCGCGCGCCTTGATCGCGCTGAACGGCGGCCGCGGATCGCGCACATAGTGATACATGACGATCGTCAGCACGCCACACCACCCCAGTCCGCAGGCAACGGCCAGACGTTTGGACGATCCATGTCGCCGTCAGACTTAACGACGTACAGCTCATTCGGCGTCAAGACCGGAGCATCCGCCGGCAAGCGCCAACACATGTTGATCGGCGATGCATTCCGCAACGGCTGAAACAGCTGCGGTACGCGTCCGACAGCAGTCTCGTCAACCGGCTGCTGCACGAATCCGACCGCCGACAGCAACGGCCCGAGTCGGGCAGACGCATGCTGAAAATCGGCCAGCACGCAGCACGCAGCCCGCCCCCAGGAAAGCACCCCGCTCAGCAACGCCGCGATCCCCTCCGACACACGTCCCTCCCACGCTCCACCGTCACGCGGCACGATTTCGATCAGGCGCAGCACGCGAACGCCATGGGCAGCCGAGTCCGCTCCCGCAATACAACGTTCGATCCGAGCGACGACGAAGCCATCCACGTGCGGTTTCCCGAAGAAACGGTACGTGTAGCCCGTCGATGCCGCATAACGCCAACGCCAGTAGCCGGAATCGCGATCGACTCCGAAGCGGAACCGGGGACGCACGGATTCTGCGAACAAGTCAGCAACCGCATCGGGGTTGAGCGTATTGGGGACGGCTGGCGCGACAGACGACACCTCGCTCGGCCAATCGTCGCCGGGCGCATCGAGCAGCAAATCAGCGCCCGGTCGATCCAGGACCGCCAGATAACGGTTCAACCGCGGTAGAAAGTGGTAGCCGAAATGTTCGTAGATCGGCTTCACCGCCGCGTTGATCCCGAGACAAATGCAGCAGCTGAACTGCTCATGCAGGCGGCGCAGGGCAAACACGCCCAGCCCGCGATCGCGCAAGTCGGGACGCACGACCCACAACGCGAGTGCCACACCGTCGAGCAATTGGGCGTCCAGGAAATACTGTCCCGGGATAGCCCCCAGAAAGCCGACAATCTCATTCTCGTGCGCGATCACGAGCGAAGCGCAACCGGAGCCGATACGATACTGCCAGTCGAACAGTTGCCGATGTGTAATGGGATGACCGGCGCGCCAGTGCGCGTCCAGCAACGCGGCCAACCGTGGCCAATCCGCAGCGTCGTACGGGCGAATCTCCATGCCGCCAAATGGTATCCGAAAACGAGCCTTCCACGCCATCGCCAACTGGCGCTGGCCCACTCGCGCCGGCTTGCTTTCGGTCGCTATCATCGGGCCGTTGATGATCCTGTTCGTGAGCGGTTGTCCCGCGCTACCGACAGCGGAACTCGCGGACGCGAGGTTCGTGGTCGACGAGCGGCTCAGCGGCCAGACATTTCTCGAGCTGCCCGATTCCGGCGCCGCGGTCCCGATCTTCGACCACATCGCGGATAAGAGCGGCAGCCACGCGCCGACAATCGCCGCCCTGGGCGACGGGACCCTGATCGTCGCGTGGTACGCCTACGATGGGCCGCACGAATTGCGCGGTGCCGACATCTATGTGAGCCGCCGGGAACCGCACGATGAAACCTGGTCGCGGCCGAACGCCGTCGTCGATCGTCGCGAGTCAGTGGGAAACCCGGTGCTGTTTGCCGAGGGTACGCGATTGTGGCTCTTCTTTGCGGTCGTTCCCGGAGGATGGAGCACGGCGCGCATCGAGTTCGTAACGTCGAACGACGCCGGCGTTACCTGGTCGGCACCCGCTGTGCTCAGCTCGCGACTCGGCAGCAATGTCCGCTACCCGCCGGTCCGCCTGGAATCGGGCGCCCTGCTGCTACCGGCTTACGACGATCTGCTCCAGCGTTCGCTGTTCTTCGTGTCCGAGGACGACGGTACGCGCTGGTCGTTGCGCTCCGAACTCGCATCTCCTACCCGACCAGGGATCCAACCGGCCATGGTGCAGCGCGACGACGGAACGCTGTTAGCTGTTCTTCGTGCGGTGGGTGGCGGAACGAAGCTGGTCAGTGCGGAATCGAGCGACGAGGGACGCTCCTGGCGGGTCTGGAGCGACAGCGGTTTGTTTAACCCGGGAAGCCCCGCTGCGCTGACGCGCATCGGCCCGCAGGAACTGGCGCTGGTCTACAACGACAGCCCCGCCAAACGTAACCCGCTGTCCATCGTCGTGTCGAACGACGACGGTCGCACGTGGGCGCCGCCGAAGGTGCTTGTCGATGCCGCCGGCGCCCACAGCTACCCCGCAACCGCGGTCACGGCGGATGCGCTGCACGTCGTGTACTCCCACGACCGCCGTTGGATCGGCTACGTTCGCTTGTCGCGACGATAGAGCCAAGAGCGCACACGCAGCTCGTGGGTAGTGGCCATCAAGATCCAACCGGACTGGTCTTCTTACCGGCTTTCGGTCCCGTCGAATGCGAAGAACGCGCACGAGGACGCGATGGACCGACACCTTGTGCCCTTATTGTAGATGAGTCGGCGCCCCAGGGTTCTACCCTGGGGGACACAATGTGCTCGGCCAAACACGTCCCCCACCCTAGAAGGGTGGGGCACCTCACCGTTGAGCGAGGGCGGGGACTATTGCTTTTGCGGCCCGCCGATCCCGAACCCGGAGAGCCCGAAGCGGTACTCAAACGCGCCGATGTCGACCAGCGGCGCTGTTCCTCGGCCCGAGTCCGGCGTCATTGGGTCGTCGATGAACCGCGGCTGCCCGTGCACGTCGAGCAGCAGCGTTGCGAACCCGCCGCGGGTTGCGAGGATGAACGTAATGACCGAGTTGTCGCCGGCGTCGATCAGCGGTGAGCCCGCAGAGAGCGTCAGATCGTCATCGGCCGTTCCGGCCTCCCCGTCCGGTCCGATCGGATCGCTGAACAACGGGTCGCTTCCGGTCGATCCCGGACCACCAACTCCGATGGGCAGGCCCATTACGCAACTATAGGAGAGGTTAACGACCCCCGGGGCATTGATCTGAGCGAGCAGCGGATCGTTGCCGCTGTCCTGATTGGCCCAGAGGATCGTGTTCGTGATCTGCACGCCGACCGCGTTGTTGAGCAGGACGCCGCCGGTGCTCGCCGCTGCGCGGTTTGCGTGAATCGTCAGCCCCATGAGAACGCCGAAAGCGCTGTTTTCCATCGCGATGCCGGCGCCAAGCTGGGCGTCGTTACCGGCGATGACGGAGTTCATCAGCGTGATACCGCCGTTGGATTGCGAACCCACGGCGCCGCCAATCAGGGCGGCGTTACCGTGAAACAGGCACCCGCCGACAACTGCGTCCGTGTTGCCCCGAAGCGACAAAGCTCCGCCGCGCGCGGCTGCGGAGTTGAACCGGAAGTCGCAGTATTGAATGATCGGTCGGCTGCCAGTCTCGACAGCGATCGCGCCACCCTGCCCCGCCGAGTTCTGCCGAAACAGACAATCCACCATGATCGCGTCACTGGCCGACATGTGCACGGCGCCTCCGGCGCCAACAGCGGTGTTTTGCAGGAAGGTGCAGCGCGCGACCGTCGTGCTCGAACCGATGAGGAGCAGCCCGGCTCCGCGGTCGGCCAGGGCACCACCCGCCCCATCGCCCACGCCGCCGACAATCGTGAACCCGTCCAGCAAGGTCGCGTGATCGGTCCCGATGCCTGCGACGACGTGGTACGCGTTGTCATCGTGTGCGGTCAATCCGCCTTCAGCGTCGTTCTTGAGGAGGTCGCCGCTGAGGATCGTGGGGTTCGCGACGATGTCGCGCTGGTCACGACTGGTTTCGGTTCCTTCGAAGCCGCCATAAAGCTGCACGCCGTTGACGAGCCCGAAGGTTGCGTTTCGGCCGCCGCCACGTGACGGGTAGTAGGTACCGCCCGCGACCCAGACCTCGGTCACCAGGCCACCGCTGTCGAAGGCGGCATCGAGCGCCTGCTGGAGATCGTTGAAGGCATGCTGCCAGCAACGCCCATTGCCAAGGCCGCGTGCCTCGGGGTCAACGTACCGAATTGGATTGACGGCCGTCCCGGTTTGCGGCCCACCACCGCCGACGGGGTCGGTAGCGTTCAGTTCATCGCAGCGGTCCTGCGTGGTATGCTCGACACCGTCGCCGCCGGCGGGATCATCGCGCTCGAGTCCCAACGTGACCACATGGAAACGGAGCGGCGACCCGATCGGAATCCTGATCAGCGCGGCGTGAGCAACCTGCCCCACCGCCAGCAGCCCGCCGACCAGCAACCCGACACCCAGCCTTCGCCGACGCGCGTCAACACTCATGACACACTCCCGGAACCGCGAACGACCTTCGCGGTCTGAATGATCTTCCAACCCGTACTGCGAAACTCGGGAAAGCGACCCATCGTCCCCGTGATCAACCGCCGATCTTCATCATCGATGGTATACGGCAACTCCAGCCCCGTCGCGTCAACCAATGTCTCGTGCAACCGATACTGAACGCTGAAGACCCGTTCACGCAGCGCCCAGTTGTCGAGTCGATCCGCGATCTCCAAGGCCTTGTTCGTAAAGATCGCCATATGCTGCTGCAGCGGTCGGCCCTCGAGGTGGCGCAGCGCAATGTTTGCGCCGAACACGCAGCACCACCCGTAGCTCTCGAGCGCGTCGGCCACCGGATCCGCCGCCGGGTCCACAACCGCCTCGAGCCGCGCGTTCAACTCATCGACCGCGTCCGCTGGCGCCAGACAGCCCGACTCCACCCGCACCTCGAACAACGCCGCCTCGGCCGTGGCCGCGATGCCCGACAACCGCTCGTCCCCAAGATCCTGCACCAGGCGCTCGTGCAACACCAAACAGTGCTCCAAATCCGCTTCAGCCCGCGCACAATAGTCAGCATGCTGCTCCGTCACTCGACCGAGCATGCGCCGAAATGCGTTGCCACGAACGTAGTACGTGAACGCTTCCGTCTTCCGATCGATCTCGTCTGTCGGCGGACTGGACCGGAACCACTCCACGACCACGTGCGCGTGAGCGATCGCCGAATCCAATTCCCACAAGGTGTAATGCGCGTTCGCGAGATTGGCCTGCAACTGCATTCGACGGGTCGTGCTGATCGGGCTCTGCTGAAGACCGCGGATCGCGGCATCCCGCGCATTGGTGAACCGCCCGAGACCGTCCCACGCGCCGACTTCGCGATTCGCGGCACGCGCACGCTGCTCCGGTCCGTCGGCGATCGCATACATCTGCCGCGCGACGCGGGCCATCTCCGCGAACGCCCCCTCACAATGATGACGACGCGCCTGCGCATCCAGCGTCGCGAAATCCGCGCCGTTGCGCTGCAGCTCCTGCGGCGTCCCATGCCAGATGTACTCCACCACATCACCCACCGGCCACTCGAGAATGTCCGACAGGGCAACCAGCAGTTCCAGCTTGGGGTTGTCCGTGTTGGGAAACAACTTGGTCGAATCGCGATTCAGCGCCCGGGCCAGATCGGCCCGACTCCAACCACGATAGACCCGTGCGAACTCGATGAGCTTATGCAGCCGTTCCTTGCGGTCCGCTGTCGGCACCATCGTACTGCCTCTGCTTTCTTTCCCGGTCCGTTGCTCGAAACGGAGAAATGGGTCGGTCCCATTATGGGCCACCCAAGTGCGACAGCCCACTATTTTTGCAAAAAAAGCAATCCCCGACCCAACCCCCAACCCGCGATGCGCCCGCCGCGGTTTGCCCCTGACGCCGACCTGTGCTCCTCCCCCGGAAACAGACCGATAACGCCGCGGCTGCCCGAAATGCTCCCGGGCCGACGCCGGTTAGCGCTGCGATTCTAGAGCCGGTGCATCGAAAACCCGACGCGTTTCCATATCCCGACGGCGTCCTGCGGCAAAATTCGACTTCACCGCGTCACCGATCACGGATCGTGGCCGGGCGGAACCGGGACGCGGACCAACCCTGGGACCCCCGGCGCGGTCCGCTACTCGCAGATAGCGACCCCAGGTTCCAGTTCCGTCTTTGCGTATGCCGATTTCCAGGATGAGATGGACGAGTCGTTCGACTGCTACGATACGGAACCGGGTCCGGAGACTCCCGGCCAGGGCTCCGAAAACCAGGGAAGTCGGCCCTATATCGGCATCTCGTTCGAATGCTGCAACATCTACGTGCGCGTCTATCGCAAGCCGGAGGACATGCACTATCGAGCGCGTTGCCCGCGCTGCCTGCGCGAAGCCCGGCTGCGCGTCGGCCCCGGCGGTACCAGCGCCCGGATGTTCAGGGCATTCTGATCCCGCCCGTCGCTTCAGCGGTGGCGTCTCCGTCCCTGGCCACGTGCTTCTGCGGGCCCACCGCGTTGTCGCCGAGTTCGAACGCGACGTTTCACGGACGCCGCGGGACCAGGAAACTCAAGTGGTGGGCGGTGTGAATGCGATGGAGCTTCACCAGCGTCTCCTTGTCCAGCATACCGAACAACGGCGATGGCTTGAATGGCCCTGTGTGCGCTAGCAAGCGCTCGACAGCTTCGCTGAGCCTTGCGACCGACTCCGCATCGTCGCCGCCCGCGCTCGGAATTGTCCGCTTGTCGGTTGGCGTACCCCGGGGCCAGACCCCCGATTTCAGCACCTTGTTCAGCTGACCGCGGGCCACCGTGTGTTTCAGGAGCCACGCGACCACGTTGAGCGGAAACGCAAACCGCGGGAACCCGTCGATGGGATACTCCATCAACACCGCAAGGTGGTGGCAACACTGCGACAGGTCCCAGTTTCCCACACGCTCGTAGCCAGTTGCCAGCAAATGCTCGGCGTCACGAACGGCCTCGTCGAGGCTTGCGAATCGTAGCGGTCGTCGCCGCGTCGTGGTTGTTCCGATGGGGATCTCCTGGTTATTGGCCGTCACTCGACCTGATGATAGCGCGGGGACCTAACCCGCCTTCATCGAGGCAGACATTGCACATCGGCGCACTGACCCTTGGTCGGACAACGCCTCCGTCTGTCCAAAGACGGGCCTGCAATTATGTCGGCCGGTGCAAGCCCGCGGCCGTTCCCGTATAATCCGCCCATGGAAGAGGATGTGGCCCGTATTCTGATCCACCGCGAGGAGATCGAGCGGCGATTGGCGGATATGGCCGAGGAAATCGCGCAGACCTACCACCGCGACGAGGAAGGGCTGACGCTGATCCCGGTGCTGGCCGGCTCGATCATCTTCCTGGCCGACCTGATGCGCAAGCTCCCGTTGAAAATGAAGATCGGCCTGGTCAGCGTGTCGGCGTACCCCGGTCGCACCACGCGTCCGACGGCACCGAAGACGGTCATCGAATTGACCGGCGACCTTGCCGGGCGTCACGTGCTGATTATTGACGATATACTCGATACGGGTCGCACGCTGCGAAAGGTGCGCGAGATGGTCCTGCAACGAGAACCGGCCAGCGTGCGAACTGCGGTGCTCTTGCGTAAGCCGAGCAAGGCGCCGCCGGACGTGAGCGCCGATTTCGTCGGGTTCGATATCGAGGATGAGTTCGTGGTCGGTTGCGGGCTGGACTATGACGACCACTACCGCAATTACCCGCATATTGGCGTCTTGCGCCCGGAGATCATGTGATCCGCGGGCCCGACCGGCGATCGATCGCTGCCGGAACACGATCGTCGACACCGTCGGAAGAGAACGCCGACGCCCCGAGGGAGTATCAGCCCATGGAGCCTCGTGACCTGCACATGGCGACGCCGGCGCCCGATCTGGCCGCGCCGGAAGTGCTGCCGCGGCCAACCATCCGTCCGCGTGAGAAGGTCGCGATGGACCTTGGCGGCGACGAGCTGATCCAGGTCACGATCCGTCCTTCCGTCTGGTTCATCGCGCTCGTCTCCTACAAGTGGGTATTCGCAACGTTGGCGATTGCGTCGCTCCTGGTGATTACCGCCGGCGGGGTGCTGACAACCGCACATAGCATCATCTTCCAATTGCTCAGCATCTCAGCGGTTGCGCGGGTCGGCGTAGCCACGCTCCAGTGGGCCAGTCGGCTCTACGTGCTGACGAATCGCCGAATACTCTGCTTTCGCGGTGTGCTGCAAGTCGAGAAACGGGAGTGCCCGCTCGACGGTGTGGGCGAAGCGCAGCTGCTGGTCGCTGGCCTCCAGGCACAGCTCGGCCTGGGGACGTTGCGCGTCGTTCCCAGCGATCCGGAAGGCAGCCCGCCCGTCGCACTGCAATGGACGCACATTGCCCGGCCGCGCGAGATTCATGAACGCGTGTTACGTGCGATCCAGAACGCCCGCTCCGGCCGCTCGTAACACAATGCGGTCTGCCCGCCAAACGCCCCCCCTTGGAAGCGACTTTGCGCCAACCCGCCCGAGCCCCGTTGCAACATTCGCCGGGCGTAGCGGAACAAGATGACCGATTGCAAACACAACCGGGTGCTCGTCGTTGCGATCATCGCTTCGCAATTCGCGCCACCCTTCATGTTCTCCGGCGTTGCGGTAGCACTACCGTCCATGGGTTCGGAACTGCGTGCGGGAGCGACTTCTCTCTGGCTAGTGGAAACGCTCTTTCTTGGTTGCCAGCTGGCGGTACAACTCCCGCTCGGCCGCCTCGCCGACGCCACCGACAAACGCACCCTCTACAAGCTCGGGCTCGCAACGTTCGGCGGCGCATCCGTGCTGATCGGATGTCTCTCGTGGATGCCCGCGATCCTGTTGCTACGCTGCGTTCAGGGAGCCGCCTCCGCCACCTTCGGCGTCACATCGCCGGCCATTCTCTCGGAACTGGTACCGCCGGAGCGCCGGGGGCGCGTGTTCGGCGCGCTGCTGGGGGTCGCTTACAGCGGTCTGCTGCTGGGCCCGATCATTGCGGGCGTGCTGACGAAAGCATTCGGCTGGCGAGCCGTGTTTCTGGTGGGCGCGAGCGTGCTGCTCGCCGGCGCGATAATGATCCACATGATGATGCCTTCCGGCTGGCGTCGACCGGGCAACGTCATTCACGTGCCGAGCACCCTACTGGTGGGATTGTCCGTTCTGGGGCTCGTCACCGGCAGCGCGCTCGTGAAGGACGGACTCTCGGGATATGCGCTCCTGGCGGGCGGCCTCATTGGTAGCGCGATTTTCGTAATGCTCCAGCCGCGCCTTACGTCGCCACTGCTGGATGTTCGAACACTGGTCCAGAATCGCGTTCTCAGTCGGGCATTGCTGACGCAGCTTCTGCTGTACGTCAACGCGTTCGCGTCCATCCTGCTCATCAATCTATTCCTGCAAGTATCGCAAGGATACTCGCCACGCCAGGCCGGCCTGATCATGGCTATCGGAGCGGCGTTGATGGCAGCGATGGCACCGATCGCGGGCCGGCTCGCGGACCGCTACAACGCCGGCTTGATTGCACGGCTGGGAGCGATCGCAGTGCTCGTCAGTGCGGTGCTCGGCATGCAGTTGACCCGCGAGTCGACCTTGCTACTGATCGTACCCGTCTTGCTCGCACACGGGTTGGGGTATGCGCTGTTTGCATCGCCGAACATGACCATCATCATGAACAGCGTTCCGACGGAGCTCAGCAGCACGGCTTCGTCCTTGAGCGCCAAGGCGCGCTCACTCGGAATGGTCGTGGGCCTGATCGTCCCGAGCGTGCTGATTTCGCTCCTTATCGGCCAGGATCCGATCGAAGATCACCCGAGCGAGCTCGTCCGCGTAATGACCATCACCTACGTCATTCTCGCGGCCCTGCTCGCACTCGCGCTGGCGATCGCACAAGCGCCCCGCCCCGTGCCGTCCGCTCACGCACCATCGACAGCGGAATCGGATGCGCCGCCGAACCGCTGAGCCATCCCATGCTGGCCTACGTGACCTGACCGAACGCACAATCCGGAAACGCCATCGTTGGGCGCATGGCTACCGGGTGGCATTGGTAGCTTGCTACCAGTGCTCAGGAGGTGCTTACGCGGTATTCGCGTACGCCGCCAACGACTTGATCAGATGCACGCTCTTAACACTGGCGGACAAGCCGCCAGTGCCACCCGGAAAGAAAGCATCTTGCGAGGGCAGGCGGCGTAGACGCCTGCCTCATAAAGGGAGCTTGCTCCCCCCTCGCTCGCGCTCGGGGCTCGTTGTGTTGAGCGTCTGATTCGCGCCGGGGCCTTTGGCGCAGACAAAGGCCTCGCAGAGGGAGCTTGCTCCCCACTGGCGGACAAGCCGCCAGTGCCACCCGGAGAGAGAGCATCTTGCGAGGGCAGGCGGCGTAGACGCCTGCCTCATAAAGGGAGCTTGCTCCCCCCTCGCTTGCGCTCGGGGCTCGTTCTTTGTGCCGCGGGTGAAAAGGCGCCGCGCTACCACTCGCGAAGTAGCATGACATAAAAAAAGACAGGCGCCTGTTCGGCGCCTGCCGTTTCGTGAGAGTAGGTGAGTTGGCGACTTACTGTCGACGGCGCATGCCGAACAGGCCGACGATGACCAAGAGCGTCGCCGAGGTGGGTTCGGGAACCCGGAAGCTGAGTGCGCTGGTGTTGAGGCCAACGTCGCCGGCTGCTTGAGCAACGCCGGTGTCTTTGTTGATGGTGAACAGATCGCCACCTTCTGCGAGCAGCAACGTGGAGCCGTCGGCGTTGAAGTCCATCCCGCCGATGGCGCCGGCACTGATGCCGCTATTGCCGACCAATTCGACGCTACCGTCCAGCGTACTGATCTTGTAGAGGCCTTCGGTGCTGCTGTCGTAGCCGTAGAGCGTGCCGGTGGCCGGGTCCATTGCGAGGCCGATGAGTTGCGTCAACCCGGTCTCGCCGATCTCGGTGAACGTCGCCGAGCCACCGAGCGAGCCGAACACGTAGAGCGAGTCGCCGGCGGTGCCGTCGCCATCATCGACCGTGACGAAGAGTCGGTTCCCGTCGTTGCTGAGGGAAGCGTCGCCGTCGCCGCTGTCGCTGAACGGGATCGTGGTGATCTGGTTGTTGACGTTGTTGTTCCAGAACCACAGTCCGCGGTCGCCGGGATCGTTCAGCGTGTCGGTGCTGACAAAGTAGTAGAACGAGTCCGGCCCATTGAAGTCCATGCCGCGATTGAAGTTGCCGTCGACGCTGCCGAGCGTTTGCTGGGAGCCGCCGGGGTCGGCGAGATCGAATGCGGTCACCGGATCGGGACTGCCGGCGGTGCTGATGAAGCCCCAGTCGGCGTCAGCGAGTGCTGCCGTCACGCCGAACGTGGCGATCAGGCAGATCGAGCAAGTGATTTTCATACCCTTCCTCCTTCTCCCCCGAGAAACAGAACGTGACACCCAACCCAGCCACACGAGGCAAGCAATGCCTCCTATCTTCACACCCTAGTAGAAAAGCAAGGGTAGTTTCAACCCAAGATTGGTGTGACACGAAAAATGGTGTTCTTTTTCATTATTGGCGGAAAAGGGGCGAATCCCGACTGTGGACGTCGATTATTGCCGGAAGGAGACCCCCTGTGGGGGCAGAACGGGGGCTTGGGTTATTGACAACCGGCGATTGGAATGGGCCCTGCAGGGCTCGAACCTGCGACCAACGGATTATGCAAGCTGGTCCCGCGATTTCCCGCGGGCTTGGACTGTCCCTTCACCCGTTCTGGGTGGGCCGCCGTCCAGTCTCTACACACGCCCGCCGACCGACTTCGCGGTCGACTGCTTGGCTCGGGATTGGCATGGGTCTTTCGACCGGTAGCGTTCCCCGACTTTGACGGCCTGCGAATTCGACGTTCCCGCCGAAAAGACCCAACGTCCGCGAGCATGCCTCGTATCGGAAACGAGGTTTAGCGTCCCGGACGCAATCAAGTCCGCCGCTCTAACCGACTGAGCTAAGGGCCCTATATGTTCAATGGTAGAGCGACGCCCACCGGCGTTCAAGCAAGTCGTCCGATCCGTACTTCCCCCGTCTCGGTCCGCAGTACTAGTCGTCCAACGTCGGCCGCGGCCACAGGCACACGTCGCGCTTGTCGTCGCCACCATCATCCGAACGGTCCGCGCCGACCGAGTAGAGCCGGAAGTCGTCGCTTTCGCGTTGATAGACAAGCTGCTCGTCCGTGAACGGATCGATGATCCACGGCTCCCCGGTGAAGTTGTCGAGCGAATCGGGAAACGCTCCCGTTTCGTTGCGGTAGGCAAACAGCCGCAGGACCAGCACGGCGCCACGATGGTGGGCCTCACCTCGCCGATAGGCTTTGCCGACGTGTCTGAAGCTTGGCACGAAGATGGCGATAATCGGATGCAATCGGCCACTCTTCACAACGTGGGCCAGAGCGTCAAACGATTGCGCATCGGGCGGACGACTATGGACGTAGACCGTTTCGTCGTAAAGCGCGTCGGCCTGACGAACCAAGCCCGGGAACGCGATCCGCGGCACTTTCCACGATTTGCCGGCCATGTTCTGCACGGCGTCGAGAAGCATCGCCCGTTCGAACTGAATGCACTGGCTGATCGGGCGGGGGCGCGCGGTCCAGGTCGCAACCCGTTCGGCCAGTTTGGCAAAGTCCGCCGACGCCGGGTTCTCAACGGGGATGTCCATCACGCCAGCGCACGCCAGATCCTGAGTCGCGAGTCCGACCATTGCTTCGATAAGCCACGACCCGGCGCCGATCATGGCACCCACCCGTTCAACCGAAGCATAGCGTTCGACAGCTTCGGCGTAGCGACCCTCGTGCAACAGCATTCGGCCTTCGACCGCTACGAGCTTGGCCAACGCGCGCATTTGGCTAAGGTGTTCGAGGAGAACTCCGGCCAGCGTCCCATCGGAGCTGGTCAACGGCCAGGTTGCATGGTCATGGCCCGCCGCTTCGCGAAACAACCGCAGCGCTTCCCGGTTTGACTCGACCCAATCTCGAAGAGCAGAATCCGCCAGCGCCGACGGATCTCCTGCCCGGGCTCGATCAGGTAGGTCGACCCGATCACCGTCGTCATCCGGCCATTCGACATAAGCGGCGTACGCGGCGTCGAAGACCGGTGCACCGTTGGTAAGGTGCGTTTTGTCTCGCCAACGCTGGGCGTCAACCCACGCAACATAATCGACGGGATCATCCAGGTTGGGTACCGGGACAACAATGCCCGTCGCGAGAACAGCCGGTCTTGGGTCGATGTCCGGCAGCGCACGCACTACCTTGGGAAGCAACCAGGGCTGGAGGTAGGCAAACCCAGACAGCAGTCCCACGAACAGCAGCACCACTGCCGGCGCCACGAATGCCGTCATCTTTCGCGAAATCACAGCTTCTCCGGTCGCTCGGCCGAGTCCCCCCATCCCGGCTCAGTTCTTCGGCGGACGGGGCCAGAAGCGGAGGTCGCCGACGGCATTGCGGCCGTGCTCACCTCCTTCGTCCGTCCCATTCTGCCCCAGCGAATAGAGCAGGAAATCATCGTCGACCCGCTGGTAAACGAAGCGCTCGTTGGTCAAGGGATCGACAACGAACGGTCGATCGCCGAACGCGTCGAGCGAGTCGGGGAGTTGGCCATGCTGTTGCTTGTAGGCCATGATGTTGGTCAACAGCAATGAAGCCTGCCGCGTCGTGTCAGCGCGCTTTCCCATGAAGTCGGCGCGCCCCAATGCCGGCAGGAATGTCTTCAACATGTATCCGCCGGACTGCGTCACAAGGTCTCGGTCGATCGCAGCGAACGCCGCCTTCGATTCCGGGAACGGACGGGATGAGGCCACGACCATCCGATCGTACATCCGGTTCGCCTGGGCGACGAGTTCGTCATACTCTTCATGCTTCAGCGGAATCGGCGCTGGATCATCGTCCGATCCGGTCATGTTCACGAGCCGGTTGAACTCTTGCTCGTTGGAGTGATAGGTTCCCGAGGACTCGTCGTAATCGTAGACGCGCTGCACCGAGTCCATGAACATCGCGCGCTCGAACTGCACTGTCTCCGACATCGGCCGCGGCCGCTCGTATGCATACTCGAGCCGGGCGGCAAGGTCGATGTAATCGATCGTATCCGCATCATGCCGCGTGGGCAGGTCCATCAGTGTTTCCGCGGTAGCCCCTTGCATCGCAACGCCGACCAGGTTTTCGATCAAGGTCGGTCCGCGCCCGGTCTGCGCGCCCGCGACCAGCGTATCCAGGTAGAGATCGATCGCATCGTCGACGCGCCCCTCCGACTCGAGTGTCCGGCCTTCGATGATCGCTGTCCGTGTCAGCTGACGCATCGGCGAAAGATTGGGCAGCAACGCCCCGATCATGCTGCCGTCTTCGCTCTCCAGCTGCCATCCCTTGTACTCAAATAGCGTACCGTTACGGAAGTGCTGCAACGCCGTGCGGTTCTGTTGCAGCCACGTCTGGATGGCCGGGTCGGCCAATGCGCCAGGATCGCCGTCCAAGGCGCGATCCCACTGCTCCGGATCACCGTCCCACTCGACAAGGCTGTCGATCGCTTTCTGAAACTCGTCGCCCGCGTTCGGGCCGTCCGTCAGGGCCTGTTCGTTCAGCCACGCGAGGTAGTCAACCGGGTTGGACGGATCGGGCAGTGGCACATCGATCCCGGTAATCGCAACCGGATCGTTGCCGTCCGGCTGCAACTCGCCGTGGAGGGGTACAAGGTCGGCCGGCACTGGCGGGTCACCCGTCTCTTCCAGTCGCGCATTCTGCGCTCCGGGATCATCCGGCTGCCCACCGTCGCCAGCCGCGTTCGTCGACGTCCCTGCATCGTCGCCGTACAGCGCCCGCGCCACCGCCGGTGGTAAGTCGCCTCCATCGCCCTTGCCCAATACGCGAAGTCGCAGCAAATCGATACGGATGACGGCGCCCTCGCGCAGCCGAACATGAAACTCGTCGGTACCGTCGGGAAACGACATGGTCGCCCCACGTCGCCAGTCGATCGATCGGCGATCGACCTTGACGCCTTTCCAGTTGTCCTTTTCCAGCAAGTCCGGGAGCAGAAAATGGCGCAGCAGTGTGCCGTCGTGGCCGTAGATCACCAGCGCGTTCCGCGCGCCGCCGAAGCGATATTCGTCGAGGCAGACCACGAACTTGCCGTCGTCACGAATCGCCGCTGCCAGCGGTGCAATCGTATTGACCAACGGTCGCTTCCACCGCGATTCGTCGCGTCGACCGACGCGCTCGCTCAGTTCCCCACGGCACGGTTCTCCGACACGACCGGGGCGGCCCGGTTCAACGCGCAGTCGAAACCGATCGTTCTCCGATTCCGCCTCTCGCAACGGACGGTCGGCCGCCAGACCTGACGAACCCAACATCATCGACAACAGAAGCGGAAGCGTGCGCATCCTCATCATCCAGCCCTCAGATTTGCAGACATCGTGTCCTACGGTCCGACTGCGCGCACGGCAACACCCGCGCTGCACAGATCTCGCTGGTATCCTATTCGAAACCCACGACCGAAACCCGTAAGTCGCAATTGAGTTTGATCCGGAAATGGGGCTCCCTTGACGCCAACCGGTTCGGGGCGCACCCTAACCACCGTCGCGATCGCTTTCGAGATCGCGGTTCGCACGCGCAAGGCCACAGGGGCCGATCGTCGGGGGCACCGGGCAACGCGCAGGTCCGATACCGATTCCATTCCGGAGTGCGCTGTCTCGTGGAGCGTGCTGACTCCACTACTGCTGACGTTCCATGGCCGACGAGCGAATCGCGCGCGCCAGGCCTATGGCCGACAATGACGCTTCCCGCACTGGCGATCGCGGCGGGCATCCTGCTCTCGGATGCCATCGGGCCGCAGTCGGCGAGCTGTTACCTCGGATGCACCGCGTTGGCAATCGGCGCTACGATCATGGTCCTCAGGTTGGCATGCGCCGGTCAACGCCGGGCTTCGGTCCTGCTCGTACTGGCGCTCGTTGCCGTCGGGGTGGCGCGCCACGGTCGAACGCTGCACATCCCCGCCGATCACGTGTCGCACGTCCTGCGCGAAGAGCCGCTGCTCGCGCGTGTGGTCGCAACGGTGGTCACGCCGCCCGTGCTGCAGCGTGCCGGACGTGGCAATCCGTTCTCGCCGTTGCCGGCTGTCGATCGACAGCGCCTGCTGGTCGCGCTACGTGCGTTCCACACTTCGGGAGCGCAGCGGTCGGCGACAGGAATCGTGCGCGTAACGGTGATGCACGGCGCCCTCGACCTTCGCGTTGGCGACGAGCTGGAGCTGACGGGCTGGCTTCGAGCCCCAGCAGGTCCGCGCAATCCGGGCGCTCCCGACTGGGCGCGAATCGCTGCGCGGCAAGGTATCGACGCCGATATGTTCCTGAAGGGCCCGCAATATGTACGCCGCAAGGCTCGAGGCCGCTCGACGTTTGCGGCCATCCGGACGAAGCTCCGCGGCTACGCGCGGTACGTGCTCCTAGCCGACGCCCCGTTGACCCTCCATCCGGAGTCGACCAACCTGCTCGACACGATGGTGCTGGGCAAGCGATCGGCCACTGAACGCTCATTGAACGAAGCGTTCGTCCGCGCCGGAGGTGCGCATTTCCTTGCCGTCAGCGGTTTTCACGTCGGCGTCATCGCGTTCAGCGCCTTCTGGATCGCGAGCATCATAGGCCTGCGCCGACGGCCGGCGGTCGTTGCAATGGTGGTGATTGTCGGGGTGTACATGTTGGTAGCGGAGTCGAAACCGCCGATCCTGCGTGCCGGCATCGTGATCGCCGTCGTCGCGCTGGCCATGCTCGCGCAGCGCCCGGTCAATGCGCTCAATGCGCTGGCCCTCGCCGCGACCGTGATCCTCCTTGCGACGCCGAACGCGCTATTTCAGGCCGGGTTTCAGCTCTCATTCCTTCAGGCGGCTGCCCTGGTCACGCTAATCCGCGGCTTCCAGGCTCGGCTGCAATTGAAACCGCCAGACACCGCCTCGCTTGGGCTAGTGCTGTTTCGACGAACGGTGACGCTGGCCGTCGGGTTGCTGATCGTCTGCACCTGGGCCTGGCTGATCTCGCTGCCGTTGGTGCTCTATCACTTTCAGCGCGTCTCGCTCTGGGGGATCCTGGGAACGTGGGTAATGTCGCCGATCGTGGTCGTTGTCATCTGGCTCAGCTTTCTCAAACTCCTGCTCGGAACGCTGCTACCGATCGTGGCCGGTCTGCTGACCGCACCGATCGGCGTCTGCACGGATTGGCTGCTCGCGGTCGCGCACATCGTCGAGACCCTTCCCGGCGCGTCCGTCCAAACTCCGACGCCGACACTCGAAGCGGTCGTCGCAAGCTACATCGCGTTGTTTGGCGGCACCTGGTGGGTTCGCACGCGCCGCCTCTCGCGCCCTTCGGACGTCGTCGGCCGACCCGACCGTGTGTCATTTGTACTCCGACACGCCGCTCTGGTCACACTGCTGAGCGTAGCATGGCTCGGGTGGTACGCATTTCCGCGCACCAGCAGAGCCGCAGAACTGTGGATTCTCGACGTTGGCAATGGCAGCGCGCATTTGCTGGTGGAGCCTGGCGGCGAGGCATTGGTCGTCGATGCGGGCACGATGGGCGCATACGACGTTGCACCGGTTGTGCAGCGCGCGCTACGGGCGCTCCGCGCCCGACCGACCGACGTTCTGGTGACGCACGCGAACTTCGACCACTACAGCGGCGTACCGACGCTCGCGACCGCCGAAGATCTCCGACTACACGTCAACCCTTACTTTGACGCCGAAGTTGCCGACGGCACGCTTGCAAAGCTCGCCGCTGGCCTTCCCGAGCGGACCCGCGCGGCACGACGCGTTCTTGCCGCCGGCGACACTTTCAGGCACGGCGCCGCAGCGGTGGAAGTCCTTTGGCCACCGGCAGCGCCCGGGCCCTGGCCCGTGAACGATCGCTCGCTGGTCATTCGGGTGCGCTGCCACGGTCGACGACTGTTGCTTACCGGCGACATCGAGCAGGCCGCGCAACGGGCGCTCGTTCGGGCCGCGGAGGTCGGCGAGATCGATCTGGACGCCGACGTGTTGATCGCGCCGCACCACGGTGCTGTGTTGCCGCAGGTGACCGCGGCGTTCTTCGCCGCCGTCTCCCCGGAGGTCGTCGTCGCGTCGACCAGACGCGCGCAGCCGGGCTTGAAGCCGCTGGTGGACACGTTGTTCGGCCAGGATTGCCGCACGTACCTGACCCGCGAGGTCGGCGCGGTCGGGATCCGCGTCGCGCCGGACGGCCGAATCGAAGTACGAACGCCGTTCGGGCCGCGCTGACGCCAACGCATCCGGCCCGGTTCGCGTAGGCCAGGCACGGTCGGCGGGCTGCTCTTTTCGGCGTCTTTTTGCCGGGTGCGGGCGGTGAATCCGCTTTACAAGCGAATTGTGATTTGGTTTGATACCCGTTGTTCGCGCGACTGGACATGGATGTCCCTGGCTCTAGGAGGTTGCATGATGCGCCGCGTCGTTTCGCTCGTCGTTCTCTCCCCACTCATCGCATTGGTCGGCTGTCAATCCACCGGTTCAGAGACGTCACGGGACGGGATGCAGCCCTACGAAGCCTCCCCTTCCAACCGAAGCGGAGCGGCCCCGGTCGCGACTGCGACGCCGCGAGGGTACGGCGACGCCGACCCCTACGCGTACCGCCCGCCGACATCAAACGGAAACAGCGCCTACGCCACGACCGCCGACACAACGCCGTCCAACGAATCGATCTCCCGGGACCCTGCGGGCTACGTCGCAACCCCGACGCCGACCGCGCCGCGTTCCAACTCACGTGAGACGGTGCTCACGCCGACAACCGGCTACGCGGCTACGGCCAGCGACAACGTCTACGTCGTTCAGAAAGGCGATACGCTGTACGGGCTGGCCCGGCAGTTCTACCAGGACCAGGGCCGCTGGCGGGACATTTTTGCCGCCAATCGAGCGCGGCTCGCCAACCCGAACACGATCCAGCCTGGGATGAAGCTCATCATCCCGTAAGGTCGTCACCATTGCGCGCGGATACTCCGATCCAATACGTGAAAGGTGTCGGACCGGCCCGTGCGAAGGCGTTCGAAGCGCTAGGCGTCCGCACCGCGCGCGACGTCCTCGAGCACTATCCGTTCCGCTATGAGGAATCGCTAGGCGAAGTGCCGATCGACGAGTTGCGCGCTGGGGCCATCGCCACCATCCGCGGCGAAGCCACCGAGGTCGGCGGACGTTGGCCGACCTTCCAGGTGACGGTTCAGGACGAGACCGGCGCGTGCCGACTGAGGTGGTTCAATCGGCCGCGCGGCGGATTCGGGATCAATCGCGGCGCGACGGTCATCGCCACCGGAAAAGTTCAGGAATACAACGACGCGCTCGAACTGGTACAGCCGACCATTCGAACGCTGCTGCCGGACGCCGCCCTTCCCGAACGTGACGCGCAAATCCAACTGCTGGGCGTCTACAACAGCAATGAAGGCATCAAAAGCGGCCAAATCCGCCAAGTCGTCGATCGCGTCCTCCAAGCGATCGACGCCGACGTGCTCGCGGAGTTTCTGCCGCCGCACGTCCTCGAGTCCGCGTCCCTGATGTCGCGAGAGGTCGCAGTCCGCACGATCCATCGTCCATCTAACGCCGCCGAGGCCGAGCGCGCCCGTCACCGACTCGCATACGAGGAATTCTTCCTGGTCGAACTCGCGATGGCGATCCGCCGACAGCGGCGCACTACCCTCGAACAGGGCATCCGCATGCAGGTGACGGCCGAGATCGATCGGCGCATCCGCGCCCGGTTCCCATTCGCGTTGACGGCCGCGCAGGACGACGCGTTGCGCGAGATCGTCCGCGACCTGCACTCCGGGCGCCCCATGACGCGACTATTGCAGGGCGACGTCGGAAGCGGGAAAACGGTCGTGGCGCTCTACTCCTGCCTGGCGGCGATCGCCAGCCGACACCAGGCCGCAATCATGGCCCCGACCGAAATCCTCGCCGCTCAGCACGCTGACAAGCTGAATCGGTACCTCGCAAACAGCCGCGTGCGAACCCTGCTGCTTCGCGGCGGCCTCCCGCGCAAGGAGCGCGCGGCGGCACTGCAACGAATCGAACATGGAACCGTCGACCTCGTTGTCGGCACGCAGGCGCTCATCCAAAAAGATGTCGCGTTTCGCAACCTCGGACTGGTCGTCGTCGACGAGCAACACAAGTTCGGCGTCCTGCAACGCGCCGACATCCGCACGAAGGGCTCACGACCGCACTACCTGGTCATGACGGCCACCCCGATCCCGCGAACGCTCTCTATGACGCTCTTCGGCGACCTCGACATCTCCGTGATCGACGCCGCCCCTCCCGGGCGCGGACGGGTCAAAACCGATGTGGTCCGCCCCGCGCAACTCCGGTCGTTGCTCCCGAAGATCCGCCGACGGCTGCTCGACGGCGAACAGGCATATGTCGTCTGCCCACTCGTCGTCGGCGGCCAAACCGCGACCCCCCCTCCGACCGGGAACGCTACCGACAGGCAGCCGGAACGGAAACACAGACCGCAATCGACGCCCGCCGCGCGATCCGCACTACTATCCGCCGTTCAGGTCCACGAGCGCCTCAGCACGGGCGTCTGGCACGACCTCAACCTTGGCTTGTTGCACGGCGGCATGAAGCGTGCCGAGAAGGACGCCGCCATTGGAGCATTCGGAAGCGGCCATCTCCATGCGCTGATTTCGACCACGGTCGTCGAGGTCGGCGTCGACGTGCCGGACGCAACGCTAATGATCGTCGAGAACGCTGAACGATTCGGCCTCTCGCAACTCCACCAGCTACGTGGTCGCATCGGCCGCGGCGGGAAGGACGGCCACTGCTATCTCGTGGCCCGTGGTGGCAAGCGTCAGTCCGCCGACCGCCTGGCGGTCATGACCGAAACGACGGACGGCTTTCGGATTGCCGAGGAGGATCTCCGCCAGCGCGGCCCCGGCGAACTGCTCGGCACGCGCCAACACGGAATGCCCGAACTACGAATCGGTCGATTGGTGGAAGATACCGAGATCCTCGCTCAGGCCCGCGCGGCGGCCTTCGCGCTAATCGAGCAGGATCCTGCGCTCAGCGATCCCGCCCACGAGGCGCTGCGACGCGAACTGCGCCGTCTCTTCAAGGATCGACTGAACCTGATCGACGCGGCCTGATGTCTGCGTAACCGAAACGGCACCGCCACACCGCGCCTCGGACACTGCCCGCATTTCTGGACGCAACGGAACGGCCCCGACCTCGGTCTCCCGATGCCGCGCCGTCCCGTCCGCTCCCTCCCCTCCGTGGGAAGGTCGTATTGCCATAGCGATCGCTACCGCTCGATGCCGCGCCAGGCTGCTGCCCACCGCTCGCCTGCACGTTCGAACATCGGAGCCAACCTAGCGTTCTGCGCTATTGGCCGACTTGCGCGTGAAGATCAGTTCCATGCTCTTGCGCTCCGTGCCCCCGGGCGGCGTCTCGAACGCCTCCATCCGGTGCTCGTTCGCCGATACGATTGTAATCACCGAACGCGTCTTCTTGAGCTTCCCGCCGTGGGACGGGTCACGGTGCTCGCCACTCAACCGGATTACTTTCCCGTCAGTCGAACAGGTTCCCTCTTCGAGCGACAACCCCGTGGACATGCTGTCGATCCAGCCCAGAAAGTACTTCTGCTTCATGTTGTCGTAGCCAAACAGCTCATGGCCCTCAAACATCGAACCGCCGAAGTTTCCCCGGTAGTGCCCGGTGAGGTACCGGCCGCTGAAGAGCATCTTCCGGGTCATCTCCCCGGTCGAAATCACCGGCTCGGGCCCGCCCATCCAAAACCGGGTCTCTACCGACCACTCACCCACCATCGGCTTCAAATGCTCATGGTGCGCGCTCGGCATCCCGGCCTTCGCCCAGGCCGCGACCGGATCATCCATCGTCGGCTTGGCATTCTGGTCGTCGACCAACACCAACGCCATCATTACCAGCGCTCTCACACCCCAGACGCCAAAGCAGAACGACCCCATTGCAAACCTCCCTTTCCCATGGAACCTGCCAAGCTGCTGACCGCGACTCGGCCTTGCGAACACAATCCTAACAACACCGACCAGTCCTTACAACACCCTAACCTTCTTTTTTTCGTTGCAGCACGCGCCGAAGACATTGCGGAGACGTTCGAGGAACGCGCTCGATGATCCCGCGCGCCTCCAGATCGAGCTTGACGCTCACGCAATACCAGGCCACCGAGGCAGTGGGTGGGTACACAGCGGACGGCAAGTGTTCCGCCACCTCCTTGGACATCTGAGTGAACGGCATCCCCGTTCGTGACCGGCCCAGCACCTTCAGAATCGCACGCTTCATCTCGTCATACTTGTCCCGCGCGATGTTGACGCCCTGCTTCCCTTCCGGGTGCCGCGTCATGACCTTCTCGATCCGCTTGCCCGTCGTCGCCATCATTGCCTACCGCTCCTTTCGCGTGATCAAGCTCAGCAGCCCGCGAATCGCGCGCTGCCGAAATGACATACATTCGTCCGGGACATTGTCGCCGGCTCCCGTCGCCCGCGTGCCGCCATCCATCTCGTCCAGAACCGCCGGCAGCCGCTGCGCGTACATCTTCCGGAAGCCCATCTTCAGCATTCGGCTGATCAACCAGCCCCGTACGCCTTGGAACCCGTCCTGCCGCATCCGCAACTCCGTTGCATCGTCGCCGACCGCCGACAACTCGAACGTCACGATCGTGTCCAACGGACCACCCTTCCACGAAAACCGCAGTCGCTCCGGCGGCTCGATCTCCAGCACTCGACAATGCACGATCCCGTCGAATCCCGGGCCCGGCTCAGTCCGGAACGTGAAGTGGTGCCCCACCACCGGCGAAAAGTCGTTCGGCATCAACCAGCGCCCCAGCAACTCGGGCGTCGTCAACGCGCGCCACACCTTCTCCCGCCCATGCGGATACACCCGCTGAAACGCAATCGTGCCACTCATTCCATCTCATCCAACAAGGTGCCCAACTGATCCAGTCGCTCCGTCCAGAACCGCTCGTATCGCCCGACCCACGACGCCACCTCACGTAGCCGGGCCGCGTTCAATCGGTACCAGCGCAACCGACCGTCCTTCCGCTGTTCCACCAATCCCGCCTCCCGCAAAATCCGCAGATGCTTCGACAACGCCGGCTGACTGAACGAGAACGACCGCAACAAGTCACTCACGACCCGCTCGTTATCCCGCAAGAGATCCAGTATCGCTCGCCGAGCCGGATCCGATACCGCCGCAAAGACATCCGCACCAACACCACTCATATTCCCAATATATAACCAATTGGTTATATGTCAATCGTATTTTCCGGAATTCGAGGAAGGCGGCCCGCGCAACCCCGAACCCCTTACTCGCTCTCGTGCTTGACCGCTCGCTCGCGCTCGCGGCTCGTCATGTGCGTCAAGCTCGAGCGATACGCGACGCTACCTAAACCTTGAAGCCAAGAAGCCCCATTGCGGGCCCGGAGCACAAGTGACGGGGGGACAAGCTCCCTAAATGAGGCCCGGGTCTACGCCACGGGCGCCGGCACGAAATAACCCCCCGAGCGACGGGTCAGGTTCTCTCGCGCACCTTGATCCCCTCGCTGGCGCTCGGGGCTCGCGATTGGGTGGCACTGGCGGCTTGTCCGTCAGTGTTCGGAACGCGCGCTTGACCAGCGTCGCTGGGAGACCGCGGATCCCGCTCCCCCGGACCTCTAAACACTGGTAGCAAGCTCCAGTGCCACCCGACCGGTCGCTCACGCTCGTACACGCTCGTAAGCGATTAATCCCCTCGGGGCGCGTCGGCGGGCGCCAATGCAAGCCTGGAGCGCAAGCGACGGAGGAGCAAGCCGCCTGTGCGACGCGCTGTGGGCGGCTGGGCGGCATTGTGGATTTGACCGTGGGGTGGTATAGTGCCGGACTCGGAATTTCGGCGCGTGCGACGGGTTGCCCCTCGCGCGACGGTTTGTGTACGGGGTCGAGGCGTTTCGGAAGGATACGACCAACACCATGGCGTTTGGCTTTGGCAAAGGCAGTAAGAAGCCGCAGGGCGCAGAACCGGCCAGCGAGGACGGGAACGAGGCGCCCCGACCGGAATTCACCGAGAAGGACAAGGCGAATGCCCGCCGCTGGTTCGAGCATGGCGAAGCCAACCGAAACAAGCGCGATTACGATTATGCGATCGAGTGCTACATCCAGGGCCTGACGCTTTGGCCGGAGGCCGTGGACGAGGGGCACATGCCGCTCCGGTCGACGGCCGTTCAGCGGCAGCAGGCTGGCGGCAAAAAGCCGACCATGATGGAGACGATGAAGCTGCCCATGACGGGCAAGGACTTCAAGAAGGCGATGCTCAATGCTGAGCATCTGATGGCCAAGGATCCTTCGAAAGGGTCTTACTACGACGGGCTGATCAAGAATGCGGCGAAGGCCAACTATTTCGACACGCTTAAGTATTACGCACCGATCGTGATTGAGTCGCTCAAGCGCGATGCGAAGCCCGACAAGGCGCGGTTCAAGAACTTTCGCGAGAGTCTGGTGGCGGCCTCGGAGGCAGCGGACAGGGCCGGAAACCATGAGATGGCCACGTTGTTGCTGGAGCGGGCGGTCGAGTCTCTGGACTTCCAGGTAGCCCGTACCCCTGGAGACGACGCGCTGCGGGACGAGCAGCGCGACCTCTCGGGCAAGCTGGCGATCTCGCGCGGGAAGTACGAGCAGGCGGAGTCGTTCCGCGACTCGATTCAGGACGCCGAGGCGCAAAAGCGTCTGCACGACGCCGAACGGGCGCAACAGGGTTCGGAGACGCGGAAGTCGCTTCTTGACGCATTGCAGAAGGATTTCGAGGAGAACCCCTCCGTCGCGAGCAAGCTCAACTCGTTTATTGACGCGTTGTTGAAGCCGGAAGAGAAGGAGCTCGAAGACCGGGCGATCGCGGTACTGGACGAGCAGGCGCAGGTGCAGCAGAACTACAGCTTCAAGGTGCGGGCTGACGACGTGCGAATCAAGCAGTTGCGGCGTGCGGAGCGGCAGTTGCGAACACGGGCGGCCGACACTGGTAGCGACGAGGACCTTCAGAACCAGCGACTTGCCCAGCTGGATCTTGCGAACACGGAGTTGCAGGTGTTTCGCGAGCGGGCGCGGAAGTATCCGACGGACCTGCGCATCAAGTACCGTCTGGGCACGACGCTCTTCAAGATGAAGGAGTTCGACGAAGCGATCGGAGTGCTCCAGCAGGCGCAGGCCGACCCGCGAACGCGGTGGCAGTGTCAGCTGTACATTGGCCGGTCGTTTATCGGCAAGACGCAGTACGCACAAGCGGTCGAGGTGCTTCGCGAATCGCTGGAGGCGTACGAGCTGACGGACGAGATTTCGAAGGAGTTGATGTACTGGCTGGCGTATGCGTACGAGCACGACAGCCGGACGGAGGATGCCAAGGCGGCTTATGGGAAGCTGCTGCGGATCGACTACAATTATCGCTCGGGTGAAGCGCGACAGCGCATGGAGAAACTGTAAGGGAATTCCCAAGGAGGCAATGTGGCGCATTCACTGCATCGCAAGAAGCGAATCCGCCAGAATCTGACACGCAAGATGCGGAACCGTGCACGGCGCAGCGCGCTCAAGACGCGGTTGCGCACCTGTCGCGAGACGCTGCAGCGAGGGACGCCGGAGCAGGCCGAGTTGCGTTTCCGAGAAGCGTGTGCCGCGCTCGACCGTGAGGCCGCGCGTGGAACGCTGCATCGAAACGCTGCCGCGCGACGCAAGAGTCGCTTGGCGGCCCGGCTCAATGCGCTGAAGGCCAAGGCCGCCGGCTGAGGCGTACGCGTCGCGCGCCCCGGCGCCGTTGGTTTCAGCGCAGCGCCGGTGCTCGCCGTTAGCCGTAGACGTCGATGCCGCGCGAGAAGCCGGAGATCAGCGCCGCGAGTTGCGGATCACGGGTCACGGTCAGCAGTTCCACGAACGTTGTCGCTGACCGCTTGAGCGCCTGCAATTCCGGCGTCATGTTTCCGCCACCGCCGGTCTCCTTTCGGGGCGACTGCTGCGTGGCGGATTCAGACCGTCTCGGTGTCTCCGTATTCGACGGACTGGGCTTCTCCGCGTTCTCGACCACCCGCACCGGGGGATCCGATCGGGCACGAGCTTGCGGCGTTGGCAGCGCTACGGGCGCCGCCGAGACTGTATTGTCGTTCGATCCGATCATGACACACCTCCGGATGTGCCTATGTCGCATCCTCCCAATCAGAAGGCTTCGTTCCGTAACCGCTCCCGTCAACCAATTTCTCCGGCGCCTCCGAATTCGCTCGGCGTGGCTCGAACTCCGCTTGCCGCCGATAATGAACCCGCTAACCTGCCAGCGATGAAACGCGTGCTCATCATCAAGCCGAGTTCGCTCGGGGACATCGTTCACGGGCTGCCGGTGCTCGCGGGGCTCCGGACGGCTTTTCCGGACGCGTACATCGCGTGGCTGGTCGCAGATGGATTTGCGCCCCTGCTCGAGAAGCACCCCCTGCTGAATCGCGTGATCCGGTTCGACCGGAAGCGCTATGGCACGATCTGGCGCAACCCGGCGGCGATGCGCGATTTCCTGGCGTTTCTCGTAGGGCTTCGCAAGGAACGATTCGACCTGGTGATCGACCTTCAGGGGCTGTTTCGGAGCGGCTTCTTCACGGCCCTCTCCGGCGCGCGGCAGCGCGTCGGCTTTTCGGACGCGCGCGAACTGGCGTGGGCCGGCTACACGCAGCGTGTTGTCCCGCCACCCGGCCACGCCGTCGACCGCAACCTGGCCATCGCGCGCAAACTCGAACTACCGGTCGACCCACCTCAGTTCCCACTCGGATTATCAGACAATGAACGCCGCGAGGCAGATGATCGGTTGCGGGCGGTGGGCCTGGCGCGCACCGGTTTCGTTGCTGTTCTTCCGGGCGCACGCTGGGCGACCAAGCAGTGGTATGCGGGCAAATGGGCGGCGATGATTGATCGACTGCACGCGCAGGGTATCCGTACGCTGCTATTGGGCAGTCCGTCCGAGAAATCGCTCGGTGATGAAATCGTGGCGCAGTGTGGCGATCCGCCGACCAATTGGATCGGACGTACGACGTTGCGGGCGCTGGTCGCGCTCATCGACGCCGCCGAACGCGTTGCGTGTTGCGATTCGGGCCCGATGCACATCGCCGCGGCGCTCGACAAGCCGCTGGTGGCACTTTTCGGACCGACCGCGACCGACCGCACAGGCCCCTACTCCCCCATCGCGCAGGTCGTGCAACTCGGGCTCGAATGCAGCCCGTGTTACAAACGGACATGCCCGCTCGGACACCACCGCTGTCTGAAAGACATCTCGGCCGACCGTGTCGCGACTGCGGTGACCGGGCTCTCAGGACCGCTATCGGTCCATAATCCATCGAGCGGCGCGCCGTCCGAATAGACCGCTTGGTTTCTTCACTGATTTGCGCGCTTTGCCCCGTTTGAATTGCACTCTTGATCATGGGGACCGGTGCCGCGTCGGGATCGGCGAGGGCGCATGCGCTACTAATGGCTTGCGCGGATCGAGCCGACCCGTCCCGTAAGCGAAGTCTTAATCGGATGGGCAATGCGCGCAATCGGAGCATTAATGATGAGAGCGTTTGTCATTATCGGATCGATGGTCGGAGGGACGGTGGCCGGATCGTTGCTCACGGGTTGCATCCCGCCCGCGGCGATCCCGCCGGTGCTGGGCGGCAGCGGCGGTGGCGGCGGTATCTTCAATGGCGGAGGTGCCTTCACCGAGAACCTGATCCAGTCACGCACCTTTACGGATGGCCGCGCGGTCACGACGGTTACCTTTGATACGCGCGACATGAGCCGCCAGAAACTGGGCGTCGACTTCAATCGCGACGGTCGCATCGATCCGGTAATCGGCTATGGCGAAGACCAGGCGGTTATCCAGATCCTCCTCAGTCAGGTCGGTTCGTCGCGTTTCGTCAGCCTGACCCTGGACAGCAAGCGCGACATGAAGAACCTGCTGGACGTCGCGGTTGGCGACATCGACGGTGACGGATACCTCGACATCGTGGCGGGCGCCGAAGGGGCGATCTGGTACTTCCGACACCCCGAGAACGGCGAAACCACGAACCTGCCGTTGTGGGGCAACCCCGAACCGGACGATGAACTGCGCGAGAAGATTCAATCGAGCATCTCGCTCGAAGACCCCGACGAACTCGAAGCAGTCATCATCCAGGCCATCGGGCCGGGCGTGAACCTCACGGACTACATCATCAAGGTCGAGCAGTTCTACACCAACCTGCAGATCGCCGACTTCGACAACGACGGGTTCAACGACATCGCCGCGGGCCGCAGCTTCAAGATCACGCTCGAGCCACGACCGATGGCGCCGGTCGATCCGATCCAGATCGTCGACGGCGACGTAATGGTGTTCGTCAACCCAGGAGCTGCGATCGACGGACGCGATTGGTCCGCGATCAGCGCCGGTCGGCACGAGCGTCAACTCCGGCTCGACCGCGACGGCGCAAGCAGCATCGTCGCTTATGACATGGACGGGGACAACGACCTCGACATCGTCTCCGCTGCCCGGGACGACAACAACGGGCAACTCGCCTGGTTCGAGAACCCCGGCGAGCTCGATCCGGACACGCCGTGGGTCCAGTGGCGCGTCGGCAGCCTGCGTGACGCCGCCGCCATGGACGTTGCGGACATCACGCGCGACGGCCGACCGGACGTCGTCGCAGTCGGACCGGAGCAGAAGCAACTCATGCTGTTCGTGCAGCCGAGCACCGGCGCCAAGCGAACGTTCGATTGGGATTCGTTCGTGCTGGTCAACTTCGAAGAGATCGAGCCGATGGACGTCAAGGCGCTCGACCTCGACCGCGACGGATTCCTCGAGCTGGTCATGACCGGTTCGTTGGGCGCAGTGCGATACTTCGAATCGCCTTCGAACCCGCGGAACGCGTGGAGTGCGTTCAAGGTGACGGACATCGATCCGCCGGGGAATGTCGGTTTGTTCGGGTTCGGCGACATCGATGCCGATGGCGACCTCGACCTGATCACCGTCGTTGATGCCGACGATGACGTAAACTCCCAGCTGCTCTGGATTCGAAACGACCTGTAGCTTCATCCGTGTGCGTGCGCGGCCGCCGGCAAAGGGGTGCGGGACGGCCGCGAAGGGACGACAATGCCCAGCTTCCCTGTCTGCCTGATGAGCGCAACCGGTTGGGACGGTACCGGCGTTCGCGAAGCGCTGACCGACCGGACCGATCTCGACATCGTCGGCGAGTCGAAGAAGTGGAAGGAACTCCAGACGCTCCTTACCACGCGCGACGTCGAGGCGGTGATCTTGCACCTCGATCAGCGCGAACGCGAGCAGCGCTTTGTCACCGTCGAACGGATCGCCGAACTACAACCCGAATGCGCCATCATCGGCGTCTGCGATGACAACCAGCCGGACACGATCATCAGTGCGATGCGCGCCGGCTGCGCCCAGTTCGTCCCCCTGCCGCTCGACGCCGCCGACTTCAAGGCGGCCCTCGACCGCGTTCGGCGAAACGGAACCCCGGGCCCGGCAACCCAGCAACGCATCTGCCTCATGGGTTCCGCCGGCGGGGCCGGAACGACCACCATCAGTTGTAACCTCGCGCTCGAGCTCGCTGATCTGACCGGCACCGAGGTCGCGCTGGTCGACCTCAACCTCAGTTTCGGCGATGTCGCGTGCCACTTCGACTGCGCTCCGCACTACGGCGTCAGCGACGTCTGCCGCACAAGCAACGAGATCGACCGCACGATGCTCGAACAAGCGATCCACATGCTCCCCAACGGCGTAGGCCTGCTCTCGCGACCGGATGTGGACACGCAGGTCGACGTGCATCCCCAGCATATCGAGCACATGCTCAGCGTGCTCGGTCAGATGTACCGTTATGTCGTCGTCGATCTGCCACGCAACTTCGACACCCTCAACATGGCAGCACTCAGCAACGCGGACCGCGTGCTGATCATCACGCAGCTGACCGTACCGGGCCTGCGCAACGCCACCCGCATGCGCGAGCACTTACTCTGCCTGGGGGCCAACGAAGAACACATCGGCGTGGTTGTCAATCGCGGAAATGCCTCGCATGAACGAATCACGACCGACGAAGTGTCGAAACACTTCAAGCGCCCGGTGTACGCAATCGTGCCCAACGACTACAAGCATATCACCGCCGCACGCGACCTCGGCCAGCCGATGGCTGCCAACAGTCCGGCGCGCGTCGGGATTCGCGAACTCGCCAGCCGGCTCACCAACCGCACCGAAAAACGCAACGGCAACGGGGAATCACGCGGCTTGATCGGTCGACTCCTGAGCCGGAAACGCTAGCGCCTACCGCCCTACACCATCTACCGCCGACAACGGCGCAACGCCCGATTCGGTCGGAGCCGGACCGTTCTGCATCCGCGCCGAACGCTCTGCCCGCTCTGTGCCCGAGACGTCATCCGTGGGCCGTCCGGTTAAGACGACTTCCGCGTACAACGATCGACCACACTCGGAGCAACGTCCGCCGCCAAGCGAGCCGCGAATGTCGTAGTTGCATTGCGGGCAATAGCCGGCTCGCACACGCCGCATCGTGAGGCAGACGATGGTCGTCGCCAGCATGGCGGCCAGCGGAATGGTCACGATGTCCGAAGCGCGATCGTAGAGCCAGATCTCGGCGGCGGCGCCGAATACGACAGAGAGCAGCGCCGCCGATATCCCGCTGCGCAAGGCGGCGAGTCGCCGACGGGTACCTCGAAGGAACGAGCGCCGAGGGCGCGAATGGTGCGCAATCATCGACACCAGCAGGGCGCTGAGCGGCATCGCCACCAGCATCAATGCGAATAGCGGCAACAAGCCATGAAACAGGTCAGTCGCAAATGGCGGCGAGCTGCGATACACCCAGATCGCGAACCCGAACAAACACAACCAATATCCGATCAGGAACGATAGCATTCGATCAATCCTCCGCCGGGCCAGGAGCCCGCAACTTACCCACCAACTGCTGACGAACCTCGCGTGATCGGCGGAACCGGAAGGCAGACATCGCCTAACTGCAGCGGACGCGGCGGCGGTCGAAGCCGATCTGCCAGCGCCCGCAAGGGCTCGACCGCGCGCAGCCGAAGCGGTTCACCCCAATAGTCGGTCGGTCGCGCCGTCCGCGCCAGCGCCCCCAGACACACAGCCAGCAATGCAACAGCGCCGGCCAACCAGGTGCTACAGCGTCGTCGGATTGCCGCCAGTCCCGCCGGGCAGTCGCGCGTCGTCAGCGTACCGTCGGATCGCCGATAGGCGCGCAGGCACAATCGACTACCTTCCCGCGAGCGAATCAACGCCCCCGCCTCGGCTGCGCTCAGACCGACGATGTTGTAAACGTTGAGCCGACAACGGTCGCAATGCCGCACCCGCTCGTCGCCGACCAGGTCTTCCCAGCGCATCGGACACGGGCTCGCAATCCGCACCCGCGGCATTACATCAAGCGATTGTTTCATGTCGTAGTCCTCGGCAATCAAGCGAAGCGATGAGCTACTGCCACCGTAACAGCCGACCCCACCAAGTCTTTGGCGACGCCGGCGTCGGGCAGATTCGCCCCAGAATGAAGTTTCCAGCCGGTGGCCGCGGCCGGATCTCCTCCGCAACCGCCCGCAACGGCGGAACATCGCGCCCCCGTAACGGCCCATCCCACCATCCGACGGCGCGCGGCGCGCGCGCCAGCACCCCGATGCTACAGAAAAGAATCGCAGCCACGCCGCTCAACACGCGTCCGAAGCGCCGGCGCCGACCGGAACGCGCGACCGGACAGTCGCGCGTCGCAATCGTCCCGTCCGATCGTTGAACGGCACGGACGCATAACCCTTGCGGCAACCGCGCCTCCACGAGTGCGGCGGCGTCACCGTCGCTCAGCCCGACAAGGTTATACACCTGCAATCGACACTGATCGCAGTAGCGCACGCGATCATCGCCGACCAGGTCCTCCCAGCGCTTTGGACAAGGGCTGGATATTCGGGCGGTCCGTAGTATGTCCAATTGAGGCATCGCTCTCACCGTTGCAGAAAGACCAGAAAACCAGCGTCAGGGATTCGACGGCCGACCACCCCGCCCGGTTCCCGGAAATCGGCCCGGGACTCTCGAACAACGGAATCGCACGAATGCGGACTATGAGGATCGTAGAATTGCTTGTGCTGCGTTGAGGCGCGTGGCAAGCGTCTCGGGGTCCGCGGCACGGATCGTGATATGCCCGATCTTGCGTCCGGGCCGGGGAATCTTGCCGTAGAGATGGATCGCCGACCCCGGCAACGCCGCGAGCTGTTCGATCGGCGGATGCGAGCCGATCAGGTTCAGCATGACACTGTGCCCGATCGCCGAAGGAACCCCCAATGGCAATCCGAGCACTGCGCGCAGGTGGTTTTCGAACTGGCTGGTCGTTGCACCCTCGATCGTCCAATGACCTGAGTTGTGAACCCGGGGTGCGAACTCGTTCGCCAACAGGCCCGCCGATGTCACGAACAGTTCCAGCGCAATCACACCACCGTAGTCGAGCCGCTCCAGCAGCCGGCCGGCCAGCGTCTCGGCATCCCGCTGAAGATCATCCGTGACGTTGCTCGACGGTGCCGTCGCCTGAACAAGGATGCCATCCTCATGCCGCGTCTCGACCAACGGATAGCACGCGATCGAACCGTCGCGCGCCCGCGCCGCGACAATCGCCGCCTCGTGCTCAAACGGGACCCACTGCTCCAGAAGACACGGCCGCGCGCCGACCTGCCGCCAGGCTTGCTCGAGTCCGTCCGCGTCACGAATGACGGCCTGGCCCTTGCCGTCGTACCCCAGCCGACGCGTCTTGAGCACCGCCGGCAGTCCGATCTCACCGATCGCGGCCCGGAGATCAGTGAGTGAGTCCACCGGCGCGAATCGTGGAACCGCCATCCCGAGTTCGACGAACAACTTCTTCTCCAGCAGGCGATCCTGGGCAATCGCCAGCGCCTCAACCGGAGGATAGACCGCCACGCTGGAAGCGACCGCTCGCAACGGCTCGACCGGTACGTTCTCGAACTCATAGGTGATCACGTCGGACTCGCGCGCAAGCTGCGCGAGCGCGTCAGGATCGTGATAGTCGCGCGGGAGCACCCCCGTCACCTGCCCGGCGGGACAGTCGGCAGCCGGCTCGAGAACCTGGGTCGCAACCCCAAGCGGATATCCCGCCAGCGCCATCATACGGCCAAGCTGTCCACCCCCGATGATTCCGACCCTCATCCGGCACCCCGCGGATCCGGACCATCCAGCACGCGCTGGGTCTGTTCCGCCCGGTACGCGATCAGCGCGTCCCGCAACCGCGCGTCCTGCAGGGCCAGAATGGAAACGGCCAGCAGTGCCGCGTTGACGGCTCCCGCGACACCGATCGCCAGCGTGCCCACCGGAACTCCGCGCGGCATCTGCACGATCGAATATAGCGAGTCGAGCCCGCTCAGCGCCTTGGACTGCACCGGGACGCCGAGTACCGGAAGGTGTGTCTTGGCCGCGAGCATGCCCGGCAGGTGGGCCGCGCCGCCCGCGCCGGCGATGATGACGCGCGTACCACGGTCGGCGGCGGTCGCCGCGAACTCGAAGAGCTGGTCCGGCGTGCGATGTGCGGACACCACACGCGCCTCATGCGCAACCTGGAACTCCGACAGCAAGTCCACTGCATGCCGCATCGTGTCCCAATCGCTGCGACTCCCCATCACAACCGCGACGTGAGCATCGGACGCGAAAGCGCTCATGCAGCCTCAACCTCCTACCAGCAGACGAGTTCGACACACGTGGATCGTACAGGAACGGCGCCAAAAGAAAACCGGCCGCCCACCACAGGGCCGCCGGTTCGAAAGCCGAGCTGTCGCGACAACAGCCGGACGTTGGCGATGCGCCTCGCGACTAACCGCCATTCACCAGTTGGACGAAACAGTTGATGTCTCCGACCGAGACCGTGCCGTCGTCGTTACAGTCGCCATTGAGTTCGTCGCAATCCGGGAACTGCGTGCGGTACGCGGTCGTATCCGTCAGCGCCAGAACGAACGGATTGATGTCGCCGACGCTCACGAAACCGTCGCAGTTCATGTCACCAACCAAGCGCGGTGCGGCGCTCGGCACCATCGCCGTCACCACAATCGAATCCGGCGTGCCCGGCTTGAAGAGCCCGAGCTCGACCTCGCCCGCCTCAGGGGCGTGCGGCGAGTCGAACCGGAAGTTGTACATCGTGCCCCAGCGGATCGCGTTCGCGTTCTCGTTGACGTCGAACGAATCCGTCGCCCACGTCAGGCTGCCGTCGAGGAGCACACCGGGCCAGTCGGTACCGTCGAACGGCTCACCGCTGTGATAGTGAACGTCGTGAAAACCGATGTTCGTGGCATCAGCGCCGTTCGGCACGAGGAACGAGCCGACCGAGCGGTCGCTGTTCTGATTATGCACCGCATACTCGTAATGCCACGTGCCGTTTCCGTTGTCGCTGACCTTGTAGCCCAGGTGCAGCAGACCCTCGTTCGGCACCATCACGTCAACAACCGTCGCACCCGGATCGAAATCGGCCCACGCCTGAATCGCCGGCTGTTCACGCTGCGTCGAGCCGAAGGGACTCATGGCGTACCCATCGGTTGGTGAACCTGCGCCGACGCTGATCTGTACGTACGACGCGTTGTTGAACTGCGTGCCCCAAGCCGCCTCGTCCGGCGTCACCAGCTGCGCTTCACCCAAATAGAGGGCCGCCGGATTGAGGGCCGGATCGACGTCACTGACCCGAACCTGGGCGCGCTTGAAGATCCGGTCACCACTCAGCCCGCGAGCCGCGTGGGGCCAGGGAAACGCCCCGCTGAACGGGTTGACCTCGAACCTGGGCCCGAGCATGGCAAAGATGCCGTTCGATGCGGCGCTGTTGGGAGAAGAGCATCCGGCGCCCAGGACAATGCCCAAATTGCCATCGCAGGTGTCGCATAGGCTCATGCCGAGCGCATCCGTTGTGTGGCGCAACCACGACTGACCAATCTGCTCGAGTACTCCCTCTTTGAGTCGATAGATGTTCTGCCCAATCACAGGGTGACTGCTTGAATTGGCGATACAGTGAACGGCACGATCGCCGACATTGCATGAAACCGTGCCGATGGAATACCCGGATACGTACACTCCCGGCGAAACTTCGATGGACCCCCAGAGCTGGAAACCGCTGACGTCACCAACAATCAGGTCTGGGCCGACGCCAACTGGCTCGTCAGCGCGAGCCTTGGTGCCTTGTAGCGCGACGATGACCGCCAAGCCGACCGCGACCATGAGTCGTTTTCGCATGCCGTGTTCCTCCTCTGTTGCGATTGTGACGTCGCTAACTCGCCTGAAGAATCGCTGCGTCCGGCGCCAACGTCTACAACGTCATATCACACGGCATGGCCGAGCACAACAGAAAATCACGCCACGAGATCCGAAGCCTCTCGACACGCTCAGAATTTGTAAGAAAAGGTGCGCTCTCCGCGAGAAAGCACACCCCTCCAACCAACAACCTGCTTCGCGCGATTAGCCGCCATTGACCAGTTGCACGAAACAGTTGATGTCTCCGATCGAGACCGTGCCGTCGTCGTTACAGTCGCCATTGAGTTCGTCGCAATCCGGGAACTGCGTGCGGTACGCGGCCGCATCTGTCAGCGCCAGAACGAACGGATTGATGTCGCCGACGCTGACGAAACCGTCGCAGTTCATGTCACCAACCAGACGCGGTGCGGCACTCGGCACCATCGCGGTCACGACAATTGAATCCGGCGTGCCCGGCTTGAAGAGCCCGAACTCGACCTCGCCCGCCTCAGGCGCGTGCGGTGAGTCGAACCGAAAGTTGTACATCGTGCCCCAGCGGATCGCGTTCGCGTTCTCGTTGATTTCGAATGGTTCCGTCGCCCACATCAGGTCGCCGTCGACGAGCACACTGGGCCAGTCGGTACCGTCGAACGGCTCACCGCTGTGATAGTGAACGTCGTGAAAACCGATGTTCGTGGCATCAGCGCCGTTCGGCACGTGGAACGAGCCGACCGAGCGATCGCTGTTCTGATTGTGCACTGCATACTCGTAATGCCACGTGCCGTTTCCGTTGTCGCTGACCTTGTAGCCCAGGTGCAGCAGCCCCTCGCCCGGCACCATCACGTCGACCACCGTCACGGCCGGATCGAAATCCGCCCACGCCTGGATCGCCGGCTGTTCACGCTGCGTCGAGCCGGTCATGATCATTACGTATCCGCCGGTCGGCGAACCGCTTCCGCGGACGAACTGGTGGTAGGAGACGTTGTTCAACTGAGTGCCCCAAGCCGCCTCGTCGGTCGTGACGTACTGTCCTTCGCCAAAGTAGAGTGCCGTGGGATTGAGCGCCGGGTCAACATCCGCAACGCGCACCTGCGCGCGCTTGAAGATCGCGTTGCCGGTCCACCCGCGCGCCGTATGCGGCCACCGATAGACGCCGGTAAACGGGTTGACCTCGAACTTGGGACCGAGCCGCGTCTGTTGGCCGTTGACAAGGAAATTGTAGGGATCCGAGCAGCCAACCCCGAGCACCTGTCCGAGCTGTCCGTCACAAACGCCGCAAATCCCGTCGTCAATTGTGGCGAACGCGTGCTTCACCCAGGATTGACCGATTTGCTCGATCGCGCCGTTCTGCAGTCGATAGATGTTCTGCGCAATCACCGGGTGGCGGTTCAGGCCGCCAACCCAGTCCGCGCGGAAGTCGCCAATGTTGCACGAGGTTGTCCCGATCGAATAGCCGGACATGAATTCACCGGGCGCCACTTCGATCGCGCCCCAGTGCCAGACACTGTTAATGGCACCAACAATGACGTCCGGACCGATCACGGGGCCGAGCGTCTCGGCCTCGGAGCGCACGACGGCCGAGCAATCCTCCGACGCGCCCGGCAAATCATCCCCCTTCGACACTGCGACTGTCGGCGTCATCACCGAAAGCCCAAGGAAGCCTACAACTGTCCCAACAGGGACAACCACCCAGTTCCGCATTACTCAGACCCTCCATGCATCGGGGCTCGTTAAGCCCAGGGCCCGCCATTTGCAAGTATGACCAGATCGGACGCGGCACGTCGCGACAACCGAACGCCGGCACGCAATCGTGACCCGGACGCCGATCGTCGCAATTGCGCGATCCAACAATAGTTGGCACCCGACAATCCCCCCCTGTCGTCCGCGCGCAAAAAAAAGGGCGCGCTCCGCAATAGGAACGCACCCGCGTCAGGCTTAAGACGTAAGCGGTCGGCTACTTGCCAGACACCAGCTGGACGAAGCAGTTGATGTCGCCGACCGTGATCGAGCCATCGTCGTTGCAGTCACCATTCAAGGCGTTGCAATCCGGGAACTGGGCGCGGTA
>JANQNU010000091.1 GCA_028279405.1 Phycisphaerae bacterium
GCGCATCCGCCAGCAAACGCTCCACGTCGCGCCGCAGATCAGGATCCTCGCCACATGCCTGCTCCAGGTACTCAGCCCGCGCCGAACCCGACAGCCGACGCGCCGCCGAGTAAATCGATGACATCCGCTCGTGACGACCAGCGCTCATCCAGGAGCACCACCGCTCAATTCCAGTGCAAGCCAGGCGCGTGCCATGTGCCAATCGTCCTCGACCGTCGTGACGCCCAATCCCAACGCTTCCGCCGCCTCGGCGATTGTCAGGCCGCAGAAGAACCGCAGCTCTACCACGCGGCATTGCCGTTCACTCAAACGACCGAGCTTAGTCAACGCGTCGTCCAGCGCGAGGAGATCCAGCGTCTGGCCGTCGCGCGGTGTGACTGCCTCATCCAGCGTGAGGCGATTCCACCCGCCGCCACGTTTGGCGGTGTTCTTCGCGCGTGCGTGCTTGATGAGGATTTGGCGCATCGCGGTTGCCGCGAGGGCCATGAAATGGGCGCGGTCCTTCCAGCTGGCCTTGGATTGGTCGACGAGCTTCAGAAACACCTCATGCACGAGGGCCGTGGGCTGCAAGGTATGTCCGGTTCGCTGCCGGCGCATGTGGTTGCTGGCGAGGCGATGGAGTTCGTCGTAGACAATGGGAAAGAGCATCGCCGACGCGGACGGATCCCCGGCGTTGATATCGAGCAGCAACCGCGTCGTATTGAACTTCGTGTCTTCCACGCCGATCGACCTGTCCTGGGGGCTTCCAACAACTCATTTTACCACGACGGCGGGGGCACGCCGGATGATTTCCGGGGACAGCCGCTCACCTCTCTGCATCTGCGCTGCGGCTGCCAATGGCATTCCATCGGCAAAAAAATAGCCAGAATCTTCGGGGAGCCCGGCGGTCGTTGGGATTTCCCTTGATAGGTAACCGAATCTCTGTCCCTGAGTCCGATCCGAGGGACGCTCGTCCAACCGCCTTTATCGGAGCTGTCGAATGAACAACGAATACTCATTACCACCTACCCCCTCGGCATCGCGCCGCGGGAATTTTCCTGCTGCCGCCCAGCGAAGCGCACCCCGCTGGGTTGCGTCGGTCGGCCCGACCATGCTACTTGCCGCCGCAGCCGTATTGGCCAGCGGCATCGAAGCACGCGCCGACCATGGCCCTCCGCAGCAGGTCCGGATGCAGCCGGGAACGCTGGCGGTATGTAATGGCGTCTTTACGGACTCGAGCGCGTTCATCGACAGCTACGATAGCGTCGAGGACTGGGTGCTGACCTTGGCGCCCAACGATCCGACGTCCGAAAAGGTGCGTCTGGTCTTCAGCGAGTTCGACACCGAGCCCCAATTCACGCGAATGCGGATCTACGATGGCAACAGCACCGGGGCCCCACTCATCGGCAGCTACGACGGCAACAACTCCCCCGGTACGGTAATCTCGACAGCCCCGGATGGCAGCCTGACGATCGAGTGGTTCGCCGGAGCACGCGGCTTCCCGAACTACACGGGCTGGCACGCACGGCTGACCTGCGTGCAGGCAGTCAGCGTCAACTTTCACGCGTCCGGACAGAGCATGTGGGGGCCGGGGTCATCGGCACGGCTTCCAGATTCGGCGCGGGTCGAGTTTCTTACCATCAACTACGACGACTTCCGGCCGGACCGCAACGTGGTGAACATCCTGGGCAGCCAATTCGGCGCCAGCGTGTTTGCGGGCCTGACCGGAGATGTTGGATTCTTGGTTCGTTTCGAAGACATCAGTCCTGGATCCGTCGGCGTGAACTACCCCGTGCAGGTGACCCTTGCCGGACCGAACGAGGACGAGTTCCGGCCAGGTGATTGGGTCACGATCGACTCGCGTGCGCGCGTGAAGCCGGAGGATGGCCCATTCATCAGTGCGACCTCACCCGAGGTGGGCGTGGACCTGGATGCACGTGCCACGATCTCTGCCAACGTCACCGCCGAGGGGTGCGTCTTCAGTTGTCAGTCGTTCAATCTGTTTCCGTCGGTCAACCTGGCCGGCGTCGGCACGATCGTCGGTCTGGAGCCCAACGGCAACGAAGTGCAGATCGTGACCGAGAACATCTCGGGCATCGGTACACCGTTCGATATTCCGCTTCCGATCGAGGCATTGACCGGCATCGGCGGCACACTCGATCGCCCCGATCTTTCGCGCCTGGCGCCGACCGGCGTTTCGGGGAACGCGCTCGTCGCTTCGGGAACCGATGAGTTCATGACACTCAGCATGGATATCGACACATGGATTCTGCGGGCGCTGGGCGCACCGCCGGCCTTGCGACTCGAGATTCCGGAGATCCCGATCTTCACCGTGCTCGGCCGCTGGACGGTGTTTGGTCGTTACCGAATCATGGACCTCAAGGTGGATACGGACTTCCACGAGGACTATACCTACTCGTTCACGCCGACCATCCACATCACGCTCGACTTCGGACAACCCGTCGAGTTCCGGATATTGCGCGGCGGCTCGATCCTGACGCAAGGAACCGGGAGTGTACTGGCCTTCAATGCGGGCGACTCCGTGCAGCTCAAGGCGCCCGACGCCGCGATCAATGTCGTACCGACGATCTCACTGATCAATCCGGTCTTCCACACGCAAACGTCGACCCGCTTCGTCCGATCCTTCCGTGAGAAGATGATGGAGCTGGGAATTCGCGTCCCCGGCCAGCACATCGGCTGCTTCCCGAGCATCGGTCCGTGCCCCGTCTGTACACCGAGCTTCTGCGCCAACTCGCCGGAGATCAACTTGAACGTGGGGCCGTTGATCGACCTCGACGAGCCGTTCGACACGTTCACCGATTCGCGCCTCTTCCAGCGGGCCGCCCACAGCTTCCCGTTGCAGGGACTAAATCAACCCGGTCCGTCCGCGCCGTTCGCGGTCGACCCTGAATTCAAACCCGTCGCCGTGCTCGAAGGTCCGCTCGCGCCATTCAATGAGGGCGACGTAGTTGCCTTCAGCGCCGCCCAATCGTCGGACCGGGACGGCGACCCACTCACGTATCACTGGTCGTTCGGCGATGGCGGCGCCGCCACCGGGCCGGAGGTCACACATGCCTATGGCGACAACGGTACCTTTCACGTGATCCTGACGGTCGATGACGGTCATGGATTTCCCGCCAGCGCCGTCCACGAAGTCACGGTCTTGAACGTCCCGGCCGACCTGCTGCCACCGGCTAATCCGATCCTCGATTTCGACGAAGGCGAGCTTGCGGTAATCCCGACGCTGGCGACAGATCCGGGCTTCCTGGATCGTCACGTCACCGTCGCCGACTTCGGGGACGGGAGCCCGGCATCGTCGTCCTATCCGACACTCGCCGTCGACGGGCCGATACCCTGGATGAATCACGTCTACGCGGACGAGGGCGAATACACCGTCAACTTCAGTGTCACCGATGACGACGGCGAGGGCGACAGCGAATCGACGATCGCCCGCATTCACAACGTAGCACCCACCGTCAACGCACTGCACGATCTGCTGACGAAAGTCTCGGCTGACGGACAGTCCATGGAAGTCGACCTTCGCCTGTTCGTCGGCTTCAACGACCCCGGCACCCTCGACACGCACACCGCACGCCTCGAGTGGGGCGACGGGACGATCGACGACTTTCCGCTGACGGAAGCGCCCTTCGGCCCCCCGGGCTCCTTCCAGGGTGCAGACGGCCAAGGCATTCATGAGTACGTACATATATACAACACACCCGGCAGCTACGACGTCCGCGTCTGCGTGACGGACGACGACGGCGGGGAAACCTGCGTCCCGATCGAAACGATCGAGGTCGTCGAGTCCGACCTCCAGATCGAAGTAGCCGTCGCGCCGGAGAGCGCCACGCCGCTACCCGTCGGCAGCGAAGCCACCTATACAGTCACCGTTACCAACCAGGGACCGGACGCCGCACCGGACGTGCTCATCGAGAACATCCTGCCCGAGGGGATGGAACTGGTCTCGGCCGTGCGCAGCTCGGACGGCCAACTCGAAACCCGGTTGACACTCGATGACGCGCGAGAAGAGGATGCGTTCGGCACCAGCGTCAAGCTGGATGGCGATACGCTGCTCGTTGGCGCGATCCGGTTCGAACTTGGGATTGGCGAGGTCCGCGTCTATCGGGCGGCCGGCGTCGGCTGGACCGAAGAAGCGACGCTGATCTCGAGCGACGCAGGGCCGTTCGCATTCTCCGGGTTCGGCATCAACGTGGATCTTTCCGGCGATACCGCCATCGTCGGAGCAGACACCTACAGCAACGAATCGGACGAATCGACAGGCGCGGCCTACGTGTTCCGTCGCACCGGCACGACCTGGACCGAAGAAGCACGTTTGATCGCAGACGACGCTGCGAGCGGGGATGGATTCGGCGCAGGCGTTGCCATCCATGACAATACTGTGGTCGTCAGCGCACCGAACAACGACGGCGGTGCCGTCTATGTGTTCGAACGCGACGGTACGACCTGGACCCAAACCGACAAGTTCACGATTGGGCCGGACCGTCAGTTTGGCAACGACGTCGCAATAACCAGCGACACGATCGTCGCTACGTCGCCTGGCAGCCCGTTCGTATCCCCGAGCCGACCGGGAAGCGTCACCATCTTCCGTCGCAACGGTGCCGACTGGGCCGTCGAGGCGACACTCGAGGAATCCACGCTGTCCGACCACCCCGATCCGAGCACCTTCGGCGGCCCCGTAACGATCACCGACGACACGCTCATGGTCGGCACACTATCCTTCTTCAACCCGTCACCCACGCGCGTCCATGTCTTCGAGCGCAACGGTACGACCTGGACGCAACAGGCCACCATTCTTGCGGACGACGCTACAAACAACGATCGCTTCGGCAACAGTCTACACTTCGACGGAGAATCGCTCGCCGTCGGAGCGCGAGACTCGGGGTCCGCAGGCGCGACGTACGTCTTCCGGCGCAACGGCGACGGATGGAATCAAGCAGCCAAGCTGACACCGGCCGACGCTGCCAACAACGCCGACGTCGGCGCAAGCGTTAGCATGGGCAACGGCTTTGTCGCCTTCGGCGCATCCAACGATCGCGTTTTTGATAACGACGGTAATATCATCTTCTCCGGGGCGGCGTACATCGTCACCATTTGTCCGGAGAACCCTACCGGCACGATCAACTGTGTCATGGGCGACATCCCCAGCGGCGAGAGCGCCGTGCTCCAGGTCGTCGCACGGGTCGGTTGCATGCACGCCACGGATCCGTTCGTCCCCGCAACGCTGACAAACAACGCGAGCGTGTCGTCGCAGGCGCTCGATTTCGCGGGGGCCAACAACGACACCGCGATCGCTTCGACGACGGCATCCCCGCCGCAGGGCGTCTGCGGTGCCGACTTCACGCCGCCGATCATCACGCCGGTCGTTTCCGGGACGATCGGTGACAACGGCTGGTACACCTCTGATGTCACGGTAACCTGGGTCGTGATTGACAACGACTCGCAAATCCTCAGCGATTCCGGCTGCGGACCGACCACGATCGATTTCGATACAACGGGAACGACACTCACGTGCAGCGCCACGTCGGTCGGCGGGACGGCGTCCAACAGCATCACGATCAAGCGCGACGCCACGCCTCCCCTGCTGACCCCGATCATCGCGGGCACGGCCGGAAACAACGGTTGGCATACGTCGGATGTCGAAGTGAGCTTCGATTGCACAGACGCAACGTCGGGCATCGCGAACTGCTCCGGAACGACCCTGTTGTCCGACGAAGGCATCAACCCATGCGTCTTTGGAAACGCTACGGATCAGGCAGGCAACACGGCGTCGGCGACGGTCGATGGCATCAAGATCGACAAATCGCTGCCGGTTCTGACCGCCAGTCGCACGCCTGCCAACGCCAATGGCTGGAGCAACGACGACGTCGTCGTCACCTTCGAGTGTGCTGACAGCGTTTCTGGCATCGCGCAGTGCCCGACCGCACAGACGGTGATCGCGGAAGGTGCCGGACAATCCGTCACCGGTACTGCCACCGACCAGGCCGGAAATACGGTCGACATCACCATCGAGAACATCAACATCGACCGTACACCGCCGACGATTACTGCTGACGCCACACCGCCGGCCAATGCGGCGGGCTGGCGGAATACGATCGTCAATGTCAGCTTCAACTGCACCGACGATCTCTCAGGCGTCGATCAATGCTCCGATCCGATCGTCCTCGCGGCCGAAGGAATGGGCCAAAGCGCTGCAGGCTCGGTAACCGACCGCGCCGGCAACACGGCCAACGCGACGGTCGAGAATATCCACATCGACTGGACGCCGCCGACGATCGTCGCCAACGCGTCGCCGCCGCCGATCGTCAACGGACTGAACGACCCTGGCGTTACGATCAGCTTCTCGTGCAACGACGACCTCTCCGGAGTCGCCGATTGCCCGGCAGACGTCGAGCTGACCACGATCGGACTCGACCAGGGTGCCAGCGGCGCAGCCACGGACGTCGCCGGCAATACCGCCAGCACTTCGGTCAGCGGCATTCACATCGGCGACCCACAGATCAGCACGTCCAATGATCGGAACACTACCGAGGGAACGACGGTGGATCTGGTGCTGGCGTCCATCACGCAGTTCGACGCCACGACCGGTACGGTCACAGTCGACTGGGGCGACAGCGCGCCCACCGAAATCGGCACGGTGGCCATCAACGGCTCGACGGCTGAGGTTTCCGGAAGCCACGTCTACGCGGACGACGGCAGCTACACCGTCACCGTCTGCACCGAAGATCTGCTCGGTCGACAGGTCTGCGATTCGATCACCATCACCGTGAGTAATCAGCCGCCCGTGCTGCAGTCCGTAGATACGCCGACCGAACCCGTGGTGTCTGGCTCGACCGCACGACTCATGGCAACGCTCAACGATCTGGGGTCTGCCGACGCGCACACCGCAACGATCGACTGGGGTGACGGGACGGAACCGGAGACCGTCGAGGTCGTCGAGGCGCCCTTCGGCCCGCCCGGCGATCCGGCCGGCGTCGACGGCACGGTGCACGGCGCCCACGAGTACGCACTCGCCGGCGACTACATCGGTCAGATCTGCGTCACCGACGACGAAGGCGCCATGGATTGCCGGAGCTTCTCACTTTCGGTAGCACCGCCGCTTCCAATCACCTGCCGTATCGAAGTTGGAACGATCACTTGCAACGGGACGGAATCAACGATCCCGCTACAGATGATCCTCGGCAACGTCGCCGACCAACCGGTGAACTATCTCTGGGAAAGCGACAATCCTGACGGCGTCTTCAATGACCTCGAGGACAACGACTTCGGAGATCCGACCATCTCGTCGCCGACCCTCGTCACGCAAGCACTGACCAGCTTCAACGTGCAATGCACGGCGATCTTCAGCGACGAAAGCGGCTTGAGCCCCGTCACGTGCGAGGTGTTCCTGACGCCGTGCGGCGCCGGCATCTCCGACCTGGACTGCGATGGCAGCGTTTCAGTCGACGACATCAACCCGTTCGTGCTGGCCCTCACCGATCCCGCCGGCTACGACCTGATGTTCCCCGACTGCGATCGTCTCAGCGGTGACTGCAACGGTGACGGCGTCCTCAGCCTCGCCGACATCAACTGCTTCGTCGCCCACATCACCGGCGGTTAGCCTTCTCACCGCGCGGCCCCGGTCATGCGCCGGGGCCGCCCCTTTCTTGCTCACAAATCTTCGCTCAAGCCTCACCGTCACAGCCAACTACGGTTGCCGCCGCGCGCGGCGGGATTCCAGCATCGTCCGCCAGCGCTCGCCGGCCGCGACGATTTCGGCCAGATCATCAATCGTCAAACGTGTCAGGTCGACATCCGTCTCTTCAGCGTATCGATAAAGCGTAGCCAGCCGTTTGCGATCCGGCCCGACCAGCGGGTAATGCAATAGCCCCTGCCGGATATCGGCCTTCGAGAAACCCTCCGCTTCGAGCGCTCGCAATGCCGTCCGCAAGCGCGGCCGCTGCAATCGAGTGACGCCAAGTCCTTCGCGCGTGCCGACAATGGCATCGATCGTCCGCTGGACACGATTGTGCGGGCGACGATCAATGAAGCAGCGACACTGCTTGCAGTAGCGATGCGATCGACCGCGCGTAACTGTTTGGCAGACGGGACATTGGTCCGGTCGGTTGACGGGCTTGCCCTTCCAGACGATAAGCGTTCGACCACTCCAGCCCGGTCGCAGGGTTCCGTCGGGTTTCGTGTGGAAGGACGCGCCGCTGGCGAAAGTCTCCAGGTCCGCAGAGAAGACCGTCCCCGGACGTCTCGGGTCGACGAAGTACAGCGTCTGCGCGGGCAGGTCGATCCCGGTCGCAACCATGTAGTGTCCCGAAACGTGGATGATCGCCAGATGCCCCTGGAGAAGGTGAGTGCGAAGAAGGTCCCATACCTGCGGCCGAATGCGCTTCGATCTACGGTCAATCGACTTGCGCGTCGAAATCACGCAATATCCCCGATCCATCAACAGTTCGGCCAGCTCCGACTGGTAGGTTTCCTTGAACGCCGGGTAGTACGCCTCATGCACGCCCTTTGCCGGTGGTCGGCGGAGTTTGTAGTCCGGCATCCGCGCACAGAGCGCAGCACCGAGTGCGCGCTGCCCCGTCCATACCCCCGGATCGCCATAAGCCCGCAGGATCGTCTCGGCTGAGGCCACCCCACAGTGGTTGCGTTCCTGTTTGACGGCCTGAACAGTCGGCGGCTCACCTAGCGCCAACACCGCCACGCCGGCGACGAGCAAAACCGCCAGCAGGTGCCAGCAGACGCTCCGCATGACTACGAATGGAGCAAAAGCAACATTAGGATCGTTGGTCATGCACGGATCATACGCCGGGACCGCTGGCTCGTGTTCAAGAATGCGCTAATCGGAGTCCACGCCTGCGCACGGTGGTGCCGCGCGCGTCTCCAGCGACAATCGAACCCTACATCCCACATCTCTGGTAAGATTCGGCGTAACAAGCCACCGCGTGCCAAGGAGTTCATCAATGCTCGACCGAGAGGCGATCGTCGAAGAGATTCTGCAACGACAACTCAGTGCCATCATTCGCACGCACGAACAGCAGCTCGCAGCCGACGCCATGCAGGCGGCCGTTGACGGCGGCTTCCGCATGGTCGAGTTCACCCTCACAACGCCGGGCGCGCTCGATCTCATCAACCAGTTCGCCGCCAACCCACAACTGTTGGTGGGCGCGGGCACGGTGCTCAACGCCGATCACGCAATCGCAGCGATCAACGCCGGTGCGCGGTTTCTCGTCTCGCCTGTAGTTTCGACCGAGATGATCGACGAGGCGCGGGCCCTGGGAGTGCCGAGCATCCCGGGAACCTTTACGCCCACCGAGATGCAGCAGGCACACACGGCGGGCGCCGACTTCTGCAAGCTGTTCCCGGCGCCTTACAACCTGCCGCAGTTCATTCGGTCCGTGCTGGGACCGCTTCCGCAACTGCGCATCTTCCCGACCAACGGCGTGACACCGGAAAACGTACGCGATGTGCTGGCGGCGGGGGCTGTCGGGGCCGGATTCGTTCAAGCGCTCTTCGATCCGAACGATCTGGCCACGCGCAATTTCGGCGCGATCACGAAACGCGCACAAGCGATCGTAGCGACCGTCTTTGGCGGGTAGCGATGCAGCACACATCTTCTGGCCCTGCGCCGCACATACGAGATTGCCTGCGACGATTCTTCCGATCGCTTCTTTGAGCAAGACCGTAGCGATCGAGATCAATGAGAGAGCCCGCTGACGCAGACGCCAGCGGGCTCGTCGATTTCATTCATGGTCCGCCCGACAAGGCGGGCGTAGCTCCGAGATGCCTAGGCGCGCCGATAGAGCCGGCCGACCAGCAGCAGCCCGAGCATGCCGAGCCCGACGGCGGCAGGCGTCGGAACGCCAACGGCCAGCACGCGGGCGGCCCCGGCGGCTCCACCATTCAGCAGCGAAACGGACGACGTCGTGAAGAACGTGGCATCAGTCTGGAACCAGACCAACGCAGAAAACCCCTCCGGGTCGAGCGAGGTACCATCGATACCCAGTCGGAACTGCCATTGCGGATTGCCGCCGACAGCGTCACGCTCGATGAAGTACGGGTCACCGTCGTCCCACGCCAGAGTCGCCTCGTCCGAGAAGGTGGACGAGCCGCTGTTGTCCGAACCAGCGTCCGAGATATCGACCGGCGCCCAGTTAGCAGACGCCAGCGAAGCCCGAACCAGGCCACCGGCACTGTCCGCCGCGAGATTGATCCGGTACGCGAAGCCCAAGCCACCGGTCGCATCAACACCATTGACGTAGTACACGTAGCTCTCGACAGTGCCCGTGTATGCATCAAATCCGGGAACGCCGGAGATGTCGGCCGTCAGCGAACTGACCAACCCGCCAGGCATCGCCCACGACGGCAGACCATCCGTGTAGAACGGGCCATCCGTACCCGTCAGGCCCGAAAAGTCCAGATCCGGGTTGTACAGAATGTCACCCGCACCAAGGCCCGCCAGCGACGGAACCGCGAGCGCGAGTGCAGTGACCAGCATAAGAACCTTGCGCATTACAAGCCTCCGAGAGAAGATAAATCAAACTAGAAGTGCGTGATCCATCCCACGCAAGCGGGCAGTATACTGTCCGATAGTCGCGTCGCAAGCGAAATCCGGGTTAATTCAGCATGAAGCGCGGCCGGCCCGGCGAAAACAGCACTCCACCCGTAACACCCTTTTCAATCAATACTTAAGATACGCGCACGTGCGAAACCGCTCGACAAACGCAGCCCCCGATGGCCAACACCACGAAACAGTTGGTGTCCGCCACGCCGACCGCCGAGACTCGGTACCGGGAGGCGGTTTGGCCGAATGAAGTGCCCGTTCCCCACGAGGACCAATTCCGAAGTGGACGATTGCCAGCCGGGCCGCGAGCAAATACACTCTGCGGCGCAAGAGTTGTCGTCGGCTCCGGGGGGGTGATCGAACCCATCGGAGTAACGACCAGTGAGTCTCTGTAGCTCAATTGGATAGAGCGTTGCCCTCCGGAGGCAAAGGTTACAGGTTCGAATCCTGTCAGGGACGTTTGCCCGAGTCGCGGTCGACCGCATCGGGAGAATCGCCCGCTGCCGGCGATGGCCGGTCCTTCCGTTCCCAGCCCAGCGACTCGGTTGCTGTCGCGATTTTTTGCCCGCGACGCGGGTCGTGGACTGCGACGCACTCCCCCATGACCAGATGCCGCGTCGGGCGCCCCCACCCCCCGACAACCTGCCGCGTTTCCCGCGTCGTTAGCGCACGGAACCGGCAACGGTACCGGTCGCCGGCGAGCCGATAGAGCGCGGCGATCCCGCGCTTGGATTCAAACCGTACATCCAGCGGCCCGAATTCGCCGCGAAGTCGTAGCGTCTCGCGCGACATCGTATAGTTGCGGGCCCGCCCGCGTGGCGGCGCCGCGAGCCGAAGCGAAAGCTCCACAGCCCCCGCATTCCGGCCCGTCCAACCCCGATAGGGCCGCCGAGCCGCAACCCACAGACTTCCCTCGTCGTCCTCCCACCAGTACGCCTCTTGCAAATCGATGCGCCCCACGTCGGCACTTGGGGGATCGATCGCGTCGAACCGCAACGACGTGACCAGCAGTTGGCCCGACGCGCAGCCCGTGCTGACCATCGCGCCCAGCGCACCCAAGACCATCAGCGTTCCGGCCGTGCGCCGCTCAGGCATGCGGAACCGGGAAGTTCGCGCACAAAGCCTGAACGTCATCCCGCACCGACGCCAGCTTTTGATCATCGCCTTCGGCCGATAGCGCCGCGTGAATCAATCCCGCGACGGTCGCCATCTCGGCGGCGCCGAGCCCACGGGTGGTCAATGCCGGCGTTCCCAGACGCAAACCGCTTGTTTGCGTCGGCTTGCGCTCGTCGAACGGGATCATGTTCTTGTTGACGATGATCCCGGCTACCTCGAGCCACTGCTCGGCCTGCTTGCCGGTGAGGTCGGGATGCACGTCGCGCAGGTCGACCAGCATCAGATGATTGTCCGTACCGCCCGACACGAGCCGATATCCGCGACCGCCCAACGCCTCAGCGAGTGCCTGCGCGTTTTGCACGATTTGCTGCTGGTACTGTTTGAACTCCGGCCGCAGCGCTTCGCCAAAAGCCACCGCCTTGGCAAGGATCACGTGCATCAACGGTCCGCCTTGCGAGCCGGGAAAGACCCACTTATCGATTAGCTTGGCGTGGTCCGGACCACACATGATCATGCCGCCGCGCGGGCCGCGGAGCGTCTTGTGCGTGGTCGTCGTCGTAAACTCGGCGTGTCCAATGGGCGAGGGGTGCAGCCCCGTCGCGATCAAGCCGGCGATGTGAGCGATGTCCGCCATCAACGCCGCCCCCACCTCGCGCGCGATCTCCGCGAACGCCGCGAAATCGATCGTGCGCGGATAGGCTGACGCGCCGGTGATGATCAACTTCGGCTTGTGTTCCCGCGCCAGGTGCCGCACGGCGTCGATATCGATCCGTTCGGTCTCACGAGTGACGCCGTAGTGCACGATGTTGTACAACGCACCGCTCATGTTGACTTTCAGACCGTGCGTCAGGTGGCCGCCGTGGGCCAGATCAAGCGACAAGATCGTGTCCCCGGGCTGCAGGGCCGCAAGAAAGACGGCCGCGTTGGCCTGCGCGCCGGAGTGCGGCTGCACGTTGACGTGTTCAGAGTTGAATAGCTGCCGGGCCCGATCCCGCGCCACATCCTCTATGGCGTCCATGTTCACGCACCCGCCGTAGTAGCGTCGGCCGGGATAGCCCTCTGCATACTTGTTGGTGAACACGGAGCCGACGGCCTCGCGCACCGCAACCGAAACATGGTTTTCGGACGCGATCAGCTCAAGCGTGTTCTGCTGACGCTGCTCCTCGCGACCGACGACTGCGGCCAGATCCGGATCTACTTCCGACAGTGATTTCGACAGTGCTGTTAACATCGACTCATCCGATCATCAAAGACTTCCTACCACCGATGGGCTACCCGGCCGTACGATCGGCAGGCTCGAAGCGTTCGATCAATTCATCCAACAGCTTGCGTTCGGCCGCGCGATCGCGCCGCACGCGCGTCCAGACGGACTGCTGCCGGGATGTCGTCGCCGGGTCACTCCAGCGCGTGTTCTCGTATGCGGGGGTGTCGGAGATTCCGCCGACGGGGGCCGGCGTGGCATCGACCCGCGACGTATCGCGCCGCTCGACGTCCACCCGCAGCCGCAACAGCGTGCGCCCGTCGCGGCGCGTCACCTCGACCACAGCCACCCGACGCATGTCACTGGAACCGCCATAGAAATCCCGCGCCGATCCGCTGCCGTCCCGCGTCGTGAACAGCACCGGATTGGATACCAGCCGATCGTCGGCCGATCGGCCGCGGTCGATTCCACCAAACTCCCGCGTCAACAGCCCCGCCGCGTAGTCGAGGACCTCGCGTGCGGGCACGGGATCGAACGACCGGCTGGCGAACGACGCCGGCTCCGTCGCCGAACAGCCGGCCAGGGACGACAACGCGACGACGGTGAGCGGCACGAGATGAATCAAAGAGCGAAATCGCGGCATGTAAGACCTCTTTCTGGGATTTCCGCCGACATTATGGGCGCCCCGAGCCTGCCTGTATAGCATCAGCGCCCGGCCCTTCCGACCCTCAGCACGAACGGAGCGATCATGTCCAGACCCGTCTGTATCGTCACCGGAGCAAGCCGCGGCATCGGCAGCGCCGTCGCCCGGCGGTTCGCCCAGCAAGGGTACGATCTACTGCTCACGGCTCGTAGTGCCGACGACCTCGAATCCACGGCAGGCCAGATCGAGGCAAACGGTGCGTCCTGCATGTCGGTGGTCGCGGACCTGGAACGTTCCGAAACACCGACTGCAATCGTCACGGCCGCTCACGAGCGGTACGGTCGCATCGACGTCGTCGTCAACAACGCCGGCGTCGCGCCGCGCTCACCGATCATAGACCTGACCACCGACGCCTTCGACCAGGCACTGCGAATCAACGTTGCGGCCGTGTTCCACATGACGCGCGCCGTCTGGCCGTTCATGCGGAGCCGGGGTCAGGGCACGATCGTCAACATCTCTTCGCTGGCAGCGTTCGATCCGTTTCCGGGCTTCGCGGCCTACGGCGCGTGCAAGGCTTGGGTCAACCTCTTCACGAAGGCCGCCGCCGAAGAGGGACGCAGCGACGGAATTCGCGTTTTCGCGGTCGCCCCCGGAGCCGTCGAGACCAGCATGCTGCGCGGTCATTTTCCGGACTTCCCAGCGACACAGACGCTCACCCCGGACGACGTCGCGCAACTCGTGGCGCACGTTTGCCAAGACGCAATCCGACACGCTACTGGAGAGACCATCACACTGCGCCGATAACACCAGGCCGGGGGGTACCGTCGGAAGGCCGGCGGTAAGGCTTAGCTGAAGAATCGAAGCGATCGCTTGTTGCCGCTTTCCAGACTTCATAGTTGAGGTCTATGGCGTGCCCGATCATTTCCCGAACAACTTGGACCGCCGCATTGCCAGGCAGTTCTTTGGAGAAATCTGGCTAACGCGGGGTTGGCCGCGGTTCGATATCTAACGCGGCGACAGACCGTGCTGCAGCTGGATTCACTTATCGGGCGAGGCGCCGTGTGAAAGAATCGAAGGACGAACGCAGGATCCGACAGTCGAAGGAGCTGATCAATCAAGCGCTTGATACGCTTGATTCCTCGACGTCAGAAACGACGTTTGCGCCACAACGCAGTGCCGAACGATTCCAGTATCGCGTCGTGTCGGCCCGCTGCGAGGTGCCGGACGGATCCTCCGGCTTCCAAAGCTACATGATCGCGACACGAAACATCAGCCGCAACGGTGTTTCGTTCGTGTGCGGCCAGTTCCTATATCCCTCGACGCGCTGCCGAGTGGTGCTCACGACGCTTCACAATCTTCGACACGAGGTCGAAGGCCGTATCGTGCGCTGCCGCTACCTCGCCGGAACAGGCGCGCTGCACGAGATCGGATTCCAGTTCGACAAAGCGATCGACGTCGCGCTTTTCGTGCGCGGCGCGATGCATACCAAGGTACTGCTGATCGACGATGACGAGGAGTTCCACGAACTCGTCAAGAACCTGCTGAAGAACGCAAGCATCTCCATCGAATCGGTCCTGTCCGGGAAGGATGCGTGCGAACGGATCGAGCAAGGCGAAGCATACGACATGGCGCTGCTCGATATCATGATGCCGGAGCTGGATGGCTTCGAATGTTTCGAGGCACTTCGAAAGCTCGGCTTCCTGCACCCGATCATCGCCGTCAGCTCGGACGAACGCGACGAACGCGTACAGCGCGCCTTCGAAATGGGATTCAGCGAGTACTTGATCAAACCCGTCTCGCGCGACTCATTACTCGCCATGATTTCGTCGATGAAAGACGAACCGATCATCAGCTCGTTGATCCACGAGAAAGAGATGGCCGGCCTGATCGATACCTTCGTCGAAAAGTTGCCAGCCAAGGTCCGCGAAATGGAGCGACTGTACGCCGAGGGCGCGCTGGACCAGCTCAAGGAGCAGACGCAGGGCCTGAAAGGCAAGGCCGGCACCTTCGGGTTCGAGGTGTTGACCGACAAGGCTCGCGAACTGGAGGCGGCGATCTCGAAGGATGCACCGTTGCAGGACATCCGCAAGGAGCTGAACCAACTATGCCGCCTGTGTCTGGCCGCACGGCCGGCAAACGCCGACTCTGAAGAGCCGGAAAGCGCCGAGCCAAAGGATGTCGTACAATAGCCTGAGTCCGTGAACTGTGTTCCATTGTGTGCTTATCGTCCGATAAGCTGGATATTTTGCGGGGGTTGTTTCGTTGCTTCTCGGGCTGAATCTGCCGATACTACTATCGGAAGGGTGGCTAGAGCGAGAGTCGCCCATCACCATAACCGACATACTGATTGTGCGCCATGACTGAGCCCGGCGGTTCATCTCAATCGCGGCTCTCCAGGGAGTTCGTGCGGAAGGCGTTGGACCTGCTCGATGAGCAGGCCTGCGAAGGGACGGCAGACTTCCGCAACGGAGAGCGCTTCAACTATCGCAGTACGTCCGCGCGTTGCCAGACGCCGGCCGGCTCGACCGGTTGGAAGCAGTGCGAGATCGTCACCCGCAACATCAGCCGCACCGGCGTGTCATTTATCGTCGGCCAGTTTCTCTACCCGGGCAGCGAGGCGCGGGTCACGCTCACCACGCTCCACAAGACGGCGCAGGAACTCTCCGGCAAGATCATCCGCTGCCGCTACCTGCCCGGCACCGGTTCGCTCTATGAGGTCGGGCTCCAGTTCAGCCGGCAGATCGACCTCACGCTCTTTGTGCGCGGGGCGATCAACACGCACATTCTGCTCATCGATTACGACGAGGACTTCGAAGCGATCTTCACGCAGCTGCTCCAGCTCCCCAGCGTGAAAATCACGCACGCCAACTCCGGGATGGAAGCACTCGAGCTGACGAAGCAGCAATCGTACGACATGGTCTTCGTCGAACTGCTCAACCCGACGATGGACGGCTTCGCAACCTACCGTGCGCTGCGGAAACAGGGTTTCATGCAGCCGATCATCGCCTGTACTGCGGACGACGATGAGAAAACGCGCACCCTTGCACTGGAGGAAGGGTTCGACGACTTCATTCTCAAGCCGCTGGATCGGCAGTCGCTCGAGTCCACGATTGCGATGATGCGTGACGAACCGATTGTCAGCTCGCTCATGGATGAGCCCGACATGGTGCCGTTGATCGACGAGTTCGTCAGTAAGCTCTCGGACAAGATTCGCGCCTTGGAGAAAGCGTTCCGCGAGGGCGACCTGGCGGTGGTCAGTCGAATCACCCGCGGTTTGAAGGCCAATGCCGGCACACTGGGCTTCGAAGTCATCACCGAAGCGGCGCGCGAGCTGGAGCGATATCTGAATCAACCCGAGGCGCCGGACGAACTGCGCAAGGAACTCAACCGGCTCTGCCGCATGTGCATGGCCGCGCGGCCCGCGACCGCCCAGGTCTCCTAGCCCACGAGCGCCCCCAAACCGCGACCGCCCTGTCTTGCGAGCAAACTTTGCCGCTCGTATCCTGCCTCTTGAAATTACCTGGTCGACCAATGGGTGTTTCATGACCCGTATTCCACCGATTACCGCGGGAGGGCTCCCGCCGACGCCCTCGGCTCCGGGAACCTCCGGCACGGCCATCGCAAGCCTGGCGCTCGGTATCGTGGGGATTCCGACCTGTTGCTGTCCGATCGCCCCCGTTCTGGCGCTGGCTCTCGGGGCCGTCGCGCTCGGATCGATCAACCGCGGGGAGGCCGTGGGCAAAGGCATCGCGATCAGCGGGATCGTTCTCGGAATCATCGGCCTGCTCATCTCGATCGGTTGCTGGACGGCGAGTTTTCTCACCATCCCAGCCGAGGTGATCCCCGGCGATGAGCTTTCCGAACAGAATGTGAGCGTACTGCAAGCGGCCGGCGTACTAGCGGATGACGAAACGGTGCAACTCTTCTACCCGACCGCGTCCTTTGAACTGACCGCCTCGGGCACGATCCTCGGAAACCGTCGGATCATCACCTTCTCGTCCCACGATGACGTCGACGCGATGGATTTCGCCGACATTGCCAATATCCAGGTCGCGACCGGCAACAATACCGTCGCCGTTCAATCACAGTTCCGCCTCGAAAGCGATGACGACTACCAGCTGGTCTTCGACATCATGGCGAACGGCGAGGACGTCAAGTTCTTCAACGCGTTGAAGCGTTCCGTGGATGAGGCACGCTCGGCTGCGGGTAAACCGCCGGTCGAGGTTGAACAGGATTAGCCATGAGCGGGTCATCGCCGACCGGATGGTAGCGCATCCCGCGAACGTGATCGCTACAATGCCGTTGGAAACGCGTTTGATCACGCTGCACCGCGCCGGACCGCCGCATGCCGCTCGAAGACTATCGTAACAAACGGGATTTTCGGCGCACGCCCGAGCCGCCCGGCGACGAAGGCGCGACCCGACGGCGTTTCGTGGTGCAGAAGCACGCGGCCCGGCGCCTGCACTACGACCTGCGGCTTGAATGGGCCGGCGTGCTGGTGAGTTGGGCGGTTCCCAAGGGACCGAGTCTCGATCCGACCGAGAAACGGCTCGCGGTCCAGACCGAAGATCACCCGCTCGCATACGGCGAGTTCGAGGGGATCATTCCCGAAGGCGAGTACGGCGGCGGAACGGTCCTGCTCTGGGACGAGGGTTTCTGGACGCCGAACGAGGACCCGGATGCGTTTCTCAGCGAAGGTCGGCTCAAGTTCTCACTGCATGGCCGCAAGCTCACCGGCGGCTGGACACTGGTCCGAATCAAGAACGACCCCGCGGGACGCGGGCGCAACTGGCTGCTCATCAAAGAACGTGACGCTGCCGCGCGACCCGAAGACCAGTACTGCGTCACGGACGAATTGCCATTCAGTGTCCTTACGAACCGCTCGATGCGCGAGATCGCCAGCGCCAAGGACCGGATCTGGGATGTCGCGCAGCGAAGCGAACAATCGGCACCGAGTGCCCTTCCCGCACGCGTGTTCGACCGCGCGTCATCACTGGAAACCGAGATTCGCGCCCACCCGGGTGCGCGCCGGGCCGCGCAGCCAAGCCGTGTTACGCCGCCGAAACCCCGCCCCAAGACGACCCCACCCACCGAAGATGACTGGCTCCACGAAATTCGGCTCGAAGGACGCCGACTTCAAGCATTCGTCAAACCGGAAGAGGTCGTCCTGCGTGCGGGTACGCAGGAACTGACGCGTTCGCTGCCGGAGATCGCGCGCACCGCCGGGACGCTGCCGATTCAGCAATGCGTCCTCGACGGCGTAATCGTCGTGACGGACGTCTCCGGCCGCGCCCAGGCCGGCCTGCTGGCAGACGCGCTGGCGTCCAATCGTTCCACGACCGTGCAGCTCTTCGCATTCGACCTGCCGTTCGCTGCCGGCTTCGACCTGCGCAAAGTGCCGATCGGCGTCCGGAAACAGTGGCTGCAAACATTGTTGGTACGGTCGCAGGACCGCACGGGACCGATCCAGTTCAGCGACCATATCGTCGGCCGCGGCGACGTCGTCCTTCAACAGGCGCGCCAGCTCGGTGTTGCCGGGATCATCTCGAAACGTGCCGACGGAGGCTACAACGCGCGCACCGCGCAGTGGTTCGAAGTTCGTACGCCGACAGCGCCCGATTCCAGTGACGCCGAGTCGACCGAGTTGCCGAACACGAACCGCGAGGATAAGACCGTTGCCACCCCTCCGGCCGTCGGCGCCGAAACAGCGCGACGCACGACCGCGAGACCGGGTGTCGTCACCGGTCGCGGGTTGACCATCGCTGGCGTGCGACTCTCGAACCCGCAGCGGATCCTCTACCCGGAAGACCGAGTCACGAAACGAGCGCTGGCACAATACTACGAACGCGTCGCAGACTGGGCGCTGCCGCATGTCATCGGCCGCCCGCTGAGCCTCTACCGCTGCCCGAAGGGTCACGAGCAGGAGTGCTTCTTCCAAAAACACCTCGGCGAGACTGCACTGCCGCACCTGCGTGAAGCGCCTCTGCGCGCTCAGGAGCAGAAACTGCCGTACATCGTGATCGACGATCTCGGCGGATTGATCACGCTGGCGCAGTTGAGCACGCTCGAAATCCACCCGTGGGGCTGTCGCGAGGACGACATCGAGCGCCCCGATCGCCTGGTCTTCGATCTCGATCCCGGCACTGACATCACCTGGCGACAAATCGTGGAAGCGGCACGCACGCTGCGTGATCTGCTCGCGGACCTCGGCCTGGTCAGTTTCGTCAAGACATCCGGCGGCAAAGGCCTGCACATCGTGGTGCCGATGGTGCGACGCAGCAGCTGGGAGCAGGCCAAGGCGTTCACCGCCGCCGTCGTTCGCGAGATGGTCCGCCGTGAGCCGCAGCGCTACGTCGCGACCATCAGCAAATGGGCACGGACCGGACGAATCTTCGTCGACTACCTGCGCAACGTGCGCGGCGCGACCTGCGTTTCGGCCTACTCGACAAGAGCCCGGCCGGGAGCCGCCGTCTCGACGCCCTTGCATTGGGAAGAACTCGATCCGCACCCGACGGTCTACACGATCCAGAGCGTTCCCCGCCGACTCGCGTCGCTGCGCCACGACCCGTGGGACGGATTCTTCGAACAACGGCAATCAATCACCAAGCCGATGTGGCAGGCGCTCGGCGTCCGAAACGTGCCGAAACCATAGTGCGGCGCGATTGACGTTGCAGCCGAAGGCCCATTTCCAGGAAGTCGCCCCCCCGTCGTAGCCGTTACGCGAGATCGAACACCATCACCTCGGCATCATCCTGCGCCTGCACCTCCAAGCGCTCCACGTCACTCAACGCAGCACCATCCCCGGCACCCAGAACCTCCCCGGACAGCGCGACCCGCCCGCGTAACACCTGGACCCAGGCGTATCGATCGCGCGCGAATGAAACCGCGTCCGCCTGGCCAACCGCCAGCGTCGCCAGCAAAATCCGCACATCCTGGTGGATCGTGAGCACGCCGGCACCACCTGCACGCGACGCAACCACGCGAAACCGACCGTCCGACAAATCCGGTGCCGCCGACAGCTCCTCGTAGCTGGGCGCAAGCCCGTCACGCTCCGGCAACAGCCAGATTTGATAAAAATGAACCGGCTCATCCACTGACGGATTGAACTCGCTGTGCTGCACACCCGTGCCAGCCGACATGCGCTGAAGACCCCCAGCGCGCAACACGCTGCCGTTTCCCATGCTGTCCCGATGCTCCAGCGCTCCCGACAACACATACGACACGATCTCCATGTCGCGATGTCCGTGCGTGCCGAAGCCCTGCCCGGCCTGCACGCGATCCTCGTTGATCACCCGCAGGGCCCGATAACCCATGTAGGCCGGGTCGTGAAAGTGCCCGAACGAGAACGTATGCCGCGTGTCGAGCCACCCGTGATCGAAATGACCCCGATCGTTCGCGCGCCTGATCTGCATCATGACCATCTCCTTATTCGTTGCACCATTATCTGTTACAACATATTTTTGATGCACAATCAGGACTCCGGTTTCGTCGATTCCCGAGCCTTGCAGAGCAGGCGACTGAGCGTCCGCAACTGGCCGGCGGAGAGATGGCCGAGTTGGTCGGCGTGCAATCGCGCAACAGGTCGGTCCAGCTTCCGCAGCAGCCCGCGGCCTTTCGTGGTCAGTGCCACCTCCACCACCCGTCGATCGTCACGACCGCGGTCGCGACGCACGAGCCCGGCGCTCTCGAGCCGGTCGACCAGCCGCGTGATGTCCGGCTGGCGCGTAATCATCTCCGACGCGATGTGATACACGGGCAAGGGTCGATTATGACCGCGAAGGATGCGCAGGACGTTGTATTGTGGGTCGGAAATGCCATGAGATTTGAAGAGCTGATCAAACTCTCCACTTAAACGATCGTGAGTGCGCAGCAGATTGAGGTATGCCTCCTGCTCCGACGAGGCGAATCCCCCCTTCTTCCCCACTTCCTTCCGCAAACGACTCATGTCACAAACTATACCCTGGCCCGGAATGCATGGCCACGGGGTATTCGCCGTACATCAGCTGTCAACGCATCCCACCGCCACGCGGGCCATGAACGGCACCGCCGATTTTTATCCAACCGCACGACTCAGGTTACCTTGGCGCCCGGCGGCATCGGCCGCTGCGGTGAAAGGACACCAAACACTGCACGCTCGTCGTCGCTCGCGGCCAGCAGCATCCCCTGGCTTTCCAATCCGCGCATCTGGCGCGGCGCGAGATTAGCAACCACGACGATTTGCCGACCGACCAGCTCGTCGGGTTCGTAGGCACCGCGCAGCCCCGCCAGAATCTGCCGTTGCTCGGTACCCAGATCAACCTGGAGCACGAGCAGCTTGTCGGCGTTGGGGTGCGTTTCGCACGATTTCACGGTGGCAACCCGCAGGTCCACCTTGGCAAAGTCGTCATACTGGATCACGTTCGGCGATTCGTCCATGCCGTACTCCTGTTCGCTTTCGTCAGCCGCGCATTCCAGCGGGCCCTCACCGTTGACCGGTCAGCGCCGACGCCAGGTACGTACGAAACTCCTGCTCCACCTGATCGATATCTTCGCTGATGAACGCCCGAAACAGTCCTTCGCCGAGATTCGGTCGGGCCCGGTCGGACCAGATGTGGGCTGCCCGCGCAAACTGCTCCAGTTCCGGCGAACCGAGCGCGTTAAGCAGCCGCGTGAACCCTTCGGCATACCGGCCATCCGCGCCCTCGCGCAAAAATTGCGTCAGCATCCACACCTGTCCATAGTAGGTCGCGATGGTCTTGCTCGTCTCGTTTACCACACGACCGGCGTTTGTCTCCAGCAGCGTTCGTAACGGAAAGAGCCGGTCTTTGAAATAGGACTCGGCAAGCTGGTTCCGCCGACCGGGATTATAACTCGCGTCGAACCGCTCGAGGCCGCTCGAAGTCCAACGTTGGCCCTCACAGACGACCGCCAGGCCTTCGTTGAGCCATGCCGGCACGGACGGGTTGACGTAATGATACAAATATTGATGCAGCCCCTCGTGCGCCAGAATCGGGAAGGTCGTCTGGTGCGCGACGTACTGAATAACGGTGACACCTTCATGCGAGTAGCCGCCGTTGCGAATCTTCAGGAACACCGGAGCCCGGCGCCCGGTCAGTCGGCGCGTGAAATACTCCCACTCGACTCGCCGCGCGAACAGGTAGATCGGCATCCGCGAGTCCGGTCGCTTGCCGGAAGGCACGAGCGTCTGGTAATACTCGAACGCGCGCTCCATCAACGCCGGGAACTCGTCGACCAGATAGTCGTCAGCCAGTGTCGTGTGAATCACATAGTGGTCGGTCGTAAGCCGGCGTCCGGACTGCCGCCCGAAGTTCCACTCCTCGCTGGTGTACGAATACTGCCGCGCCGGCTGCGAAGCGGCGCACCCGCCCAACAGACCACTCAGCAGCACCAGCCCCCCAATGCCCATTGCCACCCGAACCGTCGCCGTCATCTAGCGTAACACTACCTTTCCACTTCCCTTCCGCACGCGTCCGACAAGGTACGGCGACTCGCCGCTACGTTCCAAGGCCCTGAGTACGGCGGCCGTCGAGTTCTTTCGAACAATCAGGACATAGCCGACGCCCATGTTGAAGACCCGGTAGAGCTCATCCTCGGCCACTCCATGATGCGCCAACAGGCCGAAGATCGGCGGCACCGGCCACGCCCCCCGCCGCAGCACCGCATCACAGTCGGGCGGCAGGATTCGCGGAATGTTGCCGGGCAGCCCTCCCCCCGTCACGTGGGCCATCGCGGTGATCCGCGGGCGACCACGATACCGGCGCAGCACCTCCAACACCGGCCGCACATAGATCTTCGTTGGCGTGAGCAGCACGTCGCGCAGGGTCGCATCGAGCGAGCGAACGTAACTGTCGAGCGGGAGACCGCCGTCTTCGAGGAGCACCTTGCGAACGAGGGCGAAACCATTCGCGTGCACCCCGCTGCTGGGGAGAGCGATGATCTCGTCGCCCGGCTGAACGAACCGTCGATCCATCATTCGCTTGCGCTCGACGACCCCGACCGCAAACCCGGCAAGGTCGAAGTGTCCCGGCCGGTAAAGGCCCGGCAACTCTGCCGTCTCGCCTCCGAGGAGGGCGCAACCAGCCTGCTCGCAGCCATCGACAATGCCGCTGACGATCTGTGCGGCGTGCGACGGTTCCAGCTTGTGCACCGCGACGTAATCCAGAAAGAACAGCGGTTCCGCACCGCTGGTCAACAAATCGTTGACGTTCATGGCCACGAGATCGATCCCGACGGTATCGAAGCGCTTCGTCGCGATCGCGAGCAGCAGCTTGCTTCCCACCCCATCCGTGCAGGAAACGAGCACCGGATCGCGGTAGTTCCGCGCAAACAGCCGCTCGTCGTAATCGAGTCGAAAAAGCCCCGCAAAAGCGCCATGACTGGGAAGCACCCGCGGACCGTACGTTCGTCGAACCATCGGAGCGATTTGATCGACAAACTCGTCGGCCGCTTCCAGATTCACGCCGGCTGCCGCGTAGGTCGCCCCCGCTTCCCGACCCTCAGACGCCGGTGTCTTGCCCCGCCGGCGCCGTCCGGCTTCAGCGGCGCGCACGGCCCGGGGCCCGCCCGCGTCGAGGGAGACGCCGGCGCTGCGACTTCGTGTCCGAACCTTTTCTGACGTTCGCTGTCCCACGGAACGATTCATACCCGAAAGGTGCCGGCATCACCAGTTCGCACCATGTTCGCACCGGGCGCGGATCGCGCGTGATCGCGCAGGTCGTTGCCAGCTAAGCCCTTATCGGCGCAGTGGGGGCGACGTGTCCGACAGTTTTGAAGCCCCGTGCCACTGAAGAACGTTTCTCTCGATAACGATCGTCCTCCCGTTGCGTACCACCGGGAGGCAGCTGGTGACAAATCTCTCCAAAATCCGGTGACGGTCGGCGATTCGCTGCGAAGTTACGAATACAACAACCGTGACCAAAGGAGATTGCCATGTCCAACACGATCGTACAAACCGGCATGGAACGCCTGATGTTTGCGCGTAAGTTTACGCTCGCCCTGCTTGAGGGTATCTCTGAGGACCAGCGCGCGCATGCGCCCTGCTCCTCTGCGAACCCGTCGGCCTGGATTCTCGGACACCTATGCTGGACCGACGACCACTTTTCCAGCACCCTCGGCCAACAACCGAGCCAGATTCCCGACGATTGGGCCGCGACCTTCGGAATGAAATCCACACCCAGCACCACGCCCGACGCCTATCCCACGCTGAAGGAACTGTCTGAAGTCCTCGGCACGACCCGTACCAAGTTGATCGACTGGATCAACTCGCTCTCGACGGAACAACTGGCCGCACCGCTGCCCGACAATCTAAGCGGCTTTGCCTCGAACTACGCGAACCTGGTCAGTACGATTGCCTGGCACGAGGGCATGCATGCCGGCCAGCTGACAGTGGTGCGCAAGAGCCTTGGACTGGACCCGGTATTCGCCTAGTCCCCGCAGCACATCGAAAACGGGAACAACACGGAGTGAGAGAGATGAACGTAACCCTGATCATCGGGACTGCCAAGGGCGGATTCGTATGCCGAGCGGACGCATCCCGCCAGTCATGGCAGGTCGATGGCCCGCTCTTCAAGGGCTGGAAGGTAACGAGCGCGACACGCAACGCACAAGGCCATTGGCTGGTTGCGACCGCGAGCGACGTGTACGGCTGCGCGATCCAAAAAAGCACCGACCTGAAGACCTGGAAACAGGTCGAGAACGGCCCGGCGTACGAGAAGGAAAGCGGCCACAAGCTCACGCAGGTCTGGAAACTCGCAACCCGCGCCGACGGAGTCATCTTCGCCGGCGTCTCGGAGGCCGGCCTGTTCCGCAGCGACGATCACGGCGACACCTGGAAGCCCGTCAACGGCCTCAACCAGCATGCGACGCGCGCCGCCTGGATGCCCGGGGCCGGCGGCCTGTGCGCGCACTCGATCCTCTTCGACAAGAACAACCCGGAACGAATCTGGGTGGGGATCTCCGCGGTCGGCGTGTTCCGTTCAGACGACGACGGCACCACCTGGAAACCGCGGAATCAGGGAATCCCGATCATCCTCGAGGACAAGCAACACCCGGATATCGGATTCTGCGTTCATGCACTTGCCCAGGACCCGGACGACCCCAACCGTATCTACCGCCAGGATCACCTCGGAATGTTCCGCAGCCGCGACGGTGCCGAGTCCTGGGAACGCAACGAAACCGGACTCGCTTCGCGCTTCGGATTCCCCATCGTCATGGACGAGAACACCCGCGCCGTCTACGCGGTCCCGCTGGAGAGCGACGAGTACCGCCTGCCGGTCGACGGCAAACTTCGGGTCTTCCGCTCGGCGGACGAAGGCGACTCCTGGTCCGCGCTGACCGCGGGCCTGCCGCAACAGCACGCCTATGCCGGCGTACTCCGTGGAGCGATGGCCGTCGACAACCTGTCTCCGGCCGGCGTCTACTTCGGCACCACCTCCGGCGACGTGTACGTTTCCAACAACGGCGGCGACTCCTGGAACGCACTCCCCGTCCGCCTGCCGCGCGTCGGATACGTTGGCGCCTTCACGGAGTAATGCCATGGCCCGTGTCGACGTGCAGCTGCCAAGCCTGATCACGTCCGTCCATGACGGTCCGCTCCGCTTCGCGCTCGAAGCCGGCAGCGTCGCTGAAGCGTTCGAAACGTTGCGCAGCGAACACCCGCGACTCGCACTGCACTTGTTCGACGAGCACGGCGCGCTGCGCATCCACGTCCTGTGTTTCCACAACGACCGCAACACGCGCTGGCTCGATGATCCCGTGAATACACCGCTCGCTGACGGCGACGAACTGCTCTTCATGCAGGCCGTCACCGGCGGCTAGACACCCCCACCCCGGGCAGCGCGCCGCCCGGGGCCTGTGCACAGATCGTTGCCCCCGCTACTGTCGTGAAAAGTCGACGTCCAGGCTCAGCAGCGTTCCGGTGAACGTGAACCGGATCGTGTCCCCACAGTTGAAATCGCTCCCGTCGCGAAAGACCTCGCTGCTGGTCTCGGGGCCGATGTTCCCCAGCAGTTGGAGGTCGGCATCGTCGATCTGAACGGCCTGCAGATCGTCGCAGTCGCGAATGATGGTGATCTCGGAGTTGGCCTCGACCGTCCGCTCGACGCGCTCGCCCTGCTCATCCAACAGGAATTCCGGGATGTCCTGCTCGTTCGAGATGAACATCGTCAGCCGCACGGGCGCGCTGGCGTTGTTCACGATCCGAATTGTGGTCTGTTGTGCACCCAACAGATTCAGGATCGCCCCGCAACCCGAAATCGCCGGCAAAATCGCAGTCAATAGTCCGAAACACATCAGTCGGCTCACCATGGCACTCTCCTTCATTCGCCCCGCCATCCCTGCTGAAACTCCGCTACGACCCAGCCGTCGAACGGTACATCTCGCTCCACGGTAGCATCGTAACACTCAACGCGTGTCCATCCTACGCGTCCGAGCGAAACGCCGCACGCCTCACATACCGGCCCCGGGGGCCGAACCGCCGACCTTCGTCTTCAGCGACGACGGACGGTCGACCACACCAGCATCCACCGGCGGCGGCAACGGACCGCGTGCATCGCCGGGTTGAACCAGATCGCTGCGTTTGTAGACATAGGCCGGCATTGCGAGTTCGGGAAAGCTCACACGGGTGTACAGCGCGTCGATCCACGGCCCCAACTGAACCGCCGGCGGCGGCCTGTTCGTCAGCAACCCGTGCATCCACAGATAGTCTTCGTGGGATATGACGATCACTGCCGGCGGGTTCGCCTTGAGTTCGGTCTCCAGCTCTTCCAGCACGAAACTTGCGTTGTCGCCGACCTGCCCAACCTTCTCCGTCGTCGTGAACCGGACCGCGTTCTCCCGCCGAGCGTGCAGATAGACTCCCGGGTAGTAGCCCCAGCACTGCAGTTTGTCTTCGGGACCGCTCACGCGACGAACTTCGTCGGCCAGCACTTCCCAATCCGCACGCTGCTCCTGCACGTATCGAAACACCCAGACCTGACACATCCCGCGCCACTGCTCGCGTACCGCATCCGCTACGAAGTACCCCATGATCACGAACGCCGCGACTGTCCACGCCCGCTCGCGCAGTCGTTGAAGGAGCTGCATCTCCGCGCAAATCACGTTGACCAGATACGTACCCATTAACAGTAGCGGCGGAATCGTCGGCACGAGGTAGTGCCGAAACGCGTGCGGGCTCAGCATCGCACCGTACAGCGCCACGCAATACCAGACGATGTACAGGAACATGGTCCGCGGTTGTGCCATTCCGCCGCGCTGCTCGATGCGAGCCAGCACGTCCGCCGGCCGGTCCTGCGGCCGAATCCACCACAGGAAGGCATGGATCGCGCCCCCGATGGCCATCAGCATCGGCAGCCGAAGATGCGGAAGAAAGTGGTTGCTGAGCAGGTACCAGCTTACGAAGTTATACGGGAATTGGCTGTCGCCGACATTGAAGTACGATCGATTGAAGCCGAAGGTTGCGAACAAGCCCGCGCTCAGAGCGCCTTGTGCTGCCAACAGCAGCGCCGCTGCCGCGATCGGTGCAAACGCGCCGACCGTCAGCAGCACGCAGCGTCGAAGCCCGTCGCGGCGCGCAATGTCGCCAAAGAAAACCAGCAGTAGCGTGTGCAGCCCGATAGCCCCCCACGCGACCAGCCCGACCTGCTTGAACAGGAACGCCGAGCCGCAAAGCAGCCCGGCACTCAGAAACTTCCACCAGCGGTCGCGCACCAACCCCCGCATGTAGAACGCAACACCGGCAAGCTCGAGCGCGACGAGGAACGTCTCCGTGCGATCGGTCCCACCAGTAAAGTAGACGTGCATGATGAAGAAGCTGAACAGAATCGTCGCGAAGGCCGCCGTGTCACGATGAAAGTTCGTGAGACAAATGACGAAGAACGCCGCATGCGCGACGATCATCGCCAGTACGCACATCGCTACGACACCGATGTAGCTGCCGCCCGCAACCAACATCCCCAGCGCATTGATCCAGTAGATTCCCGGCGGCTTGTTGTCCCAGACGTCGAGGTAGACCGTCGCTCCGTTCGCGATTCGCCATCCGTAGTAGGCGAACATCTGGTCGTCGACGACATCCCACCGGTAGACCGCGATCACCTGGCACAGCACGATCAACGGTACGATGACCAGCACCATCGCCAGCAACAACACGCCCATCGGCGTCGTCGACCGCGGAAGCCGCGTTTCCTGGTTGGCAGCGTCGCCTGACGGCGGTTGGACTTCGGTCATCGCGGCTTCATCAAGCGATCGGTGTCGAATCAAAAAGGCCCGATGAAGCCGATCACTCCAGCGGACCCTTCAGCCTGTCCAACTCTGCGGCCCGTCGCGCGGGCTAGGCGTTCTGCCGCGCTGCCTGCAACCGCTTTTCGACGTGGTCCCAGTTGACCACGCGCATGAACGCCTTGATGTAGTCGTTTCGGCGATTCTGGTATCTCAGGTAGTACGCGTGCTCCCACACGTCGATCACCAGTAGTGGCACGACGCCCCACACCGACAGATTGTTGTGCTTCTCGGACTGGAGCACGATCAGCCGTTTCGCAAGCGGTTCGTAGGCCAGGATACCCCAGCCGCTGCCCTGTACCTGCGCCGCCGCCGCCTGAAAATGGCCCGCGAACGCATGGAAGGAGCCGAAATCGCGCCGGATCATGCCGGCGATGTCCGTGCCGCTCGATGGTTCGCCGCCGCCGTCCTTCTTCATGTTCTGCCAGAAGATCGCGTGCAGCACGTGGCCGGACGCGTTGAACGACAGCGCATCCGAAACGGCCCGAACCTTCTTGATGTCGTTGCCGCCAGTCTCGCGAATCCGCTGCAGCGTCGCGAGCGCCGCGTTCGCCTTTCGAACATAGCCGGCGTGGTGAATATCGTGGTGCAGCTTCATCGTCTGCGCATCGATATGCGGTTCGAGATCGGCATAGTCATACGGCAACGGCGGAAGTGAGTACGGGCCGCTGTCGCTGGCCTGATAGGCCGCCGCCAGGGTCGGATCGGCGCCGAGCGCCATCCAGCCGCCGACGAGTGCCGCGGATCCGATCATCTCTCGGCGAGAAAAGCCGCCGGGTTCATAAGGGGTCGTCATAACAGCACCTATGTGACAATGCCGCCAAATGCCGCCACGCACCGCGTCGCGAACCGAGTTTCGAGAATTGTAGAGCCGACCCCGCCGATCGGCAATTATCGAGGACTGATCCATCACGCGCCAACGTGCTGTGAACCGGTGCCGGGATTCGAACACGCCGGGAAACGGCGCCGGACCTCCGTGGCCGACAGGTGCCCCACCCCATCCTGGGGTGGGGGACTGACCCGTCGCTTGCGCTCCGGGGGGAACAAGCTCCCTTCGCGAGGCCTGTGTCTACGCCACAGGCCCCAGCGCGAACCAGACACCAAACACAACGAGCCGCGAGCGCGAGCGAGCGGTCGATTCGAATGAGGGCCACCCCCGCTTGGTCCCGATCTATGTTGTAGCCTACCTCTGGGGCCGACGGCGGGTTCAGAATGCGCCGGGTCGAGACGTCCGGCACTCCACAGGTGGGGCGGGCGTCTCGCCCGCCATCGACCCATCGCTTGCGCTCCGGGGGGGGAACAAGCTCCCTTCGCGAGGCCCGTGTCTACGCCACAGGCCCCAGCGCGAACCAGACGCCAAACACAACGAGCCCGAGCGCGAGCGAGCTTCGGGGTGGCACTGGCGGCTTTGTCCGCCAGTGTTGTGGACGTACCTAGCAAATACGGCGCTCGAATTCGCGCGCTACGTCAACTGCTCGAGCAGCGCCCCGGCCTCGTCGTAGGCAACCTTGTACGTGTAGTCCGGCGGCCCGTCACACGTCGCAAGTTCCCGAGCCTTGCGGGCATGCTCGAGCGCCGTTTCCTTGTCCCTCGCTTCCAGCGCCAGCTTCGCCAACTCCAGGCGCGCATCGGCCCCCTGCAACACATACTCACATCGCTCGGTGATGATCAGCGCTTCCTCCGCCAGTCGTTTGGCGTCCTCCGTCTGCCCCGTCGCCGCCCGCAACCGCGCTAGATCAATCAGAATGTCCGCCTCGTGGTCCACCAAGTTGATCCGCCGGCAGCGCCCTAATGCGGTGTTTAAGTGTTGCTCCGCGTTGTCGTACTGCTCGTTGACGCGGTATGCCGCGCCGAGCAACCAGTAGGCGCGAATGTAGTCGCGCTCGTGTGGATACTCGCTACGGGCAGTTTCGTCGGCGAGCTCCATAGCACGTCGAGCAGATTGGATCGCCGATTTCGGATCTTTGACCGATGCGCTCGACGAACTGGATTGGCGGACTCGAAGTAGCTCGCAAATCGCGCGATACGACCAAACAACCCCCTGTGATTGAATGCGGTTTTCCTTTTCTTTGAACGACAACGCGCTGGCTATCGCTGTTTCCGACTCGGCAAATACACCGCGATATCCCAGCAGTAGTCCCCACCCATACTGATTGGTGCCTTCTAAGTGCTCGTCCTCGACGTCCCGGCTCAGCGCGATGGCGCGGCGCAGGCTGGTGTCCGCAACCCGTAGCAAACCCACCTTCATCTGATCTAGCGAGAGGTTTGACAGTCCGACCGCGATGTTTCGCTTGGAGCCTCGCTCCTCGTCGATGGCGTTACTGCGTTCCTTCAGCGCCATTGCCCGGCGGCTATGCCCACTATGGCTGTAGGCAATCCCCAATCCGTTAAGCACCCACGCCTGGTCAGCACCGTCGTTCAGGCGCGGCGGCGCGCCTTCGCCATCCGGAAAGAGTCCGCGTAGCAGGTCAATCCGCAACTCATAAGCCCCCAGTTGGTAGAGCGTAGCCCTACCAATCCGCCCTTTGAATAGGGCGAACGCCTCATCATACTGCCCCGCGCCCACGAGGTGGTGATACAGTTCGATCACCGGCTCCAGATCTTCGAGGCACGTTGCTTTGCCTGGTTTCGGCACACCTTCGAAGTAGTCGCGCAGTTCGGTATGTGCCTCGGTTCGATCGGAACCCGTCAGCCTTTCGTAAGCATAGCGCCGAACGATCGGGTGCAGGTCGAAGCGGCCGACATTCGTGTCGCGCTGCAGGAGGCCACGGCCGATGAGATCATGTAGGTTATCATCGAGCGTTTCGACGGGCTCGGCGGCTTTCTCCGCAACCGACCTCAGAACCTCGTACCTGACAGGGCTGCGGAAGCAGGCGATACGACTCAACAGCCTCTGCCGCTCCGGCGTCAGGCTATCGCAGGCCACCTGCAAGACATGGTTCTTGCGCTGCTTTAGGTCACCGCTGACATCCAGTCGCTCGGCAGTACCGATGTCCCGTGGCTGCCGCAGGTCATTCACAATCCAGCCGGCCAGCAGCCGCAGACTGAGCGGATGAAATCCGTACTTTTCGCACGCCGACGCGATCTCGACCCGCGCCCCGCGGATCTTTTGCGCCTCGAAAAACGCAACGGCGTCGTCGGACTTTATTTCTTTGAGTTCTTCCTCCCGACAGCCCTCCACTATGTCCCGGGACACCTCCAGGATTTGCGGACGAAGCCGAGTCGTCATCAACACCTTGGACTGCAATCCTGGCAGGGCCGCGACATGCCGCAGAAAGTCCTCCGCGATCGGCGACACACAACCGCGGTCGTTGTCCTGCGCTTCGTCGCCCTGATAGGCCGCGTTCATGCCGCTGAACGCCCGCAGTTCTCGCTCGAATCCGTCCAGCACCAGCAAGGTACCCGGTTCACGGAGCAACCCAATGAGCTCAAGCATCGCGCCCTTGGGACTCAGCTCGCGCGCATTGAGCTTGCCACCGCTGAGATAGTGCAATGTCTCGGCGACGAAGCTGTCGAAGCCGGCGCTGGTCTCGTAGAAGCTCCACCAGACTACCCGCGGCCAGTCGGCGGGCTGCACATCGTGTGTCAGCCAGTGCCAAGCCAGCGCACTCTTGCCGAAACCACCCAACGCCCGCAGGACGAGCAGACGCTCGGCTTCGTTGCCGTTTAACCATCTCGTCAGCATCTCGCGCTCCGCCACGCGACCAGTAAAATGCGGCGGCATGAGGTACGGATGTACGAGACGCCAGCCAGCCGGGTGCGCCTCTGGTAACGGTGCGGAGACTTCTTGATCAATCGGCTCCCCAAGCGCGTCAAACAACTTGCGCCACGCTAGATCCTGATCCACCTCTTCTTGGAAGTTAGCGTAAGTTAGCGTCTTGATCCGCAAGGGCACTTCGCACTTGCGCCTCATGAGTGGTAGGAACCGACGTTCACGGTTGGCCGGATCGAGCGTCTGCAACATGGCGTTCTCTATTTCGGTCCAGCCACTCTCGAGGTAGTCGGGTGTCAGTACCACCAGGGTCTTGCGCGACTCCAGCACGCCGCGCTGACATTCGTCGATGCTCAACGCGCCCATCTCAAAATCGCGATAGTCGATGCACGCTTTGAGACCGGTCTGTTCGAGCCGCGGCAACAGCTCGCGACGCACCCAGTCTTTGTCTTTGCTGCTATACGAAATAAAGACGTCGTATTTGAATCTTGGTTGCTCGGCCATCGTGCCCGACCGCTCCCTGAATTGCCAAACCGCTCCCGATGATAAGAAAATTCTACCAACCCCCGATTGGCGGGCCAATTCGCGCGTCCCCGCTAAAACAAGCCAGGTGGGACAAATACCCCTGCGCGGACTCCGAATACCACTCCGTCGGCGGCAGGTTGAAGACCATTGGTGTCGCGCCGACCGAGCGAGGAGTATCGGAATGGACAAACACGAAAAGAAAACGCGCAAGGCCGCGATCAAGCAACAGAAAAAACGCGACAGCGGCAACCGCGCCGGCGCGCCGGCCGGGCTGATGAGCAGATCAGCAGCACTCGGCGACCAGCGACCCACGGCAGCCACCATGCCGTCCCCGACCGTGCTGCCGCCACCGCCAATCGTATCGGCGAAGTCGCTCGGCGCGCCGTCAATCCGCGAGCGCGACCCGGCGGAGCGCGCCGCACGCGCCGCGGAAGCCAAGGTCCAGCTCGAACGCTACCGCACAGCGTTCGCCGCCGTGGGCGTGCTGCTCTCGCTGGCGACATTGCTGGCGCTGACGCTCCGGTAGCGGCACGACGCGGCAACCGCCGGAACATGGCGCCCCTGACGGACGTTCATTCGATCAGCCGTCGATCGTGGCGCGAACGGTTCGCGCTGCGTCGGCGGCTCATTGGCGAGCATCGGAAGTGGACGGTGTCCATGCGTCAGCGCTTGCGCTCGACGGGCGGCAGTTCGATCACTTCGTCGTCGCCGCAGACGAAGACGCGGTCCTCCAGGGTCGGACGAACCCGCCCGTTGCCGGTAAAGGCACCGACAGCAGGCAACGTCAACACGTCTCGCTGGAGATGAAAACAGGGCATACGCATCGGCGTTTGGCCGACATCGTATAGCACGAAACCCGGGTGGACATGGCCCGCAACGACAGCGCAATCGGGTAGCGACGCGGGATGGTGCTGTAGCCGAATCCCGTCCAGCTCGAAGTACCGATCGTGGTATTCGATATCGAACGCGGTCGGCGGACGACCGGCGCTACGATCGTGGTTGCCCGCGACGACGACCCAAGCCAACGCGCGCCATGTGTCGCGCCAATCCGCCAATCGCCGCCAGACGACGTCCTCGTCATCGAGTGCCGCGTGCAAAAGATCACCGAGCACGACGAGCGTTCTCGCACCCGTGCGCGTCAGCAGTGCATCCAGGCGTGAGAGCGTGGCGTCGGTCGCTTCTTCCGGGACGGGAATGCCGGCTCGACGGAAGGTTGACGGTTTGCCGAAGTGCGTGTCGGCCACGAGCAACATCTCGCGCCGCGGCCAGTACAGACCGCGCCCTGCCAGCAGCAGCCACTCCTCACCCGCCCAGTCAATCCGCAGCAACCGTCGCGCTCCTTCCCTTCCGCCGAACGCGTTTGGCTTGCAGCGCCGTTCGCTCCAGCTGCTCGGCCATTCGACGAACGCGATCGCCCCATTTCTCCGACGTGACATGTTGGGCCCGCAACTGCTCGGCGTACAGCGGAAACGCTAACGGTGACAGGCGTTCCGTCTCCACCAACACCAGTCGTGCGCGTTCCAGTCGCTCCAGCGCCGTAGCCAGACGACGAAACTCGAGCTGCCGATCGAGCACCTCTCGGCGCGACTGATCCATCAGCAGGTTCCCCGGATCGAAGTCGGTGAACACGTCGAAGAACAACTCGCTGGACGCCTGCAGATGACGTGCCGCGCGGCGCTCGCCGGGAAATCCGGAAACGACCAGACCCGCAATCCGCGCGATGTCCCGGAACTGTCGACGAGCCATCTGCGTCTCGTTCACGCACTCGAGCAAATCTTCGGTCAGGCGCCGTTCCGTGAACAACGTCCGCCAATCCGCCTCTCGTAGTTCGAGCGGGGACGAACACAGCAACTCAATGCCGTAATCGTTCACGACGACGTGGATGGTCATTGGTCGCAACCTGGCCAGCCGGTGCGCGAACAATGCCGCCAACCCTTCATGTACCAATCGACCCTCGAACGGAAAGACGAACCAGTGGTCGCCCTCCTGCGTGGTCGTATGCTCGATCAGGATTTCGTCGCTACAAGGCACGCGCGACCACTTCGCCTGCAGCTCGATCAACGGCCGCAGTGCCCGCGCCTCCCGCCCGTGGTAGCGTCCGACGCGTGCCGCGTCCAACAGCGCACGCATCAGCTCGCTCAGATGGGTCGATAGCGGAAAACGCCCGCCATTCCAACGCGGTACGATGCCACGCTGCTTCCGGGCCGGCCGTACGTAGGCCGTCATGTCGCGTACGCGCACCAGCTCGAGAACGCGGCCGGCGAATGTGAAACAATCACCATTTGTCAAGCGAGAGATGAACGACTCCTCGATCGTTCCCAGCAGATGCCCGTTGCCCATGCGGACATTCATCACCCCCTCGCTGGTAATCGTCCCGATGTTCATTCGATGGGCACGTTCGATCTGCGGCGAGCTGACCCGATAACGACCGTCTTCCAGCGTCAGACGCGCATACTGCGGATAGGCACGCAGTGCCGATCCACCGCGGGTGACAAAGTCCAGCACCCATTGCCATTCGTGGTCACCGAGGTCGCGAAACGCCCAAGCAGACCGTATCTCCGCCAGGAGCGCTCGCTCCTCGAATCCGCCTCCGGCCGCGACCGTGACAAGGTGTTGCACGAGCACATCGAGCGGCTTTTCCAATGGCGTCCGTGCCTCGATCGTGCGCCGGCGCAATCCCTCGCGTGCCGCCGCGAATTCGGCCAGCTCCAGCGAGTGCGTCGGAACACATACGATGCGACTGATCGCTCCCGGCTGATGGCCGCTGCGACCGGCGCGCTGCATCAAACGCGCGATGCCCTTCGGACTTCCGAGCTGCACCACTTGCTCGACCGGCGCGAAGTCGACGCCCAGATCGAGCGAAGACGTGCAGACGACACACTTCCAATCACCCGCGTCGAGCCGCGCCTCGACCTCTCGACGTGTTTCGCGGCCGATCGAGCCATGGTGCAACGCAATCTTGTCGATCCAGTCCGGCCGCTCGGCAATGAGCGCCTGATACCAGAGCTCTACCTGCGAACGCGTGTTCGTGAATAACAGCGTCGTGCGTGCCGCGTCGATTGCCTCGGCAAGCGGCTTGACGAGCTGACGACCAAGGTGACCCGACCACGGAAATCGACTGATGTCCTCCGGTATCAATGTCGACAATTGAATCTTCTTCTGCCGCGGACCAGCGATCAGCAACGCCGATCGCTGCCCCGCGCCCATCAGCACGTCGCACGCCTCCCGCAAATTGCCGAGCGTCGCAGACAGGCCCCACACGCGCAATTCCGGGTTCCACTTTCGCAACCGGGCCAGACCGAGTTCAGTTTGCGTACCGCGCTTGGTACCAAGCAACTCGTGCCACTCGTCGACGATCACACACCGCAGCGTCCGAAAGTGCGTCTGCATCTCCGGATACGAAAGCAACAACGACAACGACTCCGGCGTCGTAACCAGTGCCGTTGGTAATCGATCGCGCTGTCGCCGACGGACAGTCGCCGTGACGTCGCCGGTACGAAGTTCGACCGTCCATGGGATTTGCAGGTCCCTGACCGGCGCCAGCAGCGACTGAACCGTGTCCGTTGCCAGGGCTCGTAACGGCGTGATCCACAACACGCGAAACGGCACCGCCTCATCCCGCGCCACAGCCGTCGAGGACGCTCGCGAACGACGCGGACCGACCGGGTCGCCACTTACATCGGACAAGGACGTCGCACGGGGTCGCTTCCGAGCCTCCCTCAGCCACTCCGCAACCGGACCCAACCAAACAGAGAGGGTCTTGCCAAACCCCGTCGGCGCGTGCACGAGCCCGCTCCGACCGGCGCGATAAGCCCGCCAGACCTGCCGCTGAAATGCGAACGGTTTCCACCCGCGCTGCTCGTACCAGTCGAGAATCGGCTTCACATCGCTAATGGTACCGTCGAAGGAATGGAAGGTGAGGCAGTGACCCGTCGCTTGCGCTGCGGGCTCGCATTTACGCTCAAGGATTGCTCCACGGCGAGTTGACCGCTCGCCGCTCGTTGTGTTTGGTCTCTGGCTAGCGCCGGGACCAGATTCGCCACTGCGAGCCGCGAGCGAGCGGTCGATTCGAATGAGGCCGCCCCATCCAGTGTTTTTCTTGGGGCGTTACTACCCGGGCAAGCGGCGCAAACGCTTGCCCGTGCAAGATGCCAGCGAGGGGTCAAGTGCCCAACCCGGTCACTCCGGGCTCCAATTCGCCCGCCGTCGGCTCAGCCGCTGAAGCGCGGCGGCACCGGCACCTCGATGAACACCTCGAACAACGGCGTGAACTCAACGCGGCCCAGGGATCCAGAGACCAGATCGGCGATGACGATCAACGGCTCGAACAGATTGGTCACGATATTGCGGAACGACTGGTCGAGCGCCTGGAGCAAGAACTGCCCGAGCGAGACGACCGAGAATTGCACGACTGCAATCACCGGCACGACGAACGCCAGGAACAACAAGCTACCGCGCGCCACCGAGATGGATCGCTGGTCGCTCTTGAGCAACCCCGTTGCGTCGGTCTCCTTCGGAACGTCGACTGTCTGACCGGTTGCGTTTTCGATCAGCCTCGCGACCTGCTCAGCCGTCCGCTGAAGGTCGATCTCGACAGGGAACGTGTCCGTCCGGTTGCGCCCGGCGTCCCGAACCTCCACCGTCGCAGCGACCCGGGTCTCGGTCTGTTCGGCATAGGTGATGCGAACGTAGCTGCCATCCGGCCCCTGTGCTACGACCGGCCAACCGTTCTCGAACAGCAGGAACGATGATGCGCCGTCCGCGCTCACGACGTCGATCGCTGTGACTTGCGCAAGGTTGCCCTGCGCATCGCGCGTCCCGAAAATGAAGAACTCACCGCCGCCGGGCGCCCGACCGGCAACCAGCAGCGGACTCGCCGCGTCCGAATTGATGAAGAATCCGACCGACCGCGTGTTCAGGTCGCCCGTCTGGCCATCCGGGATCAGGCCGTCGAGGTCATTCAGCAGATCCTGGAACTGGCAACCGAAGGGCGCGATCAGCAGTGCGCAGCAGCACATCGCCACCAACCACTCCCAGACGGTCGTTCGTTTTCGTAGCGCAGCCATCATGTTCGAGGCCTCCTTGCGAAGCACCAGACTAGTCGTCCGACAGGAACGAAACCATCTTGAAGCCGATCCCGTCGGGCAATGTGGACACAGTAAGAATCACATCGGGGTTGTATTCCAGGTTCTTTCTCGCGATCGCCCGCTCGCTCTCGTCGAGGCGCATCTCTGTCGTCAATGACTGCAGCACGATTCCCTCCCAGCTGTTCTGGCTCGAGAGATCGTCACTATTCGCGATATCGAGCATCGCCTGCATCAGCTCGCGACCAGACCACCAGGCGACCAGCCACGCTTCGGATGCACCATGCCGCTTCGCCCGCCGAAACGCAGCAGACTCCGCGAGTCGACTCGTCGACGAGGAATCGAGACCACTCAACACCGAACTCGTCGGCCCGACGTTCAGGAAGCGTTCGCGCAACAGAATCGACAGCCCACCCATTGGAAGGTCGAACACCGGTACGCCGCGCACTTCGCGCTGCGTGAACAACGGGACCTTGCTCAAGAAGCGCACGATGGCATCCCGGTCGCGGAGACCGAGGGTACCGTAGAAGCGCGTCGTTTCCACCGAATACGGCTTGCGGAGATCGACCGTCCACGACAGCGGGCCATCCAGCTTCTCGAGAACCTCCTTGCGGATATTCACCGTCTCGGACTCGCTCAACGGCATGTTTTCCAGTCCGCTTTCCATCCGCTGCGCTTCGTCCGGATCGACCACGCGCATGAACTGGATCGTGCGATCGATCAGCTCCATCGGCGAGAATGCAACACTGACGAACAGCTTCGAATCGCTGCCGATGGACGGCGGCGGGTCGATCGGTTTGTTCTCGAAGCTCAGCAGTCGAAACAACCCCTTGCGCTCGGTCCCGGTGTAGGCCACGCCCTCACTGACCATCTGGGCGCCGTCGCCACCGCCCAGTCGCACGTGGCCGAAGACCATCTGCAACGTATCGATCCCCAGCTTGCGCCCCTCTTCGATCTCGTCGGGACGCTGCGTCTCACGCTTGATCTGTTTCCAGAGCTCGGCCCCGTTGACAATGATCCGAACCTGCCCCAGCGGCTCGAATCGACGAGAGAGCGTTCGGTACGTTTCCTGACGCGACAACGGCGCCTCGCGCTCGATACGCAGCGCTTTACGGGCAGCGTCGATGCTCGAAGCAACAATCAGCCGACGCCCGCTGAGGCAGATAGCGAGTTCCTCGGGCAACTTTTCAGCCGAAAATATGCTGTCGAGGTATCCATCGAAGTCGCCCGCAAGTAGCGCAGCGCGCTCCAATTCCTCGAACTCGTCGAAATCCGAACCATCTTCGTCGTCCGAATCACCCTTGGGCCTGTGAACGAGAAAGTGAATGGTGTCGGAACCAACCGATTCAGTCTTCACGTCGGAAGCGGTTTCGCGGAGCTTCTTGAGCGCCGCGTCCACGTACCGCTGCGCGAGCTCAACGTCCTTCAGACCGGCCATCAGAACTGCGTCAGGGGCGTCGCCGACCTGCGCGCCGGCCAGATAAAACACCGCCGGTCCGCCGAACGGGCTCTTCAACTGGTCCTTCGGCGTATCGAGCACGAGCGCCAACCGCTCGAGGACCTTGGAGGTAAGCTCGCGAAATTGCCGAGCTTCGCCGAACGCGGGCCCGCTGGCAGGATCGAAGTAACGGTTCATCCCCTTGAGATCGCGAACCGCCGTCGCGAGCCGGTCGACGTCATCGACCGCGACCATCACCAGACAGTCGGCCGGCGCCCAATCCGCCGGGTCCTTTGGAAACTCCGCCGCCAGGGCAACGTTACCGAGCAGGATCGCTATCGCCCAGCGAATATTTCTAAGCTGCATTGATCATCCCTTGTTCTGCAATTGTACGTAGCTCATCAAGGCACCACCTTCGCGAATGCCCCTTCGGCCCGCGAAGCGCCTGGACTCCTAGCGACGCCGACGTCGTCCTGCTCACGCTTCGCATTATCGGTCTGACGCCTTCAGGACGGTCGGGGCGCCCCGCTCGATCCGCGCCGGCGGCTGCAGATAACGGTAACCGGCTTCCGAGCTCTCGCTGTTGTAGGTAAATGCGTCCCGGTTGCGCAGGAAGTCAAGCACGTAGCGCATCGGGATCGCGAAGCCGAGCCCTTCGGCCCCCAAGAGCTTCATGTTGGTCACGCCGACGACTTCGCCGCGAATGTTGAAGAGCGGGCCGCCGGAGTTTCCGGGGTTGATCTGAGTTGTCGTCTGGATGTACACAATCCCCGCTTCCACGCGGTTTCGGCGACTGACGATTCCTTCCGAGACGGTCCGCTCCAACCCGAGTGGGTTACCGATCGCGAACACCGGATCGCCGTCGCGGAGGTCGTCATCGACATCCAGATAGGTCACGACCGGCGTGTAGCCGTCCGGAAGCTCGGCCTTGAGCAGCGCGAGGTCGAGGAACGGGTTCGTCGCAAGGATGGTGACGCGCTCGATCCGTTGGCGGGTGAACTCCCGACCGACCTGGCGAAACACGGTGAGCGTGATCTTGGTTTCGCCCTCGATCACATGAAAGTTCGTAATCAGGTGTCCGTCGCGCGAGATGAAGAACCCGCTGCCGCGCCCCAACGGCGTGGAGACCAGCGCAACACCTTCGCCGAAGCGCTTGGCGAGCTTCTTGACCGTGCTGGCCGGCAAATCGGCCGTGCTGTACAGGTGGTCGCTCTCGCGAACAGTCGTCTTTGTCGGGCCAGGGTCGGGGGCCTCGCGAATGTCGAGGATCGCAGCGCGCGGTATCGAAACCAGATCGAAGCCCAGGTCGACGATCACCCGATCGTCGAAGGCCCGCAGGATCGGAGCCTCGAGCACAGGGCCGTTGCGCAGTGTTATGGTCTCGGCCTGTACGAAGCCACCCAAAGCCGCGCCCACCAAACAAACCCCGCCCATCAACCGTCGTTTCATCGATTTCCCCTGACGAATAAATGCCCGTTTCGTGAAATGGTAGGGGCTCGAACGAACCCTCACAACCCATCGCGGCCCAGCCGGAAGCCGACTGAGTTGCCGGCGAAACGTGCGGCCCTCCGGCGCCCGGACAGTCAGGCCCGAGCGGCTTCCTGACTGAACTCGGCCCGCGATTGACGGTATAAGAAGCAGCATGACCACATCATCCGGAGACGTCGACATCCAGCCGCGATCCCATGCGGCCGCTACCACGCTCTCGCGAATCGCCGCGGCCGCGACCGTTCTCGGTATCCTGGGCTCGTTCGTGCTCATCTCGCCACTGGGGGGCGCGACCTTCCCCGGTTTGCAGCCCTATCAGCCGTGGTCCCCGCTCCGTGGAATCGTCGCGGCCCAGGGTCTGTTCGGAGCGGTCGAGTCCGCCCGCGGCACCGAGATCAAGGACCTCGTCTTCCACGCGTCCACGGTCCTGTTGCTCGGCCTCGCGACACTGCGTTTCCTGCTGCTGCCGGGTCGCGGGCTGCGCGATGCGTTGTGGGAGCCCTGGTTTCACGGCCAGATGCTGCTCGGCTGTTGGGTGATCCTCAGCTTTTGGAGCATGCAGTGGAGCGGCGCTCCGTTGCTGAGCCTGGGACAAGCGACGCTCTACCTCTATTTCCTGGGGTTCGCACTCGCGCTGGCGTACACGCTCGAGCGCCGACACGTTTCCACGGTGGTGTGTGGTCTCGCGATCGTCAGCATCGTCGCCGCAATACTGTGCATCTGGTACTTCATCGAGCGCAATCCGCACCACCGCCCCGGATTCCCGCTCGGTAACCCCAATACGCTCTCGATCGCGTTGGCGCCTGCGATCCTTCTCATCGCCGCGATCCGGTTTGCACCGGTGAATGAAGTGACCCAGGCCGGACTGGTTTCGTGGCGCGCCTGGACGATTCCGGCGCTGGTCCCGCTGCTGACCTGCTTGTGGCTCACGCGCGGCCGGGCCGCGCTGATAGCGCTCACGGTTGGATTGGCGCTGCTGGTCTACCTGCGGACGGGCAAACGAACCCGCTGGATCGTCGGCATGGGAACAGGTCTCCTGGTTGCGGGAGCGGGCCTGTGGCTCTACTTCTTCTCCACGCAGGATCTGACAATGGGGCGTGGCGCCACCCTGCGGTATCGACTGTACGCCTGGCGCTATGCGGCGGAGATCTGGCAACAGCGCCCGACCACGGGTTGGGGCGCCGGCGCTTATCCGCGACTGGCGGGCCAATATGCCACCTACGATCGCGCCCTCGATCCAGCGGCATTCATGGGCGAAATCATCAGTCACGCTCACAATGAACTGTTCGAAGTATTCGCCGAAATCGGGTTAGTCGGCGGGGTCACGTACGTCGGTGGCTTCGTGGCCGTACTGGTCGCCGCGATTGCCATGCTGCGCCGAACGAAGGACGCACGGGCGCGGATACTCATGAGCGGACTGCTCGCCGGCCTGGTTGCGTTGCTGATCGACGGCTGCTTCAGTGCCGCGCTGCGCCTGCCGGGAATCCCACTGATGCTGGCAACGACCCTCGGCCTGATCTGGGCGCTTTGCCGCCAGCAGGCCACCGATGAGGCCCCGTTCGGCCTTGGCGTACGGGGTCCGGTTCGCGCGATCGCAGCGATCGCGTCTGCGAGCGTCGCGATCTACCTCGCGACCACTACCGTCCAGAACTGGACCGGCGTTCGCGATGAAGTGGCGGCATATCGCGCCTTCGAGCAGCAGAACCACCAATTGGCCGTACGTCGCGCGGAACAAGCGGCCGTTCGCCTACTCGACCCGGTACGCGCGCTCTACGCGTTGGATCGACGCGCATGGGCCAGCCTGAGCGCAGCTGGGGAGGCGTATCGCTGGAGTTGGGCGCCCGGACCGGACGGAACGCCGGTGCTGCGCGAATCCAACCGCGTAGCGGCCGTCGAGGCGGCACAAACCGCATGGGAGCACGCCGTCGTCCTGATGCGCATTGCACCGAGCTGGCATCGGATCGCAGTCGTCTGCGCGCGCTCCGCCGAATTGCTCATGGAACTGGAAGCGCCGACGGCGCCGGACCGTGCTCGCGAATGGCGGGTGCGTGCCGAAGGCGCCTGGCGCTTACAGCGCCAATGGCTGCTCTACGACTTCGAGACGCTCCTGGCACTGTTGCACTATTCACCCAATGTGCAGGAACAGGTCGGCCTCCTCAGGGACTCGCTGGCCTCGGCGGACTTTCGTCGAGCGGCGTTCGTCGATGCGCTGCGTGATATCCGAACGCGCCCCGGCTTTGAAGAAGCGCTGGCCCGTCTGGAACGCGGCGCCGGGCCGATCACGCCGGAAACAGACACGGACTCCCTGATCGCGTCCGGAGCACCACAAACATACCGCCTGCTCGCAGCCAGTCAGGCACTCGCCGGCGATCCCGCGCGCGCTGCAGAATCCGCGGCGCGTGCCACACGCCTGTACGCACCCCTCCGGCTGAGGTTTGCAACGTTGTACTCGGAGGCGCTTCGCGAAGAAGCCGTCTATCGGTTTGCGAGTTCGTGGCTGAATGCAGCACGATGCGATGACCTGATCGCGGAAGCGATCGAGAAACTGCCACGGATTCAGGAGCAACAGTACGAGCGGCTCGTGCTACCCTTCCGAATCGATCTCGTTCGCTACCGGCTCGCCGCCGGCGACGAAGCGGGGGCCATCCCCGAAATCGAACGTCTAGCGCGTACCGAGGAGCCGATCGGTAACCATCTAGCGCGGTTCTACGTCGATCTCGCATCCGTGGGCATACCCGCCGACACACCTGCGACGCAGATCGAGCAATGGCTGACGAAGGCGATCCACCACGATCCGGACAACGTGTCGGCCTGGACGCTTCGCATCCGCCGAGCCGCGATCGACGGCGATTCACAGCGCGCGACGGCGTTGCTCGACGCCGCTGCACGCGCAGGAGTGCCCGCAGACGCACTGGCACAACTCCGCGCACAGCTGCCGTGACACCCGCAGGTCGGTCCGCGGCTCGGCAACGGTCGGGCCGCTACCAGGCATATGCGTTTGGCGCTTCTCCGCCCGGTCCGGGCCAAATCGTATCGATTCGGCTGCGTGTCTCATCCGAAAGTGCGATCTCGAGCGGACGCAGGGCTGCATCGAGCTGCTCCATCGTACGCGGGCCGATGATCGGAGCTGTAACGACCGGGTTGTGCAGGAGCCACGCGAGAGCTACGTCGGCCGGCTTCTCACCGAGTTCCTTGCACAGTCCTTCCCACTGTTCGAGTTGACCGCGGCGCTGTTCGACTTTCGCGCGGAAGTCCTCGTTCGCGCGTCTTCCGCTCGGCGGTTCGTCGAGGACACCCGCGAGCATCCCGCCGGCCAGCGGGCTCCAGGGGATCACGCCCAGTCCGTAGTGCCGACACGCCGGGATCACCTCGAGCTCGATCATTCGGTCGCGCAAGTTGTAGAGGCTCTGCTCGCTGACCAGTCCCACGAGGTGCTGGCGGCTTGCGACCTGATTGGCGGTCGCGATGTCCCACGCCGCGAAGTTCGACGAGCCGACGTAGACCACCTTTCCCTGTCGGACGAGCGTTTCCATCGCTTCCCAAATTTCCTCCCAGGGACAGGTGCGGTCGACGTGGTGCATTTGATACAGATCGATCCACTCCGTGCGGAGCCGCTTCAAACTGTCCTCGCAATGCCGAATGATCTTGCGCGCCGACAACCCGGGAGTGCCGCGATTCGGCTCCGGATGACCGTCGGGCATCGCGTGGTAGATTTTCGTCGCGAGGATCACGCGATCGCGCTTGCCGGCGTCTTCGGCCCACCAGCGGCCGATGATGCGCTCGGTGTCACCGCGCTCGCCGCCCCAGCCGTACATGTCGGCGGTATCAAAGAAGTTGATTCCCAGCTCGAGCGCGTGATCCATGATCCGGTGACTCAACGGCTCCTCGGTGTGCCAGCCGAAGTTCATCGTCCCCAGACAAAGCGGGCTCACGCGCAGGCCCGTACGACCGAGATGCCTGTAGTTCATCGACATTGCGTTGCTTCCTTCCAGCTTACGGTCCGGCGCGGCATCGGCCGCGTTCCGTTGGTCAGGGGCGGATTCGTCCGGCCCCAGCGTCACCCCGGCCGCGGATGATTGCGGTCGACGAGGCGAACGACGAATCGAAGCCCGGACCAGGTCTCATCCACGGCGCAAATCTTGTTGTCGACCAGGCCCTGCGCCAGGCCGTAGTCACGAACCAGGCCTTCGGTCACGTCGGTTGCGACGCCGGAAGCCTTCTTTGGCCAGCAAACCCACAGCCCGCCGTCCTGAACAAGTCGTTCTTGTGCGCTCTTGAAACGCCTTCGTAATTGTGCTGTCGACAAACAGAAGAGCAGGATCACATTCAGAAGAGAGCGCCCGCGCAACGAGTCCAGCAGCGTAACGTCGTCCGGAAGCGGTGACAGATCGCCTCGGTCGAACGTGTCGGTCGCCCCGAGCAGGGCCACACGGTGCCCCGCCTTGATCCCGAGCTTCTTGGCCAGCGGCGTCCTCGAGTATCCGGCCAAAGCCGCTCTCCGATCCCGGGCAACCTATCGATGATAGAACGAGCGCAACGTATCGACGACCGCATCGAGTTGGGCCGGGGACAGTGACGGATAGATGGGCAGGGCGCACACCTCCGCCGCCGCCTGTTCCGACATGGGGAAGTCGCCCATGCTATGCCCATATTCCCCGAAGCACTTCTGCAACGACAGCGGCAATGGGTAGTACACGCCCAGGCTGACGTTTCGCTCGCGGGCGTACGCCACCAGCGCATCGCGATCCGCGGCGCGCACGACGAATTGATGGTAGACGTGCCGGCCGTGGCGCACTTCCGGCAGCCGGATCTTCTCCGGAACAAGCCCGCATTCCTGAAGCCGTGTGCAATACGTCGACGCGATCGACCGACGGCGCTCGGTCCATTCCTCGAGCTTGCGAAGCTTGACATCGAGCACGGCTGCCTGAATCGCATCGATCCGGAAGTTGCCGCCGATCATGTCGTGATAGTAGGTATGTCCACTTCCGTGGATGCGCAACTTGCGGCACTTCTCAAAGAGCGCCTCGTCGTTGGTGAGGATCCCGCCGGCATCGCCGAAAGCACCGAGATTTTTCGTGGGATAGAAACTGAGGCAACCGATCGTGCCGATACTGCCGGCCGAACCGAGCCCCTCTTCGTGTGCTCCGATCGCCTGCGCGGCGTCCTCGATGACAGCCACTCCATGGCGCTCCGCGATCGCTTGAATCGCGCGCATGTCCGCCAGTTGGCCGTAAAGATGCACGGGGATGATCGCGCGGGTGCGATCGGTAATCAGCGGCTCGAGTGCCGCCGGGTCGATGTTGAACGTACCGGGCTCGATATCGCAAAAAACAGGCCGAGCACCGAGCCGCCAAACGCAGCCACCCGTCGCGAAGAACGTGAAGTTGGGGACGATCACCTCGTCGCCTGGGCCGATATCGAGTGCCATCATCGCCAGCAGGAGCGCGTCAGTCCCGGACGACAGCCCCAACGCGTAACGTGCGTCGCAATAGGTCGCGAGCGATTGCTCGAACGTCGTGACGGTCTCGCCTAATACATACATGCCGGACCGCGCGACATCGCCGACGGCGGCGCTCAACTCGTCGGCGAGCGCATCGTAGTCGGCACGGAGATTCAGCGGCGGTACAGCGATCGACGACTGCGTGGTTGCGGCCATAGCATTCCTTTCCTGCGACTCCGGCAAACCGATCGTGATTACGGGATCACGTCAGCCCAAGTGTAGCGCGCCGGGATGTTCCGTGCCGAAGAATCGGACGCTCCCGATCCCGACACCGTGGCCAATCCACTATTGTGTGGCGGATCGGTCCGAAATGCGAGCCGACGGTCGGCGCCACGCGACGCCGACACGCTCACGTTCGTTCGAGGACCACCACGCTCTCACGTGGAGCGACGTTCGAAAGCGTGCCGAGCTTTCGCCCGCTGGCGATCAGCCGGCGTGCGACGCGGACGGCGCTCAGCTGAAACCCGCAGGATTCGGCAAACTCCGCCAGAATCAGGTCGCTGGGGATATAGACGTCGCGCGGTCGGGCCCCGCCGATCACCAGCCATAGGCTTGCCCCGCTCTCCAGGACGCGGCCGCACTCCTGCAGGACCATGAACATGTCTTCAAAGTAGGAGCGCACGATTCCGCTGAGTTGGGTCGCATTTCGTTGCAACAGCGCTGCGCAACACTCGTCCACGGTCGGCGGCATCTCGAACCGGCGCGTCTGCGCGTAGGCCCGCGGGTGGGCTCGAATCTGAGCCTCCCGCGCCGACGCTGTCCCCTCATCCGGGTACCAGTGTCGATAGACGCGTTCGTAGGGTCGAACGACCTTGGTGTAGTCATGACGCGAAAGATATGGTGGCGACGTCAGGATGCCGCCAACGGATCCGTCGGCCAGGCGCGACAGGTCGCGCGCGTCCCCGCGCTCCGCTCGGACAGACGCCCGCATCGCCTGACGGAGATCGGCATGCATCACGGCAAGTAGCGCATCCAGCAGGATCGAGAGCGCCGGTGCATCGCGACGCGGCTTCCCATCGGAGGTGAACTGCTTGCCGACACAGAGCATCAGGATCGCGCGGTGAATCGGCATTTCGAGCTGATCGGCATACTCGCGCCAGTGCGCACCGTCACGCAAATCGGGTAGCGGCGGTATCTCACGAACGCCGGCGGCATTCGTCAAGTACACCAGTGACGGCAGCGATTCGATGCCGAGCGCGGCGTACCCCTGTCGCGCGCACTCGATGGCCAGCGTGCCGCTCCCGGAGAAGGGGTCGAGCAAGATCGCGTTGGACCGACCACCGGCACCGGTTGTGAGGAACTGACGAACCAATTCGGGTGCATAGGCCTGCTTATAGGCCAGCCACCGATGGTATGGCTCGGTGCGCAACTCGGCCCCCGTAACGAGGGTCGCGAGCTGAGGCTCCTCAACACACGCACGACGCAATCGGCGTTCGAGCGCCTCGCGCTCGGCGGTCGGCTCGTGCTGCGTCCGCTCCCGGCGCTTGGCATACTGTCGGCTGCGTCGTCCCACAGAACCAATTGTGCCCCAGGTCGATGAAGCTGTACATCCGGGCGGTCGTCGTCGGAAGCGCGGCTTTCTAGCTACACAACGTCCAAGTCGTGCCGCAGCTGCCAAATTCCCTCGCATTCGGCCACCGGTCGACGGTACAATGTCGGCGCCGCGAGCCGGTCAGGGCAATCGCCGTGCGAACCATTTCACCGCGGTAAATAACGGAGCTGTGACTCAGCAGTCGACCAGGGAGAACACGATGATCGTGCGCCTTTCAGTACTCATGCTTGTGGTTCCGGTACTCACAGCCGCCGCCGGCAATTCGCCATTGTCGAGCAGCTTCACCTATCAAGGACAGCTTACGACGGCCGGAAAAGCCGTCGAAGGGACGGCCGATCTGCGGCTCACGCTGTGGGACGCGGCCGCGGGCGGCACGCAGGTCGGATCAACGCTGGCGCGGGATGCGGTCGTCGTCACCGAAGGTGTGTTCACGGTTCAACTGGATTTCGGCACGTCCGCATTCGACGGAAACGGACGCTGGCTGGAGGTCGCGGTTCGTAGCCCGGCGGGCGCCGGCAACTTCCAGACGCTCTCGCCGCGGCAGACGGTGAGCGTCACGCCGTATGCGCTACAAACCCGCGGGATCTTCGTCGACGATGCCAGCAACGTCAGCATCGGCGGAGACGGAGCCGCGACCCTTACGCTGCGCGACGCCAACGGCACGGGCACGATTCGAATGGACGCGGCCACCGGACGAACGACCACCAAGGTTCTCGAAGTGACCGGCGCGGATCTGGCCGAGCGCTTCCCGGTCGATCAGCCGGTCGTTGCCGGCATGGTGGTCGAAATCGATCCGGATCCGCGAAGAGCAGGACAACTCCGTATCGCACGTCACGCCTACAGCAAACTCGTCGCGGGTATCGTCAGCGGTGCCGGCAACCTCAGGGCGGGAACGATACTCGGCAACCTTCCGGGGAACGAGAACGCGCCGCCCATCGCACTCAGCGGCCGCGTCTGGACGCTTTGCGACGCGACAGCCGATCCGATCAAGCCTGGCGACCTCCTGACCACTTCGAACACGCCGGGACATGCCATGAAGGTTACCGATCGCGAGTCGGGATATGGTGCGATCATCGGCAAAGCAATGACCGCGCTTCCCACGGGCAAGGGTCTGGTCCTGGTCCTCGTGCGGCCGCAGTAGGAGGATCTGGACGATGAAACGACGCACATGTCGATTTGATTGCCGAAGCACCGCGTTGGTCATGTGCATTTCGACGCTCATGATCGGCGGGACAGTAGACGCCGACGCGCAACCGGCACCGGCACCGCACTACGTCCTGCAGCAATGGTCGGGCTCCGGAGCACAAGTGAACCCAACCGCCGAAATGGCGGTGTTGTTTCATGACCGCATCGAAGTCGCCGGCGCTCCGTGGTTGCGCCTGCGCTTCGGAGATTTTCGGTTGGGCGCCCGAAGTTTCGTCCTGCTGCGCTCGCCCCGCGACGGCCATGTGCAACGGCTGAGCGCCGAGACGATGGCGGCATGGGCCGGCAACAGCGCTTTTTTCAACGGCGACACGATCGAGGTCGAGCTGCACGTCGCCGCGAACGAGAAGAACATCGCGGTCGAAATCCAGGAAATCACGGTCGGCGAATGGGTCGGCGGCTTCACTAACATT
>JANQNU010000005.1 GCA_028279405.1 Phycisphaerae bacterium
GGCCATCGGTCATGCGCCGTAGCCGTAGACTGATTTCAGCTCAAGAAATTCATCGATACCGTGCGGTCCCCATTCGCGGCCGTTGCCGGATTGCTTGTAACCGCCGAAAGGCGCCTGGGCATCCAGCGATGCGCCATTGATGTGGACCATCCCGGTCCGCAGGCGCGCGGCAACCGACCGGGCGTGCTCGGGGTCTCCGGAACTCACGTAACCGGACAGACCATAAGGGGTGTCGTTCGCAATCCGTATGGCCTCGTCTTCATCATCGTACGGGATGATGGCCAGAACGGGTCCGAAAATCTCCTCCCGCGCAATCGTCATCTCGTTGTTCACGTCGGAGAATACGGTCGGTTTAACATAGAATCCGCTGGTGAGTCCGTCCGGACGGCCCGAACCGCCGGTGACCAGTGTCGCGCCTTCGTCGATGCCAGCCTGGATCAGCCCCTGAACCTTGTTCCACTGGACCTCCGACGCGACCGGCCCCATGTGGGTGCCATCAGCTCGCGGGTCCCCGACAACTGTCGCTTCCGCCGTCCGCCGCGCAATGTCGACGACTTCCTCGAGGTGCTCTTTCGGCACGAGCATTCGAGTAGGAGCGTTGCAGGACTGACCGCTGTTGGAGAAACACTCGCGAACGTCGCGTTTGACGGCGCGCGCGAAGTCGACGTCCGACAAAAGAATGTTTGCGGACTTTCCGCCGAGTTCCTGCGCGACGCGCTTTACGCTCGGTGCCGCATTCTGTGCGACCGCGATCCCGGCACGTGTCGATCCGGTGAACGACACCATGGCGATGTCGGGGTGCGCGCTCAAGGCTGCGCCGACCGTCGGGCCATCGCCGTTGACGAGGTTGAACACTCCGGCCGGTACACCGGCTTCATCCAGCACTTCGGCGAAGAGCATTGCGTCGAACGGCGCTATCTCGCTGGGCTTGAGTACCATCGTGCAGCCGGCGGCGAGTGCCGGCGCAACCTTTACTGCTATCTGGTTTATCGGCCAGTTCCAGGGCGTGATCAAAGCGCACGGGCCGATCGCTTCCTTGATGACCATCGTCGTCCCGTGCCGTTCCTCGAACTCGAACTCATCGAGCGCCTGGATCGCGGCTTCGATGTGCTGCGGGCCGCTGGCAGCCTGGGCACGTTGTGCGAGCCGCCATGGCGCTCCCATCTCGTCCATGATGGCTTCGGCGATCTCGTCGTGCCGGGTCGCGAAAACCTGCAGAACCGCAGACAGCAATTCCTTACGCTCATCGCGAGTCGTCCTCGAAAAACTCGGGAATGCGCGTACGGCGGCTTCGACGGCGCGGTCCACGTCGGCGGCGGAACCGAGGCTTATGCGGCCGCACGCAGTCTCGGTTGCCGGATTGATGACATCGAGCGTGGCGTCGCTCTGCGGGTCGACCCACCGGCCATCGATGTAGAACTTCAGCGCTTCGCGCACCGGACGATCCCTCCTTTTGGGCAGCCGCGGATCATAGCGTAATCGCCCGCCGCGGTCCCGCCTGGAGATCGTCGGGCCGCTTCACGACAGGAGGGGATAGCCTGCGGGTTTGTGGCCCGTTAGCATGGGCCAATGAGCGATCCACGGGACTCACAGCGAACTTCGCAAACGCGCCGCGCACTCGCCGAGGAGATCGGGGCGATCGTCGGCGAACGGCATGTATTAGCGTCTGATGACGCGCCTGCAGCGGCATGGGAGACGCATCAACCATTCCAGGGGGACCTTTGGATCAGCCCGGGCAGCACCGACGAAGTCGCTTCTGTCCTGGCCCTCTGCAACGATCGCCGCAGACCCGTCGTACCGATGGGTGGCCTGACGAATCTGGTTCAGGCTTGCGCGACGTCGGAGACGGAGATCGGTTTGTCGCTCGCGCGCATGAATCGTATCGAGGAAGTAGATCCGATCGCACAGACGATGACCGTCCAGGCCGGTGTGACCTTGCGTGAAGCGCAGGAAGCAGCGGCGGAGGCCGGTTTGTACTTCCCGGTCGATATCGGCGCACGCGACAACTGCATGCTGGGTGGCAACGTGTCGACCAATGCCGGCGGTACCAAGGTCATTCGCTATGGAATGATCCGCGAATCCGTGCTGGGGCTCGAAGCGGTGCTGGCGGATGGCACCGTCGTTTCATCAATGAATCGCTTCATCAAGAACAACTCCGGTTTCGATCTCAAGCACCTTTTTATCGGGACCGAAGGGACGCTCGGTGTCATCACGCGAATCGTGTTTCGGCTCAGCGTCGAGCCTGCAAGTCACAACGTCGCGCTGCTGGCGGTAGAGAGTTACGCGGATGTGGTGCGCGTTCTGGATGCGGTGCGCACTTCACTCGGCGGGAATCTCTGCGGTTTTGAAGTCATGTGGAACGAGTTCTATTGCATGGCAACCCGGCCGGAAGGCCCGCAAGCGGCGCCGCTGTCCCGTGAGTTCCCGTTCTACGCGATCGTCGAGGCCATGGGCAGCGATGCCGAGCGCGATACGACGGCGTTTACCGAAGCGATGTCGGCGCTCACCGAGAACGACCTGGTCGTCGACGGTGTCGTCGCGAAGTCCGGGGCGGAACGCGAGGCGATCTGGGCGATCCGCCACGAGGTCGAATGGCTCGTGAGCGATGCATTGAACTTCGACGTCAGTTTGAGAGTCGCCGATGTGGGGCGCTACGTGGACGACATCGACGGACGCATCAAGGCAGCGTATCCGCAAGCATTCGTTGCGGCGTTCGGGCACCTGGGGGACAACAACATCCACATCTCGGTGCTGCCCAACGCGCAAGACGCAGATGAAGGCGTCAAGTCTCACATCTACGAGGCGTTGCGGCCGTATGGCGGCGCGATTTCGGCGGAACATGGTATCGGCATTGAAAAACGGCGTTGGCTCGATATCAGCCGCACACCGCAAGAGGTGGCGCTCATGGCGTCACTCAAGCGATCACTCGATCCCAACAACGTCCTCAACCCGGGCAAAGTCGTCGATGTCCGCGAGCACTGAATCCGGCCGCGATCGACTTCTGTTGACCCGGTGGAATCACTGGCGCTCAGTGCCTTACGTCGTGCTGCTGGCGCTTTGCGGCTGCGCCAGCCAGTCGTTGGAAGTGTGGCATACGGCTCGCATCACGGCGGAGTTCCACACCGGGATGCTGCGCGATGTCGAGACGCTGGACGACTATCTCGCGTTGGAGGATCGGGTCTTCGCGGAGGTGCGCGACAAAGTCTACAGTCAGGTCGGGACCGGTGCGGCGTTCTCTTTGACAAGGTACAGCGCCGGCAGTTTGTCCGATCCGACCAGCCGCACCCCGGACTACAACCGTACCGCCATCATTCCGACCGAGAATCCGCGTGGCGGCGTCTTGCTGCTGCACGGTGTGCACGATTCTCCCTACAGCCTTCGGGCGATCGGCGAAACGTTGGCCGGGAACGGCTACTCAATCGTCGGACTTCGGCTTCCGGGCAGCGGTACCGTTCCGGCCGGGCTCACCTCGGTGACCTGGGAGGATATGGCAGCCGCCGTCGCACTATCGCTGCGTCATCTGGTGAACGAGGTCGGCGACAAGCCGATCCACGTCGTGGGCTTCTCCAGCGGCAGCGCACTGGCGCTGGATCTCGTCCTTGCGGCGCTGGCCGATGAAAGCCGGCCGATGCCCACGAGCCTGGTATTGATTTCGCCCGTGGTCGGTGCCGTCGATAGCGACGCGCTGGCGGGGACGCAGGCAACGATCGGCAGAGTACCGGGCCTTACCGGTGCTGCATTTACCCGGGTGATGCCAGAGTTCAATCCGTACGAATACAACTCGCTTACCGCCAACGCGCGCGCTCAGCTGCGCGGGCTCACGCGTTCGGTCGAAAGGCGGCTGGCAGGGCTCGCTGCGGCCGATGCAGCTCGTGTGCCGCCTATTCTCGTATTCCAATCCACGGTTGACGCGGCAGTCTCGACCGACGCGGTGGTCGACAGCTTGTTAGGGCTTCTTCCCGATCGCGGCAACAAGCTCGTGCTCTTCGATATCAACCGGGCCGGGGTGCCGTTATCGTTGCTGGCGCCCGACGTCGAGGGGTCCGCCCGGCAGTTGATGCGGCGCGGCTCGCTGCCGTTTTCGATCTGGTTGATCAGCAACGACAGCCGCGGTTCCGCCAGCGTGGCTGCAAGCTACCAGCCGCCGCTCGCAAACGAGGTCTCGACGACGATCGATCTCGATCTGGAATGGCCGAGCGGCGCGATCTCTTTGTCCCACGTCGCGCTCCCCATTCCGCCGGACGATCCGCTCTACGGGCGTATTCCGCCGTCCGATCACCGGCAGCTCTATCTCGGTCAGGAAGCCATACGCGGCGAGCGCGGTCTGCTGCGGATACCGGAGGAATGGCTGTTTCGCATGCGCTACAACCCGTTCTATTCGTTCCTCGAGTCGCAGCTGCTGGAGTGGCTGGATACTACCGAGCCGGCGCGGTAGGGAGATCCGCCGTCGGATCGGCACGCGGTTCCGGCGAGTTCAGCGAGGCCGCCAGAA
>JANQNU010000014.1 GCA_028279405.1 Phycisphaerae bacterium
CTGGTGTGCTTCTTCCGCGACACAGCGGAAGGCCGCTGGGCGCGGGTGACCACGTCCGGAGCGACCGAGCTCTCGCGACCGATCGTCAGTCTGGTCGACCCGATCCAGCTCGACATCCTGCTCGCGCCGCTGGATGCGGGCGGTCTGCCGGGCGACATGAACTGCGACGGCAGCGTCTCGGTCGGCGACATCAACCCGTTCGTCCTCGCGCTGACCGATCCGGTCGGCTACGCCGCCGCGTTCCCGGATTGCGACATCAACAACGGCGACTGCTCCGGTGACGGCAACGTCTCGGTCGGCGACATCAACTGCTTCGTCGCCCTGGTCGTCGGCGGGTAAGTCGCAGTCGCGACAACCAGGTCTCAAACGCCAAACGGGCGCTCGCTTCACAAGCGGGCGCCCGTTTCTCTTTGATATGCACTGCACAGCCTCGTGCGGCATATGAACCTGATCTCGGGCACGTTGGAACTAGTCCCAAGTCCCCTGTTCGAAGGCGTCGCATCCATCGTGCTCGAACATCACGCGGCGATCAAACTCGGAGTCGGGATTGGTACACGCACCCCAATCATCGATAAACACACCCATCAGCGGAACAAAGTACCGACACGTCCCGCATTGAGTCTCGTACCAGTCATCCTGGTATGCCGGATCCTCTGTCCTCCGGTTGCGAGATTTCATCCATCGGTCGTGGCAGTGTTGTCCATGCCGATCATCATCCCGCAGGTGCTTGGTGCTCATTCGGTCAGCCCTCCACATGCCTGCACACTTGCCCGCGAACGCAACCCATACTGACCTAGCAAGGTGCCCCACCCCATCTTGGGGTGAGGGACTGACCGTCGGTCGGGTGGCACTGGTAGCTTGCTACCAGTGGTCAGGAGGTGCTCTGTGCAGTACTCGCTGAATCTTGGCCAGCAACTTGATCAAACGCACGTTTCTGACACTGGCGGACAAGCCGCCAGTGCCACCCGAAGCGTGAGCGCCCGGCCGGGGGCCGCGGCGTAGACGCGGGGCTCATCAAGAGAACTCCCCCCCAAGCGAAAAGCCCGATGCGTGGCACTACCGGGTCACGCGACCCTCCGGCGGCCCCCCTACTTGATCTCGCTGAGCTTGACGGCGGCCCGGTTCTTGGCCGCGATGAGCGCCGCTTCGAGGACGCGATGTGTCTCGTACGCTTCCGCGAAGTCGGGGATCGGAACGGTCGGCTCCTCTTCGCCCAAAACCGTCATCATGTCGGCCACCGCGTGAACATAGGCGTGCTCATAGCCCAGGCCGCGGCCCTCCGGCCACCATGCTCCCATGTACGGATGATCCGCCGGCCGCGTTACATTGATCTTGCGCCAACCGGCAATCTGCGGATCCTCGCGATTATCGAAGTACCACAGCGTATTCAGGTCGTCGAGCCCGAGCCGGAAGGCGCCGTGCTCGCCGTTCATTTCGATCGATAACGTCGAGTTGTGGCCGGTAGCGAGCCGGGACGACTCGAAGGTGCCCACGGCACCGCCCGCCAGACGAGCGAGGAACACCACGGCGTCATCCACGTCACTCTTACCCGACGGCTTGCGCGCCGGTCGGCGACCCTTAGCGGCGGTGGCTGCCGGTACGTCCCGCGACGGGACGAAGGTCTCGGCGACGGAACCCGTGACCTCGACGACCTCCTGACCCGCCAGGAATCGCACCAGATCGACGATATGCGTGTTAAGGTCGCCATGGGCCCCCATACCGGCGTACTTCTTCTGGAAGCGCCAGGTTAATGGCGTCTGCGGACCCGCCCAGCTTTCGAGGAAGTTGGCCCGGAAGTGGTAGAGCCGACCGAGGCGACCACTCTGGATCATACGGTACGCCAGCACGACCGCCGGATATCGACGGTACGGGAACCAAACAAAGGTCTGAGCGCGGCGTGACCGAACGGCCGCGTTCTTCATCTGCCGGGCTTCCTTGAGCGTGCCGGCCAGCGGAACCTCGCAGGCAACGATCTTGCCCGCCGCAATGGCAGCCAGGGCCTGATCGGCGTGCATATAGGGCGCGGTCGCGATATCAACCAAGTGAACTTCGGGGTCCTTGACGACATCCTTCCAGTTGGTGCTGTAGTTCTCCCAGCCCCAACGGTCGGCGAAGGGCGCGAGCGCGATGAGATCCCGACCCGCGACCGTATACATCTTCGGTACGAGTGGAAGATTGAAGAACCGCCCGGCCTTCAGGTACGCGATGCTATGGGGGCGCCCCATGAACTTCTGACCCAGAAGGGCCACATTACAGATTTCCGCCATAGAATCCTCGCCGCGATTCCCGTGCCCGGAATTAATTGGCGGGGGATCTTAACGCCATACGCGCCCCCTGTCGAATCAAATTCGTCCGATAACCATCGTTCGTGAGTCAAATCGCCCGGTTTTTGGTCCGAGAACTCCAACTGATCAGGGTTCGCTGGATGAGGACGAAGATCAGCAGCAGGCCGCCGATGACCACGCGTGTGAGGCCCGCGCTGAAATCGGGCTCAAAGGTGACGATCGTGAGGATCACGCCGATGATAAGCACGCCGACCAGGGTCCCGATCACCGACCCGACCCCGCCGGTGAGGAGCGTACCGCCGACGACCACGGCGGCGATCGCGTCCAGCTCCAGACCGACCCCTTCCAGGTGGTTGCCGGCGGAGAGGTAGAGTGTCAGCAAGGCACCTGCGGAGCCGGAGCATAGTCCGCTGAGTGCGTAGAGTGCGACCCGCAGCCGGCCGGGCCGGATGCCCATCAGCCGAGAGGCCTCTTCGGAACCGCCGAGCGCGTGGATGCCGCGGCCGAAGCGCGTCATCGTTGCGACATAGGTTCCGACGAGAACGAAGCCGAGAAAGAGGATCGCCGGCAGTCGGAGGCTACCCGCCGACCCGAGTGAGATTCGGGTGGCGGCGAGTGTCTGGTGGGTCGGCGCCGTGATGCCCAGGGATTCGAGGTGGATGCAGAATCCGAGGCCGCGGGCAAAGAACATGCCGGCGAGCGTGACAATGAAGGGTTTGATCCCGGTGACGTGAATCAGTCCGCCCATCAATGCCCCCAGGGTGGTCGTGAGTCCGACGCCGACGATCATGGCCGCGAGGGGGTGCCAGCCGGCCTTCGTGACCAGTACCGCGATGACGATGCTGGCCAGGCCCATCATGGCGCCGACGGACAGGTCGATACCGCCGGAGAGGATGACGAACGTCATTCCGACGGCCACGACGCCGAGGACGGCGTTGTCATTGAGGAGATTCAGAATCACGCGGGTGCTGACGAACCCATCGTCGTAGTAGCGGATCGCGGCGAAGCCGTACAGCAGCAGCAGCGCGACAACGCTTGCGAGCAGCGGGCGAAGATGGGCGGGGATCGCGATCACGCCGACCGGACCTCCCGTCGGGCGCGGAACCACTCGAAGAATCGCTCGCTTTGCAGCGTACACGCGAGCACCACCGCGAGTGCTTTTACCAGCAGGGCGTATTCGGTGACCACGGCGCGCATTTGCAGTGCAACCGTCAACGATTGCATAATGAGCGCTCCGCACAGCGTGCCGATCGGTCGTGGTCGGCCGCCGACCAGGCTGGTGCCGCCGATGACGACGGCGAGGATTGCGTCGAGCTCGAGGTAGAGTCCGGCATTCGCGACGTCCGCCTCGCGAATATCGGCAGCGACGATCAGGCCCGCCAAAGCAGCGCAGAAGCCGGCAAAGCCGTACGTGAACAGCAACAGCCAGTCGACGCGCAGGCCGCAGAGTCGCGCGGCGCGCGGATTCACACCGACCGCCGGTAGGTAGAGGCCGAGAACCGTCAGGCGCAATGCGAGCAGCACGGCCAGCGCGAGCAGCGCCGCGAGCACGATCGGGACCGGCACGCCGAGCAGATGGCCGTTCCCGAGCCACTCGAGGGTCGGCTCGTGAAACGGTACCTTCTGGTCGTCGGTCAACCATAGCGCCAGTCCACGGACGGCGACCAGCGCAACCAGCGTGGCCACGATCGGTTGGAGGCGCAGATAAGCGACCAGTACGCCGTTCCACACACCAATCAGCGTCCCGACGCCAAGGGCGGCGGCGATCGCGAGCGGTCCAGGCGTCGCGCACCGCGTGACCAGCAGCGCGGCCACAGCACCCGACATCGCCAGGACCGAGCCGACCGAGAGATCGATCCCGCCGGTGGCAATCACGAGCGTCATGCCCAGCGCCAGCAGCATGACCGGCGTTCCGTTCTGGAGGATGTCGACCGGAGCGCCGTACAGGCGGTGATTGCGCCATTCGATTCGTGCGAAATCCGGATTGGCAAGCGTGATCGCGATCAGTGTTGCGGCCAGCAGCAGCGCCGACCAGAACGCCGGACTCGTCCGGGCGCGGTCCAGCCATGCTCGGCGAACGGAAGGGGTGCCGGGGTCGGCCCTCTCACCGGTCATCCATACCCCCCTCTCGACCGACGACGCGACTGACGATGTTCCCGGCGGTCACCTCATCGCACCCTAGCGTGTCGACCAGCACGCGCTCGTGCAACACCCATACCCGGTCAGAGACGCGGGCAACTTCGTCCAGCTCGGCCGAGATGAATAGGATCGAGATGCCCTGTTGGCACAATTCGCGCACGAGTCGCTCGACATCAGCCTTGGCGCCGATGTCGATGCCGCGCGTCGGTTCGTCGAGCAGGACCAACCGGGGTGAACTTGCAAGCCAACGCGCCAGAATGACCTTTTGTTGATTGCCCCCGCTCAGGACGCGAACGGGACGATCAAAGTCCGGCGTCGCGATTCGGAGCGCCTCCTGGTAACGTCGTGCGAGCCGCTCGTGCGATCGGCGATCGACCCAACCCCAGCGACTCAGCCGGCGCTGGGCAACGATGGCGATGTTTTCGCGAATCGACAGGTCGGCAAAAATGCCATCGGCCTTGCGGTCTTCCGGCGCGTACACGATCCCGAGCGCAATCGCGGTTCGCGCACTCCGAACCACGCCCGGCCGGCCGTCGACCAAGAGTGTGCCTGCGTCCGGGCGATCGATGCCGGCAACCAGCCGCGCCAATTCCGTGCGTCCCGAACCGAGCAGCCCTGCGAGCCCGACGATCTCTCCGAATGCGATCGTCGCGTCGAACGGCGCCAACGCGCCGTGCCGACCGAGCTCGCGGGCTTCGATCAGCGGAACGGTCGGTGCCTGGACTGTGGGTACGGTGCGCTCGGGAACGCCGACCACGACCGGACGGCGTACGGTATCAGCCGAAGCACCAGCACGGCCTTGCGCGCCATCCGGGCCACGGTCGCGCGCGTCGTCGGCGTGTTCATCGGTGGTTCCGAGCATACGATTCACCAGGTCACGGCGCGGCAGGTCGGCGATCGCAAAATCACCGACGTTGCGGCCGCTTCGGAGCACGGTGATGCGGTCCGCAATCTCGTAGACCTCTTCCAGAAAATGCGTGATGAACACGATCGCGAGGCCAGCGGCGCGCAGCCGGCGCATCATGTCGAAGAGCGCCTGCACCTCCGCGCGATCGAGGCTCGAGGTCGGCTCGTCGAGGATCAGCACTCGCGCTCGGGCGTGCACGGCACGGGCGATG
>JANQNU010000038.1 GCA_028279405.1 Phycisphaerae bacterium
GGAGCCAGTGCCGCGTGCTCGAGGGCCTGGCGGACGACGGCGACCCGCTGACGGATGACTTCATCGCGCGGCCTTGTACGCCGGAAAATCTTGCCAACCTCTTCGTGCAGCCGGATCCGCAGAACCCGGTGGCGCTGCCGGAGGGTGAGTTTGCCATCGCGCCGCCTGTTTACGGCGTTTGGATGTACGATCCGCGCGAGGACACGCAGGCACCGGTCGTGCCTCCGGAAGACGGTTTCGTTGTTACCGAGGTCGTCTCGGCCGATCCGCGGGTCACGCCGCCGGTCATACTCGATGCCGTGAACAGTTTTGCGGATGATCCCGATCTTGAAAGCGAGTCCGCGGGCGTGCTCAGCATCCGCAGCGTCTACGACTTCGATGGCGGTGCGGTAGCGGACATCGATGCGCTGGCGGATCCGTCGGTTACCGCGGCAGACGCGCGGCCGGCACGGTTTCTGCGCATCGTGAAGCCGGTCTCGATGCCCGACGACGACACACTGGACTTCGACAACACGGCATTCGGCGTCAGTGCGGCGCAGGGTATGCGGGAAATTCTAGGCTACGTACCGATCGAACCCGATGGTTCGGTAATGGTGAAGGTGCCGGCAAACGTGGCGTTCTCGCTGAGCGTCCTCGATGCTAACGGCCGGCGGATCTCGCCGCGCCACAATAACTGGATGCAGGTGCGGCCAGGTCAGCTGCTGGAATGCAGCGGTTGCCATGTGGCCAACTCCGGGCTGTCGCATGGTCGCGAAGAAGCCTTCACCTCGGCCTGGAACGGCGCGCAAACTGCGGGCGTCTCGTACTATCCGAGCACCGTTGACGCGTTGTTCGTCGGCGAAGTCGGAGAGACGATGGCGGAGGTCCGAGCTCGCATCAGCTGCGGCACCGACAACTGCTCGTCGATCGAACCTTCGGTCAACATGCGTTATGACGACGTTTGGACTGACGAGATCAAGGCAGGCCGCGCCCCGGACGTGCCGTTCCGCTACGACTACGTGGGCGTGGACGGCCTGCAGACGGTGCCGCCTACCGACTCGAGCTGCATCCCGCCTATCGGCCAATGGTCATCCGGCTGTCGCGTCGTGATCAATTACGAAGCGCATGTCCACCCGCTGTGGGCTCTACCGCGGCCGGTGCTAGACGACCTGGGAATGCCAGTTCTTGATCAAAATGGGCAGCCCGTCACAAACACTTGCACCAATTGTCATAATACTGTGGACCTGGCTGGAGCGACGATCGTGCCAGCTGGGCAGCTCGATTTGACCGATGGCATATCGGACTTGGAGCCTGATCATTTCAACTCTTATCAGGAGCTCCTCGCTACCGACGAAGCACTGACCTTAGATGCCAACGGAAACCTCGTAACGCTGACCCAGGTTGTTGGGACGGACCCGGACACCGGCGATCCGATCTTGCAACCGGTGCTGGTGGGTCCGTCTATGAGAACAGCTGGAGCATTGGCGTCGGATCAGTTCTTTTCTCGGTTCGACGCGGGTCAAAGTCACGACGGTTACTTGTCTGACGCGGAGAAACGTTTGCTTGCGGAATGGTTGGATGTCGGAGCGCAGTATTACAACGATCCCTTCGACGCCCCGATCAATTAGCTTTGGTCGGATCTTCGCCCTGTGCTTAACGTTAAGCTTGGGCGTCGCCGCACCAGCCGCTTTCGCCGCGGACCGCTACAAGTCGGTGTCCGTCGCCGATCCGTACCTTGAAATGCGTACCGGGCCCGGCGTCGGCTATCCCAAATTCCATGTCGTCGATCGCGGCGAGTCCGTCGACATCGTCAAGCGACGTACAGACTGGTTCCTGGTGCGCACCGACAGAGGCAAAGAAGGGTGGGTCGATCGTGCGCAAATGGAGCGCACGTTGCAGGCCGACGGCCAGGTCGTCGACTTCGAGGCGGCCGATCAAGACGACTTCACGAACTCCCGCTGGGAGCTCGGTGTGCTCGCCGGCGACTTTGGCGGCGCGAACATCATTTCCCTGTACGGCGCCTACTCGCTCAATCCGCACGTCGGCATCGAGCTGTGGGGCTCACAGATCTTGGGCAACTTTTCCAACGGCTGGATGGCAAACGTCAACGTCGTCCACGAGACCTGGCCGGACTGGCGAGTGTCGCCGTTTTTCACGCTCGGCGCCGGTGTCGTTCACACGGAGCCGAAGTCGACGATCATTCAAGGCGAAGACCGGACCGACCAGGTCGGTCACGCGGGCGCCGGCATTCGGTTTTACGCGACGCGTCGCTTTATTCTGCGCGCCGAATACAAGAGCTATGTCGTGTTTACAAGCCGCGACGACAACGAGGAAGTAGAGGAATGGAAAGTCGGTTTCGCATTCTTTTTCTAACGCTGACTGCGCTCGGCTTGAGCGGCTGCGCGGCGACCAAGAACCTGTTCGGCCTCGGTGACGAGCGTCCGGCGACGACCACCGCGGACGACCCAGGGCAGGTCATCGAGCCGCAGGTGGAGCGGCGAGAAATCAAGGAACCCAAGATCGATACCGAAGACTTCGAGATCGGCGCGTACGCCGGGATCATCGGGATCGAAGACTTCGAGTCGGAGGTGGTATACGGCGTGAGACTGGCGTACCACGTCACTGAGGGGTTCTTCGTGGAAGGCACGGTCGGCCAGACCGAGGCCGGTCAGACGAGCTTCGAGCGTTTGTCTGGCGGCGCGCCGATACTGTCCGAGGACGACCGTACGTTCACCTACTACAACCTCAACCTGGGCTACAACATCCTGCCTGGCGAAGTGTTTTTCGGCGAGGGTCGCGCATTCAACTCGAACCTGTACCTCACCGCGGGCCTCGGTGCCACAACCTTTGCAGGGGATGACCGCTTCACCGTGAACTTTGGCGCGGGCTACCGCTTCCTGCTCAACGATTCGGTGGCGATTCATCTTGATGTGCGCGATCACCTGTTCGATATCGACATCCTGGGTGAGGACAAGACGACTCACAACATGGAGGGGCACCTCGGACTCACCGTGTTCTTCTGAGGCAGAGATCACGGTACCGAGTGGCAATTTCCTTAAGCTAGGAGTATGGACATGCGAATACAGCGAATTCTCAAAGTGGGCGCCACGCTCGCTTTGGCGGCAAGCATGACCGCCTGCGGCTCCATCGAGCCCTGGGTGAAGCCCTATGAACGTGACCGCCTGGCGGATCCAATCATGTTTCTGGACGCACACCCGGTATCGACCGCCTACCTCTATCACGTGTATGAGGCCCGTGAAGGCGCTCGGGGCGGCGAGGGCACGGCGGGCGGCGGCTGCGGCTGCAACTAGCCACCCAGGCGGTTACGGACGACCCGGTGAAGCAAAGACTCCTTCGTTTGTGCGCGGCGGCGCTGCTCGCTCATAGCGGGTGGGCGTCGGCAGGCGTGCTGCCCGACGATCGCACCGACGTGATGTATCACCTGTACGAAGGTGACGGGGTGCAGATCGACGGCCCATCTCTCTTGGTTCGCAAGAAGGTCGGTAAAAGCGTCTCCGTCGTCAGCAACTACTACGTCGACATGGTGAGTTCGGCCTCTATCGACGTCGTAACGACCGCGAGTCCCTACACGGAAGAGCGCACCCAGTGGTCGCTCGGCATGGACTACCTGCGCGGCAATACCACGATGACGGCGAACTACACCAGCAGTGTAGAGAGCGACTTCGATGCTACGACCTATAGCTTCGGGGTGAGTCAGGACATGTTCGGCGATCTAACGACGTTATCGCTGTCCTATTCATACGGGGACGACGTCGTCGGTCGCTCCGATGACCCGGATTTCTCGCGCGACAACACCCGGCAGCAGTACGGTGTCGGGCTAACGCAGATCATCACGCGCAACCTCATCACGAGCCTCAACTTCGAAACGATCACCGACGAGGGCTTTCTCAACAATCCCTATCGCTCGGTCCGCTACGCTGACCCGAACAATCCAGTGGGCTACAGCTTCGAGCCGGAACTGTATCCGAACACGCGCACGACGAACGCGCTGGGCATCAGAGCGCGCTACTTCTTGCCATGGCGTGCGGCGATTCAGGGTGAGTATCGGGGCTTCACGGATACCTGGGGCATTACGTCGCACACGGGGTCGATGACCTACGTGCAGCCGTGGAAGGACTGGACCTTCGAACTGACCTATCGAGTCCACGAGCAGACCGGTGCCGATTTCTTTCAAGACCTGTTCTCGCGCGCGGAGGCGACGAACTTTCGTGCGCGCGACAAGGAGTTGAGCCCGCTCACGAGCAACACGGTCAAGATGATGGCCACCTACGAATTCTTGACGGAAGGTTGGTCCTTCATCGACCGCGGGTCGGTTACGTTGTCTTACGATCACCTGATGATCGACTACGAGGAGTTCAGAGACCTTAGGTCCGGCGCGGTCGTTGGTGAAGAACCGCTGTTCTCGCTAGAAGCCAACGTCATCCAGCTGTTCTTCTCGTTCTGGTACTAATCGGTCCTCACACGCTCTTTGACGGCTAAGCCCGCCGCGTGTGCTGTTCGGCCTCGATCGCGCCTAAAGGCGCTCCCACAAATGCGGTTGCCGAGCCCTAAACGAATACACTTCGCTCGTAGGAGCGCCTTTAGGCGCGATTCGAACCCCGACGCGCTGCCCCGCGCAAATCGCCCGACTCCGCGTTTCGCCGCGCAGCCGCCTTTAGGCTCGATCCCCGATCGCATAGAATCGATCGGCCAATCACCCTCGAGTTCACCGTGAATCAGTACTATCAACCGCGTCGCGTAGGCCGCAGCGGCATCCCGGACGTCATCTTCATGCTGCTGATCGCCAACGGCGTCATGTTTGCCGCCCAGAATCTGCTGGACGGACCGACCAGCGCGACGGGTCCGCTGGGCACCTACCTTGCGCTTTGGCCTTGGGGCACGGGCTATAGAGACTTCTTCCCGTGGCAGCTGCTGACGTATGGATTCCTACACGGCGACATCACGCACATTCTCTTTAACATGCTGATGCTGTGGATGTTTGGCCGCGAACTCGAAACGTTGATGGGCGGGCAGCGTTTCCTTATCTACTACCTGACCTGCGTCGTGGGTGCCGGACTCGTCCAGCTCGTCGTCGCGGCGGTTCAAGGCGGCGGCTATCCGACGATCGGTGCCTCGGGCGGCGTGTTCGGCATTCTGCTGGCTTTTGGAATGGCCTTTCCCAACCGAACGATTCTGCTGCTCATACCCCCCATTCCAATGAAAGCGAAGTATCTGGTCGTGTTGGCGGGCCTCATGGAGCTGTACTTCGGCGTTGCCGGGGCGCGGCCCGGCATTGCGAACTTTGCTCACCTGGGCGGTATGGCGTTCGGTTTCCTGCTGTTGAGCTATTGGAAACAGTCGTCCCGTCGGTGACCGAATCAATGCGCAGACGCGATTTCATTCGACGGCTCGGCGGCGCCACGGCGGCCGTCGCGGTACCTGCCTTTTCGGCCGGATGTGTGTCGGCCTACCGCGATGAATCGGACGCACAGCAGTCGGTCCACCTCACGCGGTTCGAACTCGATGACGCGACATTAACGCGCGTGCTAGCAGCCCTTGGCGCAAACGGCGGGCAGTTCGGCGAAGCATTCTTTCAGCGGCGAAACACCCGTGCACTCGAGCTCGAACGTGGCGTGCTGGTGAAGGACAGCCGCGAACGCTTGCTGGGGGCCGGACTGCGCGTGGTCCGCGAAAATGACGTCGGCTTCGCGGCTACCGAGGACCTCACCGAGGCGGGCATGACGTCGGCCGCGCAGAGAGCTGCCGCCGGCGGAGCCGCAGCGGGACCCGTCGCAACGGTGCCTACGCTGCGTGAGCAGCCGTTGGGTCACGCGTACACGACAACGCGCGCGTGGTCGGACGTGAGCCACTCCCGGCCGGTGGCGCTGATGGAACGCGTGGAGACGGCTGCCGCCGCAGCGGATCCCGCCGTGTCCGCGGTCCGCGTGTCGTGGCAGGACGTGGATGAACACGTACTCATTGCGTCCTTGGACGGCCGCCTCGTGTTCGACGATCGACCGATGACGCGTATGAGCCTACAGACGACGCTGACTCGCGGCGGGCGTGAGCACACGGGATTTGCCAGTATCGCGGCGCGGGCGGACGTTCATTGGTACACAGATGAGCGCCTGACGGAACTCGTACACACGGCACTCGAGAGGACCGACCGGTTGTTCGATGCGCGGCAGCCGCCCACCGGGGAGATGCCGGTCGTACTCGCCGCAGGGGAGGGCGCAGTCGTCCTGCACGAAGCCATCGGTCATGCGCTGGAGGCCGATTTTGCGTTGGACGGTCGTAGCCCGTATCGCGATGCGCTCAATAGCCGGATAGCGGACACGACAGTATCGATTTTTGATCAGGGCACGCTGTCCGGTGAGCGGGGCGCGTTGAATTACGACGATGAAGGAAGCGCCTGCGGACGCCACGCACTCGTAGAACAGGGTGTGCTGCGTACGTTTCTGCATGACCGTCGATCGGCGCGTGATCTTGCCGCCACCTCGACCGCGTCGGCGCGACGCGAGTCCTATCGGTCTGCGCCGCTGCCGCGGATGAGCTGCACCTACATGGGTAACGGTCGCGTCGATCCGGAGGAGC
>JANQNU010000050.1 GCA_028279405.1 Phycisphaerae bacterium
CGGTCTTGTTCAATTGTTTCGCTCAGTCAAAGTTTGTCCGCGGTGATCGACGGCGCGACACGCTCGTAGAGCTGACGCGCGTCATCAACAGTTCTTTCGAACTTTCGAAGGTGCTGCAACTGGCCCGCCAGGTGATCGGGACACTGGAAGGTCATTGCGTCAGTGAAATCGGACTGCTTAACGAAGGCGAGGAGTCGTTCGTTGCTTATCGTCTGCACACGTCCACGGACGACGGGCGAGTGGTCGAACACCCACCCCAGACCGTTCCCATCGCGAACAGCGCCATGGCGCATGTCGTGGCGGAGCGTAGCACCTATGTGTCGGACGATCTGGCCCGCCGGCAGCATTTTCCGGCTGATGCGGACGTGTTTCGATTAGGCGTTCGGCGGTATGTCGAGACGCCGTTGATTGCGCGCGGCCGGGTGCTGGGCGCCTTTTTCGTCGGTAGCCGTGACCCACACAGGCCATTACGAATGGACCTGTGGCTGTACGAGAACATGGCGCTTCAGATGGCGCTCGCGTTCGACAACGCCATCAAGAATGACCAGCTACAAAAGTTGACGCGCCGACTCCAGGAAGAGAACGTCTATCTCCGCGAGGAGATCACCAGCGAGCACGGCTTCAGCGAGATCGTCGGTAACTCGGCGATCCTGCACGGCGTCCTCGACACGGTCTCCCGGGTCGCTGAAACCGACTCGACGGTGTTGATCTACGGCGAGACCGGCGTCGGCAAGGAGTTGATCGCGCGAGCGATCCACTCTCGCAGCCCGCGCGCCGACAAGCCGATGGTCAAGGTGAACTGTGCAGCGATCCCCGAAGGCATGGTCGAAAGCGAGCTGTTCGGTCACGAACGGGGGGCGTTCACCTCGGCGGTCGAACGGCGGATCGGCCGCTTCGAACTGGCCAGCGAGGGAACACTGTTCCTCGATGAAGTCGGTGAACTCCCGCTCGCGATTCAGGCGAAGCTGTTGCGCGTGTTGCAGGACGGCGAATTCGAGCGCGTCGGCGGTACCAAGACGCTCCAGACCAACGCGCGAATCATCGCGGCCACCAATCGCGACCTGGCACTGAGCGTCGAGGCGGGCGGGTTTCGTCGTGACCTGTACTATCGCTTGAACGTGTTTCCTTTGACCATCCCGCCGTTGTCGCAGCGTAGGGAGGACATTCCGTCGCTGGCGCAGCTATTCGTTGACCAACTCAATCGGCGTATGGGCAAGAAGGTGCAATCGATCGATCGCGCGTCGCTGGAAGCACTCACGGTCCGCAACTGGCCGGGAAATGTGCGCGAGCTGAAGCACGTGATCGAACGCGCAATGATCCTTTCCGACGGGCCGGTGTTGGTCATCGAAGGTGCCGAGCTGGGGCCTGGGCCCGGTCCGGGCGTCTCACCCACGCCGGCGGCCGCTGCGCTGGACGCAGGTGGGCGCATAGCGGGGCCGTCGGAGGCCGCGGCCGGTGGAGTGGCCACCCTCGAGGAGATGGAGCGCCGGCATATCGTCGAGGCGCTTGAGGTTGCGAACGGGGTCATCGAAGGACCCGGCGGCGCCGCGAAGATGCTCGGCTTAAAACCCTCCACCTTGCGATTTCGTATGAAACGCCTCGGCGTACGACGCCCACAGCGCGGCTAGCGGCCCCCATGGCTCCGTCCTGGAGCCGCCGCAATCGGCTGCGGGTCCGCAATCGACCACGGCGCCGCGCCATCAACATTGCGGGCGTCCGTGATCGACAACAGCACCAAAACCTGCTTTGCGCGTCGTGAGGGACGATTTGCGAAGAGAAGAGCGATCTGGCACGACCATTGCCCTTGAAGATGGGCGTGAGACGGCACCGTGGCGGCACCAATGTGCCGTCTCGCGCTTTCTGAACCGCCGAACGGTGTTAATCGCTGGCACACCGTTCGGCTTTTTTTTTGTCACCACCCCGCTACCCTGTCTCACTACGCATCCAGAATCGCTAAATGGGTCCACGATGTCGAACGTCGTCCAGTTGGGGTCGTTCGCGTGAGCGCGCGAAAGACCGTCTTCATCTCAGTCGCGGAAGACTCCGCCGACATGCACGGCGCCGCGCTCGTGCGGTCGGCGGCGGAATCGCTCCCGGGCGTGACGTTTCGCGGCTTTGCGGGGCCACGCTTGCAGGCCGCGGGGGTTGCGCCCATCGGCGACCTCACCCGTGATGCCGTGATGTTGACGGGTGTGGCAAAGGCGCTCGGAAAGGGCTGGGCCGCATTGAGGACGGCTCAGACAGATTGGCGTACCAATCGGCCCGACGCGGTCATCGTGATGGATTCGAGTGCGTTGCACCTGCCGATGGCTGCGGGCGCTCGAAAGCTGGGGCTGCGCGTCTTGTACTACATCGCACCGCAGACCTGGGCGTCGCGGGCTTACCGCAATCGTCGCTTGGCACGCGATGTCGAGCGCGTCGCGTGCATCCTGCCCTTCGAAGAGGCCTATTTCAGGTCACGTGACGTCGACGCGACCTTTGTCGGACATCCGCTGTTCGAGCATCTGGCCGCGGACCCCGTCGAGGCGAGCGGCGTGCAGCGGCTTCGATCGGCGGGGCGTCCGTTGGTTGCGATCTTGCCGGGCTCGCGTCGACAGGTGATCGCGAGCATGCTTCCGCGGCAACTGGACGTTGTCAGCCAGATGGACACCGCGGTTGAGTTCGCGATCTCGGCTGCGTCCGAGCGCCAAGCGTCACAGATCCGGGCAATCCTCGAGCGTCGACGGCAGTCGGCGACGGTGCTCGTCGACCGGAACGCGACGCTTCTGACGGCCGCCGACCTGGTGCTGGTCGCCTCCGGTACAGCGACGTTGCAGGTGGCGGCGTATCGCAAGCCGATGGTGGTGATGTATGACGCCGGCCGGCTGCTGCGCGCGCTCTATCCGCTGCTTGGGCGCTTCGTGTTGACTACGACCCATCTCTCGTTGGTCAACATTCTCGCCGATGCGCCGGTCGTTCCCGAGTTCATGCCGTTCATTCGGAGTACAAGGCCGATCGCGACCGTTGCGGACGAACTGTTGACCGATGTGGCGCGGCGTGAAGCGATGATGCGCGACCTCGACCGGCTGGTGACGCCGTTGGAGCAAGGCGGTGCGTCTCGGCGCGTTTGCGAGATGCTGGGAGAGATGCTGGAGGGATGACCTGCGCCGGCACCGAGCCAGCGCAGGCCTGTCGATCGCACGTTGCGATTAGCTACAGAGGCTGTCCTGTGCCGTGCCGCGGCCGAAGTTGCCGAGCACGAGGCTGAGGTCGGCCGAATCGACCGAACCGTCGCCGTTGAGGTCTCCCTGGGCGCGGGTGGCGGACGTCGAGCCAAAATTCCCGAGAACGACGCTCAGGTCGGCACTGTCGACCTGGTAGTTGCCGTTCACGTCACCATGCAGGAGCCCCACTTCCTTGTTGAGCAGGTCGGCTAGCGCCGCGACATCGTCGTTGTCGAGGCCGCCGTTGATGTCGATGTCTCCGTTCACGATGTAGCCGGCGTCAGTGTCTTTCAACGTTCCGCCGAGCAGGGCGGCACGCAGCGCGACAATATCGCAAACCGACAGAACGCCGTCCTGGTCGACATCACCTGTCAGGCAGGCGTCGGTTGCGTTCAGGACCGCTTGCAGGATGACAAGGTCCTCGGTGTCGAGGTCGTTGTCGCCATCGAAGTCGAGGATGATCGAGAGATCGGGGCCCACAGGATTGGACGGGTTGGCGCTGACCGCCTGACGGAGCGCGAGCAAGTCCGCACAATCCGTGTCCCCGTCGGCGTTCGCATCGAACGTCGTCTCGTCAAACCGGACCGTTACGAGCGCCGTTCGGACGTTGACGCTACCGGCCCCCGGGGCGATCGCGGTTTGGATCGTTGTGGATGCGCCCTGGCCGTTCGGCTGGATCTCGGACGGATCGAATCCGATGAATTGCTGGTTTCCCGATACCGGGTCGATCATCGTGCCGTAAACGTACGTCTCCGATCCGAGCACGTACACCATTATCTGTCGCGGCTGATTGCCCGAGAAACTGCTGCTACCAGGGCCACCACTACCGATATCGGCGCAGAGCGCGGCGAAGACCGGGCATTCCAAATCCGAGTCGACGTCGACCGAGGCCAGTGAGAACATGATTACCGGTTCATGGATTTCGTACTCGGCGACGTAACCACCGCCGGCACCGCTGAGCACCCGCCATCCACAACCGCAGAACCCGAAGGCGGACGACGAGCTGGCCCGGTTCGGGTTGAGCTCCGAGGGCAGGTTTCTCGTGTTGGCGCCGGCTTGGGAAAACACGGCACACGCAGAAGCGGATATGTTCAGGCTTGCCGGGGCGACGGCTGTGTTGCTGTCCGCATCGGACCACAAGGCAGGTGGATTATTGCAGGGCAACTGGACGCTTCCGGCCCATACGCTCATGGTCGCGAAGACCGGGTCGACGGCACTGCTCGGCGCCGGATTCCCGTTCGGGTCGGTGAAGTAGGCGCGCGCCGCCAACTGTGTTGTTCGCCAGACATCGCCACGCGCGAGCCCGCCGGTGAGCCCGACCGCGACGACGGAAGCGGTAACAAGACCTCTCATGTTCATTGATACCTCCTGAAACAAGTAGAAAACGAATGCGGACCGTCCCTGGTCACCCCCACGGACGCATCGCATACCTTGCGGTATCCGGGCTCGCGATCGCCGGGAATGTTGCAGGAATCGATCCAGACCCAGGGCGGCAAAACGATAGTGATCCGCCCCACCCAAAGCAGATCTTAGGCTCGTGACTGCGCGAATCCCGTCGGTGCAAGAAAAACCGACGTGTGGAGGGCTGGCGACACTCGTTTCGTACGAAACGAGCCCGGAGCGCGAGCGCCAGCGAGCGGTCCAATGGCGGGCGAGACGCCCGCCCCACCCACTATTTCTAGGGATCGCACTTGCCAGGGCAAGCGGCGTAGACGCTTGCCTCGCAAAGGGAGCTTGCTCCCCGCTCGCTGGTGCTCGCGACTCGCATCGGCGTTTCTTTGGGCTAGTAGAAAAACACGATGAAGCACCCGCAGCCAAGGACCGCGATCACGGTCTGAACGAAGAGGAAACCGAGCGTCAGCAGCGTGATGAAGAGCGGGCTCCGTGCTCGCTTTTCGGAAGGGAGTCTGAGAAGCCGCATGTAGTCGAGTGAGTTTGCGACGAAGAAACTGAAAAGCGCGCCGACGACAATCGCAACTGGCCACGCGGCGACGAGGAAAGGCATTGCGAAGAGCGGCGGGCCGAGCAACAACGCAGTGCCACCAACCAACGAGATTCGCCGGACGCGCCACCGCTGCGTGAGTTCATCGGTGGTGAACGCGCCGCCGCACTCCGGGCAGCGAACGGGCTCCCGGTCAATTGGCGGCATGAGGTCGTAGTAGCAGTGTGGGCAAACGTCCGTGGGGATCGGATCGCGATCCAACTGATAGTGATCGCGATCCTCAGTCACCGTCCTGCGCACCCCCGGCAGCGGCGGCTCGTTTCATTCCGTCAGGCGGTTGCGGCCTCGCCTTGGGGTTCGACGCTGATCCGGGCCTTTGGTTTGCGGATGTCCGCGAAGTTCAGTAGCACTGACCCGACCCAGAGGACGCCGACGCCCATCCATGCCGCGGCGTTGTTACTCATCAGCCACTCGAGCGCCGATGGGAACAGTCGATCGAGCAGCATGCTGAGGCCGATACCGGCCAGCAGGACGCCGGTCGTGGCGGCCCAGAGCGCGCGCGACAGGCGCGGCAGGAACGCGGCGAAGATCGCGCCGGCCAGGCCCAGCACGCTAATGATCGAAAAGACGCTTACTTGGAAGTTCGGTACTTCGCTCGTCAGGAAGCTCCAGCGCTCGCTCACGACCTGCCACGGGCCGCCGGTCGTGCCGACAACCGTGCCTTCGGCCGGCAGGGTCACTTCGCCTTCGGGCAACTGGAAGCGGCTCAGCGGTTCGTGCAGCACGCGGGACTCATAAACGCCAAGTCCAGCCAGCACGAAGAACGCCGAGACCACGATGGACAACCACATCCGAAACAGCAGAAAGCCGCTGATCATTGCCGCCGCTGCTACGATCCCGACTGTCGGGAGCACCGGCGTGCCGAATTGGGCCGCCGCGGCGCGACCGGCGATCGCGCCGCCGACTAACAGCAGGAACGCCAGCAGCGTGGGGGCGAACCGCGCACCCTTGACCATCAGCAGGAATCCGAGCGCACCGATAGACAGCATCCCGACATACGGCACCCACGCCACGTCAGATGGCAGGGATTGCATGATGGTGTCGTTGATCCGACCGAAAAGCTCGCTCGTGTTCATCCTCTATGCCTCCGCCCGTCGAACACACATCCGTTTACGGCCCGTCCGCCCACGGTACATCTCGCACGATGCACGGGGGCGCTAGTCGGCCTGCGGTTCCAGGTGAATCCGATTGTCCGCGTCCCGAACGTCCAGGGGGCCGTTGTTCGGGAGACTGCGCAACTCCGCGTGCAGCACCCACAGCTTGGCCAGCTTGGCGTCGGCACGCGCTTCCATATCATACTCTTCGCCCGGCGCCCGGCCCCATTCAATATAACTTCCCGGGTGAATTGTAATGATCCGTAACGGAGCGGCCAAAGGCGACCGCCGACCGCCAACGTTACTCACGTCAACTGCACGGAACTCGCTCCGCAGCAGCGCCGGCGTCTTCTCGTGCAGATATTTCACCAGTTTCAAGCCTGCCTGAACGTCCTCGCCTTCCCAGCGTGTGCCGGGCGTCGTCGGCGGGGATGCCTGCACCCCGCGCAGGAACACGCCGTGATCGGGTCGGCGGTAATCCAGCGAGATGAATCGGGGCAGGAGGACTCCCTCGTCGTCCACCAGATAACCCGTATGGCCGAATTCGATCATCGTCAGCGGTCGACGGAACGTAGCCCGCACGCGGATCACACCGTCCGACCGTTTGCGCACTTCGTTCACCGCCGCGATCCACGGCGACGTCTGCAGCGCCTCGGCAATGCCGACACCAAGGTCCGGATCCCGCAGCGGCACATGCTGTAGCGAACCCAGCGTCGTTTCCACGTCCCGCTGGTCGAAATCCGGGATGTCCGCGAGCCAAGCGGGCGGATCGACCCACTCAATCGCCCATCGTCCGTCCGCATGGTTGAGCGCGTGGGCGCCGTCTTCGATCACCTGTAGCCCGTAGGCACCAGCCCCCAGTGTCAGCCCCCACAGCGCCAAGAGGCCAATCGGCTTCCACGGGAGTGTTCGAATCGAGCGGGCAGCGGATGCGCCCGACTTGCGCGCTGAGGGTCGGCGTGCCTTGGGTTTCGCCCGACTCATCGCGACTCCTCCAGCCCCAACCAGGCCAGTCGTTCGACCAACTCATCGAACGAGACCCCGGTGCGATCGGCGGCCTTGGGCAGTACGGAATGGGTCGTGAAACCGGGCAACGTATTCGCCTCGAGGAAGAACAGTCGATTGTCGCGACCGAGCATCCAGTCCAGTCGGGACAGGTGCAGACAACCCATCGCGCCGAACAACTGCTCGCTCCAAAGGCGGGCCTGTTGCAGCACCTCGTCGGGAATGTCGGCATCAAACAGGTATTCCGTCGTGTCATCCCGATATTTGGCATCATAGTCATAGAAGCCGCGTCGGGTCCGAATACAAATCGGGGGCAGCGATCTCCCACCGACGACCCCAACTGTCAACTCGTCGCCAACGACGAACTGCTCGACCAATGTCCGACCGAACTGCGCGACTGCTTCTCTGACCGCCGGCAACAGCTCCGACGTTTCCTGCACGACCGCGGCGCCGACACTGCTGCCCTGATCGATCGGCTTGACGATCACGGGCAAATCCAGCGATGTCGAATCTTGTCGTTTCAGCTGGGCAGTGTCCCAGACCTCCCAGGGCGCGGTGGGGATTCCGAGGCGCTTGGCCAGTTGCTTGGACGCGACCTTGTCCATCGCGAGGCGTGACGCATCCGACCCGCAGCCGACAAACGGCAGGTGGCGTCTTTCGAGGATCCGCTGGAGCGTACCGTCCTCGCCGAAGGTTCCGTGAAGCGCGGGAAAGACCACGTCGACGGGTTCATCGAGCGCCGCGAGATCGTTCGGCTGGATATCCCGGACGTGCACGTCGTGGCCGCGCCGACGGAGGGCATCCGCGATCGCTGCGCCGGATTCGAGGCTGATCTCGCGTTCGAGACTGGGGCCGCCGGCTAGGACGGTGATGCGAAGCTTACGATCGACAGTGGTCACGGCGGCTGTTTCGGGGCTGGTCGTCATGTGAGCGCTTCCCTGCAGCGGGTTACCAGAGCTCGACTTCCGTTTCGAGCGTGACGCCGGTTTCCGCACGGACACGATCCCGCGCGATGGCGATCAAATCCAGTACATCCTGCGCGCGGGAATCCTCGCTTGCAACAATAAAATTGGCATGTTTCGTGCTGATTTCGGCGCCGCCGACACGGGTGCCCTTGAGCCCGACCCGATCGATCAGGGCCCCGGCCGCGTGTTTCGGCGGATTCTTGAAGATGCAGCCGCTGGAGCGGTGTGAGAGGGGGGGCTGGGTAGCGTACTTCTCGCTCCAGATCGCTCGGTACCGCTCGTAGATCTCCGCCGGTGTTCCGCGTCGGAGTCGCAGGGTGGCCCCGAGCACGATGCAGTCGGCCAGCGCGGTACCGCGGTAGCGAAAGCCGACCTCTTCCCGGGAGCGGACAACGCGTGTGCCGGTCGGGTCGCAGAGTTGGACGGACTCGACGTAGTCCGCGATGCAGCCGTACTTGCCGCCGGCGTTCATGCGGATGATGCCCCCGAGCGTGCCGGGGATGCCCGCGAGGTTCTCGAGGCCTGCGAATCCATCCGCGACGAGCTTCTTGACGATGCGGGTAAAGTCGCAGCCGGCGCCGACGGTGACCCGTTCGTCCTCGAACGTGACGTCCTCCCAGGCCGGACCGCAGAGGTGCAGGACGGCGCCGTCGAACCCCTCGTCACGGACCAGGATGTTGGCGCCCTTGCCGAGCACGCGCCACGCCAGATCGTGGTCGCGACAGATCGTGAGTGCGGTTGTTAGTTCGGAATGGTTGCGCGGAGTAATGAACCAGCGGGCGGGGCCGCCGATCTGATACCAGGAGTGGTCCCGTAACGGGACGTTACTCCGACAAGCCTCCCCCAGCGCGCTGAACAAGTGCATCCGCGAGTTTCCAGATGTTGCCGGCACCCATCGTCAGGACCACGTCACCGGGTTCCGTCCGCGAGTAGACGTAGTCCACAATTCGCTCAAACTCGGGAATATACACTGCATTGCCGCCCCGTCCACGCACCCGGGCGACCAGATCCTCCGAGCAGACCGCATGCCGATCGCGCTCACTGTCGCGAACGAAGAAGATGTCCGGCAGAATCACCTCGTCAGCCTGGTCGAAGCTCGTCGAGAAATCGTCGAGCAGAAACCGCGTTCGCGAATGCTGGTGCGGCTGGAAGATACACAGCAGCCGACGCGGCTTGTAGCGTTCCCGAGCGGCCAGGAGCGTAGCCTGGATCTCCGCGGGATGATGCGCGTAGTCGTCGAGGATGGTGACGTCGCGGACAGCGGCCCGCCATTCGAGTCGACGCTTGGCGCCCGTGAAGCCCGCGAGCCCGCTCGCGATCGCTTCCCAGGGTACCCCGCAGTCATGCGCGAGCGCCGCGACAGCCAGAGCGTTGAGCACGTTGTGCTGGCCGGCGAGTTGGATGTGGACCCGACCCAACAACGCCTGGTGGTGACAGACATCGAACGCATAGGTCCCGTCGCGCAGTTCGAGGCGCGTTGCTTGCCAGTCGGCCTCTTCCCGCAGCCCGAAGCTCTCGACCGGTGCCGCCGACGCGGAGCGAATCCGCCGACAGCCGGCATCGTCCGCGTGAATCAACACCAGGCCGTCCGGGTGGTTCTGACCGACGAATGCCGCAAACGCTTCCTCGATCGCACTGCGGTTCGGATAGCAGTCCAGATGGTCCTCGTCGATGTTGAGGACCACCGTGCGGCGCGGATGCAGGTTCAGGAACGAGCGGTCATACTCGCACGCCTCGACGACGAATTGCGGCCCGTCACCGACGCCGCTCCCGCCCCCGAGTTGGGCGACGTCAGCGCCGATGACGTAGTTCGGGCCGCGTCCGGCCTGTTGGAGCGTGTACGCCAGCCAGGCAGTGGTCGTGCTCTTGCCGTGCGTGCCGCTCACCGCGATGCCCTCGTAGCAGCCGAGCAGCACGCCCAACAGCTCGGCGTACTTCAGCACGCGCACGCCACGTGATTGAGCACGAAGGAGTTCCGGGTGGGTCGGCGGAATCGCGGCGGAGACGACGACCAGGTCGACCGGGTCGGGGAGCGCGACGCGCTCGTGCTCGAGTGTGATCCGAGCGCCTTCGGTCGTTAGTGCCCGTGTGACGCTGCTCTCTTGTCGATCGGAGCCGCTGACGCGCGCTCCACGGCGCAGCAGTATCGCGGCCAGACCGGCCATGCCGCTGCCGCCGATGCCGAGCATGTGAATGCGGGCGCCCTGCAGATCCCGTGCGCTGACGTTTTCCACACTCGAGAACAACTCATCCAGGGGTACAGACGTCGGCATAGAACACTCACTGAACAGTACTGCGCCGTGCGGCTGGTGACAATCGGAGAGCGCATCCATTCACCCTCGCATTTTCGATATCGACCGAATCGCTCACGGAAGTTGAGCCAACCTCGGAATCGCGCAAGTGCGGGTCGGTTGTCCTGTCCGCTATACTGAAATGGCGTCATGTCGACGCCGGTCGTGCTACCGTCGGTCTTCGGTGGCATGCCACTTCGATGCAAACACAGGGAGACGGACGCATGGGGCGATGCATGCACAGACGAATGGGTGCGGTCCTTTTGGCTGCAATCGTGGCCGGAGGCTCCACGCCGGTGCCGACGCGTGCCTGCGGCGGGTTCTTCTGCACGCTGGTGCCGATCGTGCAGACGGCTGAGCAGATCATCTTCCGCCAGGACGGCTCGCAGATTACAGCGGTCGTGCAGATTCAGTATCAGGGGGCCGCGGAGGATTTCTCCTGGGTCGTGCCGGTGCCCGGCGTACCCCAGCTGTCCACGGGCTCGGATCTGCTGTTCACGCAGCTCGAACGCCAGACACGACCGCAGTTTCGGCTGGAAATCGAAGGCGATGTGTGCCCGGACATCCTCCGCATGTTCGATACCCCGCTCGCAGGGGCGCCCGAATTCGATGACAGCGGTACGAACGATGTCGACGTTCTCCAGGAGCTGGTCGTCGGTCCGTTCGATGTGCAGATCGTCACCAGCGACAATTCAGAAGCGCTCGCCACGTGGCTAGTCGAGAACGGCTACGACCTGTCCGATCGTGGTAGCGCCCTGATCGACTCGTACGTGGCGGCCGGGATGAACTTCGTGGCGCTGCGATTGCGGCAGGACCAGGGGGTGGGGGACATTGAGCCGCTGACCATGGTGTACGAGAGCACCCGACCGATGATCCCGATCCGTCTGACGGCGATCGCGGCCAACGATGACCTCGGGCTGATCGTCTGGCTGCTCGGCGACGGCCGGGCGATCCCCGCGAACTACCACCACGTCACTCCAAACTACGCTCGGCTGAACTGGTACAACGGCGTGCAGTCGGCGTACGCCAGCTACCAGACGCTGATCACCGAGGCGATGGATGACGTCGGGGGACAGGGGTTCGCGACGGACTATGCCGGGCGGGACGAAACGATGAATCGTTCGTTCGCCGGGCTGCCGGACGATCTCCGCGCAGTGCGGGACGCGGTCGCGGCCGTGGAAGACCCCGCCGAGAGCCTCGCAAGGCTGATCAACAACGGCATGCTGGATGGCGCGAAAATCCTCGAGATCTATCGGCGAGTGTTGCCGTTGCCCGACCAGGCCCCCGAGTTCACCTACAACAACGCGTCGCTGCTGCGGGCTACATTCGACGCTCAAACACTGTCGGAGGCCCGGACGACAGCCTTCGTTGCGGTCGACGATGAGCTGCTCGCACCATTGAGCGATGTCGCCCGGCTATTTGCGGACAATCCCTACGTGACGCGCTTTTACACGACGTTGTCCGCAGACGAGATGACGCTCGACCCGGAGTTCGACTTCAAGGCCGACCTTCCAGACCGATCGCTGGAGCGGAGCGCGACGCTGGCCGTGCGCTGCAACGCGGGTCTCACCGAGTGGTCCGTGACCCTCGGGCCGGGGACCGGGCGCGACGGCGAGGTGATCATCACCGGGAACGGTTCGCCGCCAGTGGCGGTCCCGCCGACGCTCGCGGACCAGTCGGCGGTCAAGCAGGCATCGCTCTTCCGCGAGTTGAGTGGTGCCGGCGACGATCGCACCTTCACCGAGGAGATCGTGATGGAGAACGGTTTTGCGCTGAGCCGGACTTCGATGTTCGGCATGGGATGCATGCCGGCGACCCTCGCGCTGACCTTAGGATCGCTCGCGGGCATCCACTTCGCACGCCCGCGGCGGCGATCAGCGGGATAGTGCGGAGTACACGCCGAGCGATGTGCGTCGGCGTGGCACCCGGCTCGCGCTCGCGGCTCGTAGTCGACTGCCATGGGACGTCAGTGCGAGCCCGGAGCGCAAGCGACGGGGGGAGCAAGCTCCCTTTGCGAGGCCTGTGTCTATGCCACAGGCCCCGACGCGAAACAGACCCTCCACACAACGAGCCCCGAGCGCAGGCGAAGGGATCTGACGGCGCCACGTGGGGTGGCACTGGCGGCTTGTCCGCCAGTGTTCAGAGTCGTGCTTGCTCCTTGCGGTGTACCAAACAGGAGCATCGCGGTCTTCGCATCGCGCGCTGGCTACGTATGCTCCCATTCACTGGCGGACAAGCCGCCAGTGCCACCCGTCCGTCGAAGCGATGGGTTGATGGCGGGCGAGACGCCCGCCCCACCCCGTGCCTCTTGCGACCGCTCTTGTTGGGCAGATCGCTACCAGTAGCGTTCGAAGTGGATGTTGCCGTCGGGTGATTTCTTGGCGTTGTATTCTTGGAAGCCGAGCGGCTCGAGCCGTTCCTGGACCGTCGTGATCATGTCCGGGTTGCCGCACAGGAAGACGTGGCACTGCTCCGGATCGAGTGGGCTGCCGACGAGTTCCTCGTAGCGGTTGTCCTCGAAGAGAATGTTGACGCGCCCGTTCAGGCCGCCCCAGTCTGGCTCGCGGGTGACCATCGGGATGAAGACGATGTCTTCGGACTTCGAAGCCTCTTCCAGCTCCGGCACGTAACCCAGGTCGGCGGCGACGCGCACGCCGTTGACGATGATGAGCTTGCGCCAGCGGCCGGTATTGCGGAAGGTGCGCATCATCGAAACGTAGGGCGCGAGGCCGGTGCCGGTCGAGACCAGGACGAGGTCCTTGCCGTCGGGCACGGGGTCGAGTGTGAAGTGGCCGTTGATCTTCTTGTCCATCCAGATTCGGTCGCCGACCTCGAGCTGCCACAGCTTCGGCGTCAACTTACCCTCGTCCACCAGCACAATATAGAGTTCGAGGCTGTCTTTTTCGTTGGGTGACGACGCGATCGAATACGCGCGGCGCAGCCAGCGCGTGCGCTCGGGGGTGGAGTCCTCGCGCTTCACGCCCAGCGACGTAAACTGGCCCGGGACGAAATCCGGTACGACGCCGTCATCCCATTGGAACTTGAAGATGGCCAGATGGCTGTGGTAATCCATCCGCTCGACGAGTCGAGCATTCTCCTCACGGTCTGCCATGGTGGTGGACTTCCCTTCGTAACAAGGGTCCGAACGAGATCGTCAACGCGGCGTCGTGGCCGTCGAAGGCATCGCGAGCACCGGCCGGGACGGAACGCGACCTGCGAACCGCTCTCCTTGCACTTGTTATTGTGGGGTGCGGACGACAGCATTTCCACTGCCGAGGGCCCGCGAAACGCGCGCCGAACCGGTGTACAATTGCGGGTTACGATACCTTCCGCCGGCCCACAGGAGAGTGACGAATATGGCTGATTTCATCGACTACGTCGTCAAGGACCAGACTGCCTGGATCACGCTGACCCGGTCCGAGGTGCACAATGCGCTGAACGACGATTTCATGAACCAGCTCGACGAGCGGTTCAAGCAGGCGTCGGAATCCGACGACGTGCGCGCGGTGGTGCTGGCCGCGGAGGGCAAGTCGTATTGCGCCGGTGCCGACATCCATTGGATGAAGCGCATGGTCGACTATTCGATCGAGGAGAACATCGCGGACGCGACCGTGCTGGCGGACATGCTGCGCCGCATCCGCGACTGTCCCAAGCCGACGATCGCCCGCGTGCACGGGGCGGCGTTCGGTGCCGGTGTCGGGCTGATTGCCGCCTGCGACATGTCGGTTGCGGTGCAGGGTGCGATCTTCTGTCTTAGTGAGGTGCGACTCGGCATCGTGCCCGCGATCATCTCGCCGTTCGTGTTGGAGAAGATCGGCATGAGTGCCGGGCGGCGCTACGCGTTGACCGCGGAGCGCTTCGACGCGCGTGCGGCGTATCACATCGGTCTCGTCTCGGACGTCGTCGAAACGTCGGACGAGCTTGATCCGTGGATCACGGCAGTCGTCGCGCAGATTCGGCAGAACGGCCCCAATGCGATTGCAGAGTGCAAGCGGATCATGAGCGAGATTCAGCCGTTTCAGTGGGAGCAGGCGCAGAAGCTGACGACCCAGCGACTCGCGCGCGTACGCGTATCTGCCGAGGGGCAGGAGGGACTGCGGGCGTTTCTCGAAAAGCGGAAGCCGAGTTGGGCGGTGGACTAATGGCGACGCGCGAAGACGAGTGGGTTTTGCTGGAAACGCCGCGGCTGCGACTGCGCGAGATCGTCGATCGGGATCGGCCGCACTTCGACGCGATAAACGCGGATTCGGAGATCATGAAGTACATCGGCCCGGCGCTCTCCGCGGAGCAGTCGCAGGCGTTCTACGAGCGGATTCGCGGCGAATACGAAACACGACATGATCTGGGTTGGTTCGCGATCGACGAACTGGACGGGGAGCGCTTCGTCGGGTTCGCCGCGCTGAAACACTTGTCTGAGGGGAACCACAAGGCGATGGTCGACCTGCTGCGCGATACGCAGCCGGAAGAACGGATGGAGTTCGGCTGGCGATTTCGCAAGCCGTATTGGGGACGCGGCTATGCCACCGAATCGGGGCGGGCGCTGGTTCGGCTGGCGCTCGAGCACCATCGCTTCCCGCGGATCGGTGCGGTCGCGATGACCGCCAACCTTGGAAGCTGCCGCGCGATCCGAAAATGCGGATTGCAATCCCGCGGGGACTACGAGATCAACGGCAACGCCGCGCGCTACTTCGTGCTGAACCGCGACGACTATGACCGGCAGCGGGCCGGCGGCTGAGTCGAGCGCTCGGGCTACTACGCTCCGGACGACGGGCCTGGATAGCCGCGGGGATGGGCGTACAATCCCAGTGGACGGAAACTGCCTGGAGTGCCGAATCGCTCGGGCTGGCGGGGACCGATAGCGTTCTTCGGTGAATCCAACAACTACGGATAGTTAGGGTGCAAGATGTTTCGATCGATCACGATGGTGGTTCTGACAATCGTCAGCCTGGGTGTTCTGCCGGCGAAGTCCGATTCACCAACGCAGCAGGGGCATGAGTCGGAGTTGCTTGGCAATACGCGGCAGCTCATCTTTGAAGGCAAGCGGTCCGGCGAGGGGTACTTCAGTGCCGACGGCAGCGAACTCGTCTTCCAAAGCGAGCGCGAGCCGAGTAATCCCTTCTACCAGATCTACGTGATGGATCTCGAGACCGGCGATGTCGAGCGGATCTCGCCGGGAACGGGAAAGACCACGTGCGCCTGGATCCATCCCGACAAACGGCGCGTACTCTTCGCTTCGACGCACGACGATCCGAAAGCCGTCGAAAAGCAGGAAGCGGAGTTGCAACTCCGCGCGGAAGGTCGGCAGCGGCGCTACGCTTGGGACTACGACGAGCACTTCGAGCTGTACGCGTTCGACCGGAGTTCAAAGGTCTACAACCGGCTGACCAACGCGCGCGGCTATGACGCGGAAGGATCGTACTCGCCGGACGGTCAGTGGATCGCATTTTCGTCGAATCGGCACGCCTACGCGGGGAATCTGTCGGAAAAAGAACGGGTGCGACTCGAGATCGACCAATCGTATTTCCTCGACCTGTACATCATGAAGGCGGACGGGAGCGGGCTTCGGCGATTGACCGAGGTGCCGGGCTATGACGGCGGGCCGTTTTTCTCGCCGACCGGAAGCCGCGTCTGTTTTCGGCGGTTCTCCGAGAGCGGCGAGATCGCCGAGATCTATACCATCGGCGTCGATGGTCGCGACGAGCGGAAGTTGACAAGCATCGGTGCATTATCCTGGGCCCCGTACTATCACCCCAGCGGCAGGTACCTGATCTTCACGACCAACCGCCACGGCTTCGCAAACTTCGAGCTGTACATCGTCGGCGTCGACGGCGGTGAACCCGTCCGGGTCACCAATACCGACGGCTTCGACGGGTTGCCGGTCTTTTCGCCGAATGGACGACAGCTGGCGTGGACCAGCAGCCGGACCGCGAACAAGAAGGCTCAGATCTTCATGGCCGACTGGGACCACGAGGCGGCGCTGAAGCTCTTGCGCGGTCAGCGCGTGGCGCGCCCCGCCGGGTCCTCGGCCAACGTGCCGGCGCAGCCTGCGACACAGGCCGCGATCGACGCCAAGGATCTCGAACATTACGTCGCGGATCTCGCATCGGCCAAAATGGAAGGACGCGAAACCGGGACGGTGGGCGAGCGGATGGCGACTACGTACGTCGCGCGGGCGTTCAAACGACTCGGCCTCGAACCGGCAGGCGACAAGGGCACGTACTTTCAGACATTCGACTTCGTGGCCGGTGTGTCGATCGGCGATGGTTGCCAGTTGCAGCTCAACGGTGCAGCCGAAACGCCGCCGCTCGTCATCGACAAGGACTGGCGCCCGCTTTCTTTTTCCCGGACCGGTTCGGTCTCCGCGAGTCCGATCGTCTTTGCCGGCTATGGAATCGTGGCGCCCGCCACCGATGAGCAGGCCGCGTACGATTCGTTTGCCGATCTCGACGTCCAGGGCAAATGGCTGCTGGTCTTCCGTTACGTTCCCGAGCAAGCGAGCTCCGATCGGCGACAATACCTGAACCGGTTCGCGAACCTGCGTTACAAGGCGATGCTGGCGCGCGACAAAGGAGCGGCGGGGCTGATCGTCGTCAGCGGTCCGAACGCAGCGGTCAAAGACCAGCTTGTGAAGCTCGCCACGGATGCCTCGATGACGGCCATGAGCGTGCCGGCAATCTCCGTTACGGACGAGGTCGCGTCGCGCCTGCTGGCAGGTAGTGGAACGACACTGCGGGAACTTCAAGATGCGCTCGACCGCGAGCAGGCCGTGCAGGTCGCAGACCTGCCGAAGGTCAAGCTCGGCGCTCACATCACGATGAAGACCGAGAAGCGCACCGGGCGGAACGTTCTTGCGTGGCTACCGTGTTCGGATTCGCCGGCTGCGACGTTCGCGGGTGCGGCGAAGGTGGCGCCGCTGGGGCACCCGTTGATTGTCCTCGGGGCGCACGTCGATCATCTCGGGCGCGGCGGTGCGTCCAGTTCGCGGGCGCGGGCCGACGAGGTCGGGCAGGTTCACTACGGAGCCGATGACAATGCTTCTGGTGTCGCCGGCATTCTCGAGATCGCAGAGTATCTCGCAGGGCAGTGCACGTCGGGCAAGTTGCGTCTGAAGCGCCCGGTGCTCTTTGCGGCCTGGTCCGGCGAGGAACTGGGCCTGCTGGGCTCAGCGCACTTCGTCGCGAACCTGCAACAACACGCACCGTCGAAGAGCACGCCTCTGCACCAGATGGTCGGTGCATACGTCAATCTGGACATGATCGGTCGTCTCGAAAAGTCCCTCGCACTCTCCGGCGTCGGGTCGAGCGCCATTTGGCGCAGCGAGATCGAGAAACGCAACGCACCCGTCGGTCTGCCGCTCGTGCTTCAGGACGACGGCTATGCGCCGACTGACTCGACGTCGTTTTACCTGAAGGGGGTTCCGGTTCTCAGTGCGTTCACGGGCGCTCATGACGATTATCACACGCCGCGGGATACACCGGAGACGCTGAATTATGACGGAATGCAGCGGATTTCGCGGTTCGTCGGCCTGGTTGTACGGGGGCTGGCAACCGCCGACGGGGTGCCGGATTTCGTGGAGCCGAAAACGAGCGCGCCGCGCGGCCAGCGTGCGAATCTGAGAGTGTACCTCGGCACGATTCCGGACTACGCGACCGGCGACGAACCCGGAGTCCTGCTCTCCGGCGTGTCGAAAGGCGGACCGGCGGAGCAGGCCGGTCTTCGAGGTGGCGATCGGATCGTCAAGTTGGCCGGGAAGACGATCGAGACCATCTACGACTATACCTACGCACTGGACGCGATGCAGGTCGGCAAGGCTGCGGAAGTCGTCGTCGTTCGTGATGGGGCGCGGGTGACGCTGACGATTATGCCCGGCGTGCGCGAGTAGTCACCGTGGTCGGCCGCGGGTGCGCAGACGGCCCGCGATCCTGGTATATTACGGGTACACGTGTGTACTGATCGGTTGGGGATACCTGCGGCCGGACGGTCATTGGATCCAGCAGTGTCAGCCAAGCAGAACAGCATCCCGCTCACCGTGGTCGCTTGTGACGAGGGGCAGCGAGCGCCGCTCGCGCGATCGAAGGCGAGTCGCTTGCGGGCGGCCGTGCTGATCGCCATTCACGTACTGGCCGCCATTCATATCGCGCATTGGCTGACGACCGGGAAGACGCTTTCGCCGGTGGAGCCGAGCGAAGCGGGGTACACCTTCTCGCGCGGTCTGGTCAACGCGGGTTTCGTGCTGCTGCTGCTCGCGACGCTATCGACGTTCGTCTTCGGACGGTTCTTCTGCGGCTGGGGTTGTCACCTGGTTGCGCTTCAAGACCTGTGCACGTGGCTGCTGCGCAGGGCCGGCATCCGTCCGAAGCCGTTCCGCTCGCGGCTGCTGATCTTCGTGCCGCTACTGGCGGCAATCTACATGTTCATCTGGCCGGCGCTGTACCGGCATGTCGTCGCGCCGTGGCAGGGCGTCTCCGTTCCACCGTACCAGTCGCACTTCTACATCGAGGGTTTCTGGGACACGTTTCCGGGTTGGACCGTCGGGATCATGACCTTCGTGGTCTGTGGCGGGTTGATTGTCTACATCCTCGGAAACAAGGGCTTTTGTACCTACGCGTGCCCGTACGGCGGGATCTTCGGCGTCGCCGACCAATTTGCACCGGGCAAGATCCGCGTTACGGACGCCTGTCACCAATGCGGGCACTGTACCGCCACCTGTACTTCCAACGTTCGCGTGCACGAAGAGGTGCGCGACTATGGTATGGTGGTCGACCCGGGTTGCATGAAGTGCATGGATTGTGTTTCCGTATGTCCCAACGACGCGCTCTATTTCGGTTTCGGTAGGACCGCATTTCAGAAACCGGCGCCCCGCGCCGTGCGCCCCGCCCGGCGGTACGACTACACGTGGTTGGAAGAGCTGTCGCTGGTGTTCACATTCGTGATCACTTTCCTGGCATTGCGAAGTCTCTACGACAAGATTCCATTCCTGTTCGCCTTGGGGTTGGCCGGGATTACGGCGTTCCTCGGGATGACGCTGGCGCGGCTCGCGTATCAAGCGAATGTTCGCGTACATTGGGCGCAACTCCGACGTGGTGGGCGGCTCACGAAAGCCGGGGTCGGCTTCGCGGTCGGGATGCTGGCGTGGATCGGACTGGTGCTGCACTCGCTTACGGTTCAGGTTGCCGAGTATGAAGGCAATCGCCGGTTGGATGCAGGCAAGGACACCTATTTTGCGAGCGGGTCCAAGCCGGGTTCAATAACAGAGCCGGCTCGGGCAGCGCTGACGAATGGTCGTGACTGGCTGCAGTGGGCGGCGGATTGGAGCCTGCTGCCGTGCGCGCGACTCCAGGGGCGCATCGGGTCGGCGTACAACTTCCTGGATGACGCGGACAATGCCCAGGCCCGCTTTGAGTTCGCGAGTCGGTTGGCGCCACGGCACGATGCGGTCTACCGCTTCGAATTGGCACTTCTCGCGCTTGGTCGGCCCAGCCCGGACGCTTCCGTCGCGATCGCACACCTCGAGCACATCTTGCGTCGCAGTCCGGACTACCCGAACGCGGCGGCGCAGCTATCGAAGATCTACAGCCAACTCGGCGATCATTCCCGGGCCGAAGCGGTGTGGACTGCGGCGCTCGAACGCCGACCGCATGACATCGGTCTCCGAACCGGGCACGTCCAGTACTTCCTGTTTCGTCAGAAGATCGAGGCGGCGCTGGCTGCGGCGCATCGCGCGGTGGAAGAATGCCCGCGACACGTCGAGGCGTATACGTTGTTGGCAGGCCTGCTGATGGAGCGCGGGCAGATTGACGAGGCGGACGCGCAGCTGGTCGCGGCGCTGAAGGTCGTTGGGAACAATGCCCACCTCCATTATCAGCGTGGGCTGATTGCGGGCTTCCGCGAGGACTATGCGAAGGCGCGGGAGCATCTGACCGCCGCCGTCAAGGCGCAACCGACATTCGCGCCGGCACTGATTCGGCTGGGACAACTGGCGCGGCGAGCGGGCGATCTGCCGGAGGCGCGGCGACGATTGCTGGCGGCGCTGCAAGTCCAACCGCTAGATCGCGAGGCCGCCGACACGTGGGCGCAAGTCGTCGTCCAGGCCGGCGATGCCGAGGCGGCAATCGAGCAGACCCAGGCCGCGGCTGCCAAGGATCGTGCGGTACTCTTCCGATTGGCGTATCTCTATCGGGCGGCGGGTCAGACTGCGGAGGCCAGTCGTACGATGGCGATCTTCGAGGGGCGAGAACCGCAGTGAATCGGACGAGACCTCCACGGGTGCGAGTATGAGTCAGCGCTGCGTAATCTTCGACATGGATGGCGTACTGGTTGCTTCCGGCAATGCGCACCACGCCAGTTGGCGGCAATTGGCACGGAAACACGGGATCGAGGTGGACGCGGCGACGTTTGCCGGGACGTTCGGGATGACCAGCCGTGAGATCATCCGGACGTTGTGGGCGCGCGAGCTCACGGACGACGACGTTCGCAGAATCGACGAGGAAAAGGAAGCGGTGTACCGAGCGTTGATCACCGGCATGGTGCCGCTGGCGATCGGGGCTCGCGAGTGTTTACACGCGCTGCAGCAGGCTGGCTTGGTGCTCGCGGTCGGTACTTCCGGGCCGGTCGAGAATCTCGATCTCGTGCTGGATGAGACGCAGTTGCGGTCCTTCTTCTCAGCTACGGTAACCGCGGAGGACGTGGCGCATGGCAAGCCGGCGCCCGACGTCTTCCTGAAAGCCGCCGAGCGCGTTGGCATCGCGCCGACGGCATGCGTGGTGATCGAGGACGCACCGGTGGGCATCATGGCCGCGAGGGCGGCGGAAATGGTCGCGGTTGGCTACACGGGCACTCACGAGGCCGCGGCCCTTCGTGAAGCTGGCGCCGGCATGATCGTGGCCGGCATGTCCGAGATCACCCCCGGTCTGATAAGCGATTTGTTAACGTAACGTCGATGCCACATCCCGCGCTTTGGCCCCAGTTGTCGCGCGACGTCCGATAGCGCGACCGAACATGGGAGAAATCGCGCAATCGCGATCGAATTCGCTTGAATTGACGTCGCGCAATTCTCACCCTCCTACGAGCCGAGCGATCCGCACGCCGCGGGTCCCGGAGTCGATCCGCAACTACTGCAAGAAAAGGGGCGCACGATGTGTACGGCAGCGCAGAAGGTCCTGGTGCCGATGCGGAATCAGCAGTCGCGGCAGCGCCTCTATCCCGCACGTGTTCTCGAAGCGGACCATACGACGTTGGTCCTGCACTTTCCGACGGGCCAGCACCCGCGTCCCGGCCAACGTACCGAGTTGTTCCTGCACACGCCGACTGGAGAGTTCGAGCGCGCGACGGCGACGATTCAGCAGGTGCTGGAACCGGGCCGCCAGCCGGTCGTACAAGTGCGGTTCATCACCAAGCCGGTTCAGTGCGATCGACGATTGAGCTTGCGTGTCGAGTTGGTCGACTTTGACCAGTATGCCGAGATCAATGGCGGCGCCGTGCGCGTTCGAATCGTCGATGTCGGCGCCGAAGGCCTCGGCGTCCATTCGACCACGCGATTGCGTGTCGACGAATCGATCGGCGTCGCGATCAGCATCGGCGGGCGCAAAATGGAAGGGTGCGCACGCGTCAGCAACGAAGTCGAGACCTCTGCCGGCTACCGGTACGGTCTCTCTGTTTCGGAGTCGGAGAGCGCGCTGCGCGTCGCGCTCGATGGCTTGATGTGGACGGCCCTCAATCGGCTGGCCGTTGTGGAACAGGTTGCCTAGTGATAGCGCGATCGCGTTCACGACTGGCGCGTGAATTCGAGCGTGCCTGACTCGCCTGCCGTCGGTGCGATGCGAAAGCGGCCGATGAGTCGTTCTCCTGCGAGTGTCATCTCGTGGGCGTCGGCGGTGATCTCGTATGCCCGCACAGTGCCCCGGTCCACACGGCGCACGCGACCGCGGCCACGTGTGAGTTCGCCCTCATACTCGAGATAGATGCGACGATGATCGGGGAGACGGGTGGCGTGAACTGGGGTCAGGGTGACGATCGGATTGTCGTCGAGACGCCAGGTCGCTAGTTCGTCAGTGGTCGAACGCTCGATCAGGAAATCCCAATGAGGGACGGGAGTGCCGCCGGGTTGCGGGCACGTGTCGTGTTCCAACAGGACGAATCGCAGGAGTGTCGGGGTGTCCGATTGCATGGCGCGGCGTTCATCCCGCGTCCGGCAACACCGCTCCTAGCGCCGTCGAAAGACCAGCAGCCCGCCCACGAGAACCATGCCGATCGTCGTCGGCTCCGGTACCTGAACACCCGCGGGTGTCGCAGTCGCGGAAAGAACGGTCAGCGAATCGACCACGCCGCTGGCGGCCAACTCGTTGGCAACCGACGTACCCGCCACCAGATCTCCTGGCAGGATCTGATCCTGAATCGCCTGCGTGATGCGGTCGATCGGCGAGTCGCTAAAGGCGTTGCTGATCGCAGAGGTGTCGATTCCGAAGTTCGAAAGCAAGCCGGCAAACAGATCGACGAAAAGGTTCCCCTGCACCGAGATCGGGCCGATGTCCCAGTCGAGATTCTGGTTGTCCTCTGCCAACACGCCGTCGATCGTCACCTGGCTATTGTTGTTGTTGGCGACCAGCGTTGCAGAGTAGAAGCCGAACTGGTTGATCTCGATGTTGTTGGTCAGCGCGAACGTGCCTTGAACCTGGATGTTCTGTGCGCCGGTGCGCCCGCGAAAAATGTACCCCAGGTTCTGCGCCGCGATGTTCGCGTTGCCAATCAGGAAGCCGCGGTTGGTGTAGCCGAGCGTCATCTGAGTGTTGCCCGCGAGCTGGAGATCGATCGGGCCCAGATCGAGCACCTCGGGACGTCCCTGCGAATCGACCCCAAAGCTGCGATCGAACTCGAGGGAATAGCCGTTGCCGACCTGGTCGGGGAGAATTCGCAATCGGCCCGTACGCTGACCGTTGACGCGCGTGCCGTCGCCGGTTTGAAGGACCGGCGCCCCGCTGGGCGTTGCCAGCAAGTCGAGCCCGCGGAACACATCCTGGAAGACGCCCGCGCTCGAGGCCTCCACAGAAAGAGCGAATACCAAAACGGTCGGGAAAACCAGCTTGCGAAACATCCGCCACTCCTGAGTGGTCAGTTCCAAACAAATCCCTACAGCCCTTCAGCATACGGGCCGTTCCGCGCCCGTTCAAGGGGCCTGCACCCTCATCCTATCGGCCCATTCGCGGCCGGGTTGCAATCCGCACGGCAAAGCGCGAAAAGTCGCCTCGATTACCTAACTTCCGCGACCATTGGCGGTATATTCCTGTTGCGCGGGTCGGGTGAACCGGCCGAATCCGGGATGGGCATGGAACGAGCTCTTTCGTGATCTCGTCGGCGTCCTTTTCCACGCCGTCTTTTCTGAGCGCATTGCGAGCCAGTTCCCTGTTATCGGGCTTTCGTGGACGTTTTCCAGGCTCCGTCGAGGGGTGTGGTGCGCGACGTGCGAGCTTCATCTCGGTTGCTGTTCAGTGTCATCGCCGCGATTGCGTGCGCGTCGGGCGCGGGCGCCGGCGCGCAAACGCCGCCTGAGCAGTCCTGGATCGATCGGCTTTCAGGCGCCACCTCCGACGCAGCGCGGGATGCTGTTCTCGATGATCTGATACGTACGACCGATAACCCCATTCCGGCCGTGCGCGCGATTCTGACGAGCGATCGGGCCGATTGGCGGGTTCCGCTTGCCGTTCGTCTCTGGCGCGATCCGGAAGCGATGCGGCCTGCGTACGTTGATCCGCTGATCCGGATGTTGTTTTCGGCCGAGGAAGCCGAACGAACGGCGTCGGCGAGGGCGTTGTCGATCGAGCCGGGTTGCCTCGATCGGCTGGTAGCGATTGCCGACCAGGCGCAAAACCCGGTCGCCGCACGCCGGGCGGCAACTCGCGCTCTGGGGTGGATCGGCACGCGCTCGGCAGCCGAGCAGTTGGTGCGCGGTGTGGGTTCGGGATCGGATGGCGCACTGGTTGCAACGCGGCTCGAGGCACTGCAGGCATTCACCCATCGACGGCTGACGACGGTCGAGCACGTGGAGCGCTGGTGGCAGGACGCCGGCGGGTTGTCCGAAGCGGCTTGGCAGCGCCGACAGGTGGCGCGGGCGGCGCGGGAAACGCGTGCGCTGCGCGATCGTCACCAGACGACAATTCGTCGGCTTGTGGCGACCTTGCGCGAAAACTACCTTCGTATACCGGAAAGCGAGCGGTTCCAGGCCCTCCAGGGGTTCGTCACCGACACGCTTCCCGAGGTTCGGCTGCTGGGTCTGGAGTTGATCCAGATCCTCGTCGGCGAGGGACAGACGATCGAAGCCGCGCTGGGCAGCGCGATGCATGAGTTGTTGCGCGACGCGGATTCGCGCGTCAGGGCCGCAGCGGTGCGGGCGATGGTCACGACGCGCAACCCGACGAACGCCGACCGATTCCGTCAGATGTTGGCGAATGAGGGCAATGCGCCGGTCCGTCTTGCGCTGATCAACGCGCTCGGCTACATCGGGGACGAGTCAGCCGTCGCCCCATTGCTGGCATTGGTTGGAAGCGATGACGCCGAAGCGGCCGAGGCGGTCTCCGCGCTAGGGCGACTGATCGAGCGCGACGTCGCGCGTGTGGATTCGCGGGAGCGCATCGGGCAAGCACTGGTTGCCTGGATCGATCGGCACCCGGAGTCTACAAACGGTATCTATGAGCGGGTCTTGATAGCGCTAGGGGCGCTGCGAAGTCCCGACTCCTTCGAGCGCCTGGTGGCGGCGCTGCAGTCGCCGTCTGCGGGCGCGCAGTTGGCAGCTATTCGCGGGTTGGCGGTGTTCGGTGATCCGCGTGCTGTGGATGCGGTGGCGTCCGTCGTGGACAGTCCGGACGTTGGGGTGCGCCGCGCAGCGATCGAGCTGCTGGCACAACAGGGCCAGCGGGACGCGCATCTTGACGCATTGTGGCGGCATGCGTTCGCCGGTGTCGAGCCTGAGGAGACGATTCGGCGGCCGGCTTGGGAGGGCGCTTTGCGGTTGCTGAAGACCAGGCCGATCGACGTCGTCCTGGCCCGGCTCGACCAGCTGCCGGCGCCGGAGGACACGAACGGACGAGCAATCACGCTGCTCCGTACGGCGGAGGCCGTGCTTGCAGGCCGTGAGTTGACGGTGGCGGAGCAACGCGCACGCGGCGAGTTGCGGACGAGACTCGCGCGCCGCCTGGCGCGCACCGGTAGTGCCGAGGATGCGATCGCAACCTATCGGGCGGCGTTGGCCGATTTTCATGCGGCGGCGCCGGAGAACGTATCGGAGACCGGGGCGCAACTTGTCGTTCTGGCGATCGAATCGGGACGCTACAACGATGAGTTGGTCGATGCGTTGCGCGCCGGCAACCCGCCGTTGGATGCCAACGTGGTGTGGAACAAAATTGCGCTACGCTTCGAAGAACTTCGAGCGCGGCAGGAGACAGAGGCCGCCCGGCGGTTGCTCGAGGCGTTCCGCGGGCGACCCCCGGTTGCGCTTCCCGCTGATGTCGCGTCCAAGACTGACGCGTTGCTCGCGGCTTTGCCGGCTCCCAAGCCGCCGACCTCTCAGCCCGCCGCCACGACCCAACCTGTTTCACCGACCGATGTCGTCGAGCAACCGGCGGCACGTGGCGCCGCTGGTCCGACCAATGACGAGCGTGAGCCGGAAGCGGTCGATTGAGCGACTGATCAGTCTCACAGTCGGATTCAAATGCCACCCGCCGCGCACAATGCGCGACGGATGGCGCCCGAGGCATCCCTGCCGAAAGCGTTACGCGAGCGCACCGTGTCGGGCGCGCGGTCTCGCGTCTGGAGTGTTAGAGGTTGGGGAAAATCTGGCCCAACAGATCGTTGAGGAAGGGGACGAGCGCGTCGGAGAAGAATCCCTCGATCACGCCGACGATTGCGGAAAAAAGCTGTTCGAAAAACATCGTGCGACTCCTTGTAGCAAACCTCTGCGTCGCCCGGCCTCACCATGCTAGGCAGGGGGTCAAGGGTGTCCCGGGGCTTTTTGCGCCGCGGTCTCGCAGAAAAGCGACTAATTGAGGGCACGTACGCAGCGGAATCCGAGGCATCGTCCGCGAGCGGCCGGTGGACGACCGCGCCGATAGGAGCTGCGGGCTAGCGATGGACCGCCGACCCAACTTCCGCCGCGCTCGCTGCGGATTCCGCTTGGGGCGGCATTGAGTGGATTGTCGCGGCGTGCGTCGGCGGACGTGTAGAAGGTCTCGTCGTACCAGTCGCGACACCAATGCCAGACGTTGCCGGCCATGTGGTTCATGCCGAATGGGGATTGTCCGAGCGGCGCGTTCACGGATACCAGCGGCAGCGTTTCGGCCGTGTAGGTCTGCCCGGGTCGGTGACGCGCGACGTTGGCGCGCGTCGCTGTCGGCGGTTCGTCGCCCCACGGGTAGCGTTGCCAACGCGCGCCGCGGGCTGCGTATTCCCACTGCGCTTCCGTCGGCAGAAAGCGCGCGTCATCGACATCCTTCGCTTGAAACCGCGACCAGTCGTCTCCGTGCGCCCACAAGGCGTACGCGTTCGCGCCGTACCACGAAACCAGCATCATCGGCCAGGTCTCGCTGCCTGGGATTGGCGACCATCGTCCTTCTCGGTGGGTCAGCAGCACGTGCGGACGTCGCACGTCGTCGTCGTCGAGGATGAACCAGGTGCGCAACAACGCGTCGTCGATCGGGCCGACCGAGTTCAGGAATCGAGCGTACGCCGACGTCGACACGGGCTCGGCGTCGATCCGGAACGCGTCAAGCATGACGCGTCGTGCCGGTCGTTCGTCGGACGCGCCGACTTCGTCGCTACCCAACTCGACCTCTGCAGCCGGAATTCGCACGCAACACATCCCATCGCGGCGCCGTCGTTCGACACGGTCGTTCAAGCGCTCATACGGTTGATCATCGTCGTCCGTCGTCATCGGTTCATAGCGGCCGCTGAGCTGCGTGAACGGCAGGGGGCGGTTACCGGCGGCCTGGCGCGACGGTGCGCTCCATTTGTGCTCGGGCCGACCCGTTCCGTATTGCATATGGACGAGCTCCGCGAGGTCGCGCACGCGGAACGGCGTGCGGGTGAAGACCGCCTTGAACGCAGAGCCGTGGGAGCGGTCGCTCAGATCGACGTCGAACGCTTCCTCGAGTTCCAGCATCAGGTCGAGGATATCGAGGCTGTCCAGCCCAAGGTCCTCGACGAGCCGACTCTCCGGGTGAACGCGGCTCTCACGCAGCGCGGACGATTCGCAGAGCACGCGAATCACGTGTCGTTCAATCGTTCCAAGATCCGGACGCGTCTGTAGTGGCATCATGATCCTCCCTACGTGGCGGGATACCAATAGAGCTATCCCCCGGTACGACGAGCTTCGCGTACGGTTCGAGAACGACCTTGCGCGTCGGGAAACTACGGCCGACCGAGGATCGGCGGGCTCGTCCAGGGCAGATTTCCGTACCAGGTGCCGACAGAGTTGGCCTGGAGCTTGCCGTGCGCGTTCCGGCTCACCTCGAGCGTCTGTCCGCTACCGGCGAAGATTGCCTGGTGCACGCCAGTTCGTACTTCAATGTAACCCTCCTGTCGCTTGATGCGCAGGATCGGCTGCTTCGAATCGCGGCGGAGACCGATCTTAAAATTGCTCACATCGATCGTGCCATCGGGAAGCACTTTCGCATCGTGCGGCAGGAACGGCGGCGGCGCCGTTCGCACGAAATCGACCAACTCAATCGTCTCTTGCTCAGAGACGCCTACGGGCACGGGGAACGGCAGATGTGATTCCCGCGGAACAACGATCGGTCCGCTGAATGGCTGATTGGCCGGTGAAACGTGCCAATAAGTACGCGGCGGCGGCGGTCCGGGCGCAGGCTGGTTTGGCTGAAGCTTCTCTCGCATTTTCTCGATGATCGGGTCCGGCGGGCCGTTGTCCCGGACAAAATGCCCCTTGCAGAGCCGCGCGGATCGCTCGTGCGGCTCGAAGAAGACGGTCACATTGATGTGCTCCCGACCGTCACCCCATCCGAAGCTGGAATGCTGGTAGATGAACCAAGGCCGGTACTGATCGCCATATCGCGCGCGAACGCGCTCGAGAACACTCGCGACTTGCTGCGGCGTTAGCGCGGGTTGCTTCATTCGTCGACTGCGCTCAGCCTGTACCAGCGGGATTGCTACCTCCGACGGCCCGGCAGGCACCATCACCTTACCGGTGAACGGAATGTGGATGACGATCGGTACTGGTTTGATCGTGGGTTCACCCGCGGGCAGGTTGCCGACGAACATACCGAACAGAGCAGATGAGCCCATTATTCGAACGACGGTCTTGATCATGACACTCCCCTGACACATGCGTCTGTTGCCAATGCATTATACGCCTCGCCAAGTGGCCGGGTGCGGGGGGAAACGCAATGACGACTCCCGCGGATCGAACCGAGGTGCGGTCCCGCTGGCGTATTGCATACGACACTGGTATCGCTAGAACTACCACCGGATCGGGATGAGCCATTGGTGCATGGGTAGGCCAACATACTCCACCGCAGCTCCATAGATGCACCATAACAGCAGCCAGACGACCAGCGATCGTATCCAGAACAGGATGGTCTTGTTTGCCCCGCGTTGGCGCGCAACGAAGACAATGGTCAGTGCGACAGTCCAGCTCAGTATTTGTAGACGGAATACGAAGAGCCTGGCGTCTTGAAACTCGAAGAACAACGAGCGCATCGCATCTCGCTCCAGGAAGCTGGACAGGGCGAGCTCCGGTGGACCATAGACCACCTCCGTTAGCATCACCGCGGACGTATAGCCGCCGACGACGAGCCAGAAGAGGAACGAATGCCCCCAGTGTCGATCCGACACGATCCAGCTTTGTCGATCGAGCGTTGCCAAGATGACGGACTGAGCCACGATGCATGCGAGGGCTGCACTCCACCATACGACAAAAAAAGCCCATCCAGTGACAAGTGTCGCACGCGTGACGAGCGTGCCGGCGAAGCAGATCAGTCCGAATGCGGCGCCGTGCCGGAAGCTGTAGCCGGCGGTGACCCTGCGAGCAAACACCCAGGGTCGAACAAGTACGTTGAAGCAGGTGATGAAGAACGCCGGTATTCGACGCCAGCCCGTGGCGGACTCGAACGCGAGGCGTTCATGAGTGCGTTGCAACTGCTCTCGCGAGTACGTTTGGCCGCACTCCGGGCAGCGTAACGTTGGTAAGCCGTGAAGATCGTATTCGCAGTCCGGACACCGCCAATGCTCGAGGGCATCGTTCACGGCGGGAACGGAATCAAGCACCGCGGGATCGTTCATGAGCGGCCTCGCGCGATTCAGGGCGAATAGAGGATCGGGTTGAGCGGGTCGTCCATGATCTCCCCGGGCTGCGTCGTCGGCGAGAACGCCTCCCAATCGACACGTTGCGTGTCGGTCATGTCCACGCTGAGACGCATGTCCGCGTCCATGTAAATGACAGTATGGACTTTGCGCGGTTGTTCAGTCTGGTTGGCACCGGCGCGGTGCAGTGTCCAGCCGAGATGGAAGCTGACGTCGCCGAGTGCGAAGGGTGCAGCGATTTCCTCGATCTCACGCTCCTGCACGGCACGCGCGATGATCCGGTCCGACTCCTCGGAGATCGCTACGTTGCGCGCGATGTCGAACCGATGGCTGCTGCGACCAAAGCTGAGCGGTCCCATATCGACCGGGACTGCCTGGAACGGGATCCACGCCGTCACGCTACGATCGCTGGCCATCGGCCAATATTGCTGGTCGACGTGCCAGAACGTCGAGCCGCCGCCGGGCTCCTTGTAGAGCGCCTGGTCGTGCCATAGACGCACGCCCGCAACATCGAGCAATTCCGCCGCGATCCGCGCCAGACGCCGACTGAACGTCAGTTCCCGCGCGAGTGTGCTCCGCTGCCAGACCTGCGCGATCTGGATGAACGCGCGATGGTACGCGTCGCGATCGGCGAGCGGCGTATCCTTGTGCGGGTTGGCTTCGAGCGTGATTCGTGTGATCTCGCGATCATATGGCGCGAGCGTATCAGCATCGAACACGTTCGGCAGTTGGATGAAGCCGTCGGCGCGAAACTGCGCGATTTGCTCGGCGGTGAGCGGATACGGAGTGTCAAGAGCGCTCATGGACACGGCAGCGACTCCTTTTCGCGCAGGGTACCGCGCCGTGATGCGCGCGAGCAAGCAAAGGGGGGCGCCGACCTCACCAAGTTGCGAAAGGGAGCTTGGTTCCGCTCGCTTGCGCTCGCGGCTCGCAATCGGCGTCCCCTGGTCTCCTCGGACGCACACAACGAGCCCGGAGCGCGAGCGACGGGTTACCGGCGGGCGAGACGCCCGCCCCACCCTCGAAGGGTGGGGCACCTCGCGACCCGCCGATGCTTCCTATGGCAATCCTGGCAAGAGGGTGGCACTGGCGCTTTCGCACGAAGCTGAGTAGCGGGGGCTGACTGGGCCTTTCTGGGTGGCACTGGCGGCTTGTCCGCCAGTGTTCGGAACGCGCGTAAGTCAAGCTCCGCGTTCTTCGGTCCTGGAGCGCCCTGAACACCGATAGCAACGACCCGTGCCACCCGGAACGCACGCTGAGAACCGGGTAGGGATCGCACTCCTCGAAAGAACGCGTCAATGTGAGAACGAGGGGAGTCGGTGCGTTCCTGAAAGGGAACGCACCCTACACGTGCTGAAGAGAAACACTACGGCCCCGGACCGCGAGCCAGGGCTCGATAGTGGGACCGTTGCCCCTTAGGCCGCTCCGGCCGCGGTGATTGCGGTGTTGACGGCGGTCGTCAGCGCGGTGGTCAACACCGTTTGCAGGATCGACGCCAACTGCTGGTCGCTCAGCGGACAACCCGCGAACTGCGGCAGAATCGCGCCGGCCGAGAGGTACATCACCATCCATCGTCGTCGGAAGTACTTCCGGGTCATCTCAACATCCTCGCTTTGTTGGGTCCAGGCGGCCATGCCTGCAACCATAATCCCACTACGATCCCGTGCCCTTCGACACGCTGACAGCAGATGGTCACCGAAAAGCCGAGGATGCTCAAGAGGGCGCCGAAAACGCGTCGGCGCTCCATGCCAGGCTTGCTCGTCCCCAGCCCGGGGCCCTCGCGATTGTCGGGTACTGCCGCTCTAGGAGTTGGTCGGCTTCGTCTCGTCGTTCGGCTCGGTGATCGCGAGCCCGTCTGTCGGCGCGGATTCCGTTTCCGCCGACTCCGGCTCGGCAATTACCGCTTTCGCAACCGTGTCATCCACACTCTCTACCGAATCCGAAACGACCGCTTCCGCTGATTCCGGAGCCGGAGCGTCCGTCGCGATCGGCTCGGCTGCGTCTGCCGCCGGATCGGGCGACGTCGCACCGAGGTCGGCCGGCGTTTCCGCGACGGTCGCGTCTTCCGAAGAGTCGCCGAGCGATTCCGTAACCGATTCCGAAGTGTCGTCGGTCGAGGTCGGTGTTGCGTTCTCTGGCGCGCTCTCGGCCGCTTCCGGCTGTTCCGGGTCGGCGACGAACGCTGAGGGAGCGGGGGAGGGGGAGGGGGCGGGAGCGGGGGTCTCGCCGGGGATCGGCAACCCGGCAGCGCGCGCTTCGGCTTCCGCCTTGGCCTTGGCTTCCTTTTCCTCTTCTTGCCGAATGACCTCTTCGCCACACGCTTCGGCGATGGCTTCCGCCAACTCGGAACTGAGCTCCATCTCGGAGATCATCGGATCCGGTCCCAGATCGTCGACGTCCAGCGCCGAAATACAACCCATCGCAATCAGCTTGTCGACGATCACGTCGTCGGTGCCTTCGACGGACTTCACGATCCGCGCCATCGTTTCGAGGTTCTTGTCGTAGGCTTCGGGTGTCATGATGTCGATGTCCCAGCCGGTCAGGCGTGCGGCCAGACGGACGTTCTGGCCACGCTTGCCGATCGCGAGCGAGAGCTGGTCTTCGTTGACCACGACCGTCGCCTTGCCCAACTCGAAGCAGAGGGCGATTTCAGCGACTTCGGCCGGCTTCAGCGCGTTCTGAATCAGAATCTGACTCGATTCGTTCCAGCGCACGATGTCGATCTTCTCGTTGTTCAATTCCTCGACGATGTTCTTGATGCGACTGCCGCGGACGCCGACGCAGGCCCCGACCGCGTCCACCTTCGAGTCGATGCTGGTGACCGCGACTTTGGTGCGGTAGCCGGCTTCGCGGGCCAGCGCCTTGATCTCGATCACACGTTCGGCGACTTCCGGCACCTCGACCTCGAACAACCGCAGAATGAACTCAGGATGCGATCTCGACAGGATGACCTTGACCTGATTGGGCAACTCGCGGACTTCGAGAATCAGGGCGCGGAGCCGGTCGCCGACCTGATGGGTTTCTCCGGGGATCTGCTCACTGCGCGGCAGGAAGCCCTCCGTACGGCCGATGTTGACGAGCAGATTGCCGCCCTCGGCGCGTACGACATTGCCACTGACGATCGATCCGCGGCGCTCGCTGAAGTCTTCATAGATGCTATTGCGCTCGCGTTCGCGCGTCTTCTGGATGATGACTTGCTTGGCGGTTTGAGCGGCGATCCGTCCCAGCTCCCGCACCGCGATGTCATCGTCGCCGATGCTGGCGGAGAAGTGGCCGCCGAGCGGATCAAATTGCACGAGTACCTCGACTTCGGGGTCCGCGTCGTACTCTTTGCGGATCGCGCTGGCCATCGCGTTTTCGAGATCGTTGACAAACGACTCACGCTCGATGTTCTTATCGCGACAGATGCTATCGATCAGTCGCAGCAAGTCCTGGCTCATCTCTGCCACCTTCTTTTTCACAGCCGGAATCGGGCCAAGAAAAAAGGGCCGCAACTTGCGACCCTCGCGGATTCCGAAGAATCGGGTTCGCTGATTTTCAGACGCTGTCGAAACAACGTCCCGTGGCCCTTGCGAGCCACGGATACATCATAGTCAACATCCCGCCGAACTGCCAGCATCTACGGCGCATTACAACATTGAGCCCGGTTTTTTTGTTGGTGAACGATACCCGGCGCCGGCCTGCGACCGCGATGGGTATCGCCCGATTGGGTGATGTGATTTGTGCCTTAGCGACGCGCCCGGCGCGACTGGTCGGTCAATGGCGTGTCGCCCAATTCTCGCAAAATCCGCTTGTAGAGTCGCCAGGCGTCGAGATCGTCGCGGTTGATTTGCAGTGCCCGCTGAATCGCGGCGTGGGCGTCCTCGAGGCGGCCGTTGCGGAGATACAGATTCGCGACGATCAGTTGGGCCTCGAACAGCTGCCCGTCATTATGTGCGGCACGCTGGGCGGCAGCGAGGGCGCGGCGCGCATCGCCGGAAGCGTCGCGGGCCTGTGCCAACAGGAGCCAGAGGCGGGCAGAATCCGGATAATCCACCACAAATCGATCAAGCCAGCGCACCGCGTCTCGATAGGACTCCAGCGCGAGCAGCGCGCCGGCGTAGGCCGTTTTGACCGATTCGTTGGCCTTTTCCGTCCGTACGACGTCGCCGAGGTTGACGCGGGCCGCCTTGAAGTGTCCGAGCCAATACTGACAGAGCCCGAGCGCGCCCCGTACCTCCGGGTCGTCGAGCCCCAGTCGAAGTGCCTTGTCGTACGACGCGCACGCTGCCGGCAAGCGGCCAGCATCACGCTGCAACTCGGCGCGGGTGACGTGAAACCCGGGAACGTCCGAGTAGTCCGATTCGCGACGGGTCATCAGCGCGAGCGCTGCCTCGATCCCGTGCTGGTTGCGCAATGTTTGCGCCCACGCCACGAGATACGCGAGTCGTGCCGGATCCAGTGTCGCTGCCTGCTCGAACGCGTCTGCGGCCTGGCCCCAATCGCTGGCGCGCTCCGCGATGGTTCCCAACAGATACCAGCAGCCCGGGACCTCCCGGTGCTTGCTGACGACCGCTGTCAGGAGATTCTGAGCGGTGCGGAAGTCGCCTTTGGCAATGTACGTCTGTGCTACGAGCTCGGCATGGCTCGGATTTTCCGGATCGAGCGTGAGCGCTTCCTGCGACAAGGCCAAAGCCTGGTCTGTGCGGCCGCGGTGCAACTCCTCGCTCGCGAGCTGGTACTTGAGCGCCGCGCGCTGCTGGTCCCAGGAGAGCGCGATCGTCTCTTTCTCAGACGGCCCCGGCAGCTGGCAGCCTGCGAGTGTCAGCAGCGCCGCTACCGTAACGAGCAGCCGTGTTGCGGCAGACGCGTGTTCACAGGACGGGTTACGTTGTTGAATGCAACGGGCCATTGATTACCTCCGATCGGACGGGAGGGGGTACATTGGCTCAGTAGCGCCGGACGTGCCCGGCGCTTCATCTGACGCGTGTGCCGGAGCTGTCGCGCTGTCGGCCGCGTCGGACGGACGTTTGGGAAGGCGGCCCGTAGACGGATCGGGCTCCGGTTGCGTTGCGTCGCGCAACATCGCCGGAATGTCGGGCTCGCCGAAGACCGGGCGGCGCGGGTCACCTTCGTGTTCGTTCAGGTGCTCGCGCAGGTAGGACCGCATGATCGACCCGGAGATCGACCAGGTGCGTTTGTTTTCGAGCTGTTCCTTGAGCTTGATCGCGTCGGTATGGCGCGGATTCAGGTGCAGCGTCATGCGCAGGTTCGATAGTGCCCGGTCGATGTCGCCTTCGTCGAGCGCGCCGACCGCTGCTCGGAAACGGGCCTGCGCCATCTGCTCACGGCCCGTCCCCATCAAGCCTCGTCGGGCGCCGACCCGAAACCGTTCGATGTCGTCCTCGAGGTGCTCAAAGCCGTCCTGCTGATCCAGGTCGTCCAACACGTGTACGGTCAAGAGGATGATGACCTCTTCCCGCACCGTCTGATCTTGTGACACGCCGAAGAGTGCGCCGACGAACGGCACGTTTCCGATGAGTGGTGTCTGTTCGCGGGCGGCGGTGGTACGTTCGCGGAACAAGCCGCCGATGAGGATCGTGTGGCCATCCTTGAGCAGGACATTGGTCGTGGCCTCGGTCGTTTCCTGGAACGGCAGATTGGCTGCGGTGAGTCCGCCGTTGCTGTCCTCCGGGTGCACTTCCATGCGGACGTAGCCGTCGCCGGTGACGTGTGGGCGGAAGACGAGTTTCGTTCCGGTTTCGAGGTATTCGACCGTCTGGACGGCGGCGGTCTCGGTGACCGTCGTGGTGATGAAGCCGTCGCGTCGGCCGACGATCACCTCGCCGCGCTGTTTGTTGAGCGTGAGTACCTTCGGGTTGGCCATGATCGTCACGTCGGTAATGCGTTCCAGCGCGCGGACGAAGCCGGCAACCTGGTCCTTGACGATCCCGAACGTGAATCCGCCGGGCGGAATCGAGGCCGCGAAGTCGGTCTGGACCGTTGCGCTCGTGTCGTCGAACTCGTTTGCGGGTAGCGGTCCGAGCGTCAACGTGGTGAGGCCCGGGCTCGCGGCGGTCATGATCTGGAAGTCGACACCCATCAGCGTGTTGAAGTCGATGCCCAGTGCGTTCTGGTCGTTGAGCGTGGCGCGCATGATCGTCGCCTCGACGAGCACCTGAGCGGGTTTGCGGTCGATCTCGCGGAGCGCCAGCTCGACCAGTTCGACGAGGTGCTCCGGTCCGACGACGCCGATCACGTCGTTGCCTGCGGGGGTCGTCTCGCCTTCCTCCGCGTCGAGTCCGCCAGTGGCGCTCTTGGTGGCCGCGATCACGACGTCCGATCCGACCAATGGCTGGATGAACTCGACGGCGTCCGCTGCGGCGATATGGTTCAGGCGAAAAATGCGCGTCACCGGTTCGAACGCCGGCCGCTCGGGCTCCGGCGGCTGCGGGAACACGTGAATGATCCCGTCTCGTCGTTCGTACATGAGCCGATTGGCCGAGAGCATCGCATCCAGGGCCTGCTCGAAACTCACGCGGCGCAAGAGCAGGTTCACCTGCCCGGTGACGTCGTTGTGAACGATGATGTCTTCGTGCGTCTGCTCACTGAGCATCTCCAGCGCATTGAAGACGTCGACGTTCTGCAATCGCAGGGTCAGCGTGTCGCCGTTATCCTTGCGGATCCAATCCTGTGCTGCGGAGAGCAGCGAATTGGCGACCTCCTGAATCGGATTGTTGTCATTGGCCTTCGGCGGCTCCGCCACCGGACCGGCCTGAAGCATCAGCAAGAGTGTAACCATCGACGTCCCTGTCGTTTCGCGGACCAAATCCCACCGCGGCAGACGGCACCGTGCCAATCGCTATCGGCGTCTCGGACCGGCAGACTGTGCCCGCGGGCGCGACGCTTGCGCGGCCGGCGGCGATCGAAGATCGCGGGGCGTCATCTCCGGCGCGCCTTCGCGGATGCTACCCTGAGGTGCGGATTGTGTCGCCGTACTCGGCGAAGGTCTTCGGAGTTTCGTATACGCGGACCTTCCGCAGCACTCCGTCGGGCAGATGTTGCGCGAGAATGCCGTGGATCACCATCGCAATGTTCTCCACGCTCGGGTTCAGCGTCGCGAACTCCGACGTGTCGAGATTCAGGTGTCGGTGGTCGAAACGGTCGATTACCCGGACGCGCACGATCTGCTCGAAGGCCGTCAGCGGCATGATATGGCCGCTCTGCGTGTCGGGGACTCCGCCGATTGTGACCTCAACGATGTAGTTGTGGCCGTGCCCGTTCGGGTTGTTACATTTTCCGAAGATCTCGCGGTTCTGCTCGTCACTGAGCGTCGGACAATGCAATCGATGGGCAGCGGAGAACTCGAATTGTTGGGTCAACGTCACCATCGGCTCATGCTCCCGTTCAATCATGACGGACAACGTCGGAGACAGCACGCATACCAGGCGCTGCCAGATTCCCGAAACGCGGTTCAGCCCCGGCTCAGATCGCGTCAATCGCGCCCAGATCGCTTGAATCGCGGTTTCCGCGCCCGTGGGTGGTGGTTTCTCGGAGGAAAGCAGGCAGTCTGTTACGGCGTCGCGCAACGCGCGATCGAGATCGCGAATGTTGCATAGATAGCCTGTTTGCGGGTCGGGCTTGCCGGAGACGGTCCCACGAAGGCGCAGGTGGGCCTGGAGCGCGGTGGTTGTCGGCCAACCGCCCCAGGAGTTAGCGCCCTTTGCGTCGGGATCGACTGCCGGGTCCGTGACGAGCGCCAATCGGATTTCGCGGGTCAACTCGATCATTGCCGGATTGTACGTCGTTGGCGGGAGAAGGGGAGTGTTGTGTGGCGCGGCGCTCTCTGAGGAGGGGCGGGAAAGTAGGTCCGTTGCGCTTTCATCTCTTGTGCGAAAGCGTAGATCGCTTCGGCAAGGGCTGTTTCATCGCGGGCGAATTCGTGTAGGATTCGCGGCACGGAAGCCGGACGGAAATGGAGGTCGTCGGTGAGTGCTCACGAGAACACGCGATCGCAGCGCGAATCGACCTCTGGCGCGCACGCCGGTGGGGGCCCGGCGACGGCACAGGTCGTGATCGATTCGAACCTTCCACAATTTACACTCCGGGCAATCCTGACCGGGATGATTCTCGGGGGCCTGCTTTCGATTTGTAACATCTACGTCAGCTTGAAGATCGGGTGGAGCCTCAACATGTCGATTACCGCGGCATTGTTGGGCTTCGGGATCTGGGAGGGGCTACGTGCCGTTTTCCCGGCGTCGCGTCCGTTCAACATCCTCGAGAACAACATCAATCAGACGGCCTGCTCGTCGGGTGCGTCGATTTCGTCGGCCGGTCTGGTCGCGCCGATTCCCGCGTTGGCGATGATGACAGGCGAAACGCTCAGTTGGGCCCAACTGGCGATCTGGGTCTTCTCGGTGTGTCTGGTGGGTATCCTCGCAGCGGTCGTGCTTCGTCGACCCATGCTCGAAGTGGACAAACTGCCGTTTCCAAGCGGCGTTGCGAGCGCGGAAGTTCTCGAAGAGATGTATGCGAAGAGCAAGACGGCGCTGACCAGTCTGTATACGCTGCTCGTTGCCACCGGGGCCGGCAGTCTGGTAAAACTCCTTTCGCACTTTTCGATCGTCAAACCATTTCCGCTCAGTCCCCCGATCAATGGCTTTTCGGCCAAGGCGTTCGGGCTGCAGTTTCAGCCCTCGGCCGTGCTGTTCGCGATCGGCGGGCTGATCGGTTTTCGTGCCTGCTGGTCGCTGCTGCTCGGAGGGCTTGTATCGTGGTTGGTGCTGTTGCCGAATCTGCTTCAGAGAGACCTGGTGCCGATCGCGCAATCCGTGACCGTCGCGTTGCCGGAGACCACCACGTTTCCCGACTCTGCGGGCCTGCAAGCAACGTACCTGCCTCAGGAGGGATCCCTCACCTGGCGCGGGCGGATGAGTGGATACCAATTGGAGCACCTCAATGCGTTGTGCGATGATCCGGACTTTCTGGCAGAGACGCACGAGCTGTATGCAAGGGTCAACAATCCGGCCCTGGAGCCGAAGTATGGAGATTCAGTCAGCTGGTTGCTCTGGCCCGGCGTTGCGATCATGGTGCTGGCTTCGTTGACGTCGTTTGCGTTCTCGTGGCCGTCCGTCGTTGCGCTGTTCCGCAAGTCTGGTGCCGAGAGCGATGACGACGACGACGCAGCCCAGGGGCAGAGAAGGGACACGCTGCCGGTCGCGTGGTTCGTCGCCGGGCTGGCCGTTGCGCTTGTGTTGTCGGTCACGCTTCAGATGCGGTTCTTCGGCATCATGGCATGGGTCGCGGTCGTCGGCGTGCTGCTTTCGTTTGCGCTGGCGATCGTCGCGGCGCGGGTCTCGGGCGAGACGGGTGTCACCCCGGTCGGCGCCATGGGAAAGGTGACGCAGCTGACATTCGGTGCTTTCGTCCCCGGCGCCCCGCCGGCGTCCAACCTGATGACCGCAAACGTTACCGGCGGCGCCGCCAGCCAATGCGCCGACCTGTTGCACGATTTGAAATGCGGTCAATTGGTCGGCGCGTCGCCGCGGTTGCAGGCGATGGCGCAGGTATTGGGCTCACTGGCCGGGGCCGCCGTTGGCTCGGCCGCGTATCTGTTCCTGATCAAGGATCCGCGGAAGGATCTGTTGACCGCTGATTGGCCCGCGCCCGCGGTGGCGGCGTGGAAGGCGGTCGCGGAGCTGTTCCAGAGCGGGCTGGAAGCGCTTCCGGCGGGGGCATTGGAAGCCGGTTTGGTCGGTGTCGGTATCGGCATTCTGCTGCCGATTATCGAGAAGCTGACGCCTGCAAAGCACCGGCGCTTCATCCCCAGCGCGGCGAGCTTCGGCCTGGGTTTTGTGGTACCGATGTATCAGGGGTTCATGATCTTTCTTGGGGGACTCGTGGCGTTGTTGTTTGCGTTCGGTTGGCCGACCATTTCGAAGCGGTTTGCGGTGACTATTTTTGCGGGCCTGATCGCCGGCGAGAGTCTGGTCGGGACAGCGCTCGCGCTGTTCGAGACCATACCGGCCCTGCTCGAATAATGGCAGGATGCCGATCTTCGGTATGATGCCGCCCATGGCCTCCGAACTCTTGCTTGCCGCCGCGACTTCGAACTGGACCGCTACGGCGTTCAGCGCGTTGTTCCTCACGATTCTGGTGGTGCTCTCCGGACTCTACTCCGGCAGCGAGGCCGTCCTGTTCTCGCTCACCCCGGCCCAACTGGAGGCCGACAGTCGTAGCGACAACCCGGTTCGGCGGACGATCGTGGCGCTCATGCGGGCGCCGCAGCGCACGCTGATGAAGATCCTCGTCGGCAACACCGCGGTGAACGTGCTGCTGTACGCGAATACGTACGTTCTGTTCCACAACATCGCGGCGCAATGGGGAACGTGGGTGACGCCGCTCGCCGGCGTGCTGAGCGTGCTGGTCGTGGTGACGTTCGGGGAGGTGGTTCCCAAAGTTTTGGGCGTCAGTCTTGCCGACCGGCTCTCACCATATTCCGCGGCGCTGATTCATACGACGGGATACGTACTGGAGCCGATCGGGCGTGTGATCGACTTCGCCTTCGTGGAGCCGATTCAGCGGTTGCTCTTCGGTCGTCCGCGTCATTCGCGCGAAGGAGCGCGGCCGATCACGACGGACGAACTGAAAGCGGTGGTCGACCTGAGCCGGCGTCGGCGGTTGATCAACCGGGTCGAGGATCGGTTTCTGCGCGAGGTGATCGATCTCGGTTATCTGCGCGTGCGCGACATCATGGTCCCGCGGGTCGAAGTGCAGGCGTATGACCTGGCTGGCGGACCGGCCGGGCTACGCGCGCTGATGCGCGCTACGCGCCTGAAGAAGATTCCCGTGTACGACGGCGCGATCGACAACATCGTAGGCCTGATCTATGCCAAGATGCTGTTCCTGCCGCCCGAGCAGACGTTGCCCGAGCTCGTGCAGCCGGTGCACTTCGTTCCCGAGATCATTCAATGCGAACAGTTGCTGCATCATTTTCGTGAGACGCGGTCGCAGATCGCGATCGTTGTGGACGAGTACGGCGGCATGGCGGGTCTCGTGACGCTGGAGGACGTGCTGGAGGAGATCGTCGGCGAGATCGAGGAGTCGGATGATGTTGCCGGCCGGCCGGAGGTGGTGCAACTGACCGACTCCGAGTACGACCTCAGTGGGGGCCTGAACGTCCATTATTGGGCGGAACTGTTCGACCTGCCGCGCCTCTCCGAGCGAGTGGCGACAGTCGGCGGGCTGGTGACGTCGCGTCTGGGGCGCCCGCCGACGGTTGGCGACCATCTCGAGTTCGCGAATCTGCGCCTGACGGTCACGGGCGTCATCGGCCGGCGCGTCGATCGACTGCGCGTGGAACTCACGCCTGATCGACAGGGAGGGGGCGCGGAATGACGATCGCGTTGCTGCTGGCGGTCGGTGCGCTGGTCGGCGTGGTGATGAGCGCGTTCTTCTCGGGCGCGGAGACGGGTATCTACTGCGTGAATCCAGTCCGCACGCGGGTCGCGTCCGAGCAAAACCGGCCTGGGGCTCGGCGGTTGGCGGACCTGCTGGAACGCACCGACGACCTGGTCATCACCTGTCTGATCGGAACCAACCTGGCGGATTACATCACGACGGTCTGTGCTACCGTGCTGCTATTGCGAGCGGCGGTGTCGGAGAGTCAGGCGGAACTGTATGCGACCGTGATTCTGACGCCGACGATTCTGGTATTCGGTGGCGTGGTTCCCAAGGATTGGTTTCGGCGGCGCAGCGATCACCTGATGCTGGCCATGGCGCGGCCGCTGATAGCCTGCGTGCGGTTGTTCAGCGCCGTCGGATTGATCTGGTTCTTCCGCTCGCTCTCGCAGGGGCTGCTGCACCGGATCGACTCACGTCGTGCGAAGGACGCGACGGGTATCATGCCGCGCGTTCAGACGTTGCGGCTGCTGCGCGAAGGCGCGGCACACGGGGCATTGACGCAGTATCAGCGCGACGTGATGGAGCGCGTCATGCAGCTCTCGAGTGTTCGTGTCGCGAGCGTCATGATTCCCCGAGCGCGTGCCGCGCTGATCCCGCACGATATTGCGCGCGACGATTTGCTGCGCATTGCGCGGATGGCTCATTTCTCACGGCTGCCGGTCTTTGAAGGACATGCGAGCCGCGTTGTCGGAATTCTCTCGCTGTTCGATGTGCTCACGGACGAACACGAGCGACCACTGAGCGAGTGGATTCGCGCGCCGTTGCGATTGCCGGCCAACATCACGGTTGCAGGCGCGCTGGTGCGTTTGCAGGAAGCGCGAAATACGATGGCGATTGTCGAAAACCGCGCTAACGAATGCGTTGGCATCCTGACCGTTAAAGATCTGGTTGAAGAAATTGTCGGCGATCTCGAAGCGTGGTGAATTTCGACTTGCCCCCGCGGCGCGCGCCTGCCTACGATGAAATGGTCGAGCGAGTCATGAGAGTTTCTTCTCGATGCTCGACGATCGATCGCTCTGATCGAACTTATGACGACGAACAACAGCGAGCGTATCGGCGTGACGGCCGCACTCGCAAACGAAATATCCTAGCGCCGGCATTTCATCACGCCGGGCAATTGCAGCAGCGTCCGCGGTCGACCGCGCAGCAGCGGTTGTAGCGAGGGCTTCAGCGGACACGATAACGCGGTCGGATCTCAGGGTGCCGCCCGTACGGTCAGATCACAATCGTTCTAAGGGCCGTTCGGTCGCCGACCACCTGCAAGAGCAGGGTACGAGCAATTACGGAATCATTTGTCGTTTATCCGTTCGGTACGGCTCGTGGTCGGTGCGGCTCGTCGCAATGCGAAGCGTGCACGCGATGTGCATCGCTTGCATCAGACGCAGGCAGGTGCTCTTCGGGAGAGAGAAGCGATGCCGGGCTCAATTCGCGCGGCGCGCCCACCGACCTGGAACCTTGGAGGGGTAGATTCGGGGCCCCGGCGTCTGTCAATGCCCGCCGGGGCCCCCGAGTCTCACCGTCCGGAGCCCGGGGCGCCCGTCGAATGCACGCGGTCCCGGTACTTGGCGAGCACTGTCTCCAATGCCGACCCTAGGTCGACGTCGGTGGCGTTGGCCAGGCAGCCGAGCGCAAAGAGCACGTCGCCGAGTTCCGATGCCCATGCTTCGTCGGGCCGAAACTCAACGCGGCCGTAGTCGGTCGCTTTCAAATGCTCCTTGGCGAGTTCGCCGACCTCGGACGTGAGGTCGAGCAGTCGATGGGCGGGCGAGGCCTCCAGGCCCAGCTCGTCCACGAGCTGCCGAATCTTTCGTTGGACGTCATCCATCCGCAATCCTACTCGGCGGGCTTGGCCGCCAACGCGCGTTCGAGCACCGCGATCAATTTCTTGTCGTCCGGCTTCACGCGTGGGTGAAATCGCGCAATCACCTTGCCGTCGCGGTCAACGACAAACTTCGCGAAATTCCACTCGATGTCGCCCGCCGTCGATTCGTTCGCGCGCTTCGACGTCAGAAACTTGTATAGCTCGCACTGGTCCTTGCCCTTGACCGATACCTTGGAGAAAAGGTCGAACGCGACGTTGTACCGACTGGAGCAGAACTCCTTGATCTGGGCTTCCGTCCCGGGTTCCTGGCCCCGGAAGTTGTTCGCCGGGAACCCGAGGATCGCGAGTCCCTGACCGTGCAACCGCTCGTGCAGCGCCTGGAGCGCTTCGTACTGCGGGGTCAGGCCACATTTCGACGCTACGTTCACGACCAGCAGCACCTTGCCCTTGTAGCGCTTCAGCGGCGCATCTTTGCCGTCAATGTCCTTCATGGTGAAGTCGAGAACGCTCTGGGCCTTCTCGGCCGTCAGCGGCGCGTCGGTCGTTTTCATTGTCTTGTCCTCCGCGCCCGCCGCGAGTAACGCCGCGGCGAAGACTGCAATCCATGTGCTCATTCAGGATCTCCTCGAGTGGTTCGCCTTTTCGGAGATGATAGCACGGAAACCGCGACGTGCGGGTGACATTCGGTCGAGGGTGGCAGGTTCTGCCTGCGCCGCCAGTGTCAGTGTTCAAAGCGTGCCTGACGAGCAGAATCGCTACATTTCCCGTCGCCTGGTCATCAAGCGCACGTTCCAGACATTGGCGGACAAGTCGCCAGTGCCACCCAACGCAGGATAGGGCGGGGCACCGTGTGTGCGTACCTGTGGCTCTGTAGCTTACTACCCGTGTTCAGAGTGCGCCTGGTGGCCGTTATCAGCGTGCGAAGGTGCTGGATTCGAGCAGAATCCGCTCGTATTCGTTCGGGCCGTCCGATTCGGTCAGTGGTCCCGAGGCGTTGCCGTTGAGGAACTGGTGCATCAACTGTTCCTCGCGGGTTTCGAACGAATCCGGGGCCGCGTCGCGGATGGTCTCGAACTCATGTCGCGGTCCGATCCGCAGCACGCGGCCGCGGTCGAGCATCACCATCCGATCAGCGATCCGAAATGCCGAGTCCATCTCGTGGGTGACGACGATGCTGGTCACCTTGAGCTTGCCCGAAAGGCTCATGATCAACTCATCGATGGCGGTCGACGTCACCGGATCGAGTCCGGCGCTGGGCTCGTCGTAGTAGAGAATCTGGGGGTCGAGCGCCGTGGCGCGGGCCAGACCGGCGCGTTTCTTCTGGCCGCCGGAAAGTTGCGACGGGAATTTGTCACGGTGTGGCAGCATGTGAACCTGCTGGAGCTTCATCGCTACGACGATGTCGATGATGGTCGGATCGACGTGCGAGTGTTCACGCAGCGGCAGCGCAACGTTGTCGGCGACGGTCAGCGAACTGAACAGCGCGCCGGACTGAAACAGGATTCCGAACTGTTTGCGCAGATCATTGCGCTGTACGTCGTTTGCTCCGCAGAGGTCAACTTCCCCCAGCTCGGGCAGATGGTAGACGATCCGTCCGCCGGCCGGCTGGATTTCGCCGATCAGGCAGTTCAGGAGCGTGCTCTTGCCACAGCCCGATCCTCCCATGATCACGAGGGTTTCGCCGCATTCCACATCGAACGTGATGCCGTCGAGTACGGTGACCGCCGGCCCGCGCGGCGTTTCGTAGCGGACGACCAGATCGCGGACGCGAATGACGGGAGGTCGCGCTGCGGTGTCACCCTGCGGCGTGTCGGAGTCGCTCATGATGCTCCCGCGGATCTAGTCCGTGGCGTCCTCTTCGAGCTGCTGCCATTCGGTCTTGTACATGACGGCGCCCGGCCCGGCCTGACCCTTGGCCTTTTCTTCCATCTTTTTCTGAAACTCCGCCGGCTGTCGCGCGCGGTCGAGGCATTCGTCGCCGGGGCACGACCCGTCGTCGTACAGCTTCCACAGGTGATCGTCGAGCAGCTGCATGCCGTACTTCTTGCCGGTTTGGATGGCCGAGTCGATTCGGTAGGTCTTGTTTTCACGGATCAGGTTGGAGATGGCCGGCGTGATCACCAGGAACTCGTACGCGGCGCGCCGACCGTCGCCGTCGACCGTCGGCAGCAGCGTCTGTGACAGCACCGCGAGCATCGTCGTACTGAGCTGAACGCGAATCTGCTCCTGCTGGTCGACCGGGAAGGCGTCGATGATACGGTTGATCGTGCCCTGCGCACCCGTGGTGTGCAGCGTCGCGAAGACCAGGTGGCCCGTTTCGGCCGCGGCGATCGCCGCTTCCATGGTCTCGAGGTCGCGCATTTCGCCGACCAGGATGACGTCCGGGTCCTGACGCAGCGCACGTCGTAGCGCCTCGGCGAAGCTTGGCACGTCCACGCCGACCTCGCGCTGCGAGAAGACCGACTTCTTGTGCGGGTGGTAGTACTCGATCGGGTCCTCGATCGTGATGATGTGTCGGTCCTGCGTCTCGTTGATGTGATTCAGCATGCTCGCCAATGTCGTCGTCTTGCCGGAACCAGTCGGCCCCGTGACCAGGAACAGCCCGCGCGGCCGGCGGCAGAGCGACGCGATTACCTTCGGCAGACCGATCTCATTGAAGCTGAGGATCTTGTTCGGAATCTGCCGCAGCACGATGGAGATATTGCCTTTCTGCCGAAACACCGAAACACGGAATCGGGCCTTGTCGCCAAACGCGAAGCCGAAGTCCGTTCCACCCTCCTCCTGCAATTCCTGCTGATTCCGCTCCGGCGTGATCGACTTCATGAGCGCGACGGCGTCGTCCGGTTCGAGCGTCTTGGTCTCGAGGCTCCGGAGCCGGCCGTGGATCCGGATCACCGGCGGTCTTCCGACAGAGATGTGGATATCCGATCCGCCGGTGCGGATGCAGGTCTCCAGCAAACGATCAATATGAACAGTCGCCACAGTCTCTCTCCCAATTTGCGGCCGACGTGGCAGCACGCTCCGTTCGGCCCGGTGAACCAGCCTCGGGATTATACCCTACGACCGCTCCGGTCGCTGCAATCCGTTTCGTCGGTGTCCGCCATTTGAATACTCGCAGTTCGTGTGGCGTTTCCGCATTCGGGGCAGCGCACGTTGGGCCCGATCGCGGGCGGAGGAGCCGCAAGTGGACGACTTCGAATGAACATCGGGTGGCACTGGTAGCTAGCTACCAGTGTTCAGCGGGTGCTTGCGCGCTATTCGCTCGATCCACAAGCACACGTTCCGAACACTGGCGGACAAGCCGCCAGTGCCACCCAGCTAGCGCGTGCACGTGCCTTCGTGCGAAACCCGCCAGTGCCGCCCAGAAAGGCTCAGTTAACCCCAGGATGGAGTGGGATATCGGGCCGCTCGGTGTCGGCGTGTGGTGACAAGTTCTGACATCCCGCAGACAACCACTGACCCGACAGTACTTATAATCGCGCCTGACCGTTGTCGGTGCCGCTCTCGCGACCGGTTGCGCCCGGCCTCGGCGTTCGATGAAACAGGAGGAACGTCATGCAATCTCGAACCTACCGGCACTGGCTTTGCGGAGCGCTGGCAGTGGTCATTCTCACCGGCACGGCATTGCCGGCACTTGCGGGGAAGACCGTGCTGCGCGTGCGGCTCGACGGCCCCGTGATGGAAGCCCCCAACGAAAACATGGAGCTGATGGCCCTGCTCGGCGGCTCCAAGTCACGCACCCTACGGCAGTGGACGGGGATGATCGACAAGGCCGCCAAGGACAGTGACATCGACGCGATGGTGATGATCGTCGAGCAGCCGATGATGTCGCTGGCACAGGCCGAGGAGTTGATCCGCAGCCTGCAGGCGTTCCGCGCCGCCGGCAAGAAGATTCATTGCTATCTCGATTATGGCACCAACCTCTCGTACCTCCTGGCGACTGCCGCTGACGATATCACGATGCCGCCGTACAGCGCGCTCGAGACCGTCGGTCTGCACGCCGAACAATGGTACTTCAAGGGCATGCTGGACAAGATCGGTGTCGAAGCGGACATGATGCATTGCGGCGACTACAAGAGCGCTCTCGAACCCTACACGCGCACGGGCCCCAGCGACGCTGCTGCGGACAACATCAACTGGCTGCTGGACGGGATCTATGGCCGCTGGACGGATCTGATCGCGACGAATCGCGGACACAGCAAGTCCGCCGTGCAACGCGCGATCGATAACGCGCCGCTCGATTCGGACGCTGCGCTCGAGGCCAAGCTCGTGGACCGCGTGGCCTCCTGGGGCGAGTTCAAGAAGTATGTCGAGAAGCACTATGGCAAGGATGTCAAGGTTCTGAAGAAGTACAAGGAAGAGGATCCGTTCAAGCTCGACTTCGATAACCCCTTTGCGTTCTTCAACATCTTCAACGAGCTGATGGAGAAGACGCAGGAGGCCAAGAAACCTGGACTCGCCGTGATCTACGTCGAGGGCGGAATCGTCGTCGGCAAGAGCCAGAACAACGCGTTCGATGGAACGATCGCCGGCAGCACCTCCGTCCGCGCCGCACTCGAGGATGCCCGTGGGGATGACCAGGTCAAGGCCGTCGTGCTGCGCGTCGATTCGCCCGGCGGCTCGGCGATTGCCAGCGATCTGATCTGGCAGGCGGCGACACGTCTGGCCGAAGAGAAGCCGCTGATCGTCAGCATGGGCGGGGTGGCCGGTAGCGGTGGGTACTACGTCTCGATCCCCGGGGACCGGATCTTCGCCGAGGAGATGACCATCACCGGGTCCATCGGCGTAGTTGGCGGAAAGCTCGTTCTGCGCGACCTGTTCAACGACAAGCTCGGCATCACCGTTGCCGAGTACGACCGCGGAGCGCGTGCCGGTCTGATGAGTTCCACCCGCCAATGGAGCGACGGCGAACGGAAGTACATGCGCAAGATGCTCGACGACATCTACGACCAGTTCAAAGGGCGCGTCACGCAATCGCGCGGCGATCGCATCAAAGGCGAACTCGAGGAACTGGCCGGCGGGCGCGTCTACACCGGTCGGCAGGCGCTGGAGCGCGGCCTGGTCGACGAAATCGGCGGACTCGGCGATGCAATGGCCTATGCCGCCAACAAGGCCGGTCTCGAAACAGACTTTAAGGTCTATACGCTGCCGAAGCCCAAGGACCTGACCGACGTTCTCCGCGAACTTTCCGGCGAGCCCGGACGCGACGAATGGGAGATCGGCTCCGCCAACGCACACACCCCGCTACGGGCGGCGCCGAAGCTGCCGACGCGTGCGCCGTGGCTCGAAGCCGCGTTGCCGCTGCTGCAGAAGTTGTCGCCCGAAGCCGCCGAGGCCGCGACAACCTGTTTCCGGAATCTCCTGGTAATTCAGGAGGAGCACGTCGGCTGCTTCATGCCGGCCGTGCCCAGCATTCGATAAGCCCGATTCCAAGGGACGCAACCTACCGGATGGCACTGGCGGCTTGCCGCCAGTGTCCGGGGTCCTTGGCAGCACACGATCGGCATCGATAGGCTTCCCCGTTTTTCCAATCGCGCAATGGTTACGGTGCCCCAGTCCACTGGGCATAGTGCCCACCCTTCCAGGGTGGGGGACGTGTTTCGCGCAGCAGGTTGATTTGTCCCCCCGGGTAGAACCCTAGGGCACCAAACCTAGACACAGGCCTCGCAGAGGGAGCTTGCTTCCCTCGCTGGCGCTCGGGGCTCGTTTTTTGGGCTTTCGCGCCCGAGTGCGCGACCCGTCGGCAAACCCATCTTGACCCGCCAAAACTCGGCAACGACGAATTTTGCGTCAATTTGGCTCTGAATCGTGCCTCTGATCTGCGCGTTTGACGCTTAATCACTATGTCGCCCGGTTGGGCGCTTAATGAAAACGCGTGTGATTAAGGAGAACGATCAATGAGTTTGCGAAACTACCTGATATCGGCTTTCGTCCTGTGTTTCGTGGTCGAGGCGGCGTGGGCACAGTGCGTGTACCGCCAGCCGTGGCGCGCCCGGCGCTCGTCGCACGTCTCGGCCGTCGTGCAATGCGAGGTGCCGCGGCCGATGCCGCGCATGGTTTTTGACGACTTCGTTTGCGAGGAAGACGGCTTCATCGAGCGGATCCGGTGGTGGGGAACGGTCTCGGATCCGGAGCAGCTCAACCGAACCTATGTCATCACCTTCTGGCGCGACGACCAGGAATGCGGGACGCTCGAGCGGGTTTACGAGGCGTGCGTTCGGCCGACGGCGCGGCTGGTCGGCCCCGATTGCACGGAAGAGCGTGTCTACGTGTTCAGCACGTGTATTCCGCCGTTTCTCGCGATTATCGGCCCTCATTGGGTTTCCATTGCCGAGGACGACGAGCGCAGCATTCAGCCGAACGAGGTCGATTTCCGCTGGTCGGGACGACGTGAGATTCGACGCTGCCCGGCCTTTTCGCGCGACGCGAACGGCAACCGTTTTCCGCTGTTCGATAACTGTGACGAGGAGCGCAACGACGTCAGCTTCGAGATGCTGCTCCGCGGCGACATGAATTGCGACGGCGTGGTATCGGTCGGCGACATCAACCCGTTCGTCCTGGCATTGACGAACCCGGCCGCGTACCAAGCCGCTTTCCCCGGCTGCGACATTTTCAACGGTGACTGCAACTGCGACGGACAGATCTCTGTCGGTGACATCAATTGCTTCGTGAGTCTGGTTACCGGCCCGTAATCAAGTACCACTCCGCTGAGCCACCCGAACCCGGCCCCTCGCGCACGATTTGCGCGGGGGGTCTTTTTTGTGGCGTCGCGCCGCGACGGACGCGATCACAGGTGGTTCCGCGACCGAGTCGACGTTCTTATTCAATTCGGATGCTTCGTCGATCGATGAACGACGTGAGGGTCCACGTGTCTGCGCAGGCCGCGAGGGCGGTCGCAGTCGGGAGCGGCTTATGAGCGTTCAGGATGTTGTGTTTCGCTGGGCATCCCATCAACAGGAGCTTACCGGGGTGGTGCTCTTTGCGGTGGGGATTGCGTACGCTTTCTTCGGCTTCCGGCTGGTGAACGGCTTGTTGGCGATTCTGGCGGCTGCGATCGGATTCGGTGGCGGGCTGGCCGTATCTCAGTTCGCGGATAGTTCGATCTCGCCGTTGGTGCCGGCCGGGGCGCTGGCGGTCGTGGGGGCTGTGGCAGGGTTTCGGTGGCCGAAGCCATGGGTTCCGCTCTCCGCCGCGCTTGCGTGGGGTGTGCTCGGGGCCTACCTGTTCGAACAGATCCGTGCGACCACGCCGATCGTTGCCGTCGTTGGTTTCATCTCAGCCGTGCTCGGTTTGTTCTTCGGGATGATCACGCCGCGCGCCATGACGCTGATTCTCACGACGTTGGTAGGGACCGGCCTGATGATCGTGGGGTTCGTCTCGGTGACTGCCGGCATTGCGCCGGTGTTGAACGGGACATTCCGCGAAATGGCCGGTAGCTACGGCATGCTCGTGCCGGTCCTGATGGCCATGGTGTTCGTCGCGGGCTATTCCTACCAATCCATGCAGATTCAAGGCGATACCGTTACCGGCGCCACCTGATTGGCCGATGGTGAGCGAGGCGTCCATCCCACGCTCAAACGACTATTGGGATGCGAGCATGATCAGCAATATGAGGTTCATGACGACGCTGATCCCGGAAACAATCGCGAGTACCACGATCAGCGTGTTGGGCGGCGCAGCGGCCGGCGGATAGTACGCGCCGTTGCCGTCGGGGCCCACGGAGACACCTTCGGCAAGATCGGTGATCGTGTCCGCGTCGTACTGCTGGGCATACTTCGGTCGGCGACCCGCGAGCATACGATCGATATCTTCGATCAACTCCTTGGCCGAGTGGTAGCGCGCGTCGCGTTCCTTGTTCATCAGCATCTCGATCATCGCACCACACCCAGCGGTCAGCTTGGTGTTCACGTGGTCCGGCGGAACGAGCGGTTCCTTGAGATGCTTGTGCATGACTGCGGAAGGGGTCGGTCCCTCGAACGGCACCCGTCCGGTCACCATGTGATAGAACGTGCCGCCCAGCGAGTACAGGTCGGCGCCGTGATCGACGTCGACGTCACCACGGATCTGTTCGGGGCTGATGTAGTAAGGCGTTCCATACGCCCGACCCGCCTCAGCGAGCGCCGCCTCATGGTCGCTGGCTTCGCGTGCCAGGCCCATGTCCGCGAGCTTGGCTACCCGATCGCGGGTGAGCATGATGTTCTTGGGTTTCACGTCGCGGTGAATGAAGCCGCGCTCGTGGGCATGCAATAGCGCGTCGGCCATTTGCCGAACGATTTCGAGCGCTTCCTTCTCGGTGTACACCTTTCCTTGCGCGATCTCGTCATAGACAGTGCAGCCGTCCACGTACTCCATCACGAAGTAGTGGTAGCCCCCGGCTTCCCCGACATCGATTGCCTGGACGATATTGTTGTGATTCAGGCGGGCGGCGGCGCGACCCTCCTGATAAAAGCGTGTGACGAACTCTTGGTTCTGGCTGAGCCGCTTGGGCAGCACCTTCACGGCGACCACGCGATCGAGACTAAGTTGGCGCGCCCGATAAACCACGGCCATCGCGCCTGCACCGATCTTCTTCTGGAGCTGGTAGCCGGGGATCTGCTGAGCGGGACGTCCGCCGGAGTCGTCGTTGACTCCTTGCAGGCGGCCGAGCTGGGTGCGGGTCAGGAAGCCGAGGTCGACCAGTACGTCCCCGAGCGGTCGTTCGCGTCCGCCTTCGGCGAGCATCTTTTGATGTTCGCTGGCGGCGCGCACTTCCTGAGTGGTAGCGAGTTGCCTCTCCACTACGAAGCGCGAGAGTTGCGTATCTTCCGGACTCTCTGCCACAGTTGTCCGTACTTTCCAAGACGCGGGTGTTTCGATTACCGGTCCGGGGCATTTTAGACGTACATATGGTTGGATTTCAACGCTTGCCCCGGCTACAGTCCGAGATCGCCTTTTTTTGGAGAACGGTCCGAGTATGAACATCGACCGAACGCACTGTTCGAGGAGTGTTACGTCCCTCGCAGGCCGGGCGGTTTTGTCCGGGGGATTGGCGATTTCGATGCTGATCGGTGCCGCGCACGCGGATGACGTGCGCGTCAGCGATGAGTCGGTCGATCTCGCGATCGTGCGCGCCGTGCGCTGGCTCAAGGAGCGAAAGAACGAAGACGGGAACTGGGAGACGTCCGGGATGCCCGTCGAGAGTCGCGAGCACGGTGGCCGAACAGCGCTGGCGCTGCTCGCGTTGCTGTATGCCGGCGAAGATCAGAACAGTGCCGAGATCAGCAAGCCGCTGGCGTGGCTGGCGACTCAGGATTTGGCTGGGACATACGCGTATGGGCTGCGAGCCCACGTCCTCGCACTGCTTTCCGGGCGCAAATACCGATCGCGGCTCGAGGGTGACCTCGACTGGTTGGTGCGTGCGCCGAACCCGCGCGGCGCGCAGGGCGCCGGCGGCTACGGATACTCGTCGTC
>JANQNU010000065.1 GCA_028279405.1 Phycisphaerae bacterium
GTGGTCTCGATGAGCTTCCGTCCATCGATCCGCCCGTCGAGGACGGCGTTACCTTCCAGGCCAACGCCACCAAGAAGGTGCTCTATTACGCCGAACGCACCGGACGACCGGCGCTCGCGGACGACTCCGGGCTCGAAGTTGATTGTCTCGATGGAGCGCCCGGCGTGCATTCGGCCTACTACGCCGGCGAGCCGCGGGACGACGAGGCCAATAATCGCAAGCTGGTCGCTGCACTGCGCTCGATTGCGCCGGCGCAACGGACGGCGCGATTTCGGTGCCATATGGTGTTTGCGAGTGGTGGACGTGTGCTCTTCGAGGCGGTCGGCGCGGTCGAGGGGGTGATCGTCGAAGAGCCGCGGGGGGCCAACGGCTTTGGCTATGATCCGCACTTCTGGTTGCCGTCCCTCGGCAAGACGACGGCGGAACTCGCCGCCGAACAGAAGAATGCGATCAGTCACCGTGGAAAGGCGCTTCGCGAAATGGTCGCGAAGCTGACGCAGTGGTTCGCCGAATCGCCCGGCAGGGATTCCGGGCCCGCAATGGAATCATCCACATGAGCACATATACGTACGTCGTCTTGGGCGCAGGCCGGCAGGGGGTCGCGATCGCGTACGACCTCGCGCGCAATGGTGCCGCGCACCGCGTCACGCTTGCCGACGCCGACGAAGCCGCAGCCGCGACGGCCGTTTCACGCCTGCAATCGCTGCTGCCCGACACGGACTGCGCGTTTGTTGCGACCGCCGTCAATGTGCAAGCGGCGGCTACCGTTCGAGCGTTGCTGCAGGATTGCGATGTGTGCGTTTCCGCGGTTCCTTACCGGTTCAACCTGGCGCTTACTCGACACGCCATCGAAACCCGGACGCATTTTTGCGATCTCGGCGGAAACACGGAGATCGTTCGAGCACAACTCGCACTCGACGCCGAAGCGCGTCAGGCGCGCATCAGCGTCGTACCGGACTGCGGTCTGGCACCGGGGTTGGGGAACATGCTTGCGGCCCACGGAATCGCGCGTCTCGATACCCCAACACACGTGCACGTCCGCTGCGGCGGACTGCCCGAGGTTCCCGTCGGACCACTCGGATACAAGCTGCTGTTCAACATCCAGGGACTCATCAACGAGTACTCGGGATTCGGCGAATACCTGCGAAATGGTGAGCCGACCGCGATCCCGGCGCTCACCGAGTTGGAGACCGTCGAGCTCCACGTGCCGGCCTCGTTTTGCGAGCGACTGAGCGCGAGTGCAAGGCAACAGCTGGATAGCAGCGAAGGGCGCCTGACGCTCGAGGCCGCGGTCACCTCCGGCGGCACCAGCACCTGCGCCGAGAGCTTCCACGGACGCGTGCAAACGTACGACTACAAGACGCTGCGCTACCCGGGCCATTTCGCGATCATGCAGGGTCTGTTCGCGCTCGGCTGTTTCGAAGAGCACGTTACACTTGCCAACCGCGACACGCTCCACCCAAAGCCGCTCTTCTCCGCGCTGCTCGAGTCCCGGCTGGATTTTCCAGAGATCCGCGACATCGTGATCCTGACCGTCGCAATCGAAGGAACCCACGCAGGTAAGCCCGCGCGACTCGACTATCAACTGCTCGATCGGCACGACGAAGCCACCGGCTTCACCGCCATGGAGCGTACCACCGCGTTCCCGACGGCTCTGGTTGCGTATCTCCAGGCGTCGGGAGCTGTTTCTCCCGGCGCGACCGCGCTGGAGCGCGCAGTGCCGCTCGAAGACGCGTTTACACGCCTGCCCCAACACGATATCCACGTCAGTTTCGAAGGGTCGCCAGGCTAGGGGGTTCAGATCACAGGCGGCGGAGGTGCGCCGTGTGCCAGGTGCTCCTCGAACACCTGCGTGGCGACGTCCATGAAGTCACGCTCCGTGACGACGCCCACGAGTCGGTCGGCAGAGACGACCGGCAGACAGGAGAGTCGCTGGCTGCGCATCACGCGAATCGCGTCCAGCAGGCTCGTGTTCGGCGATACGGTGACCGGATCGTGCACCATGATATCACGGACCGGTACGGAGCTGTCGTCGCCACGCGGTAGGTCGCGCGCCAGATAGCGCAGCAGAGCGCGGTAACTGACGAGCCCGATCAGACGGTGTTGCGAATCCTCGACCGGAACATGACGGACACGTCGCCAGTCCATCACGTTCGCGACCAGATCGATCACTTCGTCCTCGTGGACGGTAAAGACGTCGGTGGTCATGATCTGTTCGACGCGCTGGAAGTTCTCCCGCCAACCGCCGGCTTCACCAACGTGTGCCGGTGGCCACGCATGAACCGGGGCGCCTTCCTGCTGGCGCGCGATCGTCGCCCGCACCAACGCGTGCATCCGTTCGGGCGCGGAGCGATTGCCGTTCATGCTCGTCAGCGACTCGGTCAGCCATGCCGCACCAGTGCGGCCGGACACCGCCCGGCGTTCGATGATACCGAGGTAATGATTGATGTCAGACTCGTCCAGGTCGGCAGCACGCAATCCGTCGCCGGCGATTGGCAACAGTTTGCGGCAGATCAACTCCTGTGCCGGGATCTTCTTGCCATCGACCCAGTGAAAGTGAGCGTCGAGCCCGGAGCGTGCCGCTGCCAGGAAGTTGGCTCGCGCCGCGTCGAATTCCATACACTCGCGCACGTCACAGACGCGCTGTGCCAGCCCGTGAACGAGCCCGATCCAGAACGCTGCGTTGGCGACTTCGTCCGCCGTCGTCGGACCGGCCGGAAGCACGCGGTTCTCGATGCGCAGGTGCGGCTTGCCGTCATATATTCCGTAGCACGGTCGGTTCCACCGGTAGATGGTACTGTTGTGCATATTCAACGCCCGCAACCGCGGTACCTGGTTGCGATCGAGCATCGCAAACGGGTCTTCGTCGAGTTCGGCACCGAGGATCACGCGGTAGCGGGCAATGTCCTCGCGATAGATCTCGAGAACCGATTCCTCGACCCACTGCGTGCCGAAGTTGACGCGCGCCATGCGCTCCTGCAGCTCGCGACCGTGTTGACGCGTGTCCACCGCTTGCTGGAACAGCGCGATCCGCGTTTCCTGCCACAGCCGTCGACCCAGTAGCAACGGCGAGTTGACCGCCACGGCCAGCACGGGAGCCGCGACGACTTGGGCAACATTGTAGTAGTGTGCAAACTCTTCGGCGGAGACCTGAATGTGAACCTGGCAGCTCGTATTGCACGCTTCGAGCATCAGTGAATCGTGGGTCAGGTTGAGCTCGTCCAGGCCGTGGAGTCGCAACTCGAAGTCGCCGCCGCGCAGGTTGCGCATCGCGTCGTTCAGCGCGTAGTAACGCGGCAGGGGGGTCATGTTCACCTGATCGAGGTCCGACTTGCGGAGCGTCGGCAGGATTCCGGAGAGCAGTACCTGCGCGCCACAGTCGTTGGCCGCCTGCTCGGCCCGCGCCAGGTAGTCATCGAGGTTGCGGTGCAACGTCCGCAGGCAAATGCCGCGCAGATCGAGCGGCTCGAGATTGCACTCGATGTTGAACAGCCCCAGCTCAGTGGTGAAGTGATCATCATTGAGCCGCTTGAGGACATCGAGTCCGACCGGCGCTGCCAGCCCCTGATCGTCGATCAGGAACATCTCCTGCTCGGCGCCGATCCGTCGTACATTGGACTCGATACAGCCCGCCGCGATCATCCGCTCCAGCGCGCGCAGATCGTTCAGGACCGCCTTCATGAAGCGGCGAAGTTGATCGGGGTCAGTCAGCCGTGAAACGTCTTGCGAACCCATGACTCTCCGGTCGGGCTGCGAATCCGGCACGCGAAGTGCAATCTTTGGGTATCATGATAGCTCGAAACCCGCGCGGGTTGAATGTTTTTTTCGGTCGTCCCCCGCATGACGGCGAATTCGTCGGAGCCATTCCATGAGTAGTTGTCGCGAGGTCATGGTCCTGCTGTTGCTGGCGTCGATTGCGCGGGCTGACGCAGTGCCACTGCTGATGGGGCCGACGGATCTGGCACGCGTCCGGCATTTGTGCGGCGTCGCCGCCGACCCCGAAATGCCACAGAAGCGGTTCGGAGCGTACTCGCGCGACTACCGGCGGGTCCGTGCGTTCCTGGCCGACCGTTTGCCCGGCGAACCACTCAGCGGCGAGCCGCTAGCCGCCGCTTTTCTGCTCCGGGTGGAGCCCTCCGATCCCGAAGCGGCCAAATGGCGCAGTGTCGTGACCGACGCGATGCAATCGCGCGTTTGGGTGACCACCGATCCGCTCGAACTCGGTCTGGCGCTCTGCTGGTGTTGGGACCAGCTGCCGCGCGACGTCCGCGTCGGCTTCCTGCGCGCCCGCGCCGAGACGATGGAGCCGCTCGAGCCCGGCGACAGCCCGTTGCGACCCCTGGCGTTTCGCCGACGTCTGTTTGCACTCGCCGTCGCGCTCGCGACCGAATCCGTAACGGACCGACGATGGGCGACCCAGCGTGAAGCGCTGCTCACTGCGGCGCACGACTATTTCCGCAAGACGTTTCCACGCTTTGTTGCAGCCCGCGGTCTGATTCCGACCAGCCCGGCATTCGGCGCACAGGAGGAAGCGGACACGGCGATCGCGCTGGAATTGGCCGGCGTGCTCGCACGGCACTCCAAGTGGAAGGCATCCCGCGCGACAGTCGGCCGCTGGATGGAGCACTATGTCTTCGGCCGCCCGGTACGCGACGCCGGCCTGCCGCTCGGGTTCATCCGCGACCGCGCCGGCGATGCGTCGTTGCTTCCGCTCGAGAGCTACAGGCAACTCCAGCCGCTGACGGCGCACCTGATCGCCGACCGTACCCGGGATCCGTGTGCGGCGTGGGTGGCCGCGGCTGTCGATCGCCGACTGCGAAGCCGTGCGCCGGGAGCGGACGTTTGGCGTTGGGTGCCGATCGTGTTCGATCTCGCCGAAGTACCGGTCGTGGACGAACGCGCGCTGCCGCTCGCGCGGAACCTCGGGCATGCGGTCGTCATCCGCAACGAGAAGCACGCCCCTGCGCGGCTTTGGATCGACGCCGCCCAGCCGTATCTGCGGCAAGGTCAGCATTTCGATGCCGGCCACTTCCTGATCGACGCCGGCGGATACGTGGCGGGTGCTGCCGGAGAAGACATCGCGCGCGGCGCGTCGGCGCTCTACAACGGCCGCCAACAACTGGGGCGCAACCGCGAGTCGTTCGTGTTCGAGCAGTTCTTCACCAGCACGATCGCGCACAACACTATTCTGCTCTGGGACTCGGCCTTTCTCCAACGCTGGTACGACAAGGCCTTCGAACCGCGCGGCGGACAGCTCGTGCACGAGGGGACGGTTGAAACCTTCCCTCGTACGACCGAATCGCTCGAGACCGCAACCGGTCGGATGCTCGCGTACGGCCAACAGGACCACGGCGTCTACGTCGCGCTCGATCTGGCGCCCGCGTACGGTCCGCGGCGGGCCGGCACGCTGACCCGCGAGTTTCTGCTGCTCGATCGTACCCTGCTGCTCTTGGTGGATCGCGTTCGTCCGGCGCGCGCCCGTGTTCAGCCGACGTGGGTGCTGAACATTCCGGCCCGTCCCCGTGTCAACGACGACGACCTGCTTTCCGAATGGCGCGTGTCCGGCGACAACAACAAAGCTGGCGTGTGGCAAATCCCGGACGATCTGGTTTTGCGATGGGAATTTGGGACAGGCGCGTTGCGGTTCGTGCCGCTGCTGCCGCGCGCCCGCAGCGTACGCGCGATCGGCGGGCCCGCCGAGCCGTTACGAATCGCTGACGGAGATCATGCCGGCCGCCGATATGTAGGCTCGTCAGCGGATGGGTTCGAGCACCTGGTCGTGCCGTCGTCCCGCTATCGCCCGGAAAACGCCTGGTATCGACTCGGGGCACCGCCGAAGCTCGGCCGGAGCTTCGGCCAGATCCACCACTGGGGGCGGATCGAAGTGGAGTCGGCCGATCCGCGCGAGACACAGGTGTTCCTGAACCTGATGGTCATCGAGTCCGGTCGGCAAGCCGAAGCGATCGACGCCCAGGTCCGTCGGGAGGATGAGTCGATCGTTTGTTCGATCCGTAGCAAGAGCCATGCGCTAGACGTTCGCTTGCCCAGTGACGACTGGCGCGGCGGTACGGTCACCTGGGTCGGCGACGAGGGGGACATCCGCTGGTCGCTGCCCTCCGAGACAACCGCGGATATGGACCTTCCGACCCGCCGATTGGGTGGGTAAACCGGAGACAGATGGGGCCTGGGTGGGGAGTGGGGAGTGAGAAAGTACCCATATTCGATGGTTCGAGAAACCCGGCATTTTTTTTAAACTCTTTTAACATATGGACTTGTGTGAATTTTGGACCTGGGTGGTCCAGTTGGCACGCGTTGTGCTCTATTTACCAGCGTCAACGCGGGTCACGATGTTGGGAGCCCCGTGATTCGCGTCGGACCAGCCCATTGTGTGGATGGGCAAACAGGAACAGGCCGCGAACCTCAATCGCGTCGACCCGAATGTCAGGAGCCCGGCAGCGGTCGACAAGTGAGGTTCCGGCCTTTTTTTTATTCCCGCCGTCAAGCGATTGACCCCGCCGCACGCATCGCGAGAATCACCCGCTTGTAAAGATTCCGTGAGTCAATGCGCGCCCAAGCCGCGCGAGGTGTGCCGTTTGGCTTATCTTCAGTTACTGCGTCCCGCCCAATGGGCCAAGAACATATTTCTGTTCGCTGGTCTCGTCTTCGGCATGAAATTAACGGATTCGGGCAGCATCCTGCTGGCGGTGCTCGGATTCTGTTGCTTTTGCCTGCTCAGTAGCACGGTTTATGTGGTGAACGATCTCCACGACCGAGAAGAAGATCGGCATCATCCACGCAAGCGCAATCGTCCGTTGGCCTCCGGGCGGGTGAGCGTCGGCGCCGCAGTGACGATGGCGCTGGCGCTATTCGTGATCGGGCTGGGCGGCAGCTTTTTTCTTGGACGACCGTTCTTCCTGATCGCGGCCTGCTATCTGCTGCTGCAATCGTTCTACACGTTCCTGCTCAAGCACCAGGTGTTGATGGACGTCATCATCATCGGTCTTGGCTTCGTGTTGCGGGCGATGGCCGGAGCCGTGGTCGTCGGCGTCGAGATCTCGCCGTGGTTGGTCGTATGCACGTTCACGCTCTGCTTGTTCATGGGCTTCAGCAAGCGTCGCTGCGAGTTGAATGCGCTCGAGTCGGCTGCCGACGCCGCCCGGCACCGCAAGACACTGGCGCTTTACACACCGGACCTGCTGAATCATATGACAACGCTCGCAGCCGGGATCGCCGTGGTCAGTTACATGCTCTACGCGACCGATGAACGAACCATTAGTGTGTTCAATACGAACTACTTGATCTACACACTGCCGTTGGTTGTGTATGCGGTGTTCCGCTTCGCGTTCCTGGTGGAACACGGACTGGTCGACGGTCCGACCGACGTGCTGCTGCAGGACCGGCCGTTTCAGATTTCGCTCGTGTTTTGGGCGGCCGCCGTGCTGGTGATCATTTACCGCGGCGAACAGTTGCGAACGATGCTGGGGGTCGCTACAACATCGGCGCCGAGCGGTTAGCCCCAGTGTTCGTCGGCTAGCCTTCCATGATCCCGGCGATGTCGGCGGCGAACTCGCGAGCAGCGCTCTCGATACACCGTTTCCAGTCGCCTTCGCAGCGCGCCAGTCGCGTCTCATCCTCGTAGGCGTAGATGACCGATCGTGATGCGTTGACCGCCGCGCCGCGACCATCCTCCCGAAAACAGGCGCGACAGGCTTCCGCGGTCCCGCCCTGAGCGCCATAGCCCGGGACGAGGAACGGCGTGTTTGGCATCGCCGCACGCAAGGCGCGCGTGGATTCCGCGTCCTTCGGCGCGACGACCGCACCGACGCAAGAAAGCCCCGTGGCGCCAACACGCTCGGGCAAGCTCCCCCATTCGGCCACGCGCTCCGCGAGAAAGCGATATAGCGGGCGCTCACCCCCGAATTCGTGAATCTCGTCAGCGCCGGGGTCCGATGGGCGGACGAGCACGTACAGTCCGCGTCCGGTCGCTGCCGCGGTCTCAGCGAAGGGCCGTACCGCGTTGACGCCGAGGTAGCCCGCGACCGTAACGGCATCCGGCACCTGCAACTCGTCGGCCACCTCCGGGCTACCGAGATGGCCCCGTGCGTAGAGCGTCGCGGTCGAGCCGATGTCGCCACGTTTGATGTCCGAGATTACGAGCAGGCCGCGACGGCGCGCTTCAGCGACACTGGCGAAGAACGCGGCTACTCCAGCGGCACCGAACGCTTCGAAGAACGCCGAGTTGATCTTGACCGCCGGAACGAGTGGCGCGACAACCTCAATCACGTCCCGCGCGAACGCAGCGAGTGCAGCCGCGGCGGAAGCGTTGTCCGTGACACCAGCGCACAGCGCCGGCGGCAGGCGTTCGAGAACAGGATCGATACCGACGACCGCCGCAGTGGACTTGGCGGCGATCGCTGATTGCAATCGGTCAGCGTAGTGGGCCAGGAGAGGTGAGCCCATCAAGGCTCGGCATCCTGACGGGCGAAGATCAGCTCCTCCTCCGCGAAGCCGCGCGGACCCGGGCCCGGGCCCGGTCGCGTCGGCGTCTGCTCGGTCAGAGTCGGCTCGAGTGCGTGCTGCCCGTTGCCGTCCACGACGACCGGCTTAGCGGGCTTGCTGGCGCTCTTGGTCTTGGTACTGCGCTCCGTGCGAGACGATGTCTCGCCGGACTTATCGGTGGAAGCGCGGCTCGAGCGGGCTTTGCCGCGTGCCGACTTGACGGCCTTGGTTCGGGCCATGCGTGCGTCCTCCTCGATCTCCGTGGCGCTTTCAGAATCGATGCGGTAGATGGCCTCTGCTTGTGTCGTCTTGGGGGTGCGATCCCGGTCGCACATCGGTTCGTGTTGCCTTCGAATCTGCAATGGTTACGCGCTGGCACCTGCCCCTACATCATGGTGGACATCATCTCCATAGCGTCCATCATCGAGTCTGTTCCATCCAGCATGAAATCGGTGAAGAAGGAGATCGTCTGCTGGATCAGAAACAAAACACCGGGCAGCAAAACGAGCACCACCACACCAAATAAGAGCGGATCGAAATTCATTTCCTAGTCTCTCCTCTCTCGAAGTGGATCGCCAACAACCTGACTAGCGCAGCTTAGCCGCGGCGACAAGCGCGAGCAACGCGTTTTTTTTGACACGCTCCGAGGCCGCGCAGATTCGCCGAAAAACGCCACTTTTTTCCATCGGACGGTATGATGATAATCGACCCTCATCACCGAGTGCGATTGGAGCCCGATGGAACTTCCCGTTCGCTTGCCGTCAGAGCCTCCCGATGCGCTGTACGAGCAACCGGAGTGGATCGCCGGCGTTGAGCGAATCTGCGACGCACTCCAGGCAATCATTGACGATCCCGCAATTCCCGAGTTCAAGCAGTGCGGCGAGTTGCCGCAGTCGTTCTTCGAGCGCCTCCAGTCGGCGCTCGATGACTATGACGCACTCATCGACTTCGCTCTCGCATTCGACGGTAGTGGCGCGCGGATACAGTGCAAGAAGGGTTGCGCCAACTGCTGCATCGACCTCGTGCGCGGTGTCACGACACCCGAGGTCGTGAACATCTATCATCACGTTCGAGGCTGGCCCGATGCGCGCGAGATCTTCGAATACCATCGCGACTCCGCCGTCATGTTCATGGAGATTCTCGAAAGCAAGCTCGAACCCGGGGAGCAGTCGTTCGGGGCCGACGACCCGCGGTTGATCGAGGCCCATGTCGAGTACAACCGCCGACAGCGACCGTGCGGCTTTCTCGACACCGAATCCGGATGCTGCCGGATCTACCGCGTACGCCCGCTGGCGTGCCGCTACTTCTTCAGCTTCGACGCACCGGAAAAGTGTACGCCGACACACGAGGACTACCTCTCACGAAACACGCGCACGATACACCTGCCGGAAGCGGTACATCAGCGGTTGCTCGAGATCGGTCGGCGGTTCGGCTTTCCCACGCTAAGCTATCTCTCCGGCGGATTCTGCGGCTTTGCGGCGGAAATCATGCACACACGCCCGATCCGAGTCGCTGACGACGAGAACGCGGCGCGTCGCAGCGACGGCACGGGCGCTGCCGACTAACGCGAGATACGGAATTCGACAGGGCGGCGGCGGCTGAACCGTCCACCTTGAACGAACCGTTTCGATGGAAATCAGGGTTGTCAGGAGGATGGTCGGGCCCTACCGTAATGACGAGCCGATTCGATTCGCAAAGCAGTTTACGCACGACATCTTGAGGAGGAAACACGGCATGAGGCTGTCACACCTTGCCACGCTGGCGGCGGCGGGACTTATGGTCGCGTCCACGCAGGCCCAATTGACATCCATGAAGGCGGAACACGATCCGCAAGCCGCCAATTTCTTTACGCTCGATTTCCAGGACGGTACGCCGCGAAATGCGGAAATCTCCGCGACCAATTTCGATCTGCGGCTCGATGCGAAAACCGGCGCGGCGCTGTTCGTCAGCTATCAGCAGCAGATCGATTCGATCGATATCCCGATCGGCGGCGGCCTTACCATACCGACCGGCGAAATCACCGTCCGCGTCGTCCCGGGCAGCTCGACCGGAACCTTCGACGCCGAAGCCAACACGTTCTCGACACAGGAAGACTATGAAATCTCCTTCACCGAGGACCTGTCGGCGATCGGTTTCGTCTCGCCGGTGATCCTCCCGAGCAGCTCGACGGGTACGGTCACCTTCGATCCGACAACGGGAATCGCGCAGATCGGCCAGATCTCACAGATCTGGGAAGGCGAGACCCAGGTCGGCGCATTCCCGTTGCTCTACCGTTGTGAGGTTAACACGACCTTCCAGACGCGGCTGGTCGGCGACATGAGCTGCGATGGCAGCCTGGGCGTCGATGACATCGGCGGATTCGTCGGTGCGCTCACCGATCCGAACTACCCCGGTACCCCGCTTTGCGACGCTTCCGTCGCAGACGTCAATGGTGACGGGGCCGTTACTGTCGGCGACATCAACGGATTCGTCGAGCTCGTGCTCAACGGGTAGAAAGGCGGCCCGTACTCGGCAAACCCCGGCCGGCTGCTGTCCGGCCGGGCCCGCGCCGACTCAATTCGCATGAGCGCTGACCGTCGCTTCGGGTGGGGACTGCTGTGGTTTCTCGGGCTCTGGCTCACTACCGTCGGGATTGCCGCAGTGGTGATCACGCTCGAGGTCGCCATCTACCGAAGCGCCCCATGGGACTCGCCACAGGTGTTGCTTCGGGATGTCCGCCCGGCGCAGCGGAGAGTTTGGTTTACCGGCGATCGGCACACGTATTATCGCAAAGATAGGTACGGATCCCCACCGAACGAGCAGGTCATGTATTGGCCGCCGGGCACAACCGAGGAAATGTTCGAACAGCGTTCCAGGGAATCGCAGCGCACCGGTGGGCTGATGCAGACCGTGATGTACGATGAACTTCTATTCGGCCGGCCGTTCGTTTGGCTGAGCATCGAAGTGACCCTGTTCAACGAGCGATCCAGCACCCAGTTCTATCGGAATACCCGCCCCCTTCAACCGGAGGGAGAGAGCGTCCCGTTCCAAAAAATCCGTTTTGGACGCTTGTTCTACAACTCGTTCCTGTCGACGACCGGCATCGTCGCTGCAGTACTGTGGCTTCTCATTGTCTATCCTCGAATCGTCATGGTTCGGCGACGCCGTGCCGTGGGACAATGCGAGCACTGCGGATTCCAGCTCGGGCATGCGCCAGGTGACCGCTGCCCCGAGTGCGGAAAAAGAGCGAAAGAACCACTCACCGCCCATCCAACTCTTCGATACGCCGCTGAATCGCTTGGATACGGTGCTTTACTGACTGCGAGCCCGTCATGGCGAGCAGACGATCGCACCAGTCCGTAACGTACGTGATCGCTTGCTGGACCTTCTGCGGCACCATGCCGCTTTGCGGCAGCTTGCCTTGCCGCCTGCCCGTTCGTACATACATGAGCAGTTCTTCCAGAAACGCGCACTGTTCCCAAGGTTCGCCGCGCGGTTCAGCGGCGAGAATCTGGTCGAGGTGTCCGAGTCGCTCGTGATGGCGCAGGAACGCGAGCACACGCCAATTGCGGTCAAAGCGGAGGCGCATGAGTTTGTTCGTCACGAGTTCTTCGAGCCATTCAGCCTCGGTCTCCGGGGGAACCTCGTAGGCCCGATACCTCTCTTCGACGCCGTGCCTCGACATGTCGAACGTGGAGCCGTCGTACTCGAAAAAGAAAAGCTTGGCGGCGTCTAAGGACATGCTCGTTTCCCAAGTTCCGTGCGACCTCTCGCACCGATGATTATAGAGAGACTTGGGAATCAGTACGGCAAGCTGCGCCCAAAGAATGGGCTCGTACCCATCATGGGCCCTCGCGATCGTTGGTGTACTTCGGGCTCACCGATGATCGTGTGGCTTGACGCGTTTGGTAAGCACCGGGCACTGACGGTGAATGATGTAGTTGTCCCAGAGTGTTACGCTGGGGGGGGGCACACTGAGTTGCGGCGCGAAACGCGCCCCACCCTGAAAGGGCGGGGCACTTCGCCAAGGTCTATTCGTCGAAGCGCGCGTTGTAATAGCCGATGCGCCGTTCGCTCAACACATCCGGCAACGCGCCGCTCTGCGACACATAGAGTCCGTTACCCGTGTTGGGATCGATGCCGACCTGCGGTAGCAGGTTCGTCCGATCGATCGTCAACTGCGAACGGATGCTGCGATCCGGATCCTGTCGATCGGTCACAGCTGTATACACCGTGAAGACGTTGCTTCGCGTGGTCAGGTAGTGCGTATCGAGATACGCGATCGTCTGCACGGCCTTCATGAAATCACGCCTGCCGGTAGTCGAGCTGAGCGCGGACGCGAACGTGCCGGTACGCGGTTCGGCGGCGAACCCGCGGACATTCAGCAACTCACCGAGGCTGATGAAGCCGTACTTGCCCGCCTCGTCGCGCAGCGAACCGTACCCTGCGCCACCGCCCACTCCGAAACGATCCGAGACGCGGCGCAGGTGGGCGTCAGTCATCGAGAACGCGCTGTCGTTGTTGGAATAGACGATCCGGTCGCGATACTCCGCGATCGAGCGTCCCAGTGCGGTCCCCAATCGCCAACGGCCCGAGAATGGCGTCGCCTGATCCTGGCCCGACGAAACACGTCCGAAACCACCCGGTTCGCTGAGCGTCTGCTGGCTCAAGCGGTTCTCGTTGCTGAAGAGGAACCGCTGCTGCCCCGTCGGGCTCGGCCCCATCATCACGCCCGAGACTCTGGAGTAGAACGCCGGCGAAGCCGTTCCCAGGAAGGGAATGCCAGCGAACGCGCCCACGCCTTGAGGGCCGATGACCGGTAAGCCCGCGAGGATGTACCACGGCGCCGTGTTGACGTTGATCCGGCCCGGGATGCGGTCCGGATCGACAAAGTCATCCGGGTCGACGGTCGTGAAGTAGTCGTACACGAGCAAGCCCCACGGAATCCGGCCATCACCGGTGTCGGCGAACTGCTCGATACCCGTACCGAAGCTCGCGTTGTCGTTGGACGCCGCTACTTGCAGATTGTCGAAAAGCGGCATGTGACCGAAGTCGATCGGCCAAGCCGCCCCGTACGGCGTCGCACCGTTCCGGCCCTCGATGAATCGTCGACGCAGCCACTCCGGCATCGAACGCAGCGTCATCTGAGCCGTCGCGATCGGCACCGTATTGCTGTTGGGACTGTCGACCGTAGCCTCAAACGTAAAGAGCTGCGGGGACGGCACGAAACCGCCCGGCGCTCCCGGCGCCGGCATCGTGTGCGAAAAACGCGGCACGAAGTGCAGGAAACCGACCGTCGGGAACGAAGCCGGTCGCGCGGAAGTTGTCCGATACTGCGGATCGTAATCAACATCGAGGTTGAAGTCGCGAGCGCCAGCGCTCATCACATACAGCGGCACGGAAGGCTGCACGAAGAGTGCACCCCCGGCACCGCCACCGGTCGGGTTACCGCCACTGCCGCCCGTCGGATCGCCACCGCCTCCAATCGGCGGGCCACCACCGACAGGTCCACCGCCAACAGCGCCGCCAGCTTGTGCCGGCGTGAACGGGCCCGGCCCACCCAGACCGCCAACCAACGCGTTTCCTTGCGAGAAGAAGACACTGGCCGGCGGAGCCCCGTTCGGATCGTCCGCGTAGGTATAGAACGCCCCAGTGCCCGCAGCCGAGCGATCATCGAACTCGAACGCGGTCACGCAGCCCCAGCGCGCCATCAACTGCGGCGTGTTGGGATTGGTCCCGAAATAGGATTGCGACGCACTCGGCGGGCCCGTGTCACGGTGCGCGATCGAATAGCCAGTGACCTCATCGTCACTCGGATCATCCGGGTCATCCGCCAGCGCTTGCGTCATATCCGGCGCCCGCGTCTCGAACTCGTCCACCTGCACCCAGCCCGAACCGTTGCCCCAGCGCCACAACCGAATTCGGAAGAAGTCCTGGCCGTTCGTCGCGCGCGGCGCAACATTACTCAGCTGACCGACCTCGCTGCGAAACTGACCGGCCACACCCGTGGCAAACGTGCTGCGCATGTAGGTCAACGAACTACCGATCACCGGGTTACTCGTGTCGAGCGCGACAGTATAGAAGCTCCGACCGCCGAGTTTGCGCTTCGGCGTCGAACCCGGCGAAACCAGGTTGCTGCGATTGAGATTCGAGCCCGACAAGACCGCGTTCGTCTCGTCACGTCCCAGCACGTGCAGACCGGTCGGCACGACCCCGGACTCCGTCGGGGCGATGTTCAGATCGGTCGCCTGCGCCGGGAACGAGTCGTTGATGCTGATGGCGTACTGCAATAACGGGATCGCGTGCGAGTCCTCGGTATCGTTTCCACCATCCCCAAACAGACCGCCTTGGGCCGGAATGTCCGCCCAGGCCGGATCGTTCGGGTTGTAGAGCTCGATCACGAACGAATCACGGTCGATACTGGCCGGGACGGCGCCAGGATTCGGTCCGTTACCGGGACCGGGACCGGGCGGATTCCCGTCACCGCCAAGCGGACCGCCTCCCGGATCCTCCGGCGATCGGTCACGCTCGCGATAGTTGAGCACCTGCGTGATGAACAACTGCGGCGAATAGCCAACATAACGGGTGTTGGTCGGCACGCGGTCGACAACGACCCGGTTCGATTCGCTGACCGGCAGCGCCCCGCTCAGGAAGTCGTCGATGAACACGTTGTCGATGAAGCCGTCCGTGTCGCGCGGATCGGCGCTGGTCGTGATCCGCGGCGCCGCGAAGGCAACCGTGTTCACCGCCAACATGAGCGCCTGACGACGACGGGTCAGGCCCTGCGACCCCCAATTGCCGTAGCCGCTGAGCATGTCGTAGTAGTAGTTCGCAATCTCGCGGACGATCTGCTGGCCGCGGCCCGGCTGGCCCCCGTTCCACGCCAGGAACGACCCATCCGCAGCGAACGCTTCGCGAATCTTGCCGAGATAGAACTTGCGCTCGCCGGGGAACAGACCGAGGATCCCACTGGACGTGCGAAGGCGCTCGTCCTCCTTGTCGATATCCAACGGGTAGAGCACCCGCGCTCGATCGTCACTCGTGTTGAGCGTCGTCACGTGCCGCCGACGGTTGTACGTATTGAGCACCTGCGTCCCGAACGCATTGAAGGTCTGCGGATCGAGGAAGCTCGACTGCGTCCACGCCTGCCAACTGGAGAACGGATTAGCACTGTTTGGATCGTACAGCGCGAATCGCTGCCAAGCGGCCCGCGGTGTCGTCCCCTGGATCCGCAACTGCGGAACCATCACATTGGAATAACCCCGCTCGAAAGCCCGTAACGGCTCGGGGACCCGACCATCGCTGAAGGCCAGCGGCCGATACGTGGGCAGCCCGCCACGACGACGCAGGTAAGGCTCGATCGCGTAAGCGCTGTCGCTCAGCTGATCCGAGACCGAATTGAACACACTGTTGCCGGCACGCGTCACATCACCGAGCGCGAGCCAGTCGAACATCTGCTGCGAGAAGCGGTAGTTCCATGCCTCATTCGCATTCAGACTGCCGGCTCGACGGTTACGGAAATCGAACGACACCATGCCGCCGTGCCCAATAACGCGTATCACTGGAACAAAACGTGCTGCCTCGTCCATTCGACGAAAGATGGTCCGGTTGCGGAGCTGCTCAGCCGTGATCGTGTTGTCCGGGCCATTGCCGAACGCAAGCGACGGCGGCACGCTGACCGTGTTCCCCGTCTCGGCCCCCGCCAATTCGATGATCTCCGCCTGGCCCGGCAGATACGTGTCCGGAATACCGTCTCCATCCGCATCCAGCATGATCACTCGCTGGTTCTCGGCGATTCGGTAGATCGGGCTGACAAACCCGGTATCAAGCTCGTCGTACGCCGGCAGCGCGTCCGCCAGCGTCAACTCACGACCCAACGTGTTCGGATTGCTGCCGAAACGTGTCGTGCCCGGATAGCGAACCGCACTCAAATACGCCAGCGGGTCCGTCGCGAGGTTCGGCGCGGCCGGATCCGGAACCGGTTCCGTCGCTGACAGCCAGGAAGTCGACCCACTGCCGGCACTATCCGCGTAGCCCAGCAACGGAGCGTCTCCGCCGGTCGCAAGAACCTGCGCATCCTGGCCATACCAGGATTGGGCAATCTTCGATAACACGAGACTGTGCACACCGTCGAAAATATCTTCGAGCTGATCCTGCCGCTGCGCCTGAAGCAGCGTCAAACGGTCGAAGCGCGCGAGCGTGATATAGGCCGAGACGATGATGAATAACATCGCCAGCAAACCCACCACCATCAGCAAGACGGTCGCTCGTTTCCGGTTGTTTCGCGTTCGCATCATTAGGTCACCTAAGGCCATTAACAGCCGATACTTACGACTGGACATCCCAGCGTCTCATCCCAATGCCATTGTGCCGCTCACGTCAACCGTCCCAGGTTTCCCGCGGCACGGTAAACCCTTGTCCAATAAAATGTTGACGACCGGCCACCAGGATGATGACAGTACTTATCGGAACACCCGACATCCGAATGAGACCGATTTGATAGTGGGTCCGATATGTAGCCTGCCCGCTCCGTCAGACAGACCGGCCCGATCGAGACTCGAGCTCCATCGGGCCCCCGCAACGCTTAATCAAAACGATGCACCAGCGTCCGGACGATCGGCTCCTCGAGCCGACCACGCTTGTCGAACACCCGCACCGTCACCCGGACGGCATACGGCCACATTCGGACGCGGACGTTCTGGCCGGTCGCCGGCTGGTTCGGGTTGATCAAGCCGAAACCGCGGTTGAGATTCGGGTCGCCCCGATCCAGGGCTTCGAGAACGCCCTCGCGATTGACCGTACTATCCGGCACGAAGACATACCGTTGGCCATTGGGCACCTGCGTCCAACGCGGCGGATCGAACCGCTCCGATGCCGACAGGCTGCCCGGCCGCGGATCCGGCGAATAATCCGCCCCGTTTCGCGGATCCTCCGGCATCAGAAACTCAACCTGAAACCAGGCACACGCCGGCAACGCATGCAACCCAAGGTTGCTCCGCAGATTGGCAGGGGGTTGCTCGAGGATCGTCGCGAAGTGCTTGATCCGTCGGGCACTACCCGAATTGGTGTCATACAGCGTACCGTCCAACGCACGGGCCGCTAACGTACTACCCATCCAGAACGTCTGATCGTACGGCGACTCCAGCGCCGTGATCCCCTGGAACTGCCGGAGGTAGTCCTGGAAGTTGCCGACAACGCAGTCGCCGGCGTTCGTCGCGCTCTGCAGCGCACTCGATAGCCGGTTCCCCGGCGGATTGATCGGCGTGCACTGCAGCAAAGGCGGCCAACCGCCAGAATGACGACCAAAGTAAAGTGGACCGTCAAACATGTCGGCGCCGATGTCCGCATCCCAGATCAGAATGGCCCGTCGCGCCAAAAACCAGCGCGTCAACGGCAGGGGGCTGATCTGATTGTTGTCATCGGTTGCAATGTGTCGGGGGAGACCCGAAAACGCGTAGATCGACTCCGAGCCGTCCACCAGGACCCACTGGTCTTTGGCCGCATGACCATATGTGACCAGTACCGGCGCCTGCTTCGTCCCAAACAACAGCGGGTTGCGACTGGGGTCCGTGTCCGTCTCCACCGGTGCCTGCGACGCGCTGACCCGATTCGTTACGAACATCATGACGTCCGCTCGCGGGTCACTATACTGGCTCAAGTTGTCCGCAAGCCCCGGTGTCTGCTCCGGATCGAAACCGTTCGGTACCAGCAACGGATCGCCGACCAGGACACGCCAGTACCGATTCGCGTCCAGCCCATCCTGCGTCCGCGCCGCCGAAACCGTACGGCCATCGACGACCAGCACGCTCTCACCCGGGACGATCGCGTCCAGATCCTTCTGCAACTCGAACAGAAACTGACGAACCCAAGTCTGCGCCTCGGAAAGCGCTGCTGCCTGCGTCGTCGTGCGCGTCGTGACGTTGAACACAACGAAGATCGCGCCCAGCGCCAATGTCAGCACCGCAACAGAGACCAACATCTCCACCAGCGTGAAACCGGAGCGCCGTAATTGTTGATTAAGCCTGCTCATTGCGGCGCCCCCGGAAACGGCGTCTCGACCTCCGGCAACCGAATCGTGCGCCGAGCAACACTCAAGATCGTCGACCGATCCTCGAAGATCGGAGTACCGTTGCCGGCACGCTCCTTGAACGCCGGCGGAATCACCCAAACCGGCCAGTTCGACCAGTTGATCGATTGGTTCGCGCCAAACACCCAGGGGTAGATTCCCTGATTCTCGACGACAATATCGAAATTGGTTCCATTCGGAACCCGATCGACCACCTTGTAAATCGGCAACGACTCCGGCGAATGCGGAACAAGGCCGGCTCGCCGACCCAGGTTGAACAGCGGCGACGGATGCTGGCCGGCAGTAATGGTCGTGTTGTTCCAGAAGGTCGGAGCCTCATCGTTGACCGCCGGGATGAATATGCTGCCCGGCGGAAGGAACTGCGCGACACCACCCGATGCCTGGAACGTGATCGTCGGTCGACTGTCCGCCGCATTCGGAATCTGCACCTCGCGGTCGAGATTGAACGGAACCGTGAACAGCGTGTCGCTCGGAACAATTGCCGGCGGCGGCCATTGGGCCGGGTCAAAATTGGCGAACTCCACGAGCAACGGCATCGGCACCTGCGTGTCAATGCCCATGTACGACTGATCGGTCGGATCGTACGCCGGGAAGGCGTAGTCCGGACCCGGAACCCGAATCGAAACCGTAATGACCTCATACAGCGACGCGTCCGTTCGACGCATCGCCTTGCGGCAAAGATCGTCGTTGACGAACAGCTCGGGCCGAATCGTCGCCGGACGATCCGGGTCGAACGGCGATGGGCGCGTCCGATTCCGCTCCGGGAAGTCGTACGATACGCGACGATAGAACGAAACCGTCACGACCCCCGTCTCGCGAACCTTACGCATCTCGGTCGGACCCACCGTACTCGGCGTGTACGCCGGCGCCGATCGAAAATCCTCGATCGTATAGGGCAACGTGCGACTCACCGGCGGATAAACCGTCGAGAGCGCCGAAAATACCGGAGACGTTCGTGCCAGATCAAACTCGAGCCCGTCCAGCGCCGTGCCCCAGCCCTGAACCGTCCGCGCCCCCCAACCGTTAATCTGTAAATCGATCGAGCGCAGCAGCAACCGGCCCGGATCGACCCCCGGCTCGAACGGCCCCGCCGGATTCGCACCGGCGCGAGCATTGAAGAGCTGCGCAGGGAAGGGCCGCACCTTGATAATCGGTTCGTAATGCCAAATCACCCGCCCCGCATTCAACGGCGGCGACAGCGGATCGATGCGCGCCCAGCGCGGCCGCGCGACATCCCCATAACGCCGACCCGTATAGTCAGGATTGTCAGGTTCCCGAATCCCCGGCTCAACCCCCACGAGCCGCGTCTGCGTCGCGACGATCGCCTGCATGTGCTCGGCGGCCGCCTCACCCGCATTGAGGTCGAATGACTCCTGGTTGTAGCGCAACCCGATCGGTAACGATGCACCGATGACCAACAGCCCGAACGCGAGGATGGCCAGCGCGATCATCATCTCGGCCAGGCTGAAGGCCGTTCTCCGGAACCAGGCGACGTGGCGCTTGCGGTTTTGCCCATCCCGTTGCATGCGCGTGTCTCCTCAGTCAAAGCGTCAAACTAATAAAAAAACTACTAATTGCTCAGCCTACGGCTGAAGCGGGTCCAGTACACCCTCCACCAACCCACCGCTCTTGCGGTGTACGAACGTGGGCCGGCTGAAATTCTTCAACCAGTCCTGTCGCACGCGCCCATCCGCGGCCTGCCCCAGCGCTTCGAAAGCAGCCCGACGGTAAAAAGTGAGCCCGCTGAAATGCGGGCGGTAAATCCGTGTAAACTGAGCGGTGTTGCCCGGCGTCCGGTCAGCCGCCCATAAGGAGAAATCCTGAATCTCGCGGCTGATCCGAAGTCCCGTCTGCGGATCGAAGACGATCAGGAAATCATCCGATTCGAGCAGGCCCGTTGATGCGCGCGGGTTCTCGTTGCCACCCAGCACAGTGAATGCACCAACCGTCCCGTCCAGATACCCTTCGGCCAAAAACCGATCACCCAACGCACCGCCAGCCACGGCTTCCGCCGGCGCTGCCCAAACATCCGAAGGCAACACCACCGGTGCAACCGATTCGGCCCGACCAAAGTGCTCTTCGTTCAAGCCGCCGCCCGTCAACTGCGGACGCCGATAGGAATACGTCACCAAGTGCTGCCGGTTCCGCCCCTCGTCCACCGCTCCATCGTCCGCATCGTCCCACGCGCCCGGCATCACCCGTACCGCGACCAGGTTCGAATCGGCCAGCGATTGAAAGTACGCGCGGGTCAATGCCGAATTCGCCTGCTGTATCCCTGAGTTGAATTTCGCCTCTCGCGTTAACGAACTCAGACCCGGAACAGCGATCAACAGGATGATCAGGATGATCGAGATCACAACGATCATTTCAACGAGCGTGAAGCCGAACGACAAACCGGTCACCCGTCGATCAACTCGACCGATCGCCGACATTCGGCTTGTCCTGCATACCATCCGCATCGTTCAGTTCCGCCGACTCATCGCGATGTTCGCTCGTAACCCTCTTGCATACATCAGTCTACGACAAACCAAGCTGTCCGCCTACCGCGTTACGGCGAATTTATCGGGACGTAACGGTAATCGTCCCCAGCCGCCCGAACCCGGACCCAGCCCGCTTGCTGCGCATTCGAAAGCGAATGGATCCCGCCGCTGTCCGGGTCCACGAGCGCTGTCGGCGAAGGCAGGGGTTCGCTGTAGATCTCAGCCGTCGGGTCCAGCCGACCCGCCTCGAAAAGCTCCTTGTCGATGCCACGCGACCGCAACACCGCTCGTCGATCCGTGATCTTGAACGGCAGGCCCGTCGCAAACGCGCGCGTCGGATCGTTCGGCTCCAGCTTGACGTAAACCAGATAATCCAGCGGAATCTCCCACGCGTCGTAAATGCCGAGAACGTCCACCCACGGCGACTCCGGGTTGGTCGGCTCCAGGCCGGTCGGCGACGGCGACGTGCTGACGAACTCCGCGGTCGGGCCGTCCGGTAGCCGCTGCAACGCGTCCCGCGGCACCTGGGCCAGTCCCGCTTCATCGAATACCCGCAGATACGCGTACAACGCCCGGTTGTCGTCGTTGCGATTGCCTTCGTTCAACCGCGCCCACGACATGACGTTGCCGACCGTCCCGCCCGAGATGTCGCGTGCCAGTCGAGCCGACAACGGAGCCGAGGGCGGGAGATTGTTGCCCGTGTACGGCGGTGGCACCATCGCCTGCGCGACCGGTGAAGACTCCAGCCGATAGGGGGGATAGGGTCCGAAGGTTGCGTAGCGCCGCCGCGTCTCGCGGTTGTAGAAGCCGCGCAGCGGATCGACCGTCGCAAAGCTGTCCAGCGCCATCGTCGTGTTGCGCATGATCGAACGGGTATACACCCGCTTCTGCGAACCGAGTACCTGAGACGAAACAAGCACCACCAGGCTGAGCAGCAGAACGATGATCGTAATGACCACCAGCAACTCGATGAGCGTGAACCCGCGCTGCGCAGCGCGCGGCGACCAGCCGATCCGCTTCGACGAGTTGACGTATGCTCCATCAGCGTATGCCATCGTGCGCCCTTACTGACCGTTGTGATCGAAGTTGGCGATATCGTCCGCTGTTCCGTAGTTTCCGTCCGGTCCCGGGCTGATCAGCAAGTAGCTGTCCCGTCGATAAGGCGTCGGACGGGCCTCGATGCTCGTGTCCTGGATGTACTCGAAGAACTGCGCCGCGCTCGAGCCACTGTTCGGGTACGGCTGCGTGTTGCTCAGCATGTGACGCGTGCTCGGCGTCAGCTTCAACATCTGGGCACCCAGCTCGATCAACTGGCGATTGTCCGCCCAATGATAGGTGCCGATCAGGCTGTTGTTCGGCGCGCCGGTCATCGCCCGACCCGGGAACTCATCAGCGACGGTCTCGCCGATCGTATCCGCCTTGTAGTACAGAATCGGAAACCCGAACGCATCCAGAAACATCGGGTACTCGCGTTGCGGCACCCGGGACGGGTCCGCCGCCGCCGCGATCTCGGCGTCGATTTCGAAGCTGCTGGTCCCGCGATTGAACTGCGTCCGCGGAATGTTGCTCAACTCGACATACGGACCACCACGAGCGTGGATCGGCTTGAGCGTCGTATTCTCCAGCGCATACGCCGACGATTGCGCCCCGCTGATCGCAGTTCCCGAATCCTCGGACCAGTACTGCGAGCTGCTTCGAAACGTCTTGAATCCCGGGTTACCGAGCGAGTCCGCCCCGGCCAATGCCCAGTAGAGCAGCCCGGCTCCGCTGATTTGCATCTGGTTGTTCTCGTTGAACGGGTAGGGACTGGTAACCTGCGGAACGCCGTTGTTGTCCCGCTCGGGATTGGGACTCGCGGACGGCGGCAACGAACCGCCGAAACGCGTATCCGCGCGCAGCGACTCGATGCCCGTCTCCAGATTGTTGAACGTCGCTCTCGTGGAGGCCTTCCGGGCCTGCACCTGAATCTGCGATACCGCCGGGATCAGAATCGCGATCAGAATCGCGATGATGGCAATGACCACCAACAGCTCGGTCAGCGTGAAGCCCCGGCCGACGACGCGGTCCTTCGAATAAGCGCTCATATGGCTCGACTCCGTTTGGCCGGGATGTTCACGCACGAAACGTGCCCCGTCGCCTCTAATAGTTGCGGACATCGTCCGCTGTTCCATACAGTCCGTCCCGACCCGCAGAGATGATCAAATACGAACGCGGCTTATGCGGTACGATCTTGCCATCATCCCCACGTTGTGTCTGATCGAAGTTCGCCTCGTCGTAAATGGCGCCCGCGAACGTCAGCCTCTCCGGACGCGTCGTCTGATTTCGGTCGTATCCGACTTCGAGCCCCAACGGATGCTCGAAACCGCTGCCGAGACTCGTGCCATCATCCTGATTCGGATTGAACCCGTCGCCAGCCGGACTGCCGGTCAGGGCGGCGTTGTCCGATTGGTCGTACACACCTACGAAGCGAATCAATCCGGTACCGGTCGTGAACGGGAACTCGGCGTTTTCCGTCGCAGCGTAATACAGGATCGGATTCCCGAAGTTGTCCACGAAGAAGGGGACCCGACCGTTACTCCAGTCCGACGATCCCTCCTGGAGGCTCGCCGAGAGCTGGATCGCTCCGGAGGTCTCCTGCTCCCAACGCTCCGGCGAAACCGCGAAGTTGGCATCAACCTCGATGTATGGCCCATTCCGCTGACTCCTGGAGAGCGGCGAGTTCAACGCGTACCAGGAAAGCCAGTCGTTCTGATCGACCGTACCATCGTTGTCCGTATCCACGCCCGATGCGCGCGGGTCGACGTACCCTTGCAGGTCCGGACCGCAGAGCTGAATCACCGCCCACTGCGCCCCAGTCAGAAAGATGTTGGTATCACCCTCGAAGGGATTCTGACCGTTCGACCGCGGATAGCGTCCGAAGTCGCTTCGGAATCCTTCCGACCCATCCTGCATGCCCTTGATCTTCGCGGCCGTCGCCGACTTTTTCGCCTGGTTTCGAGCCCCGTTGATCGCCGGCACCGCAATGCCGATCAGCAACGCGATGATCGCGATGACCACCAGCAACTCGATCAGCGTGAAGCCCGGACGTTCGATTCGCAACTTCATGAGACACCTCGTCGGGGTACGACCCCGGCTCGTTTCCTAGCTCTGCAGCGACTGGATCAGGTTCACCAGCGGCATGAACAGCGCCACGACAATGAATCCGACGATCAAGCCCAGCACGACGACCATGATCGGCTCGAGCAGGCTCACCAGCGACGCCACGAGCGTGTCGACTTCGTCGTCGTAGTTGTCTGCGACCTTGACCAGCATCTTGTCGAGTTCGCCGGTCTCCTCGCCGACATCCACCATGTTGACGACGATCGCATCCACCGTTTTTGATGCCCGGAGCGGATTCGCGAACGAGTCGCCTTCGCGAATCGCATCATGAACACGCTGCATCGTGCGGGCAAAGACCTCGTTACCGGTCGTGTCGCGGGTAATCGTGATCGCTTCCAGAATCGGAACGCCCGCCGAAATCAGCGTACCCAGCGTTCTCGTAAACCGTGCGACCGAAGATTTGCCGACGATAGCGCCGACGACCGGCACCTTCAGCATCACTGTATCCAGAACCAGCCGACCGACCTGTGCCTGCCGAATGACCTTCCAGATGATGAACAGAAACAGCGGGGCCCCCATGACCACCACCCATCCCGGCGGAATTCCGTTGACGAACCAGTTCGAAATGCTGATCAGCATTTCCGTCACCGCCGGCAGCTTGGTCTCGAAGTCCTCGAAGATCTTTCGGAACTGCGGCACGACCACGACCATGATGAAGGTCACGATCGCCGACGCAATGAAAATGACGACCGCCGGATAGATCATGGCGCCAATGATCTTGCGCTTCAGCTTCTGGGCCTTTTCCATGAACTCCGCTAGCCGCTGCAGGATCACGTCGAGCACACCGCCCGCCTCGCCGGCAGCCACCATGTTCGAGTAAAGGCGATTGAACGCCTTCGGGTGCCGCTGCATGGCTTCCGACAACGTGGCGCCGCCTTCGACGTCTTCTTGAACTTGCTTCAGCACATTGCGGAGCATGCCAGGCTTGGCTTGCTGCTCGAGGATGCGAATACTGCGAAGGATCGGCAGGCCCGCGTCCTGAAGCGTCGAAAGCTGCCGCGTGAACGTGGTCAACTGCTTGACCCCCACCCAGCCGAGGCCCGTTCCCGCTGCCTTGCGCTTGCCCGATGCCGCTTGTTTCTTGAGCGCGACCTTCTTGCGGTCGACCTTCTCGATCACGCGGGTCGGGAAATACCCGATGCCGCGAAGCTTCGAGACGGCTTCCTCCTTGTTCGGAGCCTCGATCTCGTCCTTGATCTCCTGCCCCGACGCGTTCAACGCCTCATACACAAAGGTGGCCATGCCGACGGCTCCCAAAACGCGGACACGAAACGACAGATCCAACAAGTACTCCGGAACGCGCGTTCCGGACGACAGGCGGGTGGCATCCCAGCGCCAAACCGGCCGTGCCGATAAACACACCCCACCACGTCATTGTTGTCGCCCCCAAGTGGCTCGTAAAGCCAGGGGGCAGGTCAATCAGCTTAACTATCTTAACAAGAAGGACTTGCGAAAGATTCCCGCAGAGCCCCTGTTGGCACCGAGAGCCGGATCCCGGCCGAAATCACTCGTCTCCGAGCGTCTCACGCACGACCTCGTCGATGGTCGAAACACCATCGAAAATCAATAGCAGACCAACCTCGCGAAGCGTCCGCATGCCCCGTTTGCGGGCTTCCTGCCGGATGATCCCGGTCGATGCATGCTTCATGATTAGCTCACGGATTTCGTCGTCGACCACCATAATTTCGAACAGGGCCGTCCGGCCTCGATAGCCCGTGTTGTTGCAGTAGTCGCAGCCGCGACCGAAATAGAACGTCCGACCCTGCACGTCCTCCGGCGTCAACGCCAACTCCATCAATTGTTGCTCGGTCGGCTCATACTCTTCCTTGCAGTTCGTGCAGATTCGCCGAACGAGCCGTTGAGCCACGATGGCCTCCAGGGTCGCCGTGATCAGAAACGGCTCGACGCTCAGGTCGAGCATTCGCGCGATCGAACTCGGTGCGTCGTTGGTGTGCAGCGTGGAGAAGACCAGGTGGCCCGTCAGCGACGCCTGGACCGCAATCTGGGCCGTTTCGGCGTCACGAATCTCACCAACAAGGATGATATCCGGGTCCTGTCGCAGGAAACTCCGCAGGCAACGGGCGAAAGTCAGCCCGATCTCCTGCTTGATCTGACACTGCACCAGCCCGTCGATGTCGTACTCGACCGGATCCTCGCTCGTGAGGATCTTCACGTCGATCGAATTGCGATCACGAAGTGCCGAATAAAGCGTCGTCGTTTTCCCGGAGCCGGTTGGCCCCGTCACGATCACAATTCCGTGCGGCTTCTGGATCAGCTGCCGAAACGCTGTCAGATCGTCCTCGCGCAAACCGATCTGACCGAGGTCCAGGTTCACCTGACTACGGTCCAGCACGCGAAGTACGACGCTTTCGCCGAACATGGTCGGCAGGACACTCACGCGCAAGTCGACCGGCCGCTTTTCGACCAGCAGCTCGATCCGACCGTCCTGCGGCAATCGGCGTTCCGCAATGTCGAGGTTGGCCATGACCTTGATCCGTGACGAGATCGCGAGTGCCACGTACTTCGGCGGCGGCACCATATCAAACAGCACGCCGTCGATGCGGTACCGCATCTTGAACTCGTCTTCGAACGGCTCAAAGTGAATGTCGGATGCCTTGTCCCGGATCGCCTGCAGCAGCACCAGATTGACCAGCTTTTTGACCGCGTTGCTCTCACCCAGCTGCTTGAGTTCGTCGAGATCGATGCTTTCGCCACGCCCCTCGAACGCGGCCAGGGCCTCATCCTGGCTGATTTCCGAGATGATATCGTTGATCGACGCCGCCGCCTCTTCGGGATAGTAGCGGTTCAGCGCGTCGGTCATGTCCGACTCGGAGGTGATCCGCGGCACCACCCGGAAACCCATCAGCGTTTTGAGGTCGTCCGTCGCCTGGAAGTTGTCGGGACTGGAAAGCGCCACCCCCAGCGTGTTCGAATCACGATCGTAGTCCGTGGGGATGATCCGATATGCGTGGGCCATCTGAGACGGAATCAGGTCGATCACACTCTGGTCGACGTCGATATCGCCGAGCGTGATGATTTCCATCCCGACCTGGGCAGCCAGGGCCCGATTGACCTCGTCCTCCTTGACGTAGCCCAGCTCGATCAGGAGTTGCCCCAACGGGCCGCGCTTCTTCTTCTGTAGCTCGAGCGCCTCTGAGACCTGCGCCCGCGTCACGGCCCCCATCTTGATCAGGATTCGGCCGATCGGCCGGCCCTTCAGTTGTTCGATCGGGGGCATCCCGTCGGAGGCCATGTGCTGCTCCGTATCTTGCGCGCAACGCCAAATCCATAACATCATTGGCGCGCGGACCGTGCGATTCCATTCAAATCGCCCAACCAGGCGATGCCCCCATTATAGGGACTGTGCCGGTCGATTAAACCCCCGCATTTGCCAACCTATTCCCACGCTCGGCAGCCGCAAACGCCGCCTGCCCCGGCGAGAACCAGTCCTGCGACTCAAGGGTGGCACTGGCGGCGTGCCCGCCAGTGTTCGGGACGTGCACCCTTGCCAAGGGTGGGGCGGGCGTCTCGCCCGCCGCCAGCCCGCGTACCAGCCTGCCGCTACGCTATTCGAGGCCGTCGTTCCAGGCCTGCACAAATGCGTCGGCGTCGACAAGATCAATGTCATCGTCGCCGTCGAAGTCCGCGCAGCCGCACGTTTCGGGCACCGCTTGCGTGTCGGCTCCTGTGAAACACCGCTGAAACGCCGCAAAGTCCGCGATGGTGACATCGCCATCGTCCGTCAGGTCCCCCGGAGCGGCTTCGGGCAACACCTGCCAGCGCAGCGTGATCGTCGCCGACTCGAAGCCGTCCGTCGGCGTCCCGTCCGGCAAGTCGCCGACGTATACGCGATACCGCGCCTCGTATTTTCCGCAACGGTCCACGGCGTACCAGTTGTGGACCATCACGGTGCTCCAGCGCCAAGACGCCGTTCCGCCAGACGTCCCGAACAGGGGGGAGAACGTCAACGCTTCGAATGTCCGCAGGCCCTCCGTCTGGTCGAGCACTTCGACGAAAATCCCCTTGCCCGTCGGCACGGTCCAGAAGCCCTGCGCCAGCCAGCCGTAGCGGCCGCTATAGTAGGCACCGTTCAGGACATCCGCCGGCGGATCGTACGACTCGTCGTAGCGCCGGAGCACCACGCGCTCGTTGGGATCGCCTTGTATGCTGACGAACACCGTATTGCCTGCGAGCGTCACGAACATGTGTTTCATCTCGCCGCCGAGCTGCGGCGCCGTTGCGAACGTAGCCGGAACCACGACGCTGACAAGCGCCACCGCGAAAGCCCCGGACAGCCGACCTCGAACGGGTCGATTCAGATCCATCATTGCATTTCCTTTCCGTCACGACGGGGTTGGCGCCGGCGCCCGACGCCAACCCGCTCTGCGCTACCGGCGCCGGCCGGCCGACAGTAAGCCGCCGATCAGCAGACCGACCAGCGATGCCGGCTCGGGAACGAATTGCCACGTCAAAGTGATGGTGTCATCGCCGTAGGCGGGCCGAGGGTTCCCGCTGCTGTCGCCGATGTAGACGCGGTAAGTGGCGGCGTAGTCGCCGGGAGTCTCGGCGGCGAACCAGGGATGGTGCATGAGCCCGTTCCATTCCCAACGTAGCGGGGCGTCCGCCGTACCGAAGACCGGCGCGTATGTGTGGTTCGCGCGCATCGGCCGCATCCCGCCTTCGTAGGTCAGCAGTCCCGGCGTCTGCGACAGAACCTCGATCCAAACCGCGGAATCAGTCGGCGGCACGAACGCGGCGCTGACCAGCCAGCCGTACTGACTGCTGTACGCCCGTCCGTTCAGTATGTCGGCGGGCGGATCGTAACTGTCCTCGTAGCGCGTCATGGCGAGCCCGGTCGCCTTCGGGGGTGTCAGAACGATCGAGGTGCCGTCGAACGTAATCCCGACGTGCTCCATCGGACCGGCAACACGCGGCAAGGTCTCAGCGAAACAGAACGAAGCGGTCCCAAAAAGGATCGCGTGCAAGGCAAACAAGCGTTTCATGGATCACTCCAGATTGTCATGCGACGATCGGGGCAGGGCGGGGAGCGCCACTACCGGGCCGTCGCGGGGTTCCAGTCATCGATTTCCAGATCGCGGTCAAACGTCATGCCGAACGCGTGGTTCGCAGCGTGACCGTCGACGAAGACGAACGCCGAGTGTGGCTGATGTCGATTCACCGCCACCTCCGGCGCTGCCGAATACAAGCTCCAGAAATGGGCCATCACGTGGTCCGCGGACGAGCCGTCCATCAACGATGCGTCCTCGTCCAACTCGCCGAACAGGACCGTGGCGGCCGATCGCGGTATCCAATCCACGCGACCCCAGGCGGGATCGCGGCCGGACGGCGCCGTTGGCAGCTCGGCGTTCGAAAGCTCGAAATAGACGTTTAGCCCATAACTCCAAGGTGTTACCGGCGGAAAGCCAGGCTGCGCGTGCGGCCGGGCCGACCGGTCATCGAACGGACAACGGTAGTTCGTGTTGAGCACATCGAGGAAGCTCGCCGTCGGCGTATGATGCTGCCACGGCTCGCCCGCCACGTACCGGTAGAACGCACGGCCCCACGGCAGTACACCGGCCATAATGGCACTGTGTTCCGAGCGACTCAAGCGATCTTCATTGTCCGCGCTGTACAACAAACTCGCGGTACCCAACTGCCGCAGCTTCGACAGGCAGACCGCGCGACGTCCCTGGTTGCGCGCACCGCGCAACGCCGGCAGCATCAGCGCTACCAGCAACGCGATCACTGCGATCACTACCAACAGCTCCACGAGCGTGAAGGCCGACCGCGCGCAACTGCTTCGGGAGTACGAAAACATCTCATCCTCCAAAAACAGACCGTGCACCGTACTCGCTTGCGCCCACGGCGCGACGCGCACGATGCGTCAAACGAGATGTCGAGGCGGGATTAGCTGCGTGGAGGTGGTGGGTCGATGGAGAGGACGGTGCTGGTCAGGCGGTGCGTGCGCGGCACGCTCCAGGTTTCCATGTCGTCGCCCGGCGCGCGCCAGCAATCATCGATCGGGGCGACCGAGATCGTCGCCACGCTCCAGGTCAGCCTGACGCCGCGACAGGTCAACGCGCGGAATGAGAGTCCGACCGGTCCGTTATCCGTGGATTCCTCGGCGTCGACCGAGCAGCAGGTCCGCTCCTCGGGGACAGGGTCGGGCTCGGCGCTGGCAGTGCAACAAGATACCTCTTCGTCGTCAGCCGTCGTCGCAACCGTCCCGCAACAACCCTCGTCACCCGCAGGCGTGTCGGTCGCGCATCGTGGTTCGGTTCTCGCGGCGTCGCGCGGCTTGAAACAGCAGCATGCGGTTCGACACATCTCGGGCGTCAAGCAGCCGCACGCATGGTCGCGGCAGGGGAAGTAGGGACCGGGTTTGCGAACAACGGGGGCCGGCGCAGGAATGCCCACCGATGCGACCAGCATCACGAGAGCGGTCAACAAAGCGGTCAGGCGCACCATGAGTGGATTGTCCCGCGCCCACGGTGCGTCTGCAAGTCGGCTCAATCAACCAATGTTCGCCTGGTAGCTATCGCCGACGTAACGCGAGAAGACCGAGGCCCACGAGCAGCAGGCTGGCGGGTTCGGGTATCGGCGCCAGGTCGAACTCGACGTAGGAGTTCGTGAACTGGCCGCCGAGTGCCGGGGTGTCGTCATCCAGGTTCACGATCCGCAGAAACCACAGAGCCAGGCCGTCGGGATCGTCGAAGTGCAGAAAATCCTTGTTCAGCACACTCGACTCGAAATCGGCCGTGAACGCGCCAGTGCCACTCCAGCCGAAGTCGCTTCCGGAGAACGTCTCGACCGGCAAGTTTACCGTCGGTGGCTGAAGCTGAATCGCGATTGTCGCGGCGTCCGGAAGACTGCGAACCGGTGCTTCTGTGTTGAACTCCAGGTGTAGTCGCGTGCTCGTGATCAGATGATCCTGCACCGACGATACCGGCGTGAAGAAATCCGCCGAGAACTGCACGCCGAAGATGCCGAGCTGCGCGGAGGTGATGTCGAAACGAACGGTTTCGACCCCCGCTTGTGTCGAGGCAGCTAATAGTCCACAACCAACCATCGCCGCAAGTGCGGCTGAACGACTCCGGAAATACATCACGTACCTCTTTCCGATGGGTCTTTGGTTAGAGGGCTCGCTCGTATGAACGACCGTAACCGATTTGGAGCCGTCCTTTCAAGGGCAATTCGATTGAGCCAGCTCGGAGCGCCGAGGCGAGCCAGCAGCGCCGGCGCCAACTTACTATGCAACTTGATCCGCTCGCTGCGCTCGGGGCTCGTTGTGCGTGTTGCCTGGAACCTCGGTACGGTGCCCCAGGGTTCTACCCTGGGGGACACGCGTCTGGTACGGATACGCTACAATCGATCGACGTGTGCCCAGTTGCAGAGGAGTGAACATTGAGCGCATCACCGTCTATCAGCGTCGGCCGCTTCGGCGAGTTCGGCGGACAATACGTCCCGGAGGTGCTCTTCGCGGCACTCGAGCAACTAGAGGAGGCGTACGGCAATACGCGCGCGGACTCCGCTTTTTGGGCACACCTCGATGAACTGCTCAAGCACTACGTCGGCCGACCGAGTCCGCTCTATTGCGCTGAGCGGCTCACTGCACACGCGAGTGGGGCGCGGATCTACCTCAAACGCGAAGACCTGAACCACACGGGCGCACATAAGATCAACAATACGCTCGGCCAGGTGCTGTTGGCAAAGCGAATGGGCAAACGGCGGATCATTGCCGAAACCGGCGCCGGGCAGCACGGCGTTGCGACAGCGACCGCGTGCGCGATGCTCGGGCTGGAGTGCGTGGTATACATGGGGGCCGAGGATGTCCGTCGACAGGCGCTGAACGCGTATCGCATGCGGCTGCTCGGCGCGCAGCTCGTGCCGGTCGAGTCAGGGCAAAAGACGCTCAAGGACGCCATCAACGAAGCCCTGCGCGACTGGATGGCGAGCGTCGAGACCACGCACTATGTAATCGGCAGCGTCATGGGGCCGCACCCGTTCCCCACGATCGTTCGTGATCTGCAAGCGGTCATCGGTCGCGAGACGATGGCGCAGATGCAGGAGCGCGAAGGCCGCTTGCCCGACGCGATCGTCGCCTGCGTCGGTGGAGGCAGCAACGCCGCGGGCATCTTTCACCCGTTCATCGAGCATCCGTCGGTTCGGCTGGTCGGCGTCGAGGCTGGTGGTGACGGTGTCGAATCCCAACGACACGCCGCCACGCTCGCCAAGGGTCAGCCTGGCGTGCTCCACGGCATGCATACGGTTGTTCTGCAGGACGACGACGGCCAGACGCAGGAGGTCCATTCGGTTTCGGCCGGACTCGACTACCCCGGCGTCGGACCCGAGCATGCCTGGTGGCACCAGACCGAACGGGTCGAATACGTGGCAGCGGATGATCGACAAGCCCTCGAAGCGTTCGCGCTGCTGTCACGGCTCGAGGGGATCATCCCTGCGCTGGAGACCGCCCACGCCGTCGCTCACGCCGTCGATTTGGCGCGGACGCTTCCGCAGGAGTCGTTGCTGGTCATCAACCTCAGCGGTCGCGGCGACAAGGACTGTGTCGAGGTCGCGCGGCTCACCGAAGGCGGTACCTAGCGACAACACGCGTCAATCCGCGCTCGCGGGCCGTCCCCATTTTCGCGGATCGCTCGCGCCGAGCAGCGTGCCGTCGGGCAGAATCTGGATCACTTGCACCACGCCCTTCTTGCGCTTCTTGCTGAGCGTGTGTCCGCGAGAAACGAGCGCATCGCGCAATGCGGCAGGGGGCTCGCGGTCGAAGTAGATCTCGTCCGGCAGCCATTGGTGATGCAGTCGTACGGCCGCCACGGCCTCGTCAAGCGGCATGTCGCGCTGCAGCACGTTGAGCATGACCTGCAGCGTCGCCGTGATGATTCGCGGTCCGCCGGAAGCGCCCAGTGCCATCATCGGCTTGCCGTTGCGCATCACGAGCGTCGGCGACATGCTCGACAGCGGCCGTTTGCCGGGTGCGACAGCGTTCCCTTCGCCTTGCATCAGACCGTAGAAGTTCGGCTTGCCGGGATTGGCGGCGAAGTCATCCATCTGGTTGTTGAGGACGATCCCGAACGGTTCGGCGACGACCTGCGAGCCGAACTCGGTGTTGATCGTCTCCGTCATTGCGACAACATTGCCGAACCGATCCGCGACGCAGAAGTGCGACGTTCCGTGATCTTCGGTTGGCGTGCCGTAGCCTTGCACGGCGCCGGCCCGATCGAGTTGGATGCGAGCGGCCAGTTGCCGGGCATAGCCCCGGTCCAGCAGCCGGGCCATTGGCACCTGGGTGAATGCGGGGTCGCCCAGCCAGCGAGCGCGATCGGCGAAGGCGTGCTTGAGCACTTCGGTGAGCGCGTGCGAGTAGACGGCGTCATCGTCCCAGCGAAACCCCTCCCGCGACTGGAGCGCACTCAGTGTGTTCAGTGCCTGTGCGATGCAGAGCCCGCCGGAGGAAGGTGGCGGCATGGATGCGAGCGCGTAGTCGCCGAAGGATACGCGGACCGGCTCACGTTCGACGACCTTGTAGCGGCGCAGGTCGTCCAACTCCAGCATCCCGCCGGCGGCGTTGGCCGCAGCGACCATTGCACGCGCCACCGGCCCATCACGGAACGCTTGTGCGCCGTCCGTCACGAACAGCCGAATCGCGTTCGCGAGTTGCGGCCGCGTAATCCGGTCGCTGTCGGATCGGCCGACGCCGGGCATCAGGAATGACCGGTAGACGAAGGGGAAACGGTCGCGAAACGCGGGCCATCGCTCGTAACGCTCGAGTATCTCCGCGGCCGTCTCGCGGAAGTGGGGATCGATAGTGAAGCCGGCTGCACACAGTTCGAGTGCCGGCTGCGCCACTTGTTTCCGCGTCATGGTGCCAAACCGCGACAGAATCTCGTCGAGTCCGATCGCCAGCGCCGGTGTCGCCACACCGGCGCCGCCGTAAACGGTCGGCGATGGTTGGCCGCGCTGCGTGTCCTCGTGGAGGGCCGCGAGCTTTGCGCGCGTCGCGCCGGCCGGCGCGGTTTCGCGGAAGTCGAGGACGATCACGCGTTCCTGCTCGGCTACGAACGCGACGAGGAAGCCGCCGCCGCCGAGGCCGGTGCTGTATGGGCGCGTGACGCCCAACGCCAGGGACGTCGCGACCGCTGCATCAAAGGCGTTGCCGTTCGCCTTGAGTATCCGGGCGCCGGCTTCCGATGCCTGTGGCGAATCGCTCGCGACCATGCCGCTGCGACCACGGACCACGACCGTGCTCAGTTCACGGTCGGCTGCGCCGGCCGCGGCGATCAGTAGTATCACCGTCGTACTGACCGCAAGCGGCCGTCGAATTCGCGCTTTCAAGAGGCTCCGCCTTGTCGATTCCATGGATTTTCTTATCCTGTTGTCCAGAGCGGGTTCGACGCGAGTCGCCATGGCGCGTAAACGCTCCCGAGACGTCGGTCTCGCGAAGATCTCGTTCTATCGTACCGCCAAGCGGGTACAGGTGTCAGCCGGCGCCGGCGTATTGCGGGCGCGGCGACCTGGAACGCTGATGGTACGATCGATGCGCGACCGACGGACACTCACACGGCAGGTAACTGATCATGGATGATTTGCTGAAACAGGCGCGCGCCTTAGGCGAGGCGATCGCTGGGCATCCCGTGGCGGATGCGATGAACGCCGCTCGACAGCAGGTTCTGGGTGACAAGGGGGCCCAGGATTTGATTACCGAGCATACGCGTCTAGTGGAGACCATTGCTCAGAAGCGTCGCGAGCAGAAGCCGATCGAGCCGAGCGAAAAGCAGCGCCTGGCCGAGGTCGAGGCGAGCATGGCGGGTAATGCCGCGTTCAAAACGCTCATGCGTGCGCAAACCGACTACATCGATCTGATGAACCGAATCCACAAAGCGATCGAGGAACCGTTGCTACCCGCGGACGGTGGCGAGGGTGGATCGTGAGTGACCCGACGCCGACCCTCCCGGCGAGCGCGCGGGTGGGGCTTGCAACGCTGACCCCGGTGGGCGTTGCCTGGCTGGTCGGCCTGCTCGGCTGGTCACTGTTGGTTGGGTTCTACGATCTTGACGGAGGGGCGGGCTTCGAGCCGACCGACTGCTGGGTGGCGCAGACGGCGCGCGAGATGTACGAAGCCAACGAGTGGATCGTTCCGGTTTTCTCGTCGGAAGTGCGGATGCAGAAGTCACCGGGCCCGTACTGGGCGGTGATGGTGGCCGCCTGGCTCCGCGGCGGTGCCGTCGACGAGGTTTCGGCGCGCATTCCGAGCGTTCTGGCCGGCGTCCTGATCGTCCTGACCGTCTTTTGGCTGACACTGCACATCGCCGGCCAGCGCGCCGCGATCTACGCTGGCTTTGCCTGCGCGGCCAGTACGCTGTTTCTCTATTGGACACATCGGGCCGCAAGCGATCTGGGCCTCGCCGCGTTCACGACGCTTTCGCTGGCGGCGTTGTGGGTCGCAACAGAATCGCCCGAGCGCGGCTGGAAGCGTAACGGGCTGTTCCTGCTCGGCTATTTCGCCGCCGGGCTGGGAATGCTCTACAAGATGCCGATGCCCCTTGCGGTGGTCGGCCTGCCGGCGTTCGTCTACGTGCTGGTGCGCAACCGCTGGCGCGTGTTCCTGCACTGGATTCATCTGCTGGGAATTGTCGCGTTCCTGCTCCCGTGGCTGCCATGGGTCGTGGCCGTTTCGTTGCGCGTGGACAACGCGCTCGACAAGTGGCGGGTCGAGTACTTCGATCGATTCACCGGCGATCTGCCGAACGTCGAAGGGCAGAGCGATTGGCAATTCCTGTTTTTCTATTTGATTCCGACGGTGGTGTACGCAATCCCGTTCATGCTTTCGTTGCCGGCCGCGATCGGGCGCAGCTTTCGCAGCATGCCCGGCGTACGACGTGACGGGCAGTGGTTCCTGCTGATCTGGTTCATCGGACTGTTCGTGTTCTTCACGGCGTCGGCCGGCAAGGAGACACGCTATTTCCTGCCAGCGTTGCCGCCGTTGTTCGTGCTGCTGGGCATGGAGTTGTCGCGCTTCTTCGACCCGCAACGCGCACCGCCGCTCAACATGCGCCGGATCGGCGCCATTGCGACCTGGGTGCTCGTGCCGACGTCGCTCGCTGTCGGCGCATACCTGCTCTACGACAAGTGGTATGACGTGGTCGGCAAGCTGCAACCCCGTCCGAACGATCCGCTTGAGATGCTGCAGGCTGCGGATGTGATGGTGCCGTACGGGATCGCGGCCGGGATTCTGGCAGTCGGGTGTGCGGTCGCGGCGCTGTTCTTTCTGCAGCGCCGTGGAAACGCATCGTTTGCGACGCTGGTAGGAACGATGTTCGCCGCCTGGTTCTGGGCCTGGCCGACGTTGTTTCCGATCTTCGTGTCGCAATGTGAGTTCAAGGATTTCTCCCAACAACTCATCGAGCGCGTACCGCGCGCCGACCAGCGGATCATGCGGCAGATTGCGCAGCAGGATCCGCGAATCATGTGGTACAGCGACTACCGCTTCCCGCGGATCCTCGATCAGCTTCAACTGCTCGAGGAGCAGGACGGCGTACGCGACCTGACCTACGAGCGGCGCCGCATCGGAGAGGCGATCATCGAGGCACTGCGTGGCGAAGAGCGTGCGCTGATGGTGGTCTCGCTGCTCGACTTCATCGAGTTCGACACGGTTGCCCCCGTCGCGGCCGCACAGCAAGGCGAGTCGATGCCGGAGTATTACGTGTGGTTGCGTTCGAGCGTCGGCCGACCCGATCGACATTACCTGCTGATCAGCAACCAACGGCCGGAATGGGAGCCGGTCACGGTCGAGATCCCGGACAAATGGCGCCGCCGAGCGCTCGATATGGCCACTCGGCTTGGCCTGATCGAACCGCCGACCAGTACCAACACCGGCGACGCCTAGACGCTCCGTCAACGCGCCTAGATGATCATCTCGCCGCACTCGGGGCAACGCTCGCCGGTCCGTCCGCGCAGGTCGTAGCCGCATGAGTCGCACACCGGATGGCGTCGATCCGGGAAACGGATAAACCGCCAGATGATTCGGGCCGCGACCATCACCACCGGAACCAGCCAAACAGGCCAAAGCAGAATGGTGAAGGTCGACCCGAAACCCCAGCTATGGGCAAACCGGCAGAGGGCGTCAAAGTCGGCTGAGGAAGGAGCAAACAAGCGCGCACCGAGCGTGAGATCCTTATCCAGCATAAGCCACATGCCCGGTTGGTCAGGGCGGAAGAAAACCAGCCGCCCATCGAAAACCAGAACGGTTGGTACGTTGCCCCTCTCGATCCAAACGAAATGCACGAAGTACGAAGCGATCGCCACAGCCGAAAGCAGGACGAACAGGGTCCAGAACAGGAGCTTGCGCATTAGTCGCGCTCCAGGCGGCAAGCGCTCCATCCTCGATCAAAGCTGGTCCGTCTCATCGTAGCGGTCCTATTCGTGGGGGTCGCAGCCGGGGCATCCGATCGGGCTTCCGCTTTCGTTTCGGATTCGGGGAGGACTCCGGCGCCGGCAACACCTCCTGCGAGATGAGTTGTTCGACCATCAGCTCGGCCTCGCAACGGGTTTCCTCCTCAGGATCGTCCAGGAACGCTAACACGCGGCGTGCGGCGGTCTCGCGGACGTGTAAGTCCGTAGTGGTCGTCGCAATATCGCGGTATCCGTGCGGCAGGAATCTCCGGCCGATGCCGGACGTCACTTGGACCAGCCGATCGATCATCGCGATCCCGTCGGCGTTGGCGATGTACCCGCCGACGTGCTCAGTGATGATAAAGCAGTGCATCCAGTCTGTGATCGCCGGGTAGTGCCGCTCCAGCGTCGCCCACACGCGCTGCCGCTGCACGGAGTCGAGCGTGCACCATACCCATGCGTTCCCGAACGAACTGACCAGGTGCCAGGCGCGCGAACTTGTGCGGAGCCAACCGGCGTCATATCCCGCCAGCCACGCCTCGATTACCGCATCCGGGAAATGGCCGTCCTCATCGACGAAATCCTCGATTGCATCGCCGACGGCGTTGACCGCCTTGTCAGTGTCCTTCTCGATCGCGGCCGGCAGGGCAGCGACCCATTCGGACACCGTCCATCGCCGCACGCCGAACGCGTCGTAGCGCTCCTTCGCAGCCATCTTGTCCCCCTCCAAACTGTCATGTGATACTACTGCCCCGGATAGACGATCAGCCGATCGTGGACGATCAGGACGACGTCGTCAATTCCGTCGTGCGTCACGTCCCCGATCAGCACCTCGCGCGGTTCGCCGCTGGAGTCGGGCCGATCGGAGAAGCGTTTCCCTTGAAAGACCTGGAATCGTAGCGCCTTCGCGAACGCTCCGGACGGCATCGTGGTCAGCAGCTCGATCGCGGCCAGGCGCATGTCGATGGCGGCAACGTCGCGGATACCATCATGATTGACGTCCCCGATGACCACGTCGCCCAGCCACGCGTCGCGGGTCTTTGATGCATATTCGTGCACCGATACGAAGCGCGGCGCCGGCCGGTCGGGCGCAAGCAGCAACAGTCCCGACGAATCGATCAGCAGGATCGCTTGCCGTCCGTCGGCGGTCGTGAGCGTGCGCATCTCATTGAGGTCCATATTGATCGTGGGAATCGCTGCCGTCTGTCGAAAAGTACCTTCCTTCGGTTGCAGCGCGAGCACGGTCGCGTCCTGTCGGTTGTACAGCAACACCGTCGGTTGCCCGTTCGCAGACCTGTAGGCCGCGAGCCCGGTGAGTTCGACGTTGGGCGAGTCCGGATTGAATTGGTCGACCACGACCCACTTGCCGTCTTCGACGCGGAGGGCACGCGCGAACGTCTTCTGCGCCAGCAGCATTTCGCGCTTGCCGTCGCCATCGATGTCGAACACGCCGCTTCCCGGCCGGCGCCCGTCCCGCAGCAAGCCGGCGCGTGCCTCGGCGCCCGTGAGCCGCGTGAAGTCGGAATCCGTGTTGACCAGAACGATCGGGTCGCTGAACCGCTGGAACAAAACGAGATCGTGCCGGCCGTCCTGGTTGACATCCGTCACGCGCAACCCGTCAGCGTCGTCATCCAATGCGTCGAGATCGAACGCGCGGCCATCGGGTTCTCCATGCCGTCGCATCCGCAGCCGCGCCTTGCGATCCTCCGTGCCGATGTATGCCATGGAAGTCGCGTTCGCCTCAGCCGGACTCAACTTCCCGACGGCGATTGCCAGCGGCTTGCCCGTTGTCGGCAACGGTGCCGGATAACTCAGCCGATCGTTCTCGAATCGCGACAAGCCGATACTCTTCTCTTCCGCGCTCGTGCTGAGCAGCTCGTTGCGTCCGTCGCCGTCGATATCGGCGATCGTGAGATCCGTCGTCTTCTGCATGCCCGGGAACGTCTGGCCGGCGCGCAAGCCGGTCTTTCGCTGAACGAACAGAATCAGTCGCGCAGCGTCGGGATCCGCGACCACCACGTCGTCGAGTCCGTCGTGCGTCAGGTCACCCACGGCGACCGGGAATCGCTTGCTGCGGATCTGCGACGGAAACGCGTAATAATGCTGCGGCCATTCCGCAGCCGCCGCAGAGGCTGGCGCATCCTGCCAGCGGGACTGAGTGAGCCGTCCGGTGACGGCCTGGATCGTGAACAGGTCGTCTGCTTGTGCGTTCTTTGCGAACGTCATACTCCGCAGTTTGGGGATGCGAACGCGCTGCGTTGCGGACAGCGTCCCGTCGGTCGACTGCAACATGACATAGGCGCCATAGCGGTCGTCGTCGACGGCGATCACCAGGTCCAGACGCTGATCGTTGTTGATGTCGGCGGGCAGCATCATGATCGCGGCGGGAATCTTGTGCGCGAGACGTTGAGGTTGCTCGAGGCCGCCAGCGGGGCGCTGGTGAAACAGAAGAAGCGCGTCGGCGCCAAGCAGCGCGACGTCGGTGCGACCGTCGGTGTTGAAGTCGCCGATACAGAGCGTGCCACTGCGCGCATCGCCTTCGCTCGCTCGAATCGTCATCGGTGCGCCGAACCCGCCCTCAGGTTTTCCGGGCAGGACCACCAGCTCGCGTGGTTCGCCGAAGAACACGATATCTGGCCGGTCATCGCCGGTGAGTTCCGCGACCTGCAAGTCGGCGATTCGATAGGAGACCGGGACGTGCTCATTGTACAGGTCCCCACGATCCGGAATCTCGTTCCGCTCCAGCGCCGCGCCATTGGTCGGCGTCTCGCCGGTGCGCGGTTTGCGGAAGATCTCGATTCGATTCTCGTACGAGTTCCAGAGCAGGATGTCGGTTCGGCCGTCGGCGTCGACATCCGCGAGCCGCAGGTTGTCGATTCCCGGCTTGATCTTGTAGATCTGCATTGGCGCGAAGCCGAAATGCCGTGACAGCGTTGCCTGTTGCGACGCGCTCAGTTCCTCCGCGACACCCGGCGCCGCTAGTGCCAATAGCAGCGCCGCGGCGCGGATTGCAGCCCGGCGCACCCATCGGGAGTGTCTCGTTGAACTCCGAACAACTGTCAGTTTGAACATCGTTCTCGCCATTTTTTCCCCAGGTCGTCGCGTCTGCGCGCCCGAAACGGACTCTTCGAATAGCGCGCCGTCGGCGCGAATCGGCACCAATCGTAGCCGAGCACTGCAGGAGGAGCCAATCGGCACCGATCGCATGGCCCAGTCACCATCAGCGAGCGCGGGTGCCGGCGCGCTGTCCAGTCCGGGTCGGTCGTCGATCCCTCGGCCGCGTGCTGAGTTACCGCTGATGCCAGCGGGTATTGTAGCGTAGCTGCCAGTCGTTCCCGGTAGCCGTGGCGTCCGATTGCACCGGCAACGGCGCGACCTGGTCACCATCGCGCACGTGGTGGTGCGCATGCTTGGTCCATCCGAACGTGTACAGAAAGAACGATCGGCGGTGTCCGTCAGCGGTCGGCGGTAGATCGGCCGTGAAACGCAGCGTGAGCCCGTCGCCGCCGCGCATGACGAGCAGCCGTTCGTCACGGTTGCGGACGAGTTCATCCACGTTGCCGTAGCGCGTGTACCAGCCGCCGACCTGTCGCTGAAATCGTTCGTTCGAGCCCGTCGAATAGAACATCGGCGTGCCTTCATGAGTGGACGAGTAGCCCCGGTGCTCCAGTTTCGCGTTCTCGAGCTTTGCGGCGCGGATTCGCGTACTCGGCGGGACGCGTTCAGCCAGCGCGATGCGGTCCCAATGAACCTCGTTGGCACAGGTCAGACGCAGTTTCGTGGCGCCGACGGCCAGCTTGCCCGCGAGGTCGACGATGACTGTCTTGTCACGTCCGGCTGGCAGGCCGATCGACGCGTCGACGGGCCGCCAACGGTCATACGCGTCGAGCGATTCCAGACGTATCGGAGTGCTCCGCGCGAGGGCGCCCGGCGTGTTTCGGTCGCGGCGTTGTCGAAACGACGCGGTATCGTCTGCGGTCGGCGGGAAGTAGGAACCGGTCAACGCGAGCACCAGCGAGCGTGAACGATCGATTACGCCAAAATCCAACTCGATCGCTAGCGGTTGTGTAACGCCGGATGCCGGAAGTGGCAGCGCCGCGCCGGGCGGTGCGTAGACCTTGTCCATCTCGCGCAGCGCAGCGGTGCGGTCGCGACCATCGCTGCTGCGCGATGCCTGCAACCGAGTCGGCTGCCCGATCGTCTCCAGCTTGGAGCGCGGGTAGGGGGGCGGTTGCAGCTGATCGTTGGTGTGGACCTCGACGTTTGCCGGGTGATCGACGACCAGCAACCGAGCCTGATCGAGGTAACTTACGCCGGCGAACTCAGCCGAGATCAGCAGTTCGAATCCGCCTTCCCGGGTTTGCAAGTCGCCCAGGGCTACGAGTTCCTCCGAATCTGGCGTGCGAGGCGCGCCGGCAGCGTCCAACTCGCCAAGTCGCGCACCGACCAGGATGTCCGTTGCGAAACTCTCCGTCGAACGCGCGTGCGCATCAAACACGTAGAGCCCGGTCGGTCGCGGATGAAGCCTCGCCAGGAACGCGGTCATGATGACTGATCCTGACCAGTCCGTCTGGTTGTCGAGCCGTCCATCCGGCCAGATCACCGCCAGGTCGAGCAGCCGGTGGGAGGCGGCACCGAGCTTGACTCGCGGTCCATTGACAAAGCGGCTCACGCGGTGATCGCCCCGCGTTCCGGTCACGATTGCGCCGATTGCGTTGCGATTCCAGCTTGGCCCAGGTAACGCCGGAAAGGCCACGCGATTGGTTGAGGCGGGCCAGAGCAGATGAGTACCACCCGTAGCATCGAGCACCAGGAGGTTGTCCATCGGCGATAGTGCGACGTCGCACAATACGGCTGCGCGCGGCGGTCGCTGGAAGGTGGCCACCTCGCGCGTCCCGTTCACGTCCAAATCGACGTGCCAACGCACCGGCCCGGAGCTTCGCCAGGCGCATAGCCGAAATGGGCCGCCTTTGGTAAACCAACCAACGAGGTCCAGCCAGCCATCGCCATCGAGATCCAGCGGCGTCACGAGCGCAGGCACAATCCCGCGACAGGTGATCTGAGCGCGAACCCCGCCGTGCGGATCGATGTGCACGATCCCATCCTCGGTGACCAGCACGACGTCTGCACGACCGTCATTCGTGAAGTCATTCGCCAGGATGCGTCTTGCGGCGGGCCACGCTCCGGCGGGCACAGTCGGTGCGGAGTACTGACCATTCCCGTTGCGCTCGAGTACCCGCGTGCCGGCATCCGTTGCAACGATGATGTCGCGCGTGCCGTTCCCGTCGAGGTCGATCACCACAACATCATTCGCGGCGCCGTCAATCGCCAGGTCATACGACGCAGTTACGTCCGCGAAGCTGCCATCTGCGTTGTTCTGCCAGATCGCAATCCCGTCCGCGTTCGCCAATACCAGGTCGACGTCACCATCATGATCGACGTCGGCGAGCGTCCCGCGCCCGGTCGCCGGCCCGAATCCGGCCCGCTCCGAAGCGTCAACGAACCTACCGTCGGCGGTCCGTATGAGGAGGGCGGTGCCCCGTTCACACAGCACGATGCAGTCCCCATCGGTGATCGCCGCCGCACGCAGTGCCTTGATCTCATCCTCGGTACTCTGCTGAGTCTGAGGATTCGGCGCGATCGGCGCGGCATCGGCGCTGACAGGTGTCGGCATGATGTCGGCGACGAGCAGCTGTTGTACGGGACCGAGGCGTTCGTCGAGTTGGTGCAGCACCGTGAACGGAGGCGCCTTCGAAGCAAGTTTCAGGCGCAGGATCTGCCCATGACCGTCCGCGACAAGGCACTGAGACGTGCCACGCCGGTCAACGTCGGCCGCGGCGGCACGCATTCCGTGCACCGCATCCAGTCGATTGATCGCGGTCGAGTCCCGCAATAGGACCGGCGATCGTGCATTTGGCGCCTGGATCTCGTCCTCTGCTCGGGCAGGCGCCGAGAATCGGCATTGCTCCCAATTCGCATCGTCTACCGGCGTTTCGACGACAGTCCGCACGCGATTCAACGCCTGCTGGTACCGCGCCACATCAGAATCCGGGGCCCCAACTGTTACCAATCGCTCCAACGCCGCCCGGTGTAATCCGTTCCGGCGCCAGGCTTCGCGGAACTGGAGCTGTGCGTCGCGCGCCCGCCAGGCCGCTTGATACGCCAGCCCCAACTGGTAGCGCAAGGTTGGTTCATACGGCGCCAAACGGACCGCATCCTCGAAAGCCGCCAACGCCTCTGCTGCGTTGCCGACGCGCTTGTGCTCGAGGGCAGCTTGGTACGCCTCCGCGGCGCTCTCGCGCCGAATCTGACCAGCCGTGAGAAAGCCAGGGACGACAACGAAGAGCGCGATTGCCGTGGCCGCGCGACGCACCCGACTTGGGTATCGCTCGACTCGACGAGCCGATTCGGTGGCGTTGACGGTACTCAGGTCGCGCACTGCTCGGGCGCTGGGATCAGGCAGATGAATTGCAACGGCTCCGTTCCCGTATTGCGAAACTGATGCATCTCGTTCGGCGGGACCCAGATGACGTCGCCGGCGCGGAACGCCTGCTCACCTTGCGGACTCTGGGCCGTGCCTTCGCCGTTGAGAATAATGATCTCGTGTTCGTAATCGTGTTGATGATGGGGGGTGTGTCCGCCGGGCGCCACTTCGAAATGTCGCATGTGGAAGTTGCCGGCGCCCTCAGCTGGGCCGACGAGCATCCGCATACGGGCCCCTGTCGCACCATCCATCGTGACCGGCTGCTGTTCGTGCTGATCGATCGGCTTGACCTTCATGACACGATCCTCATTTGACAGTGGTCGCGGCCCCGCGCTGCCCGGAGGAGCGTGCGAGATCGCCGTCAAGCTCATTGTAACGCGTGAAGTCGCTGATTTGCTGTTCCGTCGGCACGGACGACGTCCAAGCGCCGTTGTAAAGCGCCGCCAGCATTGCAGCGCCATCGGCGAGCCGATCCGTGACCAGCGCACGGCCCGGCGATTTGCGCAGCGTGCCATCCTTGTCCATCTCGTAAACGGTTTCGAACTTGGCGTGCGATCGCAGAACGTACGCCCGCAAGTCCGTCCAGATGTCCTTGCCGTCGCCGTCGAGTTTGATTGCGGGGGCCTTCGCTGCACGAACGGTGGCGTAGTCGATCTTGTGCAGATCGAGGGCACCAGTGTCCATGAACGCGTGGATCGTCTGATCGCGACCGGCTGCCGCGAAGCCGCGCGGGTTCTCGCCTTGCCAGCCGTTGTAATGCTTCGTCGTGTGCAACGGCTGCGCGAGGTCACCAACGATATGAGACAAAATCCCCATATGATAGACCGCATTCTCGCGCGCCTGCGCGAGCTGGTGGGCCCGTCGGGAATCGTTGAGCTGCTCCAGGATTCGCAGGGTGTTGAACGACGACTGGAGTTTTGCGTACGCCTCGTCGACGGCCTGCAATGCAAAGCCCGGTTCCTTCTTCTTGCCATCCGGGTCCGCTTTGGCCATCGCGCGGATGAAGTCGCCGCGAAGCCGAGGCATCGTATGGATGGTGAGGCCGAAGTCTTCCAGGAGCTCGACGTCCAGAAAGTGGTTCGCGTAGTTGGTGTGGTTGAGCGTGCCGTGCTTCCAGCCCTTCCAACGGTCGATCTCGTTGGATTGGTAAGCGATTCGGTCGCGCACCTTCGATTCCGAGAACCAGTTCGGGAAATCGCCGGGCAGGGAGTCGATTGCGACATAGGTGATCAAGCGGTGGCCGTGAGCGCCCCAGGCGAATGTTGCCGGCAGAGCGCACTGCAGCGCGAGCAGGGCGGCCAGGGTTCGTTTCATGGCAGGGTCCTCAGTTCGTTGGCAACGGCCCGCCGAACTGGTCGGCGGCGCTGAAAAACGGCAATTCAAATGGTATGTGCCGGTTGCAATCCGTTCAAGAACGGGGCCGGTTGTGGCGAGCTCGGTCGGAGGGTGGCGTCCTGAATCGGGGTTGACGGCCCTGGTTCGCGGGTCTAGGCTGGGATTTGAGCACGGGGCGTGGCGCAGCTTGGCTAGCGCGTCTGCATGGGGTGCAGAAGGTCGCAGGTTCGAATCCTGTCGCCCCGATTGGTTCCGGTCGCCGTGGACTCCCGCGGCGTTTTCGTGCGGAGCGCTCAAACGCGCGGTGCGTCGGGTTGTCGGGCCGTCGCGCCGGCCGGGACATTGTTATTTGGAGAGGTGGCCGAGTGGCTGAAGGCAACGGTTTGCTAAACCGTCGTAGTGCGTCATAGTGCTACCGCGGGTTCGAATCCCGCCCTCTCCGTTAAGCGCTCCTCGCAGAGTGCTGTCTTGCAGAAAGTCATCTCCGCTATTCACTGAGTGGAGGGGTTCGAACACGCTCACGAGCGTCAGCGAGTGCGCGGGATCGACACCCGGCAGGGGGCCGCGCAGCGAATCCCGCCCTCTCCATTCACGTTATCTTGATAGGGGGACCGTCGAATTCGTCGTGCGCCTCGTCTTTTTGAGGTGCAAGGGGTTCGAACCCGCCCACGAGCGTCAGCGAGTGCGCGGAGGTCGACGCCCCTGGGCGCCGCGCAGCGAATCCCGCCCTCTCCGTTCACGTTATCTTGATAGGGGGACCGTCGAATTCGTCATGCGCCTCGCGTCTTTTTGAGGTGCAAGGGATTCGAACGCGCTCACGAGCGTCAGCGCGTGCCGGGATCGACACCGGTAGGGGCCGCGCGACGCGTGAGAAGGTCAAGCGATGCTGCCGGCATTTCGCTGTGATTCCGTCGCCGATCGAACTGCCTGAATCGGTCCGAACAGCAGCCATAACAATAAGAGCCCTTCGCCGGCCAATGCGGGAACGAACATCGCCAGCATGACGACCGATTCGTTCGCCAAGAAGAACTCGGGAGCCAACAGCGTACCCAGTCCGTGACCGACGTAGGCCAACCCGGCCAGTGCGACCAGCGCGCCGATCGCGGTCGGTAGCGGGCGGGTCCGCGCAATCAGCAGGCCTAGCAACAGGAGGTGCACGCCGAAGAAGACCAGCGTCAGCGTGAACCCCAGGTGGTAGCGGGCAACCTCTTGCGCGACAAGCACGGACTGGAGCGCCGGGTCGTCGGCTGGGGCGGTGGCAAGCTGGACCGCGGCCGGCAGATGCAAGATCACCACGAATTGCGCGACGGTGTACGTGAGCCGAAACAACGTGCTGAGCGCGTTGAGCGCGGACGCTGCCGGTGCGATCAGGCGATAGAGCGCCCACGCCACGTACACGTCAGCGCCCGTCACGACGAGTAGCTCGGCCGTCGCGAGCCGTACCGTTCCGGCCTGCTCCCGAACGAAGCGTAGCAGTCCCTCAGGGTCGTCGGTGGCCGGCGCGGGACCCAGCAGGCCAAGGTTGGCATGCAGCGCCAGCGCGAAGATCACGGCATAACCGACCCCCGCCAGTCGCGCGAATTTCGTTTCCTCGGTCATGACGATCGAACTCCGTTCCTTCGCACGCGATCGACCTGACCCTGCCGCCAAACATGGAGATCAAGCGGTTCGCCACCAACGATTCAGCAGCGGGATCATATCGGTGAACGCCTGAACGGGCAGGGCGCTTCGTGTCGGAACATGTCTGGCCAGATGCAGGCGGTGATCGTCGCAGCACCCGGTAGGGGGCCGCGCAACGATTCCTACCTTTCCGGTCGAGTAGATCGCTTTGGGCGACTAGTGCCTGCCGAAGAACTCGGCGGTTCTCCGCGGGTCGTCGCCGAGATCAAAGATCACGGAGCAGACGGACCACCACCAGTGATCACTGTCAGCTTGTTTCTCTGCGTGAGTCTCCAAGGTGCTTGGAGCACAGATCACTATGCTCTTGAATCCATGAACTGGAATCGAATCCGTATCGTTCTTGGAACGCAACCGTCTCCGTTTCCATCATGTAGCCATAGTTCTGATTGAGAAGAAGTCCCAGTACCGGCGTTTCCGATGAAAGATACTCTCCAATACAGGATTTCAAGATGTAGTAATCCGTATTTTCCTTTGCCCCTCCCCACTTCATTCGGAGCTCTGAGCTCCGGGCAACGAGAGGATCATTGGCCAAGCGGTTACTCTTCTTCGCGTTGTGCAACATTCTCAACGTACCATGTGGAGGCATACCGAAGGCCCAGTTGGACGCGAATGTGCGGATTGCCGCCTCAGCGCTACCCTCGTGGTCGCCAATCCGTCGAAGTTGTCTTGCGAGAAAAAACCAATACTCCGAGCATTCCGGGAAATCCGTGCAGATCGCTTGTAAGTTCGGAATGACCTCTGCGGGATCGTCTTGCACCAGCGCCTTCATCTTCCGAAATCTCGTGGTTACCAGAAGGGGATCCTCGACTGGGACATCTCCTCGCGTCCAATCGTTGGAATCCAGCCACCGCAGAAAGACAGAAAGACGGGAGAAGGCGACCTCGATGGCCCACTCGTCATGCAACATGTCACAGACAATCGGCTCCTGACCTTCGCGACCGTATGGCCAATACAGACCGAAGTAGTCTCCGTTGCCCCCCTCAGCTTCCAAGACCGGCTTGAATCCAAGAGGAGGGTATGCGCCTCCGATCTCATCTTCGGCGAGCGAGAGCTTTTCAATCCCCTCTGCCAATTTCATTGGTGCTGACTATAACTCTAATTCGACAGGTCCGTGCAAAACCAGTGGCCTACGTGCCCGAACCCGAAGAGTCAACTATCGTTGATAGAAGGGGGCCGTACCTTCGAAATACTCGTCCAGCGGACCATGGCCGGTCATCTGGACGAAACTCACCGGCGGGTCGGGGACGTCGACTTCGCTCGCGACCAAGCCCACTTCACCAACCAGGCGGTCCCAATCTCCGGTCGCCTGCAGCGCGATCAGTGTATGCGGCCGTTCGTCCTGTGCGGGGTTGTAGAAATGCGCCAGGAAGGCACGCTGCACCTGCTCCGACTGCCGGAACAGCCGCGCCAAGGCGTCGACCAATTCCTGAGGATAGTTGGCCGGCTCGCCGATCATCACCTCCGTCGGCTCCTCCACGGTGTGCGGTTGCGCCGGCTGGAGAATCGAACCATCCAGAATGGCCGCGATTTCGTTGGGTGCGAAGTCCTTTCCGTAGTCGGACCGCGGGTTCAACACCAGCGCAGCGCCTTGCGTGATCCGCATCAACTCGAGCGCGTTCAACCGCAGATATGACGCTTCCGCACGAATGAACGCTTCGAGCCGTGGCAACGACGAGAACATCGGGACAACAGTCGTGCCTTCGCGGTCCCAGGTCTGGAGCCGCAGGGTCTCGCCGGCATGCAGTCGGTGTTCGCCGGTGGCTGTCGACACCCGGTCCTGAAGGACGAAGACGTCCGCCGCAGTCAGGTTCCGGTAAAACTCTGGCCGCTGTGCGGGATCGTGCGCAGCCGCCACCAGTGCCCGTTCCAGCTCGTTGGTAGGTTCGAATCCCATAACCGCAAATCCTCCGATCGGCAGTAGAACTCGAACGGTGTATCGGCCCGATCGGTGTCAACCTTCAATTGGTGAGAGCCTGAGGCGCCTCCACGGCGGTGAGTCAGCGTACCGCCCTGATCTGCTCCCGTAGCATGGCCTCGGTTTGTACGCCTTGGCCCATCCCGCGATACGCGATCGTTCCGTCCGAGCCGATCACGACGATCGTAGGCGTCGGTCGTACGGCGTAGTCCGACCAAGCTGCGTTAGAGATGACGTGCTCGAATCCAGGGCAGATCTGCTCGCGCGTTCGGCGTGCAAGATCGTGTGTCTGGCTCACGGCGATGAAGCGGACAGACGGATCGTCTGCGTAGTCCGCCTGAACACGCTGCATGCCGGCCGCGATGAGTTGGCAGCCGGCGCATTCGGCGTGACAGAAGACAAGCACGTTGGTCGCACCGTCGACGACCAGATCGACGGCCTCATCGGTGCCGAGCGAGCGGCCCGCTGTGCGCGGCGCGGGAAAGCCGGTCGTGACTGGCGCGCGGTCGGTGGCCTGCAAGCGCGCCTGTCGTTCGTCATAGTCGATCATCAGATCCCAGGACGATCCGCCCAATGCGATCGGACTGTCACTAGCGAGAAATGACTCAAAGACGCCGTCGAGATCGGTATCCACGAACAAGATGCTATTGGCGCCGAACCGAAGCGCGCCGAGGGCCAGATCCTCGCCGCCGTGCTCGAGGCGCGCCGTCCAAAGTTCCCGGACAAGGTATTCGCTTTCGGGGCCCGCGTTGCAGATCTCCACGAGCACGCGCTCGCTTCCGAACTGCAGGCGGTGCTCCGTTGTCGCGCCGCGTTTCAATTCAGCCGCCTCGAAGCGACCGTTCCGATCGCGATCCACGCCCGTGCGGGCAGTGTCGTCCGTGTCGTCACGGCGCACTTCGAATTCTTCGCCCCGGGCCTGCACGACACCAACCCGCGTACCGGCGGAGTCGGCGGGCTCGAAGGAGATCGAGGATCGGATTCCGTATAGAGCCACCTGTTCCTGACCGAACTCGATCGGAATCAAGTCGCTCTCCAGCGCCCGGACTTCGGCACTCTGTCGTGTCGCGTCCGTGGTACGGCAACCCGTGACGCAAGCAAGAACAATGATGACCACAGATCTCATACCGCGGACTCCGTTTCGATGGCGTTGATGTCGCGTGTCCGGATGAAGGAAACGTCTCAGTATACGCGCAGGTAACGATCGGCGTCGCGCATCGTTGACTTTTGCGCGCCGCGGCTATCATCCGGATAGGACGTTCAGCAAGGGCGTCACACTGCACGAAACCGGTGCGCCGCCCGACGAGGGGGCGGCACTCGACGCTGATCCTTGGGCACGCCGGCGTCGAGTCTATCGAGAATCAACAGCACGGCACGCAAGGGCGCGTCACCCGACGGCGACGTGCACAGGGAGGTACCGCGCGATGGAACTCAAGAACCTTCAGAAACATGTCCAGACGCTGGCAACGCTCTCGGAAACGGAATCGCCGGTCATCAGTTGCTACCTGCGCCTCGACGAAGGACGCATTGCGGATCGTAACTTCCTCGACGGCACGTTCGGCTCGCTCCGACAGGGGCTGACGGGCGACGCGCGACGTTCGTTTGATGAGGCCGTCGCGCGAATCGAGTCTTACCTCGCACGGGAGCTGATGGTCGAGGCGGAGGGGATTGCACTCTTCTCCCGCGCCGGTAGCGATCCGTTCTTTCTGCCGTTGCAGTTCCGCGTCCCGCTACCGAACTGGGTTGCTTCCGATACGACCCCGAACATCTATCACCTTGTCGAGCTCAAGGACAACTATCACCGCTACGTCGTGATGATCGCCGCCCACGATAGCGTCCGGATTCTGGAGGTGAACCTCGGCGAAGTCACGGAAGGGCTATGGCAACAACGACCGGAGCTTCGGCGCCGTGTCGGGCGCGAATGGTCGAAGGCACACTATCAGGATCATCGGCGGGAGCGCGAGCAGCGTTTCATCAAGGAGCAGATCCGGGTTCTGGATCACCTGATGTCCGCCGGCGGTTATACGCATCTGGTGCTGGCCGGGCACTCGACGGTGACAGCTCCGGTTCGCGAGCTGCTCCCGAAGCATCTGGCGAGCAAACTCGTAGACGTCGTGCCGGCGTCATCCCGGATGCCAGTCGCGGATGTCGTTCGCGCAACGATAGCGGCGTTCGTCGAGGCCGAGGAGCGCGAGTCTCGTAGTGTGGCCGAGCGGCTCGACCGACAGCTGCGCACCGGCGGTCTCGCCGTCTCCGGGACCGGCCCGACGCTGGACGCGCTACGCTCGGAACGCGCCGATACGCTGGTGTTGGCCAGTGACTATTCGCCAGGCCGCGGATGGGCGTGTACGGAATGTGGCCGGATGGCCGAGGGAGCGGTACCGACGGCCTGTCCGGACTGCGCCGCAACCGCGATTCAGGAGATCGACATTCGGGAGGCAGTTGTCCGGCTGGCCGAGCAGCAGGGGCGTCCAGTCGAAGTCGTCAACGAGAGTGCGGCACTCCAGCGTCGCGGCGGCGTCGGGTGCCTGCTCCGCTATCGCAGCGCTGAGGATTACGCTTAGGACCGCCCAGCGACCTTGCCCGGGGTGCGGATTTTCCTTGCCTGACAGGCGCGTTGCGACTACGATTTCTCGGTGAATGTCCTTCCGAATGAAGCAATGGAGCAGAATCGGATGTCGCTTCGACGCATGCCTTGGATTTCGGCACTAACACTGACGTTTGCCCTGCTGGTCGCGTGTGTCGAGCCGGCACTCGCACAAGAGGATCTCGGTCCGTACTACGGGAAGGGGATCCAGACGGTGCAGGAAAGCAAACCGTGGCTGCAATGGCTCGTCGGAACCCTGCTGATTGCGGCCTGTGTACTGGCTGCGATCAAGAACCCCCACCGAACCCATTTGGACTAGTCCGCTCCCAAAAAAGTTGTACCGTTAGGGGAGTGCCCATGCGAAAGACGACGCTGCTTGCGACGCTCGTTGCCCTGAACCTCGGCCTCTTCGCCGGGATCGTCATGATCGCCTACCAGCCCACGCCGGCCTATGCGCAGGCGGCGGCGCTGTCCGGCAACTACATGATGGTGACCGGCGAGATCCAGAACGAGTACGACGCGATTTATATGATTGACCTGCGCGAGCGAATCCTGCATTCGTTCATCTATGAGAGAGGTCGGCGGCGGCTGATGTACACCGATTCGCGCGACCTCGAACGGGATTTTCGTAACAACTGACCGACACCGGTCGGTGGGAGTGATTCCATGCAGGCTTCTTCCGAATCCTCGCAGACGGTCGATACCCGGACGTTCACCATCGGCGTCCTGAGTGTCACGGCGACGGTTCTGTTCGTCGGCCTGATGATGCTGATGATGCAGCCACCGACGGCGAATGCGATCGGCATGAACGATCGCGGCGGCGACTACATCATGTGCACGCAGCAGTTGACCACGTCTCAGGAAGGTTTGCTGGTCATCGATGCCGCCGCCGAGCGAATGATCCTGTACGCCTACGATTTCAACCAGCGCCGGATGCAGATGTTCGACGGGTTCGAGTTGAATCGTCTGCTGAAGCGCCCGCCGCCGGCCGTCAAGGATCAGGGGACGCGCCGCCGATAGGGGCCGTCGCGCTGATCCCGGCTTTCAAGGAGGGAATGGCCATGGCACGATCGGGAGGCCCGATACGTCGCTCGTTCTTCCTCCTCTCGGTGCTGACCATTCCCGTATTGCTTGGCGGCTGTCCCTTTCCTGTAGAAAACGCGCTCACCGGTACCTGGATATTGAGCCGCGGCGCGCTGCGCGCAACCTTTACCTTTACTGCCGCTGACGGGGACGACGTCCTGCAACGAAGTGATGGCAACACGCTCGAACCGGTCGATCCGGAAGCGTTCCCGGAGGCGTTGCGACCACTGGCGGAGTCCTGGAACCAGCGTCTGTCCGACGTCAACGCCGCTATTGAGGCAGCCTTGCCCGACCAGGTGACGGTTTCGTTCCCGCAACCGAGGGTCATCCGAGTCGCCGACGCGGCGAATGCCAGTAGCGCCGGCAGCGGCTTGATCAACGAAGCGAACGAGTTCGTCTTCATCGGCGACCTCTCCGGCGACGCCACCGGCGACGATACAGGCGGCGGCGTGGCCCTCGAGCTTGCCACGATTACCGGCAGCTTCGAAGACACCGATCGTCTCTCCGGCCGCGTGACGCGGATTCAAACGCTCGCGTCGGGCCAAGGCGATTCGGCCGTGATCCTGACCATCGATATCACTGTGGAGTTCACAGGCGAGCGCTCATAGCAGCGACGAGCCGGGGGGCAAACGTGACGGCCACGCAATGTCCGATCTGTTTCGGCACACTCGAAGTCCGTGACGTCGCACCGTGTGCAGACTGCGGTCATATGTGCGAAGAAATCGAGCATCTTCGTCAGCGTGTGCACACCTACACCGAGTTGGAAGTCATCAGTGAGCAGCGACTCATCCTGTGTGATTTCTGCCGGGTCGACTTTTATTCATACGACCCAGCTTACTTCGGTCTTGGGTCCCGCCGCGAATTGGGACGATTTGCCGACGAGATGCGGCTGATCCGTCAATTGCACGAGCCTTCACTCGGCAAAGACGGCTACTGTCCATCTTGCGATAGACGCCTTGTATTCCTGAAGTTGCCGCTGTTCGCGCTCATATGGGCGGCGGGGGCGATTGATCACGGGCTGCCAAACCCCCGCAGGGACTGGCACATCCACAAATGTGGCGGCGGCATCACGGAAGGCTGACAGCGGGGCCCTTTCCGCCTCTGACCCTCAAAGTCCTATAACATATATTATGTTGCGTTTAAGGTCTGGTTCAAAGTTGGCTCCGTCACAGGCCGGGTTTGACGCCCAAGCCTAGCGAACCGGATTTCCCAGTAGCGGAGTTGTCCAACTCGCGACCCTCTTCTAGGTAGCCCTGCGGTGAGGGTCGCGGGTGCGGTGGCGGGTGCCGTCGCGTCCGATTTCAGGATGGACGGGGGTAGTTCCGCGGATACGGGCCCAGCACCGGCGGATGTGGGCCCATGATGGGTGGTTGAAAGATGGGCGGCGCGGGCAGCGGCGCCTGGAGGCTCGCTGGCCTTGATACTTCTGGCCGCGGGCCGACGAGGAAAGCGCTAAGATCGTCGGCGGTCATTGGGTGTGCGAACAGGTAGCCTTGGCCGTACTCGCAGTCGAGCATCTGCAAGCCGACGACCTGATCCTGGTGTTCGATACCCTCGGCGACCGTCGACATCCCGAGGTTTCGCGCGAGCGTAATGACGGCGTGTGCGACGGCGAAGAGCGAGCGTCCGCGGGACATATCGGATACGAAGGCCCGGTCGATTTTAACAACGTCGAATGGCAAATTGTGCAGGCCGGACAGGGACGACAGTCCGGTGCCGAAATCGTCCATGGCCAGGCGGATCCCGCGGGCTTTCAGCCGCCGGAGCACGTTCGTGAGCTCGTGTTGGTTCTCGAGCACCTGACTTTCGGGCACCTCGAGTTGCAGTGCGGCGGGCGCGAGGCCGGTTTCCGCGAGGATTGCATCGAGTCGGCGGATGAAGTCTTCACTAGCGAGCTGGGTTCGGGAAAGATTCACGCTGACGGTCGGGGGGGCGTGTTCGGGATCGCTCCGCTGCCAGCGGACGTGTTGTTCGCACGCCTGTCGCACGACCCAATCGCCGATTTCGCCGATGACGCCGGTCTCCTCTGCTACGGGGATGAATTCCCCCGGCGGAATGAGCCCGAAACGCGGATGATTCCACCGCAAGAGGGCTTCGGCCCCCACCACCCGGCCGGTCTCGAGCGACAGGATGGGCTGGTAGAGCACCTGAAACTCGTTAGCGCGCAAAGCGCGGCGCAAGTCAACCTCGATCTCCAGGCGGCGCAGAACGCGCTCGCGCATGGCCGCATCGAACAGGACGTAGCGCCCCTTCCCGGCCAGTTTGGCCTCGTACATTGCGGTGTCAGCGTCGCGCAGCAATTCGTCCGCTTGTCGATAGCCGTCGTGGTAGGTAACGACGCCGATGCTGACGGTCGAGAAAACCTCGTGCTCGCCGAGGCTGTATGGACTCGCGAACTCGTGCAGCAGCCCCTCTGCCACTGCGGTCGCATCGTCCGGCGATTGGATGTTGCCGCGAATGACGACGAACTCGTCGCCGCCGAGGCGCGCCGCGGTGCAGCCGCCGTCGTCGAGATCGAGCGTGTCTGAGATGTCGAGATGCCTGCGGAGCCGGGCGGCGATCTCGCGCAGCATTGCATCGCCTATGTCGTGCCCGAGACTGTCGTTGATGAGCTTGAAGCGGTCGAAGTCGAGGAAGAAAACGGCAAAGCCGGCGGCCGCCGGTTCGGTCGCCCGGTGTACGTAATGCGTCAGACGATCGAGCAACAACGAACGGTTCGGGAGCCCGGTTAGCGGGTCGAGCATGGCCATCTTGCGCAGCTCGGCCTCCGCAGCTTTTCGAGCGGTAACATCAACGCGCAGCGAGACGTACTTCTCAATAACACCGGCCGGATTTCGGTACGGCGTGATCGTGGTATCGACCCAGAAGAGAGACCCGTCGCGCGCCCGGTTGCAAATCTCGCCGCGCCACCAGTCGCCGCCGGCAATCGTCCGCCACATGTCGGCCCAGAACGAGGTCGGGTGGCACCCCGAGTTGATGACTTTGTGCGACTTGCCGACAAGCTCGGCGCGACTGTACTGAGAGATCCGACAGAATGGCTCGTTGGCCTCGATGATGATCCCGCGGTGGTCGGTCACCGAGCAGATGACGTTCTGATCCAGTGCCTGCTGCAGGGCCTGGAACTCGAAGTGGCTCCGTGCAAGCAGCTCGCTATGATGCGCGACGGTTTCACGCAGGTCGGAGATGCGCGACTGAACGTGGCGCTCGAGCGTCCACTTCTCGGTCAATGCCAAGCCAAGCTGGCGCACCTCCGCAGGATCGAACGGCTTCTTGAGAATCAGCAGTCGCGCCGAACCGCCGATCGGCGCCAGGGATTCGGCCCAGACGAGGTCGGAGTGCGCGGTGCAGATGACGACCTGCAACGTGTCATCCACCGCCCACAACCGGCGAATGGTCTCCACGCCGTCCCAGCCCGGCGGCATGTTCATATCGACGAACGCCAACGCGTACGGCCGGCCGGCATCCAGTGCCCGTTCGACCAGTGCAAGCGACTCCGCTCCCTGAATCGCGGCATCGACCGCAAACGGGACAACGTCGGTGGTCGGTCCCGATATCCCGCCAGGCTGCGAACGTTCCGATGGCGTGATCGATGAAAGGATCTTCCGGAAGTACCCGTGAATCACCGGGTCATCGTCGACAACCAGCACACGACGATTCGGCTCAGACGAGCGGCTACCCACGAAGTCCCCCATCTTACTTCCCTTGTCTTCCGGCAAACTCACCCTCGTGCGCAAAAGACCGCGGCAGCGCTGCCGCCTCCGATCCGCCGCGCCGGTACCGCGTCAATCGCAATAATATAAGAAAGAATAATAACCCGGTCCCACGCCGAGCGCTCTCGATGATAATCGTACGAGAATTATCAAAGACAACACGCGCTTTATAAACAACTCGACAAGGCCGGCATCAACGTGAGCGCCGCGTCACTTGTCGTACGAATTTCGCCGTGGGCGAGTCCCCCCGCCCTTCCGTGGAGCATCAGCAGAACGGCAACGCGGCCCGTATCATGAAACAAAGGATAGGAAGACCGTGCCGTCTCGGCGTAGTCCGTTCCCTGTTCGCTGGGGGTTCGCTTGCGATCTGCTCCGAAGCGTCAATTGTGCAGGCGATCCAAAAAGGCCCCCCACCTGCCAACCACACCTCGGCTCACACTGATGCTCATCGGACGGATCGTTCGCAACCTTGACGAGGTTCGTCGTTCTCACCGCCTCTTTGGAGATCATAATCGGCCCGTCCAGGCCCTGCGCAATGATCTCCGGGGAGAAACGACTTTCCTCCGGGGGAAATGACTGTCTGCTTCAGCTACGTTAGTCGCCGTACGACGAGACGGAGGCATACTCGCGCTTGCGACCGGCGAACCCATCGAAGATCCGACGGTGGCACGCTAACCCATACTCGTCGTCACGGTCGGCGTACGTCCGGACCCACGCGATCAGTCCATCGAGCATTGCGTCCTGCGCCTCCGCATTCGCGAACTTGTCAGGCTCCCACGGTCGAGAACGACAATGCTCGACGCACGTCTCCACACCCGGGTTCAGGAATCGCAGCTCCGTACAATGCGGCAGCGCCGGCTCGACGAGGTCGCCGTAACAGCCTTCGATGATCCACTCCGCGTTCGTTTCGATGAAATGGCTCAAGGCCGCCACGCTTTCGTCCAGCGGTTTCCGCACTGGGCCGGGGTTCCAAGCGATCTCGTCAAGGGACAAGTGAGCGATCGCGCTACCCTTGGCCAGCGCGCGGGCCATTGTGCTCTTTCCGGAGCCGGCATTTCCCAGCAGAATCACACGCACGGGCGCACCCCTACTGAACCTACTCCGACATCATTCGCCGATAGGCGGCCGGCGTGATGCCGAGCTGGAGACGAAACACGCGGGTCAGATGCGCCTGGTCGCAGAATCCGGACCGGTCAGCAACGTGGCTGATCGGCCAATCGGTCCGTGCGAGCAGCGTCCGAGCATGCGCCAGACGTCGGTGGCGGACGTAGTCGCCGACCGAACTGCCGGTCAGGCGCTTGAAGCTGCGCGCCAGATGAACCGGGTGAATTCCGACTTCGGAAGCAACGTCGTCCAGACGAACGCCGACCAGCGCAAGGTCATCGATCATCGCCCGCGCCCGAAGAAGCCAAGCCGGCGCTCCTTTCTCCTTGCCAGCGGTCCCCGACCGGGAACGCTCGACGTCGGCGATCAGCTCGAGTGCCAGACCCTCGAGGACCAGTGGGCGCAACGGGTCGGCGGTGTAGGCGAATGCGTTCGTCAGTCGGCGAAAGGCCTCGCCGTGGCCGGCTTGCGGGAGTACCGCAGTGTGATCCAGGGCAGCGGCGGCGACCTCCCGCAGCGCCGCCAGCCTTTGTGGCAGCACTTCGATCATGAGCGAGCGGGCACCGGTCGGCCCGAAGTCGTTTCCGTGGATCTGCCCCGCACGCTTGAGGACGAGGCTGCCGGGCCGACAATCCGTGTCGTCACCGTTCATGGTCTCCCGGAACGCACCGGCCGTAACGAGGCAAAGCGTGGCCCGTTCGTGCTCGTGCGGAGCCAGTCGCATTCCGGCGGGATGTCGGCTCTCGGTAAACACGAACCCCCCGGTCTCAACGCTGCCCAGCACTTTCCCAGCGGTAATTCTTTGTCCGCGCTCCATCCCGACAGCTTCTCCCTCTCGATCCGCCCCTGCCCGAGGAGCGTCCGAAGCCTATGCGATACCTCCCCCATTTTACTACAATCATAGGAGTGAGCGGGGAATTGTGTCCACAGCGGACCGCTGGGCCCGTGTCGAATGGACGACGCCCGTGGTCGGCGGGTCAAGAAGCATTAATACGAGCCCGGAGCGCGAGCGACGGGTTTAAGCGGCTGGCGAAAGCTTGTTTTTTTTGGAGATCTGGCCTGTTTTTTCCGAGGCGCAATTTCTTCCCGACGATAGATATGGAAGAAACCCAGTAGGTCGTCAGCAGCTTGCGGCCTCGCCAGGTCTGGTAATCTTTCGGAGCATGACAGCCATGCAGATGCACGCACAGTCGCGCGGCGAGACGCCGATCAGTCCCGTCGCGATCGCCACGCCGGTCCGAGACAAGCAACGCCGAAACGAAGCGCGCCTGGCCCATCGGGAGCCGTGCAAGGTCCGCGTCCTCGACGCCGACAATCCCGACCCCTGTGTCGGCGTCACAGTGAATGTGTCCCAGTACGGCCTGGCAGTGCAGATCGCACGCAGCATCCCGACCGGAACGGCCGTCGAAGCCCTGGTTCCCCATCTATTTGGCGAACCGCGACTCGTATGTGGTCGCGTGACGCACACGCGCCGCGTGCTCGCCGACCTCTACGAGATCGGAATCACCCTTGAGCCGGAGCGTCCGTCGAACCCGCGTAGCATTCAATAGCCTCCCCCCGTCCGTCCGTCGCCTCAGCAGTCGCGCACGTGGCGGGCCCAAACCCTATAATCGCGCTTACCGTAACGCACAGGAGGCGGTAATGCGCTCGTTTCGCAAAGAACTGTGGTTCGAAGTTCCCGATCGACGAGGCCTCGTGAACATCACGGCCGACGTCGAAGCGGCGGTTCGCGCAAGCGGCGTTCAGGAAGGGCTCGTACTCGTCAACGCAATGCACATTACCGCCAGCGTCTTCATCAACGATGATGAAGCCGGCCTGCATCACGACTACGACAAATGGCTCGAGGGCCTTGCACCGCATGCACCGACGTCTCAATACCGGCACAACGAAACCGGCGAGGATAACGCGGACGCACATCTGAAGCGGCAGATCATGGGACGCGAGGTCGTCGTGGCGATCACGGCCGGAAAGCTCGATTTCGGCCCGTGGGAACAGATCTTCTACGGCGAGTTCGACGGCCGTCGGCGAAAACAGGCACTCATCAAGATCATTGGGGATTGAAACCAGGACGCGTGTGGCCGCCGGGCGGCCGTCCTAGTCCGTCCATTCGCTGAGACGATCACGGAGTCGGGCCGCGAGTTCGTAATCCTCGGCCTCGATCGCGGCCTGCAACTCCCACTGGAGGCGTGCTCGCGAATCGACCGGCATCTTCGCGAGAATCTCCTCACGGAGATCATCCAGCACACTCAGTTCGGTCTCGCAACTCGCCGACTCGTACTCGCTCTCGTCGCCGTCGCCCGTCTCGAGTGCGTTGAGCTTCCCGATTCCCCGGTCGACCTCGCGCAATGCCTCGTCGAACTGCTTGCGCTCGAGCGCAAGGTACGCTTTCGCCCGGATGTTCATCATCAGAAGGTAGCCGAGCTGGGTCTTCAAGGCTTCGCGATCTACCGGCGTCGAGCCATACTCCGCGCAAAACCGCGTCAGCCGCAGGTTTCGGTCCGTATCGTGAATCACAGCCTTGAACTCTTCGAGCACGAAGTTGGACAGGTAACGCTGATAGTAGATGTAGGCTTCATGACGCAACTCTCGGCAATCTTCCGGCGAAAGAACGAAACGCTCGTCGTCGCCGTGCTGAGAGACATGGTCGCTAAGACGCTTTTCGTGGAAAGCCAGCAACGACTCGAAGCCGTTCGGGCGCTTACCGTCAGGGCGGCCCTCGACTTCGAGCTGCAGGACCCCGAGATCGATCCGGGTCTGGATCTTCTCACGCCCGTCACGGCCAATGATCTTGCGAACCGAGATCTTGCCCGGCTCGTAGTCCCAGCCTTCCAGAATCGTGCGCAGGTCGCGTATCATGGTAGGAGAGGTATCGGTCCGATCCGGGGGGTCAATGACTGACCCGGACGGCCGTTTTTCAGCGCGCCCGATAACGCGAACGGAGTACTGATGCGGGTCATTGCAGGAAGGTTCCGCGGACGCGCCTTGAGTGCACCCGGCGGGCGTACGACTCGTCCAATAACCGACCGCATCAAGGAAACGCTCTTCAATGTTCTGGGAGCACGTTTCGGACTGCCCGGGGCCCTGCCCGCCTTCGACGTGCTCGATCTCTTCGCCGGCACCGGCGGACTCGGAATCGAAGCGGTGTCGCGCGGCGCCGCCGCCTGCATCTTCGTCGAACGCGACCGGCGCGCGTTGCGGACGCTGCGGGCAAATCTGGACCAGCTGCAACAGCCGGACCTGTTTCGGGTTGTCGTGCAGAATAGCTGGACGGTCCCGCCTCCAGCGACCGCCGTGGGTTACGGGCTCGTCTTTCTCGACCCCCCCTATCGTGACGTCGAGAATCCGACCAAGACGCTCAACATCCTGAACCAACTGGCTCCCCTGCTTCGACCGGAAGGCCTGATCGTCTTGCGCTTTGAATCGCAGATCGAGTTTCCCGTCGAGGCCGTCCAGACGCTGGTATGCGTGGACCAGAGAACCTATGGACGAATGCGTTTCCTGTTCTTCGGTCGCCAGTCGGCCATCGTTAACGGGGCCGAGACTGACCCCGGAGGCGAGCTGCCAGAAGATCGGTCGTCGAACGGGGAATCCGTCGAGACCGACGATTCAGTCACTAATTGATAATAAAAAACTCGGCGCGTCCATCCAAGTGCACAAATCATCTTCACTCGGATGACCGCGCTCGAGTTACTCGTGCGGGGCGCCGTGTGGCGCTGTCTTGCTTGTCGCGATTCGATCGCTTTGGCGAGTGCTGTGCTTCTACCCGTCCGCTCCCACCACCTATCTAATCGACGAAAAGGATCGGAAACAATGCAGTTTTTTCAGAACAAATCACGCAGCCCGCACGCATGGCCCAGAAACGCGGATCTCCAGGGAAACCGGGTACGAAAAACGTCGCTCCGTCATACGCGCGGTCTTCGGTCAGCAAACTCGCATACCAGAAATTCGATGATAACGACAATAGTTTTTCTTTGTAGTAGAAAGCAGTGGCCGCTCAAACCGCACACGCGCTAATGCCGCAGTCGCGCTCTTCGCGGTTTGACGCGTGCTGCACCCCACCCCATGCGGGGTGGGGCAAGTACCCTGGTGACCCGGCGGCGTCGGCTTCCCTACCGACGTTTCCTGCGGGCCGAGGCGCGACAGCCGATCAACCCGGCGATCATCAGCGGCATGGCCTGGACTACGCCGAATCCGCATAGCGGCGCCGGAAGACCCGGTGCCTGCCGGACGGGGTCAAGCGGCTCGGGGATACCGTCGTTGTCGGCGTCGGCGTCGCAGGCGTCACCGAGCCCGTCGCCGTCGAAGTCCTCCTGCATCTCATTCGCTTCGTTCGGGCAGTTGTCCGACGGAATGAGCTGCAGGAACGGATCATCGGAGGTTTCGAGGATGCCGTTACCGCGGTCACCACGCGCTCCGGGGGCAATAACGCGGTAAGTTCCGAACTTGCGTTCGCCGGTGGGGTCCGTGTCCCCTTCGGCGATGCCGCCGACGTCGAAGCCGTCCTTCAGATCGCCGTTATTGCTGAAGTCGATACCGAACGATTGTTCGACCGTCGCTTCATTGAAGCGTGTAAAGTCCGGGAAGCCGTCGCCGTTGGCATCGGGGGCTTCGAGGAATCCGTCGCGGTCCTGATCGAAGTTGAGCAGCAGCTGCTGGAATTGCTGGACATTCGTCGGGAACGCCGCCGCCAGCTCATCCCGTTCCCGCGCACTTCCGGCGTTGGCCAGAACCTGCTCGCGGAGGAGATCGACGTCACGCTGGTTGAACGTGTCGTCGTTGCCCGTCGGGTTGAAGCCCCAGCGCGCCGGGTGCACCTGCGGACTCGGGTCGCGCAGATCGTCGATGCCATCGCCGTCCGTGTCCGCCCGCGTCGGGTCCGTCCGGATGCCGAATTGCGGCTTGACGACAGCGAAGTTGGCCCGCGCCTGAATCGCGGTCAGACCGATCGACGGCACGCTACCATCTGCGTCCGCGCGCCGGGCAAACGTGTTCAACTCGTTCCAGTCGGAGATGCCGTCGCGATCGGTGTCAGGGTTGAGCGGATCGAGACCGACGATGCGACGCCGAAGCTGCTCGCGGAACCGACCGGACGTCGAGCCGGCCGGGTACTCGGTGACGAAGAACGCACCGCGAAGCTCCTCGAAGTCGCTCAGCCCGTCGTCATCGCTATCCCAATCGGTCGGCGAGGTTCCCGCCTCCAATTCTTCTCCGTCGTCCAGACCGTCCTCATCCGTATCGCGCTCCGCCGGATTGGTCGGCGGATCGAGCTCACGCTCCTCGCGGTCGGTGAGACCGTCGCCGTCGGTGTCTGCATTGCTGTCGAGCGTGATCGTCTGATCGGCCGGGATCACGCGCGTCGGCGTATCCGGATCGAGCGACGCGGCTGCGACGATCACGCGCGAGTTCGGGTTGGTGATATCGTTCGGATCGGCGCGATCACCGATGTCCTCCTGGCCGCGCGTCAATCCGTCGCCGTCGCAATCGCTATCCGGTGCCGCGCAGGACGCCGGTACCGCAGCGACGTTGTTGCCCTCGATGGCTTCAAGAACCTGATCGCGGTCGTCGATCCGCGCCTTCAGCACGAACTCCCCGGCGGCCAGGCTGATGTTGTTCGGTACGCTCAATTCGATGTTCTCGAGCGTGTGCGTTCCGACCCCGAGCTGCGCCAGTCGTTGCGCTTCGCTCGCCGGCAGGATGACCCCGCCGACGCGCAGATCGTCAGCACCGATCGCCCGGAGTTCGTCGCCCGAAATGTAGAAGCCGATCTCGACATCCTCGGCCGGAACATTGGTGCGGACCTCGTATTTGAGTTCCAACACTGAAATCGTATTGCTCGTCAGATCGAAGGTGAACGTCACATCGCTCGCCAGCAGATCCACCGCGTAGACCTCGGTCGAATCGGTCAGATTGTTGTTGGCGTCGGCATCGATGCTGTTGTCGATTACCAACTCCGCCACGACCATCGCTTCGGCTCCGGACGGGAATCCGGCAGCCAGCAGTTCGTCGGCCAAATCGAACGTGAGCCGATGACTGCCCGGTGCGAGCTGGTCCGCATCGTCGCGGGCGTCGCCGTCCTCGTCAGCAACCGGCAGCGTGACCTCGAGCAGCGGAAGCGTGATGGCCACCACGCCGTCCGTCACCTGATCGAGCCCGAACCGCACGCGGAACGGCGGCAGCTCGGCAACGCTCAGCACCGTGTAGTCGAAGTCAACGAGGTAAGAACCGAGGCGAATGTCGAGTGCGTCCGCCCGGACGTCGATCGCGAGTTCGCGACGCGAAACATTGTTGGTCAACTCGACGCGTTCGCGGACCGTATCCGCGAAGTCGACGCGGGCGACGATTCGGCTCTTGTCGAGCGCATTGCCGTCCAGCACCGCCTTGACGTCGATCGGGACGCTCCGCAAACCCGGGCGCGGGTCGACGTTCGCCGCGACGATCGTAATCAGGCCCGGTTCGAGCGCCGCATCCGGCGTACCGGGCGCCTGTAAGCCAAGTCGGATGTCGAAGGCCGGCACATTGGCCAACGCCACGACCTCGTACGTAACGGTGACGACCGTCTGCGTGGGATCTTCAGTCGAGATCGCAATCGCGTTCTCCGCCAGGATATTGAGGTCGACCTGCAGCTCGAAGTCGTCGGCGTTGTCCGCCGGATCATCCACAGCGGCGATCGCCGCCGGCGGCGTTAGCTCGACCACCACCTGATCGAGATCCTCGAGCAGCCCGTCGAGATTGCCACGAATGTTGCCCAGCGGAATCGCTCGCTGCACGCCGGCAAGCAAGGGATCGCCGGTCAGATCGACCATAACGTTGTTCGCGAACTCGACGTCGATCACGCCGTCGGCCGGTGCTTGGTCCAGTCCGAATCGGAATGCAACTGTCCCGCCGAGCGGAGCCGCACCATCCGAGACGATCGTCGCGACCAGATTACGTTCTTCACCAACGACCTGAATGTCAACGTTCGCAACGCGAACGTTCGCACCGCTAGTCACGTTGAAGGGATCGGAGTCCGTCGGCGTCAGGCCGGGGGCGCTCGCGGTGAGCGTGTAGCCGTTGCAGACCGTGTCGACCCGCAGGTCGACGGCGTCGAAGATCGCCTGGCCCGGGAAGCCCGGATTGCTGGAGGCGGTCTGCATGTTGGTCCCGGTCAAGAGCGCGCCGGCACACGTGCCGTCGTTGATGTTGAGCGTGACAGTGACCACGTCGTTCGCCGCGGTTCCGGCAAAGCGACCGTCCACCAGATTATCGAACCGGTCGAGCACCTCGACGCGGAACAGTAACGGGTCATCGACCGTCACGGAGTTCGGCTGCGTTGCGAAACGCAAGCGGTCGGCGGCACCGGCTGCAACACGGAACGTATCACTGGTTCCGCTGGCGAGCACCGCCGCATCGTCGGCCGCCTGATACTGGATGCCGCTTTCCGCGAGGTTGTAGGACGAGTTGGCAACCGTGACCGTGTTCATTCCGGCCGGGATGGTTCCTGCTAGTGTGTTGACGAGAACGTCGCCGGGTGCCACGAACTGGCCATTGCCGGAGGCGATACTGACTGTGAAGTTGATCGGAGCGACGATCTGGGCCGGGTCGGCCAGATTGCCGTTCGTATCGACCACCGACACCTCGAAGCTGAACGGCGTCCCCGCGAACCGCGGTTCACCACCCAGAATCTCGAGCCGCAGCGCGGTCGGCGTAGCTGGCGCGACGGTGAATATGTCGGAATCAGATGTCAGCGCTTCACCGGGATCGGTCTCGTTGACCGTCCAGGTGACGTTGCCCACATCGACGAACGTTGCCGAGAGCGTGACCCGCGACTGGCCGATCGGTACCTCGCCGACGACCGGAGCGGTCGGCTGCGGATCGCCGCCGTTGGCCACGATCTCGAGCGGAAGCGCCGCGGCTCCGTTCCAGGCGACCTCATTCCCGCCGATATCGAGCACGCGCACTTCAACCGTGAACGCGTTACCGGCCGTAACGGTGACCAGGTCCTCCAGCTCGAGCTGGGCAGGCGCCGCCGGCAGAACCGTGATCGGAACGCATGCTGAATCGGGCACGCCGCCCGCGGTTACAAACGCCCGAATCTCGATCGGGCCCGCGGTCGGGAAACGCACGCCGTTGATGACCGTTTGGCTGTTGCCGATGCCGATCGAACCGGTGGTCGTCCCCTGCATCGCGGTACCGTCGCAGAGGCGAATGTCCAAGTCGATCGCCGCGACCGCGTTGGCGATGTTGTCGAACGCGTCAATGGCTTCAACCGTAACGTCGAAATCGGTGCCCGCGATCGGACTTGCCGGATTGACGTCAATGATACGGACGGCAGCTGGTGCGGCGGCCACCACATCGAACAGACCGGATTGCACCGAAAGGACCGGATTGCCGGCCGAGACCGAGAAGAAGAGTCGCAGATTGCTGCCGACTTCGTTCACGGTGAGATTCGTGAACATCACCGAGCCGCTACCGGCGGTGATGACCTCCGTCGTGCTGCCCGCGGCGAGCACACCACCCAAGAGCGACAGGTCGACGGTCGTGTTTTGCGTCACGGTAGTCGGGTTACCGGCCTGGTCCTCGACGGACACCGTTACATTAAAGGCCACACCCGCGGTAACGGTCGCCGCGACTGGCGAGGCCACGAGGCGCAACGGCGCGCCGGGATCGACGGTGAACGGGTCGGACGTGCCTGCCGTCAACGCATCGCCGGAAGTCGCAGCGGCACCGAGCTCCACGCCGGCTTCCGCAACGTCGTATTCCAAGCCGACGATCGTCGTGTTGCTGGCCCCGGCCGCGATGGATCCGGTCGTCGTACCGCCTAGCGCGCCCGTACCGGCTGCCACTGAGAGCTGGATATCGGTTGCGGTCCGCACCGTGAACGGGTTTCCGCAGGCGTCGGTCGTGTTGCCGAGATTGTCGGCCGCACGCACGACGACGTCGAACGGAACGAGCGACGTCTGAGTCGGAATCACGTCGAGGACGAGGTCGGTCGGCGGCGCCGAAAGAACGGCAACATCCACCAGTTGAGCGTTGTTGAGCGTTCCGGCGCTGGTCGTGACGGTAATGTCCGCCGCATCACCCGCGGTACCACCGGTGCAGTTGGCGGGCCGCAGCGTAATGCCGCTGAAGGTGATCGTTGCCATGCCCCCGCTGACCTGATCGATCGTGAACTCGATCGTCTGTGCGTCCGTCGGCGAAACCGAGTCACTGACGAGCAGGTTCGCGACGCCGCCCGTGTCGGCCGTGATGGTCGCGGTCACGTCGAACTCAAAGTCAGCTGGCGCATTGATCGTAATGGTCGACGCGGCCGTCCATTCGCTCATCGCGGTTTCCGTGATTGACGGATCTGCGTCGGTTGGCGCAAATGCACCCGCGACCTGGTCGGCCGTGAGCGTCATCGTCGTCGGCGTCGCGCTGTCCGCGCTGGCAACGTCAGCGAAGCCCAGCAGGGCAGCCGTCGCGACCAGCAGTCGTCCTATGAGTTTGGGGGCGCGGGTTCGTTCGAATCGCGATAGCATGGCTCAGCCTCCTGAGGCACTCGATCCAATTGCAGGCACGGCGCGACAACGGCGCATACCTACTCTGTTAGGCGTCAAATCATCGCCGCGCTTCACACCCCGCGCGGCATCGTTCGCAAAAGGGCATCCTTGCGCGGACACATACGGGCATCCGAGCCCGTCCAATCGACGGAAATCAGGCGCCACTGGGCGGACGCCGACGAATCTGTGAATCCCAACGCGGAAAGAGCCGCCGGCTTCTTCAGCGCACCGACAGCACGATGCTCATTGTACCCGGCGGCGCCTGACGAACAAAACGGCGCGGTCCGCGATCATCGTTTTCCCAGCGCGATAATGCGGACGTTCCGGTAAACCATCGTTATTGTGCGCCAAGGCCCGGCGGCCCAACCGTGCGCACGCCTCCAGGCCCGAATCCGGGCAATGCCAATCGACTGGGGCCATTGAAGCCCAATCCGCGACTTCCGGTAATCGTCAGCAGGTTTCGGGCGGACTGGTTCAACTGCAGCGCCGTCACGCCGCCAACGCTGACCGCCGCCGGCGAGAGTGGCGGAACTTCGTTCGCGGCCGGGAACGGGGTCGATTGTGCCGCCGCCGCGAGGTTCGTACTGGTCGTCACCTGTGGCGTGATCGCCACCGTCAGCGCCCGAATCTCCGGTCGGAACTGGGTCACGCTGAGCGACTCGATGACCTTGTCGGACGTCGAGTACAGGTCGATCGAAACGACCTCGCTGATCAACCGATCCTCGATCGGATCACGTGAGATGAGTTGGGCGGTATAGACGCCGAGGCGCTGTACGCGGTTGGGTTCTTCGAATCCCTGGTCCGTCAGCCAGCCGGCCGCGGCTTGGGTCTGCGCGTCACCCGCACGTAACGTAAACCGCTTGCCCGCCGCCACGGGCCGCTCCTCGCCACCCACATCCAGCACGAGCGGCTCGCCATCGACCGGCTCATAGGTCACGTCCGACGTTTCGCCGACCGCGGACAGGCATATGCGTCCGGGCTGCACGCGACCGCGCAACAAAGGTGCATCAACCGTCCCGCCGACGGAAAATGCAGTCCCGATGTCGGGTTCGTCCGCCCGTGAAACGAATTGCAGCCGACCGGATGCCAGATGGAGCGTCGGTTCGTCGTCCGGGAGCGCGAACGAAACGGAAGCCGGCCCGAGCACGATCGCGACCGTACGGCTCTCAAAGGAGTAGAGCATCACCTGCTCACTCGCCCGGACCTCGAGTGTGCCCTCATCCACCTGGAGATTAATCGCCAGCTTCCCCGCACTCTCGCCCGGAAACGCGAACGTCGCGGCGTTCGGATGGCTGACGCCGGATACGAGGAAATCCTGGGCGGTCGCAGCCGGCAACACGGCCGCGGCAGCGCTCACGAACACCGCCATCGAGATCAGTGTGGGTCTCATTACCCGCTCCTTTGGCATTTCGAGCCCGTCACCTGTCTTGGTCGACGCGCTTTGTGGTCCCGGCCCGAACGTCATTCTATCCCGATCGGCAAGCGTGGCCGGCGCATCGCGCCCGGACGTGCATCAGAAGTTGATGATCAGTTTGAGGCTGTAGATCGTCCGGTCGAATGAGTAGATATCCTGGCCGAGCCGGTCCCAGATGTTCGAATCCTGCAATGTGTACTCGATCCCGCCACGAACCCGCATGTCGAGCGTCGGAATCGGCGCGTATTCGCCCTGATCGATCAGCGTCCGCGCCAGACCGGCTTCGTAGCGCTGAATGAAATCGAACCGCTCCTTGCCCTCGAAATCAAAGGCACTGCGTTCACTATAGTCGTCCCAGCCCCACTCGCCGCGCAGGTTGAAATCGAGTCGCCAAGGCAACGGGATGTTGATGCCGGCAAAGACAGCGTTGCCCGAAAGATCGAACTCTTCACCGTTCGTGCGTTCGTTGCGGAAGAGATACCCCCCCGCCACCGACATCCACCGTCGACCATCCGTGCCCTCCGACGCTCCCGGTCCGTCCGCTCCGTAGTATTCCGGCCAGAGCGCTTCGGCACGCATCAGGTTGAAGGACTGCGTGAGGCCGATCGCGTGGTAGTTGCCGTCGCGATCGAATCGACGGTCGGTCAGAATATCGAAATAATCCCGCCGATCGTAGCTGTAGTAGAGGTCCGTTCGAGCGAACTCTTCCTCGCCATAGTCACCCTGCCGCATCCAGAGCTTGCTGATGACCGGGCTGATCCGGTTGCTGCTGATGAACGGGTCGTGGCCAAGTTGCGTGAAGGTATAGTCGTACTGAACACCGAGATAGAGATTCGCAACCGGCTCCCAGTTTACGTAGGCCCGGCCGGAATAGGTGTTCACGTCGAACTCGCCGATGCTGGGCTGCCAGAAGTGGACGGTCGAGCCGCCGAGACCGAACAGTAACGAACGTCCCAGAATACCGTCTTCCTGCGTCAACTGTCGGGTGACGTCGAAGCTCGCCTCGACGCCGCCGCGAATGTCGTCAGCCTGCTCGATGCCGCGCGGCAGGATCGTATCTTCGCCAAGCAGGATCACGTTCGTGTCGTAGAAGCCGCCAATCGTGAGCGAGCCGTCGAATTGCAACGGGCCGATCGGCGAGTCGAACGAGATCGCCGCCGGACTGTCGGCACGCGACTGGTCGATGAACTCGATGATCTTGGCTGCATTGTTCGCCGGGTCCGAACCCGGGTCCTTCTCGACTACCTGGTTCAGAAAACCGCGACCGGCCTGCTTGCGATCGCGCGCCAACTCGAACAGGCCGCGGTAGTAGAGCACGCGCGTTTCGAACGTCGTCCGTTTGACGTCCGGCTCGTCGGGGTCGGCCGGACGCTCCCCGAGCAGGCGGTCTGCCTCGTCGAGCGCCGCGAAACCCTTGCCGACAATCTCGCTGCGCCGACTCGGCTGTAGCGCTTGCAGCCGGTAGTAGGCGACGGCCAGGAAAAAGTGCCCGACAGGGTCCACTTTGCCCGCATCGGCGCCGACGTAGCGCTCCAGCGTCAGGACCGCTTGAGACGCGAGCTTCTCGGCAATCTTCTCATTGTCCTCCGCGTCACTGGCCAGCTGTGCGATGCCGAGGTCCAGCGCCGCCTCGACGGGCGCAAGCGTGGGGTCCGCCAGGCGCATGACTTTTTGCAGGTTGGTCTGGGCGCGCCGAAACGACGCGACCGCCTCCGCCCGGATCGCGGCACGCTGCTGCGCGTCCGGCTCCACCTTGGCCCGGTTCGCGAGTGTGAGGCCTTCGTCGAGCGAGATCAGCCCGAGGTAGTAGAGCGCGGCTGCGTTATCCGCGTCGCGCGCCAGCACCCGCTCGATCGCCGTTTTAGCAGTCTCGTACTCTTCGTTGGCGAACGCGATGATGATCTCGTTCAGCTGGATGAGCGTCTCGGCGTCATCCCCGTTGCTCTGGGCGTGGCTCATGGGTGTCGAACCCAGCACGGCGGCCATCATGACCCCCGCGGCCCAGCGTCGAAAACGCCTGGTTCTCACGCGTGATACTCCACGGCCGGCGCTCCGCGCGCGGAGCGCGACGGCTCAAAAGCCGGCGACGGGGCTCGTCGCTTGAAGAAAGATCGCCACGAGCTGTCCGATGACGTCCGACGTGATCCGCGCGACCTCGGTTCGGGCAAAGTCGGTAAGTTGCGCAGACGTGAAACACCCGCCGATCGCCAGCAGGGCGCCGCTCGAGCAAACCATCTGCGCCCTTCGCATCCATCTGGGCATGAGCAACGACTCCTTCCTTAGGTGGTCAATCGGACAAGCAGGTTGTCGAGTACGAAGAAGACCGAATCTGCGACGAGATTCGAGACCTCGCGGGTCGCAATCTGGCCGAGCTGCTGTGCCAGCCGCTCGGCGTCCTCTGCGTTCTCGACGGGAAAACAGCCCGGTGCTTGCATCAACAGTCCGCCGACCATCGTGCTCATGACCAGGAACCTCGTGTGCCATTTTCTCATCAGATACATCCCATAGGCAGAAGGTCGTTCACCTATTGGTCCAAGCGACAAACGCCGCACGAAATGCACGCCAATAGCGCCAGCATTGTGCCTCCCCTTAACAAAAAACGCAACTGACAGCGCTTCCGAGACGCCGCTGTAGAAAATTTGGAGCATTTTTTCGATCACCGCTCGCGGTCGCGGTATATTGAGGTCGTCCATCGAAAGGACCCGGGACGTTTCCTCTGCGTCCTGGTTCACGAGCGAGCACGATGGACGGGGAAAGGAGATTCACTGTCATGTTGCGTCCCTTAATGTACCTGGGGTCCGTATGCGCACTGCTGGGGGTTGTGAGTGCCGTACCAACGGCCAACGCCGGGACGGTCAAGACGTTCCTGGGATTCGGTTTCGACAATTTCCTGTTTGCTCCGATCTTCGTCGACTTCGGCTCGCCGCTGGCTGGCGAGCTGGTCGAAGCGCGCATCACGCTCGATATGACGATCGATAGCGGCGCAGACATCAACGACATGCTGCTGCGGCTTTCGATACCGCGCGACGAGGGCGGCGACGCACCGGTCATCGTTGACGAAGTGCTGACGGCGACCGATTTCACGCTGGACGGTGACCGGTTGTTCGGTGAAGTAGTCATCACCTCGCTCAACGGCCCGATCTTCGAGATCCCGGCTGAGCTTGGTGGCTGGAGCCTGCAGGTCGACAATGCCGGCCCCGGATTCGCGATCTTCGGAGAGGGCGCCCTCTCTGGCGAGTTTGACGTGCTCGTTCCGGAGCCAACGTCGCTTGCGTTGTTGAGCGTCGCGCTCCTGGCGCTTCGACGACGACGTTAGGCGGGAATCCGTCGCAAAGCGTGGTTACGGTTGGGTGCGTTTCAATTGTGGAGCGCACCTTTCTCTTGCGCAGCAGATAACCGAGACGTCCGAGTAGCGGATCGACGCGCGCGGCGGGTCGGGGTTATGATCCCGCCATGTCGCCGATCGTCATCGCTGCACTGTTCGTGCTCTTCGAGGGTTTGGGCGTCGGCGCCATGCTGCCGACCTTGAGCTACTACGGCGGCGAGTTGGGGGCCAGCGCGTTCTGGATCGGGATGCTCTTCGCTGCGACGCCCGCTCCCAAGATCTTCACCAACACGCTCTTTGGTACGCTCTCGGATCGCTTCGGCCGCAAGCCAGTGCTGCTCGTGGTGATCGCAGGCAGTATCGCGGCGTCGGTGCTGTGGGCACTCGCGCCGCATTTTACCTGGCTACTGGTTGCCCGGCTCGTCGCGGGCGTGTTCGGGGCGCAAGCGACGCTCGGACAAGCGGTCGCGGTCGACAGTGCCCCGCCTGACCGACGCGCGGCGGCGGTCGGCATGCTCGGGGCGGCGTTCGGGATCGCGTTTGCCGTCGGACCGTTTCTCGGCGGGCTCGTCGCGCACCACTTCGGGAACGCCGCCATCGGGTGGATGTACGCCGGGCTCCAGACCCTATCGTTGATCGTGGTGGCGGTGGCGCTTCCTGAAACACGAAGCGAGGCAGCACGCGACAATCGCTCGAAATCGTACACGCTTGTGGAGCTGCTGCGTTTGCCGAACGTAGCGGTTCTGCTGAGCGTCGAACTGTTCATGACCGTCGCGACCATGTCGATGTTCAGCACCTTCGGCGTCGCCCTCGAGCGCGTCTACGAAGCGACCGAGAAACAGACCGGATACCTGTTCGGGCTCTTCGGGATCGTCGGCGTTTTCGTCCAGGGTGGATTCGTGCGCCCGGTCGTCAAGCGTCTGGGGGAGCGCAACACCGCCCTGTTCGGCGCCGGAGCGATGCTGCCGGGTGCCATCCTGTTTACCGCGGCATTCGGCGCCGGGCTGCCACTCGGCTGGGTTGTGGCGGCGGTGGTCACATTTGCGGTCGGAGTCTCGCTGTTGACCCCGACGCAGACCGCATTGCTCTCGCACAGTGTCGATGCCGACCATCAGGGGGCCGTGCTGGGAACCAATCAGGGCGTGATCGCGATCGGTCGTACCAGTGGCGCTATTTGTGGTGCCGCGCTGCTGTCCAACGTGGGCGTCGCCGCTCCGTTCGGGCTGGTGGCGTTAGCGAGTATCGTCGGGATTGTGATGGTAGCCTGCGTCCGACCGCCGGAGCGAATCCGCGGCTTTCCGGTCACTTCCGGTGCACCTGGCAGTTAGCGCATTATACTGGAGAGTCGGCGGGCCAGCCGGGAATTCAATCGGATGCACGCGAGTTCATGGGCGTCTCAGGACGCACCGGGTAATCGGACGTTGCTGCGGGCGGCGTTGATCTGGGCCGGGCAATTCCGCGCCCCGCCGACGCATACGCGTTGGTGCCGCGAAAATGTGATGCCGCACGCCGCGGTCGTCTTTCCCCGGACGGCGGTCGAGATCCAGCACCGCGACCGGCCGACGGTGATCGCAACGCCGAACGTGGTCATGCTGTACAACGATGAGCAGCCGTACCGCGCCGAGTTGCTGTCCCCCGAGGGTGACCGGTGCGAATGGCTGCACGTGCGACGGGACGTGCTGTTCGACGCGGTTCGGCGATTCGATCCGACTGTGGAGGAGCGCCCCGACGCGCCGTTCCCATTCAGCTGGGGTCCGTGTGACGGGCAAACCTACCTTCGGCAGCGTCGGATCTTTCACGCCTGTATGGAGCGGACGCACCGGTCGGCCTTGGAACTGGAGGAGCAGTTCCTTCGGCTGGTTGACGCGGTCGTAACCGAAACCTTCACCATGCACGGGTTCCGTCCGTCCGCCGACGATTTCAACCGACAGCATCGACACCTGGCCAACGAAGTCATCCGACAACTGGTGCGCGCCCCGAGCGGCCCGCACTCACTCGAAGGCCTCGCCAGTGCCGTCGGCGTATCCGTCTATCACCTTTGCCGACTCTTTCGTCGACAAACCGGCTGTTCGATTCACCGCTACTGGACAGACCTCCGGCTGCGCCTTTCGCTCGAACGACTCGTGGACCGCTCGACGAGCATCGCGACAGTCGCCCTGCTGTCGGGGTTCTCCAGCCAGAGTCACTATACCGACGCGTTCCGCGCTCGCTTTCGAACCACCCCGGCCGCCTGGCGGCGCAGTCTGTGCTGATGCAGTCCGCCGTCGGAAGCCCTTGGAAGCACGATCTCGGAAGACCTGGAGACGATCGATCGCAATCCTGACGAGCGAGTCGTTGACTCGGGTCGTGTCAGACGCCGCACCACGACCCGATCGAACAACACCCGCGAGCAAGATAGCGAATAGGAGACGGAATGAGACGCGCGACCCTGTTGATAGTGCCGTTGGTCGGCCTGCTGATGCCTGAGATCGTCACGGGGCAGTTCGTTGAGAAGGATCTGGTGGTCCTTCGAACCCTCACCGGCGAGTTGGCCGGCGAATTCTTCGGATACGTCGCCAACCCGATCGCCGACCTCGACGGCGATGGCGCGGACGAGTTGATCGTCGGGGCACCGTTTGCCAACGCCGTCGGCCCCGGCGCGGGTCGCGCCTACCTCATCTCCGGTGCGACCGGTGCAACGCTCAAGGTTTTTGAAGGGACCACGCGCGAGTTCCTCGGCTCCGCGGTCAATGATGCCGGCGACGTGAACAACGACGGCATACATGACATCGTTCTCGGCGGCCCTGGACAGCCGTTCAGCTTCTCGCCGAGCGTCAACGGTCGCGTCTCGGTTTACTCCGGCGCGCCCCCCTACCCCCTCATCTGGGAAGTCACCGGCGAAGCGCTCAACGACTTCTTCGGACACAGCGTGGCCGGCCTGATGGACGACCTCGATCGAGACGGCTTCAACGACGTCCTGGCAACCGCGACCCTCCACGACAGCACCGCGCCGAACGGCGGCCGAGCGTACGTCCTCTCCGGCGCCGACGGCACCATTCTCCAACGCCTCGAAACCACCGGCTCACTCAATCAACACGGCAGCGCCGTCGCCAGCATCCAGGATCTCGACGACGACGGTGTTCGGGACGTGGTCGTCGGGGCCCGCGATGACGGGCCCGGTCGCGAAGGCCGCGTGCTCATCCAATCCTCCGGCAACGGCGCAACCATCCGCACGCTCGAGCCGCTGGCTGGTGCGACCAACCTCGGCTGGTTCTTCATGAACGCCGTCGGCGACGCCAACGACGATGGCGTGGACGACATCTACGTCAGCGATTTCGGCGACACCAGCCTCGGAGCTCAAACCGGGCGGGCCTACATCTTCTCGGGCAGCGACGGAACGCGAATCCGCGACTGGCAGGGCGCCGGGGCCGGTGCTGGCTTCGGCATCGGACGCATGGTCGCAGACGTCAATGACGATGGCGCGACCGATCTCTTCGTCGCTGCGTGGGTCGGCGATGCCGGTGCACCAAACGCCGGTCAGGGATTCGTGCTCTCCGGCCGCGACGGTGCCGTGCTTCAAACCATGACGTGCAACATCAACAACACGCAGGCCGGCTACGACGCGTGCGGCCTGAACGACGTCAACGACGATGGGCGCGCAGACTATGTGCTGACCGGTCAGGGCCGCGACGCCGCAGCGATCGCGCGCGGTGACGGCGTCGTATACATCCTCGCCGGACAGATCGGACGAGTCCTCGGCGACCTGAATTGTGACGGTGTCGTCAGCGTCGGCGACATCAACGCGTTTGTGCTGGCGCTCACGGATCCTGACGGATACGCCGACCAGTTCCCGGACTGCGACCGGCTGAACGGCGACATTAACGACGACAACGACGTCACCGTCAGCGATATCAACGGCTTTGTTGCATTGCTGACAGCCTAAGCGCCAATTGGGCGCGTGAGGCACGCGCTCGCACGGCTCCCGGTTCGAGCGCGGACCTGGAAGCGGCAACGTGAGAATCCGTCGGGCGCTCTCTTTCAACGAGCGCACATGTGTCCCGGTGTCGTGCGCTCCGCGAAGGGAGCGCGCCCCACGGATTCGAGCGAGCCGCATTAGCGGGCGCCAGTGTTTGAACCGTCGCCAACCAAGCGCGGGGCGTCGGGTGCCGCTGGCGGATTTCGTATGAAGGTGGTTAGCGCGGAGCGATGCGGTCTTTCTGGGTGGCACTGGCGGCTTGTCCGCCAGTGTTTGGGCCCTCCGACCCCCCGATTCAACCGTCTCTCACGCCAGGATGGGGTGAAGCGCCGTGCTGATCTTCCGCGTCGGGTGGCACTGGCGGCTCGTCCGCCAGAGTTGGGGCGCTGACGCTGGTCTTGTCCTTTCGGCGGGTACCGCTATACAGCTCGTATCGCAGCAGACGGCACTCGATGTTCCCGTTGTAGAGGACCGTCCGTCTGCTCGGACGCAGTCCGACGTGCGGTATGAGGTCGAGATTGCCGGTAAAGAGCAGGCCGGTGTGACCCGCGCAGCGTTGCTTGAAGTAATCTCCAATGCGTGCGTAGGTATCGCGCAGGTCGTCCGGCGCATCCAGGCGCAGGCCATAGGCCGGGTTCAGCACCACCAACCCGCCCGGGGTTGCAGGCATTGGCGTCTCGGCGAAATCGCAGACGTGGAACTCGATGAGCTGTTCGACGCCGGCGGTTCGTGCATTCTGCCGCGCGGCTTCGACCGCTGCCGGGTCGTTGTCCGATGCGATGATCGCCGGGACCTCGCGTTTCTCCGTCCGCTGTTTCACCTCATGCCGAAGCGCGCGCCAGGCCGCGTCGTCGAATCCACGCTGGTGTTGCAGGCCGAAGTTGGTCCGCAGGTCACCCGGCGGACGTCCGCGTGCCCACAACGCGGCCTCGATCGCGAACGTGCCGCTCCCGCACATCGGTGCGACCAGCGGCTGGCTCCCGTCGTACCCACCCTCCATCAAGATCGCAGCCGCCAGGGACTCCTGCACCGGTGCGGAGAACGGAATCTTTCGGTAGTTCCGATCAGACAACTTGCGGCCCGACGTGTTCCAATACAGCCAGGCATAGTCGTCGTGCCAAAGCAAGTGTACGACCATCCGGTCGCGCTCGGGGCCCGCGTCCGGTCGGCGACCACATCGGTCCGACATTCGGTCGACGATCGCGTCCTTGGTCTTGAGTGATGCAAAAGACCAGTGGTTGATCGACGGCGTGTGGACGTGCGAGGTGACGCAGACGTAGCCATCGGGTTCGATCAACGCCTCCCACGGCACCTCGTACACCGCTTGATAAAGCGCGTCCGCACTCGCCGCCCGAAACTCCCGTAGCAAATAGAGCACGTTGTACGCCGTGCGAAGCTGGAGATTGAGCGCCATCGCGGTCCGCAATGACCCGAGCATCTCGACATTCGTGTCGCGTACATCAGTGGGCGTATGTCCCAGCCCCCGGAGCTCTTCCGCGAGGTACTTCGATAGTCCGGGAGCACACGTGATGAGGAGCGTATTGGGGGCGTCGAGGTCCATCGGTCTACTGTACGGCCCCAACTCGTGTATGGGGAGCGCAGCGGTCCAGAACGCGCGCTGCATGACGAGTCAAGACCGTGACCGTTCCCGGGCCGCGAGGCCCTGTTACCCCCCTGCCGACGAACACTGTCCGCACTCGCGTGGCAGGCTACAATTGGAGCTAAACGTTCTGATATGCCGATTTTACCCAGTTTTTCACTTTTTCTTGGACCCGGGGGGGCTACGGGCGTACAATTGCATCCGAGGCGCGGTGGACGCCATCTGTCGGATCAATTCCTGGGATTGCCGAGCGGCCAACGCGCCGCGAATTGACGGATACGAATGAAAGAGCAGGTCCTGGCGGCCAACGACATTGTCGCGGTCATCGGCGAACGCATTGCGCTCAAGCAAAAGGGCCGCGATTACGTCGGACTCTGCCCCTTCCACGACGACCACAAGCCTTCGATGTCGGTCAGCCCGACCAAGCAAATCTTCAAATGCTGGTCGTGCGGGACCGGCGGCGACGTCATCAAGTTTGTGCAGCTCTACGAAAAGGTCGACTTCCGAAACGCCTTGGAACTCCTGGCGAAACGCGCCGGCCTCGATTTCCGCACCGGCCCCGAACGTGAGGCCTCGCGGGAGGCGCGCGAGGCGCTCCAGCAAGCGATGAACTGGGCGCGGGACTGGTTTCATCGAAACCTGAATTCGCCGCTCGGTCGGGAGGCGTTGGCGTACGCCGATCGGCGCGGCATCAGCCGCGAATCGCTGGAGTCCTTTCGGATCGGTTTCGCGCCCGATAGCTGGAGTGCGCTGTTCGATGCAGCCGGGCGCGTCGGCGTACCGGCGCGCGTTCTCCACCAAGCCGGGCTCGTCAGCCAGGCGCGCAACGGAAACACCGTCGACCGTTTCCGAAACCGACTGATCTTCCCGATCCATGACAGCCTGGGACGGATAATTGCGTTCGGCGGACGGACACTCGGGGACGACCCCGCAAAGTACCTAAACTCACCGGAGACCGCGCTGTTCAGCAAGTCGCGGATCCTCTACGGCTTCGATCGCGCCCGGCGTCCGATCGGCAATCAGCGGTCGGCGATTGTCGTCGAAGGCTACTTGGATGCGATCTTGCTGGCCCAAAACGGGTTCGATCACGCTGTCGCAACGCTGGGAACGGCGGTGACCGAGGCGCACATCAAGCTACTAACCCCTTCTGCAGAAACAATTTATCTCTGCTTTGACGGCGACGTCGCCGGAGAGACGGCAGCCGAACGCGCGGTGGAGACGTCGCTGCGATCCGGCGCGGATGTCCGCGTGGCGATGTTCCCGGTCGGAAAAGACCCCGCCGATTGCCTGCTTGAGGATGGCGCAGAATCATTCTCGGAATATTTGCAAAGCGCTAGGGACGCGCTACAATTCAAGTGGGAGCGGACCGTGCGCGCTTTTGAGGGTGGCAATCGCGCAGCGCGCCGGAAAGCCGTGGAAACGTATCTTCAGTTCGTTGCCAGGCTTACAAGCGAACGCGGCTCGGTGGATCCTCTTCAACAGGGGCTCCTGATCGGCCGCTTGAGTGAATTGCTGGCGATACCGGCGGCGACAGTTCATGAGATGCTGGAGTCGGTCCGTCGGAGCGGGCCGCGCGGTGTCCGTCCCTCCTCGCGGGAGGTCGTCGAAGCCGCAGCCTATGATGAAGCGATTCAAGGTGTTTCCGAAGCCCTGGTCAATACGATCGAGGAAATCTTCGGATTGTTGTTAGTCCGTCCGGAATGCTATCGCTTGCTGGATGACGCGATTGTGGACGTGGCCGCTGAGGTGCCGGTCTGGCGCGACTTCCTGGCAATGCTGGCGGACGTGCTTGAGTTGGAAGGAGTGTATACGCGGGCTGAGATTATCCGACGTTGTGACGATCCGGTGCTTTGCGATCTGATCGGTCGCGCCTGCCAACGAACGGTTGCGGAAACATCGGTCGAGGAGGCCTTTCTTTCCGCACGAGCGAGGCTCACTTCCGAGCTGGAGGCATTGCGATTATCGGGATTGCGTCAAGCGCTGCATGCGTCTGGTGGCGAAACCGCAGCGGCCGAGGCCAAATGGCGCGAGCTGCTTTCGCTGGCCGGTCGGCAGACTGCCACACTGCTGCCCGCAGAATATCGGCTGAAGACGCCGAAGGTCTGATAGTAACGCCGACTGTTTCGCGCGGAGTATGATCTCCCGCGGTGGGATGGACATTCGGCGACGGTCGAAGAAAAAACGGTCGTGACGGCCTCCGACGATCCGGGGTCCGTCGCGTTACCAGGAAGGTAAATCGCGTTCAGGCGCGAGCAGTCGCATGGAGAGTCACTGCTTATGGCATCCGTATTGGTTACAGAAACTGACCCGATCGAACTGAGCGTCAATGAGCTCATTGAGATCGGGAAGAAGCGCACCTACCTCACCTGGGAGGAGCTCAACGAGGCGCTGCCGGACGAAGCCATCTCGCCGGAGAAGCTCGAGAGCGTCCTCAATCGGATCGATGGTGCCGGAATCAAGCTGATCGATGAAATCGAGGCGGAACGAATCCGCGACGAGGACCGACGACTGCGCGGCGGAGGTCTCGATAACTCGGACGGACTCGACGAAGTGACCGAGGTCGATCTCGTCGATGTCAACGCCCGGCGCATCGACGATCCCGTGCGCATGTATCTGACGCAGATGGGTGAGATCCCGCTCTTGACGCGCGAAGAGGAGATCGCGCTCGCGAAGAAGATCGAGCTGACCCGCATGGCGTTCCGTCGCAAAGTGCTCGAGAACGACTATGTCATGCAGCAGGCGGTCGACACGATGCAGGCCGTCGCCGATGGGCGACTGCCCTTCGACCGCACGATGAAGATCTCGACCACCGAGAGCATGGCCAAGGGCGCCGTGCTTCGGCGTCTGCCGGCGAACCTTGATACGGTTCGCAAGCTGATCGAGCTCAACCAGGCCGATTGGCGGATCATTCGCGATTCGCGCTCCACGGCCGCGGCCCGCAAGGATGCGACGAACCGCATGGTTCAGCGCCGTCGACGCGCGGTCACGCTGCTCGAGGAGCTATCGCTGCGCACCAGCCGGATCACGCCGTTCATGAAGAAGATGTCGGCGATGATTTCCAAGATGGAGAGCATCGACCGCGAGCTCAAGCAGAGTGGCCGTGACCTCGTCGGCGAGGAAATCGACGCCATGAAGGAAGAGCTCAGCGGAATGACCGATCTGCTGATGGAGTTCCCGGTCGATGTTCGTATTCGTGTGGACGCCGCCCGCAAGGTCTTCGGCGAGTACGAGGAAGCCAAGCGCCGTCTCGCCGGCGGTAACCTGCGACTGGTGGTCTCGATCGCGAAGAAGTACCGCAACCGCGGGTTGAGCTTCCTGGACATCATCCAGGAGGGCAACACCGGTCTGATGCGGGCCGTCGACAAGTACGAGTATCGTCGCGGTTACAAGTTCAGCACGTACGCGACGTGGTGGATTCGTCAGGCGATCACCCGCGCCATCGCGGACCACGCACGGACGATCCGCATCCCGGTTCACATGATCGAGACGATGAGCAAGCTGCGGAACATCAGCAAGAAGCTGCTGCAGTCGCTCGGTCGCGAGCCGACGATCGAAGAGATCGCCAGCGAGGCCAAGATGCCGGTCTCCGAAGCGCGGCGCGTGATGAAGATCAGCCGGCACCCGATCTCGCTCGACCGGCCGGTCGGTGAGAGTGAGGATTCGTACTTCGGCGACTTCATCGAAGACGAGAAGGCCGAATCGCCGGTCACCAGCGCCAGCAGCGAGATGCTGCGCGACCGGATCGAGGCGGTGCTCAAGACGCTGACCTACCGTGAGCGTGAGATCATCAAGCTGCGCTACGGAATCGGCGACGGCTACACCTATACGCTCGAAGAGGTCGGGAAGATCTTCAAGGTCACCCGTGAGCGCGTGCGGCAGGTGGAGGCCAAGGCGATCCGCAAGCTCCAGCACCCCGTGCGGGCCCGCAAGCTGCACGGCTTCATCGACGGCCAGAACCGCCCGCAGCGGACGGTCGAGAGCAAAGAAGAATAGCCGGCCAGCGTCGGCTCCCACGCTGAACCGCGAAGCGGGCTACCTCGGTGGCCCGCTTTTTTTTGCCTGACGGGGACGCTGTCGGCCAACAAACCCTGAAATCGCTGGCCTTGTTCCGCATGACGGTGCGCCTGTGTGTGCGACTACGGGGTCCGATTCGCCGACGCCCGGACGCACGCGTAGACCGAATCCACAAGTGCCGCGGCGCGGGGATCGTCGCCCATATGCACGCTCATCCGGTTCATGACGTAGGCGAAACCGAGGCCGATCTCCGGGTCACCGAATGAAGTTGATCCGCCCGCACCGAATGCGCCGAATGCGTGCGCGGAAGGGCCCAGGTTGAATGGCGGGCATTGCCGAATGAATCCAAGCGAGTACGCCATGTCCATACGCAAAATGCGATCGTGCATGCCGCCGGTTGGGACTCTTGCGGGGGCGCGCAACTCGGCAAGCGTTTCGGGGCGCAGGTTGAGCTTGGGATCGGCGAACGCGAGGGCGCCAAGGACGCGCGCCAGACCACGCGCCGAGCCAACGCCGGATGCGGAGGGAAACTCGACGCGCGTCCATCTGGGATGGGCAATGTCGCCTGGCCCTTTCATTTCTACGTTCATCAGCGAACGCCTCGTCAGCGAGTTGGGCCAGAGCATCTCGAACAGCATGCGCGCCGGTATGCGATAGGGCTTGAAGAACATCTCGACCAAGGTAAACGGTTGAACGGCTGCCACACGAGCTGGCGGGATCGATTCCGGCAGGCCGATATAGAACTCGGCACCAAGTGGACGGGCGATTTCGTCGTCGAAGAACTGCCCGATGCTGCGATGCTTAGGGTCCGTCCTTCGGATCAACTCGTTCTGGTAGAATCCAAGGGTCAGCCCATGGTAGCCGTGGCGCGAGCCGGGCACCCACTGCGGTGATTGACGGGCCAGTACGGTCGCCCAACTATCCAGATCGGCGATGCGCGCCGGCGTGATCTTCTGATCGATCGCCGACAATCCGGCCTGGTGTGAAAGGAGTTGTCGGACGGTGATGCTCTGTTTGCCGGCCTGACCAAACTCCGGCCAATAGCGCGCCACGGGCTCGTCGAGTTCAAAGTAGCCGCGCGAGTGCGCGAGGACCATTGCCGCGGCCGACATACCCTTGGTCGTGGAAAACACGCAAACGAGCGTGTCCTCATTCCAGGGTTCCTTCTTGTCGATGTCCCGGTAGCCTGCCCAGAGGTCGACGACGCGCGCGCCGCGCAGGTAAACGCAGCACGCGGCGCCGACTTCGCCGCGATCTCGGAAGTTGCGCGCGAATTGCTCCCGTACAGGCTCGAATCCGGGTGCGACCATTCCGTGAATCTGCATGGTGATCGGATCTGGTAGACGGCAATCGCGGGCACAGCCGGCGTGTGGGGCAATGCACAGGAACGCCAGGAGCGTAACGCTCATCGAGTAGATGACGATTCGCTTAATCATCGATCTCGGCGGGCCCTGCGGCGGCGCGGTCGAGCCGCTGCTCGCAATACCCGCGCTGTGCCCGCAGCGCCGACTGCCTCATCAAAAGAACCAGGACGACCGATGCGAAGAGTACCGCCATATCGGCCACATTGAAGATTCCTGTTCGTAGCGGCCCGACGCCCACATTGAGAAAGTCGATCACGCGCCCGTCGTTGAAGACGCGATCGATCAGGTTGCCGAGGCCGCCGCCGATGATCAGGCCCGCCGCCAGGACTTCGCGGTTGCGGGCGTGTCGAGAGCGCACGAAGTAGCAACCGACGACGACCAGTACGACCGGGACACAGATCAGAAACACGGTTGTTCGAACCGATCTCGGGAGCGACGCGCCCAGACCGAGAAACGCTCCAGGATTCTCAGCCAAACGCAATCGGACGATATCTGCCCACAGCGAGATCTGCGACGTCTGTTCCAGATAGCTCCGCGCCATGAACTTCGTCGACTGGTCGCATCCCGCGCACGCGGTAACGGACAACAGCATCAGGAGGAATCGTTGCCGCACTTTCGTCATTCGTTCGCTCCGTACACTCGCGGTTCGCGTCCTCGCCGAACGATACCCGAAAAGGTGCTCGCGACAACCAAACGAGTTGTCCCGGCACGTGGCCCGGCGACGCACGACCCTCCCGCGATGTTACCGAGTCGTTACCAAACTCGGCTTCCGCCGGTCGGTCGGGGAGCCTACGATCGGGCGCGAACGGACAAGGAACTACCTGCAACTTGAATTAAAGGCGCGCTGATGCGAAACGGACTGGCATGGTGGGCAGCGTTGGCCGGGAGCGGCGCTGCCCTCCTCCTGTTCTTTGCTCCCGCTCGTACTACCAGCGCCGCCGGTACGGACGCCAACTGGCGTACGTTCACGGTCGAGTTGCCGAAAGTTCCCGCTGGCGCCGTCGTTTACGACATCGTTTTGCTCGGCGACGGGACAGCTGGTGCGGACCACTGGGGGTGGCCCTATGACAAGGCCCATTTGCGTGGCCCCCACGGCCGGCTGCAGCGTCCCCAATCACAGACCTGGATCCCGGTCAACGACGGCTGCATTGCCTTCGCGATCTCGCCGGCGCGCTCCAAGATGCTCGTCGGCATCGCACGAACGCTGACGCCCGAGGCGCCGGGTTCGATCCACGGCAAGCATGGTCTGTCAACGTTCTCGGTGCCTTGGGGCGCGGGCCACGTGCGCGGAAGCTGCGATCCGATCTGCTCGCCGATCTGTCGGTCGTTGCTGAGCGGGCCGCACTCTCACCCTCAATAAGCCTTGGCGAAGATCACCCGGCGAGTGCTCGGAGCGCCGCTGATGACGCAGGTTCCGGGACTGCCGTCGCAGCCGAGCTTCTGCGCATCTTCCGCGACAGGGATGTTACGGACGGTCACGTTCAGGTCCGCCTTGACCTGTTCCTCGACCGCTTCGTCGCCGCTGAAGTGGCAGAGCGCGAAACCGCCGTGAATCTCCGGCTTCTGCCCAGCCGTCGGCGTGAAGAACGCGTAGAACTCATCCTTGGACGCGATCTGCCGCGTGTTCTCGCGCCGGAACGCCACCGCCCGCTCGTAGAGCGTTTGCTGGATCTCGTCCAACGTCTTCGTGATCGTTGCAACGAACTCCGATCGCGAGACCCCGACGCGATCCTTGTGTGACCGGTCGCGCCGTCCCATGAAGACACTGTCCTTCTCGATGTCGCGCGGGCCGATCTCGAGTCGGATCGGAACGCCGCGTTTGATCCACTCCCAGACCTTGCCACCGCCACGCACTTCGCGGTCGTCGATCTCCACGACCAGCTGCCGACCGTGATAGGCAACCGACTCCAACTCACGCTTGAGATTGGCGCAATACTCGAGCACCTGGGCCCGGACGTCCTCCTTCTGGATCACCGGCAGGAGCACGATCTGGGCCGGCGCCAGCTTGGGCGGGATGATCATGCCGTCGTCATCCGAGTGCGTCATCACCAGCGCCCCGACCAGCCGGGTCGAGACACCCCAGGAAGTCGTCCAGGCGTACTCCTCGCGACCCTCCGGCCCCAGGAACTTGATCTCCGCCGCCTTCGCGAAGTTCTGCCCCAGGAAGTGCGACGTTCCCGCCTGCAACGCCTTGCGGTCCTGCATCATCGCTTCAATCGAGAACGTGTTGACTGCGCCCGGAAAACGCTCGGCCGCTGTCTTTTCGCCACGGACCACCGGCATCGCCATCCAGTTCTCAGCGAAGTCAGCGTAGACGTCGAGCATCTTCGCGGTCTCGACGTGGGCCTCTTCCGCCGTCGCGTGCGCCGTGTGCCCCTCCTGCCACAGAAACTCGGTGGTGCGCAGGAACAAACGCGTCCGCATCTCCCAGCGAACGACGTTCGCCCACTGATTGATGAGCAGCGGCAAATCCCGATACGACTGCACCCATTTCGCAAACGCAGCGCCGATGATCGTTTCCGAGGTGGGCCGCACGACCAGCGGTTCCTCGAGCTCGCCGGTCGGAACCAGGCGACCCGTTCCATCCGCCTCCAGTCGATGGTGCGTGACGACCGCGCATTCCTTGGCGAACCCCTCCACGTGCGCCGCCTCCTTTTCCAGGAAGCTCAGCGGAATGAACAACGGAAAGTATGCGTTCTTGTGGCCGGTCGCCTTGAACATCCCATCCAGCGCCCGCTGGAAGTTCTCCCAGAGCCCGTACCCCCACGGTTTCACGATCATGCAGCCGCGTACCGGTGAGGTCTCGGCGAGGTCCGCTGCCCGGACCACCTGCTGATACCACTCGGGATAGTCTTCCTGGCGCGTCGGCGAGATCGCGTGCTGCGCTTGCTTACCCATGAGACACCTTTCCTACCACCGAATCCACGTCGGTCCGACGCCGTCGAAGGCCCCGACGCGCAATGCACGTACGAGCGGAAAAGTGTACCGGCCCTCCGCCCCACCACCAAACGTCCCTCGATCCACTGCCCCAGACCCACCGCTCTGCCCGACGGCTAACCCCGGGCACGGGCAACCTCCCCTCGCACTCAGTCGTTGCAATGAAAATATGGCGAATTTTTCAAGAAAAAGATTGCGTTCTCGCTCGCCTTGAGTACTCTTGTGTTGTGTTGAAATTTACCAATATTTTTCATCATCTCGGAGGTCTCTCATGAAAGCACTTGCTAGCACCCTTTGCTTTTCGCTGACCCTCGGTTCAATCGCTGCGGCGCAATCGTTCCAGTGGATGTACCCGATGGACGCCAATCGGGCCGTCGTGATCAACGTCGGCGCGTCCGGCTGCGAGAATCCCCTGACGGAGCAGATCACAGACAGTGGGTTAAGCCGGTTCGCGGAGTCGCTCGATATGACGCACGACTGCCCTGACATCGTTGCGTCGGCGTCCGCGATGCAGCACTCGCAAATGTACGAGCGGCACCTCTCCATTCATGCGATCGCCAGCGGCGGTGCGCACTCTCCGGCGTTGAAGTTCGGCGGTGCCTCGGCTAACGCGGAAAGCAGCTTCCGGTACGACTTCATGGTCGGCGTTGCGTCCACGATGCGGCTGGTGGGACAGGTCGGCGCGACTGTCGAGCATGGACCTGTGATCGACCAGGCCCTCGGCGGGCAGTTCGCGCAAGCCACCTTCATCCTGCAGGACGAGCAAAACCAGGTTGTTGCCAACGAGCACTTCAGCGCTTTCGGCGTCGGCCAATCCGGGGCCACTGCCTTCGACCACGAACTGGTCCTGCAACCGGGTCAGTACACGATTACTGCTCACGTTGGAGCGATCATCGCCGACTTCCTCTTCCCCGATGGCATCAGCGGCGAAGCGACCCTTGACGCCACCCTCGAGGTCGTCGGTGTACCCGGTGACATGAACTGCGACGAGTCCGTATCCGTCGCGGACATCAACCCCTTCATCACCGCCCTTACCGACCCGGACGCTTACTTCGATCAGCTCCCGTTCTGCGGTCGACTCGGCGGCGACACCAACAACGACGGCGAAGTCACCGTCAGCGACATCAACGGATTCGTGGCACTGCTGTTGCAGTCGTAGCGGACCACCGGCATCTCGCGGCGGAGTGCGACTTCCCTCGCGCGCTCCGTGTGCGGCCCGGCACCCCCGGATGGACTATCGCGGCATTCCTCCGCCGCGCGCTGACTGGGAGCGGCGAAAATACAGTGGGTCGAGATACAACGTGGTTTCTCGACCCACTCTCCCGGTCGCGCTGCGACCGTTTCCAGGATAGTATAGCGCCCTGGTCCAAGGCAACTGCCTTGCGTTCGAGCGCGAACGCCTTCGCGAACAGGCCCTTTTCTCCAAAGGAAGGGCCGCGCGACCGCGTCAAAGCATCGCAGATCCCCAGGTGCGCCCTGAGGCACGACTAGCGATTTCAGTTCCCCCCGAGAGAAAAGTAACAATGGGTGAAACGACGCACACCCATTTGGGTAAAGGCCCCGCTCGGAGACGAACGGGGCCCTGGATCGGTCTATCGGCGACGGCGCAGTGCCAGGACGCCGACCAGCAGACCGGAGATGGCGGTCGGCTCCGGAACGACGGTGAAGAACTGGTCGCCGGCGATATCGCCGAAGTTGACGTTGCGCGGCTCGCCGAGATTGCCAGCACCACCGACGCCGCCCAGCACCTGGTTAGCCAGGAAGTCGTGGCCGCCGCCGTTGATGAAGGCCGCCACGCTGACCGGGCCGTTTGCTCCGAGCAAGGAGAGCGGGATCAGTAGTTCGATCCCGGTCGTCACGCTCGACGGATCGTTGACGTTGGCATCATCGACGCCGCCGGTGTTGCTGTTGTCGATGGCAATCTGGATGCCGTTGGAGCCCATGAGTACGCTGCCGGCCCCGGCGCCACCCTGGCCGATGAACTCGCCGGCGCCGCCGCCGTCGGTCGGTATCTGGGCGTAGTTGGCAAAGCTCTGGTAAGGATCGTTGCCGCCCGTGAACGTGATGAAGTGATCGGCGTCGAAACCGGCGTCGAATGTAAGTCCGTTGCCGCTACCGTCGTCGCCCATTCGATTGAGACCGTTGAAGTCGACGTCGGCGTTGTCGCCACGGAGTTGGTTCTGCCCGCCGGTGCCGCTGTCGATGAAGATATCCAACTTGTTGAAGTTGGATTCAAGATTGCCGGTCAGCATCAGATACAGGTTGCCGTTGGTAATGATCCCGTAACCGCCATCGAGTTCGCTACCGTTCGCGAAGTCGATCTGGCCGAGGTTGGCGTTGCCGAACCCGGTCGGCGTATCCTGCAGGGTCAGCGCCGGGCCGTAGGCGGCGTCGAGCTGTCCGTCGAGGACCGGAGGCGCGCCGGCGACCGCAAAGGAGCTGGTCGCGAGTACGACGGCCGTCGTCCACATCGTTGCTTTCATCTTTCTCCTCCGAAACTGGAAACAAAAAAGTCATCGAAGAACGCCGACGGCTGCATTAGGCCGCCGGCGTCCTGTGGATCAAATGCTACTACGGTTGGCACGGCTGGCCGCTGGTGACGGCGTTGACGAAGTCGTTGATGTCACCGACCGAGACGTCGCTCGAGCCGTTGGTGTCATTGGCACAGAGGAAATCGCACGGCGCGACGCCGCCGGGGAACAATGCGTTCCACGCAGCCTCGCCGCCGGTGACGGCCGCCACGAAGAAGTTGATGTCGCCGACGGAGACGTTGCCGTCGCAATTGGAGTCACCGCAGTCGCCGCACGGCGGACCGGGGTTGATCGGAATCGTGACGCACTGGTCGCCGGCGATCTTGGACAGGTCGATGTTGCGCGGCTCGCCCAGGTTGCCGCCGCCACCGAGCGGCGCCAGGAACTGGTTGGACGCGAAATCGTGTCCGGAGCCGTTGATGAACATCGTCACCTTGAAGTCCTCGGTGGGGTTACCGATGGCCCGCAGCGGGATGCAGATCTCGATACCGGTGGTGACCCCGGAACCGTCGGACATGCCGTCACCGCCATCGACGCCGGCCGTGTTGGAGTTGTCGAGCGTGACGAGGATCCCGAACGGGTTGCTGCCGCCGGGATCGCGATCGAGCAGGCCGCCGTTCGTGAAGTTAGCGGCGCGGCCTTCGCCCAGGAAGAGGCCGAAGCCCGGATTGTCGCCGTCGACGAACATATCGACGTAGTTGGCGAACAGCGACGTACTCGGTCGTGGATCAGAGCCGCCGTGCGACATCGTGAAGTAGAAGTCCGCTTCGAAGCCGGCGTCGAATGTCAGGCCGTTGCCGCTACCGTCATCGCCGAGGCGCTGCAGGGCGCCGAAGTCGACGTCGGGGTTCTCGAGACCGATGGTGTTCTGGCCACCGGGGCGGGTGTCGAAGAACAGCTCGAGCTTGTTGAAGTTGGACTCGAGGTTGCCGGCGATGCACAGGTAGAGCTTGTCAGCGACCACCCGGGCCGAGAGCGAATCCAGCTCGGTTCCGTTGCAGAAGTCGACTTGGCCCAACGTGGCGTCGCCGAACTGGGTTTGCGTATCCTGGATGACCAGGGGTGCGCCGTAGATCGGGTCGCACACGCCATCGATCACGGGTACGTCCGGGTTTGGCGCGCCGCAGGGATCGTTGGAGCAGTCCGTGCCATCGCCGAGGTACTGGCCGCCGTTCTGGTCCGAGCAGGTCAGGAATCCGCCGAGGACGAGGAAGCAGACGCCGTCGATGCAGCAGGCGCCGGTGACGCACGGATTGGTCTGGCAATCGGTGCCATCGCCGGCGTAGGTACCGTCGAGCATCAGGCATTCCTCTTCGCGGAGTTCCTGGCACTCGTAGTCGCCGTCGGTCAGGACGCAGCAAGCGCCGGTGGCACATGGGCTGTCGGCGCAGCTGGTTCCGCCGCCGAGGTACTCACCGTTGTTGTTTTTTACACAGGTAAGCTCATCCGTAACGATGCATGTGGCATCGGGCAGGCAGCAGGCGCCGAAGTTCTGACAGGGGAAGTTCGAGCAGTCGGTATCGTCACCGACGTAGAACCCGTTCATCGCGGTGCAGTCGCCGAGCGTCTCGACGGTGCACTGGTTACCGACGCAGCAAGCTCCCGAGGCGTTCTGATCGCACGGGTTGCCGTCGCAGCTTTCACCGTCGCCGAGGTAGGTTCCGCCCTGCCCCGTGCAGTCGGCGCTGCTCAGCACTTCGCACGAGGTGCCGACGCAGCAGGCGCCGCATGGCGCCTGGTTGACGGAAATCGTAAAGAACTGGTTGAAGAAGATCGTCCCGAAGTCGACGTCGCGCGGCTCGCCGAGGTTGTCCGCGATCCCGCCAAACTGTCCGGCGAGGCTCTGGTTCGACAGGAAGTCGTGCTGCTGGCCGTTGACCAAAGCGGTGCAGCGGATATCGCCGGCGGGATTGCCGAGCGCCGACAATGGGATCGCGAGCTCAAGGCCGGTCACGACGTCGGCGCCGCCGTCGAGCTTGGCACCGAAGCCGCCCGTGACGCCGCCCGTGTTGCTGTTGTTGATCGTTGCGAGCAGTACCGGGGCGCCTGCGTCGGCGCCGGTCAGTGCACCACCGACCGTCAGGTTGGCAGCGCGGCCCATGCCGGCGAAGAAGCCGACGCCGGGATTCAGGTCATCGATCCGCAGCTCGGCGTAGTTGACGAACAACTCGTAGCCGTTGCCCTGATCGCTGCCCGAGACGGTGATGTAGAAGTCGGCCTCGAAGCCGGGATCGAACGTCAGACCGTTTCCGCTACCGTCGTCGCCGAGGCGATTGAGACCGTCGAAATCGACATCCGGGTTGTCGCCGCGGAGTTGATTCTGTCCGCCGGCGCGGGTGTCGAAGAAGAGCTCGAGGTCGTTGCCGTTGGATTGCAGGTTGCCCGCGATCACGAGGTAGAGCATGCCGTCGATGACGGTGCCATACGCGGCATCCAACTCGCTGCCGTTTGCAAAATCGACCGTTCCCTGGTCGGCATCGCCGAAGCCCGTCTGCGTGTCCTGCACGGCCAGCGCCTGGCAATAGAGAGTGTCGGCAACGCCGTCGATGTCCGGGACCACGACCGGCCCGCCGGCAAAGGCGGCGGCACAGCACCCGACTAGCGCGAGATTGACGAACGATCGCAACATAACTACGTGCTCCTTTTCCTGGGTGCGCGCCCGATGGTCGCTCGCGATGCCCGATTGGGCGCACAGAACGAATGAGATGGTTCCGGGAGCGAACCGCGACGAGACGTGCCTGGGGCATATACGCTCAGCTGGCAATCTTCGGCGGGCGGCGCTCCGGAGACGAATTCAAGCCCGTACGTTTCGACGGACACCGTGCGTTCTCGAGAGGGGTCGCTTCTTTCCGTTCCCTGACGCTCGAATTACACACTATAGTAAGCGCTTTCAGGATATCTGGCCGCTGGCGCAAAGTAAAGCTATAATGACCTTTGGACTAATTGCGCTCGAATTAATTGAAAGCTTGCGTGATCCGTAACTGAGAACCACAATGGGACGTCTGTGCCGCGCATCTCGCACCTGTCTTCCGGCGGCGGCGCCTTTCCGGATCGGAGCTCTTTCATGACCCCACAACGTGTCTCGTCACAGCCTTTGCGAGGCCTATGCCGACCGGCACTAAGAGCCGGATTCACCCTCATCGAACTCCTCGTCGTCGTCGCGATCATCTCCCTGCTGATTTCCATTCTCCTGCCCAGTCTCGGCGAGGCGCGCAATCAAGCCAAACGCGTGCGCTGCGGCGCCAACCAGCACGCGTTCGGTCAGGCCGTGGCCACCTGTTGGGCGGAGAACAACGAGTACGGACCGACCTGGGACGACGGCGAATCAGCCGAGGCGGCGAGTGCGGCGCGCTGGCGCTTGTATACCTGGACGGACGTGCTGTTCGACGCCGGGTATCTCGGCGATGCCGCGGTGGCGTTCTGCCCTTCGGACAAACTGCCCGATAATCCCGTGCTGGAGTTGGCTACCAACCCCAATTGGCAGCGATACCGCTGGGTCGAGCAGCCGGGTCGCAATGAGAATCCCCGTCAGGGCTTTGCCGGCAGCTACGGCATCAACGTGTACATGCACGGGAACTTCCGGGAAGACCGCTATCAGGACGCCGCTCGGCAGGTGTTCGCTGCTGATGGCTGGTGGCCCTGGTTCGGGAACATCAATGCGGCCTGGGTGATGGCGCCTGCCGTGACGGGCAGCCCGCCGATCCACCCCTGGCCGAACGCGGGCTCACGCGTGGCCTGGCGCCACGGTCGGCGGTTCCGCACTGTGGTGCTGTACAACGACGGGCATACCGGCGTGCTCGAACCCAAGCGGCCCGCATCACTTTCCGACCTGTTCTACAAAACGGTCGACACGGTCCAGACGTTCACATTCCTTCCCGGTGAGTCCTCCACCCGCGACTACGCGAACCCTTACGGCGAAGGCGGAAACTCGCAGAACCCGGAACGGATCGTCGCGTTCGAAGGCCGTCTCGCGAAGTTTGCGAAGGCCAAAGCGAATCCCGGAACCGTCGGTCGCAACTACGGCCGCGGGGGCATGGGCTCCGACGCCTGGCACCCGAACGGCATGCCTTCCGAATTGATCGCGAATTGGCGCACCGACAACAACGCGTGGACCAAGTTGCCCGACGGCGGTCTGGAGCGGTTCTAGGCATGAAGAACTTCTTTCTCGGCGCCATTCTGATCATTGCGGTCGCGGCCTCGGGTTTCTTTTTCGTACGGGCGCAACGTGCCGGACAGCTCGAGGAAGGACGTGAAACGGCCGGCGTCTGCCTCGCTTGTGAACAGGAAGTCGTCGTCAAGCATCGCTTCGACGAAGGCGCTCCGTTCAATTGCAGCGCATGTGGCGAGAAGGCTGTCTTCCCGTGGATGTTTTGCTACGAGTGCAACTACAAGTTCGTACCTGATCTCGAGATGCTTCCCGGGACCAACGAACCGAATTTCCCGCTCCAGCCGCAATGTCGGCATTGCAAGTGTTATCAGGTAACCTACTACGACAAGGCGTTCTTCGGCGATCAGGTCGCCGGGCACGCCAAGCTGCCGTCGCGAGAGGCCAGGTAAACGGTCGCTGCGACGTCCGCGAATCCGAATCCAAAAAACATCGGCGAGGGTATGGCGGAAGTTCTGCTCGAAAACGTCTCGAAAGTTTATCCCGGGGGATTCCGGGCCGTCGACAACGTATCACTGGCCATCGCCGACCGCGAGTTCATCGTGCTGGTCGGCCCGTCCGGCTGCGGCAAGAGCACGACGTTGCGCATGGTCGCCGGCCTGGAGGACATCTCCGCCGGCACGATCCGCATCGGCGAACGCGTCGTCAATGACGTTGCGCCCAAGGATCGTGACATCGCGATGGTCTTCCAGAACTACGCGCTCTACCCGCACATGAACGTTCGGCGAAACATGTCGTTCGGCCTGCTGCTGCGACGACGGTTCGGCAATTGGGACAATCCGGTCGGCATGCTCCTTTCGCCGTCCAAATATCGCGCCGCCCGCGAGGAACGGGTCGCGATCGAGAAGCGCGTCGAGCAGGCGGCCGAAATGCTCGGGATCCGTCAGCTTCTCGAGCGCAAGCCCAAGCAGCTCTCCGGCGGACAGCGACAACGGGTGGCGCTGGGCCGTGCGATCGTGCGTGAGCCGAAGGCGTACCTGTTCGACGAGCCGCTATCGAATCTCGACGCGAAGCTGAGGGTCGAGATGCGTGCCGAAATCAAACGGCTTCATCGTAGCGTGCAGACGACCACGATCTATGTCACGCATGATCAGGAAGAGGCCATGACGTTAGGCGACCGGGTGGTCGTCATGAAGGACGGCGTGATCCACCAGTCGGGTACGCCGTTCGAGGTGTACGAGCGGCCGGTCAACCGCTTCGTCGCCGGCTTCGTCGGTACGCCGCCGATGAATTTCCTTGAAGGGAAGCTGGTCCGCCACGGAGAAGCGCTTCACTTCGAGGAAGGTGCCAATCGAATCCAGGTTGCACCGGCCCACGCGGCTGTTCTGGCCCGGCACGCAAATCAGCCGGTGGTACTCGGTATCCGGCCGGAGACGTTTGCAGTCGCCGGCGGCGGTGCGCCGGGGCAGTCGTTCTCCGCTTCGATCACCCTGGTCGAGCCGCTCGGTGATCGTTGTGACGTACACCTGTCGACCCCGCGTCACGAACACCTCGTTGCGCGAGTTGCGAACGGTCACGCACTCGCAGAGGGATCCAACGTGCAATTCGCGCTCGACTCGTCGCGCCTGCACTATTTCGCACCCGGTGCCGACGGACACAGCCTGCTCCAGAACCTCGCAGCCGACCCCAAGGCGGCCTGAGCGAACGTGCCCTACTGGCGTCGATTGCCAGACACTTCACAAAACGAGCGTCAAGCGCAAGCGAGGGGATATCGAACCGCACGACCGATAAGCCCATGGTCGATTCGTTAGAACCATTTGGGATCAGGCGTCCATCTGAGTACGATGGTCCGATCGAAGCGAGCATATCGGGACGAGTGAGCATGGAGACGTCGGCATAGATCGTCGTTCCGGTCGATTCTTCCCATTCTTGCATGCGGTCAGCGCACTGGCTGATCGTTACGACGAACCGTTCGGCGGTCCGCCGACGGATGTTCGCGCTCCAGCATTGGCAGAGGTTTATTGAGGAGATGAACGTGATCAATCGGTGGGTAGCACGCGTTTGGATGATCGGATTGGTTTGGTGTGTGGGCGTCGTCCCGTGGGCGTCGGCGTCGGAGTCGCGGTTCACCTATCAGGGCGTTCTCAACATGAATGGCGTTCCACTGACCGGCACGGCCGACTTCCAATTGTCGCTGTACTTTTCGCCGGTCGGTGGCTCCCAGTTCGGCAGCACGGTCGACGCCGACGACGTGATGGTCGAGAACGGTCTCTTCGAGATCGAGGTCGACTTCGGATCCCGCGCGTTCCTGACCGCGCCGCGCTTTATCGAGGTCGCGGTCCGCGCGCCCGCCGGTGCCGGCCCCTACACGACGTTGACGCCGCGCCAGGCGGTGAACGCGACGCCGTTCTCGTCGAGTACGCGCGGCGTGACCGTGACCGCAGGCGAGTTGGTAGGCCTCGGCACCAACACGCCGGACGTACGACTCGAGGTCCTGAGCTTCGACACGGAAGCCGCGCGCCTGGTTCGCGAGGACGTGGTCTCGAACGCCCCGATCGAAGTGCTGGCGTTGCACGCGCTCGGCGAAAAAGGCATCGACGACGGCTTCGGCGGCAGCCTCGGTTTCTACCTGCAGGACTCGGACTTCGACATCCGCCATGCCGGCGCCATCGATGTCGACTGGTCGAGCGCCGACGCCACGAATCCAACCGCTGACATGACCTTCCGGATCAGAGGGTCCGACCCTGTGCCGACCGAGCGGATGCGAATCCTGGGCAATGGCCAGGTGGGTATCGGAACGACCTCGCCGGCGGCACAGCTCGGCGTCGAGGGCCTCAACCAGCCGGGCGCCAGCATTCGGCGGCGGCAGTTGGCCGGCAATGCAGTCATCGACGTGTTGAATCTGACCGCGCGCACCTCGACCGTTGTGAACGATAACTTCGGCGGCGCGCTCAACTTTCAGCTGCAAAACTTCAGCGGAGCGTTCGTGAACGCTGCCCAGCTCGTGACACGCTGGAGTGACGTTTCGCAAAATGAGCTGGATCTGATCATTGGCTCACGACTCAGCAACGGTTCGCTGCCCCCGCGTATGATCTTCCGCGGCGACGGATTCGTCGGGATCGGTCGGGGTTCCCCGGTTCTCTCGACCGAAAGGGTTGGAATCGACGTTGAAACAAGAGACGCCGAATTCGGCGGAATGCTCGTAAACGCGACCCACCCAGGCGGCCGACCCTACATTGGCCTGGCGGTCGACGGTATTCAGAAGATGCGACAGTACTTTTCGCCCGGCAGCGATGCTTGGCATATGACCGTCGGTGTAGGCAACATGTCGATGGAGGCCGATACCGGGCACGTCTCGGTGGGGCACTTCTCGCCGCAGGGCCGGTTCGACGTCGTCGGATTCAACGAAATCAGCGGCCGCTTTCAGCGACAGGATGATACCGGCAACAGCATCCTGGACGTGCTGGACGTCGTTGCTCGGTCCACGTCCACCATTTCGCCCGGTTTCGGTGCAAGGTTGAACTTCAAGATGGAAGCGCCAAACGGTGCGATCGGCACCGACGGTGCGATCCAGGTCGAATACATCGATCCGACGGTCGCGGACGCGGAGACGCGGATGACTTTTCGGCTACGCGACGGCCAGCAGATACAAGATCGGCTGACAATCTTCAGCGATGACTACGCCCAGCTCGGCGAAGGAGTTGGGCTGGGATCCACGGACGCCTTCGTGGTTCACACCGAGCGGACTGGCTTCGGCGGTATCACCATGAACACGGCCGCTGGCGGCCGGCCGTACTACGGATATGGAGATGGCGGGAGCTTTCGGGCGTTCTCATACACCGATGGCGATTTCTGGCGTCTCGATGCCGGTGGTTTCGTTCGTCTTTCGGTCGACCGCAGTAATGGATTCGTCGGAATCGGCGACCCGACACCCGATGAACGGCTGGATGTCTTCGGTGACGCGATTGTGACCGGGACCCTCTCGAAGGGCGGCGGGTCGTTCAAGATCGACCATCCGCTCGATCCCGAGAACAAGTACCTCTACCACTCGTTCGTCGAATCGCCGGACATGATGAACGTCTACAACGGCAACGTGCGGACCGACGGCAACGGCTACGCGACGATCGATCTGCCGGACTGGTTTGAAGCGTTGAATCGCGATTTCCGCTACCAATTGACGGTGATTGACGAAGCGAACAACGACTCATTCGTGATGGCGAAGGTCATTCGTGGCGTTGCCGAAAGTGCGTTCACCATCCGCACCAGCGAACCGAACACGCAAGTGTCGTGGCAGGTCACCGGCATTCGTCAGGATAAGTTCGCCGACGCAAACCGCATCCCGGTCGAGGAATGGAAGAACCAAGAGAACCGCGGCAAGTACCTGCACCCGACCGCCTGGAACAAGGCGGACTCCAAGGGTGAGGATTGGGTCGATCCCGCCTCAAGAACGCAGATGCCGCCAGTGGGCGACACGCAACAGTAGGCGCCACGCCGGTTACGGTACCCCATTCCTTCCAGGGATGGGGGACTGACGAGCACCTCCATCCCGTCCCCCACCCCAAAATGGGGTGGGGCACCAACTCGACGAGCCCCGAGCGCAAGCG
>JANQNU010000069.1 GCA_028279405.1 Phycisphaerae bacterium
CTGGTCGCCGACCGGCTATGGGTCGTGTCGGACGCAGACCTCTGGGAGACCGACTTCGCGAACGCGGAACCCCGGCGACTCGACAATGGCCTCGAGCACGTGGCGCGCGACGGTCCGAAGTGGAGCCCGGGAACGACTGTGGACGTAATCGTGCGGCTGCGAACCGCGGACGGTCAGGGTCACTGGCTGCGCGCGGCGAAACAGACGATCGAGCGCACGTTCTAGGGAGCCGCTGTGCCGCTATTCGTGATGACAACGGCGCTTGCGATACTCGCATCGACCGGGTCGACGACGCGCCCGTCCTCCGGGCCGACACTGCAGGAGCTTCCCACGAAAGTCCGGACGGCGCTCGCAGAATCCCGCGACGGAACGCTCGACTTCGATCAACCAGGCTTCTATGCAGTCATCGAACAGCTCGTTCGTGAGCCGCGGCCGCCGGGCCATCGGCAGCCGGCAACGAAGGTCGATGATTGGCGCGCGCTGGCGGAGCGACCGAACGACTACCGCGGGCAGGTGGTCCAGCTGCGCGGGACGGTCGCGCGCCGAAAAGCACCGTGGCAGCTGCTGCAGCGGCCGGCGCTTGGCTGGCTCACGCAGATCGAACTGACGCACAACGATCAGCCACTCGCGTGCACGGTCATCTGCACGGAGGACGTGAGCGATGTACCGGTCGGCAGCGTCATCGACGTGACCGGATACTTCGTGCTCGTGCGCGACTACCTCGACGGGAAGAACGCCCGGCGACCGGCGCTGCTCATCGCAACGCATGGTCCGGCCGCGATCCTCCAAACGCGCTCGATCGGTACCGACGAGCCGTCGAAGCTCCCCTGGCTCGTTGCGTCGATCGCGATCGGGCTGGTGGCGACGTGGGTGATTCTGCGGCGCGCCGCGCGCCCACGCCAACTCGATCTGCACGCGTTGCGCGCCACGCAACCGGCGCAGGCGAGTCTGGCAGACGACTTTTTCGAGTGGGCGGATCGGGAACCGCAAACAGACACGACCGACGCTCAAGAAACCGATGATGCCTCGTGATTATCGACGTTCACTGCCACTACATTCTAACTCAACACCGCGCTGCTGACGCTACGCGGTTTTCATTCGAGCCGCTGGGCCGCAGTGGCGTGCCGCATCTCCCGACCGATTGCGACGCCTGCATTTCGAGACGACTCGCACGCTGGCGCTTCCCGTTGTTTGCGCGGTTGCTCGGCTTGGCGCCGGCACACCCGGGCGAGGAATTCGATCGGCGCGCGGAGGCGCTGTACGCAGAACAGCTGCATGCGTCGGGCCCAATCGAACGGCACGTATTGCTTGCGTTCGATGCGTATCACGCCCCGGACGGCACGATTCCGCCGCTGGCAGCTCGACGACGCGACCGCGGCAGTGACATGTACACGTCAAACACGCTGGTCCGGCAACTCTGCGAGAAACACCCGGAGCGGTTTCTGTTCGGCGCGTCGGTTCATCCGTACCGCGCAGACGCGGTCGATTGCGTCACGGCCGTGTTCGAGGCCGGCGCGTGCTTGCTAAAGTGGCTGCCCGTGCAGCAGGGAATCGGCGCCGACGATCCACGGACGATCGCGGTCTTGCGCCGTTGCGCTGCGCTGGGGTTGCCGGTGCTGGTGCATTACAACGCCGAGATGTCGCTGCCATCAAACGATTCATCGCTGATGGAACTGGCACCCTTCCTCGCAACGCTGCGCACCTTGCGGGCGGCGGACGAAATGCCCCCCGTAATCCTGGCGCACGTGGCGACGCCGACCCCTCCCTGCGGCAAGCGGGTGATCTTCGAACAGGCGTGCGCAGCACTGCTGGATGAGTTCGCCGACGCTCCGCTATACGCGGATGTTTCGGCGCTCACCGTTTTCGGCAAGATCGGATACCTGCGCGAGATTGCGGCCCGAAGGGAACTGCACGCCAAGCTCGTTTTCGGCACGGACTTTCCGGTGCCGGTAGACCGGCTGCGTGTACGGCGCGATCTCGGTCGTGAGGCGCGGGAGATTCTGGCCGAGCCGTCGATCCCGCAGCGCGCCGCTCGTATCATGCGACACGTCGGTTATCCCGAGGCGGTCTTTCGCCAGGCGGCGGAGCTGCTGCCGAACGTCCACTATTTCAGCGACCGCGCCGCGGGTCGGTCGCGAGGTCAGCGAACATGACGCGTGCATACGACGAGCCGGATGCCCGGCCGAACCCCGTCCCGGCAACCGAGCACGACGCGTTAGCGGGTATCGAGCCCGGCGCGGAAACGATCTGCTGCCACCTGGCCGACGATCGTCACCGACTGGGCGGGTCGGCGGCGACGCCGATCTTTCAAGCGTCCACGTTCGTCTATCCGGACCTCGAGGCTTTCGAGCAGCGCAAGCAACCGGGAACACCCTATTTCGAGTACACGCGCGTCGGCAATCCGACGACCAGCGTGCTACAGGCCAAGCTCGCAAAGCTGGAGCAAGCGGAGTGGTCCTACGTGCTGTCCAGCGGAATGGCAGCGATCTGTGCCGCGCTCAACGCGTGCCTGCATACCGGGGCGCATATTGTCGTCGTCGAGCGGTGTTACTACCCTGCTGCGCGATACCTGCGCAACTACCTGCCGCGCTTCGGCGTCGACAGCACATTCGTCGCAGGAACGAACGCGGATGACTTCATCGCGGCGCTGCGGCCCGAAACACGAGTGGTTTACCTCGAGTCGCCGACCTCGGGTGCGTTCGAGGTAGTCGACCTGCAACCGATCATTGCCGCGGCAAAAGAACGCGACATTACGGTCATTTTCGACAATTCGTGGGCCAGTCCGCTTTTCTTCAACCCGCTGGCAATCGGGTGCGACCTCGTCGTTCACAGCGCTACCAAGTTCATCGGCGGCCACAGCGACGTCGTCGCCGGGGTCGTAGCGGGGCGCAGCGAGCAGCTCGAGCGGCGGGTCTTTCGCGAAGTCGAACTGGTCGGCGGGACGATCGATCCCTTCGCGGCCTGGTTGCTGTTGCGCGGCGTTCGCACGCTGAGCGTGCGCATGGAACGTCATCAGTCGAATGCGCTCGCAGTCGCGCGGACGCTCGAAACACACTCCAAGGTGCGCCGCGTCCGACATCCGGGACTGCCCTCGCACCCCGAGCACGAGCGAGCACGCGACCTCTTCCACGGCTCCAGCAGCCTATTCGGCTTCGAACTGGTCGACCAATCGCAGGCGGCCGCCCGGCGATTCATCGATGCGCTACAGCTGTTCCACATCGGCGTAAGCTGGGGCGGGTACGAAAGCCTGGCCCTGGGAGGGACGTTCTTCAGCGCGCCAAGCGACCCGGCGCTGATCATCCGCCTGCACGTCGGACTCGAAACCGAGGCCGACCTGATCCGAGACGTCGAGCAGGCGCTGGATAAGGTGTAGAGGGCGCAAACCGTACAATCGACAGGCATTGAGGGCGCAGTTATCGGGTCTTCTGAGAAAGGGGTGGGGATCGCCGGTCGCGACGGGTACAATGTTGCCCAATCGAGACCGCTCGAACGTGGATCGACATCGCTGGGTTCGGGCAATTCGTAACGATTCACACACCTCACGACCAGGAGTCACGCATGAGGCCACTTGCCGCCACACTGGTTCTCGCGTTGTCCACAGCTGTGTGCGCCAACGACTGGGACGCATCGCAATCGATCGAAACCGCCAGCCGACACATTCTGTTGCGCTCGACTCAGGTCGACACGACCCGCTCGGCGAATCTGGCGACGGCCGACGAGGTGACGATCGACAGCGAGCAGCACTATCTGTTGCAGTTGGACGGGCCGATGACGGATGCGCGGCGTGCGACACTGCGGGCGGCGGGCCTCGAACTGCGTGATTATCTGCCGGTCAACGCCTGGCTGGTGGCCGGGTCCACGCTGTCGCAGACCGATCTGAAGTCACTCCCGTTCGTGGTCTGGGCCGGCCCGTACGAGGAGGCCTACAAGCTCGATCCGGAGGTCGGCGCGAAGCTGGCGCCGTATCAGACCGCCGAACGAATCGAACTTGAAGCGTCGGGCCGGATGGCGGTCGTGATCACACTCTTCCGTGACAGCAACGTGGATGTCTTCGTTGACGGACTGAAGGCGGCCAGTGCTCGCGACGTACGTATGCACGAGGTCGATGGCCAGGGTTTGATCTACGCGGTGATCGCCGAGGACGGGCTTGGCAGGCTGCTGGGCGACTCGGCGGTGCAGTATGTCGAGGATGCGCCCGAAGTCACGCTGCGCAACAGCACGACGCGATGGATCGTGCAGAGCAATATGCCGAACGTGACACCGTTGTATGACAACGGACTGCACGGCGAAGGGCAGATCGTCGGCGTACTCGACAGCAACCTCGACCAGGACCACTGCTCGTTCGTGGACAACGTGCCGATCGGCCCCGAGCACCGCAAGATCATCGCATACAACGCAGATGCGGCAGCGTTCAGCCACGGAACACACGTGTCCGGGACCGTCGCAGGCGACGACGGCACGGACGGCGACCTGCGCGGCGTCGCGTATGCAGCCAAGATCGCCTACGCCCGAACGCCCGCTTTCAACGAGAGTGCTGCGCACGCCGCCCTCACACTGCACCACTCGCAAGGTGCACGGCTGCACACGAACAGTTGGGGCGACGATACGACGACCGCGTACAACAGCTTGTGCCGCGGGTTCGACGTGTTCCTGTACGAGAACGAAGAAAGTCTGGCGTGTCTCGCGGTGACCAACGGTTCGGTGCTCCGCAATCCGGAGAATGCCAAGAACCTGCTCGCCGTCGGAGCGTCGCGCGACACCCCGTCGCAGGAATCGCATTGCAGCGGCGGCGTTGGCCCGACCAGCGACGGTCGCCGAAAGCCCGAGGTGTATGCCCCCGGCTGCCTGACAACGTCGGCCGCATCGAACACAACCTGCGGTACACGCTCCACGACGGGAACGTCAATGGCCTGCCCGGCCGTCGCCGGCGTGGGAGTGCTGGTTCGACAGTACTTCACTGACGGCTACTACCCGACGGGCGCCCCGGTTCCCGATGACGGCTTCGTCCCGTCCGGCGCTCTGCTCAAGGCCGTCCTGGTAAACGCCTCGGTCGACATGACCGGAATCGCCGGCTATCCCAGCAACCTGGAGGGCTGGGGCCGGCTGATCGCGGACAACGCATTGTACTTCCCCGGCGACACGCGCACGCTCGTCATCGAAGACGTGCGGAACAGCGATGGCCTGACCACCGGCGATTCGATCGAGTCGGCGCTCGAGGTCGTCACCAGCGCCGAACCACTGCACATCACGTTGACCTGGACGGAACCGGCCGCCACGTCCGGGGCCGCTTTCGCACAAGTCAACGATCTGGACTTGGAAGTGATCGCGCCGTCAGGCGACATCTTCCGCGGCAACGCGTTCGCAGACGGCGCCTCCATCGCGGACGGTGGACGGGATGACCGAAACAATGTCGAGCAGGTCGTCGTACCCAACCCGGAGGTAGGCGAATGGTCGATCCAGATTCGCGCCACGGCGGTCAACGTCGGGCGACAGGGCTATGCCTCCGTCATCAGCGGCGATGTGCTCCCGCAACTTCCTGCGCTGACGATCGCGTTGCCCAACAGCGCGCCGACACTGATCGCACCGAACGAACCGACGACCTTCGCGGTCCGCGTTCGCGCCGGAACGGAGCAGATCGTTCCGGGTTCTCCCATGGTGCACTATCGGGCCCGCGAGGGCGATCCGTTCGCGATCGTGCCGCTGGCCCCGCTTGGCGGAGAAGACTACCAGGCACTGCTGCCAGCGTTCGGCTGTAATGACACGCCGCAGTTCTTCGTGACCGCGGACGGCGACGGCGGAACCCGCCGAACGTCGCCCCGTAACGCGCCCGAAAGCACTTACTCGGCTGAGGTCGGCGAGATCGTGACGCTCTTCGCGGATGATTTCGAGATCGACCAGGGCTGGCAGGTGATGGACGCGCCCGGACTCTCTGCCGGATCGTGGACGCGCGGCATTCCGGCCGGCGGCGGCGATCGTGGCGACCCGGCCAGCGACTTCGACGGCTCCGGCGCCTGTTTCCTCACCGACAACGTCGACGGAAACTCCGACATCGACGACGGTACGACCGAGCTGATCTCGCCGCCAATCGACCTCGCCGGCGGCGACGCCGAGGTCCAGGTCGCTGTCTGGTACTCGAACTCCACCGGCGCCGATCCGAACAACGACCTGTTTACGGTTCACGTCTCGAACAACAACGGCCTGGACTGGATCCTGGTCGAGACGCTCGGACCGGCCGCGAGCGGTGGCTGGCAGACGCTGGGATTCCGCGTCAGCGATTTCGTGATCCCCAACGCCAACGTGCAGGTGCGGTTCGTCGCGTCAGACCTGAACAGCCCGTCCGTCGTTGAAGCGGCTATCGACGGGTTTGAGGTCAAGCGCTTCGAATGCCGCGGCAACAAAATCCTGCTGGGCGACATGAACTGCGACGGCACGATCAGCGTCGGCGACATCAATCCGTTCGTCCTCGCACTGACCGATCCGGCCGCTTATGAAGTGTTGTTCCCCGACTGCAGCGTGTCCGCGGCGGACTGCAACCAAGACCGGATGCTCACCGTTGGCGACATCAACTGCTTCGTGGCACTGGTCACGGGTGAGTGACCCGGGCACGGGCCGAGGCGTTTCCGATCCCCACCCCAAGATGGGGTGGGGCACCGGCGAATGACTCGCGCGCGTGAGCGTCAGATTGGAGCTGGCACGCGCGCTATGTTTAGGGAAATCCGGGCGGTTGCGTGTCGGCGGACTCGAGATCGATCATGCCGAGCGGGACACCGGACCGGCCGCCGTGAGGCGTCAGGTGATCGTTGCGATCTTCCGGGTCGTCGACGGGCAACGGAACCCGCGACGCGAGATCCTCCGCGACCGTCGAGACATTTGGCGCCAGGAACGTGTCGTCCGGCGCATTCACACTCGGGCTGTTTCGGGATTCGCCGCCCCCCGCCGCTGTGTCAGTCGGCGGCAGCGAGGTCAGGCATCCGCCGACCCCGAGCAGCATACTCCAGCAAACGACACCACAGGTCGTCGTCGCACTCATGCAGTCCTCCCTTCGGGGCCCACGGTGTGCGCCCCCCAATGCCTGCGCTGCTTCGTATGCTTATAAACGAATTGCGACTCGAAAGTTCCCGAATTTTGTCGGCACTTGCGTTACTTTGTCGAAACGGGGCGAAATTGGAGCGCGGCGGGCTACGACCTCGCCGGCAACCAGAGCGGCGCCTGTCCCGAGTGCGGAACGGACAGTTCGTCAGCACCGACGGCGCCCGCGCGTTAACAAATCATTAAGCTCAAACTTCATCGTACCTGCCGCCGACTGTCCGGCCGATGCGCATTCGTCGCCGGCGAAAAGACGCGTTTCCGCCTCAAAAAACCGCCCTTTCGTGAGCGCTATGTGAATTCGCAGTTTTTCTAACAGGACTTTTCCGCGCGACCCGATATAAAAACTTACAGAGATGTTCACGATATCTTCACAAAACGAGCGTGCCCTTCGGATTCTGCTGGCGTTGATCGCCGTCTGGGCGATCGGCGTGATGGACCTGTTCCTGACGCACGGTCAGGCCAGTCAGCCGCACTTTAATGAACTGAATCCGTTGGCGGCCAGTTTGCTTGCGGGCCCGCTGCACCAACTTGCCGCGTTCAAGCTCGGTCTGTTGACTGCAGGCTCGCTGATTCTGCTCTCGCTCCGGAACTACTGGCAATCTGAACTGGGCGCCTGGATTCTGTTTGCCTCACATATGGCGCTCATGGGCTGGTGGGGCCTGTATCACGTCCTTCTCTTCGGCATTGTCGTGGTGTAGGCACGTCAGCTCGCACGCACGCAAACACCTCCGTATACGATGAACGATCGGCGCCGTGATGCGCAGAGCGCAGCTTGAACCCCTTGCTTGCGCTCGGGGCTCGTTGTAGTCGGTGTCAGGTGCGCGCCGGGGTCCAGCGAGCCTGGAGCGCGAGCGACGGGTCAATGGCGGGCGAGACGCCCGCCCCACCCTGGAGAGCGCCTTCCACCCTGGAGAGCGCCTTCCACCCTAGAGCGCCTTCCACCCTAGAGCGCCTTCCACCCTAGAGCGCCCGCCCTACGATGATTTCCTTGGGATCGCCCTTACTAACGAGCGCTCTGCTGAGGAGCGCCCCTACTGAGGAACGCTCTTGCCGGAGCGAGCGACGTAGGGTCACTACTTGGCGGCGGTGAGTAGCTCGTTGACCTTGTCCCAATTGACGACGCTCCACCACGCCTTGACGTAGTCCGGTCGACGATTCTGGTAGTTCAGATAGTACGCGTGCTCCCAGACGTCGAGCCCGAGCAACGGCGTGTGGCCTTCCATCAACGGCGAGTCCTGATTCGGCGTGCTGATCACTTGCAATGATCCGCCTTTGGTTACGAGCCAGGCCCAGCCGCTGCCGAAACGCGTCGCAGCCGCATTCGCGAACTGCTCCTTGAACGCGTCGAATCCGCCGAACGTCTTGCTGATCGCTGCCTCGATCGCCCCGGTGGGGTTGCCGCCCTTGCCTGGCGCCATGATCTGCCAGAAGAGACTGTGGTTGGCGTGTCCGCCGGCGTTGTTGATGACGCCTTGGCGAATATTGTCCGGGACGCTGCCGATATCGCGAAGCAGCTCCTCGACCGGTTTCGCAGCGAGTTGCGGGTAGCTTTCGAGCGCCGCATTGGCCTTATCGATGTACGCCTGATGATGTTTGGTATGGTGGATCTCCATCGTCTTGGCGTCGATGTGCGGCGCGAGAGCGTCGTATCCGTAGGGAAGTTGCGGGAGCGTGTAGGCCATGAAATCCTCCTGACTGGTAAGCCGATCGATACCTTCGTTTGGGGTGATTATAGAGGCGAATCCGCTCACTGTCGGCCGGCTGCGGGTTGACGGGCCCGGTCCGCGACGGAAAATGGGCCGATAGGACGACTCCATCGGCGTCACGCGCACGCATTGCACGGTTTGCCCGCCGCGCTCGCATGCGAGCCGCCACATGTCGAGAACGCCGTCTTGTGCCCGTGGTGGCACGTATCGGCCAGCACACAGGCGGCAAAGACCGGGCAGCAGGAGGCGAGCGCGTGAAATCCTGGGAAGTACTGCGAGACGCGGCGGATCGGGTCGGCGTGAAGACACTGGCAGCCAAGCTGAACCTGAGTAGCGCCCTGATCTACAAATGGTGCCAGGAACCGGCAAAGGAGGACCCATCAGCCTCCGGCGCCCGGAATCCGCTCGATCGGCTGCTGGCGATCTACCAGGCGACGGACGATGAGCGCATCATCAATTGGATGTGTCACGAAGCCGGGGGCTTCTTTTCGCACAATCCGGTCGTCACGCCGGGCACCGAGGAGGCCAGCCTCCTGGGGACCACGCAGCGAATGGTGACCGACTTCAGCACGCTGCTCGCCGACATCAGCCGCAGTATCGCGAACGACGGGGTGATCCTGCCGGATGAAGCGGACCGGATCCGCCAGTCCTGGGAAAAGCTCAAGGCACAAGCCGAGTGCTTCGTGCTGGCCTGCGAGCAGGGTATGTACGCCAATCACGGGGATGCCGAGTAGCGCACGCTCGATACCGCTGACGATCACGCACAGGCGATCGTCGCCGCGAACCGGGGTACACGTGTAGCGGGTTTGAACGGATCGGTCACGATCTTTTTTCGAACACCTGCGACCATTTGCGGTTCAAATACGTAGTACATTGCGTGGACACGATTCGTGAACCGCGCTATGGGGGCGCGGGGATGCCCGTAACGGTCAGGGTTACGGGACATGTGGGAACCTTCGACGCTTAGTACAATTGGGGCGGGCAACAAGCCACGCGAGGAGGGCGCTCGATGAGGTGGGTACGGGCAGCAGCGGGTTTGGGTTTCCTGGTTTCAGTATCGACAGGCGCAGGTGCGGAGACGGAGCAGCCGTTCGAGGGAGGCGCGCACGAGCGCGGACCGGATGGACCGTATTGTGGACCGTCGAAGATGCTGCAACGTTCGGCTCCGTTACCCCCGGAGGCCTTGCGCATCGGTGCGTTTCAGAGCGTGCAGGTCAATGTTGACGGGGACGGGTTCAATATCGTCGGCGACGCCGCCAACGAGCCGACGATCGTGATCGACCCGAACGACCACGACATCATGTCGATTGGCTGGCGCCAGTTCGATACGGTTCTGTCGAGCTTCCGGCAAGCCGGGCGCGCCTACAGCACCGACGGCGGCCTGACCTGGACGTTCCCGGGCGTGGAGCAGCCGGGCACCTTCAACAGCGATCCGGTGATGTTCACGGACAGAAACGGCACGCTCTATTTCCACACGATCTCATTCTTCGTGGGCCAACTTCGCACGTCCGACAACGGCGGCCAGACCTGGTCCGCTCCGGTATTCAGCCTGGTCGGCGACAAACCGTGGCCCGCGATCGACCAGACCGGTGGCATCGGCGACGGGAACATCTACTTTCAGGTGAACGAATCGAACGCGAACTTCGCGCGATCGACGGACGGCGGCAACACGTTCCAACTGGCCTCTGTCCCGAACGCGCGGTTCGGCACCACCATCGTCGGACTGGACGGCGGTGTCTACACGGTGGGCAGTCTGCCGGACCTGGGGCCGACACTGTTACGCTCAGCCGACGCCCAAGATCCGGCAGTCTGGCCTCCGACGTTCGAAGTGCGTGCCATTCCCCTGGAAGGAACGATCGGCGGGCTCAACGGCGGCGTGAATCCTGCGGGCCTGATCGGGCAATCGTGGATCGCGGCCGCGCCCCCGAATGTCCCGCGCGCGGGTGCGCTGTACGTGCTCTCGACCGTCGCGCAGCTTGGCCCCGATCCCTTTGACGTCCTCTTCATCCGCAGCCCGGATGGAGGAGAAACGTGGACGTCGAGCGTACGTGTCAACCAGGACGCGGGCGCCCCGACCAACTCTCGGCAGTGGTTCGGGACGATGTCCGTCGCGCCAAACGGGCGAATCGACGCCGTCTGGTACGACACCCGAAACGACACGAGCGGCATGCTCGTCCCGCAGTTCTCGGAAGTGTACTACGCCTTCTCGGAAGATGGCGGCGACACCTGGTCGTTCAACGTTCCCGTGGCGCCCCCGTTCAATCACACGCTCGGGTATCCCGTTCAACGAAAGATCGGCGACTATATTCAGATGATCTCCGATAACGATGGGGCCGATCTGGCGTACGCGGCGACCTTCAACGGCGAAGAGGACATCTACTACGTTCGGCTGTCCCCGCAGATCGACTGCAACGACAACGGTACGCCGGACGCTGACGAGATTGCGAGCGGTACGGCGCCCGACTGCAACGGAAACGGGGTGATCGACACGTGTGACGTGCAGTACGGCTTCCTGACCGATTGCAACGACAACGGCCTGTTCGATGCCTGTGAACTCGCCGACGGGCTGGCGCTCGACTGCAACGAGAACTTCGTTCCGGACGCATGTGACATCGCAAGCGGCACGAGCCGTGATTGTAATAGCGACGGCATTCCGGATGAGTGTCAGGCGTTGAGCGATTGTGACGGAGACGGAATCAGCGATGCGTGTGCCATCGCGGACGGTGCCGTTGACTGCAACGGAAACGGCGTGCCGGACACATGTGACGTGTCGAGCGCGTTCCTGGCGGATTCGGGCACGCTGTCGCCGATCGGTGCGGACTCACCGCAATCGTTCGTCCTCCAGGATCCTCCGCTCGCGATCGGCGATGTCGAGCTGACGTTCCGCGCCCGCGGCGATTTCAACTTCACCAGCGAGCGCATCGACGTTCTGCTGGATGGGCTCGCAATCGGCACCATCCTCGAGAGCGGATTCGCGGACTGTCCGGACACGCCGAACGAGGACAGCTTGGTCGTGACCGAATCCGACTGGAACAACGCGCGGGCGACGAGCTCGATCGCGATCGAAATGGTCGCGAGTTCCGCCGTGGATGCAGCGCTCTGCGACCCACCGTCGTTCATCGCGGTCACAGTTGCATACGAGAGCGCAGGACTGTCGTCGAGCCCGGACGATAACGCGAACGGGATCCCCGACGAATGTGAACGGCTGCTCGGCGATCTCAACTGCGACGGCGTGGTCAGCGTCGGGGACATCAACCCGTTCGTGCTCGCAAGCACGGACCCGGCGGCGTACCGCGCGCAGTTCCCCAACTGCGTCATCATCGCCGGCGACTGCAACGACGACGGCCAGGTTACCATCGGTGATATCAACTGTTTCGTTGCAATCATCACCGGGGGGTGATCGGAGCGCGCGGCCTTTGTCCTCTCGCTCGCGCTCGGGGCTCGTTGACGTCCACCGGCGGAGGCGATTGCAAGCCCGGAGCGCAAGAAGAAGGCGCACGAAGGCCGCGATCGACGGCAGGTGGTTATCGTGCCCCAGGGTTCTACCCTGGGGGACACCATGACTTGCAAGCGCAAAACACGTCCCCCACCCTGGAAGGGTGGGGCACCACGCCATCTTGGGGGGGGCAGAAGAAGTGTTCGTCAGTCCCTCCCTGGAAGGGATGGGGCGCCGGTCCGGCGTGGCATGCACGATCGAATTCCAATAGACTGCAACGGCAGCCGGGCACGGGTGCACGGCATCGCGGAGGGGAACGCCGAAGACGAAGGAAGACCATGACCGACACGACTGATCCGTCCCTGCGGAGCTTCATCGAGGTTCCCCCGAACCACGATTTCCCGATCCAGAACCTGCCGTACGGCGTCTTCTCCCGCCCGGACGAGGAGAAACCCCGGTGCGGCGTACGGATCGGCGACTTCGTGCTCGACCTGAGAGTGCTCGAGCACGCCGACCATTTTCGGGATACGCCACTGGGCGACGATCACGTATTCTGCAAGCAAGGCCTGAACAAATTCATGTCCAAGGGCGCCGCGATCTGGCACGCCGTCCGGGACCGGGTTTCGTCGCTGTTGCGCGTCGACAATGCGACCTTACGCGATGACGAATCGTTACGGCAACGAGCGCTCGTGCCGGCCGAAAACGTCACGATGCACTTGCCGGCCGAGATCGGTGACTACACGGACTTCTACTCATCGAAGCATCACGCGTTCAACGTGGGAACGATGTTCCGCGGCCCGGAGAATGCCCTCATGCCCAACTACCTCTGGATTCCCGTGGGTTACCATGGCCGGGCATCCAGTGTCGTGCTCAGCGGGACGGAGATCACGCGTCCCTGTGGGCAGACCAAGGCGGACGATGCTGAGGCACCGATCTTCGGACCGTGTCGGCTGCTCGACTTCGAGCTGGAGGTGGGCTTTTTCACTGGCCCGGGCAACACCCTCGGTGAACCGATTTCGATGGCGCAGGCCGCCGACCATATCTTCGGCATGGTGCTCGTGAACGACTGGTCGGCCCGCGACGTTCAGAAGTGGGAGTACCAGCCCCTCGGCCCCTTCCTGGCGAAGAACTTCGCGACCACGATATCACCCTGGGTGGTCCCGATGGCGGCGCTCGAACCGTTCCGCTGCGCGCCGCCCGCCCAGGACCCGGCCCCGCTGGCCTATTTGACCCAATCCGGCGCGGGCGGCGCACCGGGAGGCTGGGCATACGACATCGAGTTGGAGGTCGCGATCCGGACACCCTCGTCGGATGCGCCGCACCCGGTTTGCCGCAGCAACTTCAAGCATATGTATTGGACGATGGCCCAGCAGCTCGTCCACCATAGTGCTACCGGGTGCAACATTCGGCCCGGCGACCTGCTTGCGAGCGGGACGATCAGTGGCCCGACGGAGGAAAGCTATGGGAGCATGCTCGAGCTTGCCTGGCGCGGCACGAAACCGATTCAGTTTCCCACCGGCGAGGAACGTAAGTTCATCGCAGACAACGACACCGTGCTGATGCGCGGCTGGTGCGAAGCCGACGGCGTACGGATCGGTTTCGGCGCCTGCGACGGGACTGTACAGCCGGCCCGGATTTGAGGGCTTCCGCACGCGTTCCCAAAAAACGGCACGGATCGCGGGACAGCGGCGCCGCCGGACGCCATAATGTGGACCACGTTTGACGGAAATAAGCGGATTCGATCGAGGACGGTTCCCTATGCACCTGGAGAGCGGACCGGCTGCCGGCGAGCGAAACTGGCAGCTGCTGATTCTGGTGTTCTTCGTCGGTTTTGGACTCTACTTCCTATACGACTGGAAGATTGGGTGGCCGAACGCCAATCACAAGGCGGCGTTGAAGAAGATGCCGCAGAAATTCGAGGACCCCAGCCTGGCGGAAGAGGAAGCGGAGCGGATCTGGGCCGAGCTCGGCGAAACCCCGACGCGTGCCGATCTGCAAACGCTCGACACGGCGGATGTCACCTCGCTACGCGCCATTGAAGAGCGTCTGGGGGCACCGACACGCACGGGCAATGGCAAGGCGTACTTCGCCAGTCGTTTCGGCGTGCTCACGGTCGAGGCCAACGGCGATCGGGTTCGCGATAAGGGCTGGGAAAAGTGGGCGCGGGACCGAGATGAGATCGAAGGGCAGCTCTATTGGAGCTTTCTGCCGTTCGCGCTGGCCTTGTTTCCGCTGCGCAACCTGATCCAGGCCGTCCGGCTGCGGGTGGTGCTGGATGACGATGGGATGAACTACGCGGGCGAGCGGATTCCATATTCCGCGATCCGTTCCGTTCGCGACTACAACAAGAAGGGCTGGGTTGACGTCTATTACGAAAAAGACGGTGTAGAAAAGAAACAGCGGCTCGACAATCAGAAGGTAGCGCGTTTCGACGAGATCGTCGCCGCGATTTGCGAGGTCAAGGAGTTCGAGAACCCGATTCTCGCCGGACAGGCTGCGGACTCGGACGATCACGACCGGGATGCCGACGGCGACGCCACCTGACGTCCTCCTGCTACGCTTCGAGCATGACGACCGATGTCGCAAGCAGACACCCGTCCGCGTTCGGAAAGATGGATGGCGCGAGGGATGTTCGCGTGCCGATCGCCCGAACGCGGATTTCGGAGCGCACGACGCCAGTCCAGTTCAGCAGGTATCGCATTCCGTCGTCTCCCGCGAGCACGGGCAATTCGCTGACGACTGTCACGCAACCGGTAATCGCAATCGCTTGCTCGACGGCGACGAGCATGCAACGATGGATCGTGCCGTCGACTTGTTGATCGCGCGTCGTTCCACGGCTCAGGATTCCGGTCACCTGGATACGATCGCCGGCGTGAAACGGTCCCAAGACATCGAGGTGATAGATCCCGCCGTTGTCCGCGTGAAACCGCACCCCTGGTCCGCCACGAGCAAGCACGCCGGTGTCGTTGAAGGGCTGTAACTGGTGGTTCCAACGGCCCTCGATCAGAAGGTCCCGCGTTGCAATGGGGTTGGCATGCATTCCCACTCTCCGTTCCGCGCTTGTTCGTCGCCCGGTCTGGGGTCACAATCGCCCGCACGGGCACCGGGCGAACGCCGTGAGGCAATCGTGTTCGACCCGAATTCGTCTTGTTTCTCACACGAACGAACGGCGATGACGGACTGCATTTCGCGAACAAATCTTGGAAGGGTCGGCGTTGGCGTCGCGATCCTGCTCTCGGGCGTCGTTGCGATGGGTGCCGACGAGGCGGCCGAGCCGCTGCGGAGCGATGGCCGCAAGCCATACGTGCACCGGCTGACGCTGTACGACCACGACGGACAGGCGATCGACCCGACGGATGAACCGGCGGCGCCCTATTCGCCGACTCGGACGTGCGGGAAGTGCCACGCGGTAGGTACCATCCGTCACGGCTGGCACTTCAGCGCCGACATGCCGGAGATCGACGCGGGCCGGCCAGGCGAACCCTGGCTATGGACCGATCGCGCGAGCGGGACGGTGCTTCCGATTTCCGGCCGCGATTGGCCCGGGACGTTTCGTCCGGCGGACGTCGGCCTTTCGCGCTGGGCGTTTACCAAACGATTTGGCCATCGAACGCCGGGCGGAGGGTTCGCGGACCCGGACGAGGAGGCTGCTGGCGCGGCCGAAGAGTCGCTGCGCTGGGACATTTCCGGTCCGCTGGAAATCGACTGCCTCGCATGTCACAGTACAAATGGGGCATTCGACCCGGGAGAGTGGCAGCGTCAGATCGCGTTGGAAAACTTCAGGTGGGCCCCTACCGCCTCGATCGGCCTGGGTGTGGTTCGCGGGTCGGCAAAGACCGTGCCCGACGACTACGACCCGTTTGTGGGTCCGAATCCTGACTTTCCGGAGCAATCACCGCCGACGGTCGAGTATGACGAGAGCCGCTTCGACGCCGACCAGCGCGTGCTCTTCGACATCACCCGCAGACCGCCTGCCGAGAACTGCTATGCCTGCCATAGCACGCGACAGGTCGGGACGGACGCACCGCCGACCTGGCGGGTCGATGGAGATGTCCACCTTTCATCGGGCATGACCTGCACCGATTGCCATCGCAACGGGATCGACCATCGGATCGCGCGCGGCGATGCCGAAGAAACGGCTTACTCGTGCAAAGGCTGCCACCTCGGGAGCGAAACCGCGCTTGGCGGGACATACGGCGCCCCAGTGCCCGCGCACCGGGGCTTGCCGCCGATCCATCTGGAGAAGCTGTCATGCACAGCGTGCCATAGCGGTCCCTGGCCGGGACCGCGCACGAGCACCGTCCAGACCGGTTTTGCACATGACCTCGGGATCGCGACCCGCGAGCGGACCGATGCGACGCTACCGCGAATCGACGAGCCGATCTTTCTTCGACGAGACGGGCAGATTACGCCTCATCGAAGCGTATTGCCGCGGTATTGGGCGGTCCGGCACGACGACGGTCGACTTCAGCCGTTGCCGATCGCGCTGGTGGAGCGGACTGCACGGAAGCTGAACGCGCAGGCAGGCACCGAACGTGAGGGTGCACCAAGCGCGTCACTGTCGGAGGTTGGGCGTGAAGCGCTGCGGTCCGCGTTGCAGGACGCGTGGGACGGGGGTGGAGCAGTAACGTACGTCGCGCCGTCGTCGTTTGAGCCGCTGCGTGGCGCGCTCTTTTGGCCGCTGGCTCACGACGTCCGACCGGCCGCTCAATCGCTCGGCGTGCGAGGCTGCACGGATTGCCACGCGGCGGGCGCCCCATTCTTCTTCGGGACGGTTGGCGAAGGCATCCTCGAGAAGCCGGTGCGGATGGATGCGCTGCATCAGGGACGAGCGTGGGCGGTTCTGTTCTCGGGTCGCGGCGTATTCAAGGCCTTTGCACTGCTATGCGTCGTGCTCATGATCCTGGCATGGCTGCGACGGACTGTGGCGCCGGTGCCCGCCGATTCGGCGGAAGGAGGTAGCGATTGAGCCGCCTCGAACGCACGGGCATGCTGGTGTTGCTTGGCGTCAGCGCGATACTGGCGTTCACGGGCGTCGTGGGCTGGGTTCGACACGGCCTCACTGGCTGGCCATTGATCGTCCATATGGTAACTGCGCCCGCCCTGCTCGGAATCCTCGCGGCGGGGGCATTCGCGTACCTCAGACGACCGACTGCTCATGGGCGCTCGACGCTGACGCTGCGGCACCCGCTGACCTGGCTGGCGGCCATCGTCAGCTGCGCCACGATTCTGGTAGCGATGTACCCGGTCGTGAGTGAACGCGGCATCTCACAACTCGTCATCTGGCATCGGTACACGGGGCTCCTGTTCGTCGGACTGCTAGCGTGGGCCTGGGCAACCGGGTCGCGAAAGTGATGCATCAGGTGCGCCAGGGTCTACCTTGGGGGACACATTCACTTGCTGCGCGAAACACGTCCCCCACGCTAAAAGGGTGGAGCACCTCGCCGTGGGGCGGACGTTTCGTCAGACCCCACCTGGAGGGGATGGGGTACCGGAGCCGATGGCACGAATGCGAGCCCGGAGCGCCGGCGACGGGGCCTGTTCAATTCGCGCACCTTGATCCCCTCGCTTGCGCTCGGGGCTCGTTGTGTGGGTGTGCGGCGCGCGTCGGAGCCTGTGGCGCCAGGGCGAGCCGCGAGCGCAAGCGAGCGGTCAATCGCGGGCAAGCTTGCGAGTCTTCCCGAGGTCGGGCTGGGAGTCCTGGCGCTACCTCCGGGCGCAGGGTCAACATGCCGGCATTTGGACGCTAGGATACGAAGTGTCGGCGAACGAACCCGCTGAGATCGCTCGGCGCGGATACTCTTGTGGATGGATTGGAAGCGAATCATGAAACCGATGTTTCTTCGCACATGCGCACCGGTGGTAGGCCTCGGACTCCTGCCGTTGCTCCTGGCTCCGGCGATTGAAGTACCGAAAGAACCGCTCAAACTGCAACTGCCGAAGCCTGCGTTCAAGGGCACGCCCAAACATGCGCCCCCCGGGGTCAACCTGGAACCGGCGAGAAAGGGCCCGCGGCCGGTGTTGATGGTCCCCAAGGGCACGACGCTGCTCTCCAAGCGAAAGCGAGTGACCAGCAGTGACCCGGAGCCGATCATCGGTGAGCTTTCGCTCGTCACCGATGGCAGCAAGGAGGCCGCGGAAGGCGAGTATGTAGAACTCGGGCCCGGCATTCAATGGGTCCAGATCGACCTCGGAAAACCGGCGGCGATACATGCAGTTGTTATCTGGCATTACCACATCAACGCCCGGATCTACCACGATGTGTCCGTCCAAGTCTCCAACGACAAGAAGTTTCGCAAGGACGTGAAGACGGTGTTCAACAGCGATCACGATAACTCATCACAGCGCGGCGTCGGCAAGGACAAGGAGTACTGGGAGACACACGAGGGGAAGCTGATCAAAGTGAACGGAGCGGTCGGACGCTACGTGCGGATCTACAGCAAGGGCAGCATCGCGGATGAGTTGAATCACTACACCGAGGTGGAGATCTTCGGCAAACCGGCCAAGTAGGGTATTGCCGGCAACGCGCCACGGCACTGGATCCGCATCGTCGGAAGGGATTTCGGATGGATGGAACGACCGCCTCGTGCGCCCGGTCCTCGTCGCCGGAGTGGGCCCGGCACGCGATCTGGTACCAGATCATGCTCGACCGCTTTCGTAGCGGCAGCCAACAAAACAACCCGCCTCAGATACGGCCGTGGACCAGCGATTGGTTTACGCCGTCGCCGTGGGAACAGGCGATCAGTGACAACTTCTACGACTTCGTCTTTGGCCGGCTCTACGGCGGCGACCTCGACGGCCTGATCGAGAAGCTCCCCTACCTGGAAGATCTGGGGATCAATGCGATCTATCTCAATCCGGTCTTCGCCGCTCGGACGCACCATAAGTACGACGCCACGAATTACGTGCACATCGACAAGTACTTCGGACTCAACGGCAACGATGATGAACTCATGGCCCGCGAGGATCTGCTCGATCCGTCGACCTGGAGGTGGACAGACTCCGACAAGCGTTTTCTCGATTTTCTGAACGCCGCCCACGAACGCCACTTCCGGGTGATCATCGACGGCGTGTTCAACCACGTCGGAACACATCATCCCGCGTACCAGGACCTCATTCAGAATGGCCAGGCCTCGCGCTTCGCCGACTGGTTTGACGTGCATTCGTGGGACCCACTGCAGGTGCACGGATGGGCCGGCTTCAGCGAGTTGCCGGCGTTTCGCAAATCGGACCGAGGCCTGGTGAGCGCGACCGCGCACGAGCACATCTTTCACATCACGCGCCGTTGGATGGACCCGGACAACGACGGCGATCCTGCGGACGGAATCGACGGCTGGCGGCTCGACGTGCCATCCGAGATTCCGATGCCGTTCTGGGCAGAGTGGCGCGATCTGGTGAAGTCGATCAATCCCGATGCCTACCTTACCGGCGAGATCTGGACCCGTGCCGACGCCTGGCTCGACGGCAATCATTTCGACGCCGTGATGAACTACGAGTTCGCGCGCTCCGCCGTCGACTGGATCATCAACCGCGCGTCGAAGGCGTCCGCGTCGCAGATCGACGAACGATTGCGCACGTTGCGCGAGGCGTATGGCTGGGACGTGTCGCTGGTGCAACAGAATCTGCTGGACAGCCACGATACGGCCCGAATCGTCTCGATGGCCCGCAATCCGGACCGCGACTACGAGCACGGACACCGGGCACAGAACGACCCGACCTACGATAACGGCAAACCGGAGCCGAGCGAGTACCGTCGCGTGCGGCTCGCTGTCGCGCTGCAGATGACCTACATCGGTGCGCCCATGGTCTACTACGGCGACGAGGCCGGCATGTGGGGCGGCGATGATCCGACCAATCGCAAGCCGATGATCTGGGAAGATCTGTACCCTTACGAGTCGCCGAACGAGAACTTCGTGATGGTCGAACATCGTGATTTCTATCGCGCCGCGATTCACTTGCGACGCGCACACGCGGCACTGCGCACCGGCGGGTACGAGACCCTGCTCATCAACGATGATGACGACGTTTGGGTGTACCGGCGCTGGAACGACAACGAACAGCTTATCGTTGCACTGAACGCGTCGACGGAACGCCGAACGTTCACGCTTTCGCTGCCCGAAGGGATGCCGACGCACTATCGCACCGTTCTGGGCAAACATGGAGACGTGTCGACCGAGGATGGTCAACTGACGCTTTCCGTACCGCACGTCGCAGGTGTGGTATTGCTCGGGACGTAGGAGGGGCGCGGGGCGCGGGTAACCCGCAGTCAGTCCCCACCCCAAGATGGGGTGGGGCACCCAATGCGATCGGCTCAAAGGGCCTATTCCGGAACACGCAAGTGGAACGTTTCGCACTCCGAGGACGGGGTGACGCACCCAACATCGATTTTTAACTTGCCTTTTGGCGAATCGTTGTGAAAATAGGTTCGAATGCGGCATGGGAAGGAAGCGGCCTGCCGCCACCCGCTCTTCTTGGTCCCAGTTCTGAACAATTCTAGTTTTGTGTACTGAGGAAGGAGAGTTCCATGAATCGAGTCTTCGCCTTCATGGGGGTGACTGCCCTGCTGGCCACTGCTGGCGCAGGGACGATCGAGTTCAATTTCCCGATCGACACGATCCAGGAAGTACCGGCGCCGAACATTCCGGTTGGCGCACCGGTCCCGGTCGGTAACGGGGTTGTCACGCTCGACACGGACACGAACGAGGTGAGCTGGGAGATCAGCTACCAGGACCTCACAGGTCCGATCGTCGCTCCCGGCGCCCACATTCACGGCCCGGCCGGCCCCGGCGCGACGGCGGGTGTTTTCGTATTCCTGGCCGGCGGATCCGGTGCCCCGCTCCCACAGCCCGCGACTGGCGTGCTGAGCGGGTCCACGACGCTGACCGCCGAGCAGGCGGGCTGGATCCTCGACGGCTTGGCGTATGTGAACATTCACACGGGCCTTAATCAGCCCGGCGAGATTCGCGGTCAGGTCGTACCCGAGCCGTCAACGCTCGCACTCGGCCTGCTCGCGCTTGGTTTCCTACGGCGACGCTAGTTCTACGGGTCGGCGGGAGCCGGCGCCCGCCTCCATAGGTTGCCGCGCAGCCATATGGCTCGTCCGTGAGCAACGACCAAGCATCATCTGGCATACGCGGGTGCGCTCGATGTCGGGCGCACCCGTCGTCGTTCTGGGGCATGGCGGCGGCGATCGGGCCATTGGGCTCCCGATTGTCGACGTTGCAACTGGCGTTGATTTCAATCTCCGCGATCGGTTAGAACAGGTTTAGAGCCGCGGCGAACACTCGGTAGTTGTTGCGAGCGAGGCCGAGCTGTGAGCGCCGTCAACGGTCGTTGCCGCCCCATTCCGCTCCGATTCGGCAGCGACAGGAGGACGAATACATGCGTGCATTTGTTCCGAGCGTTTTCTGCGCAAGAGGTACGGGGTCGGTGAGTCGCATCATCGCGATCGGCGCTCTGCTGGCTATGGCAGCGGGTGCGTCAGCGGGCACGCCGCGCTATCGCGCGTTTGTGTATCCGCCGATCACGCAGCCGGACAACGGGCGTAACGTCGCGATCCCATTCGCGATCAACCAAACCGGGGTTATCGTTGGATACGCCGCCCCGGAACCGTTTCATCCGCAGTCCGTGCCGGCCCGCGCCCAGGGGCAGACGATCACGGAACTGGGTGCCGCAAACGACTCGTTCAACCAGGCCTTCGGTCTGAACGACCACGACCTGGTCGTCGGGTTTTCGGGCTTTCAGCCGTACCGTTGGGACGACGACGCCGCCGTCATGCTGCCCGCCTTGCCGGGGTTCTTCTCCGGCGTCGCGTGGGACGCCAACAACCTCGATCAGATCTGCGGCAACTTCATCAACGACCTGGCAGGATTCGATGTTCCCTGCTACTGGGAATCGCCATCTACGGAACCGGTAACGCTACAGGATCTCTCCGGGGGATCCGTCGGCGCCGCGTTTGCGATGAACGATGCGGGCCAGATCGTCGGCGCCGTGCCTGGCCCGAACTTCTTCTTCATCGCGGTGCGCTGGGAGAACGCGACGGCGGCGCCGATGACCATCGGACCGCTTCCCGGCGGACGCCTCAGCGAAGCGCGCGCGATCAACGCGCTCGGCGACGTCGCCGGGCGCACCACGTATGAAGACAACTCCAGTCGGGCCATGCTGCTCGTCGACGAAACGGATGAGCTGATCGATATCGGCGTGCTCGCCGGAACCTACAGCGAAGCCTTCGGCGTCAACGACGACCGTGCCGTCGTCGGAACGTTCAACGCAAACGGTGAACCGCACGCGTTCCTTTGGCAGGACGGAACGCTCCACGATCTGAACGAGCTCGTCGCGACGGCAAACGAGTCGTTCCTGTACCTCGCTTCCGCGGCCGATATCAACAATGCCGGCGAAATCGCGGCCGAGGCCGTCCTCGAACCAGGCCCCAAAGGCGCCCGGCGTTTCGTACGACTCATCCCGCTAACGCCAGGAGATGTAAACTGTGACGGAACGGTCAGCGTCGGCGACATCAACCCGTTCGTGCTCGCGCTGACCGACCCTGAAGGCTATGCCGCCCAGTTCCCTGATTGCGAACTCCTGAATGCCGACTGCTCGAACGATGGGGTCGTTTCCGTTGGCGATATCAATTGTTTTGTCGGACTCGTGACCGGGGGGTGACCGAGGAGCGCACCTAAACCCCCCTTCCCCTCCCCTCGCTCGCGCTCATTGTGTGGCCGGCGGGCGCCAATCGAGCCCGGACCGCTTGCTCGCAATGACGCTTGATCCAACGCACGTTCCGGACACTGGCGGACAAGCCGCCAGTGCCACCCAGAATGGCCGAATCAGTCCGCGCTAACCACCTTCATGAAAAATCCACCAGTGCTGCCAACGCGACCTGGGCGATGTGGCCGGGTGTTGCTTTCGGGGAGCTGGGGCCGCGGCTAAAATCAAGGGATGAGTACCGTGGACCAGGTCGAATCCCGGACGCAGCAGCTCGGGCGGGAGATGCTCGAACGGCTCCGTAGCGGGCGGCCCTGGCCGTGGCAGTCTGCCTGGTGGCAGGAGCGGATGCTCCGGCAATGCATGGCGGATGAGTGGTTCAAGGTCCAGTCGTTCCGCTTCGTCGACGCGCTGCCGATGATGAGTAGCGATACTGACATCGCGCGACACCTCCAGGAATACTTCGTCCATCCGGCCATGAGCACCAACGGCGGCGGCGCGCACCCCGCGGTGGAGGCGCCCGTCAAGCCCGGTGGGATGGCGCGGATGGTTTCACGCTGGATGGGCTGGCGCCGACCCGACACGCTGCGCGCCCGGTTCACCTCCGCACTGGCGCGGAAGATGTCGCACGCGATGGCCGGCACGTTCATCGCAGGGACGAACATCGAAGAGGCCGTTCAGACCATCCGAACGATGCGCCGTCAAAAGCTCGCATTCACGATCGACCTGCTCGGCGAAGCGGCGTTATCGCCCTCCGAGGCTGACGGTTACTACCAGACCTATCTAAGCCTCATCTCCGAACTGCCGCGACACGCGGCGCACTGGCAGACGATTCCGCAGATCGATACGTCGCAGGGGACGACGATTCCGCGGGTGAATGTCAGCGTGAAAGTCACGTCGCTGCACCCGGGATTCGATCCGATTGCGCCCCAGGCCGCCAAGGACCGCGCGAAGGAGCGTCTGCGACCGCTGCTCCGAAAAGCAATGGAGGCCGACGTTCATGTCCAGGTTGACATGGAGCACTACGCGATCAAGGACCTGACACTCGAACTGGTGCGGGAGTTGTTCTGCGAACCGGAGTTTCGCGACTACCCGCACCTCGGCGTCGTCATCCAGGCGTACCTCAAAGACGGCGACCGTGATACGGCTGATATGATCGCGTGGTCTCGGCGACGGGGTACGCCGATCTGGATTCGGCTGGTCAAGGGAGCCTATTGGGACACGGAAACCGTCGTCGCCGAACGCGAGCATCGGCGCTGCCCGGTATGGACCGAGAAATGGCAATCGGACGCATGCTACGAACGGTGCGCGCAGGCGCTGATCGAGAACCACGATGTGATCCACACCGCATTTGCGAGCCACAATGTTCGCAGCCTCGCATACGCGATGGCGTTGCGCGATGTGCATGAAGTCCCAGGGACCGCGTTCGAACTCCAGATGCTTTACGGCACGGGAGACCCGATCAAACGGGCGGCGGCCGAGATGGGTGAACGTTGCCGGGTGTATACGCCGTACGGCGCGCTGTTGCCGGGGATGGCATACCTGATCCGACGGCTGCTCGAGAATACGGCGAACGAGTCATTCCTGCGCCAGGGCACGGACCAGGACACACCGATCGAGAAACTGCTCGCGAAGCCGGGAACGCCGGAGACGCGCATGGCACCGGCGCATGCGCCGCCGGACCCGCCGGAAGTGCCGACGAGGGAGAGATTCGTGAATATTGCGGACACGGACTGGTCGGAAGCGGAGAATCGTGACGCGATGACGTCGGCGTTACGTGCCGCGCGAGCGCGATTCGACGAGGGCTACCCGCTGATCGTCGATGGCGACGAACTCACGACCGGGGCCTGGGTGGAATCGCACAACCCGGCAAACCCGAAGGAGATCGTCGGCAAGGTTGCGCGCGCGGACGAAGCAGCGATCGATCGGGCCGTGAAGGTCGCCGTAGGCGCATGGCCGAAATGGCGCGGTCGGGGTTGGAAGGAACGAGCGGAGTACTTGTTCGCCGCAGCGGAGGCGCTCGAGCGTCGGCGAATGGAGTTCGCTGCCCTAGCGGTCCTGGAGACCGGCAAGAGCTGGAAAGAGGCATCGGCCGAGGTGTCGGAGGCGATCGACTATCTGAACTTCTACGCCCACGAAGGCCCGAAGCTCAGCAGGCGCGACAATACACGCGACGTTCCCGGCGAACGAAACGAGCAAGCGTACGACGCTCGTGGTGTGGTAGCGGTATTGAGCCCGTGGAACTTCCCGCTTGCGATGTTGTCGAACGCGATCGCCGGCGCGCTCGTCACCGGGAACACGATCGTGGCCAAGCCCGCGCACACGGCCGCGGTCATCGCCCAGCGTTTCGTACATCTGTTGCACGAGGTCGGGCTGCCGCGTGGGGTCGTGAACTTGCTGGCGGGTCCCGGTGAGGAAGTCGGGGCGGCAATGGTGCGGCACCGCGACGTCGCGATGGTCGCGTTCTCGGGCACACGGTCGGCGGGACTGGCGGTCAACCGTCTGGCCGCGGAACACGCCAACACGCGTTTTGGGCTGAAGTACGTGTCACTGGATCTGGGGGCCAGCAACGCGATCATCGTCGATGATGACGCGGATCAGGACGAAGCGATCAAGGGTGTGGTGGAGAGTGCGTTCAGTTTCGCAGGTCAGAAATGCACGTCGGCGACACGGATCGTGCTGCTCGACGGCGTTTTTGATCGATTCGCGAACCGTTTCGTTGAAACGGTCAAATCGCTTAAGCCGGGACCGCCGGAAGAGCCCGTCAACTCGTTTCCGCCGTTGATCGATGCTGCGGCGCAAGAAGCGGTGTGGGCGCTGGTATCGGCCGGAAAACAGGAAGCGAAATGCCTATTCGAGGGTGAAGTTGCGCCGGAACATGCAGAATCGGGCGGCTATTACATGCCGCCGATCGTTTTTGCAGACGTTTCGCCAACGTCGCGACTGGCGCAGGAAGAAGTCTTCGGCCCGGTCGTGTCCCTGTTACGGGCACGCGATATCGACCACGCGATCGAGCTCTTTAACGCATCGGACTACGGACTGGTCGGCGGGATCTTCTCACGGAGTCCGGCAAACATCGAGAAAGCCCGCCGACAGTGCTTGTGCGGGACGTTCTACATCAACCGTAAGATCACGGGCTCGCACGTCGGCTTGCAACCGTTTGGCGGCGTGAAGGCATCGGGCCACGGTGCAACGATCGGCAGCCCGGACTACCTGCTGCGATTCGTTGTGCCGCGAACAATCACCGAGAACACGCTGCGACGCGGTTTTGCCCCCAGCGAACAGGTGGCCGAAACGCTGGGATAGGAGACCAGTCGATGCTGGTGCGCTCCTTGAAGAGAACGCCCCATACGCACGTTCTGGATTCAGTGCACGTTCCGAGCACTGGCGGACAAGCCGGCAGTGGAAGATTTTGCACGAAATCCGGGTGGCACTGGTAGCTTGCTACCAGTGTTCAGACGGTGCTTGCGCAGTATTCGCTAAATCCATCAAGCGATTTGACTAAACGCACGTTCCGAGCACTGGCGGACAAGCCGCCAGTGCCACCCTTAGGAGTCGGCTTCTTACCGGAGCAGGCGGCGGATTCGCGGCGGTCGGCGATTCCATGCACGCTGGTAGTCAGCGCGCCGCGATACGGGTACGCTGACCTATTGGTACAAAGGAGGTGCGGCGTGGCGCGTGCGGCAATTGCACAAAAGGTTGCTCAGGATATCGAATCCGCTTCGTGGATCCGGGAGATGTTCGAGAAGGGGATCCGGCTGAAGCAGGAGCATGGTGCCGACAATGTCTTCGATCTCTCATTGGGGAATCCGAACGCAGTCCCACCGATTGCCTTCTTCGACGCGCTCGAGACCGTAGCGCGGGAGCGCAGCTCGCAGAAACACCGTTACATGCCGAATGCGGGTTATCCGGAGACCCGGTCGGCCATCGCACGCTTCCTCTCGCGCGAGTACGAACTGGATTTTTCGTCGGATGGCGTAATCGTCACCTGCGGGGCGGCGGGGGCAATGAACGTCACGCTGCGGTCGATCTGCGATCCCGGCGATGAAGTAATCGTGCTGTCGCCGTTCTTTCCCGAGTATCGCTTCTATATCGAGCAGGCAAACGCCACGCCGGTGTTCGTCGATACCGACGAGCAGTTTCAACCCGACTGCGCGAAAATCGAAGCGGCAATCACGTCGGAAACCCGCGCGATCATCGTCAACTCCCCTAACAACCCGACCGGCGCGATCTACGCCGAGGCGACGCTGCGGGCGCTCGGAGAGTTGCTATCGCGGTTCGACCGAGACGATCGCCCGCTTTACCTGATCTGTGATGACCCGTACAAGCGCATTCTGTTCGACGCGCCGCATTGTGCGTCGGCTGTTCAGTTCTACGACCGATCGATTCTTTGCTCGAGCTACTCGAAGGACCTCAGCATTGCCGGCGAACGTCTCGGGTACATCGGACTGCCCAGTGCGATTCCGCAGCGCGCGTTGCTCGCGGGCGCGATGACAATGCTCAACCGGACGCTGGGGTTCGTGAATGCACCTGCCGTCACGCAACGCACTATCGAACGTTGCGCGGACGCGATGTGCGACATCAGCGCCTACCGTGCCAACCGCGATCGGCTCTGCACGGCGTTGCGCGAGTTCGGCTACGATCTGATGGTGCCCGGCGGCGCGATGTTCGCGTTTCCCAAGACGCCGACCGATGACGTGGCCTTCACGGAACTGCTGGTGCAGGAGCGCGTGCTCGTGGTGCCGGGTCGGGGGTTCGGGCGTGCCGGCCATGTCCGGGTCAGTTTCGCGGTCGAGCCGGCCGTCATCGAAGGCAGTCTGCCGGGGTTTCAGGCGGCGATGAAAAAAGCACGGGGATAGCCGATCCCTGGCGCACTCGCTTGATCGTGGTGCACGCGGTGTCGCCCGTCAGTGTCGGCGAGGACGCTTATTCGCAAAATGTGCCGATATAATCGTCTGCCGGCTGGCAATTGTGGCGCCTAAAACCCGAGCGTAGCGACAAGGAGCGGCGTTGGTCGAACAAAACGCAGAGATCGTCTTTCGCGGTCGGCGATACAACGTCGAGCGGTTCGATGCACCGGCGCGCGACGGCCAGGCGCGTCCGCACGAGGTCGTGCGTCATCCCGGCGCCGCGGTCGTGCTGCCCGTGCTCGACGCGGAACGGTACGTGTTCATCCGCAATCGGCGACCCGCAGTGAACGAAACCCTGCTCGAACTACCTGCGGGGACGCTCGACCCGAACGAAGAACCGCTGGAATGCGCCACACGCGAACTCACCGAAGAGACCGGTTACACCGCCGAACGCATCGAACCGTTGACGTCGTTCTTCTCGACGCCCGGGATTTGCGACGAGGAGATGTTCGCATTCGTCGCGTTCGACCTGATTGCAGGGCACCAATCCCTGGACGACGGCGAAGACATCCAGGTGGAGATTCTCACGCGCGACGCGGCGCTCGCCGCCGCCCGCACGGGCCGGATTCGAGACGCAAAATCACTGTTGACGCTCTTATTTTACGAGTCATTCATTCGAGAACGGTAGTCGCGGTATGAACTTGTTCGGTCAATCCCTGCGCGTCGGGTCGCTCTTCAACATCGGCATCTACGTGCATTTCACGTTTCTCATCTATGCAGTGTTTCGCTTGATCAGCGCCGGCGACGGCATGGCATACGAGGCCACTTGGCTAGGCATGCTCTTCTTCATCGTGCTATGTCATGAGTTGGGCCATTGCTTCGGCGCCCAGTCGGTCGGCGGACGAACGGTCGGAATCATCATGTGGCCGCTGGGCGGGCTAGCCGTCAACGACATCCCGACCCGCGTATGGCAGCACTTCATTACGGTGCTCTGCGGTCCATTGGTCAACCTGCTGTTCTGCCTGATCTCCGGTGGAATTCTGGCTATTGCCAGCGGGAAAATCGACTGGCTCGGTCTGAGCCCGTTCGGCGCGATTCGGACCCTCCCGGTCAACGCTGACTGGGCCTGGATGCTGAGCATCTTCTATAACGTCAACTACTTCCTGCTGGCGTTCAACCTGTTACCGGTGTTCCCGATGGATGGCGGTCGCCTTTTGCAATGCGCGCTCTGGCCCTCGATGGGGTACCAGGGCGCCACACGCATCGCGGCGCAGATCGGGCTTGGCGGTGCGGTTGTGATGGGGCTCTTCGCGCTACGCGGAGGCGGTGGCAACATGCTACTCTTTATCGCGATCTTCGGCGGATTCTCCAGCTGGCAAACCTATCAACTCGCCCGCTACGGTCAGTTGCACGAGGACCCCTACGTTCCGCAAACGGTTCGACGCAACAGCGGCTGGTGGCAACGCCTAACCGGTGCTTTCAAAAGCAAGCCCAAGAAACCCGTCACACCGCCGCCCAATCCCAACCCCGGCGGATGGCAGGCCAAGCTCGACCGCGAAGCGGAAGTCAACGCCGAGATCGATCGTATCCTCGCAAAGGTTCACGATCAGGGAATCCAATCGCTCTCGTACACGGAACGGCAGACGCTCGAGAAGGCAACGCGCGAGCGGCAGCGGCAGGAGCGCGATTTCAACCAGAAGACCGGGGTTTAGCAGGACTCAGCAACGGCGCTACGCGAACCAGGACGACGGACGTCTGACGCACAGGACGAGCAGCGCCAGCAGCGGCAGCACCATACAGGCGGGACCGATCGGCGCAACCGGGGCCCGCTCTTGGGCGGCCACATCCATATCTTCGAGTTGCTCGAGTGCACGGCCGGACAGGCCCGTTGGCACGGGCAGCTGCAACAGCAGCAGCGCGGTCGGGAGCGTGTCCGCAACGGAAACCGGCTCGGTCAGCGTCACGCCGACCCGGACCGTCGGCCCGTGGGCGATCCAGGGGATTCGGCGGTTCGCCGGTATGTTGACGGCGTGCGTCCTCCCCTCGCCGCCGTGGTCCGCAGTCACGAGGATGTACGTGTCGCGTGCCGTATCCGCCGACACGGCGTCGATGACCCGGCCGATCTGCTCGTCCGCGAACGCGACCGCTTCGAAATAAGGTTCGCTCAGCCATCCTTCGGCGTGCCCCACGCTGTCCGGATCACGGATATGCAGGAAGATGACGTCCAATCCGCCTGCGTCCAAGCGGTCGAGCAGGCGCTCGACGACCGGTTCGGTGTCGCCGACAATGTCGATAACTTCGCATGCCGACGGATCGGCAAGAAACGCGAGTTTCGACTTCGTCGCGTAGAAGCCGCATCGCAAACCAGCATCATGGGCGTAGTTCATCAATGTCCGTTGCGGGATCAGGCCCGGCAGGTCGAAATTGAGCAGCAGGCCGTGCCGCGAGGCCGTGAGGCCGGTGAGCATCGTCGCGTGGTTGGGGAGCGTCGCGACCGGCAGATCGCACACAGCGTTAGACGCCGTGACGCCGACCGCTGCCAGGGCCGCGAGACGCGGCATGCGGTCATCGGTCACGACATCGGCCCGCAAACCATCCACGCTGATCAGCACCAGCCGGCGGGGCTGCTGCGCGACGAGCAACCCCGTGCCGAACACGAGCACGCCGAACACTGCCAACGACGACCACGCGCAAGAAATGCGCGACGGTCCCATCAGCCGGTCCCGTTCTTGTCTTTCTTGGTGAAGAAGCGCTTGAGCGCGAGCTTGGTCGTTTCGCGGCCGGCCTTGCCGATCGCCCACGTGAGCGGAACCTCTTTCGGGCAGGCCTTCACGCAATTCTGGGCGTTGCCGCAGTCGGTGATACCGCCCGGCCCCATCAGTGCCTCGAGCCGATCCTCGGCGGTCATCGCCCCGGTGGGATGCTCGTTGAAGAGCATCGCCTGCCCGATGGCCTGCGGGCCGACGAAGTCACTCGCCGGGTTGATCTGCGGGCAGACCTCCAGGCAGCAACCACAGGTCATGCACGCCGACAGCGGATAGCGAACGTCGTGGGTCTCGGGGGTGATCTGCGGACCGCTACCCAAATGTCCGTAGGTATCGACGGGAATCCAGGCCCGCACCTTCTTCAGCGCCTCGAACATTCGGCTGCGATCGACGAACAGGTCGCGAATCACCGGAAACTTGCTCATCGGCCGCAAGTCGATGGTGTTGCCGTTCTCCGAAGCCAGGTTCTGAATGAGCGCAGTACAGGCCTGCCGGGCACGGCCGTTGATGACCATGCTGCACGCGCCACAGACCTCTTCGAGGCAGTTACAGTCATAACTGACCGGCGTCGTCTCTTGGCCATCGACCGTCACCGGATTCGCCGCGATCATCTGCAACGCAGAAATCACGTTCATCTGCGGAACGAGCGGTAGCTCAAACGTCTGCGTGTAGGCCCGCGCGTCGCGACCATCCTGTCGTTGCACGCGAAATCGAACGTTGTCCGCCATCGTCATCCGCCTCGCTGCGGGCCCGTGCCCATGCCTACTAGTCCTATCGGCCACACCAACCTGGGTGAACCACCTTGTCCGGCGCCGGTCCCTCCGACGCTCCTCGGAGTCGTCATCACGCCTTGCCCGCTGTCGCGACCTCCGGCGCCGACGACCGCGGCTGCGGCCGCTCGTAAAGCTCCTTCCAGACCTTTTCGATGATTTCGGCGCCGCGAACACCATATGTACGCGGGCGCGGCGACATCAAACTGATGTCGACCGGCTCATACTGAATATCCGGCCCATTCGGCGTGTGCCGGGCCAGCGTCGTCTTGAGCCATTTTTTGTTCTGCTCGTGGTACGTGCGGCACCACTCCTCCGCCTGCTTGCGAAGGGTGGCCGCGTCGTCCGCGGTCGGAGCCGGAATCAGGAACGCCGGCTTGTAATGGGCGCCGCGACACTCGTCGCGCAACAACGCGCCCTGCGTGATGACCCGCGCGAGAATCAGCATGTCTCCCAGGGCCCGCGTAAAACTCAGGTTCTGATTGGTCCAGTTGCCGGTGTCGCTCAGGCTCGCCTGCGCGTAACGCTGCGACAACTGCTCGATGATCCCCAGCGTCTCCTGCAACTCGGTGTTTTCGCGCACCACCGTGACGTTGCGCGTCATGACCTCGCCGAGCTCCTTGTGGATCTGGTACGGATTCTCCGTTCCGCTTCGCCCGGTCAGTTCGGCGACCTTCTGCTCATGCTGGGAAACGGCACCTTCGAAGAGGCTGGCGGGCAACTTGTCGACACTGCCATGCGGAAGATTGTTGAGATGCGTCCGGAGGGCCGGTCCGCTGATCAATCCGGCAAAGATACAACTCAGCAGCGAGTTGGCACCGAGACGATTGGCCCCATGGTATTGGTAGTCCGCTTCGCCAATCGCGAAGAGGCCCGGGATGTTCGTCTGCTGGTTCCGCGGCGACTCGAGCTTGAGGCCCCCCGTCTTGTTGTCCTTCTCGTAGTCGACCCAGAGCCCACCCATGCTGTAATGGACCGCGGGAAAGATCTTCATCGGCTCGCTGAGCGGATCCGTTCCGACGAACTTCTCGTACATCTCGAGAATGTTGCCGAGCTTGTGCTCAAGCACCGAACGGTGAATTCCTGTCGCCTGCTCGGTCAGATCGAGGTAAACGCAGTAGGTTCCCGGGTCGACACTGCGACCCTGCTTGCAGATCGCGAAGATCTCGCGCGTCGCGATGTCGCGCGGCACGAGATTGCCGTACTGCGGGTACTTCTCCTCGAGGAAGTAGAGCCGTTCCTTCTCCGGAATCTCGGTCGGGTGACGACGATCCGCGGTATCACGCGGAACCCAGACACGGCCGCCTTCGCCACGCGCGCCCTCGCTGATCAGCCGAAGCTTGTCGGCCCCGGGAATCGCTGTCGGATGCACCTGCACGAACTCGCCGTTGGCGTAGATCGCACCCGCCTGATACGCCCGTGCGTTGGCGCCGCCGGTGCAGACCATCGACATCGTCGACTTGCCGTAGATCAGCCCGCAACCACCCGTCGCGAGAATCACCGCGTCCGCGGGGAACGCCCGGATCGCGAGCGAGAACATGTCCTGCGCGACGCAGCCGCGACAGACGCCGTTCTCATCGAGAATCGGACCGAGGAACTCCCAGAACTCATACTTGCTGATCTTCCCCGCCGCCTCCCAGCGACGAACCTGCTCGTCGAGCGAGTAAAGCAGCTGCTGCCCCGTCGACGCTCCGGCATAGACCGTGCGCTTGTAGAGCGTTCCGCCGAAACGACGAACCGCTAGATTGCCTTCATCCGAGCGGTTGAATGGGACGCCGAGCCGCTCCCCGAGATCGACGATCTTGGGCGCCCAATCGGCCATCTCCTTGACCAGCGGTTGGTTGTTGAGAAACTCGCCGCCGTAGACCGTATCGTCGAAGTGGTTCCACTCGTTGTCGCCTTGCGAACGGGTGAATTTGTTGACGCAGTTGATACCGCCCTGGGCACACACACTGTGGCTGCGCTTCACCGGCACCATGCTGATCAGATCGACCGCGACACCGTCCTCGGCAAGCTTCATTGCCGATGCGAGCCCGGCCAGCCCCCCGCCGACGATTACGACCCGTTGCTCCTTAGCCATCTTCGCGTGCACCTCCGCGCCGGGTTTCCGTCGTCGCGGGCGTCTCGACCGCGAGGCGCGGGTCCGACGAATCCGCGCGCACAATATGCGATTCGGCGTCGTGATCGGCCGGGAGCTTATTGGCGATCGCCCACAACGCCATCAATCCCCACACCAGCATGACCACACCGAGGCCGGCCGATACCAGCGAAACCTTGCGCCGTGACGAGTCGTTTACCGTAATGCCCCAAGTAATACAGAACGTCGTGATTCCATTCGCGAAATGAAAGACCGACGCCGCAAGGCCGATCGTGTAAAACGTCATCCACAGCCACATCGGCAAGTACGCCTGGTTGGTGAATCCGGCCTGCATCTGGCCAAACGGATCGGGTGTACCGACATACTCGGGACCACCGAAGAGATAGCCGAACCGAAAATGGGCGAGGTGAATGATGATATATACGAACGCCACGTAGCCGGTGAGCCGTTGCAGCGTGTAGCGCCAGTTGTCCACATAGGGATACTGGGTTGCGTTCGACCGGCCCGTGAAGGCGATCAGTATCCCGTAGCCCGCGTGGTAGAACAGCGGCAGGAAGATGCCGAAGACCTCCAGCAGGATCAGGTAGGGCAACTCATGAATCCAGTGCACGTGCTCGTTGAACTTGGCGCCGGCCGGGCCAAGCGCGGCGAGCGAATTCGTGAACAGATGTTCAAGCAGGAAGACGCCAACGGGAACGATGCCGGTTAATGAGTGCAGACGCCGGAGGAGGAAATGATGCCGGTCGAGAAAACTCGCCTCTGCCACTTGTGGGACCTTTCTATCCGCGCCGGAACTGTCCAATCACGAACTGATTATAGGGCGGCCCCGAATGCGAGCAAGCCGCCCCACGCAACCCGTATCGGCCCGAAAGAACAGCAATGCACCCGGACCTGGAAAAGACCGATGATACCAGGAGTCTGTACCCGTATCGGAGTCCGTCCATGGGACTTGAATCGCCCCCGCTGCGCCTGCAGAACCACCCGGCCGTCAGCGCCTTCCCATTGCACCCGTCTGCTTGTGCGCTCATCGGCTTGCTGTTCGCGATTCCTGGAGCGTATGTCATCCTCGGCCTGCTGGGATTCGTCGGGGGCGTCGAGCCTGCGAAGGATATGCCGCCTTGGGTCCTGCATGCGGTCGGGGCCCTGTTTCTGCTGACGGGGGCCGGTCTCGTCCGCTACGGCGTCGCCGGCATGCTGCGTCTGCGCCGGTCGGCCAATCTGCAGCAGCTCCACCCCGATCAGCCTTGGATGGCTGATTATCGTTGGAACTCACGGGGAACCAACGACGCCCGCTGCCGACAGCTCGGGTACTCGATCTTCGGCGGATGTATCGTCGTGCTGCTGATCGCACCCTTCAACTTCGTGTTCTCTCCAGCTCACTTCGGTTGGTGCTTCGGGCTCGGGTTCCTCGTGTTCCTAGACCTGATCGGCGCCGTGCTGCTCATTCAGATGTTTCACCGAATCGCGCGACGGCTCGTCTACGGGCTCAACTACATCGACTTCACACACTTCCCATACCGGCTCGGCCGGCCGCTGGACCTGCACCTACGGCTCAATCGATTGTGGCGCCGGACCGAAACGCTCCGCTGCACGCTGCGCTACGTGGAAGAGCGTTTTGAAACCACTGAAACCAATGACGGGTCCAAAACCGTGACGGCCTGTTACGCGCTCTACAACGACACGCAGGAGATTGCGCTGGACGCGACAGCGTCCGCGACGCGCGAACCGCTGGCCGTACGCTTCGAGCTTCCCGACGACCGCGAGATGCCGACTCGGCTCGCCGCCATTCCGCCGCGCTACTGGCAACTCGAACTCACGGCATCTGCCGCCGGCCAGAAGCTCAAGACACAATTCCTGTTGCCGGTCTACTGACGAAGATCGAGCGCCGTCAGGACCGGTCGCTTGCGCTCCCGGCTCGCCTTGGCGGCGAGACGCCTGCTCTACGCCCGAACAACGCATGTCCCGAACACTGGCGGACAAGCCGCCAGTGCCACCCGGACCGGTCGCTTGCGGTCCCGGCTCGCCTTGAGTCCGCCCCGCCAGGTTATGCTACAATCGCAAAGCGACGGTCGCGTTTGACGGGCACTCATAGCGGGGTACTAATGGCCATCCTGCCGACACTCAATGTCATCAAGCAGACCACCAGCTTGTGCCCCGAGTGCCGCACGCTCGTCGATGCCATTGTCTACGAATCCGAGGGACGCGTGCACCTGCGCAAGGAATGCGCGCGGCACGGCGTCTTCGACGTGCTGATCAACTCCGATCGGCGATGGTACTTCGACAGCGTCGGGGCCGGTGCCTGCTGCCAGACCGCTCCCGGCCACTCCGACGCGGTGATCGAAAAAGCCGCGACGTGCATCGCGCTGATCGAACTGGTCGAAAGCTGCAACCTCACCTGCCCAACCTGCTACGCGGACAGCCCGCTGACCAAGCCCGCGGACATCATTTGCCTATCGCGCTCGGAGTTCTGGCAGCGAATCGATGCGGTGATCGCCCGAAAGGGACCGCTCGACATCCTGCAACTCTCCGGCGGCGAACCCACCATCCACCCCGAGTTCGTCCAACTACTGGAAGAAGTACTGCAACGCGACGATATCCACTACGTTTTGATCAACACCAATGGCGTACGGCTGGCACACGATGACGCCTTCCTCGAAGCGCTCGGACGGCTACACGAACGGTACCGGAAGTTCGAGCTGTATCTGCAATTTGACGGGGTGCAGGAGGCCGGCCAGCGGGCGCTGCGCGGGAGCGACCTGCGGACGCTGCGTGAAAAGGTCATCGCTCGCGCAAGCGATCACGGATTGCTGACCACGCTCGCAATCACGATCACCGACGACAACCTATTACACCTCGGCGACGCGCTCCGCTTCGGACTCGCGCACAACAGCGTTCGCGGCATCACGTTTCAGCCGATGTTCGGCTCGGGCCGGACGCATATGGTCATGCTCGGAACCGTCCGGCGTCTCAACGTCGCGGACGTCATCCACGCACTGATCGAACAATCCGCCGGTCTGCTCAGCGATCGCGACTTCACCCCCCTGCCCTGCGGCGATCCCAACTGCCACACGATCGGATACATGTTGCGCCGTGGCGGCGAAGTGCGTCCCGTCTCGCATTTTGTCGATTTTTCGCACGTGCAGGGGTTCCTGAAGGATCGGGTCAACTTCGACATGGAGGATCTGAGCCGATGCGGATGCGAGTCAGAACCACTCGGCGAGATTCTCCGCGCGCTCGAAATCGGCCCCGACAATGTCTTCCGGATCTTCATCAAGCCTTTTATGGATGCCTGGACCTACGACCAGGACCGCATCGACCGCTGCTGTGTCCACGTGGTCGGAGAGAACGGCCGACTCGACAGCTTCTGTCGGCACTACGCGCTGCGTGATATGCCGCAGGGCTAGCCCTTGAACGCAATCTCAATCCGGTCGAAGCCGTGAATGACGACATCGACGCGCGCACGGCCGATCCCACAGACGGCCAGCCGACCGTTTCCGGGTCGCTCAGGATCGAAATCGGTATGCCAGATGATCGCTTGTACGAGCGCCGGGTAGATTTCCCGCGGCGGCGGGACCATCTCCCAGGACCCCGCCGACGCGTCGTTCCAGTCCGCGCGGTAGATCAGGTACGTTTCGTCGTCGCGCAGCCCCAGTTCCACACCGGTCATCCCATCCGAGGTGACCTGTGAGAGTAGCAACACGAGCATTCGCCGAGCCTCCCGGCGCCGGGCCGCAGCCGTTCGCGGCCGTGGTCTTCGCCGAGCCTTGCGCGTACGGGCGCGAAGCCGTAACGGCCAAGGGATGCCGAACATGTCCGAACCTCGTCCCCCGGTTCTCTATCTCTCGTGCGGGCCCGCCCGGTCAACTGCGCCCACAGCTTCGACTGAACCGCACGGGAAGCGCAACCGATTTGATGCATGGCTGCCACTCCCTGCTGGACTACGAATTCGCGTCCTCAAACCCGCACTTTCGGCAAGATCGATCGGCGCACCGGGCAGCCTGCACGCGTATCCGAGCGGCTCCGTGGCCGTATCGGTTACAGCTACGTCGCAAGCGACTATGATGGGAATGCACGCGTGCAGGATTCGCCGACCCCCGGTCGGGAAGGGACGTATGAGCCTCGGGATCAGCCCCCATCACCTACGTCGCTACCGCGACATCGCCTGGCTTCTCTGGAAACACGGCCGCAGCGACTGGGTCGAGTCGATCGGGCTCGACAAGACACTCGAGCAGGATTTCAAGAGCGATCCCGAGGGTCCGGAGTCGTTCGCGCGCGACCTGGAGTCGCTGGGTCCGACGTTCGTCAAGGTGGGGCAGTTGTTGTCGAGTCGCGCGGATTTGTTGCCGCCGGCCTATCTCGTAGCGCTGCGCCGACTTCAGGACGACGTTGCGCCGGTGGCCTTCGACGAGATCGAAACGGCCATCGTTCGGGAGCTGGATGCGCCGCTCGACGAGGTCTTTGGTGAGATCGATCGAACGCCGTTGGCGGCCGCGTCGCTGGCTCAGGTTCACGCCGCTCGCTTGCGCGATGGTCGCGAGGTGGTAGTCAAGGTTCAACGACCGAACGCGCGCGAGCGGGTCCGCGTCGATTTCGAGGCGTTTGCCGCCATTGCACGGCTTGCGGCACAGACGGCGATCGGTCGTCGGTTTCGAGTGGAGGAGCTGGTTCAGGAGTTTCGGCAAGCGGTCGAGGACGAGTTGGATTATCGCCGGGAGGCGGACAACCTGGTGACCGTTGGTGACAACCTCAAAGAGTATTCGTTGCTGCGTGTGCCGCGACCGGTGATGGAGTTTTCGACCCGACGTGTGCTGACGATGCAGCGGCTGCATGGCGTGAGTGTGGCGTCGGTGCCGGAAGAGGCGATCGCGGAGGTCGAAGGTGCGGCGCTGGCGGAGGAAGTGTTCTCGGCATATCTCAAGCAGATTCTGATCGACGGGATTTTTCATGCCGACCCGCATCCGGGCAATGTGCTGTTCACGCGCGACGGTCGGCTGGGGCTGGTCGACCTCGGGCTGGTGGGCCGGGTGGACTCGGACCTGCAGCGGAACATGCTCAGCCTGTTGATCGCGGTGAGCGAGGGCCGTGGCCGCGAGACCGCCGAGGCCGCGATACGCATCGGCGAAACCAGCAAGCACTTCGATCGGTCGGTGTTCGTGGAGCGCGTCACGGAACTGGTCTTACGGAACCACCGCGTGACGGTCTCGAAGCTGGAAGCGGGACGGATCGTGCTGCGGATCCAACAGATCGCGGCCGAAGCGGGCATTCGGCTGCCGCGGGCGCTGGCGCTGGTGGGCAAGGCGCTGTTGAACCTCGATGCGGTCGGGCGCTGCCTGGCGCCGGATTTCGATCCCAATGCCGCCATTCGCCGACACACCCTGGACCTGATCCGCCAGCGGATGCGTCGGCGGTTGTCTCCGGGGAACCTCGTGCAGTCGACGCTGGAGATGTCCGAACTGGCGGCCCAGTTACCGCGCCGACTCAACGAGCTGCTGGCCCAGATGGGCGAATCCGGAATCCGGCTCGACGTCGAGACGATCAACGAGCGGACGCTGATCGACGGATTCCAGAAAGTCGCGAACCGGATCACGACGGGACTGGTGCTGGCGGCCCTGATCATCGGCGCGGCACTGATCATGGATATCGAGACGACCTTCACGCTCTTCGGGTATCCGGGGCTCGCGATCGTGCTGTTCGTCGCGGCGGCGTTGGGCGGCTTGATACTGCTGTATCAGATGATCGTGGTGGATCACCGTCGACAGGACGACGATCAATGATCGCGGGCGGGCCGGAATCCGGCGTGACGGCCGGCGGCCGTTGTCGCCTAGAAGGATGTGAGTTCGCGTGAATCGGCTATTTCAACGCGGCCGGGCGTGCCCGCTGCGAGCATCGTTGACGTTTCGTCGCCACCCGTTTCGGCTATACTGCAACCCTACGCAGGTTCCCCGTTTCGGACGTTCAAGGCGACGATGAGACCGGATCAAAAGGATCGCGCGAGCGCGTTGCTGCTGTTGCCGACCCGCAACGGGTCCGCGCTGCGTATCTTTGCGCCCACACCGGAAGAAGCACCGACGACCGTCGATCCGTTGATCGACGTCGATGCGGTCGGACCAGTACAGTCGTTTCTGGGGGCGCTTTGCACGGGCGCGCGACGGGCGTCGGAAACCGCAGACGGCGATGCGGAGCAAGCCGGTCCACTGACGGAGCTGCCCACGCGGTTGATCGAAATCCTGTTGGTCGCCGACGCGAGCGGGGTCAAGGGGACGACGGAGCGGCTCGAGGCGTCCTTGCGTGCATTTCAACGTCTGCCGGCATTATATACGGCGGACGCGATCCTGCCCGGTCTGCCGACCGAGTGGCACCTGCTGGCGTCGGCGGAGCCCGGCGCCCCCCTGCTGTATTGTCGGAAGCGCAACGTGATCTTTGCAGCGCGTTCGCCGAGGACAGCGGAGGCGCTCGCGCCGGTTCCAGTGGTCGATCTGGCATCGACGATCCCGCTGCCGCTCGTAAGCACGGATGCAGCGGACCGCAACCTGGACGGGGCGGCACTGTACGCATTCCGCGAAGCAGAGACGCCTTTCGGGCAAACGGCCTCGCTCGAAACGCTCATGGTCGATCAGGGCCGCTTGCGCGAGCGCGTCGTCGCGCTGCGAACGGAAGATCCGCTCCACTCCGCGCGCGTCGCGGAGGCGCACGCGTGCGTGGCGTGTCCCGAGCATGATCGCTGCTATCCTGGTGACGACGGTTACGCTTATGTGACTGATCGACTGACGCCGATCACGATCGCGTGCACTCCCACCGTCACGCGACCGTTTGGTGAATGGCGACTCGAGGAAGCGGCGCGGATCATCGGCGGCTCGGCCGCGTCCGCGGTCGCGGAGAGTTCGGAGAGTCTGGTGGGGCGCGATGCGCGCTCGTGGCGTCAGGCGCTGGCGGCCCGGATGGAGCAGACGGCCCCGACGCTGCATCTGGCGGGCGAAGATCATGGTCGGCCGCTACTCGAGATCGCACGGCTGCGACTCCGACTGATCGCCGACGTGCTCGAGCAACTCGAATGCACCTGGCGTGCCACACAACACCCGCACCTGATCTGGACCGAAGACACGATCCGCGTCGCATGGGAACAATCCGCGGGCCGGGCGGCCACCGGTTGGGGATTCCACGCAATCCTGCGACACATGGGCCTGCACCCGACGCTGCGGTTCGACGCTGATGGCGATGACGTCGAATGGCCTTATCCGCCGACGGAGAGCGAAGAGTCGCGGCTTCCGGCGGACGTTGTTGAGGCGTCGCGGTATTTCCAGCAAGAGATTTCCGCGACACTGTTCGTGCAACAGGTAAAAGCGGTCAACGACGAACGCGCCGAGATCGTCGAGGCGCTGCTCGAAGATACCGGGATCGCGAACCGGTTGTTCGTGCCCGGCGACCGCATCGAGATCGAGTCCGAGGGATGGACAGCGATCCTGTCGCCGACCGAAACCACCGAGGAGCACGGTCGCGATGACGAGCCGACCGGCGTGGTGCTGCGCGGCATGGCGAAAGGCGATGTCAGTACGCTCTCGGACGGCGCTACGTTGACGGTACGGTTTCGCTGGACGGCGCGCTTCGGCCATTTTGCCGATCTGTATGCGGTCGGGCTCAGCCTGTTCGAGGCGCTGCTGGCCACCGACGAACGGAGCGGCGTCGCGATGCGCGATGCGATCATCGAAGATGTACAAGATCTCGTGCGCGTCTGTCGTCAGGCGCCGACCGATCAACGCGGATCGGCCCTGGACGCATGGATCGTGGCACGCTGCAGCCGGGACGAGCCCGCAGAGCGCTGGACACGGCGCAATCTGCTTCACGAACGCGATGCGCGCGCTTCAACCGATCTGAGCGCATTCCCCGCGATGGTGTGGCAGGCGATCTGCGCCTTCGGATTTCGGCTGATGGTCGCGTTACCGGGAGTCGGCTTTTGTGCGGACCGCGCACAGGACGTGGCCCGTACCGAGTCCGGGACGTCGGTGCCGTTGTTGGAACTGCGGGGATTGATCGCACTGCTGGACGATCTGGTTTTTCGCCGACGATCGCCGGGCGGGGCGCTGGCGCAGTTGCTCGCGCCGCCGGAAGAGTAAAATCGGGCTGAGCGGTCGCGGTCGGTGCCGCGGCCGGCCCTGGATGCGGGACGAGGTGCGGCATGTCGGATCATTCACCCCTGGCGTTGTCTCAAATCGCGGGCGCGGCCCGGGCACTGGTCGAAGCGGAGCGCTACGAACCGGCCGACCGCGTGACATTGGACGCTTATTGCCGGAAACTGGTGTCCGGGTGTGCATCGGGACAGCGGGATGCGCTGCGCACGCAGGTCGCGACGCTCAGCGGCGCGGAGGCGACGACCGGTTCGTCCGTTCGGGCAAAGACGACCGCTGATTCCGCGGCCCCCGGCTCGCTGCAGGACCTGATGAAGCAACGGGCCCGGCTAGAATTGAGCGTGCAGACGGAATCTACGCGGGCGCGGGAACTGGAGAGCAAATTGACCGACGAGCAATCCAACCGCAAGGAAGCCGAGCAGAACCTGGTTCTGCAACAGCGCAAGCTCAAAGAGCTGGAGCAGGAGCGCGGCAAGCTGCTCGAGGAGGTCAGCCGCCTCGAGTCGCAGGTCCGTTTGCAAATCAACGAGACCGAGCAGGCCAAGCTGCAGTATGAAAAGCTCAAGAGCGCCCGACAAGCGCTCGGCGAACAGGCCACCGAACAGGCCGAGCGAATGAACGCGCTGCAGACCGAGAACGAGCGGCTGAAAGCGGAATTGGAATCCGCGCGGCAAGAACGCGATGCACGACTCACCGACGCACACGAGCAGGTGGCGCAGGCCGAATCGCAGACTGACGTGGCAGCATTTCAGGTACTCTGGGCGCAACTCGTCAAGGAGTTTCCGGAGGTCTTCCCCGAGACCCACGTCGCGAACCGAGCCACGTTCGAGAATGTGACCACAGCGTTCCTCGAGTTCGTCAGCATCTTCGTGCGGATGGAGGCGCACGTGAACACGATGCTCCGTGACCTGCGGCGCGTCAGCGACAAGGCGGACAAGCTGAACCACTTCTACATCATGTTCCAGAAGCAACCCTCGCTGACCGCAACGATGCTAGAGTTTCTGACCACTGGCCGAAAGAAAGGCAACTTCGTGAACATGCTGCGGGCGATCCAGGCCTGGGCCCGCGCGTTCGGCAGCGGAATGTACAAGACTGTTGTCGTGTCGCCGGGCCTGATCCAGGAAGAGCTGAACCCAAAGGACTGGCCGGTGAAAGGCAGCTTCACGCAATCCGAGGACGCGGCACTCGGCAAGTACTACAAGGAAACGGCATTTCGACAGATCCCCGAGAAGCTGGGCACTACGTTTCGCAAATATGCCGGCGATATGGCGTACGAAGACTACAACGCGCTGATGAAGAAGAGCCGGTAGGACACCCCAATAGCAGGCAAAACGCCCGCACCACCCGTGGTCTTAGTGGACGACTTGCTGGTCGCGTCGTCCGTCCCCCACCCTTCTATGAGCGTCCGTTTTCTGTCAAGTGGTGCCTGCCGCCGGGCCCCATTCTTCTATCCGAGCGTCGCCGGTTTGATTCGGCT
>JANQNU010000070.1 GCA_028279405.1 Phycisphaerae bacterium
CCGCTATTCGGTTGCGGAACCGATGGCGACGGATTCGGGAACGGACCGGGTTGGAGCCCTGTAGCGTTGCTCTGGGGACCGTACCGCGGCATCCCCGACGTACCCTGCGCCTGACGCCGCTGCTGGTACTTGTCATAGATCGGACCGGCCAGCGCCTGACTCATGCTTGCTCCAATGTGCCGTTGACCACCCAACGCAACCGCTGACCGCGCGTGGTCAGCTGCAGATGGCCTTTGCCGGTCGCGGCCACGATCACCAGGTCGCCCGCCTCGGGCGGCGGGTTCAGGTTCGTAAGGTCGTCCTCACGCGCCACAAGCCGCACACGCGTTGTCTGCCGCAACGCCTGGCTGACGTCGCCGAGGTTGTCGAGTACTTCGACCGGATCACGCGGCAAGCCACGCGGTTCGAACCTTGCCGGACCCTCGATGGCGATCTCACGCGACATCGCAGCTGCTCCAAACGGGGCAAGGGGATCGGGCGCCCCGGACTTCGCATCCCCGAGGCGCCCATCCACCAACCCAGCGCACAAATCATAGCAACTGGTCACGTAACGGTCACGCTCAATTTATCGTCACGCCCGGATTCCCCTATCCACGGCTCGCGGCGGCCGCTAACCCCCAACGCACCAATCACTTAACGCCCCGCCCGGCAGGCGAAATCGTTCCGCACCGGGTAGGAGCCGGATAGGAGCGCTCCAATAGCCCGAAGAATCCCGAAAAAAGCTTGACAGATGTATCATATTTGGATACATTATGCTCACTGACCGGCCCGTAACACCGGTCACCCATTGTCCATCTGATAGGGAGTCCGAGATGACCAGACGCGAACGACTTGAACGGAAGCTTGAGAGGCGAGAGCAATGGGCCGCGAGCGCCAGCGCTCGCAGTGACGAACGATACGACGCCGCACGTAGCGCGATCGAAGGCATCCCGCCCGGGCAACCAATACTCGTTGACCACTACAGCGCTCGCCGCCACCGCGCCGCCCTGGATCGACACGACACGCGGATGCGGAAGAGCATTGAAGAGCGCGACAAGGCAGCTCATCACGCAGCCAAGGCCGAAGGGCTGGCGGACCAGTTGGCACATTCCATCTTCAGCGATGACCCGGACGCAATCGAGGCACTGACGGCGAAGATCCAGGCCGCGGAGCGCGACCATAAGCGAATGGTCGATGCGAACCGGATCATTCGCAGCCAGCCGAAGTACAAGCCGGCTCCGGAGAAGATTGCACGCCTCGTCGCGCTCGGAATGAGCGAGGCCGTCGCCAGCCGGTTATTCGTTCCAGATTGCTGCAACGACATCGGCTTTCCGGCATACAAGCTCTCCAACAGCAACGCCAACATCCACCGCATGCGATTGCGCATCAAGGATATCGAGCGGCGCCAACAGCGCACCGCGGAAGCCGCCGCCAGTGATCGCGGATTCACAGTGCGAGGCGGCGAGACGTACGTGGTGGTCACCTTCGCTGAGAAGCCCGGACGCAGTATCCTGTCGGAGCTGAAGGCTGCCGGCTTCCGATGGGGCGGCGGAAGCTGGCACGGACGGCGCAACAGCCTTCCGGAATGCCTGCAATAGCTTCGGATCATGTGCCCCCGGCGCGGTCGTAACCCCGCCCGGGGGCGTGGCCCCTACCTGATAGGGAGGTAAGAGCAAGCAGCAAGTCTAGTCGGCGATGAACTCGCGGAGCAACAAGCGCAAATGACAGTTTCCCAATGCATCCGGGCCGCACGCCAGCGGCGCGGATGGTCTCAACAACGGCTGGCCGACGAATTGGGGGTTTCCCGCCTCACCATTACGCGCCTCGAAACGGGCGCACGGATGACAACACACGAGCGCTTAGCCAAGATCCAAGAACTACTCGGTTTCGACTTCGATATCCGACGGCGCCCCACTCGGATCAAATCCGGCTCTGCGTCGGCTCGACGAAAAGCTCGATCTGCTGCAACTCCCAACGCTGGTTCGGATTGATGCCGCCCAGCTCGAACTGGTGCACATTCCCCCGCAGATTGATCTGGTAGCGCTGCTGCTCTAGCCCCTGGCCCACCGCCAACGGGCGCGAGAATTGCAGCGACCCAACACCGTCCCGGTCCGGCGCCCGACTGCCGCGGATCGTGAGGTTCAACCCTGCCGGGCGCCCAAGGGTATGAACCACGATCTGCCGTAGCACCGCCGCTGCTGCGAGCCCTTCACCCAACTGCAACCAGCTCGACCGGAACCGGGCATCCATGCCCGCGATCGCGTACGCCAACTCTCCCGCCGGCGGTGAGTTGCCCAGCCAGACGACAGAGATCGCCGTACCGGTGTTGTCGACGATCAGACCCGAGTAGCTCACGCCCTGAGAGTCACGAGCCGCAATCATGTTGCCCGCCAACTTGTACCCGGTCGTGGGGAACCCGGCGCCGCTCACAGTGATGTCCGCGGCACTCATGACCGGGAGGCTACGCGTCCCGGTTCCCACGCGGTCCACGTCAGCCACGCCGGTAACCCGCGTGTCGAAATCCAGTCCCTCACCGTGCGCGTAGGGGTACTGGTAAAGCAGCCCGTCCGGGCCGGCGAGGATCACCGTCTCTTGCTCGACGGCGCTTCCGACCTCGGGCAGGTTCAGTACCAGGCCGCCTGTCGCCGGGATTCGGCGCAAGTGCCAACGCGGGCTGCCGCCGTTCTTGATTTCGTTGTAGTCGAGCACGATGCAGCGATCGCACCAGGTCCGCGTCCCGGTCGGCACGAAGAACCAAACCTGCTCCCTCTGGTACAGGTGCAACGCGAACGCCCACTTGATCTTGTCCCAGTTGATCGCCTCATTCGCTGGTGTCTCGGCGATCGTCACACTGCCGGCACTCTCCCACGCGTTCCAGTCGATGCCCCCGTTCGTGCTGGTGCGCAACCGCGCGTTGTACGTCGTGCCGGGCGTAAGACCGCTGGGGATAAACAGGCTGATACGCCGCGTCGCCCCGGCCGCGATCACCAGGCCCGCCTTCGGAATGGGTGCGTAGTTCGCCCGAAAGTGCCCGATATGAGCGTCGTTGGTCGTCACGTAGTCGGCGTCAATGCTCCCGAACCCGGAATCGTCGTCCAGCTGGATCTGAAATTCGTAGGTGGCGCTGCTACCGGTGTCGTTGCGTACGTTGTGGTCGATCCGCTCCGGCAATGCCTCTGCGTCCGCTCGTTCCCGATCGAACTCCGTGAACAAACCGCTCAACGCGTCACTGATCAGAACCGGAGCGCTCCCCGGCTGCCCCAGTAGCGCGATACCCGCCGGCGACAGGTAGAGCACACCAATTGGTGTCTCCACGATCGTGCGGTGGGCGACACATCCGAGCCCTTCGGAATTCGGGACGGGGTACACCGTGAAGTTGTCCGGCGGTTCGCCGGCCAGGTACCAAACGCGCCTTCGCTTGAAGACCAGCAGGAAGCTACCCCAGCTCTTGAGCCCCGTACCCTCGTCGCCGTCGCTCGAATCGACACGCAGCTCGTTCTGCGCGCCCGTCAGGACGTCGTTGACGAAATTATACGGCCGCCCTGCCGACGACCAGCGGAGCAAGCTCGCATCCCCGTTGACCTCGTTCCAAACGAACAACAGGTTCTTGTGGGCTTCAATGTGCTTGAAGCCTTGGGCCGCCCCGTAATCGAAGATGATCGGCTCGCCGAGGCTGTTGTCCGATGTGTCGTCCGTGTAGTTGGTCGCGGTCGTGGTCGCCACGAACAGGAAGATGCTACCGCCATCCGTCGTCCGGTAGATATGCTTGGTGCCGGCGCCCAGCCCGTTGATCGGGTATTGCAGGTTGCTCCCGCTACCGGTGCTGATGATGTTGCTCGGCTGGCTGCGGATCCCCGTAGTCGTGTTCTCGACCTGCACGAGCCACTGATAGCCCGTCCCCGGCGAAAGCGACCCGATCGACGGCGTGCCGAGGCTGATCGTCGGGGCGCTCGGCTGGCTCACCGGCTCAAAACCATTGTCGATGCTGACGGGCGTGGCGCCGCTGCTCGTGAAGGTGGCGACGATCGAGTACAGGCCCGTCGAGAAACTCGGGACCGCTATCCAGATGACCCCGCCCAACAAAGCATGGTCGAGCGGCTGATCGAGCGTCGGCGTGATCGTGTCCGGTCGCTCGTGGAGGAATTCCCGGATCTCTTTCGGGTCGTGATCGTTGATCGCCTCGAGGAATGCCCAGTGAGCGGAGACCGTGCCCGTGGCGCCGTCCCGGGCGATGACCGACAGTCGATCGGTCGCCATGTCGAAGAACAGGAAATCCGCCAACACCGTCTGATCGAAATCGCCATGCACCAGCGGTTCGATTACGTGCGGCGGATCCGCCACCGTCGCCCCGAGGCTGCCGTCGGTGGTGTTGTCCTCATAGTGCGTGTTGGCCGTAACGTCGATGCCGGTGGCTACGGTCTTGAACGTGCTGCCGTTGGCCTCGGTGCGGTAAATGTCCACCGTCCCCGCCGACGTCGGCCAGCCGGTGAACGTGATACCGTCGACGTACGCCGCAATGATCGTCAGCGCGATGTAGCCGTACCACACCTTGCCCGCGCCGTCGGTGTACTTGTAGTACCAGCTGTAGCGATCGTTGACCGTGAACACGCCCGAGCCCGTGCCTTGGGCGGACGTGAGGAACGGTAGCATGCGCTGCCCGAACCGCCGGAAAAAACTCCGCGGCCGCATCCGCGATCCGTCGGCCGCGTGGAGCACGTCCAGATTGTTCTCATCGAGCAGCGCCAGCCCGTCGAGATCGGCCGTGTCCGATCGCAGGTCCACACCGGCGATGCCCGGCGCATTCCAGGTCCGTACAGCAAGCGGTTCGCTCATGACAACGGGAACCCGCCATTCTCGTCCAATTCACGCTGGAAACCGCGGGGGTAGCGCTCGTGCTCGGGGATCAGATCCTTGAGACGCGCCACCTCGCCAGGTGCGTCACTGAGTAACTGCCTCGCTACTTCGTCGATCCGTCGCTTGTAATACGCTTCCCAATCGGTCTCGACGCTCTGGTTGATCCGTTTCCGCGCCAACGATTCGACTACCTCGACCAGCACGTCCGCCAGGGCCACGGGTAGATCGGGCTTATCGTCCGCGTTCACCATCGCCGCCGGCAATCGTTGGTAGGTCACCCGCAGGTCACGGGCGGCCTCAGTCTTGGGCCATATCTCGAGATAGCGTCTCCCGAAGTCGTTGCTGGAACGATCGCTGACGGTCTCCCCGAACGCGAAGTACGCCGGGGGGCCCGTGGTCGTGAATGCCGCCCGTTGGGCCTGGATCTGGCCCAATGAACGGCGCTCGATGTAGCTATAGCCGCTGTCGATCGGATAGGTGATTCGGTCGTCGCGTTCGAACCGCAGGAAATCCGCGGGCAATAGCACCCGCTCGCTTTCCGCGACCAACGCGATCGTGAGCGACTTTCGGAGATGCTGCCAAACCCGCTCGCGCGCGACGATCAACTGCGAGACGTTGGGGATCGCGTCGATCACCGCCTGCGTGCTAGCGGAAACCTGCGCCAGGTCCTGCAAGCCGACGGCAGCGCCCGCGGCTTCCTTCAACTGCTGATAGGTCACGCTGTACAGCGCCACGGCGTGTACCCCGTCGGTTCAGAAGAATAGGCGAGCGGGCTGCGGCCGCTGATCCCCTGGCGAGGACGTTCCCTCGCGACCGCATCCCGCTCCCAGCACCGATCGTCAGAAGTCCGACAGAACCCAAAACTCCACCACCACGTCCGCCGCCTCGGTGTCGGGCGTCGTTCGCGTGATGTCCAGACTGAACCCGAGCCGATCGCCCGGCGCTACGCGCGTGTTCGCGGTGTTGAACACCCCTTGGATCGCGTCGTCCCCGTCGTAGTTCAGCATGGGATCGAAACCCGCCGCGGGATCCTCGCCGGCCGTATCGCCGCCGAGCCGCGGATTCGTGCTGAACAGCTGGACGGGGTTGCCGTAGTCGTTCCGCGGATGCTTGGCGCCGCGCATGACGATGTTGAGCGGGTCGGTTGCATCGACGCCACTGATCCGGGCCCAGAACGTCCCGAAGATGACGCGCCCGTGGAACGGAACGGTGCCCAGCGGAACGAAGTTGGTCGCCGGCGTCGTCGGCAGGTCCGCGGCCAGGTTGCCTGTGATCACGGTGCTGTACCGCGTGATCCGCCGCGCTGCCGACTCGCCGAGGACCTCGACGTCGATAACCTTGACCTGCGCAGTCGACAGTGACGCGACCGCCTCGCGTGCGATCGCGAACGGCAAAAGGCTGATCTTGCCGCGATCCACTCCCGCGACCGTTGCTTGCAGGTTGAACGGACGCAGGTACGTCTCGCCCGGAACATGCGTCAGCAGATCGCCGTCCGCGATCGCGACATTGGCCGGCGCCTGGACCCGGCAGCGGGCAATCCCGCGCGTTACCACCGTGCCGCCAGCATCCGCCGGGATCGAAATCCCGTCGTTCGCTTGCGCGATGCCCAATAGCAGGTGCGCATTCGTCGTGCTCACCGTGGCGATGCCGTGCGCCTTCTCGATCGTCGTCGAGCGCGAGATATCCCGGGCAACCGGCGTACCTTCAGCGATCGCGGTCGTCCCGTAGTTCCAGCCACGCTGTCCGTCGCTGAACTGGTTGTATTCAGTGTTTGGACCGTAACTCGCAATGCTCATTTGCTAACTTCCTTATCCAGATCGCGCCCTTCACTCAGAACGCGAGAATGCCCGAGGGATCCGCCAGCCAGACCGCGGCAACCGCGTCAGCCGTTTCGGCTTCGACGGCGCGCCCGGTCCGGTTCCCGTGATCGGTGGTCTTCACGAACTTGCCGCTCCCGTTCCCGGCCAGCATGTCGCCGGCTGCAACATTCACGCTGCTGCCGTCGACCTTGGCGTAGGGGTGGCGGCCATAGACCCAGACGTGCACGGTGCCGCCCGTAGCCACCGTCCCTGCATCCCAGTCGACGACGCCCAACACAGGGCCGTTCGCGGTCGCGGCCTTCTTGACCCGCGGCACGCTGCCGTCGACGTAGTTCGCAAAGTCGATCTCCACCACGTCGCTACCGGCGACCGCCCCGACCACTTCCGCCGACGCTACGCAACGGATCTTGACGAACGACGGCGCCAGGCGGGTCTTTTCAGTCGGTTGGGTGACGGGACCGCCCACCAACCGTTCCACCACAAACCCGTGCTTTGCCATGTCACACCTCCATCAACGCGCCGAACGCGGTATCAGTTGTCCAGCGGGAAGAGCATGTAGCACAGCCCACGCTGTCGGCTGCGGCACATGGTGTTCACGTACATGTCACCCTCCATCGCGATGCCGAACATGCCTTCCGGCTCGAACGGCTTCTTGTTGTAGGGTGCGTGCTCAGGGTGCCCGACGCAGTGGAACATGCTCGTGTTCGTCAGGAAGCACTCGCCGTACCCGCCCCACTGTCCGCTGGCGTAGGTGCCGCCGCGATCGGTCCACAGATCCAGGTTGTCGTCGGACTTCCCGTAGCCGTGCTCGTTCATGTCGACGCGCGTGTCGTAGTCGAATTCGATCCCCTGATAGACCACGTGCGGCCGCGATTGGTCACGCCCGACGTTGTCTTCGCGATCGAAGATCACGCGCCGCAGCTTGCGGTGTGACTTGCGACCCAGCGTCCCGTGCAGGTCCTTCGGCCCCGCCTTGCGAGTCGGGTCGTAGACTGGCGCATCCTTGATGTCCTTGGAGATCTGCCCGTACCAGTCATACTTGTGCCAAGCGAGCGCTTGGAACGCAGCGTCGAACATCTCCCGGAACAGGTAGATGGACGTGAAGAGTTCATCATCGCCATCGCTGCGACCGGCCGGCGTGAAGTACTGGTTCCGCCACAAGGGTTGCGTGAACGGGTTGATCCCGGCGATCGTTTTGCTCGTATCGCCCGTGATGTACAGCCCGTCGATCGTCGCCCAGTAGCGCAGCCCCTGGAACAACAGGTGGCCGGCACCTTGGCCGTCGTCCTGGTAGTTGCCCTTCCGGTCCCAGAACCAGCGGTTGAACTTGTTGCTGAAGTCGACCGCGACGGATTCGCGGGCCACCCTCATGAGGTCGAGCAGGACTTCCTTCAACCCCTTGTTGAGATGGATCTCAACGTAGGGCTTGTACCAGCTGTACGCCAAGAACCGACGCGCCACCTCGCCGAAGTCCGGCGCGGGCGTGCTGGTCGGCTGCAACTTGGTGTACGGCCCGACCGGGCGCCAGGTGTCCGCGCTCTTAAACTGCAGCGGGAATTTGAGTGTGGTACCTTCACCCTCGTCCAGGTGCATGCGGCGGAAGTACTTCCCCGCCACGTGGTCCTGGTCGATCACCTCGTTAATCAGGCTGAACTTCTCGCCCGGACGGCCGAAGACCTTCGGCAGCGTCGTCCGCGCGAGCGTCAGAATGTTCTCGTAGTTCGTCGTAATAGGCACGTGCGAGACCTCCCGCGACGTGCCGTAGAATGTTCATTGGTTGCTTCGAGGGAACGAACGACTCTGGCTGGTTACCCCGCCAGAATCCCGCCGCGTTCAAATTCATCCACGGCGTCGTCGACAATGCTCTCCATACTCTCGGGTTCCTGCGGAACAACGGCACGTTGCGTGACCGGTGGTGCTGCCCCGGCCCGCTGCTGCGCCATTCGCCGCTTGATCTCCGGGAAACCGACATACTTGAACGCTTCCCGGAACCACATTTGCAGCTGCTCGTCGGTCGGGCCCGTAGCCGCGGTACCGCGAACAACCGCGTCATGAGTCGCCGCTTTGACCTTGTCGAGGACGTACTGTTGCACTTGACGCCACTCCTCAGGTCGGGTGCGAACATCGAACCCGTAGTGTTGGCTGGCCGAGTTGGCCACGTTATCGATCCGGTGCCCGGCCCCCTGCCAAGCACGCTGGTCGGCCGCCTCTTGGGTCTGGCGGCGATAGTCGTCACTGGTCTGTTGGAACTCGTAGTGTTGCTGCCGCATCGCGCCCAGCTCGGCTTGCAACGCTTCGACCTGCTGCTGCGCGTACTGCGCGTGCTCGTATACTGCCCGCGTCTCTTCGTCGAGGTTATCGACGTTGACCATCGGCAATTGCGGCGTCTGCTCGCCCCCTTGCGGGTTCTGCATGTGCTCCAGGAACGCGTTAAACGCTTGCTGGTTCTCCGGCTGCTGCAACCAGGCCGCCCATTGGAATGTGGGCTGCTGCTGATACTGCTCGATTTGCTGGGCCCACTGCTGCTGCTCTTGGTGGACCCGCATGAGGTCGGTGACCGCCGGCACGTAGCTACCGTCGATCCAACTGCGCAAGGCGTTGCTGGCGATCTCCTGGGCGCGCGGATCGAGACTGGCCAGCGCTTCCTGGTCCACGCCGAGCCTCTGCAGGAAGTCCGCCGGCGTTACCCCGTCCGGCGGCGTCTGCAACGCCGGCTGCGGCGCTTGCGGCGGCGTTGGCGCTTTTTCGAAGTCCGCCACGGCGGCCGACGCCACATCCTCGAGCGATTGCGGTTCGGATGGCTCCAGATCGCTGGAAGGTTGAGCCGGCGCCGCCCCAGACGCTGGAACGGAATCACCCTCGGCGGCCGGTTCGGATACGGGACCGTCCTCCGACGGGCCCGCCGCGTCGACTGCCTCCGACGCAAGATCCGCCATCGCGCCGTCATCCGATCCGCCTCCCATCGGGGCATCGGCCATGTGCAAGACCGTGATCGCGATCGCCATCAATAACAACGCCGTCATCATGCGGTCACCGCCTCCTGTTGCCGTTGCTCATGCTCCTGCCGCGCCTGTTCGAAGCCTTCCATGTAGATCCGCGCGTACGCTTGCGTCGCTTCCGGTACTTCCGCGCCGTCTTCCTGCGTCCGCGGCACATAGGGGTTGTTCGGCTCCGTCGTCCGTGGATCGAATGCCACATACCCCTGCGCCCGAATCGCTTCGAGCATCTCCGGATCCGGCCGGTCCACCTCTTCACGAACCTCGAGCGCTAGCCGCTTCTCGATTTCTTCTTGCGCCTGCCACCGCGGCCGCTCCACCGCTCGACGCGCGGGAACATGACGCCGGACGCGTTTCGTCGGTGCCATCCGACCAACGCCACGACGTAGCGCCTCCTCCTGCAACCCTTCAGCCAACCAGTCGCCGATGTGCTTCGCGTCGAATCGCACCTTCCCCGCCAACCGCAGAGCGTCCCACAACGCTGTCAGCTGCTCCAGATCAAGCCCGAGCAGGTCCGCCAACGACGCGTGCACGAACTCCAGCGAGTCGCGATCGATCGTGGGCGGTTCCCTCTTTGTTCGCCTGCGGCTCATTCCTCGCGCATCTCCCGGTCAGTCGGTGGCCCGTACTCCGTAAGCCCGCGCTCCTTGAGCTGCCGCCGCTTCTCGTCCTGGTTGTTCACGACCAACCGCCCGTCGGGCGCTAAACGGTTGCCGAACGTCTCGATCGGGATCTTGCGGACGATGTGCCGGCCAGGTGCGACGGCCTCGCGAAAGTTCCGCACGTACCGCCCAGGCCCGACCTCCTCGACCTCGCGCATGACTGAGGGGGGGATGGCCATCGCGTCACTGAGATACGGCCGCTTCGCGATCGTGCCTTTTTGCTCCGCGCGCAAGCTACGATGGGTTTCCCCGGTGCAGACCGGACAGACCGGATTCGCGGCGTGCTCAGCCATCGGCCGCACATCCTCGAACGCGTGCCCGCACGCATCGCAAACTTGACAGTAAACCGGCATCGCACGCTCACAGTGCGAGCTGGCAACGCAGAGTGACACCCCAGACGCGTGCAATCATAGTCACTGGTCACGTGACGGTCACGGTCAATCTAGAGGAAAAATCGGCGGCTGGAATAGGATTCGGAATAATCTGCACCCGATTGTTGACTCCGGGCGGCCGAAAAATGCTCGAATCGTGCGCCGAGAAATGCAGGCCCGTGACCGCTTTCGAGGGCCTGATGTCAAGATGTCGTTGACATCTTGACATCGTAGAACATCCGCGGACTGTCCTCCCCTCGCCACTTGTCCCCATCCTCGCAACGCCAGACCTGATCGATCGTCAGGTACTTCGGCGGATCGTCGCCGGCGAACGGACGCACCCGGCTCGGCTCGAACCAGCACACCCGGTTGTTCGGCTGGGCCGCCAGCCGCCCGTCGTCCAGCTCGAGCACGTGATGACACTTCCAACCGGCGTCGCCGGCGTTCTCCGCCGCTGCCGCGCCGTAGTAGTCCACCGTGAAACGATACGAGCCCGGGACCTGGCTGCGGTCCGCCAACGCCACCCGTACCCGGCAATCCTGCAGATACGGGAACTCCACCACCGCCGCCCCGTACGCGAAGCAATCCCACAGCTGAACACGCCACGGCTGATCGGCCGGAACCTGCGGCGCCGTTCGTTTCGTCACCAGTGCGTGAATCGGCAACCGGCCAATCAGGGCCCCATTGTCCAGCAACACCCAAAAACACAGGCAGCGACCGGGGATCGTCGCCACCGCAACCGCCATCCCCGCTTCGAAATCGCCGACGTACTGCCGCGCCATCCCGTGCAGGAACTCAGCACGTACGAAAACCGGGAACTCGGGGATGGGTACGTTGAGCGTCACTTCCGCGGCTTGTCCAGGTGCCCGAGTTGCCCCTGCAGGTCACGCCGACCCGCACTAAAGCTGCTCACCGTATACCCACTGGCTCCGACTGCCTCTTCCTGGTCCGCTTCGATCGCCTCCTGCACCAACCGGGCCTCGATCTCCTGTTGGCGATCGCTACGTTCGGACTGCGCCCGGAGTTGCCCCTCCAGCTCGGCAACTTGCGCACGCAGCGCCGCGACCTCGTCCAGATCGTCCATCACGCCCGCCACAGTCGGCGACGGCTCCAGAGGCTCATCGGGTTGGATCGGACGCATCGCCGGCTGCGATCGCTGCCGCCCTTTGTAGAGCCGCCATACGTGCTCCGTTTCCGCGTCCGTCAAGCTCGTCCTGCCGTTCGCCCGCATGTAGTGATTTACGAACGCGGGGTAGTCCAACGACTCTTCGGGCTCGGGTGCTGGTGCTGGTGCTGGCGCTGGTGGGGGAGCGGTTGGGATGGGTGACGCGGCCGCCGGCCGACTCGATTGCTCGACAGGGCCGCCTTGCAGCTTCCAGCGAAGCTCAAGCAACCCCTGCTTGCGCGCCGCCACCGCGGCCAACTCCTGATCGCATCGCAACAGCTCCGTCTGGATCATCGCCTCAACTCGATCCTGCATGTCGTACTCCTTTAAGCGGCTGCCCCGCCCATTGCGGCTTGTCCAAGCTCAGCCAAACGGGCAAGTATCTCGTCCTCTGTCGGATCACCGTCGGGTAGCTGGTCGAGATGCGCGACCAGCTGGTCAATCTCCGCCTGAATCGGATCCTGCGGGCCGGCCTGCGCCTGCGGCGCTCCCGCCGGCCCCGGTTGTGCGGCCATGCCCGGCGCCATCGCTCCCTGCTGCTGGGCAGCGGCCATCGGTGGCGGCGGAGGAAGCGGAACCAGGATGTGCTCATGGCCGGCCACCTCCATTTTTTGCAAGTAGGATCGAAGCAGCGGCACAAACTGCAACGTGTACCCCTCGCGGTTCACCCACGCCTCATAGTTCGGCAGCTGGGCGAGCGCCTGGTTCATTCCATTGATCTCGTCCGCCGTCGTCATCGCACTACGGACCTTCACCTCGAAACCGTAGTCCAGCATCTCCCCGATCACCGGCCGACTCGCATCCAACGTCACGAACGACAACCCCGGCGGGCCCATGTTCTCGATCGGGAGCTGCATCCCATGCAGAAGGTCGATCTTCTCGTAGGTGATCGCCACGATCCCGCTATACGTCGCCGACGCGAAGTCATTCGCCGGGCTCACCTTGTGGTTCATCCGCGAAAGCGATGCGCCCTCCTGCTGTTGCAACTGCATGTTGGTCGGATCGCCGCGCCGCCCCAAGCCCAACTGCATCTCGTCGATGCCACTTGCCCGATCGAACGCCTGTTGATCGCGGTCCATGATCTCGAAGTGCTCGGGGCGCGTGCCGCCGATATCGATCGCCTTCACAACCCCGTCCAGGTCCTGCACATCATCAAGACCCACGATTCCATTGTCGTCCGCGTTCGCGATCTGCTCGGTTACCTTCGCGCCCTCGCCACCGGCCGCCCCATTGTTGACGAGTAACAGGTGTTTCAGCTGGCGCCCGGCCTTGCTCGCGACCTGGTGCTGATCGTTGCGGTCCTTGCTGACCCGGAAGACCCGCTTGAACGGCGGGATCGGGTACATCTGCTTTTTCGACCACTCGAAACCCAGAATCAGAAACGGCAGCCCCTCGACCCCCAACGCTATCGGTTCACGCTTCAACACGCGTTCGTGGTCCTGGCGTTCCATCGCCAGCGTGATCCGCTCCGACGGCGTGCGCGTGTAGATGTCCACCAACCCGATCAGGTTGGCCTGGCCCTCATGTTCCGCGGACTTGTCGTTCGTTTCCTCTTCGGGCCAAACGGGCGCCGTCGTGAAACGCGGCGTCAACGGCACGTCCTTACCAAAGATCGCGCGGCATTCCTGCTGCGTTCGGTAGTACTCGACCGCGATCCACTCCGCGCGGCGAATGTCGTTGTACGTCGGATCGAAGAGTACGCGGGTCGGATCGAGCGCCCGGGCCCACGGCATCCCCGCGTCGTGCTGTTCGCGCCGATCGGCCATCGAAAAGTCGATGTCCACCAAACTCAGCTGGCCACTGTCATCGGGATCGTCCTCGTTGCGGCCCCCCTCCCCCATTCCGCGGCGCACTTCGAACCCCAGTTGCATGATCCCGACCGACCACATCGAGTTCATGTACGCTTCCTGCAGCTCACCCGGCATCCCGTTCGCGCCCTTCTGCAACCCCACCGCGCGACCGAGCGCCGTTGCCTGCATCCCCAGCATCTGCGCGAACTGGGTTTTCTCGTACGGATCCTCCCCAGCGCTGGCCTTGATCGGCTTGACCACGACCTCCAGATCCTCGCCCACCAGGTGCGGCATCAAGACCGAAACGTACTCCGCAAGCCCGTTGCTGAAATCGCCGTCGCCGCGGTCGATCCGCTGTCCCTCGTATGCTTCGAGTAGCCGTTTCCACTCCTTCTCAGCATCCGATCGCTTGCGACGCGCCGCCTTCAACCGCTGCTGCCAGAACCGATAGTCCTGGATGCTCCGCATCCGGTCCTGTTGCTGCTGTTGCTGCTGCGGGTTCGCACCCTGCACGATCCCCGGAGCCATCATCGTCGGTACTGCCGCACTCATGCCCGGTGCCTCCTTCGCTTCGCTTCCTGGGCCATCGCCGCCACCGTGCCCGACGGCGCCGCTCCGGCACCCAACGGCCGATGCTTCAGCTTGTGCGACGCGTAGTACTCGATGCAGTTCAACGCGTGGTTGTGCCCGTCGACGACCGGCTCGGTCTTCCCCTTGTGCTCACCAAGCTCCGGATCCACCTCCTTGTAACGGTGGTGCCGGAACTCCCACACCGTCCATTCGCACTGCTCCGTATCCACGTAAAGCCGGATCAGGCCGTTCATCGGCGTGAGCAGCTCGCGCACTGCAAACCGTTGCGTCCGCTTGTCCGCGTTGCTCGCGGGCTGGGCGTGGATCCGCATCTGGCGCATCAGCTGGAGCATCGAGAGCTGTTTGGCCTGGTCGTGCTGCTTGGCGTACTCGTCCATGAGCACAACCCGCGGGCGCAAGTCGCCTTTGACCTTCTTCCAACGGTCAATCGTCGCCTGAATCGACTTGTTGCTGGCAAAGACGGCATCGATTGTGCCCAGCCCCTCGCCGTCGCGCGAGCCCGCTTCGATCGCGTTCTCGTACTCCTCGATCTCCGCCGGCGTCATCACACCCCGCAAGGACCAGCGCTTCAGGAAGATTTCCGCGGCGAGCTGCCCAACCGTACGCTCCTGCCGGTAGATCTCGTCATAGATGACCGCCACGTCACCCGGACCGATGTACCCGAACAACACCGCGCAGTGGTTCGCCCAGCCGGGATCGATCAGCTCGAAGCGGTTCGACCATGCCTCGGGAGACAACGGCGCCTCCACCGCCCGATGGTGCCGCTCGACGCTGAACTCGCCGTAGACCAGTCCGCCGCGGATCGTCGGCAGACCCTCGATCCGCATCCGCCGGTCCTTGCGACTCATCACGCCGGCGACCAGCTCGATCTCAGACGCGGAAAGATGCGGGTTGTCCGACATCTGCCCCTGGACAAGCCCCACCTGGTCGGCCGGGATCACGTTCTTCATGTCCGGCGAGAACTCGCGGTGGTAGAACAGGTCCTCGATGAACGCGTGTTCCCACAGCGCCGTCCAGATGATCGGCGCCCGATAGTCCACCGTCCGCGGGAGAACCGCGAGGAAGAACGGCGGCTTGATCGCTTCGTCGATCCACGCCAGGTGGATCTTCGACCCCTCGAACGTGATCAGCTTCTGTTCTTCGGACTTGAAGACGAACGCCGTGTCGTTCTTCAGCTCGGCAACGTGGTTGTGGAAGCCGCTTTTCTTGTCCCAGCGCGTGCCACGCTTCCACAACGCCGGCGGGATCCGCTCCCAAATCTCCTTCTGCTGCACGTCGCGGGATTTCTCGAACGTCGTCGTGATGCACCAGATCGTCCGCGGCGGCCCCAGCGCCCAGCTGGCCGGGTTGCGGGGAAGGTCCGGCCAGTCGGTCCGCAAGAGCCCCGTGGCGACCTGCGCGCAGACGCAGCCGGCCCAGAACGTCTTACCGAAGCGATTGGCGCCGACCATCCCGATCAACTTCTTCACCTCGTCGAAATGACCCCACGCCTCGAGCTGCTTCGGTGTGAATTGCAGTCGCTCAATGCGACCGTCCGGAAGCTCCGTCCAACGCAGCGGGTTGTTCCGGAGCCGGATCCGCATCTCCTGCGCGATCTTCTCGCGCATCGCGTCGGTGATGACCGGCATGCCGTTCCGCGGACGTGCCACACTGCCCTACTCCTGCAACATGCCGTAAAGCCGCTCCATCTCGTCGTCGCTCAGATCATCCAACGGCCCCTCGTCCTCCAGCTCGCGCGGCATCTTGGTCAATCCAAAGAGCTGCATCATCTGGTCCACCGCTTTCGCCTGCGCCTTCACGTCGTCGTCGACGCTCGTGGCATCAACGGGCGGTTTGCGCTTGGGGGCGGTATGCGTCTCGCTGTGCGTGACCAGCCCCCCCTCCCAATACACGCGGTTGTAGCGTTTCTGATCGAGCCGCCGCTTGATCGACAGGAGCATCCGATCGACGGTCAGCCCCAACTCGTCGGCGCGCTCGAGCAGTTGTCCTTGCGTGCGCAGCCGCTTCATGATCAAGCGACCCATCCGCGACAGGTTCTTCGCGCTCGACTCGCTGCCCGCCGCTTTGGCGACCTGGCGCGCCGTTTTCCCGGCCGCCGCCGCCTTCATCGCCGCGCCGTAGTCCAGCTTTGTCCGCGAAGTCGTCGGCTCCGTCGCCTTCTTGCGGCCCGTGGCCTTGCGTTTCGCCTTCTTCTTGGTCTTCTTCGCCGCCATCGCTCCGTCGCCGGCTGCTGGTCACGTAACGGTCATCGTACCAACACTATAGCGACGTCCGGGCCGCAGGGGGAGCGCATTCCTGCACGCTGGGCCGCGTGCATAATCCGTGTGCATAAATTGCCCCCGAAAATAAGCGCCTGGGAGTGCGTCAGCGCGTGCGGGGATCGTTGTAGGCCCGCGTGCGGCAATAGCGGGTCGGGTAACGGTGCAGCTGGTCCACCAGCTCGTTCAGGCAATCCTCATCTAACCGCCGCGCCCAGTCGGCGACCAAACGCAGCTTCTCGTCCCGTCCCAATCGATGCAATCTGAGTGTTCGCTGAGTGATGCGCGCATCCGACTTGCGCTGTGTGTTCATGGAGTGGCCCTTCGCTCGAGACGCCCTTCTCGGTTGCACCTCCGTGCGCTGAAGCCAGCCCGCGCGAGTCCGTGCGCGGCCCTCCGTGCGACCGTCAGGTCGCCAAAGCAAGGCCGATGGCCTTGGCTTCGCCCCCCTGAATTGTGTGGCGTGCTCGCTCGCAGGACTCCGCTGGTTTCCCCGAAGGAAAACGCGGGCACTCAACCTGCCACGCACATTCCCCATATCCCCATCCAGCGGCTTCCCCATCTTATATACGCAGTATGTGTCGGCGGGTTGGAAAGTTCAGGAATTTCAAAATTTTGGAGAAGGATTGATAAAGCGACTACTCCATCAGTTGGCACGCCTCGAACACGCGACAACCGTCACCGCGACGGTAGAACACCTGCACCAATCCCACCGACAACGACCGGCAGTACGCCACGAACTCGCTCGTTCGCAACTCCGGCCACTCCACCGACACCAGCCCGTCCAGAGGCCCACCCGAAAGCCGAATCCCCAAAGAATCCCCCTTCGATACCCCTCTTGCCCCCCGAAGCTCCCCCCGCTGGCACGCCATATACGCCACCCGCAACGCCGCGCAGTCCGCGCGCGACAAGACCACCTCGCGATGTCGCATGATTGAAACCCCCTTTTTGCCTAGATACGTCCCCTAGTTTCTTCCCTTCGGCGACGGCCCTCCTTGACTTGCCGCTTCTGCCTAGCCAATCGCCGGAACCGCTCGTACTGCGCCCAATCCTTCATCGAATCGGTCTGTTCGCGACCCCCGACAGTTTCACATCGCCACCGATGGAACTCCATCATGACCTCATCGCGAGGCCAACGAACGCCAAACTCGTCAAATTCAGGCGCAACGACATGTTCCCCGTCCAGATACTGGATGGGGCCACCGCAAAGATGGCAGTAAAGTGCGTCGGGATCGTTCATCGCAACGCATTTCGCGTACGGACACGGCAAATCAGGACAATTCTGTGGGGGCGAAGTTCGTCGGATCTGGGCGTTCCTCTGATCTCTCTCCGCCACCTGCTCGCTAGCTTGGCCCCAGAGCCACAGCACAACTGCTCCGACAACCACTACGAGGGGCGTCGCCTGGCAAGCGGGTGCCCAGAACCACTCGAGCAGTTCGATCATCGGTCAACCCGACCTGCGCCAGCTCGCGAATGACTCGGCGTCGCCGTCATGCCGTGGCCGTACCAGATACACGGCGCCACTACCAACCATCACGATCGCAAGCCATTCGGCCAGCAGCATCGGAAGATCCAACGCCGCATGCTCATCCCGATCCCAGATTGGCCCCCAGTAGTGAGCGTGAACCTCGTACGGGGTCGCCCCGCGAACCACGCCTTTGTACTCGGTTCTTGCCCACGGCGGGAATAGGAACGTGAGAACGACCAACGCAATCAACACAAGCACAATCGCCTTCGCAGGCCCGACTTGCCAATGGCCAGGCCTCTTCGGCGGCCGGTGCGCCTGCGCCTCCGCCACGCCCCGCCGAATCGCGTCACGCACCTCCACCGGTGTTGGTGGCAGCTTGTGGTCGCCTGCTTGGGAAGACGACATGATTCCTCTACCCCGATCTGCCCGATTTGCCGCGGCCGCGGCTGCGGGCCTTCTTGCTGAGCGACTTCCCCTTCAGAATAAGCTCGATGTACTCGTCGGGCGACAGTTTTTCCGGTGCCGCTGCCTTGATCGCAGCCTCGACCAAGGGCGGCAATTCTCCGTCACGTTCGGGCGCTCCGGCAAAGAATCGCTCTCCATCGATGTCGTGCATCGCCCGATACACCGCAGCCACCTCATAAAGCGTCTCGCGGTCCAACCACATAATCAGTTCTGCCACGGCGCACGAAAGGTAGCGCCCCAACCCCTTGCCTGAGCCAGTTCCGCGCAGCGAATTGACCTTTGATTTGTAGCCCTCGGACCATTTCTCCGGAAGCTCGACGCCTACATTCTTCCAACCTGGCCGTGTTGGCACTGACACTCTCCCAATAAACCAGTTGAAGGACGACCTAACTAGTACCCACAACAGGACTTACATGTAACTAACGCTGGACTTATTTTTATCTTGACTTATATGTGCCTTGTCCGTACACTCCCGAGACTTTTGGAGGACTTAGGTCGATGCCCCGAATTCTGATTGACAGCACAACGGACGCCGCAATTGAGAAGGAGTTGCCGGATCGCTTCGGCGGTCCGCGCAAAGCAAAACTGCGGATTATGGAGGTTGTGGCGCAGTGGTTGGCCAGCAATGGCGCTGCGAAGCATGACAAGCGTCCGGCGCGTCGGTCCGGTGGAGTCCGTGCCGGAGTCGGACGCGGCAAGGGGTAACGTTCAGCCGCGTCCATGCGGGAGCGGTTTCGATACTAACGTTTGGTGCCTGTTCGGGCCAGTGGAATTCAAGTAATTCGGAGGCTTGGTATGGGCTTGTACGCGGCTCAGGCGATCGACGCCATCCAACACTGGGAGAGCGACCGTCACATTTCGCCGACAACGTTCGGGACCGCTCTGGAACTGATTAACCTGATTAGCGCGATCCACAAGACAACGACCCCATTCACCGCGATTGCCCGGACTGAACCGCACGGCGAACCAGACAGCGGCTTCGTGGTCTTAGAGATCGCAGGCAATGGGATCACGCGCGTCCTTTGTATCGACCAGAGGAGCATTGAGTTGGTCGTTTGGCCGATCACTGCTCTGGGCACGATCGGCGATCGGGTCGCGGGTGGGGTCTCCGGATGACTGAAATCCTCCCTGTCGACGATCTAACCCAAGAGGACAACCGCTGCGCTAGCTGCGGCGTCGTGGTGGACCTTTCGGGCCCGCATTCGTGGATGGGCGGCGACCTCTTCTGCCAAGCGTGCCGCATCCAACAGCACCTGACCGAAGCGCTGCTGGCCAACCAACGGTTACAGGAACGGCTGCAGGTAGCGCAAGCTCAGATGGCCGACTATCAGCGGCAGCTCTCCCAACACGTAATCGATCGCGGCGAGATCCGCCGCTTAGCGCTGGAACTGATGCGCGATCATATCGATCCCGTTGACCTTCGCATGATCGCCAGCCAAATCGAGAACTATGCGCGGGAGCGCTCGACGCCCGAGCCGCTCCCCACGCTGGAGGTCGAAACCACATGACCCCAGCAATGACGATGCTTCTTTCCCCTCCGGATGGTGCGCGGCGGTTATGCCGACCGCGCATCGTCTTTTTCTTGACCCAACCCAGGAGCGCGCGGGTACACCTGATCCCCCCCAATCGCGCGCTCCGTCCGCCCCGTGTCGGACGTTCTGCGGGTTCGATTCCCGCGCGGGGCATTCAGCGTCGGAAGGTCGTCGGTCGGTGCTTTGCCATATCACGCCGACAGCTTCGCTTTCAAGCCGCGGCGTGCGTTGCGCCGCGCTTCCGACGCGGAGCCTTACTTCACCAACTCCCAGCGTCGGAAGGTCGTCGGCCGGGAGCCGCACTCCAGCGGCCGGCTTCGCCATCCACCGTGACGAACGGGCCGCGCCGCGCGTTGCGGCGCGCTTCCGACGCGGAGCCTTTTCGGTCGGGCGGTCGGGGTCGGGTTTAGGAATGGGAGTCCTTGTCCCGACCTGTGGGTCGACGACGCGGGTTCGAGTCCCGCCCCGACCAGTTGCATAAGGAGGACGAAATGCCACAGACGCATATGGACGGCGATTTCTTCGACAGAAGCCGAAAAGCCCAATTCGACTGGGAGCGGATGAAGCAACGCGCCGCACTCGCAAAGAAGAACAAGCTGTCGGCAATCACCATGGGGGCCGCCGACGAGAATCCGCTCGCCAAGTGGGATGCTGAGGGAATGACCGTGCGGAAGTTTCAGGACGACGAGCAAGACGTCCTGCGAATCAGCGTGGGCGGCGGGGTCGACGGAGAAGATATCGACTACTGCACGTACCGAGGCAACCGTCAGCGCTGCCTGAACCTGCTCTACCAAGCGTGCCGGGCACTCGAATCCCGCCCGGACGCACAATAGCCGTTACTCGATGACTGAACTTCGCAAAAACAAGGACTCCCATCATGAGCGAGCTGTACCAGCGCGCGCTTCGGAAACTGCGTACGCACCATGAACGTTTGGGATATCGACCGGTAGCGACCCAGCTTAGCAACCTGCGTGTGTTGCTCTGGCGCGGTTGGGACGAGTTGGCAGACGAGTTGACGATCGTGCGGTTCTCGATGCCGCACCCGTTCCTTGACGACGCCGATCGCTTTGCCCGCGTGCTACTCGTCAGAGAAGAAATGAGGGCTTTTCGATGGATCGAAGAGGGACCACCCAGAACGGACGGACGGGCAAGGTGGTGGGCCGTTTGGTACGCCCTTCCGCTCGCGAACGACTTACGGCTTGCGTGCGCGCCGCGCGTCGAGATACCGCCGGGCGCGCGGCACTTCGACGCCCACCAGCTGGGACAGACGATCGGCGCGCACGACGGGCAGTGGCGCCCGCGCCGCGGCCAACGCTTGATCCGCTGCGAGTAGCGCCGCGCTACATCCAACGAACCGCTGTTTTCATCCGGCGGCCCGACGACCGCCCTACCACGCCGCAGATAGATCAAACGGTCGTCGACTGCCCGCACGCCGAAGAGATCGCGGCCGCCTTCGACGAAATCCCCCGCTTCCTCCCCTGGCCCTTCCTGCTGCCGATACTCGCCACGCTCGGCGGCGCGCTCGCGCTCCTGACCTGGCTCTGCGGGGGCTGCCAATGACGTCCCTGACCAAGGAACAGCGCCGCGCGCTCACGCTCGTGAACCGACGCTGGGGCGTTGATCAGAGCTTCACGCCGCGCGAGTTTGCCCATGAGGTTTGGGGGCGCCCTGACAAACGACAGGGAAGCGCCTGGCTCTCGAAGCTTCGCCAGCGCGGATTGGTGCTCGCGAACGGTTCGCGACGCGGAGTCCACCGCCGAATCGTCTCGCATTATCGACTCTCAAACTACGCACGCGATCTACTCAAGGAGGCGTTCGTCTCGTGAGCCTGCGCGTGTCCTACTTCAAAGAGGAGCCCGAGAAGCCCCGAAGGCCGGAGCTGCCGGCGGCGATCGCCGCGTCAGCGGCCTTTCTGGCGCTGCCTGCGGGCCAACAGGAGACGCTACGCAAGATCGCAGCCCAGATGACCAAGGAGGATGGCGGATCGCTCCACGGGCGTGTCAGCGGTCGAGAGATCGCAACGCTATTCGAGCCGAATCGTGCGGCAACGACGATCCGCAACCACATTGGCAACCTGATAGTGGCGGGCCTTCTCATTCCAACAGGGACGCGCCTCAAACAAGGAGGCACGTGCCGGACTTACCGCATCCCGGGTAAGCCGCACCCAGCAGCGGCGCCGGGTTCACATTGCAGCGACGTGTCCGGTCCGATTGGCCAGCAGCAGCGACCGCGCGCCGGGCCACCCCCGGACACAACCCGCGCTACCCGGGTTACCCGCGCACCTTACCCGGGTAACCCGGGTTACCCGCGCACATCGGCCGCTGGCGCTGCCGAGAGCGGGGATTCTGCGCCGCTCGCACGCGGCCATGATCATGATCATGACTTTTTTAGCGCAAAAACTCATGACATGAAGCCAGGAAACGTCCTTGGCAAGAAGACGGGAGCGACTGACTACGGCGCGCCTGGGGAACCGGAAGCGGATCGGGAGTTCTACCGACGGCAGGCCGGGGCTCAGGCGGAGCGCGACCGTCGCTGGTCGGATCAACCGACCCCGCGGCGGCAAAAGAGCGGCCGCGGCTGCCCCATTCTGGGGCACATCAAGCGGGCGGATCTGCTCAATGACGAACGACTCACCGCGCTGTTCCAGCGAGCGAAGCAGGCGGGCCTGGTGGGTTCGGGCGACGGATCCTGGTTCAACTTCGTAGCGTTTGCCGAGCACTGTCTGATCGTGCCAGCCGTCAAGAACGCACCCGCTCTCTTCGCGGACACGATCCGCAAGAACAAGGACAGGCAGATGATCCTCGTGTGCAACGAGGCAGAAGAGAGCGCCAGCCTGCGGCTGACCGACACGCCGCTACGCCGTGACAAACGCGGCCGCCTACACCGCCCCGACGACGACTACGACCCCTACGACGAGGAGTGAACGAGATGCCCGGACGCGGCAGCGAATTCTACGATCCGACCGCCAATCCTCGCGTATACCGCGAGCGATGGAAACGCCAGATGCGCGGACTGGAGTGCAAGTACTTCGTGCTCAAGGCGGACGAGTTCCTCGACACATTGAGCCCGGAGCAGCTCGCCAGCTTCAACGAAATGCTGATCGCCTACAACAGCGCGCGATCCGAGCGCGGCAAACCCGTCAACAAGTACTACGTCGTCAACCGGGACGAACCATACGCCGACCAGGTCCGCGCTCTGATAGGCCTCGACGATCCGAAGCAGGGGGCCGGCTGATGCACGGCGACCACGAATCGTTGCTCGACGAGTTGCTGGAGTGCGAGGACTGCAACTTCACACCCTGGGAGATCGACTTCCTGGAGAGCTTGCATCGCCAACGCGATCGCGACTTGTCCGAGAGGCAGCTCGACAAACTGCACGCCATCGCCCGAAAAGCCGGACTGATCGAGAGGTAGCCGAATGCCGCGCCGCTTCGCAAATGGAACGACGATCACTGCGACCAAAACGGCCGGCGACATCGCCGCCCTACTGGCCCGCCACGGGATCGACGACTACGCGCACGGACGCTCCGATGGCGCCGTCCAACTGTGCTTCATGCACAACAAAATCCCCTATCGCTTCGACGTGCCGATGCCCGACATCACGGACGAACGGAAACGCGATCGGGAAACCAACCGCCGGTGGCGCGTCCTGTACGCGCTCGTGAAAGCGAAGCTGGTCGCGATCGAGGAGGGGCTAGAAACGTTCGAAGAAGCGTTCGCCATGACGATCGTGACCCCGAACGGCGACAGGCTACGCGATCGACTCCTGCCTGAGATCGCGAACGGCAAGGCCCAACAACCAAACCTGAAACTGCTCGGAGGGTGACACGAAGAGATGCCATTTATCACCTACACCAAGCGACGGTTCGCAGACAAGACGCTACAAGTAATCTCGCAGGCCAACGGCATTCTTGAAGAGTACGCGTCGCAGGGGTTCACAATCACGTTGCGCCAGCTCTACTATCAGTTCGTCGCAAGGGGGCTGATACCGAACACCGACAAGAGCTACAACCGACTGGGGTCGATTATCAATGGTGCGCGGCTCGCTGGCCTCATCGACTGGAACCATTTAATCGATCGCACGAGGAACGTTCAGTCCCGCCAGCATTTCGAGGGCGCCGAGCACGCGTTACGTCGACTCGCCGCATGGTATCACGTCGATCTATGGAAGCGACAAAGGGTACGCCCCGAAGTCTGGATCGAAAAAGATGCGCTGGTCGGCGTAATTGAGGGCGTGTGCCAAGAACTGGACGTGCCCTTCTTTTCCTGCCGCGGGTACACGAGCCAAAGCGAAATGTGGGCCGCGGGGCAGCGTCTCTTACAACACCAAGATGACGGGTACCACACCTACATCGTCCACCTTGGCGACCACGACCCAAGCGGTATCGATATGAGCCGCGACATATTCGACCGCCTCGCTCTGTTCATGGGCGGGACTGATTTCGTTCGCATCGCTTTGAACATGAATCAAGTGGAACGTTACCGGCCCCCGCCCAATCCGGCGAAGGTCACCGACAGTAGAGCGGCCACGTACATTCGACAATATGGGCGCGAAAGCTGGGAGCTAGACGCGCTCGACCCAGCAACGATGGCCGATCTCATTCGCTCGACAATCGAGCCGCTCCGGGACGACGACACCTACCAAGAGGATCTAGCTCACAAAGAGGACGTCAAGCAAAAGCTTGCGCGACTTGCTCAAGAATGGGACGAATCGGAGGAAGCAGGATGACAACGACCGCCGTCACCAACATGACTCACGAAGAATGGCTCGCCGAAGCCGAACGCCGCTTCGGCAAAGATCCGGCCGACTGGAAATTCGTATGCCCCGTCTGCGAGAACGTGGCCGCCGCGCGGGACTTCTTCCCGTTCTTCGACGAAAAGGGCCAAGCCGCGCAGGCCGCAACAAACGAGTGCATCGGACGCCATGTCAAACCGCGGCGTGGGGCCTTCGACCAGAGCAAAGGCGAACCGGACAAACCGTGCAACTACGCAGGCTACGGACTCATTCGGCTCTCGCCGATCCGTGTCATCTTTGAGGGCGAGGAAGTTCACTCGTTCGCGTTCGCCGATGAGGGATCCAATGGCTAAGCGGACACCGAAGAAACGCCCAGCCGCGCGCTATCGGTTGCGACAGGTCGTCAATCGGCACGTCAACCAGGCCGGATTGCTCATCGAGGCGCTGGAGTGCGGACACACACGCATCGCATCCAACCGCGCACTACGCGAAGGATGGAACGTCCGACGGCGATGCGAAGCCTGCGCCCAGGGACTGGAGGACAACACCGTATGAGCGATCGTGTTGTGACTATCAGCGACGAGGCGGCCGAAGCGGCCATCGAGCTACTGAGCACGATGCGAGCCTCATATCCCGAGCATCAGGACGTCAGTCGCTGGGAATTGGCCATCTTCGCGCTAAGCCACCCCGATCGGTCTATCCCGAGACTCCACTCCATTGTGATGATGAGAGCGCGCCTGCGACGGTTCGGCATCTCGATCAAGTGGCTTGAAGATGAGGCCCAAGCGGGACGCATACCGAGCCTACGAATCCGGGCAGGAAAACGAGACCGTTTCGTGTTCGACCCCGAAGCCGTCGAAACCGCACTGCTGCGCAGAGCAGCGGGCGCGACGCAACAGGAGTCCGGCAAATGAAGAGGAAGCCTGATGCGCAGAGCGCTACCGTCCAGTGCAAATCCTGCAAGGGCAACACCGAGTACCCCCGGGAACTGTGCAAGGCGTGCGAGGACGGCGAGTCGCCCCTAGAGATCGCGGAGCGCGCAATAAGGCTCGTTCATAACGCCTGCCGTCATCGCGGAACGGCCGACTACCGTTGTGCAATGGAGCACCTGCACGGACTCGTCGAGGCGCTCCTCTGGGACGAAGACGACGAGGTACTGTGATGCCTGACCACGTGAAGCGCGCGGCAGACCTATCATCCGACGGTCTGTACCGGTATCGCCTCGAGCGACGATGGGGCCCGGAGGGCCAGGTGGCCTTCATCGGGCTAAATCCGTCGACGGCTGACGCCGAAATCGACGATCAGACCGTTCGGAGGTGCATGTCTTTCGCGAGGTCGTGGGGTTACGACGGGATCCAGATCGGAAACCTGTTCGCGCTGCGATCCACCGACCCACTCGCGGTGAAGCGCCGTATGGTCGACTCGGCTGTCGGGCCAAAAAACGACTTCTACTTGGACACAATCGCGCAGTTCGCTAGTCGCATCATCGCCTGCTGGGGCGCATTCGATTGGGCTGACTGGCGAGCGAAGGACGTACTTCGCATGCTACAGCGACGGGGGCCTATCTACTGCCTCGGTAAGAACAAGGACGGTTCGCCAAAACACCCTCTTTACCTTCCATCCGACACCGAGCCAACAATGTTCCAGGACGGATACACGGAGTTGGCGATCGGGAGCTTTCGGGAGTTTAAGCTCTATCGACATCGCACGAGTTCTAGTCCTCGGTTCGTTGCGAACCCGACGGATCTTGAAGGGTGGTCTCTGGATCAGGTCGTCATCGTGCTGTTGCGCGACTACTACGAGTCTGCCGTTTGTCGGTCAGTTCAGTATCGTCGTCTGCTCGCCGAAGAAGGAGTTCACTTCAAGCATGTCTGACCCTGTCTACTACGAATGGCAGGAGGTTGCGGAGCTGCTCGGTCCGCCTGGCCGGCCGCTGACGGCGAAGACGCTGCGCGCATGGGCCAAGGCGGGCAAGGGGCCGCAGCGCGTCAAGATCGGCCGCCGGCCCGTTTACTTACGCGACGAGGTGGACGAGTGGCTCGTACACGGAGGGGACGATCATCCGGACCTAGCTCCAACGTCGGCAGCGGCGGAAGCGCTGGCATCGGGAACTCCTGCGCAACCCGCCGCGCCAGCGGCACCGTCTGCACGTAATGGTCCGTGGTCACCCGCGGTGACGAATGGTCCAGCGCGTGCTGGGCAGCCTGAATGGCTTGATCTATCGCGACACCCATCCCGCAGCCGCCGCGGAGGTCGTGGAAAGTCCGGTTCACGTTCGCGGCGGAGCAAATCTTAGCCCACTGGAGCTTCTGAAAATGCTCCCAGAAAAACAGGTACTGCATACCGGCCGGAAGGTATGAGATCCGTTGCTCGATGCAGTCGTTCGCGAGGGGCGGAAGGCCGATCGGCTTCTCTTTGAAGGTCTTCGCGGTGTAGCTGAACAGCAGCCCCGCCCCCTTGTCCTCCGGTTCCTGCGCCAACTGCACAATACCGAACGCCTCCGGCTCCCGGACCGCCGGCGGAAGGTGTTGGGTCTGGCCGATGCGGGTCACGTTGCGCCGCGTGACCTGGATTCCGAAGTGCGTGCGCAGCAACACGGATTGGCGCACACCCGTTAGCCAAGCGAGCAGGATCAGCAGATACCAGCCCTGCGGATCTTCGACGTTGAGACCTCGCTTCTCGCGTTCATCATCGCCGAGCACCTCGAGCAGTCGCATGATCTCGCGCGTTTCGGCTGACAGCTCCACACGCGTGACCGGAGGCGGCTTGCGGATCGTAGCCGCCGGGCTCTTGTCAATGTACGAGCGCTCCAGGCACCAGTTGAAGAACGCCTTGACCGCGGCGATCTCCTTGCGGACGGTCATCTGTCCCGGGATGAAGGGGTTCCCCTCGACGTCGAGCGGCAGCCCCGCCTTGCGGTCCACGAGCCAGCGGTCGCAATGCGCCGGCGCGATCTCGTCGAGCCCGAGTAGATGATCGCTGCGGGCCTGGAGCAGCTGGTAGAACGTCGCGAGGATACGGCGGTTCTCGGTGCGGGTCTTGGCCTTGAGCGCAGCCAGGTGGTTCTGATCGTACTCGTCGAGAACGTCGGCGAGGGATCGGCTGGTGAATGGTGAGGCCCACGGGTTAAGCATGTTCTCGAGCTCGGCGATCGCCGCGTCGCGCATTTTCTTGGTCGCATAAAGCTTGCGGCACGGCTTCCCGGTCGTGGGGTCGTTCCAGTTGGCGGCGTACTTTCGTTTGCGGTGGACGATCTGGACGGAACGTGCGGTGGGCTCGACCTTCTTCACCATGCGGTCGGCCTCAGCGCGCGTCTTGAAGCTCTCTTGGTGACGTTTGCCGGCTCGGCTGATCCAGATCACTTCGAAGCGCGGTTGTCGGGTCGTGGGCCACACCTTGCGGTTGGTGACACGATGGTAACGGGTGTTCGCGTGGGGATGCGTCACGCGGGGCCGTCCCTTCTAGGATGAAACTAGGTCAGTTCCTTCTCCAAACAACTGTCACAAATCCACGCCTGCGGGCCATCAAGCGGTAACTCTCGTACACCACGCCCGCAGCCTGAGCAAGCAGCGCTCTTCGGGCCGCGGATAAGTTCCAACGCCGCTCGTGCCGAGCGCGCAGCGTCGACCATCTCACGGAGCGCCGCTTGGAGTGCGAGCGTCGCCCGCCCGCCCAGGGACGAACCTCGACGGTCTGGGTGAACGATTTGATTCGCCCACGCCGTTCCCTTCGCGACGATCTCCTCTATCTGATCGACATCGATGTGCTGAACGGCCTTCGCGAATTGCTCAGATGGCATGCTCGGCTCCTGCTGGGCTGCGATCATCGTACCGGCGTGACCGTCCAATGACCATCGGTTCGCAAGACCGATGCTCGCCAAACGGGGCCCATGTGACCGTCGCATGACCAGTTAGGTGAATGGTAACCTGAATAATTGCGCACCGATTTGCGCAAGCCGCATTCATGCAACGACTTAGAGCCCGTCCGCGAACCCCCGCTGAACTGCTCTCTCTCGGTTTTGTAAACCGCAGGTTGTCGGTTCGAGTCCGACCGGTGGCTTTCTCGTCGCCCCGCAAGACCGGGCAAACGTCGGGGCTCCGTTGGGATCGTCATACATGTAATGTATGAGCGCCAAACCCCAGCCCGACGGAAATCATCGATCCTCTAGCCGGACGAACGGGTAGGCATTCCTGATGTTCACGTTGAAGTAGTGACCGTGCGATTCGGCACTCATCAACGAGTCAAACTCCTCCACGGGCACTTCCGTATACTGGTATACAGCGCCACTATGGAACTCGATCTCGAGGATCGCCGACTCGATATCGAAACCGATGGAGCAGATGCTGGCCGAATTGACGGGAATACGCTCCATATCGCCCAAACACGTCAACAACCACGAGCTCACCCACCACGGCAACGATCACCGAACGCCGCACGCGCGATCTCAGCCGCCGACGGCACAGTACCCCGCCGTCAGCGCGCCGTCGATGGCCACCCATAGCCAGTCGAAGCGACGACATCCACGCCCTCTCAACGACCCAAGCAAGCCAAACTCGACTATGATCAGGGCGCCCGAGGTGGTCAATGATGCTCAAGAAAGGAGAGATCCATGCCATCGATCACGTTTCGTACGGCGCGTGCCGTCGTGGCAACGCCGACCCGGGCACGGCTCGGCCATCGAGCCCAACGTAGACAACTCATCGCCTGGCTCGCGCCGCTGCTGCTCGTCCCGCTGTCAGGATGTCCGATCCCCACACCCATCGCGTCCGTGCTGGAAGGCACCTGGGAGCTGACCGGCGATGTCGTTTCGCCCGAGTTGTCGAACTTCCTGATCACGTTCGATCGGAACGGGGAGATCACGCGACTGCAGTATCAGGTAGACGCCTTTACCGTCACAGCGGACGATCCCGGATTCATCGACGGCAACAGTTCTGTCAACAGTACCGACATTAACATCGTCGTCACGTGGCTGGCCGTGAACAACCTCGTGTTCGACGGTTTGCTGAACGATGCCCAAACGCAGATCGTCGGCACCGCATCGTATCAGCTCAGGCTTGGAAGCATTACCGTCGAGGCCCCCGCGGGCAACGCCGTGCTAACCAAGCGCTAGCGGACCATCGCGACAGCGCCGCGGGGCGCGTGCCCCGCGGCTCGATCACCCGCTCATCATCCGTTCCGTCACGGTCGGCACGAGCTACGGCCGCACCAGCCGACGCTCCTCCTTGAACGGAAGCCCTTCGGCGAACGGCTTCATCGGCTCATCGATCGGGGTTAGGGCGATCTGGTTCGCATAGTTGCTCATCACCTTGGCGGCAATGTTCGCTACCACGTCCAACGCCTGACGTCGCGAGTAGCCCGCTTCGTAAAACGCGCGAAGCTGACGCTCGGTCACACGCCCCTGACGCTCGTGCACGGCGATGGCGAACGTGCGCAACGCATCGAGCTTGGCCTGCGGCAGCTTCGAACGCGTACGGAGCGCGTGGAGCTCCTGCTCCGTATTGCCGAAATACGATCCCGCGACCATCGAGTGCCCTGCGACACAGTACTGACAGCGGTTCTCGACGGCGATCGCCAACTGAATCACGTTGTCCTCGGCAGGCGTCAACGAGCCGTGCTGTTTCAGATTCTCCTGCAACTGCCAGTATGAACGAATGAGCGCCGGCGAATCCGCCATGATCCCGGCCAGGTGCGGGACGAACTCCAAGTGCTCCCGGTACCAACCCAGCACCTCTTTCGTTTCCGCGGGAGCCGATTCCTGCGTGTGAATCACGAATCCGCGCTCGGTCGTGCCCGCCGGCGCGCCTGCTTTCACCGAGCCGGCCTCCGATCCGCGGGCAAAGACGTGATCCGACGCGACATAGATCGCGACCAGCGACGCAACGCCGATCGTTGCCGCCATTGTCAATTTCGACACTTCGAATCTCCTTTTCTGAGTCACCACAGAATCCTCGACGAACGGCTACCCCGTACACCCAGGGCAACGACCACCGCTCGTCATCATCTCTATTTTTGGACCGATCGGTCCGTATTTTAGCGCAGCAATGTCTACTGCGGGCATCGCTTAACCCGTCTTGAGCATCCGTTCCACCATCAGCAGGGTTTGATCGATCGACTCCGAAGATTGTCCGGCGCGCCCCGCGACCATTAGTCCGTTGCGAATCACGCTGATCGCCGACGCCATCGCGCTGCAGTCGGCGTGTGCGGGTAGCTCCCCGGCGGCTTTGGCCCGTTCGAGCACATCGCGGAACGCCTCGACAATGTACGCCTCGACCCGTGCGGTCAGCGCGCCGACTTCCTCATCGGTTGTTCCGAACTCGCTACGAGCGTTCGTCAACAGACACCCCAAACACTCCGGCGATTTCGCATACTCCGCCATGGCCCCCAGGCAATGTCGAAGGTTCGCCAACGGAGACCCCGGGGCGCGCAGATGGTCACCCAAGCCGCACACCCGGCTCTGGTAATAGCGCTCGATCACGAGCAAGTAGAGCCCGCGCTTGTCGCCGACCCAGTCGTACATGCTCTGCTTCGCAATCCCCATCGCATCGCAAAGCTGAGCAACGCCGGTCGCTTCATAGCCGTGCTCCCAGAAGACGAGCATCGCCGCCTCCAGTGCTTCATCCGTCTCAAACTCGCGGGGTCTTCCGCGTGATGCAGCGCTCATACGTCCGACTGTAGCACTTACGGAACGATCGGTCAATTAATTCTCGCATTTCTCACGATGGATGAACGGAACGTGCCATTCGTCGCCGGCACGCTGATCGTCGTGGGCGCGAGTCCTCCTAAGGAAAGATGTTTTTTCTTCCCCATCGAGCCGCGTTTTCGGGTGATCCCTTCTGTACCCCAATCTCGGCAAGCAGCCGCGCGGCGGCTGCACACGGATGGGCTCCCCTGGTTAGAGGAAAGAGACTCGTGAAACGAACCATGTTTGTAGTACTGACCGCGTTGACCGCGTCCATGACGTTCACGGCAGTCGCCGCGGATACCTGTCTGCCACAGCAGATCCACGTCGTCGACACGCTGGTCGACGAACTTGACGGCCCCGGCGCCGGCACCGGCTTTTCACTGCGTGAAGCGATCGCCGAGAGCCAGACCGGCGACCTGATCGTATTCGACGAGGCGCTGGCTGGCGGCGTGATCGTCCTCACACTCGACCAACTGGAAATCACGACATCCCTGACCATCGACGGCGACGTCAACGGCGACGGCTCGGCCGACATCACACTGGACGGACAGAACAACACGCACATGATCGACTACACCGGCGCCCCAGACACCCACCTGCGCATCCAGCACATCAACTTCCGCAACGGGTTCGCCGAGGTCGGCTCCGCAATCTTCCACGAGAGCGGCTGGCTCGAATTGGCGCGCTGCGGCGTCTTCGACAACGAAGCCCTCACCGGCGGTACGATTCAAGGCAACGTCACCACCCTGCGAATCATGAGCTGTGTATTCGAACGTAACGTCGGCGGCTCAGGCGCCATCACCGTAATCGATCCAGTGCAGCCGATCGTCGTTCCGATCGTGATCGACAACTGCGTATTCGAGGACAACTACGGTGTCAGTAACGGCGGCGCGGTCTTCGTCGCCGGATACGGACGTCAGGACCAGGGGCTCCGCGTTTCAAACTCGGTCTTTCGACACAACACAGCCGAGTTCGGCGGAGCGATGTTCACCGCCCATATCGGCTATTCGATCGACCGCTGCCTTTTCGTAGAGAACGGCCTACCCAACGCGATCAGCACGACTTCCGCAAAATTCGGCGGGGCCATCGTCCAGTTCGGCGGCGGCGCGACAATTCGTTTTTCCCGGTTCGAACGAAACGCGTCCACCGACAGCGGAGGCGCTCTCTTCAACGCCACCTCCGGCGAAGGACACTATGCTGACATGCAACACGTGACGTTCGTTGCAAACGACGCCGACTACGGCGGCGCGGTGCAGCTGGCATCCAACCTCGACGGCGAGGTGCAATTCGCGCACTGCACGCTGTTGAACAACACTGCAGCGTTCGGCGCCAGTATCCAGGCGGACGGCCACGGAAGTAATATTGGCCGGCTCGTAATCGATCACACGGTCGTCGGAGACACCGGTCTGCCACACGAGCCTCCGGCGCCGCACCTGACTAGCTCCTTCGATGGCGGCCACAACCTGTTCACGGAGTTATCGGTTTCGAGGCTGCCCAACACGCCGAACATCGTGGGCGGCTTCTATAACGACGCAACCGATCCAACCGACGACCGGCCCGCGTCGAACAGTGATAGCCGCGACGCGGGCGACGCGGGTCTTGTCGCCGGCCAGGACGGTGTTGCGTTCGTCGACCTCGACGGCAACCAGCGCGTCGCCGGCCCGGGAATCGATATCGGCGCTTACGAACTCGACGCTACGGGCGTCGCCGGCCCGACCGTTACGTCCGTCACCCGACTCGACGCCGACCCGACAACCGACAACTGCGTTCGGTTCCAGGTGACGTTCAGTGCGCCCATCGACGGTGCGTCGACGGAAGATTTCGTTGCCGTGCCGAGCTGTGAACTCGAGAACGTCATCGTCAAGGAAGTGAACGCGGCCGCAGCCGACACACTCACGGTGACCGTCACGACCGGTACGGGTGACGGTACGCTTCGCCTCGACGTGCGCGACGATGATTCGATCGTCGACGCAGTCACGCGCGTCCCGCTCGGCGGCTTCGGCGACGGCAACGGCGACTTCACCGAAGGCGAGATCTACAGCGTCCGTGCTGGCGAGGCCCCCTGCTTGCCCGACCTGGCCGGCGACCTCGACCACGACCAGGACATCGACATGGACGACTACAACCAGTTCCTTGCCACCTACGGCAAGGGTCTCGGCGACGCCGACTACAACCCCGACGCCGACTTCGACGGCGACGACTTCGTCGGAATGACCGATTTCGGCATCTGGTACAGCCACTATCTGGCCTTCGCCAGCAGCTAGCTAGCCGGGCGCCTCGGGTCGGCGTCGACAAAGGAAGCAACTTTTCTTCCCCTGTCGGCGCCGATTTCGGGTGATTCCTTACGTACGGCCGACTCATCGCGAGCAACCGCGCGTCGGCCGAGGTGCGGCATCGCCGCTGACGCATACGGATGGGCTCCCCACCAATCGGAGGAAAGAAACTCGTGAAACGAACCACGTTTGTTGTACTGACCGCGCTGACCGCTTACATGACGTTCTCGGCGGCAATCGCCGCGGATATCTGTCCGCCACAACAGATCCACATCGTCGACACGCTGATCGACGAGCTTGACGGTCCCGACCAAGGTACCGGCCTGTCGCTACGGGAGGCGGTTGCGGCCGCCGGTCCCGACGACGTGATCCTGTTCGATCCGGCGCTCGCCGACGGCACGATCTTCTTCACGCTCGGGCCGATCGATGTTACGACGTCGCTCACCATCGACGGTGACGTCAACAACGACGGCTCGGCCGACATCACCCTTGATGGCCAGAGCGCCACCCGCATGATCGAATACGCCGGCGCTCCGGACGATCGCCTGCGAATCCAGCACGTGGACTTCCGCCACGGTCGCGCCAACCGTGAACCGGACGAATCCGGGGGCGCAGTCCGCCACGCAAGCGGCTGGCTCGAGCTGCACCGCTGCGGGTTCTACGACAACTTCGCCTTGCGCCAAGGCGGCGCAGTGAGTAGCCACGTCCCCACGGTTCAGGTGGTCAAGTGCGTCTTCGAGCGAAACAAGGCGAATAGAGGCGGAGCGTTCCGCACGCTCCAGTCGTCCGTTACGACGCCGATCATCATCGACGGCTGCCGGTTCGAGCAAAACGTGTCTCGTTTTTTTGGAGGAGCGTTGATTTTAGATGATCCTGGAACAACTTCCGCGCTGCGGCTCACCGACTCGACATTCCGAGGAAACGTCACCGAAGACGAGTTAAGTGGAGGTGGCGCCATATACGCAACAAACGCGGAGATCGCGCGCTGCATGTTTGTCGCAAATCGCAGTCCGGGGATCTTTGGGGGTGGCGCGACGCTGCTCGACGGCAACTGCACGATCCGAAACACGCGTTTTGAAGACAACTGGGCAGACCAGGCGGGCGGCGCAATCGCCCACGGACTAATAAGCGGAGATACGCTCGATATCGATCACGTTGCATTTGTCGCCAACGCGGCGACGTTCGGCGCTGTCTTGCAAATAACCACAACCACGGAGGTCCACTTCAAGCATTGCACGCTGCTGAACAATACTGCGGTAGGCCTCGCGAACGAAATCTATGTGTTTGCACTTGACCCTAGATTGGTATTCGACCACACGGTTGTCGGGCAAAGTGGGCCACCCCACGACCCACCCTTGGCTATGATTGACGGGTTTGACTTCGAATTCGTCAGCGCTGGGCACAACCTGTTCACCAGGCTGACCATGGATGACCTCGGCCCCACCGACATCCTCGGCGGCTTCTACAACGACGCAGTCGACCCAACCGACGACCGGCCCGCGTCGAACAGTGATAGCCGTGACGCCGGCGATGCAAGCCTCGTCGCTGGTCAGGGTGGTGTCGCTTTCTTTGACCTCGACCGCAACCAGCGCGTCGCCGGCCCGGGGATCGACATCGGCGCCTACGAACGCGACGCCCCGTCGACCCTCGTCAGCCCGTCCGTTACGTCCGTCACCCGACTCGACCCGAACCCCACGACCGACGGCTGTGTCCGCTTTCAGGTGACGTTCAGCGCTCCGATCGACGGCGGATCGCCCGAGGACTTCGTCGCCGTGACGAGTTGTGAACTCGCGGGCCCGGTGGTCAAGGATGTAGCCGCGTCCGGCCCCGACACGCTCACCGTCACCGTCACGACCGGCGTCGGCGACGGCACACTGGGGCTCGACGTGCGCGACGATGATTCGATCATCGACGCGATCACGCGCGTCCCGCTTGGCGGTTTCGGCAATGGCAACGGCGACTTCACCGGAGGCGAGACCTACAGCGTCCGGGCCGGCGACGCGCCGTGTACGCCGAACCCGGCTGACCTGGATCACGACCAGGACGTCGACATGGACGACTACAACCTGTTCCTCGCCACCTACGGCAAGGGTGTCGGCGACGCCGGCTACAACGCTGATGCCGACTATGACGGCGATGACTTCGTCGGAATGATCGATTTCGGTATCTGGTACGACCACTATCTCGGGTTCGCAAACAGCTGACCCGTCCCTTTTTTTCTTGACCGCTACTTGGAGGAATGACGATGAACCGCAGCACAACCATCTGGAGCCTGACGCTGGCGACGCTAATGTTGTCCGTCAGCTCGGCGAACGCCGCCATCTCGGTCTCGGTCGAGCCGAACAACACGCTCGTGAACGTCGGCGACACATTCACGGTCGATATTCTGGCCGACATCACCAGCATCGACGCGATCGTCGGCTGGGGCATGGACCTCTCGTTCGACTCGCTGATCCTGAGCCATAACCCGCTGACCGATGTGCTCATCGGCCCGAGCTTCAACGCCGCCCCGACGCTCGACGGCGACGGCCTGGCCGGTCTATTGCCGTTCGCACCGCCGCCGGTAACGGGCGTGAGCGGGAACGACGTTCTTCTGGCGACATTGACCTTCGAAGCGACCCAGGCGGGAACCACTTCGCTGCTCGGCGGGTTCACGGTCGGCGACCTGACCGAAGGTTTCGTCCAGCTCGGCGGCGGGCCGGTCGACGTTACATTCAACGGCGGCCTGGTCCAGGTCATTCCCGCACCGACTGCCGCCATGCTCGGCTTGATCGGCCTCGGCGCCCTCTCGTGGATGAATCGCCGAAGCGCTTAGCGCGGCATGCGCACGCCACGCAGGCTGGTTAGCCCCCGACAATCCAGCCAACGCATGGATCGCGCGCCGTCTAGCCGACGCGGCGCGCGATCGAAATAGCATAACTCCGTTCGGGGCGGGAACGGGATTGAATCCCGACCCGCCGCCGACGGAGCACCCGCGCCCGACAAGGACACCCAAAGACGGTCAAGCGCGGCTTACAGAGGAGCACATTCGTCGCTAACCGTTCGTCACCAGTTCGACGAAGCAGTTGATGTCGCCGACAGTCAGCGTGCCGTCCTGCGTGCAGTCGCCATTGAGCGGGTCGCAGTCCGGGAACTGGTCGGCGTACCCCGTCGGGTTGGTCAGTGCCAGCACGAATGGGTTGATATCACCGACCGACACCGCGCCATCGCAGTTCATGTCGCCCGGTAACGCTTCCGCCCGCACCTCGAACGTCAACGGGTCGGCGTCCACGATCGTCGCCGACGCCGCACGCGAAACCACGGCGACCGCACCGATCGTCGTCAGGACGTTGGCCTTGACGTTCGCTAGCGTGAAGGTATGCGTGCCGGCCGTGCTCGGCACGACGAACGTACCGCTGGCAATGGTCACGGGGCCACCGTGCCCGACGCCCGTAACGACTTCGGCGCTCTCGCCGACACCTGTACCGGCCGGCATCGGCTGACCGAAGTTATTCTGGCCGCCGCCGATCTGCAGCAGGTCGCGCGCACCGTCCGGACCCTGCGCGATTCCGACATAGCCATCCGTGCCGCCGGGGCCCGGGTTCGAGATCCCGAGCGGTCGGGCAAAGTTCGCCATCTCCGCAGGCACGCCGCCAGCCGGCGACAAATCAAGCGTCGCCGGATTGTTCGGCGATTGAACCAGATCAGTATGAAACAACGCCAATCCTTCGTTGTGGTCGGCTGAGACCGCGACGGTGATCTCCCACTCGACGACGCTCGCAGGCTCTACGGTCTGGCCACGCTGGGGCGAGTCGAGGCTTACGGTAACGGTCTGGGCAGATGCAACGGCCACGCTCGCCATGATCAAGAGACTCGAGATGAGTGTGTTGCGTTTCATGATGTACGCTCCTTTCGGAAGACGACCGGCAGCGGTGAGGCCGCCGGTCGCGGTTGGGTCCAGTTCGTCAGTTCACCAGGTCGATCGAGCCGGTCATCACGACGGTGTTGAAGCCGCCGAGCGGGAATTCTCCCGTCTCGCCAGAAGGCCACGGCGTCGGCACGCCGCCATCGTCGCGGCCGATGTCGACACTGACCTGAGCGTCGATCACCGGGCCCACCTCAGCCGTTTGCGGCGGACAACAGAGGTTGATCGGGAACGCGGTAACGTGCACGTATCCCATCGTGAGCATCGGGGTGATCACGCCAACGTAGTCGCTGAAGTTCGAGAAGGTCGTATCGATGTCGAAACGCACTTCGAAGTCGACGCGACCGTCATCGTTCGTATCCGCATCCAGCGGCAGCGTGATCGCCGTCGCACCGTGGAGGTTGAGCGGTCGCGAGTCGCCGTTCTCGAAGACGATAACGGCCTCGTAACCGTCGATCTCCAGGCTCAATTCCTGGTCGAGCCGCAGGGCGCCGGCAATCTCGATCGTCCAGACGATGTAATCGATCGCGAGGTTGAAGCCGAAGACGTCGAGAACGTCGAACGAACCCTCGTTACTCGGGATATTGGCGATCTCCAGGAAGTTGAGCATGTACGAGTCCCAGTCGATCGCGTTCAGCAAGATCAGGTCGGTCGAGAACGGGCCGGTCGCGAGCGAGCCGTCCGGCTGAAGTGTCGCTTCCCAAGGCTCCGGCACGCTCGACACGAGGTGGTCATCGGACGAGTTGCTGCCATTCCACGGTCCGAAGTTGCGGAAGTTCGTCAGCATCTCGAACTGATCGAGCTCGATCAGGAAGTCCATGTCGGCGTGAGGCGTCATGCCCGAGAGCGTCGGCGCCGCAGGTTCCGGCAAAGCAAGATCGATCACGAACGGCTGTCCGAGTGCGATCTCGTCGTCGATCGACAACACCACCTCGAAGGGGATGTTTGCGTCGACGCGACCGGGCCCGGTCGTGATCTCCGACGAGTAGTCGAACACGCCTTCGACATCGACCGAAAGTTCGATGCCGACAAGTTCCACGCTCCGGGCACCGCTATCGGCGCCGTCGATGCGACGCTCGAACATCAACGTCGAAGGAAGAACAGCGCCGTCCGTATCCCACATGCTCGCACCGGTCGTGACGAAGGCGGTGGAGAGCGGGATCTCCCACATCTGCACGTCGTCGAGCGTGATCGACACCAGGATCGCCTCCGACCGCAGGCCTTCGGTATCCCGGGCGTAGACGAGCAGCTCCTGCAACGCACTCTCCTCACGATCCAGCAGTGAACCATCCCCGACGGTCAGCTCGCCGTTCGCATCGATTGCGAACGCACCCGGCAGGGCCGGAGCCGTCAGCGACGCGTCCTCGACGTCGATGAGGTACGTCACCGAGTCGCCGGCGTCCGGATCGACCGCGGTGAACGAACCCACCGACGTTCCGACCGGTGCATGCTCGGCGAGCGTCGAGACGAAGTTCTGTGCGGTCCAGATCGGCGTCTCGTTCACGCCGGTGACGTCGATCGTGATCGTGCGGATACCGGTATCGCCACTGTTGTCGGTCGCGCCCACCTCGAGCGTGAGACTCGGAGTGGCCTCGAAGTCGATCGCGCCCGCCACGGTGATTTCGCCGGTATCGGGATCGATCGCGAACACGTCCTGGCCATCACCGCCGACGATCGCGTAGCTGGCGATCGTGTCGCCGTCCGGATCGACCGCAATGACGGTTCCGACGAACGTGTCCGCCGCGCTGTTCTCAGCGACGCTAAACGCCGTCGTCATGATCGTCGGCGAGAACCGCAGCGCCATTTGTTCGTCGACGAACAGCTCGGCGCGGCCATCGGTGAACCGGATGAAGGTTCCGCCGCCGGTCGCGACGTTTGTTTCGCGGATCCAGTTGTCGCCAATTGCGACGAGCTGATCTTCACCGGTCCCGATGATGGTCAGGTCGTTACTGGTTGGGTTCATGTTGAGTACATCGATCCTGCGGACCGACACGATGTCGGCACCCGCGCCGTTCAGCTGGATCTGCTCAAAGCCTTCGATACGGCCGCGCTTGGCTTCGAGATCGAGCGTCACGCCGCCGGCGAGACGAATGGTGTCGAGGCCCGGGCCGCCGCGGAGTCGACGGAAATCGGCATCGAGCACGGTGATGGCGTCGTCGCCGGCGCCGCCGTAGAAAGTGTCGGCGCCGCCGTTGCCGTTGACGACATCGCTTCCGCGACCGCCGACGATATTGTCGGCACCGGTGGTTCCGGTGATGACGTCGTGGTCATCCGTACCGTGGTGCGTGATCGCGCCGTTGAAGTCGGCACCGTAGATCAGGTAGGCGCCGCCGGCATGGACGTCGATGGTGTCATCCTTCGGCGCACCGATCAGGATATCGCTGATGCCGTCGCCGTTGACGTCGCCGGCAGCCGTCACCGACCAGCCTTGATCGTCGTTGCGCTCGGACCCGTCGATGAGCAAACCCTGCTCGCCGTCGAGCGCGGTGCGGAGATCGATGATCTCGGACTCCGCCTGACCGAACACGACGACGGTGCGGTTTCTCACGCCGACCACGATGTCGTCGAAGCCGTCGCCATTGACGTCGCCGACCGGACTGACCTCCCAGCGCCAATTTTCGTTAAAAAAGAGGACGTCCGTCAACAGCACGTTGACGCCGCGATCCGGGATCGGGAACGGATCGTCGTACGGCCCGAAACGATCGTCGAGATTGATGATGGTATCGGCGTCGTCGCCGGTTCCGAAGATCACGAAGATCCCCTGGCCGCTCTGATTCTGCCGAAACATACCAGCCGTCAGCACCAGGTCCGTGTGACCGTCGCCGTTGAAGTCGCCCACGCATTCTGCCGGCAAGCCAAGGAACGGTCGACCAAGAATGCCGTCACCTCCATCTCCCGTTAGCCCAGGATCGAGTACGGTGACGTTTGGCGTCGAGGGGAGCAGATCGACTGCGGATCCCTCGGCACGGCCGTGCGTCAGAAACCCCTGGAGCTGTAGCGTGCCGCGGGGATGGACGAGCACGTCGGCCAATCCGTCACCCGTGAAGTCGCCCGTAGAAACCCGACCTCCGAACCGGTCATGACGCGTGGGGTCTTCGGAGCTACTGATCGCAAAGCCGAACAAGTCATCTTCCACGCTCGCGAGGGAGATGGTCGCGGTGTTCGGCGTGCCCCAGACGACGTAGCCGGCGCCACGATCACCCGGGCCACGGAGCGGGGCACCGACGATCACGTCGGCAAGACCGTCGCCGTTGACGTCACTTCCGCCGCCGACCGCCCAGCCGGCGAGGTCGCCGCTGCTGCTGCTGCCGAGGGACGCGGCACATGCCGCGTTCTGCGAGCAGCGTCCGCGTCTGCCCTCAACGATGAACCCGCCACCGGCACCGGGCGCGGTGATGTCGCCCAGGTTGAGCGGGAACGGACTGGCGAGGTTGTCGTTGCCGAACACGACGTACGTACGTCCACCCCAGGGCTCATTGTTGTTGACTGGCGCATAGGGCGCGGAGATCAACATGTCCGCGACCCCGTCGCCGTTGACGTCGCCGGCGGAAGCCACCGAGAACCCGGCGCCTTCACCGTCAGGTCCTTCGCTCTGGGCCCACTCTTCGCCGATCTCCGCGAGCAGGTATTCGTGAAGGATGCGACCGAACTCGCCCTCGAGCGCGAATCCGCCGATCCCCGCCGCCACGTCGGAGAGCACGATGGTCTGAAAGTCGGTCCGTCCGTAGACGACGTACGCACGACCCGCAGTTCGGCGTTCGCCGGTACCCCACGAGGGAGCGCCGATGAGCATCTCACTGAGGCCGTCGCCGTTGAGATCGCCGATCATCGCGACGGAGTAGCCGGCGAAGTCGTTCGCGTTCTCACCGAGGATCGCGAAGCCCTTGTCGCTGACGCCGTTGATCATGTTCTCGATACTGATTTCGCCCGGCCCCTCGGCGATGACGCCGCTGCCGCTGGCAGCAGCCTGAAGAATCGCGTAGTCGGCCAGCGTGACCGCCCCGTCACCGTCGGCGTCGAAACAGTTGCAGGCGCCGTCGGCGAGTACGCCGGGGCCGGTGAGGCAGGTGTCGAAGCCGGCCAGGTCATCGAAATCGATGTCACGGTCGCCGTCGATGTCGCCGGTTTCAGTGCTGGCGCAGAAGTCGCAGGCGTCAGGAACGCCGTCGCCGTCAGCGTCCGGGCCGGCATCGTCGGCACCAGGGCAGATGTCTTCCGAATCGCAGATGCCGTCGTTGTCGCTGTCGCCACTGGCGTCGTCGCCGAGGCAACTATCGCAATCATTGGGGACGCCGTCGCCGTCATCATCGAGCGCGTCATCGCCGCCCGGACAGAGATCACAGTTGTTGGGGATCCCGTCGTCGTCGTTGTCCTGTTCGCATAGATCGGGAATACCGTTGCTGTTGCAGTCTTCGCCAAGTTCATTGCAGATCCGCAAGACGATACGGTTGCGGGAGCTGTCGTGGATGACGTACCAGCCTTGATCGTCGGGGAAAGTGATCCCTGCGATCGTGGACAGCAAATCGGTGCCGGCCTCCGCGATCACGAATTCGTCGCCGGGCGCAGCAGTAAATCCATTGACGTAGGTAACGACGAAGTTAGCGTCACGTAGAAAGATCTCGGTCCCCGCGTATAGGGAGTCATAGTCGACGCCGCGCGTCGTGCCCCCCAGCTCGATCTGAATGACGGACCCGGCAACATAGTCCAGGTCCCAGACAGCGCTCAGCGTTCCCAGGGGGCTTCCCGGCGCCAGCGTACCCGCTGTGACAATTCTGGCGGCTGTGCCGACACCGGTCACCGTACCACCGGCATCCACGATGAGATCATCGCGGGACCGTCGCCCGAGCTGACCGTCGAGTTGCAGCGTTCCGTCCTGTACCCGGACGGTGCGGAGGTAGCCCGAGTTGTCGGCGGTCACGACCCACGTGCCGGTTCCAACTTTCGTGAGGTTCTCGCTACCGCTCAACACGCCCGAATAGGTCGCGTCTTCATTGTTGCCGCCGAGGGTCATCTCAGTCGTGCTCGTGTCATAGTCGCCACTGCCGGCCAGGTTGCCGATCACGCCGTTCGGCGCGGTCGCCGAGAAGCTCAGCTGATCCGGCCCGGTCAACTCGATCGTGTTGTTCTGTAGCGCGTTGTTGCTCCCCAGTTCGAGCGCACCGGTTGTGACCTTCACCCGGCCGGTCAGCGTGTTGTCGGCGTTGAGGATCAGCCGGCTGTTGCCGCGCTTGTCGATGCCGAAGCTCCCCCCGGTCTCGCTAATGACGCCGTTGACCACGAGTTGCGACACACCGGAGACAATCCAGCGGTTCGAAGCGCCCAGTACCACGGGACAGTTGATCGTGTGCGTCGCTCCGCCAGCGTCAACGATCACCTCCCCCGACTCCAGGGTCAACGTGTTGTTGCCATTGATCGTGTAGTTCTGGGCACCGTTGTTGTCGAAATGGATGGAATCCACCACGCGATGACCGTTGAGGTTGATGTTGACTCGGCTCGCGCCATCCGGAAACACCGCGGTGTCCCCGCTCCCGGGAATCTGCGGCGGCGACCAGTTCGAGGCAGTCCCCCAACTACTATTGGTGTTTCCGAGCCAGGTGATCGTTTCGGCCCTTGCCGTCGTGGCGAATGTGGCGATCCCCGCCAGCAACGCCATCAGTGCGATGCGATTGGGTCGTCTTTCTCGAATCATGATGTGGTCCTCTTGTCGGGTTCTTCTTGATCGTTCGAAGCTGTCCAGACGGCCAAAGCGCTACGCCGACCGCCTTCAAACTCGAAAACACCCGACCACCCGAAAGCCCGTAACAAAATCTCAGGGGAATCTCACGCACCCACCGATCGCCGCCCTATCGCTCCTCTGACCGCGGAAAGTCATTAGTTATAGGACGTTATAATGAGGCGGTTGTCGCAACCGCTTCCGGGCCTGGGAGGTGCTGAAGTCACGCGTCTGGGAATCAACTGCGACGGCGACCGATCCGTCGTTCCGCGCGCAATGTGCTCCCGTTCGAACAAGGCCGCGTTACCATAGCGCCGGGTATCAGACCCGAAGCAAGCTTGGATGGGCCATCTTGCGACAACGGCAGTACCGACAGGAGGACGCGCCATGCGAGTTCATGCGCTCTGCGCCCTGATTACGATCGCTTTGACCGTGCCGGTGACGAACGCTGCCGAAGTGGTCGAGTTAGCGTTGATCAACGCCGACACTGACGCACCAGTCGCGGGCTACGACCCGTTGCTCGACGGTGCGGTGATCGACTTGCGCGCCCTGCCGACGCGCAACTTGAACGTGGTCGCGCGCACCGCCCCGGCCGTCGTCGGCAGCGTGCGTTTTGCGTACGACGCAACGCCCAACTTCCAAACCGAGAACGTGGCACCATACGCCCTGGCCGGGGACTCCAACGGCGATTTCAACGCCTGGACGCCGACGCCCCGACCGCACACGCTGACCGCCACCGCCTATACCGGATCCAACGCTGGCGGATCGCCAGGGCCTGGTCTCACCATTGAGTTCACCGTGCTCGACGACGGGCCGTCCGACCCGACGGGCGCCGTACGACGTGTCCTCTACGTATACGGCAGCGTTCCACCCGCCGACGCCGGCAACCTGCTGCGTCTTGACGACACCGGCGGGCGCGGCTACTCGGAGTTCAACCAGACCCTGGCGGAGATCGGCTTTGTCGCCACTGAGCTGCCGGACACGAGCGTCACACTCGATGCCGTTACGCTCTCAGGCTACGACGTCTTGATTCTCAGCTCGAACAATCGACGATTCAGCGCAGACGAGCAGAACGCGGTCGTCGACTGGGTCGATGCCGGCGGTGGCCTGCTGGCGTTTTCCGACAGCCAGTTCGGCTTCGACGAAGGGCGCGCGAGCGACAATGACATCCTGCTGCACTTCAACATGTTCGTGCACCACGACAACTTCGCCGGCGTGTTCACGATCGATACATACCTCGAGCAGCACTACCTGACGGACGGCATCACTTTCAAGGGTGAAGGCGTGAGTCTGGTGCGCGTGTTGGGCCCGCCGGCCCGCAGTCTGGCCGATTGCCAGGGCGGCAACTGCGTGTTGAATGCGGTCGACGGTCCGCTGCAACCCAACGACGCGGCCCTCGCCGTCGCCGAAGTCGGGCAGGGACGGGTCGTCGCCACATTCGACCGCAACACCTTCTTCAATCCACCCGGTGCGGGCACCAACATCACTGAAGTCGACAACCGCGAGTACGCTCGGCGTTTGGTGATCTGGCTGGCCGGGCTCGATCCGGTGGACCCCAATGGCGCGGTGGGCGGCACGCTACAGGAATGGCACGACGTCACCGTCACGTTCTCCGGACCGTGGACCCACGAACAAGCGACGCCCAACCCCTTTACGGACTTCCGCTTGGACGTCACGTTCACCCACCTGGCCAGCGACCGAACATTCGTCGCTCCGGGTTACTACGCGGCCGACGGCGACGCGGACGAGACCAGCGCCGTCGGAGGTGACCGCTGGCGCGTCCACTTCCGACCGGACGCGCCGGGTACGTGGACCTACGTCGCGAGCTTTCACACCGGCGCGGACATCGCGGTCGATCCCGATCCTGACGCCGGCACGTCGACCGCATTCGATGGCGCGACCGGCAGCTTCGACATCGCACCGACTGACAAACAGGGGCGCGACTTCCGGGCGCACGGCTGGCTCGAGTACACCAACGAGCGTTACCTGCGCTTCAAGGGTACCGGCGAGCGGTTCCTGAAGGGCGGCGCCGACAGTCCGGAGAACTTCCTGGCCTACGACGAGTTCGACGGCACGCGCACCGACCGTCACCGTTATCAGCCACACGCCGGCGACGCCGAGCCGGACGACCCGACCTGGCAGAACGAGCGCGGGGCCAACATCCTCGGCGCCATCAACTACCTTGCGAACAAGGGCATGAACTCGGTCTACTTCCTGACCATGAACGTCAACGGCGATGGCAATGACGTCTGGCCCTGGACGACAGAGAACGAACGATTTCGCTTCGACTGCTCCAAACTCGACCAGTGGGCGCGCGTCTTCAGCCACATGGAACGCCGCGGCGTCATGCTGCACATCCTGACGCAGGAAACCGAGAACGACCAACTGCTCGACGGTGGCGCGCTCGGCACACAGCGCCGACTCTACTACCGTGAACTCATCGCCCGCTTCGGCCACTACCTGGCAATCACCTGGAACCTCGGCGAAGAGAACACCAACACCAACGCGCAACGCAGGGCGTTCGCGAGCTTCTTCAAAACGTACGACCCTTACCAACACTATGTCGTCGTCCACACGTTCCCGGGTGCCAAAGAGGCAGTCTACGCGCCACTGCTCGGCTACCCCGACTTCGACGGCCCCTCGCTGCAAGTCGCGTCGAACGCTGTCGTCCGCGAGTGGATCGACCGTTCTGCGGCCGCCGGCCGGCCGTGGGTGGTGTGCTACGACGAGCAGGCGCCCGCGACCGCGGGAGTCGTGCCCGACGCGAACGACTTCTGGCACGACGATATCCGCAAGGAGGTCCTCTGGGGAACGCTGGTCGCCGGCGGCGGAGGTGTTGAATACTACTTTGGGTACGACTTCCCGAACGACGATCTCGATTGCGAAGACTGGCGGTCGCGCGACAACATGTGGACGATGACCAACCACGCACTGACGTTCTTCACCGATCACTTGCCGTTCTGGAACATGCAAGCCGATAACGGACTCACAACCGCTTCCGACGACTACTGCCTCGCACAACCCGGCGAAATCTACGTCGTCTACCTTCCCGATGGTGGCACGACCAGCCTCGACGTCGGTCCGAACACGGCCACGTATGACATCCGCTGGTTCGATCCGCGCTTGGGTGGCGCGCTCCAGGGGGGCAGCGAAGCGCTGGCCAACGGGCCCGGCCTTGTTCCGCTTGGGACGGCTCCCGGCGGCGCACAGGACTGGGCCATCCTGATACGCCGTCGCTCGTTCGCGCCCGCCGAATTCGAGTCACTACTGAGCTGCCTGAAGGGCCCCGGGAACTCGCTGGAAGGCGCGTGCACCGACCCGACGCAAGCGAACCGCGACCAAGATGACGACGTGGATCTGCACGATGTCCAGGATTGGCAGCAACGCGGGTACCTGACCCTGCCGGAGCGCAACTGAGAGCGCGCATGCTCCCGAGCAATCGACCGCGGCCGCTTTTTGCGCCTAGAACAGCCCGCAGTCCGCGCGGTGCGCTGATTTACGAGGGATACCCCCAAGGGGGCTCGAACCCCTGTCTTTACGATGAGACCTGGAGAGCCGGACGTCGTCGGATGGACCTGTTGGTTGCCGGTGCGCGGCCAATCGTCGGTAGGCGTCAGGTCAGGCCATTTCCAAGGGCCGTTTCCCAGCCGCGCAGAAAGAAGGCCCGCGGACAATACTGCTCTTCCGCGGGCCGCCGACTGAGTCTCGTAAGCCGGCTGGAGCGTTCGGCTCCGGTCCCCTACGGACCGACGAAAGCCGCCTGTAACTCGACGAAGTCGAGCAGGTCGTTGCACGATCACATGACTCAGCGCTCGCTTAGCCGCTTGACGAGGGATTCGAGCTTCCCAAGGCGTCCACGCAGTTCGTCGCGCTCGGCCCGGAGGCTCTTGTTGGCGTCCCGCAGCGCCGTGAGCTCACGCTCATGTCGCTTGACGACCTCGAGCGTGTAGATCGGGATCCGGCTGTACTTGAGGCTGTCGACCTGCCCCTCGCTGTCGTACACCACGAGCTGCTCGAGTCCGAGCGCATCGATTTCCTCGGCAATATACCCGACGCCGATCCGGCCTGAAGGATCGTTCGTGCCGGTCCACTGCATGGGCTGGGCATCAAGGATTCGATCGAAGTCCTCGACGAACGGCTCGATGTTCTCCTTATACCGGCGGCTCGATAAGCCTCTCCGAAGGAAACCGTCACTACCCATCACCACGTCGTAATCGCCGACGGTCGTTTGACGGATGCGCGGCATGGCGACATTGCCGCTTGTATCGACCTGGAGGTTCATGTTCCCACTCGAGTCGCGCAATCCAAACCTGCCGGTGCTTGTGACCTGAAGGAGCTCATTGTCGTCCGCGTCTTGCAGAATGAAGAGGTCGTCGTTTCCCACGCGATTCCTAACCACGACGTCGCAACCAGCGGTTAGGTTGGTACCGACGCCGAGGCTCCCGTAGATCCTCGCCTTCCCCCACGCGGTCACCCCGGTACTTGTCCAAGACAAGGCCACGGAATTGCCAAACTTCGTGGTGCCCAACGCGCCGCCATTGTCACCGTACAGCACAGGCCCACCGGGGTTTCCTCCTGGAGGGCCGAAATGCCTACCATTATTATTCCCGTACCAGCCGAGCCCGCTTGAGTTGACCGAGCGGGGGCCGTCGAAGTAGAGATCCGCCAATCCGGAGATGCGGATATCCCCCGCGACATCCAGCATCGCGCTCGGCGAGTTGGTCCCGATGCCCACGCCGTTTTGTGCGTTGATCAGGAACTGGTCGGCGTCGGTGGATTGAAACGGTCCACCCCGAGAGTCGGACCAGACGAAGGTGCCGTGGTGCAACGCCTCGGCCCCATAGCCGGCCGCGAGCGCGTAATTGCCGGCAGCCTCGTTCCGGAACCCGCCCGGGACCGTGGCGAGTTGTCCCGATGCGATGTTAAACTGCCCGCCTGCGACGGTGGACTTGCGCCCGGAGGCGGCGTTCGATTCGCCGCCGCCAACGAAGCCCCATGCGTCGCTGACGACGTTGCCGGAGCCGCCAGTGATGGCTCCGCTGTTTCCGGAGACTGTGTTCCCGGAACCGCCGGCAACGGTCGAGGCGTACTCCTGCGCTGTGTTGCCGAGCCCACCTCCGACTGTGGCCAGTCTTCCGACCGTGTTCAGCTGCCCGCCGCCGATCGTCGCTTGGTTTCCTGTCACCACGTGCGCGCGGCCGCCGCTGACGGTTGAGGCCGTCACGCCGGACACCGAGTTCTGGTCCGGCACGGTGATCACGTTGTCGTTGCCATCGACGACGAGCCCGCGGGTCTGCAGGGCGTAGGGCGCTGCGGACAGCGGCTGGCGCGGGTCGAGCGTCGTGATCGCGCCGCTGCCCGCGGGGCTGCGAACCGCGATCTCGAGCCAACGCGCGTCGCCATTCAGGGCGTCCATACCGAAATCGAGGTCGACGGTGAAGAACCCATCGACAACCTGAAGGTCGTTGACAGCCAGCGTCGATCCGATCTGATTTCCGCCCGCCGCCGCGTCCCACAGCGTGAACTCGAAGTCCGCCGAATCACTGAAGGGGCTGCCAGCAAGGCTCAGCTTGCCCTGGTAGGTCCATTGGCTGGTCAGCGGGCTCTGGGCCAACGCGAGGGTCGCCATTCCACACAGAAGCGACACGTTGAGTAGCGTACGCATTGAGTACATGTCCTGCGCTCCATCTTTGTTGATCAGTGAGACTCCGCGGCACGACGCCGCCTGCGAATGGGGATGCGCATTCCACGGGCTGAAAGCTCGGACTTAGCTCCAGAATTTTCGGGACTGGACCGACCGGGCGCATCGAGGCGAATCCGCTCACGACAATCGCCAAACTCGACGTGGAGCGTGCGCCGCGTTCGCCGAGCACTGACACAAAACGCACTCTCCTCTCATCGCAGTTGCGGAGCTAAGAGACCGGGCCGCGTGATACCTCACGGCGGCGCTGGCCGGACTTCGAAGGGGCGACCTTCAGCGACTGCGCTGAGCAGACGGCGCAATCGGGTGCGAGACGGGCACAGCGGAAGCTGGTGGGTTAGATGCGCGTAAATCCTTAGCGGGTGCGAAGAAGCGCGGCGGTGTGCCGCGCGGCGTGCTGATTTGCGAGGGATACCCCCAAGGGGACTCGAACCCCTGTCTTCAGGATGAGAACCTGATATCCTAGGCCACTAGACGATGGGGGCGTCAGTTCGAAGATCGTATGGAACGCGCCAGGCGCTGTCAACTTCGAAACAGCAATGCGGGCCCCTGTCCCGCCGAGCGCTCATACCCCCGAAGGCTGCTCGCGAACGACCGCCTCGACCGCGGCGTCGTCGTCCAACAGGATGAACTCGCATTCAAGAAAGTTGCGACCGAACTGGATGCAGTCGTCACAAGACGGCAGGAACAGGTCGACCGTGCTCCGTCGGAATCGGCGATGGGTCCGGTCCGTCACGACGAAGGTGCGATCCAACGCCGGGATGTAGACCAGCGTGCCGAAGGGGATGTCGCCGGGAGCCGCACACTGCCCCAGCCCGGACTGCACGCCGGCCGCTGTCGTACCCCGATCGCAGTAAGCGGTCACGCGGCAGACCCGAAGCACTCGGTCGATCTCGCGCCCCGTCGTGCGCGGCGCGTCGACATCGGCGAACCACTCGTCCGCGCCGTCCATGATCGGCGTCGCGTCTCCCGCCGTCGGCTGGACCTCCACGGCATTCGCCGATTCATCCGCTCGGCTCGTTGCGATCAATGCCGACTCGATATCGGATCGATCCCCCAACCGGGTCGGCAACAACGCCGCCGACGTCTCCCGGCTACGAACAATACCCACACACAACACGAGCACGGTGACTGCGCTCAGCCACCACTTCCACGAGTGGTCGCGCATCATAGCGTTCTCCACACTCTCCCCCCGTTTCCGTTCCCTACACGTTCCCTAGTCGCTTATGGGCGCAAGACTTGCGCGACCGCGACGAGTCGATTCGGGGCATTCTATTCACCCGAACGCACGCGCCAACCCGATTTCGATCAAGCCTCTTCACTTTTTTGCTTTCAGAATATTGTGAAAATCCGAACGCGTCCCGTAATCTCGCGACGCGTCGGTTACCCTTTCCAGCGATCTGTCAAACACGGGAGGACCGTACATGCGCCTGCCACTGGTAGCCGGCAACTGGAAAATGAACCTCGACCTACCGAAGGCCCGAGAACTGGTCGCGAACATCCGCGCCGACCTGCCTGCCGGTCCGATCGAACTCGCTGTCTGCCCACCGAGCATCTACCTGTTCCCAATGGCCAAGGCCATCGCCGACACGGATCTCCGCCTCGGCGCTCAGGACCTGTATCACGAGCCCAACGGGGCCTTCACCGGCGAGATCTCCGCCAACATGGTCCGAGAAACAAATGCCACATACGCCATTATCGGACACAGTGAGCGTCGACATGTAATCGGACATCACGAAGACGACCGGATGATCAATCTCAAGGTTCGCGCCGCCCAGCAAGCCGAACTGGTTCCGATTCTGTGTGTCGGCGAGACGCTGGCCGAGCGGCAGGCGGAACAGACGCTCGACGTCCTTACCTATCAGCTGGGTGCAGGACTTATCGGGTGTGAGCTGGCCGGGTCGGCGCTCGTTATCGCCTACGAGCCGGTTTGGGCGATCGGCACCGGCCAGGTGGCGACCCCGGAGCAGGCCCAGGAAGCACATGCCCACATTCGACGGGAGTTGGCTCGACTCAACGGGCAGGCGGCGGCGGTCCGAATACTCTACGGCGGCAGCGTCAAGCCGGACAATGCGCGGGAGATCATGGCCCAGTCGGACGTCGACGGCGGACTGGTCGGCGGCGCGAGCCTCAAGGCCGACTCCTTCCTCGCGATCGCCCGTGAAACACTGGCCGCGAAGTCACAATAGAGGTATAGTGTTCGGTTCGCCCGCCGGAAGGACCGGGAGCGGCCAATAATCGAGACATCCGAGGTAAGTGCACGATGTTGTTAGCAGCGGGATTCTGGCACGCGGTCGCGGCCATCTTCTTCACGGCGTTTGCGATACTGTTGATGCTGGTCATTCTGTTGCAGCGTGGACGCGGGGTCGGCCTCGCCGGCGCCTTCGGCGGTGCAGGGCCGACGGCTGCCTTCGGCGCCAAGACCGGCGACGTCCTCACACTGGTCACGATTGTCGGCTTTGGCATCTTCGTGCTCTTTGCCGTGTTGCTCAATTTCGCGTTCCGTCCGTCGGGGCCGAGCCTGGGGATCCCGGCGGTGATTGACGGAACATCCACCGGCACCGGTACACCCACTGGCACCGGTACATCGACCGGCGAATCGGAGACATCGCCGGCGAGCGATGAGGCTCCGGAGGGCGCCTTGCGCATCATCACCGAACGGCCGGCGTTGGCGCGCGGTGTGCATATTTTCGGCGAGTCGTTCGCTTGATCTGACTGATCGGGCGGAGCGCAGAGGGGCGAGATTGCACCACGTCGGAGTTGATCCGTGATTCACTCGATGACCGGTTTCGGCAACGCGCAGCTCGAAGACGACCGCCACGCCTATCACGTCGAGATCCGGACCGTCAACAATCGATACTACAAAGCCGCGATCCACTTGCCCGACCGGTTCTCTTCCCTCGAAAGCGATGTCGACAAACTGCTCCGGGCAAAGATCACGCGCGGTAGTGTCGTCCTTCGGATTCACATTAAGGACCTCAGCGCTCAAGCTGCCAGTGACCTGAACGTCGAGGCCATTCAACGATACGTCGATCAGTTGCGTGGCGTGGCCGCCGGCAACGAACAGGTGCAGATCGACCTGGCAACGCTGGCATTGCTTCCGGGGGTGTGTCAGCCGACCGATCTATCTGAGGCGGAACGTGAGGCGGCGTGGAAATCCGTTTCCGGCCTCATCCACGGGGCATTGGAGCAGTTGCTCGGCATGCGTGCAGCGGAGGGCGAGGCATTGGCAGCGGACCTGACTGCCCAATGCGATCAGATCCGCGCGAGCCTGGAGGTGGTTCGGACGCGCGCACCGCAGGTTCTCCGGGAATATCACACCCGGGTAACGACCCGCGTCAACGAACTGCTGGCGGCGACCAACGTAACAATTGCTGGCGAAGAGTTGGCGCGTGAGATCGCCGTGTATGCCGATCGCAGTGACATCAACGAGGAGATCAGCCGGCTGACCGGGCACCTCGTACAATTCGACAAGTTCGCGCGCTCCGGCGATCCGGTCGGTCGCAAGCTCGAGTTCATTGCGCAGGAAATGCTGCGCGAAGCCAACACGATGGGCTCCAAGACCGGCGATCCTGAGATCGCACGTGAGATCATCGAGATCAAGAGTGCGGTCGATCGGCTCAAGGAACAGGTCCAGAACGTAGAGTAGATGCCGACCGTGTGCCGATAGAATTGGCCTCCCATGCTGATCGACACTCATTGCCACCTGACCTTCGATGCGTTCGCCCACGATTTGGACGGCGTGTTGCAGCGTGCGATGGAGGCCGACGTTACGCGGATGGTCACCATCGCCACTCAACCGCGTGACGCGTATCTCGCCGCCGACCGACTCGGCACCCGCGCCAACGTGTTCTTTGCCGCGGGGATCCATCCGCACGAAGCGGCACGGGCGGACCGCGACATGCTGGATGCGCTCGCCGCGATCCATCACGGCCGCGAGTTGGCTGGCATAAACGACCGGCTCGTGGCGGTAGGTGAGACCGGATTGGACTTTCATTACGATTTCGCAACCCCGCAGCAGCAGGAAACGGTGTTTCGCTTTCAGCTGGAACTCGCGTGCGCCGTCGGCCGACCGGTCGTGATCCACGCCCGCGAGGCGGAGGCCCGGGTCTGCGACATTCTGGCTGAGTATCCGGCCTTGTCCGACCGGGTGGTGTTCCATTGTTTTTCGGGGTCGGCGGAGGTCGCGACGCGGATTCTGGAGATGGGACTGTGGCTATCGTTCACGGGTGTTGTAACATTCCGGAATGCGGAGGCGCTACGGCAGGTCGCTCGGTCAGCGCCCGCGGACCGGATCATGATTGAGACCGATGCCCCGTACATGACTCCGGAGCCGCACCGTAAGGTGAGGCCGAACGAACCGCGATTCGTATCGGAAATCGCGGCTCAGCTGGCGGCGCTGCGCGGCGTGTCGTTGGAGGAGTTCGCCCGTCAGACGACCCGGAACGCGGAGCGTTTCTTCAAACTACCGAAGGAGACCACATGAGCCGCTGTCTAATCACCGGCGGAGCAGGATTCATCGGCTGCAACCTCACTCGCCGACTGTTGCAGGACGGCCATAGCGTGCGCGTACTGGACGACCTGAGCACGGGGCGACCGGAGAATCTGGCGGACGTGGAGTCCGACGTCGAGCTGATCGTCGGCGACATCTGCGATGGCGCCACCTGCCAACGCGCCGCGGCCGGTACTGACGTCGTCTTTCACATCGCTGCCCGTGCGAGCGTGCCCCGAAGCATCGAGCACCCGTTCGAGGCGAATGAGGTCAACGTCACCGGCACGCTCAATATCCTGTTGGCAGCGCGTGACGCCGGCGTGCCGAAGGTGGTCTACTCTGCCAGCAGCAGCGCCTACGGCGATACCCCCACGTTGCCGAAGCGCGAAGACATGAAGCCGACGCCGAAGAGCCCCTACGCGGTCAGCAAACTTGCCGGCGAGCAGTACTGTTCCGCCTTCGCATGCGTTTACGGAATGCAGACCATCTCGCTGCGGTACTTCAACGTCTTTGGCCCTCGACAGGACCCGCATAGCGCCTACGCCGCGGTGATTCCTGCGTTCGTCACGCGCATGGTGCGGAACGAGTCGCCGGTTATCTTCGGTGACGGCGAACAGTCGCGGGACTTTTGCTACATCGATAACGTCGTCAGTGCCAACATCAACGCCTGGCAAGCCGACGGACTTTCCGGAGAGGCGGTCAACATCGGCTGTGGCGAGCGCACGACGCTTAACGAGATCGTCACTGCGATCAACGAAGCGCTCGGCACCAGCATCGCGGCAACGCACGAGCCGCCGCGCGCCGGCGATGTCCGCGACAGTCTGGCGGATATCGAAGCTGCAAGACGTATCATCGGGTACGAGCCGACGATTCGATTTCCCGAAGGGCTCGCGCGCTCGATCGAATGGTATCGCCGTCAGGCCGAGGTGAGCGTCTGACAGTCGACACGCGTCGGCCCGTCGCGGCACCGCTCGGATCATGTGTCGCACGATCGCCCCACGCACTGGGGGGAGGACCCATGGTTGTCGCCCAAGAAGCCCAACTGACGATAGAGGACGTACACGTCCAGTACGGTACGTTCCTCGCGCTGCGTGGGTTCTCGCTCACCCTGCGCAGCGGAGATCTGCTGGGACTCGTGGGCCCTAACGGGGCCGGTAAGTCGACGGCCATGCGCGCGGCAGCGGGGTTGCAGCCGATCAGTGCCGGACGAATCCGCGTCGCGGGCTTCGACATCACGCGCCACCCGGTTGAAGTCGGACATTACCTCGGGTTCACGCCCGACACGCCCAATCTTTACGAATCGCTCCGTGTCGCGGACTTCCTGGAGTTTGTCGGCGATTGCTACGGGCTCCCGCGTACCGAAACGCGCGAACGCATCGACCACTGGCTGGAGAAGCTCTGGCTCAAGGAGAAACGCGACAGCCGCATCCAGGAACTCTCGCGCGGAATGCGGCAGCGGCTGGCCGTCGCACGCACCCTGCTGCCTGATCCGTGGATCATTCTGCTCGACGAGCCGGCCGGCGGCCTCGATCCCGGCGGGCGTATCCAGTTTCGCCGACTGCTGGCGGACCTGCGCGACGCGGGCAAGGTGATTATCGTCTCGTCGCACATTCTGTCGGACCTGGCTGAATACTGTACGCATATCGCGATCATGGAGCATGGCCAGCTCCGGCATTTCGGGACCGTCAGCGAGGTAGAACGCGGCGAGCGCACCGATACCTGCGCCTATCGTGTCGGCATCGCTAGTCGACTCGGCGATCTGGAGTCGCGATTGCGATCCGCTGAAGTCACGCGGTTCACGCAGGACGGCGACGTCCTGACGATCGAGTGGGGACATGGCAAGGAGGAGGCGGCCAAGCTGCTGAAAATCCTGATCGCAGCGGAGGTCCCGGTGACCGAGTTCGTGGCGATCCGTCCCGATCTGGAACAGGTATACCTCCGTAGCGGCATTTCGCAGGTGGACTGAGCGACGATGGCCTACAACCCCTTGTTCGGACTTCACGTTCGTCTGTCGACGCCCCGCCGACTGATCACGATCCCGATCATCGTCATCATGCTCTGCGTCCTCGGAACGGGATCCGTCGCCCGGATGTCCGGCAAGACAATCGCCGATATCGCCGCCGGCACGCTGGCGTTCATCCTATTGGGCCAGGCAATCTTCATCGCATTCCAGGCCTCCGGACTGATCCGCAAGGCGTTGCTCACCGACTTCACCAGCGGCATGATCGAGTCACACCGACTGTCCCCAGTCAGCGGCTGGCGGCTCGCACTGGGTTACCTGACCGGGGCCACCTTGCCGGCGACAACGCTGTTTGCGACCGGCGCGATCCTTGGGCTGGGCTATCTGGCACCGGCGGCCGGCGGTATCGGCGTGAGCTACGAGACGCTCGCCATCCCCTGGCTCAGCCTGCAGGTCGGAATGCTCAGCGTCGGGTTGATGATCGGCGCGCTGGCACTGCTGGCCGGCGTATCGAGCGCCGGCAAAGCCAACGTCATCGGCTGGCTGGTCGTCGGCGGTTTTGTGGGCGGATATGGCGCGCTGATATTCGTCCCCGGTCTGGGGCTGGCTTCCGGTGGCTATCTGGCAGAGACAATCTTCGCGTCTTTCCGCGGCGGAGCCCTGATCGGAACCGCGCAGCCGCTGTTCGAAGTCGCCTTGATGATGATGCTCCAGTTGACGCTCGCGGCGTTGTTCATCGCAGCAGCAGCGCGCAAGATCCGAGCACCCGAGTCGCCCGCCTTCGCATGGTGGAATGCGGTCGCGATCCTGTTAGTGGCCGGCGCGGCGCTCGTGATCGGGGGACACACGCACCCTTATGATGGTGCCAGCAGAGAAGCCGTGTTCGAGACGCTCGACGGCCTGAAGATGCAACTGCTCTGCAGTACGGTCGTCTGGCAACTCGTATCCTTGCTGCTCACCAACGCCGCGGTTGGCATCCAGCTTCGTCGAGACGTGGCGTCGATGCTCGTCACGCAGCGCCGCTCCCGCCTTCCGGTGTATGTCGTGGTCCCGGTCGGACTGACCGTCCTCGCCTGCATTCTCTTCTCTTTCTGCCTGCGATGGGATCCGGAGATCGCCAAGCCGCTCAACACTGACGGCTTCCTTTATACGGCGCTTCCCGCCGTGTTTCTGATCGGTTTCGTGCTCGACTTTGTGTTCCTCTATCTCACCCGGCTGCTCAACTGGAGCATCACACTAGCAATCATGCTGTTGTGGATTGTCCTGCGCGGACTACCGCTCATTCTCGAGGGCGCGCGCGTTGCTTACCTGGAGGTCCAGGAGATTGGTCTTGATGACGAGGGACCAGCTATGGTCCTCAGCGGCGGCTCGCCGATCGGCACGCTCTACTACGGCCTCTTCGCAGCCGGGAATCCGTGGCCGGGTCTGATCGTCCAGGCAGGACTCGCAGCCGCAATCGGCGGACTTGCCGCCTGGCGGCTCCGACACACGCGAAATGCATATGCCGCCCAGACCGCACGCCCGCCAGGGCTTTCGACGCAATAGCTTCCTCGATACCGCACCCCCTGTGGTTGTCTGACTCCCGCATTTTCGGGAACGTCTTGGATACGCCGCAAGCGATCAAGTACAATGCTGTTTTGAGCGGGTAAGGTGTGATATTGTTCAGGAGGAGCGGGAAAATGAAGAGAATCATTGCGTCGACGGTTCTGGGAATGGGCGGCGTCGCCGCGGTCGCTGCGGTCGTCCCCGGGTCGATTGTGCTTCAGGAAGGCGATCTGATCGACGGCAGCGCCGTTACTTCCTGCAACGCCCCGTTCACGGACGGGAACGGCAAGGTCGGCATGGTCGTCCCGTTGGCGGACGGCCGGCGCGCCATCTGGTACGAAGCCGATGCCGTCTTCCTCAGCTCGGACGCCGCCCCCGATTCACTCACCGGCGGCGAGACAACGATGGGTGTCAGCAACACCGGCGGCTTCATCTACAGTCCATCGGTCAACGGCGAAGACGCCGTCTACACGCACGAGGGCCTGTTGCTGCGCGCCGACGACGCGGCACCCGGTATTCGTGCTCAGTTCATCACGTTCTGCAGTCGACCACGCATGCTTCCGGACGGGACCGCGTTCTGGGTCTCGGGGCTCAGCGACACGAAAGGCGGCGGCACCAACGGCCGCGCCCTTTACAAGAGCAGCGATGTCGGGAACCCTTCCGGCAGCGCCCCGGTCATCATGGGAGGCGACATCATCGAAGGCTCGCTCGTCGCTTCGACAGGGATCGAGTTCACCTACGAAGTCTCCGACAACGGCAGTCACCTGGCTACCGAGGTTCGGTTCGACGATGGTGACAACGCTGTAGTCGTCAATGGCGCGATCGTCGCCCGCGAAGAGGACCCGACCGGCCAAGGCGACAACTGGGACAACTTCGACACCAGCAGCATCAACAACAACGGAATCTACGTCCTCTCTGGCGACACCGACGGCTCCGCCGCAACCGACGAGTTCATCACCGTCAATGACGAGATCGTCCTCCGCCAAGGCGATGCCGTGGATTCCCTGACGCTCGGAAGTTCCGTCGACGCGGTGAGCATCAACAACCTCGACCAGGTCGCCTTCGTCTGGGACTCGACCTTGGGCGAAACCCTGTTCCTCGGCGACGCGGACAACCTCGCAGACTCCAGAGCGCTTCTTTCGGTCAACGACGAGTTGGACGTCGACGGCGACGAGGCCGGCGACTGGCTAATCACCGACTTCAACGCATCCGGCGTCGTCGGCCCCGGACTCGACCTGGGTGATGACGGTGCGGTCTACGTCGAAGTCGACATGGAACCCGTTGGCGGCGGCGCGAACATCGAAGCGGTCGTGCGCCTCACGCTGCCCGGAGGCCCGGTTCTGCTCGGCGACCTCAACTGCGACGGCAACGTCTCCGTCGGCGATATCAATGCGTTCGTCCTGGCCCTGACCGATCCGGATGGCTACGCCGCCATGTTCCCCGACTGCGACATCCTCGCCGGCGACTGCTCGAACGATGGGCAGGTCACGGTCGGCGATATCAACTGTTTCGTCGCACTCGTCACCGGCGGCTAAGGCCCCGGCTCCAACCGGCTGGTTAACCGGCAATCCGCGCGAGTCTCACCGTCTGGCGCAGTGCGTTCCCTGTGGAACGCACCGCGTCGACGGTTTCTTCAACGACAGATTGCCGCGGCAACCCGCCTCCAACAACATTCTCATTCCGGAAAGAGCGGTAGCTGCGTCGTGCTGGCGTCACGCGGCGCCTTTCGCGAAGTCGCTCGCCGGGCCGGGGGCTTGGGGGGAGCGCTCCCGACCTGCACGCCGAAACGCCGGGCCGATATTGCGAAGAGTCGACGAATACTCTCCCAGTAGTTTCCGTCCCCGCGCATGCGATGACCAAACCGACTGTCCGTCCATTGACCGCCGCGCATCTCCTGGATCCGCGCCTCGACCCGCCGAGCGGCGTCGGGCATCGCGTCCGCCAACTGAGCGCGGAAGTACTCCTGCACGCTGCCTGGCAGTCGCAGCGCCGTAAACGTCGCCGCGCGCGCACCGCACGCTGCCGCCCGCTCGAGCACTGCCGGAATCTCTCGATCGTTCAGCCCCGGAATCACCGGCGACAGCATCAACCCGACGGGGACGCCCGCGTCGTGTAGTTGCCGCATTGCCTCGAACCGCCGACTCGGCGGTGGCGCACCGACGTCCACCGCACGCGCCGTCGCATCGTCCGCAAACGCGATGCTCATGTACACCATGGCACCTGCCTGTCGCGCCAACGTCGCCAGCAACTCGCAATCCCGCACGATCAGGTATCCCTTGGTCACGATCCCGATCGGCGTGTCGTGACGCAGGCAAACCTCGAGGCACCGCCGGGTCAGCTCATAGACCGCCTCATACGGTTGATAGCAATCCGTGACGCCCGAGAAAACGACCTCGTCCCGCGGCCAGGATGACCGCGCTAGCGCGCGCTCGAGCAGTTCGGGCGCGTTGACCTTCACCGTGATCTTGCTTTCGAAATCCGTACCGGCCCCCAGCCCAAGGTACTCGTGCGTCGGACGAGCATAGCAATAGGTGCACGCGTGCTGGCAGCCGCGATACGGATTTACGCTCCAACGAAACGGAATGTCCGGACTGTCATTCGACACCAGGATCGACTTAGCCCGCTCCTCGTAAACCTCCGTCGCCACTTTCGGCGCGGGCCCCAGCCACTCGCTGTGCGTCGATAGAAACGGATTCCTCGGGTTGCGTACGCGGCGCATCGCTCCACCTCGGCCCACAGGATATCATATTTGGTTTTTGTTAGGAAACAGTCGGCCTGAAAATCCAGCGCCGCGCGACAGATTCCGCGATTCGGCCGCCAAGTTCGCTTGAATGCAATGAGGCTCCCACTCATCGCACCAGGAGCAATCGATGAAACGCTGGATGAATCAGGTCCGCCGCTCGTTGCTGATCACGGCCGCCACCTGCCCGCTGATGCTGGCTCAGAACGATGGCTGCTTCCGCTTGTTGCAGCTTGCCGAGGAACTAGCGGCCTTCAACGAGTCGTTCGACAGCTACGACAACGGTTCCGATTCGAACAACAATGGCAGCGGAAAAGGCCACGACAGCTCGACCGATCCGTGGGACGACGACTGGAGCCACGGCGACGACCACGACGACTTCCCATTGCCTCCCGGCTACTACGAGGGGTTCTAACTCCCCGTTGCACGAGTCGCATGCAGGCCCCGTCGCCTTCCTCTCTGCCGGCGGCGGGGCCGTCTCCTTTCGATCGGATTACCACCAACCCCGCGTCAGTTTGCGCAACTCCACCTGTTCCGGCCAGCGACCGATCCAGACCGCTCGGATGATTCCATCGCGATCGACGAGCCGAAACGCAGGACGTTGACGAATCGGCTCGACGCTCAAGAGCGGGGTAGCGCCGACGTGCGTCATTCCGGCGCCGAAGCGGGCCGTGATCTCGCGCAACAGTGCTTCGTCCCGATCGAGACTGAACGCGATCACCGACAAATGGCGGTGATCGTCGAGGACAACCAGGCGTCGCAGCCGATCCAATTGCGCAATGCCGAGTGATTCCTCGACCGACCAGAAGCACTCCAGGCGTGCCTTGCCGTCCCACTCCTCGCTCGTCCGCGAATTGCCGGCAAAGTCGAGCAGCGTCCACGCGCCAACGGGCTTCCCCTGCCAACGATCGGCCAGCAGCGCGCGGGTCAACAGCGCGTCGCGGTCGCTGCGAACGCGCATGAGCTGCGAGAGGCCGAGGGGCTCGAAAGGTGAATCGACATCGCGCTCGACGTCGCGCGCGAAGCCCGACCAGAGCCGCTGCAGGCGATCGTAGAGCCGATCAAAATCCGCCGGCTGCCGCGTCATCTCCACCAGAATTCGCTCATGTGATTGGAGCGCCTGCATGTAGCGCCGCGCCTCCGCTCGACGTCGTTGCGTCCACTCCGCGTCATAGCGCCGAACCGAATGAAACGTCACCCGTGTTCGGGTCACCCGATTGCGTCGAGCGTCGGTCTGTTGCAGCGACAGCGTCTGCATGCGTCCTCGCTGCGCGTCGAAGCGGAACGATCCCTGGACCGTCACTTGCAATGCATCGAGCGCGCCACGCTCGTCATGTAACGCAAGTGCGATATCACCGGTGTCCGCTCCCTGTCGACACTGCCAGCGTTCGCCACGCGGATCGGGAGCGCCGCGCCATTGTCGGCCGCCGGTCGCCGCGGTCGGCATCGGCGGCAACATCGCCAGCACGTCGCGCCATGCCGGCCACCGCTCGGACATGAACCCTTCAGGCGTGAGCTTTCCGTTCGCCGTGATGCGGAACAGAATCGCGTCGGTCGGATGGCGGCGCCCTTGCTGGACGCGGGTGCGGTCGAGCAGGATCAGCCATCCCGCCCGATCCTCCTGCAGACACCACAATTGCACCTGCTCGGTTCGGAGCGGTCCCGCAGCCTCACCGTCTGGTCCCGCGGTCTGCACCCGACGTTCGTAGATCAGGCGCTCCCCTTCCGCGAACCGATAGCGCAACGGCACTGCGGCCAGTCCGATCGGTACTGCCGAACTCGCGCACAATAGCGTCAGCAGCCAAATCCTCATCCCGGCTATCGTCTGAGATCCGCGCCTGTTCGGCAAGCGACGGTGCGCTTCGCATCTCGCCTGACGCATCTCGGTGGCACGCTGCAATACGGTCCTCGTCGTCTCGCGGACGGTGCGCCGCCGATACCGTTGATCCCGCGCAACCCTGTATTTTTTCGTCAGTTTTCGCCGGCAGGCGATCTCGACTTGACGGACACGCCGGCCCCCTGGACATCTCCGAGAAATATTGACGACAACTGTACCATCCTGATGGCCAAGTTAACTTCGTTGAGATGGGAGAGCCGATCATGAGATATCGATACCGGTCGTTGGCGATGGTGCCGACCACGTTGCTTGCACTGCTGACGTGCACGGGTTGTCCGGAGCAGGGCTCGCGTGATGCCGTTGATCCGATCGTATCCGCGCCGCTGTTCGGGCGCGGGAGTGACAACCTCAGCGCCGAAGAGAAGGAAAATGTCGAGGAACTTCTGGCGCTGCTTCGACGAAGCAGTCACATGTTGCAGTTGACCGGATCCCGTACCCGGGTTTTCCCGTCGGACCTCGAGCCGATCCCGCTCCCGGTCGCCGGGATCAGCCCATCGGGCCGGATCGCGCGCGACGCGCCAGGCTTCCCGCGCCGGCCTGCTGAAGTGTTGGAGTGGAACGGAGAATCGTACGTCGTCACGAAACAGTACGAGGCGCCGGCCGAGTTGGTCAACTGCGAAACCAACGAAGGAACGACGTTCCTGTTTCCGGGCACCCTGGTGATTCGTTGGCTGGACGACACGCTGTTGCTGCTCGGCCGCTGCTTCCCGCTCGTCGTCGACACGGAAACCGATGAAGAAGAGCCGTTGGAAGATGCGCGATTCGTCGGGCTCGGTACGGACGGTCTGTATGTGTTCCGCGACGGTGCGATTTTCACGCCGGAGAGTGACCGGTTCGATCTGCCGACGAGCGCCGGTCGAACGGTGAACGGCTTGAATGAGCGCTACGTCGTCACCGAAGTCGGAATCTACGATTATCGCGCCGCGGAGCAGGTGCTCACACTCCCCGAAGACGGGAACGCAGCGGAGCTGGTCGCGAGCCCGGACGGCGACGCCGCGGTGACGGTTACGAAGGACCCGCCGGCGATCGCCATCTACGACCTGGACCCGACCCTCGCCGAGCTTGGCGTGCGACCGATCCTGTTGCCGGAGTTTGACGAGCTGTCCAGGCTGCGATGGTCTCCCGACTCGGGCGCCTTGCTCGCGGCGATCCGCTATCCGGACCAAGCGGTGATCTACGCGCTCCCGGCGGTGTTCCCGGGCCCGATCGGTCAACCGATCTACGTCGACTTGACGGATGGGATCGTCTACCAGTTCTCGCGCGAATGGACGGACGGGTCGCCGACGCTGCTGGTACCGGTCCCGGCACAATTGGCAGCCGACTGACGACGATCGATCGATCGCGGTCCAGCGAATGTCCTTGACGTCGGGCGCTGAAGCTGGCAGCGCCGGCCCGGTACCCCACCCGTCCCAGGGTGGGGTACCGCACGCGGCGAACGCGGCGCCAGACTAGCCTGAACGACTGTCGCATTAGCCGCCGCGTGGTACCCGTCCGAAATCGAACTGCATCATGTAGTAGGCGCGCCAGACAGGGTACGCAACCTCGCAACGGAATCCGACGAACTCGTCCAGGGCCCAGCCTTCGGCGTCCGCAACGTAGCGCGTAACGGCTTGGGCAACCGGGTGCTCGTCCGCCGGCTCCGCATGCGATCCGAGTACTTGCAGACGCGGCCCGTGCGGCAACTGGGTCGGCCAGGTATCGCGCCACACGTCCAAGTGCATGCCCAGCATGTGCGGCGATAGTGACGGAATACAGTTCCGCGCCAACTCCTCATGCAGATAGACGTCGAACACGAATTGCCGCGATGGATACTCAGCCTGGTTGAGCGATACATGGACCGGTACATCGCTGGTCCGCGGGTGCGGGATTCGATCAACCGCTTTTTGACCGACAACAAAGTCGAACGGCTTGTTGCGGTGAACTCCATCGGCGTCGATGAGGTAGCTCAACACATAAGTGCCGTGGCGTGGGGTCGCGGTCGGTATCGGCTTGCTGCAGAACGGCTCGAGGATACCAGGGCTATCCAGCGCGGCCGGGTTGGTACCGGCGATGGCCTCGAATCGAACGCCTCGACGCGCAGCCTCGCCCGTCACGCCGGTGTACAGCGCGAGCGGCATGGCGCCGTCATGGGCCTGGTGCTCGAGGTAGCCCCGGATGCTAATGAGCTCCATCCAATTCGCGTCTCCGGGAACCGGACGCAGCAATTGAACACCCAGGTGCGTTTCCGACCAGCGACCGGCAATGATCGTCGACGCATGAAAATGGTCCTCGCGGGCCCGCGCGACGGCACTCGGCGAAACCGGACCGGGAACCGACCGACGAGATTGCGATGCAGCAGCCCGCACAACAAGTGCCAATTCGCTCTTGCTACGCGCAACCGCCGATACGAATCGGTCAAAGTCGCGGACGGCAGATTCGAGCGCAACCACATCCTCTTCTTCGGCACCGGCCTTGCGCATGGCGTTCGCGAATCCCGCAAGCGCCCGAACGCCAGGCAATCGCGTCACGAACTCGGCCGCGTCGCGCGACTTCTTCAACGCCGCGACGATCCGCTGGCATGTCGTACGTTCCAATCCAAGGACCCGTGACATGGCGCTGGCACCGCGATCGACCTGCGGCAGGAAGTTCAGCGCCGCCGTCAACTCGATCCGCAACCGAGCCGAAATGCGGTTTAACCGCGCTTGATCCACTTCCTTCATCGCAACTCTCCAGCTCCAACCTCCAGCAGCAGTCTGTGCTGGACAGTTCTCAATTGTTCCAGAACATCGTAACAACACCAGCACACGGCGAAACCCAAAAAACGCTGTAACATGCTGCAAAATTTGATGTTCTGTCCTTGATCAGAGACCGCCCGATTGCCTAAATTGTGCTGAGCACTGGGCTGCACAGCGCAACCAGGATGATAACAGCACCAATAGTGGAGTGGGAACACATGAGAAGTACCTGGATCTTCCTCGCGGCCATCTCGATCGCGCCGCCGGTCTCCGCAGACGTCCTGGTCGACTACGGAATCAACCTCGATGTCGGCCCCGGGTTCAACCTTGTCACTGGACCGACATATGCCAGTGGGCCGCAATGGTCACAGTATCAGTCGTTCTCGGTGCCCGACGCCGACGGCTGGAATGTCGACTCGCTCGAGGTCGTCGTGCACACGTGGGCATCCAACGACCCGGACGCACTGATCCGTCTCGATATCCGTGCTGATGACGGCACTGGCGTCCCCACCGGGCCATCACTGGCCGCAAACACCGTGCTGGCTGATTACTTCTTCGAGAGTGGACTACCTGTCGGGGGCTTGGAGACCGCCGACCTCTCCGGGCTCCACTTGCCCGTCGGCGACTATGTAGTCATCGCGTCCGCCGCCGCACTTGGAAACCCGGCGCTGGATGCCGGCTGGATACAAGGCACTCTCTCCGGCCCGGGCTCGACCGGATTCAACCACGACACCGGCGAACTCTTCCCGGGAACGACGCCGCTCTCAATGCGGATTAACGGCACCGTCGTTCCCGAGCCAAACACGCTGATCGCACTTGCAGTCGCGAGCCTCTGCACGCTCCGGCGCCGCTAGGCACGCGACCTGAAGCGCGCGAATCGATAAGCGCGGGCGTGCGGGCCCGCGCCTACTCTCCCGCTTCGACGTATTGCTGCTGCACTTCGCGAGCGACGGCCGCGTCCTCTACGTTGTCCGAGTGACAGGCGTGCTTGACGCCGCGCTGCTCGAGCACCTTGAGGGCGTCATCCGAGAGCCCCGGCGACTTCGTCGCTTTCTTCTCGGGAACGTAGCCGTCGGCCTTGCCGCTGGCCCAGTCGACGATCTCCTTGCTGATCCGCATACTGCACCAGTCGTGTCCGCACATCGCGCAGAAATCTGTATCGACGTCCAGGTCCTCGTCGTGTAACGCGCGGGCCGTGTCGCCGTCGAACGCCAGCTCGAAGTGCTTCGGCCAGTTCAGCGCCGCACGGGCCTTGGAAAGGTCGTCGTCCCATTGCCGGGCCCCGCCGATGCCGCGGGCGATATCGCCGGCGTGGGCCGCGATCTTGTACGCGATACAGCCCTGCTTGACATCGTCGGCCTTCGGCAAGCCGACGTGCTCCTTCGGCGTGACGTAACACAGCATCGCCGCACCAGCACGGGCTGCTTCCGTCGCTCCGATCGCGGACGTGATGTGGTCGTAGCCGGGGAAGACGTCCGTCACCAGCGGCCCGAGCACATAAAAGGGCGCATCGTCGCAGACGCTGCGCTGATGCTCCATGTTCCACGCGATCTCGTTCAGCGGCACGTGGCCCGGGCCCTCGACCATGACCTGCACGCCGGCTTCGCGGGCGCGGTGCACCAACTCGCCGAGCACGTGCAGCTCCGCGAGCTGCGCCGGATCGGACGCGTCCGCCAGACAGCCGGGCCGCACGCCGTCGCCGAGCGAATAGGTCACGTCGTACTGCCGCATGATCGCCGAGATCTCGTCGAACAGGTCGTACATCGGATTCTGCTTGTTGTGATGAATCATCCATTTCGCCAGCAGCGAACCGCCCCGACTGACCAGGCCGGTGATCCGCGGTCGGATCAACTCGAGGTGCTCGTGCAGAATGCCGGCATGGATCGTGAAGTAGTCGACGCCCTGCTGCGCCTGGTGTTCGACGACGCGCAAGATCGTGTCGTAGTCGAGTTCCTCAATGCTCCGGCCGATGATCATGCTGTAGATCGGAACGGTGCCGACCGGCACGACGCTGTTATCGATAATCCGTTGCCGGCATTCGTCCAGCTTCCCGCCGGTCGAGAGGTCCATCACCGTGTCGGCACCATACTGCACCGCGTGACGCAGCTTCTCGAGCTCTTCGTCAGTGCTGCTACTCACCGGCGACGCGCCCTGGTTCGCGTTGATCTTGGTCGAGATCGGTCGTCCGATCCCAGTCGGATCGAGACGCTTGGGAGCGGTCTCACCGCGGCAATGTGCGGCGTCGTGCAGCCACAATCGACGCTGCGTGGCCGTCTGATTGACCCAAAGGGCGCTGCCTGGCGAGTAAGTGGGATGCCCGGCGCGATCCGCAGGATAGAAAAAGGCGTCGGGAACCTGAATCTCGCGCGCCGGCCAGCCACCACCAGAACCGATCGGCGACGCGTTCAACCAGTGCTTTCGCGGACCAGGACTACCATTGCCGACGACCTCCAGCGCCCGCCCGTTCGGCACCGCTCCCCCATTCGTGGCATGCGATCGCGCACCGCCGGCGGTGAAGAACGTGCATAGTTCGGCATGCGCCCGCAGCCATGCATCAGATGGCGCGGTACCGGTGCTGCCCGCAAGATGGCGGATATTGGCGGGGATCACGACGTTCCCGCGAGCGACGCAGTCGCGAACGAACTCGGGCGTCACGTTTTCACGCAGTGCCACGCGGACCATCTCCGGCGTGACAACTCCACGACGAGCGTACTCAAGCTGAGTCATGCGAATTCTCCATTGGCGGATACCCGCGCAAGGGTAGGTCTTGTGCAGCGCAGGACGAGGCGTAGATCGACGCGAACATCGGAATGCTTCCCTACGCAGCCCGCTGATCGGCGTGGTAACACTACCCGCACGACAGCGGTCACTGATCAGGTTCGAAGGGTTCCGACGACCGCCCGTGTCGTCGATCTCATGCCCGGCGCGCCGGGCCACCCCTAGACATACCTATGGTAGCCGCCCCCCAATCCGCCGGCAAAGCCCCTCCCGCCTTTGGCGCCGGCGCGCCTCGCTGCTTGTCCATCCGCACGGCGGGAGCGTTCCGGAACAACGGCGCTCCCGCCACAGGATCGACTATTCTTCGTGTGGACCGCTAACAGCGACGGATGTTATCCGCTAGCGGATTCTGTCGCCGACCGCGCTCGACGAAGCACAACTACCGCCACGGCAGCCAACAGCAAAAACATACCGACCATCCCCGTCGGCGAAACGGCCGGTACTGCGGGCTCGCACTCGTCCGGAATCGCGTTGAGATTCTCGTCCAGAGATGTCTGATTGACGTAGATGTCGTCGCCGTCGTAGACACCGTTCTGGTTGCAGTCGTTCTCCGGGAAACCGCATGGTTCGCAAGGCGGCTCACCTCCCGGGAATGGGATCGTCGTGTCCACCACGAGCGCGGTGCCGGCACACGCCAGGCCCGGATCGCCGCTCGGCGAGAACGTTCCCTCCACGCTGAACGTGGTCTCGGAGCACGAACCGTTGGAGCACGCGGGGAATGAACGGATCCCGACCGTCACGGTCGCTTGGGACAATGGTGGGATCACAATCTGCGATGGATGCGTGATCGGGGGCTGAACGAACGTGGCCGGATCGGGCGGGAGCGGCATGCACGATCCCGGCGCCGGATCGAAAACGATTGGAAAGTCGTCCGCCGTCAGCCCCGAAATCGCGTAGACACCGTCGCTCTCCGTCATTCCCGGCGGATCGGTTTCGGGTCGTCGCGCAACCTGATTGGACGTCGCCGTGGTGTTCCCCACGGGAATCGTAAACGTCTCGGTCGGGTCATTGTTCGTGATGATGTACCGGATGTTCACCTGATCGCCGGGCGCGCAGGCCACCGTGTCGTTCACGAATCCCGTCGTGTCGATCGCAAGATCGAGCCGCGGCACGCCCGGCTGCCCGGGCAGCTCGTCCACGATGCAAACGAGCTGGTCCCCGGTAGCGCGCAGCACCATACCGTCGGTGAACGTAATCGTCGTCGTCGCCGTGACGCAGAACAGACCGAAGACGCCCCCGGGTACTGCGATCGGGACTGCGAAACGCGTAATCACGCCCCGGCTGTTGCATGTCGGCAGCGGCATCGTGCCGGCCACTGTCGAAACGGTGACCGCCGGAATCGGCGACGCGCAACCGGCCGCACACGGCGGTGCCCCGGGACACACCGTCACCGTCGTCGACGCCGAGGCGACGGCTGGCGCCGGATTGCAGGCCCCGCCGCAGTTGTTTCCACAAGTGACGACGACGGCCGTCGGAAGGAGAAAAACCCCACCGCCCGGCGGAAGTGCCACCACTCGCGGGACGGCCTTGAAGAGTACCGCGGATTTCGCACAGCCGGGTAGCACCTGGCATCGGGTCGACTTGCAGGCCTGCGTCGTTGGCGGCCAGCCGATCGTGCCAAAAACCAGTATCGCTGCCATACATTGCGAGAACGATTGTCGGAATCGCGAATTCATGTGTTGCTCCTCACCCATTTGCACGTGCAGCTGGCGCGCACGAACGGAGCACCAGCCGATGCGTTTTTGATACGCGCGCGACCATTCGCGCGCACCCCGGACCTCCAACCAAGCGCTATGCGGGCACTGGATGCCATAGCGGCGCGGCCGCTGCGATCCGATACCGCCGCTCGGACGCAACGCGAACGCAAGCGGACACAGTCCGACCGCGTAGAACGCTCCTCTCCACCACAAAATATGTTGGCTATCACCAGTGCGCGCCGCCCCGACCGAGGCGCCTTGGGAACATCATGAAGAGCGCACGAGACGCTGCCACCGAAAGATGAGGCAGTGGCTATTCAGGCGTGCCGAACCAATTTGGCTCTGTCAATAATTAGCTTTGCGCCAACGCATTGTCAAACGACGATTGATAATAATTGCCCTGCGCCCGTTCTTCGCCGGAGACGGAAACATCGCCGGCGGCCGGTCACTTCTTCAGTAGCCCTTCGACAAACCGCTCGAGCGAATCCAGATTGGGCTGCGCGACACCGTCGCGATTGGCATAGGGGAACGTGGGGCCATTGGCGCGGATCACGCCGTCCGCGTCGATGACGAGCAGGTGCGGAATTGCGTGTATGCCGAGTCTCCGGTCGATGACGGATCGATCGTTGAATGCGATCGGCCAGGTGATTCCCCGTTTTTTTGTGTAGACCCGCGTGAACGCCAATTCTTCCACCAGGGTCTTGGCCGTTTTCAACCCATCTTCGGTTGGCGCTCTGCGCTGTCTGCTGGTCAATCCCAGCACAACGACCGGATCTCCGGCAAATCGCTCCGCCACTCGGGCCAATGGCGGGTAGTAGCGCGGACAGTTGGCACAGGTGGTGGCCCAAAGGTGAATCACCACGATCTTGCCGCGCAGGTCCGAGAGCCGCTGCGCTTCCAATTCGGGGCTCGACCAAACGAACTCCAGGTCCGGGGCAGGGCCCTCAACGAGTTGCTGCTGGCGAAGGAAGACGTCCACCTGTTCCTGGACCCGCTTGAACCGCGCACGACTATCGCTGTCAACGCCAGCTTCAATCACTGCGGCGCACTGCCGTTCGGCCGATCGCCCCAGACGCAGGCCGAGCGATGCCGGCAGCCGATGCCAACCCATCCGATACCGATGTAACAGGTACGACGAGTGCTCCAGTGTGTTGGCCGGATCGCTCGCCGAGAACTCGTGCTGGGCCTTCGCGATCGATTGCCACGCCGCGCGATACCGCTGATCGTCGAGTGCTGCCAGCAGATCGAAGAGGTCCCAAACCGCCGAGTACTTTCGGGGCTGTACGGTCGGTGGCTGACCTGCGCTGAGTGCCGATGCAAAGCCGTCATGGCAAACCGTCGCGTACGCCAGTTCCTTGAAATCCCCACGCGAAAGTGTGAGCCAGGCCCGGAGCGCAAGTGCGGTTGCCGCCGCCGCGTCCTTGCCCCTTCCGAGTTCGACAAGCCGGGGCTCCAATGAGGTCGGATCGTAGTATGCTCGGTACGGGAACAAACATTCAATCTCGAAGGCCGAAGCCCCTGCGAGGTCGAATTCGCTCATCCGCTGCTGTACCCACGCACGGAACCGCTTCGAATCGTAGGTTCCATCTCCCATTTGCCTGGCGCGTTCGCTCTCAAACGAGTGGGCCAGCACACATCCGGGTAGCGGTGGCTTCGGGGTGTCACCTATCCCCGATGCCACAAGCAGGAGCACGGTACAGATAGCAATGCCATCTCGAGCCACCAGTAAACAGTTCTTGTGTTTGGATGATTCCTGCATCGCATCTCCCTCCGAGAGGCGCTCAGACAGCCGCCTCGCCGATCATACCACCAACGGTCACGAGCGACTCGGCCATTCCTGCTCGCGATCGAGATCGCGCGGGCATCGAAGCGTTGACGCTACCGTCATCGGGTCCTCGGCGCTCTGGCAACCGCGTCAGCGGCGCCCGCTATTGGCGGGCTGCAGCTTTTCGCCGAACCCCCTCATCGTCCATCCGCGTTGCCGGGAGGTTCAATATCGAAAGATACTCGCGCCACGGACCGACCGCCTGAGCATACTGGGCCGCTTGCGCGCGTGCGATTTGCGCCAGATGATTAAGATCGTGTACTGCCCAGGTCGCGAGCAGGTTCTCCAGCGTCACCTCGCCCAGCGCCGGATGCGTCCCGTGTAGAGCGAACTGCTTCGTGCCAAGCTCGAGCTCCGCGAGCGTTTCGAGGTTCGCGCGTCGCAGACGCTCGAACTCGTCGAGCAACGCCGCGAACGGCTTGCCGCGGCTCTCCTCGAACTGCGCGTAGCGGTCGAACGGGTCGAACGGCCGATCGCGTCCTTGCTCGAGTATGATCCGGGCCCGTGTGATCCAGTCCGCCTTTTCACCGTGAATCAGATGGCCGAGCACGTCGTACACGCTGAACGTGCCGGCGCCATAGTCGCTGTGGATCCACGGGTCACTGAGCGACCCGAGCCAGCTGCGCAGCGTCTGTGGTGTACTTCGCAGAATCTCGATCGCATGACTGAGGTCGAATTGCATCAGATCCGTCTCCATTTGAACGATTGCCGTCGAAAGAGCGGCAACCTGCGCTAGGAACCGACTCGGCGTTTCAACGCCGCCACCTTGCGGCGGTCCTTTCCGTTCGCGAACGAGCGTTCATATAACTTGATCGCGGCCAGCGCCTCGTCGTCCATCCCGCGGGCAACGAGGGCTGCGATCTGATGATAGAGCGCCCGATCCAGTAACGGGGAATCAGGATGGTCGCGCAGCAATCGCCGCGCGGATTCGAGCGCCCGCGCCGGCTGATCGGCTTCGAGCCGCACGGCTCCTAGTTGGTACAGCGCCTCGTCAAAATAGTCGTTGTCTTCGGGGCCACGATCCAGCAGCGCGTCGAGTAGTTTGGCGGCTCTTGCGGGTTTCTTGCGAAGTCGGGCGGCCTTGGCACGAAAGTACATGACGTTCGGTGCCAGCCACGACTTTGCATGCTGTCGAAGAAACCTGCCGGCGCGCCGTTCGACATCTGAATACTTCCGTGCTTTGTCGGCCCGCACAATCGCAGCGTAGGCGTCGATCATCCGTGGGATCTTTGTAGCGACCCGTGTACGGGCAAACGCGTTGCTTTCGCGCAGAAAACGTGCGTATCGCTCGCCGCTTAGCTCGGACACAACCGACTGACAGCTCTCGCCGGCGCAAAGTTCCTGCGCTAGCTTTTTGATGGCGTCATTCCCGCTGCGCTCCACCAGGCGCTCCATCGCCAAAGCGTACTCAGCGTAACGTCCAAGTCCGTGGTCACCTGCCTCCAAACCGGGAACCACCCTGTCCAATGACCCACGTCGGACGGACTCGCGAATCACGGTACGAATGCGTTCGTCCGTCTGCTCGGCTGTCCATACCGCGAGTCCTTCTCGAACCCAATGCGGGATCTTGGTGTAGTCTTCTTCCTTGAGGTGCGTCCGCATGACAGCGTGTACCAACTCGTGCAAGACGATCTGGCGCGGATCGTGGCGCATATCAGCGAAGAACTCCATGTTCAGGAGAATGTGCACCCGCCCGCCTGGATAGTGAAAGGTTCGGAACGGCGGTCTGCGACTCGGCGAGATCGCTTTCAACGTTTGTGGGTGAGCATCCCGCAGCAGGATCTGGATCGTGACCGCGGGGTCCGGGATGATCCCGAGGCGCGCCTCGACGACGGATAGCGACTCGGATACGTAGCCCGGCATCGCCTCCACCAGGGCTCGGCACCATGCCTCCGCGCTATACTTGCCACGATAGGCTTCGACCTCGACCACCGTTTCGGGCGCCCCCGCAGCGGCCGAGACCTCGATCGCGATGTACGCCGTCCCCAACGCAAGCAGCACCGCCGCACGAACCCTGGCACGCGCTATCAATCCCATGATTCGCCCTCCAACTGCTGGTCTACGGTACCTCTATTCGCGCCCCAAGCCCAGCGGCTGCCTCCCCGGGGTTTTTCCGCACGGAGGCGGAATCCCAGGAATTGTATCGAACTGTTGAATGTTGTATGATTGGATTTGTGAGTATGCACTGCGGCCGTCCGGCTCCGGTTACGGCCGCGTCTGTAGCACGTCTCGAGTCTCGCCGACGCCTCCGACCAACGTTTCGTCGCCGGCGCGGCTGCGCTGGGAGCGCAAGACGTCATTTTGCGGGTCCGTTCTGGACCGATCCGGGAGCACGGCATGGTGCGCGCACATTGCGTTGAACCTGATCGAACGGCACGTCGCGACGCCAACGACGATTTTTCTGCCTGCCGGCCTGCTGATATCGGACGCGAAATGCCGGAAACGCCGCCGAATCTTCAGCCGGCGCGCGCATGCCAAGCCCATCCGCTGGCAGGATCACCCTGCCGCCAAATGCACTGTTATCGAACCGGGAGATTGATCATGCGAGAACGTCGTGGTTTTACGCTCATCGAGCTGCTCGTCGTGGTGGCCATCATCGCGCTATTGATCGCGATACTGGTGCCCACTTTGAACGGAGCCCGCGAGCAGGCCAAGAAAACCGTTTGCCTGGCCGGCTTGGCCAATATCGGGAAGTCGTTTGCCCAGTACTCGACCGAAGACGACAAGGAACACGCCGTACCGATTCAAGCAGCACAGCTCGATCCGGCGCTCTCGAGCCGGCAGGACCTCTGGATCACGTGGTGGACCTGGGGTGGCACCAATGGAAGGGTTCCCTTCAACCCGCTGCCGATCGGTTCCGGCACGATCATCGGGGAAAACACGCGCTGGGCCGCGCGAAACCGCCCTCTCAACCGCTACATCTACGGCTCCTACACCGAGGAAGAAGGCGTGGATATGCCGATGTTCCAGTGCCCCTCCGACACCGGCTACGCGAAGATTGTCGGCGGCGCCACGCCGATCATCGACGACTTCCCGAACGGGATGCGCGGCATCCCGATCTATGACCTGCTCGGCAACAGCTACCGCGGCAGCTTCTTCAGCTATATCGGCGGCGGCTGGGCGTTCACGATGTCTCCCCTCGCACATCGACTCTCGACCCTCACAAACACGAGCACGCTCGTGATCATCGGCGAGCCACTCTTCTTCAACATGCTCGGAACGAACGGCAGCGCCGGCAACGAACGCACCCTCGTCGAGATGACAGGCTGGCACAAGCGGCTGCTGACCGACAACCTGCTCTACGTCGATGGCTCCGCCCGCGCGACCCGCGCTGTCGAATCCGTCCCCGGAAGCCCGGTCGACTTTCCGGACATTGGCGACCTCGACCTGTTGATCCGCGGCACGGACTGGCGCCTCGAAACCTATCCCACACCCGGCGCTCATGTTCGCCCGCGCGGCGGCTCGCCGCCCGGCGGCCTGTTCAACCAGCTCGGCCGTGACAAGTGGCCGATGCGCAACTACCAGAACATCATGAAGTAAACCGGTCCTGAGCGAGCAAGGCCGTTTGTTACGAATGGGGATTCTCATGCGGGGACACTGCGCCTTTACATTGATCGAACTGCTGGTCGTCGTGGCGATCATCGCGCTGTTGATCGCGATTCTGCTCCCGGCACTCAACGGAGCGCGCGGAGGTGCCCAGCGGACCGTATGCCTCGCGAACTTGTCGAGCATCGGCAAGTCGATTGCACAGTACACGGCCGAGGATGACAAGGAACACGCGTTCCCCGTCTCACCGTCGATCCTGGACACGACAATCTCCAGCCAGCTCGACCTGTGGGTCTCGTGGTGGGCCTGGGGTGGACGTAACGGTCAAACCGTGTTCAGTGCGCTTCCCGGCGGACTCGGCGGGTTTACCATCAACGACGATGACACGAACGGACGCAAGTGGGCAGCGCGGAACCGCCCGTTGAACCGCTACATCTACGGCAGCTACACCGAGCAAGAGGCCAACGACATGCCGGCCTTCGCGTGTCCGTCGGACACCGGCTACCCCAAAGTCGTCGGTCAGGGCGGCGGGATCCTCGACGACTTCCCCAATGCCATGCGCGGCGTTCCTTTGTACGACGTTCTGGGAAACAGCTATCGCGGTAGCTTCTACCGGATGGGGCACATCCCGGCGTTCACGCTCTCGCCGTTCGGGCACCGCACGTCGTCGCTCCTGCACGCCAGTACGCTGGTGCTGCTTGGCGAACCGCTGTTCTTCAACATGCTCGGCAGCAATGGCGTCGCCCTCGACCCCGGCGAGAGTCGACCGTTGGTCGAGATGATCGGCTGGCACAAGCGCCTGATGACCGACAACCTGCTGTTCGTCGATGGCTCGGCCCGTCCGACCACCGCCACTCAGTCGATCCCCGCCGCGCCCGCGGACTATCCGGACGTTGGTGACGTGACGCTCTTCCTCCGCGGACCCGATTGGCGACTGGAATGCTATCCGACGCCCGGCGCTCACATGCGCCCACGCGGCGCCCAGCCCGCCGGATCATTGCTTAACGAATTCGGCGGAAAATGGCCCGTGCGAAACTACCAGAACCTTATGCGATAGCAACAGTCCAGAATAGACTGAAATCCACGGTCGAGTTCGCACGCCAAGCTCGACCGTTCTTTTATCGCGGCTACGCGCTGATTTGCCACCAGTTTCCGCCAAAAGCCGCCAATCGCACTGTCGTTGATGCCGGCAACCTCGTGTCGGCGTCCACGCCTCGCGCAACGATCGGCGCTTCGGTAAGCCGCACGGTGCACTCCAAAGCGTTTTGGAGCGTATTCACTGCAACCAGGACACGTCGTGTTCCGTCTGCGAACAGCGCCGTCTTGACGCCCGGATTTGTCGCTTGAGACGCCGGCGGCGCGCCCAGCCACCGCGCGAGCGCATCGACCAGCGCCGCATTCGGCGACAGCCCGACGACCGTCAGTGTTCCGCGCCCCTGAGACTCACGGTAGCCACAGATTCGTCGCGTGCCGACCGCCTGACGCATCCACGCGTCAGCGTTCTCTACGGCTTGTTGGCGCCCGATCGTCTGCTCGCACCAGAGCGGCTCGCCGGGCGGCGCATCCCACTCCGCCAGCGCACCATCCACTTCCGCTCGGAGCGTACCCAGCTCCACGGCAACCCGCTTTCCAAGCGGCGAAAGAACGCGATCCGGGGAACGTACGTCCAGACGGTTGCACGGCTGCTGTCGCTCGTCGCGATGCGGATATCGCACGAACACGATCAGGTGTCCACCGCCACGAACGTAGTCCACCAGAGCTTGCTGTTGACGTTCTGCAAGCCAGTCGGCGCCGCCGTACAGAACGACCGGCTTGCGGAACCGGTCCGAATCGAGGTCCCAGATCTCGTAGTCCAGATCCGCTGCATACAGGGCATCGAGAACCGGATTGTCGCGTAGTAAATCGTCGGTCGCGATCTGTTCGCACGTCAGGGCCACAGCCAGATCGGTGACCTTCGTCATTGACGAGATGTCGTCCTCCGACAGCGCCGTATGCAACGCACGAACGGTCGGCGCCACGTCTGCCCGCGGTCGACCGGTCGCATCAATCGGCGAAAAGTACCAGTTGTCGCGCTCGACCAGCATATACCAGTTGAAGGCATGAATTCCCGCCAGAAGCGCGCTTCCCAGGAGCAGTCGGTAGTGGTCGGCCGTAAGCAACCCGGTATGCTCGTGCCAACCGTGCCAGACACCGGCCTCCAGCTCCGCAATCATCGCCATCCGTGAAAGCGCCCGAACCCAGCGACAAGAGTCGAGGAACCGTCGATGCTCGCCGTCCGCCGAACCGTGCGTACCGGCTCGGAAACAGTTCCGCGGGTACCAGTCGATTCCGAGCCCATCAACCTCCCCCGCGATACGCGACCAGTTCTGTACATCCCCGCCGGGATAGAAGTTCGCGATCATCGGCAAGTCGACCCCCAGCGAGCGGTATTCGCTCACATGCCAGCATAAAATCGACGCGACGGCCCAGTGCTGGAACCGCCAGTAGTCCCGCACGCGGTTGCGCACGTGCGGATCGTAGCGGTCGGTCGCGACAGCGAGCGGCGTGGCAGCTTCGAACGAGCGGTATCGCGATCCCCACGCGGCATTCAGCGTAGCAAGGTCGGCGTACGTTTCGCGAAGAAACTGCTGGAAGAGTCCGTCGGCCGTTCCATCCAGCCCGCACTCTCGTTCGAACCAATGGCTGAAAAGATCGATTTCATTGTCAGGCTGGAACAACACGAGCGGTCCATCGTGCTGCGTAGCGAAGAACGGTCTGATCGCGGCGACGACGGCACGCATCCAGACACGTGCCTCCTCCTGGTAGTCCGGGCCGAGCCGCGGCAAGGTCACGACGCGCTCGGGCACGCCGGCATTGCGCCACTCGGCGTAAATGTAAGGCCCGGGACGAATGAAGCCGGACAGGCCGTGCGATTTGAGGCGCTCGAGGAAACCGACGAGATTCCGCTGTGGCTGCGTCTCGCCGACCAGATCGAAACGGCCCGGGGCCAGCTCGTGAAACTCCCAGGGAACATAGGTCGCGATCATAGTGACGCCGACCTCCCGGCAAGCCTCCAGAATCGTGTCCCAGTGCGCCGGATTGACGCGCCAGTAATGGACTTCGCCCGAGCGGACAGGGAGTCGCCGATCGTCGATCCAAAGGCCACCGTCGCGTAGTTCTATCCTGGACATCCCGGTATTGTATCCGCGAGCCGCCGAACGGTTTCGCGGAGCTTCCCGCGGCAGCCAAGGCGGCAACACGGACAGCGAGACGTCGAGCCTGGACACGGAGGAGCGCTGGTGTCGTCGGATGAGCGCATCGAGCGGGAACTACGCGACGCCGCGGAACGGGCGTCACATCACGCCTATAGCCCCTACAGTCGTTTTCGAGTGGGCGCCGCGGTGTTGGACGATCAACGGCGGGTGTTCGCCGCCTGCAACGTGGAAAATGCCTCGTTCGGTCTGACGGTCTGCGCGGAGCGCAACGCTACGTTCCATGCGATTGCCGCGGGCGCGAGCGGGCTGGTCGCAGTGGCGGTCTACATGCCCGGCGCGCGGCTGTACACACCCTGCGGCGCGTGCCGTCAGGTGCTGTCCGAATTCGGTTCCGCGATCACGATTCTGTTGTTCAACGACGAAACCGCACGTCGAACATCGCTGACCGAGCTACTGCCGGATCCGTTCTCGCTTGACGCGACCTGACAGCGCGTACGCCTACGCGTCCAACCCGTCCACGAACTCGGCCAGGTCCGAGATATCCTGATAGAATCCCTCGGCGTGCTCAAAAGTAAACTCGGACTTGCGTTCGAGAACGGCGAGCAGGCCGGTCAAACGACTGTTCACCACGCCGGCTGCCGATCGGGCAATATCCATGGACAACCGCGGGACATGCGCCTTGCGCAGCACGAGCAATCCCCGCAGGATACGGATTGTCCGTTCGGCACACCCGGCTACGAGGGGCGTCAACGGTCCCCGTCGACCAGCAGCGGCGAGCACGCCTTGGCGAATCTGAATCAACTCGCTCTTCAACTCGCGCTCGCACTGGAGCCGAATATCACGCGGCTCGAACACCAGCTCCGAGAAGTGATCCTCGCCGACGACATGCGCGAGCTGATGGCGGATTTCGAGTAACTCGAGTGGAAAGACGTCCAGACTCGCCGCGATGTATTCAGGCGACATCAGCAGCGGCGCTGCGACGCCGCGCGCGCCAAACGTCTCACCCTCCTGACCGAAACGATCCGCCCACTTCAGCGTCACATCGCGCAACACCGCCACACTCCGCGCCGGCATCTGCGCGTATAGCGGGTCAGCGACGACCCAGCCACCAAACGCACCGAGCCCGATCAACTCGTCGCCGGCCATCGACTGCAATGCCCGGGCAAAGTCTCCGAACGCGTCACGCCGAAGAATTGGGACTCGCGACAGATCCAACGCGGGTGCGTCGGCGGACATCGATTCGCTCATAACGACACGACCTCTCCTGATTCCTGATCGATTCCCTGTTGACGACCGGGACGAAACGGCTCGAACGAGAGCTCGGTCGTACCCGTCGTCACGAACTGCGTCAACAAGTCGGCGGTGATCGGCGCCAACGTCAACCCCGCACGATAGTGCCCGGTCGCCGCCAGTAGCCCATCAAGCCCGTCGACCGGGCCGAGGTAAGGCCGCCCATCGTGCGACGCAGGCCGCAATCCACTCCAAGCTCGCACGAATGTCGCGTCCGCAAGCCGCGGCACGAATGATGCCGCTAACCCCAGCAGCTTCTGCACCGCACCGGCCGTCGTCCGCTTCTCGAATCCTGCCTCGGGCTCCTCCGTCGCACCGACGACGACGTAGCCGTCATTGCGGCAGACGAGGTAGCATTTCCCATGCTCGATAATCGGCCGGAACAAGCGCGGCGAATGCTCCAGCAACACGATCTGACCACGCACCGGGTGTACATCGACCAGCCCCTGAAGCCGCGCCGAGATCTGTGACGACCACGCGCCCGCCGCCAGCACGACCCAGCGCGAAACGTACCGGGAATCCGCCGCGTCAACCCCGCACACGCGTCCGGCGCGCAGGACGAAGTCGCGTACATCGACTTGGGTGCGCACGTCGACGCCCAGGCGCAAGCACGCCTGCAACAAAGCCGCCAGCAACCGCGGATTGCGGACCTGAGCCGCGTCTCGGACGCGCAGCGCCGATCGCACGCGACGAGACAGCTCCGGCTCAAACGCGTGAAGATCGCGTCCGTCCAGTCGCGACACGCGCGCTGAATCAAGTCGATCCGCGCGCGCCGCGGCGAGTTCGCGCGCTGCCGCGGCCTCCTGATTCTCGTCCGTAATCAGGTCCAGACAGCCGCAGCGCTCATACTCCGCCCAGATACCGGAGAGTTCGCGCAACTCCGCGCAAAACGACTCGAACCGGTCCGTGCTCGCGCGACGCAGCGCCGCCCGCGGGTCGTCCTCCTTCGCCACGCTGCCCGGACTGAGAACGCCGGCCCCGGCCCATGACGCCTCGCGCCCGCAAATGCCTCGCTCCAGCACGCGCACACTGAGCCCGGCCTGTCGCATCCGCAACGCAACGCTCAGGCCGACGACCCCACCCCCAACGACCAGTACGTCTGTCGTAGTTTCCTGCATACTAAGGAGTATAGGGCAAATGCCCGCACAACGCGGCGAGGTGCACGCGGAACGTCGCGCCGGACCAAACAAGCAGTTCCCCACCCGCGGGAGGGTGGGGAACTGATGTTGCCCCACGAGGAGCTGGGGCACCGCTTGGATCGGAATGCCAGCGCTACAGCTTTACCGCCAACGAACGACCGGACTCGAGCGTGACCTCGCGGCCGTTGACCCGCAATACCTGGCGCCATTCGGCGCAGTCGGATGCTTCAACCTCGAAGTGGACCTCGTCGTGCGTGACTGCGACGCGCGTCGGCACGCCGCCCAGCACCAGCGTAAACTCCATACGCTTCCAGTGCGCCGGAAGGTTCGGGTTGATCCGTAGCGCGTGCTCCTCGATGTGCACGCCGCCGAAACCCAGCACCGCCGCCATCCAGGCCCCCCCCATGGCCGTGCCGTGCAGCCCGGCGAACGTATCACGACGGCCGGTGAGCGCCTCATCGACGTCCATGCCGGCCGAGATGATGAAGTCGCGATGAGCGCGCTTCATCAATCCCAGGTCCGCCGCCATCATCGAGTTCAGCACGAAGCTCATGCTCGAGAAGTTCATGCTCTTCGGATCGTAGTAGTCCCAGTTGGCCCGCTTGACGTCCGGCTCGAACGCGTCGCGAAACATGACCATCGCCATGATCACATCCGGCTGGTTGAGCGCCTTGAACCATGCCAGCGGCACGAACCAATCCTTGCGACCGTCGAGAATATCCTGCGGCGGCGGCGGCAACTCGTGAAACCCGTCGCACTGCTCGATCAGCTTGGTCTCCGGGTCGTAGATAAACGTCAACTTCTCTGCAACATCCTGCCAGCGTTGTGGCTCGTCGTCACCGAGGTCGAGTCGTCGGACTACAGCGTCCACGTCAGCCGAGGCCTCCGAGCGGCAATGCTCGAGCATCTCTGCGGCCCAACGCAACGTCCGACGGGCCAGATAGTTCGTGAAGTAGTTGTTGGTGCTGTGGCAATGCGCCTCGTCAGGGCCGGAAACGTCGTGGATATCGTAAGCATCGCGCTGCGCATCGTAGCGCGCGCGCGTAGCATAGAAGCGCGCGGATTCGACCAACAGCTCGAGGCCGTGTGAAAGCATGAACGCATGGTCCTGCGTGATCCAGTAGTAGTGCATCAAGCTCCAGCACACGTCACCGTTGATGTGAATGTTGGTGTGCGTGAAGTGATACCAGCGTCCCAGGCACTCCTCGCCGTAGGGACCGGATTGCCACGCGAACTTGGCGCCCGCGCAATCGAGACTGCGGGCGATCGCGCGCCCCGAATCGAGGCCCGCATACCGATACCGAATGCACGTCCGCGCCATCTCCGGCATGACGAACGAATAGAACGGAATGATGTACGTTTCGGTGTCGTAGAACGTATTGCCTTGGTAGTAGTCGCCGCTGAGCAGCTTGACCGGGACGCTCAGACGATCGCTGAAGCGCGGCGCCGCTGCCACCAGATGATAAATGCAAAAACGCAGGTAGGTCTGACCGAGTTCGTCGCCGTCGATGCGTACGTCAGCCCGTTCCCAGCACTTCTTCCACTCGCTGCGGTGGCCTGTGAGCGCCGTCTCGAAGTCGACGGCCCCTGCCGCCCGGCATTCTTCGGCGAAGTCCACGGCCACGCCATGCCGCGCGTCCTCGCTCGATGCCGCGACGATCGCCCGCTCGAGCACGATCTCGTCCCCATCCGTCGGCGTGAACACGTACTGCGTCTGAACCGTATCGTGCTCGACGACAGCAGCGACGTCCGTGGGTTGTACCTTACCCGCGACGCGATTCAACGCTGCTATCTGAAATCGAATGTCCCGTGCCGGCGCCCGGCCGCGCAGGATGCAATGCTCAGGACCGGGCGTCTCCATCGCGTCGATCGTGCATTGGCGCTCGCGGGTCATGTTCGAATGCACCGCCCCCGACACGCCGCAGCAGATCCGGATGGGCTCCTGGTGATTGAGCGGCGCGACGCGTAGCCGAAGATAGCCGCGATGGGCGTGCTCCAGCGTTACGAAACGCTCCATCGACAGCCGGGTCTGACGACCGTCGACATCCTCGAAAACATACGCGTAGCGGTACAGCCCGCACGACAGATCGAGCTCCTGATGGAACTCACGCACGACACCCTGGAAAAGCGAGATCTCTCGCGCGCCCACGAAGATCCGTGTGTGCAGTGGGTTCGGCAGATTGGCCACCGCGGGGCTCTTCCCCGCCGTGTCGAAGTACTCCGAGTCGAGCCAGGGCCGCTCACGATTCGACGCGGGCAGCAGGCTGAACATATCGAGTTCGTCGTACAGGCCGTTGATCAGCGTCACCGGGCAATAGCCGTCTCGCTCCTCGAGCACGTTACCCTTTAGCGAGAGGTAGCCGTTCGTCACGGCGAAGGCACTATTGAATTGCCCCAGTCGATGCCGATCCAATTCGCGATTCTCGACGAACCAGCCCGTTTCCGAGCGTGGTGCGGCGTGATCCTTGACGTCCAACAACTCTTTCATGAAACACCTTGAACGGATGGAGTACCGGCGTATGCCAGCGTGTTCAGACTGGAGTCCGCCAGGAATAACTGATGATCCAGGATCAATTCGGGCAAGCCGTAACGCACGACGCGCGCAGCCGCCCCATAATGCTGCCCGCGCGTATCAGGGTTGGGCAGCGCGACCGCGCAACCGATGCCGGCGGCCCGCAGGGAAACAATCCCAGGCTCCGTATCCTCGAGCCCGACACATGCACCATAGTCCTCGACGGGAATCGACATCTGGAAGAGCGCCATGCTGTAAAGGTCACGGTGCGGCTTCAAACGCGCCTCGTGCGCGAGTGTCGCATGCACGAATCCGTCAAAGACCTGCAATCCGCGCCCGAAATGCTCGGCGATCCGCGCCCGCGTTGCCGACGACACATCCCACTGCTGCGCGCGCTCACCGATCAACCGCACAACCTGCTTCATGCAAGCCTCGGCCTCATATCGGATGGAAGCGGTCACGAGCGCGACAGCGACCGGATTTGCGCGAAAATAGGCGATCAGTCGAGTGACGCGTGCGCGTTGCACATCCGGCGCGCCATCGACAGCGCCACTCTGCTCGTAGGCCGCACGCAGACGCTCAAAGACGACATCCGCGTCCCCGTCCGCGAACATCCCCTTGACGAGTGGCAGGAACAGATCGTACCCGGGCATCGGAGCGATCGGCTCGCGATCGACGAACTCGGGAAACATGTCGGCGCTCAATGGTTCGCCGGCCGCAATCTGCTGTAACAATCCGTGATACCGCAGGTAGTAGACTTGCAGCGCCGCGTCGACGAGTTGCGTCGTTGTCGTACAACGAAATCGGTCGCCGGCCCGCAGGACCCATGCGCGCGCACAATCGGACAGTTCTCGATCGGAGAGGCGCTGCTGCACGTCCGCCTGAAACTGCGCGTCCGCGAGCAGATCCGCCAGACCGCAGGACCGTGCCGCTTGCCGAACGTCGTGGTGACGCTGCGGATCATCCATGTTCGCGAGCGTCCAGAGCAGCGCTTCGAAGAATGCATCGCGCAGCGCCGTCGGGGAGATGGCGTCGCGGTATCGCTCGACGAGAAACTCCGTGTGGCGAAAATTGCTGTTGCCGATGACGTGCGGATGATCGACGACCGGGTCCAGCCCGGTCCACGCCGTGCGCAACAGACGACCGGTGAAGCGGCGCACCATGTACTCGAGCCCGTGCAAGGCCAGCGGCTCGGTCGTCGTGCTCGTCCCGTCCATGTCCACCGCAAACGCACGAATCCGCTCCAACGGCAACGGCGTGTGCGGGGCCAAAGGGTACAGCTCGTAACGCGCATTTACATAGTCAAGGTTGCGCACCCGCGCGAACTCGCTCCAGCCCGCTCGACGGGCTCGGTGTAATAGATCGGCCGCGGCTTCGTCGGCGTCGAAGTAACGCACCAACGGCTCGTCCCGGCCCGGAACCGCGCTCGGCACGCCGGGCAGGCTGCGTACATCCAGGTTCGTTTCGCTGGCGTTCAAATCGCTCAATCCTCTATCAAACATGTCAAAGCCGACACGGGCGCCGGTCGCAAACATTGCGACCAACGTCAAACAGAAGTACAGCGGTCAGGAACCGGTCAAAAGCGCTACGAAGCCATTGATGTCGGCGACGCTGAGTTCGCCGTCGCCACTCGTGTCACCGTTGAGCAGGTCGCAATCCGGGAACTGGTCGGCATACCCGGTCGGGTTCGTCAATGCGAGCACAAAGGGGTTGATGTCGCCGACGCTGACCACGCCATCGCAGTTCATATCTCCCAGCAACCGATTGCTGGCCGTGTGAATCTCCGAGTTCGCGACCTCCGGACCACCGCCGGTCTCGGCATGCCAAGAGAGGTTCCCCAGCGGCGCGACGCTGGGCGCCCGATCGTCCTGCGTGTTGCTCGTCAGCTGTCGGATCGTTCCGTCGTAATACTGGTAGATCTCCCAGTCGCTGCCATCGAAGCCTTGCCACGTCACGCGGCCCGTATCGTCAATGACCGGATACTGGTCGTGCGTGGCGTTGGTCGTGAGCGTCTGCTTGTTGCCCCCATCCACGTCAGCCGCCAGGATCTCCCAGTTACCCGCCTTCATCGACATCCAGACGACACGATTTTGATTGTTGATCTGCGGATGCCAGTCTTCGAGGAAGTTGAAGGAGGTCGTCAAGCGCGTCGCCGAGCCGCCGGCCGCGGGAACCGCCCAGATGTCGGTGTTGGAATTGGTCGCCCACGAATGCCAAACGACGTAGTCATTGTCGTTGATCTGCGGGAACTCGTCGTCGATGCCGTTGCTGGTGAGTTGCGTCAGGGCCGTCCCGTCGTCAAGTGCGCTGTAGATCTCCCAATCGCTACCGTCATACCCGGTCCAAACAATCCGGCCGTTCGCGTTGATCCGCGGCCAGATGTCCTCGAACGGGTAACCGGCGTTGCTATTGTTGGTGATTTGTACCTGGTTGCCGCCACCCACATCGGCTGCGAAGATCTCGTAGTCGGTTCCGTCGAAACCGTCCCAGACAATGCGGCCGCTGTCATTGATCTCCGGATGCCAGTCGTTGCGATCGGTATTGTCAGTGATCTGCGTCAAACCGCTGCCATCGGCGTTGGCCGTGAAGATCTCGTAGTCCATCCCGTCGAACGCCTGCCAGACGATCTGCCCACTGTTATTGATCCGTGGCGACTCGTCCATGAATGAGTTATTGGTGATCTGTACGACGTCGCTGCCGTCACGATTGGCCGAGTAGATCTCGAAGTCCTGGCCGTCGAACCCGTACCAAACCACGCGACCCGCATCGTTGATCTGCGGCGACCAATCATCCTCCGCATCGGTCGTCACCCGCGCAACGGAACCCGTGAACGGATCCGCGACCGGCGCCGCAGCCCCCAACGTATGCGCGCCGCCACTCTCACGATACTGATTGAAGTTGAAGTTGTACGACCACCAGCTATTCAAGCGCTGGAATCCGTCGTGGTTGTTCGAACCAGGATGGTGCGGCATATGCCGATACCACCAGTTCATGAAGTTCCGGTGATAATCGACACCCCCCCACGTCGAGCGATTGACCGTCGACGTCTGCCCCGTCAGGTTCGGGAAGTTCAATTCCCAGTCGATCGCCGTGCTCGTCACCGGCGTCGCATTGGTATAGTCGTAATCCTGCACGCCGTTCGGCGGGTAATGCACCGACCCGCACGCTACGCTCGGCGACTGCCCCACGTTCTGGGTGAAACGCTCCCAATCATGACGCGCCTGCGTGATGTCCCAGAAGTCATAGGTCTCCTCCATGATCGATTCCGTGCGATGCCCGCAACTGTGAAGCATCTCCGCCACACCCCGTTCATAGTTGAACCCCATGACCACGAAGATCTTCGAACACGGAACGCGAACCTGCGGCGACGAGTTGCACCAATAGCTCCCACGACCCGCCATGTTCGACTCCCAATAGCCGAAGTACGGAGCCCCTTGCATGAATACTTCGTCAATCACCCCCCAATCCACCTTCCGCGCCAGGTCGTGGTCGCGAATCAGCGCCTTGTAATCCACACCGTCCGGCTGATGAAAATTCTGCGACTGAACCGCCAACCGATAGGAAGCGTCGTCGTAGCGGAATCCATCGATCTTGATCGGATACTCGTCGATCGTGATCTCATGGCCGTTGCGCTGATTGACCAACCCGTGACTCGAGCCGACCAGATCCTGTATGTACAAGCGATTCTGAAGCACAGGGTTGCGCCACCCGTAAATCGCAAACAGGTGCTGGTTCCCCTCACTCGCAACGCGCGGCACATAGTTCACAGTGAAAATTCGCGGGTACAACACCTCCGGATCACTCGCCATGACCGAACAAGCCCCGGCGACGACCATCACAAGCAACGCCAACAGCGTACGATGGCAACTTGTAAACGGATTTGGGGTGAAACTGCGATAAGATGGATAATTTTGATTTGATCGACTCATCATATCCCTCGATTCTCGCTCGTCACAAATGAAAATCGAAAACGTAGTCTCCGCGGTCTCTGGTTGGGAACGCCCGAGCCTCTATTCTGGCCCGCCGGCACGAGAAGTCAAAGCGATTTTTCCAAGACCGCCGTTTTTCGCACCCCCGGCCGACGCCTAAGGCGTTCTCGGACGTCCCCTGGCGCCAAAATCCGCCGCTACGCTTACCATGCCGACACGTGGGAAACCGATCCGTAATCCACTCGCTCCGCGACCATCAGGAGGAAAACCGTGAGCCACCCGCTGTTCGAGACCCACCGCAAGACCATCGAGAGCGCGCTCGACGCCACCCGAAAGCGCGACTACTGGTCCGCTTACCCCGAGATTCCCAGCGGGAAAATCTACGGCGAAACCGCCAAGGACGATGGCTTCAACGCCTTCAAGGCCCGACTGAACGCCACCTTCGAACTCGATCAGCCTGCGAACGGAACGGTCGGAGCCGAGTCCTCACCCTTCGGACTCGAGCTCAACATCCGCTACCCGGCGTCCGATCTCGACACGTTGATCACCGCATCGCGCACCGCTCAGGCCGCTTGGGGCGCTGCTGAGGTCGAAGCGCGGGTGGGCGTCTGCCTTGAGATCCTGCATCGGCTCAACCGGTCAAGCTTCGAGATCGCCAACGCCGTCATGCACACGACTGGCCAGGGTTTCATGATGGCCTTCCAGGCCGGCGGACCTCATGCCCAGGACCGCGGACTCGAAGCGGTCGCATACGCTTACGACGAAATGCGCCGCACGCCGACCAAGGCCAACTGGACCAAACGGGTCTCCAAGACCGATTCGATCACCCTCGAGAAAACCTACCGCATCGTCCCGCGCGGCGTCGGCGTCGTGATTGGCTGCTCGACCTTCCCCACCTGGAACGGTTACCCGGGCCTGTTCGCCAGTCTCGCGACCGGCAACAGCGTCATCGTCAAGCCGCACCCGGGCGCAATCCTGCCGTTAGCGATCACCGTCTCGATTGCTCGTGACGTGCTGCGCCAAGCCGGTTTCGACCCGAATGTGGTCACCCTCGCGGCGGACACCAGCGATGCTCCGATCACCAAGGAACTCGTCCAGCGGCCGGAGGTCGGCATCATCGACTATACAGGCAGTTCAGCGTTCGGCGATTGGATCGAGGCCCATGCGAAGCACGCAGCGGTCTACACCGAGAAGGCCGGCGTCAACTCGACCGTCATCGACAGTATCGCGGATTTGAAGGCCGTCACGGGGAATCTGGCGTTCTCGCTCTGCCTTTACTCCGGGCAGATGTGCACGACGCCGCAAAACATCTTCATTCCACAAGACGGCATTCGCGTCGGAGACGAACAGAAGAGCTTCGATGAGGTCGCGGGCGCGATCGTAAAGGCGGTCGATTGGCTGCTCTCCGACGGGGCACGTGCCGCGGAGGTGCTCGGCGCGATCCAGAATCCAGCAACGGTCGACCGGATCGATGCCGCCCGCCAGCTTGGGGCCGAGATTCTCCGCGACTCCCAGCCGGTAGACAACGAGGCGTTTCCCGCCGCTCGTGTTCACTCGCCGATGATTCTCAAGACCGGCGCTGCGAATCGCGAGTTGTTTGCCAAGGAGCTGTTCGGTCCGATTGCATTCATCGTCGCAACGGAGTCGACCGACCAGAGCATTGCCCTCAGCAGCGAGCTCGCCGGAACCTGCGGTGCTATCACCGCCGGTGTCTATTCGACCGACGAAAACGTGCTACAGAAGGCCGAACAGGCTGCGGCCGCAGCCGGCGTCCCGCTGTCGTGCAATCTAACGGGCCCGATCTACGTCAACCAAGCCGCGGCGTTCAGCGATTTCCACGTTAGCGGCGCCAACCCGGCCGGCAACGCGACGCTCTGCGACAGCGCGTTTATCGCGAATCGATTCCGCATCGTCCAGAGCCGCCGAATCGTGAGCTAGCCACGGGATTGACGACGCGCGACACGCTTGCCAAAACGCCCAGTATGCAAACACACCAGTGAGTCGATCATTGGAGGTCCGCGATGGATGTGTTCATGGAGGCTGCCATTGAAGAGGCCCGCAAGGGCCTCGCAAGCGGCGGACTACCGATCGGGTCCGTTCTCGTCATCGACCGGAAGATCGTAGGTCGCGGACACAATCAGCGTGAGCAACGCGGCAGCGCGATTCTGCACGCCGAAATGGACTGTATAGAGAACGCGGGACGTCTCAAAGCCCGTGACTATCAGCGTGCCACGCTCTATTCGACGCTATCACCCTGTGACATGTGTAGCGGCACCGTCTTGCTCTACAAGATCCCCCGGGTGGTGATCGGGGAGAACAGGAACTTTCAGGGCCCGGAGGACTATCTGCGGAAACGCAACGTCGTGCTCGATGTCGTCTCAAACACGGAGTGTATCCAACTGATGAGCGACTTCATCCGCGCAAACCCCGAGCTGTGGAACGAAGATATAGGTGTTTGAGGACCGGATGCGGTCTCCAACGAGCAATAAGGCATCCGGCTTAGGGCGCTCCAAGCGATACCGACGGAACGATGAGCCTCGTCGATGACTACAAACGGCAGTTCGCCTGGCGTGATTGGCCGTCGGTCGTCGCGGCGCTGCCGACGCTGACGGGAACGACCGTACTCGACCTGGGTTGTGGCGTCGGGGACGTGGCGAGTCTCCTCGTCGACCATGGCGCCCGTGTCATCGGCGTCGACATGAACGACGACTTGCTGCACGCGGCGCGCTCGCGGGGGCTATCCAACGCGGTCTTTCAAAACGGCGACTTGCGCAACCCGCCCGAATTCCGGGATCCGGTCGATGGGCTGTGGAGCAGCTTCACGGCCGCCTATTTTCCCGAACTGGCCTCCGTCCTCCCCCACTGGACTGCCAGTCTCAGAACCGGGGGCTGGATCGCGCTCACTGAAATTGACGACCTGTTCGGACACGAGCCGGTCCGTCGCGAGACGCGTGAACTGCTGGACGCGTACACCAGCGACGGCCTGCGAGCCGGCCGGTACGACTTCCACATGGGACGCAAGCTCACTGAACACGTCGCGCGCGCCGGCTACCACGTCGCGCGCGTGCTGGATGTGCCCGACCAGGAATTCGCGTTTCAGGGACCGGCCCGGCAAGACGTACTCGAAGGCTGGCGCCGTCGGCTTGATCGTATGAAGCTGCTGCACGACTTCTGCGGCGATAACTTCGCGCGCGTTCGTGACGACTTCATCGCCTGTCTCGCTCGCGACGACCACCGCAGCAATGCACGCGTTGTCTGCTGCATCGCCACCCGCTAGGGGAACCCAACCGGGACAGCGTCAACGCGGCTGCAGCACGGCCCCGACGTGCAACAGGCTCACGAACTCGGTGAAGAATGCCCCGAACGCCTCCGTCTCGTCGCTGAAAGTATCCGCGGCGTGCGTCACAAACACCTGTGCCAAGTCATTGATGGTTGCCGGCGTTTCGGGCTCGATCGCCGCGAGTCCGGCAAGCAGCGGCGCCGACACCGCCTGCCACATCGGCATCAGCTCGGCGTTTCGTCCGCAGACAGCGCAGATCGACATCTCAGCCGGCAGTGGTCTCGGCAACGTCTGCTCCCGACGCCAGTGATTCGCCAATGCGATCAGGTCATATGCGTACTCGCGCAGTGCGACGTACCCGGGCCGCACGATCGGCTGGGCCATCAGCTCGCCGACACTCATCGTCGCGAGCGTTGGCGGCGCGATGGTCTCCGCGAGTGAGTCCGAATGATAGAGCACCTCGAGCTCGGTCCGCTCGAAATCGAGCAAGTTCGCCAATCCTAACCATACACCGGCCAGATCCGCACGATCATGCACCAAGTATGCTTCGAAGTTGCGCGCCAGGTCGCGATGCGACGCACTCTTCCACGGACGGACACGATGCAAGTCGCGAACGAGCGCCAACTGCGCTTCGCGCACGGTCGCGCCGGCGCCACTCTCGATCAGCCGCGGCGTCACAACCGCCAACGACATCGGGAACACCCATTGCAGAACAGCCCGTTCGCCGGAGAAGATCAGATGCGTGTAAACCCCAAGCCGCTCCGGCGGAATGGCCGCCAGGTCGGCCCGTTCGTCGGCCGTCAGATCCTTGAACCGCTCCCGAAACTCTGCACCCCGCGCGTCGGCGTTGCCCCCGGTTGGCGGATCGTCCAGAATCAACGTGCGAAAAGCTGCAAGAACATCTGCCAGCGGCATATTCAGTCGTTCCCCACCGACGCCGAACCACACACCTCGTCCATGAGTTGCTGCGCCATCTCCGCTTCCTGCAGCAAGCGGGCCAGCGACGGGATCTCACTGTCCCATTCGATCAGCACCGACGTCCGCCCGATGCGCTCGAGTACTTTTCGATACAGCACCCAGGTATCGTCGGCGACGGGTCGCGCGTGTGTGTCCAGCAGCACGTCGCCGAACTCTTCAAAGCCCGCGAGGTGCAGCTGACCGACGCGCTCGAGCGGGATCGAATCAAGGAATGCTTCCGGGTCATATTCCTGATTGCGTGCGTTGAGCAACACATTGGACACATCGAGCAACAAGCCGCAATCGGAGCGCTCGAGCACGCGCGTGATAAACTCCGCCTCGCTCATTTGCGAACGCGACGGAGCAGCGTAGTACGTCACATTCTCCAGCAGGAATGGTCGCTCGAGGATGTCCTGGACGATCCGGACCCGGGCGGCCACGTTTTCGATCGCCTCTTCGGTGAACGGCAACGGAATCAGATCGTTGAGATTGACATGATCGACCATCGTGAAGCAGAGGTGATCGGAGAACCAGCGACTGCCGATCTTGTCACAGAACTGCTTGACCCCCCGTACGTGCTCACGGTCGAGCGGGTCGGTGCTGCCGATCGAGAGCGAGACGCCGTGACCGACGCAGGGGTACGCAGTCGCCACCCGTTCCAGCGCATCCGCCAGGAACCCACCGCGTTGCAGAAAGTTCTCGGGGATAACCTCGAACCAGCCCACGGTCGGCCGGTCGGCGATGATTTCCTGAAGGTGCTGTCGACGGAGCCCGACGCCGGCGCCCAGCGCCGGCAAATTCGCGTACATCTACAACGCCTCCGCGAGGGGGCCATGCAGCGGTTGCCCGCGCGCCCAATAGAGAAAGGCCATCGCGCCGAGCTCGGCGGACGGCCTTGTGTCTGAGCTGTCAGACGGTGCGAGCGTTACTTGCTGCCGCCGCAGCCCTTTTCGCCGCCGCAACCCTTCTCGCCGCCGCAGCCCTTTTCGCCGCTGCAGCCCTTGTCGGCCTTGCAGCAGGTGCCGTCCGTGCCACAGCAGCTGTCCTGCTGCGCGCAGCCGGTCGAGCTGAGAACGGTCGTGGCGCTGCCGGCGACCAATGCCGTGATCGCCATCGAACGAAGACCCGCAAAAGCAAGCTTCTTGAGATCCATTCCGAATTCCTTTCGTTGTGTCTGCTCGCACCTGAGAAACGTCGTGACATGACGAATCGGCGAGATTCTAGCCAACGGGCCCCAGATTTCCACCCCATCGCGGCAAATTCCTGCAAATGCGCGACTTGCATCGATCCCGCGCAGGTTCTGCGCCCAGGCACTGACGTTTCCGCTCCCTCGGAACCCGACTATACTCCATTTGGTCGATTGCTCGATCGCGAGCATGGCGCCCCCGCAGGTACCGAAAAGCCACCGAGAGGATTGCTTTGAACGTCCCACGTTTCATCCGCCGACTGTTTCGACAACCCTACGATGGTTTTCGGCACTTCGCGGTCGTCGACGAGGGTCGGCTATACCGCTGCGGACAACCACGGCCCGATGAACTGGAAACGCTGATCGAGCGCCACAAACTCCGTACCGTCATTAGCTTCCGCGGCAGTCGCGATGCAAGCGACCCCGACTCCTGGGAGGCGCAAGAACAGGCCGTCTGTGATCGGCACGGCGTGCTTTTTGCTCAGATCCCCTGCAATCACAAGCAACCACCGACCGAAGCCGACGCGGGCCGCTTCCTGACGCTCGTGACCGATCCGCAGCGCCAGCCGGTGTTGGTCCATTGCCGATTGGGGCAGCAGCGAACGATGCTCTTCGTGGCGCTCTACTGGGTCCACGTCCAGGGAATGGACAAGGCCGATGCGGAACAGGAAATGGACCGCCTCGGGTTCAACATCCGGCATCGCCGACACCAGCAGCTCCTGTCGGCGTTCCGCAAACTGGCTGACATCCCCGCCGAGCAATTGCTGAAGCAGCAATCGACCGGATCGCCGTCGTAAGCGCCCGGGCGAATCTGTTCAGCGGCAGACGGCACTTGCACGTCAACGCGAGATCCGGAGCAACTCAACGGCGTTCTTCCAGCGTTGCAGCCTCTCATCACTCAACACAATATACGCACCGTCACCAATCGGTTGCAGGTCTCTGATGACTCGGTACTTGAGTCTCTTTTGCTCGCATAGTGCTCCCGTGTTCAAATCCCATATTGACAAGCGATCGGAGTTCCATCGGTAACCGCTGGCCGTCACCAAGAGCATTGCATTCGAATCGACGTGCGAAAGATGAGCGGTTCCTTGAGCACGACGGGCAATAAGGCTGAAATCACGGACTTTCCTCATGGCGCCAGTATCGACGACGACCGCGTTGCGACCACAGATCGCAATGAGCAGTTCGTCCCCCGGTAACACCACCAGGCCCAGCGCAGGCCAACGCCCCCTTCCAATGGTGCAGTAAGTGGAATCCTCCGAGCTCACCAGGTCGAGCTCTCTCCGCACGCTAGGCGATGCAAGGCTTGAAACCGCAAGTAGAAAACGCCCGTCCAACGCTTCGAGCGAATAAAGGCGGCTTCGTTCATCGTCAAAGGCGAATGCGAACACTCGACCACTAGCGGGAGAAATCGACTGCGACAACAGATCATTCAGATCGATTACACAGACCATGGCGTGGCCGGCCAAAGCAAGTAGATCGTGCTTGGGCGAGTATGCGTATGCGGATACCGGCGCATAGATTGACAACTCCATTGGAAAATCGGCGACACTCACCTCCCCACACGTCGCATTGACGAGCGTGAACTTCCGATCGTGCACAAAACCGACCCTGTCGCCGCAACTCCATTTCGAAGTTCGGTCCGGCTGCGAGAGCCGTGTTGCGTGCTTCCCGAGAAAAACACCGCAATCGTCGCGCATCTCAATCCCATCATCAGTGAAGATGGCGAACCCGAAAGACGTCGAGAGGACCGAGAACGGGAACGAAGGAGAAACGGCGAACGACTCAGCACCACTGGCAAGGTCCAAGGCGACAACTTCCTGCCTGCCTTGGATAGCCACCTGGCCTGATAGCGGCAATGGAACTGCCTTGCCCAACCAAGGACGAACCATCTTGGCAACAACCGTTCGGCGCACCTCAACCGGGATATCATCAGATGCCCCCGACAACAGCGCCGAAAACACGATCGCTAGGCGCCAAAGAGCAACCCAGCCTCGAAAGGTGGCCTTTCTTAGCACCAAGTCTCCCCTCGCGCGGGCTGCGCCGCCCTCCATGGGACGATCACCCGCCTGCCCACGGTCTAGCCAGGGCCCTGCCTACTTCCTCGCGACGGTACAAACACGATGCAAGCCGTGTATCGTGCCTCCCGCACGAGGACACTCATCCCAAGCCGAAGCCCGGCTTGTCGGGCATCGCTAGCACGCCGCGCGAGCAAATGATCCCAGGATAAGGATCGTTGCCGAGCAGAAGTGCCCCGTCGAGGTCGGCGTAGTCGACGAGCGCTGCGATCGTCAGCGCCGGCGCGATCGCCAGACTGCTCGATACGAAGCAGCCGAGCATCACCTTCATGCCCAGCATGCGCGCCATACCGATCATACGCAGCGCTTCGCGCATGCCGCCACACTTGTTGAGCTTGATGTTGACGCCGTCGACGAAGCCATTGAGCCGGAGGACGTCGTCCGGCCGTTCGCAGCTCTCGTCCGCGAAGATCGGCGCCACACCAAGTTCGCGCAACTCGCGCATATGCCGCCAGTCGGCGCGCTTCAACGGCTGCTCGATCATCGTCAAGCGAAACGGCGCGAGCGCTCGAATCCGGTCCGGCGCTTCGCTCGGCGTCCATGCCTCGTTGGCGTCGACCAGCACGGGACCGTCGAACACCTCACGGATCACCTTCAACGTTTCGACGTCGTGGTCGCTGCCGACCTTCACCTTCAGGAGTTCGTAGCCGGCCTCCACCGCTTCCTGAACCTTGACGCGCGTCTCCTGGATGTCGGCCACGCCGATGGTCATGGTCGTGCGCTGCCGCGCCGGCGGCAGCCCCAGAAGCCGCCACACGGGAACATCCAGCCGCTTGCCGACCCAATCGTGCAGGGCCGCGTCGATGCCGTCGATCGTCGCTCGTTGATCGTCGAACCGGGCCACCAATCGGCTCAGGATCGGAATGATCTGGAACGGATCGTCGCCGAGCAACGGGCCGATCTGGCCCAGCGTACGCTCAGCGGACTCGAGCGATTGGCCGTACAGTCGTGACGGAACGATCTCCCCCTGGCCGCGCACGTTCCCATGCTCGACCGACACCACGATGGTCGACTTCTCGCGCATCGCTCCCTGCGACGTCGCAAACGTATACTTCGGCGCGATGCGCTGCCGCTCCCAGGAGAGCTTCATCCGGCATCCTCCTCCGCCAACGGCTCGACGTCACTGTCGGTCACGATGTCGTCCAGCGCCGAAACACTGACGACGAATCGCCGATCCACAAATACCAGTCTGCGATTGATGTTCCGTGAGCCGTCGCGCTCCAACTCGTGCGCATTGGAGATGTATACCTCCTTCGTACTGTGCCCGTCCGTTCGATCGTGCACGTCGGCCTCGGCGAGCCAGTAGCCGCGCTCTTCATAGCTCGTCAATGTGCCAATGAACACCATCGGCCCCTGCGTGTCGAGGACGACGCGCCGGTTGAGGAAGCGGTCGAGGCCGGGTGTCGGTCCGGTTGTTGTTTCGCGATCGGGCATGCGGATTCCCATGGGTTGGTCTATTGTAAGGGGCCTGAGCCCCGACACAATGGAACCCGAGGGCGCCGCGAACGACATGGCCGTCATTACCGAACAAGCCATCGTCCTGCGTTTGACGGAATACTCCGAAACGTCGCAGATCGCGACGCTGTTCACCGCGAGCCACGGCCAGCTGCGACTGATCGCGAAGGGCGCCCGCAAAAGCACCAAGACCCGCATCGCGACCGGGCTCGATCTGCTCGAATGTGGCGAACTGCGATTCATGCCAACCCGCGGCGATTCGCAGCTCGCAACCCTCACCGAATGGATCCAACTCGAGCCGTTTCTGGGCATGCGCGCTCGGCTCCCGGCACTCCACGCGGCGTTCTATATCGCCGAGCTGACCGCGCGGCTGACCGTTCCGCAAGACGGGCATCCGGGACTGTTTCGAAGCCTGCATGCCGTGCTTGCCGCGCTGGACCAGGGCGCCGCCGCCCTGGCGGCCGTAGTCGCCTTCCAGCGGCGTTTGCTCGACGCGATCGGCCTGACGCCCAATCTGGACGCGTGCGTGCGCTGCGGACGCGGACGACGGGCCGGCCAGGGCGCCTACTTCAGCTCGCAGGCCGGCGGGCTGGTCTGTCGCAGCTGCGCCTCGAGCTGCCACGAAACCATTCGGCTGCGGGCGGCCGTTCTCGATCAGCCGGAGACGGAGGCGGTCGCGAGCGCGCGGTTTGCGCTATTCGCATACCATCTGCAATATCAGGCCGGTCGGCAGTTCACGACCGAAGCGAGTTTTCGGACCGCCGTCGGCGTGAGCGAGCCCCCCCGATGACGGGGCACATATATTCCCTTCGCCTCGCGGCCCGGGGAGCCTATGATAACGAGGTGGAAACGAGCGGGAGGAGCTCGATGAGCGAACCGGATTACACGCTGCCCGAACTGGTGCCGTTGTTCCCGCTTCCCGGGATCGTCCTGTTTCCGCGCGTCGCGATCCCGCTGCACCTGTTCGAGCCACGCTACAAGTTGATGGCACGTCACGCGATCAACGGACATCGCCACCTCGCGATTGCATTGCTCAAGCCCGGATTCGAGCCACAGTACTACACAAACAAGGCTCCCATCCATCCGATCGTCGGCGTTGGCCGGATCATCGCCGCCGAGGAGCTGGCCGACGGGCGCTTCAACATTCTGCTACAAGGACTTTCCCGCGCCCGTGTGGTCCAGGAGACGAACAGCCACTCATTCCGGATGGGGCGGATCGAGGCCATGAACGGCGCCGCCGGCGACGACGAAGACGCCCTTGCCGGCAGCCGGGCCCGTCTGGCCGAGATGGTGGAGCAGAGCTGGTCGAACAGTGCCGAACGAACCCAATGGCTGTCACACTTCGAGTGCGGGCTGACGTTGGGTGACGTTTGTGACCTGATCGCGGCCGACCTGCCCTTGGACGCCGAGTTGAAGCAATCGCTGCTCACGGAACCCAGTGCGGTACAACGCTCTGACGCACTTTGCGGCCACCTCGATACGCTCGAGAAGATCACGCGCGCCAAGAAACGCCAGGTTCGCGACGCCACCCTCAGTCGAAACTGACGCTAGCCCGTCGTTCTTCGCTACGAATCGTCCCCGTCCTGAGGTTGCTCCACCGCCGACAGATAATCTGCTTGCAGCGCCCGGATCGCGGGAATCACCTGCTTGCGGTTGGTGGCCTCCGCCTGTTCGATCAGATATTCGAAGTAGAGCTGGAGGTACTGTCCGTCATCAAAGCTTGCCGATCGACGCCGACTGCCCGCGTCGTAGGCCTGCCGGAAAGCGTGACCGTGGGCGTATTCACAAAAGGTGTCGAACCACTCCTGATTCTCGCCATAGACCGGCAGCTCGACGATCGCTTCCATAATGCTCGCCTGAATCGCATCCGAGGCCTGGCCCTGCTGGCGAAACTTCCACCACAGCAGCCCAACGACCAGAACGACCGTGATACCGATCGAGACCAGTTTCTTGCCTTCCATTGGTTCCCTCCACCACATGCGTGATTCTTGTCTGGTTGAACTCCCCCCGCCCCTCTGCGTGGACGGTCGATTCTGATCGTAACCGATCCGCAGCACGCGGCACAACCAGTGATCCCGCCGGCCCCGCCGCGCTCCTGAAACGCTGGGGCGATTGACGGCATGTCCCCCGACCTGTACTATGCCGCGCTTTGTCCGCCCCCATCGTCTAGAGGCCTAGGACACCGGCTTTTCATGCCGGCGACAGGGGTTCGAATCCCCTTGGGGGTATTCCCGCCGACATCAGGTGGACGACAGACCGAGATTGACCAAGCGGGTCCAGAAGAACCACGCGACCGGCGCGGCCATCAACGGCGAGTCAAGCACGTCCAGTACGCCGCCCAACCCGGGCAACGTTCCTGAATCTTTCACCTCGGCGTCGCGCTTCAGCAATGACGCGCTCAGATCGCCGGCCACGGAAAACAGCCCCATCAGGAGCCCGAAGGACGCCAGGACCAGAATCGATGGCGTGAACTCAACATCGTCACGCGATCGGAAGCCGGCAGCCTGCAACCAGAAGCCGACCAGGATCGCGACCGCGATCGCAGTGACGAGCCCCCCGACGAAGCCCTCCCACGTCTTCTTGGGGCTGAGCCATGGGACCATCTTGTTCCGCCCGAGCAAACGCCCGGTGAAGTACGCGCCGGTGTCAGTCATCTTCACAACCAGGATCGTGTAAACGAGGAGTGCGATCCCAAGCGGGCCGCCGACCTCCATTCGCAGCTTGGTCAGAAAACCGGCCAGCCCCCCACAATAGAAGATGATGAAGGTGGAGGTGGCCAAGTTCACCATGGTGCGCTCGGTGCCGCGTCGTACGGCTTGCAGAAAGAAGGTCAACCCGAGCGCCAGCGCAAGCCAGAGCATGCCCCACGCTTCATTTCCCAGTGCGTATTTCTGCGGCAGGTTGAATGCAACGTACGGTCCGACGACCAGGCCGGCGGAGAAGCAATGCACGAGCGTCCCCTGCGGCCGGTAACCGAGCAGCTTGGCAAACCCCAGCAGTTCGTGCGTGGTCGCGACCGAGAAGCCGAGCAGCAGCAGCGTCGCGATCCCGCCTCGTTGCAGGAAGCGCATGAGATCGACGCCGCCGATTGTCCATGGCGCCGGCGAAAGACTCGAGAGCCAACCGTCGACGCACAACGCCACCAGCACGAGGGTCGCCATGCTCAAGCCGACAATCAATCGCATGCGCAACAAAGGGGGCGTACCTCTCCGGATCAATCGACGGGGGGTAACGGATCGGTCGTCGCCGGGCCCTGCGAAAGGCCGCCTGCGGGCGCGACATCGCCGAAACGGCGCTCCCGGGAAGCGAACGTCCGTATTGCCTCGTGCAAATGCGCGACACCGAAGTCAGGCCAAAGCACATCCGAAGCGAAGAACTCCGCATAGCTGATCTGCCACAACAGAAAATCGCTGATTCGTTGTTCGCTGGCGGTGCGGATCACGAGATCGGGGTCGGGCAAACCGGCGGTATACAGTGCTTCCGACACGGTGCGCGCATCGATCCGATCGACTTCCAGCTCTCCTCGCTGCACGCGGCCGGCGAGCGTTCGAATCGCATCCACGAGCTCATGCCGGGCGCCGTAATTCAAAGCCAGGCACAACTTGAGACCGGTGTTCTGACGGGTAAGCTCGATGGTCTTGTCCAACGCGTTCAGCACTGCCTCCGGCAGCCCATCACGCCGACCGAGGTGCAGCACCCGTACGTTGCGCGCGTGCAGTTCGGCACGCTCAACCCGCAGATAGTGAGAATAGAGCGACATGAGGCCCGAGACCTCGTCCCGCGGCCGCTTCCAGTTGTCAGCGCTGAAGCTGTACAGCGTCAGGCACTCGATCCCCAGCCGGCCGCATTCCTCGACCACAGACCGCACAGCGCGTGCACCGCGGCGATGGCCGAAGATCCTCGGGCGCCGCCGTTGTCGTGCCCAGCGACCGTTGCCGTCCATGATAATGGCCACGTGCCGGGGCAGCGTGTCGAATTCCACCTGGGTCGCCCTCTCAACCGCGACGTGCGCGCGAGACATTCTCAGGAGCCCACCATGATGACCTGATCGCGCGCCGGACCGACACCGATCATTCCGATCGGGGTCCGCAGACGCTCCGAAATCCACTCGACATAGCCGCGCGCCGCCTTTGGCAGTGCGTCGTAATCCCGGCAGGCACCCAGATCCTCATCCCAGCCCGGAAGCGTTTCGTAGACGGGCTCGGCCTGTTCCAACGCGTACGTATCCGCCGGGAAGCGGTTCACGATCTTTCCGTCACAACGGTACCCGACGCAGACCTTCAGTTCGTCCATGCCGGCCAGCGTATCGAGGTGCATGATCGCGAGATGGGTCGGGTCGACCAGATTCGCCGCGTACGAAGCCGCGACGGCGTCGAACCAGCCGCAGCGCCGTGCACGTCCCGTCGTCGTGCCATACTCACCGCCGCGCTCCCGGATCCACTCGCCCGTGCGATCGGCCAACTCGGTCGGCATCGGCCCGGCACCCACGCGCGTCGAGTAGGCCTTGATGACACCGACGCGACCCTGAATCGCGGAGAGCGGTACGCCGGCTCCCGTCGCCACCCCGCCGCCGGTCGCGCTCGAACTCGTCACGTACGGGTAGGTTCCGTGGTCGACGTCCAGCATCGCACCCTGGGCACCTTCGAACAGGAGCCGCCGACCCTCGTCGAGCGATTCGCGCAACAATTGCGTCGTATCGCAGACGTGCGGTGCCAGTTGCGCCGCGAATTCGAGATACTCGTTCGCGATTGCCTTACCATCGAGCGTTTCGGGGTCGCTATAGACTGCGGCGAAATAGGCGTTCTTCTGTGCCGCGATCCGGGCGAGCCGTTCCCGGAACCGGTCGGGATGCTGCATCTCGCAGATCCGCACGCCCCAGTGACGCGAAACCTTGTCCGAGTAACAGGGCCCGATACCGCGGGCCGTCGTCCCTAGCTTGCTGCCGGCGTGCGCCGTCTTTTCCGCAAGCACATCTTCCTTACGATGCCACGGAAACACCAGGTGGGCCCGGTCGCTCAGCTTGAAGCGTTCGGGAGACAGGTCGATGCCGCGCTGCTCCAGCGCCGCCATCTCGCCTAGCAGCACAGCCGGGTCGATCACGGTCCCGCCGGTAATGACACAGCGCACGGTGGGCCGCAGGCATCCGCTGGGAAGCTGGTGCAACGCGAAGGTCTCGCTCCCAACGATGACCGTATGACCGGCGTTCGCACCACCGCTGTACCGAACGGACACATCGAAGTGGCCCATGAGCAGGTCGACGATCTTGCCTTTGCCTTCGTCGCCCCATTGCAGGCCGATGACGCACGTGTTCCCGAGCTTTGTAAAATCCATGGAGTCGTCTTTCCAGCGGACCGGTTACCCCGTCCCAACGCGGGCCAACCCGTTGTTTGTATCACGGGAACGCTCCGCTCGCAATTTCCGACCGCAAGTGGAATCCGCGCCGGTCCGCCGACGGACAGCAAATCGGGGCCGTCGGCGCGCCATAACCGGTATAATGTGGGCATGTCCGGCGCGGCCTCGCGGGCGTGTTTCGCCTTTCTTGGCTTTGTGACGGACACCCGGCACAGGCCCGGAACGCGTGCCAACCAAGCTCACTATTTTTGTTCAGGAGGAGGAAACGATGCGCACAGGTACCAAATCCGTCGCGGCCGCGCTGACGCTGGTGATCGTCGTGGGGCATTACCGCGTCCAGGCGGGCAACGGCTACTCGATCTCGCCGCTGCTGCTGCAAGGTGACCCGGCGCCCGACACCCCGGCGAACTTCGAGACGTTTGACCGACCGAACATTGCCAACAACGGCTGGGTCGCATTCGGCGGCGACACGGACGACGATCCGTCGCTCGACGACGTCATCTACCGCGTCACACCCGCAGGCACCGCGCTGCTCGCCGCGCGACAAGGCGAGCCGGCACCCGATAGCAACGGCGCGTTCTTCGGAACGTTCGAGTTCTTCGAGACCGGCCAGCAGATCAACAACAACGAGGGGTGCATCTTCATCGTTACACTGAGCGGCGCGGCCACCAACGCCAACCGAGCAGTCTACAAGTGCGGTGCCGGCGTCTCGCTCATCGCGCTCGAAGGCCAGCCGGCGCCGAACATGCCCGGACGCATTTATAACGACTTCGGCTTCGCCGCAATTCTCGATGACGGCAGCGTCGGCTACCTGGCCGACCTCGACGGTACCGCTGCCGACTCGGTGATCTACGTGAACGACACGCCGCGCTACGCTGAAGGCGACGCGGTCCCGGGAATGCCGGGCATCACGTGGGACGGGAACTTCGACGAAGTGCAGTGGAACGCGCAAGGCGACCTCATCTTCGAAGGCAATACGTCGATGCCGTTTGCCGAAGATATGGTGATCTGGCTGGACACCGGTGACACGACGAGCGTCGTCGCGCAGGAAGGACAGCCCCTGATGGCCCGTGATGGCACGGACGCGTTTGAAGGCGTGCTCCAACTCGCCCTGGCCAGCAACGGGACCTGGGCCCTCCGTGGAACGCTGCAGGGTGCCCCGTCCACTGCCGACGCAATCGCCCTGACCGCTGCCGGGATCGTGCTCCAGGAGGGGGCCGCGGTGCCCGAGATCCCCGGCGCCGTGCTCGGCAACTTCAACGGCATCGACATCAACAGCGCCGGCGACATCCTCGTGCTGGCCGACCTCGAAGGTGCCGCGGACCCCGATGTCGATGAAGGGTTGTTTCTAAACGGAGCGCTACTGATCACCGACGGCGTTCAGGCCCCAGGCCTGCCCGACGGTATCGAGCTGACCGACCTCGGCTTCGAGGACGTTCGCATCACCGACGACGGGACCATCCTCTTCGCAGCGGGATACACCGGCGGCGATGGACTGTTCAAGGCCATCCCCGATACGAACTGCGGCGATTGCGCGGACGCCAACTGCGACGGTCAGGTTTCGGTCGGCGATATCAACTTCTTCGTCGCCGCGGTGACCGGCGGTGAAGCGGCCTGGAATGCGCTCTTCCCCGGCGGCGCGGCCCCCTGCGACTACCTGTGCGCGAACGACGCCAACGACGACGGGACTGTAACGGTCGGCGACATCAATGCATTCGTCACCGCCGTGACGGGCGGGGCCTGCCCATAGACAAACGTCAGAGCAAATCCGGAAGCGGCGAAGCAGGGTGCGTTCCCTTCAGGAGGACGCACCGTCCCCGTTTATGCGGTCACATCCAGGCCGCCGTCGGCACGACCTGTGGAATTTCCGTCCCCCTCTTCGTCCGCGGCAGCTTCGTCGCCGTCCCCAAACGGACGCCCCATGCTCCCTGCGCCCTCGGCGTCGGCGTAAACCTCCGAGTCGGCATCCGCTTCCTCGATCATGTTCTCGCGACTCTCGACGAACTGGTCGCCCCGCGATTCACTCTGCGCAGCTTCATCCTGGCGACGCGCGTCGGCGGCGCGATTGGTCGCACCCTGAGATTGGATAATCGATGAGAGCCAGTTGGGCGGGATCGCGGACATCGCTCCTCCCGGCAAATGGTCGCGCCCGCGGTCAGCGCGTTTCGGGATGCGGCGTCAACTCCGGCTTGCGCGCGTGCAGCTGATCGCGCAGCCGCGCCAGAATCGCCGAGTGCATCTGGCTGACCCGCGACTCGGACAGGTCGAGCGTCTGACCGATCTGTTTCATCGTCATCTGCTCGTAGTAGTACAGCACGATGATCAACCGCTCGGCACGGCTCAAACCACGTGTGACGAGTTCCTTGATGTCTGACTTCTGCGCATCGATAACCGGGTCTTCATCTTCACGCCCCGGCACGACATCGATCTCGTAGACATCGCGATTGGAATCAGCGTCGTTGAATTTCTTCGAGTGCGAAATCAGCGAAACGGAGTTCGCATCGCGGATCAGCTTCTCGAACTGCGACGGCGCCATCTTCAGCCGCCGGGCGATCTCGTCTTCCGTCGGCTGTCGCCCGAGTTCAACCTCGAGCGTGCGCGTGATCTCCTGCAGCTTGTGGGCCCGATGCCGCACCAGCCGCGGCACCCAGTCCATGCTTCGCAGTTCGTCGAGGATGGCGCCGCGAATCCGCGGGGCGCAATAGGTCTCGAACTTGACCCCACGCTGCGGATCGAAGTTGTCGATCGCATCCGCGAGGCCGAAGATCCCGGCGCTCATCAGGTCGTCGACGTCCACCTCATCCGGGAGCTTCGCACCAATCCGCTCCGCGTTGTACCGCACCAGGTACAGATAATGCTCCATCAACCGGTTGCGGATATCATCGTCACCCGTCTCGATGAATCCCTTCCAGGCGGCGCGGGTCTCTTCGTCGCTCTCGAAGCTGCGAACACGCTGCTCCTGGCTGACCCGTCGCAATCGTACGCTCGTGGCTCTGCGATTCATGCGCTATGCTCCCGCCTGACTATTCCGCCGCCGGCTCGGCTGCGACCGCTTCTCCCGACTCCGCTGCGCGCAACGCCGCGATATGGTCCATATCCAGCGCCACCTTGCGACGAATCAACTCGTCGCGCAACGCCATCTTGCCAACCCACGCTGCCACCTGCCCGACGATCAGCGCGGCGAACGCAATGGTCAGCGCGCGGATCAGAATCGTGGTCGGCGCGTTGCCGGTGACCAGACCAATCACGATGGCGGCTGAAAACCCCAACAATCCGATTTGTGCGGCGATACTGCGAATCATATTGACGTCCGTGTCCTTGTATCGGCGCGCATCACGCCGGGCTGGAAAAAGCCCTATAGAAACACGCTCGCGACGCGCGCCCACAATCCCTGAATCGGCAACGGCCGCTTGCGAATCCGCGAATAGTGCTCACAAGCCGCTTGAATATCCATACTTGCGCGGCTCCGCGGATGGCGTAACGTTACCGGAACCCGGGCCCGCGTCGCAAGCGCCACATATCGGTCCTCAGCAATTCCGCCAACCGTAGTCAGCGTCAGTCCGAGAAATCGGTCCGCCGCTTCCTGCAAACGCGCCGCCGACCGGTCGGCATCTTCCCAGTGGCGCACCCGGTTGATCAGCAGGTCGGCTCCACGCGCCACTCCAGTCCGCGCCAGCGTCTTCAGAAAACCATACGTATGGGCCAACGTCGCAACGTCCGGCGTCGTGACCAGCACCGCACGATCGGCCGCCTTGGCCAGCGAACGGGACTCCGCCGTCAACCCCGCCGGCGCGTCGATCACCACCCGCTCAGCCTGGTGCCGCAGAAAGGTAAGCCACTGGGCGCGATGCAACGGTCGCGGCCACGCCCACCTGAACTCGTCCATCAACAGGATCCGCAAGCCGAACGGCGCTTCGATCAGATGGTCCGCCACGACCTCGTGCAACGACGGCGGCACGGCACGCTCCTGCGAATCGCGCACCGCCGCCGGCAGCATCCCGTCGCGCGCGTCGACCAACAGGGTTCGAATCCCTGCGCGCGCAGACTGCAAGGCAAAGTTCATTGCGATCGTGGTCCGCCCGACCCCGTCGACGCCGCTGAGAATAGTGAAGAGTTCCCCCGCCGGTGGGCTCCATCCCACACGACTGACCGGTTCGAAGTGTCGGCTTCGCCTCATGCGCAGCCCTCTTCGATTCACTGGATCGCAGGTAACACTAACTCCGCAAAGCGCTTACTGCAAGCCTCTTCGATGTCGCGCGGCACGTTCTGTCCTGCTGAAACATATGAAAGCTGCCACGGCAACTTCTCCAGCGCGTTCAGCACGACGCCGAGCCCGATCGTCTCGTCAAGCCGTGTGAGCACCACCTTGGAGACGCCGAACGGCTTGAACGTGTCCGCCACCCGTGTCAGCACGCCGCTTGCCGCGCTCGACTGCACGACGAGATGCACCTCGTCCGGCCGCGCCGCGCGCAACAACGCGTGCATCCGCGCGAACCGGTTCGCGTCGCGCAAACTGATGCCTGGCGTATCCATGAGAATCAGGTCGAACGCACCCTCCCACGACCGGAGCCGCCGATCGACGCCCGCCACCGTCTGATCCGTCGCAAACGGCACGTGGATGATCTCGGCGTACCGACGCAGCTGTTCCGAAGAACCGAGCCGATGCATGTCGAGCGAGAGGATCGCGACACGCTGCTGCTTACGCAACTTCATATGCGCGGCGAGCTTCGCCATGGTCGTCGTCTTCCCGGCCCCGCTCGGACCGACGAACGCGACGCGCCGGACGGCTCCCGGCGTCAACTCAATCCCGCCAGGCTCCGGCAACGTCCGCGACAGGTAGTCGCAAATGACCTGCCGTAGCAAGGCCGGGTCCTCCTCCGAGCCATTCGGCCGTCGACGGACAGCTTCCGACACGAGCTTGCGCGCCAGGTCGTCGGCAACGTCGTTCTGAACCAGGGCCAGATAGGAGGGGTAGCTGCGCAGATCGCGTGCCGCGCCACCTGGTTGCCCGCTCGCGGCTGTCGCGCGTACCACCTTTCGCTTCACGCTGGGCTCACCATTTGACCGCCCCACCCGGGCCGGCGCAGACGTCTCGCCAGGTCGTAGTGCCGGTGGCGCGACCTTCGCTGTCGAACCTCCGGGCGCCGGTGGCGGTGTGGACGCGTTACTGGTCTTCCTGGACGGCTTCGAGCGGATCCGCGGGGCCGGCGAGTGTGTGTCGGCGGGGGCCGCCGTGATCTCGACGACCGTTCGGCCGACGACCCGCCCCAGCCCGCCACCTTCAATGGTCCGCGTACCGAGAATCACCGCGTCGGGGCCGACCTCGCGCTTGACCCGCGCGAGGGCTTCCGGCATCGATGCAGCACGTATCGTCTTGACTCGATCAGACGTCAAGGCTGACCACTCCATGGGCGCGGATGTCCACGCCGCGGACGACCTCGTTCATACCCAGCACCGGCGTATGCGGTAGCACCGGCTCAATGATCCGTCGGACCCAGCTTCGGATCGTCGGCGAACAAAGCAGCGCGACAGTGCTCCCGGCGGCTTTCCCCGAAGACTGTTCGACCTGCTGCTTGACCGAAGCCGCAATCGCCGCCTGACGATCGGGCGGAATGGTCATTGCCGAGCCGTGCTCCAGCCTTCGAATGTTGCCCTCTATGTAATCTTCGGTCTTGGGGTCGAACGTAATGCAGTGCAGCTTGCCCTCACTGTCGCGGTATTGCGCACAAATCGTGCGCGCCAGCGCGTTACGCGCATATTCGATCAGGACATCGACGTCCTTCGACTTCGGCGCCCAATCGCCCAAGGCTTCGAGAACCGCCTCCAGATCGCGAATCGGTACCCGCTCCCGCAGCAAACCCTGCAGCACCTTCTGCACTTCGCCGGTCTTGAGCAGTCCGGGCACGACTTCTTCCACCAGGGCGTTGTTGCGCACCTTGAGGTTGTCGAGCAGCTTCTGTGTATCGGACCGGCTCAGCAGGCTGTCCGCATAACGCTTGATCACTTCTGTCAGATGAGTGGCCAGCACGCCGGTGGGCTCGACAACCGTATAGCTGAGCTGTTCCGCCCGTGTCCGTTCGTCAGGCGCGATCCACCAGGCACGCAACCCGAACGCGGGCTCGAGCGTCTCGATGCCGGGCAATGGCGTACCGGCGGCGGCGCCCGAGTCAATCGCGAGCAGCTGATCGGCCAGCGCCTCGCCGCGCGCGATCTCCTGACCCCGTAACAGAATCGCGTACTGGTTCGGTTGCAGCTCCGATGCGTCTCGAATCCGCACCGGTGGCACGAGTACCCCCATGTCGAGCGCCATCTGTTTGCGCATCGCACCGACGCGATCGAGCATGTCGCCGCCGCGCGCCCGGTCTACCAACCGCACCAACCCGAATCCGACCTGCAACTCCAGCGCGTCGATCGCCAGATGGGACTCAATGGGCACTGGCTTGGTGCGCTCTTTGGTGCGCTCGTCGGCGATTATCCGCGCCGCCTGAGCGTTCTGCGATTGATTGACGAAATAGGCCATCATGCCGCAGCCCGCCGCCATCGTTACCAGGGGCAGCTTGGGCAGCGGCGTCAATGTCAGCACGCCCAGGAACCCGGCGGCCAGCCCGAGCGCGATCGGCTTGGCGATCAACTGGCGAATGACGTCCTCGCCCATGTTGGTCTGGCCGGTACTGCGGGTGACGAGCATGCCGGCGCCGATCGAGACGATGAAGGCCGGCACCTGGCTCGCGAGACCGTCGCCGATCGAAAGCATCGTGAAGGTCTCGAGCGACTGCATCAGGCTGAGCTGGCCCTCGACCATACCGACGTAGATCCCGCCCACGATGTTGACGGCCGTAATGATGATGCCGGCAATCGCGTCGCCGCGGACGAACTTGCTGGCACCGTCCATCGCCCCGAAGAAGTCGGCCTCGCGCGATACCTCGTCGCGCCGTCGGCGGGCCTCGCGCTCATCGATCGCACCGGCGTTCAGATCGGCGTCGATCGCCATCTGCTTGCCAGGCATGCCGTCGAGGGTAAACCGCGCCGCAACTTCGGCGATGCGCGTGGCGCCCTTGGTGATGACCACGAACTGGATGATGGTAATGATCGCGAAGATGATTACGCCGACCGCCAGGGAGTTGCTGGCGACGAACGCCCCGAAGGCTTCGATCACCTGGCCGGCGGCGTCCGCACCCGACGCCCCGTTGGAAAGGATCAGACGGGTCGTTGCCGTATTGAGCACGAGCCGCAGCAGCGTGAGTGCCAGCAACAGAGAGGGAAAGCTCGAAAATTCGAGCGGCGTGCGAATGTACATCACCGTCATCAGCACGACGGTCGTCAACAGGATGTTGATGATCAACAGAAAGTCGAGGGCCACGGTCGGCAGCGGAATCAGAATGACGAAGATCGCCGCCGCCGCCGCCGCCGGAAAGAGCAGTCCGCTGTTCTCCTGAACGAAGCGGAAGACCGGGTTGTTCATCAACGCATTCATCGGCAGCAATCCCGTGCGGGCAAACGTCCCCTACATCAACGCTTCCCGACGACCGTACCGCCCTCTCCCAGTACGGGAGCGGTCGGCCCGCAGCACGGCTGTTCGCTTCGCGGCGCCACGCGGACGCGTACCTCGTTTCGCACGACCACTGTCCTGGTCATTCGTCGCTCCATCATCGAATTCGTTTCCTCACGCGCTCTGTGCGGTCCTGCCGGAGAGCTGATAGACGTACGCCAATACCTCCGCGACCGCCTTGTAGTAGTCCGCCGGCACTTCGCCACCGACGTCGACGCCGGCGTACAGCGCGCGGGCCAGCGGTGGCCGCTGGACGACCGGAACACCGGCACCGGTGGCGACCTGGCGGATTCGCAGCGCGAGGAAGTCCTTGCCCTTCGCGAGCACGCGCGGGGCGGCCATGGTTTCTTCGTCGTATTTCAGCGCCACGGCGTACTCGGTCGGGTTGGTGACGACCACGTCCGCCTGCGGCACGTCCTGCGCAATCCGCTGCATCGCGAGCTTTTGCTGCACTTGTCGGCGGCGCTGTTTGACCATCGGGTCACCTTCCATCCGCTTCAGCTCGTCGCGCACTTCCTGCTTGGTCATGCGCAGGCTCTGCATCAGCTTCCAGCGCTGGAAGAAGTAGTCGAGCAGGCCCAGCACGAGCAACAGCAGGCCCATCCGGACGGCCAGCGTGAAAACCACGGCGCTGCCGGCAGCGAACGCACCTGCGGGGTGCAGGCTGGTCGCGCCGATCAGTCGGGTGATCTCGCCGCGAATGGTGAAATAAGCGACAGCGCCAAGCAGTCCGATCTTGAACAACCCCATCACCAACCGCATGACGGCCTCGGAGGAGAAGATCCGTTTGAAGCCGCTGAGCGGGTTGATTCGGCCCCAGTCGGGCTGCAACTTCTTCCAGGTCAACACGGGACGCGACTGCATCGCGGACCCGGCGATTCCCAACAACACCAACGCCGCCAGCAACGGTCCGAGAACTTGCGTGACACGGAGGATCGTTCGTTGCAGGAATGGTCCGATGTCGGCGGCGGACGGGTCCGGTACGTTTCCCAGCGAGCGTGTCACGTCCATGAACGTCGCCATCATCGAGGGCCCGAACGTCTTCAGCAGCATCAAACCACCCAGCAGCCCCACGGCCGCCGTGAGGTCGGCGCTGCGGGGCACGCGGCCCTCCTCGTGCGCCTCCTGCAACCGTCGTGCGGTGGGCTGCTCGGTTCGTTCGCCGGCATCTTCGCGTGCCATTACCGCTCCTCAACCGGCCGTTGGCTGTAACGCGGGCGCGGTGCAACCGCTAGCGCGCGATCAGCTCGACGATCCCGCTGCAGACCATGTCGAGTCCCGAGGTGAATGCGTCGACCGCTAGCGGCAACGAGACCGCCATGATCGTGAACGCCACGAGCGTCTTCAGCGCGAAGCCGACCGAAATCACGTTGAATTGGGGCAGCGTCCGCGAGATGAAACCCATCGCGAGGTTGATCAGAAAGAGCGTGATCATCACAGGGGCAGCAACGCGGAAGGCCATCCCGGTTCCCTCCTGAATCGCGTCGAGTGCCAATTCCACGCCCGCCAGCGGCCGGTCGCCGGCTCCCGGTAACGGAATGGACTCGAACGAGTCCAGGCAGGCGGACACGAGTAGACGGTGTCCTCCGACGATCAGGAATATCAGACCGGCAAACTGGACATAGAACGCGCTGACGACGGTGCCCTCCTCGCCGGAATTCGGATCGGCAACCTGGCCGAACGCGAGCCCGGACTCCTGAGCGATCATCAGACCCGCGAGCTGGAACCCGTAGAACACCGCTGCCACGACCAGACCGATCAGCCCGCCCAGCAGCAGTTCGCTGCCCATCGCGAGCAGCACGCCGTCGGGGCCGATCGGGAGCGCTTCCGGCAGTGCGACGATCGGCGTTACCAGAATCGCCAGCGCCAGCGCCAGCAGGACGCGGAGTTGCATCGGTACTGCCAGCGAACCGAGGATCGGCTGAAACATGATCAAGCCGGCCAGCCGCGACACGACCAGCAGAAACACCGGCAGCCGCAGGTACAGTCCAATCAGTTCCGTTGGCATGGGTCGCGCTCAACTTCGTTACACCCCGGCGAAGAGATTGCCGGCATACTCGACCATCCGCATTCCGAGCCAGGGAATGAAGAACACCGCCGCCGCCACCATCGCCACGATCTTCGGCACGATCGACAGCGTCTGGTCCTGGAGCTGCGTAACCGTCTGCAACAAGCTGATGATGATCCCGACGACCAGGCCGGCGACGAGAATCGGCCCCGCGATCAGGAGCGACACGAATAATGCGTCGCGCGTCAAATCGATCGCCTGCGTCATCTCCATCCGCATTCGCTCCGCAATGCCATCGTTACGCCACGCTCGCCATCAGCGAACCCGCCACCAGGTGCCAGCCATCCGCCAATACGAACAACAGCAGCTTGAATGGCAGCGAGATCAACACTGGCGGCAACATCATCATGCCCATTGAAACCAGCACGGTCGCAATGACCATGTCGATCACCAGGAACGGCAGATAGATCCGGAAGCCGATGACAAACGCCGCCTTGAGTTCGCTGAGGATGAACGCCGGAACGAGCGCCGTCAGCGAGACCTGCTCGCGTGTCAGCACCTCGTCCGCCGGGACGCTCCGACGCTCGGCATACTCGTACATCATGTAGACGTCATCGACGTTGGCCGACGCCTCGATCTGGTCGAACATGAACGTCCGCAGCTCGCCACCCGCAATCGTGACCGCATCGAGCTGGGCCAGATTGCCGTCGAGATAGGGCTGAATCGCACCCTGCCGGATTCGCTCGAAGGTCGGCGCCATCACGAGGAACGTCAGAAACAGCGACAGTCCCACCAGCACCTGCGACGGCGGCAACTGCTGCGTCCCCAGCGCCTGCCGTAGCAACACCAGCACCACGACCATGCGCACGAAACAGGTCATCATCAGCACGATGCTGGGTGCGACCGTCAGCAGCGTCAGCGCCACGAGAATCTGTAGCGATGCGCTCAGCGATTCCTTCGACGACGCCTGCGGCAGGAACCGAGAAACGTCGGGAACGTAGATCGGATCGACCGGTGTCGGTGTGCCGGCGACACTCGCAGTGCCGGGCTGCGAACCCGCCAGCGGATTTGCCGGGACGGTGGCTTCAGCGCGGGCGCCGAACAGCAGCGCCACACTCAACAGCGCGCCGGCAGGCACGACAGCACTTCGACTTCCTGTCGCTACGAACAGCATGGCACTCCATCGCCATCTTTCGGTTCAGTCGAGTCGCAAGCCGGCTCGGCAGCCTCATCCGGCCTTGCGTTGGTCGGCACGCGGCCCGCGCAGTCGTTCCAACGTTTGTGTCAATCGCGTCCGCAGGGCGCCAAGGCTGTCCAGCCGCTCCACCGGCGCCTCGGACGCGGGTTCATACTCGTTCTCTTGCGCATCGAGCACGGCCTCGAAGGCGCGACGATGGCTCCCCGGTTGTGCGGTCGCTTCCTCTCCGATGATCTGTGACGTGACATCGACGTCAGAAATGACATCCAGCGGCTGAATCTGGTCTCCGCTAACGCCGACCAGCACCATCCGCGGACCGACACGGATCAGACATACGGATTGTCGCGCGGAGATCTGCGTCCGCGAAACGACCTCGAGAATGCCGGGACGGTTTCCACGCCAACTGCGCGGCAGGCCCAACCCGTTGCTCGTGGCGCGATAGCCCCATGCCAGAAGCACGATCAGGCACACAACACCGGCAAGCGAGCCGAGCGTCCGGAGCCACGAACGACCCGCCGTCGAGCCGGACAATGCCCCGCGCGGGCCCGGGACGTCGGCGTCACCATTTCGCAACAGCGGTTTGGTCTCCAACTCGGCTTCGAGTACACCGGCCCACGGATCGACGCCCGGCCCGACCACAGGGCCCGCGGCATCCGCCGGCGCACCGGACGGCCGCGCGACTGCGGTCGTCGCCGCCGCCAGCGCGATCCATGTCCGAAGCCAGCCGAACCGCCTCCTCGTCATGGACGCCCTTCCTCGAGCTCGGGGATCGGACTGATGATCTGGTTGATTCGAACGCAGAAGTTGTCGTTGAGCACGAGCACCTCGCCGCGCGCGACAAACTGATCATTGACCAGGATGTCGACCGGGTCGCCGGCAAGCTTGTCGAGTTCGACCACGGAACCGATGTCCAGTCGCAAGACATCCTCGATGTACATGTCCGTGCGGCCCAGCTCGATTTTGACGTTGAGTTCCACATCGTCGAGCAGATCGAGCTGCGCGGGCTCGGCTGCGACTTCGCCGTCCGCGAAGTCGTCGGCTTTGAACTCGCTCGGATCGGCCCCGCCGTGCGGCGTGGTGCTGCCAACCACCTTGGGCGGCCCACCGTCCGCGTCTGCCTTTTCACCACCGGCTGCTTCTGCTTCGGCCGCCAGTGCCGCGGCCATCTCGTCGGCCAGCGACTGCATGTCTTCCGATTGCGCCAGCTCGGTTTCGACCTCGGCGGCCAGCGCCTCGGCGTCCGCTGCCACTTGTTCGACGTCGGACCCTGCCGCGGATGCTTCGGTCGCTTCGCCGGCGTCAGCGTCGGGCGCCGCGGCCGCACCACCCTCGTCGGCGGCATCGGCATCGTCGCCGCCCTGCTGCCCGAGTAGCGCCGCGAGCTCCGATTCGTCGATCAGATTCGAATCGTTCTCGTCCGCCGGCTGCTCTGTTTTTTCTTCATCCGCCATCGGTACTACCTTCGTTCATCACCCGAATCGAACCGCACGGCCGCGTCTCACTCGGCGCGTAACGGGACACATCGCGGAATCAACACTTGGACGACGATCTCGTCGTTGTCCAGCACATCCCGGACCGCTTCCTCGAATTGGCCGCGGAGCGTCTTGAAGTCGACCTCGTCGAGAATGCGGGCGTTCGCGGCCCGCACGATCCGCGCAATGCGGTCCTGCAATTGCCCCTGTCGCGCCTCGACGAGCGACTTGGCGTCGGCCATCTGCTCGGCGGGTACGACCATCGAGATATCGAAGTCATAGATGTATGTGACGCCCTTGCTCGTGTTGGGAACCTTGAAGCGCGTCGCCAGCGGGACCTCGGCGGTGCTCATCATCGGGGCTGCACCGTCGTCGATGACATGTTCGCCGGACTCGCCGTGCGCCGGATCCGGCGAACTATAGAACACCTTGATGAAGACGAAGAAGAGCACGGCCTCGAGGATTGCCACGCCGGCAATCAACCCGATGGTCATCATCATGCCCTTCTTCTTACCGCCGCCATCCTCCGCCGGAGCCTGTTCCGGCGCCGCGGTCGCTTCGTCAGCCATCGCACGTCTCCGTCGCTGTCTCGATCCGAATCACTCCAGACGTTATCGACGATGACCCGACGCGAGTTCACGCGCAAGATTGGCCGGCTGCGCCGTCGCCCCCGCGATTGCCGCCTACCCGCGCCAGCGGCGTTCTTATAAGACATGCCTGTCACGGATGGGCACTTTCTTGCGCGAACGCGCAAAGAGCCCACATGTGATCACTCCCGCAGGGTCAGCGCGTCGGGAAGGCCCGCACCGCCCGTAGAAACGCCACCGCCTTGCGGATCACGTCATCCAGGCCCTCGCGCACCATGAGTTGATCGCCGTTGAGCAACGTAATCATCGTGTCCGGCGTCTGCTCCACCGACTTGATCTGCTCGCTGTTCAACACGAACGGCTTACCGTTCAATCGCGTCAACTGAATCATGACCGCTCCTGGTCGACCGTCGCCGCTACTGGAGCACCAGCAGCAACGAGTTCAGCAAATCGCTGGACGTACTGATCACCCGACTCGATGCCTGGAACCCCGTACTCGACGTGATCAGCCCGATGAACTCCCGCGCCAGGTCGACGTTCGAACCTTCGAGCGTGCCGCCGATGACCAATCCGGCGCCGAAGGTGCCCGGCGGCGTAATGACCGCTTCCCCCGAACTCGGCCCGACCGTATAGAGGTTGTCCGCCTCCGCGATCAACCCCGACTCCGACGGGAAGACCGCAAGCGCCACTTGGCCGATCGAGCGCGTCTGACCGTTGTCAAAGATGCCGGTGATCGTACCGTCCTGGTTGACCGCGTAGTTCGTCAGCGTCCCCGGCGGAAATCCGTTCTGATCCTGCATGATGACCGTCGACTGCCGCGTGGACAGCCCGTGTACGCCGGTAAAATCGAGATCGAACGTGATCGGCGTCATGGCACCGCTCTGGTCACGGTTGAGCGTCAGCATGTTGCCGGTCGTGTCGAAGAAGTTGCCGTCGGTATCGAAGGTAATCGTACCTGTTCCAACCGACCGCGATCCGCCGGTCGCGTCGGGCGACTCCACGTAGAACCGCCACACCGGACCGGTGTTCGGCGTACCCTCCAACACGAATGCCACGTTGACCGTCACCGGCGAGCCGAGCGAATCGTAGATCGTGAACGCCGTCGTTACGCCCGAACCATTCGCGTCCGTCACCTGCGCGAACTCGAAGGGCAACGGCGCCGCCGCGTTGTCCGATCGAACATCGCCGGCGCTGAACGTGAATCCGTTGACGCTGCCTGCGTTGCTGGTGATCGTCAGCCGCCCGTCGTCGATCGTCACGCCGGCTGTTCCCGGACCTTCGTCAGGCTGAATCCCCAACGCGCCCTCGAGCCATTGCGCGAAATCATCCAGCGTATTTCCGTCGGTACCGACGGTGAAGCTTCGGGTCGGCACCTCGCGCTCACCCTTGTCGACCTTGGTGATCGTGATGACCGTACCGGTCGAGAAGAGCGGCGCACCGGGATTGCTCGCCGAGCGCAGGTCGGTGAGCGCAGCCGTTCCGGTCGCCGAGGCGCCGCTGGCAACGACGAGTTGCTGCGTCTGCGTGACGGAGCCCTGAGTAGCGATGGTGCCGTCGGCGCTGAGGTCACCGTCCATCCGAACGCTCTCGGTCTGTTCCGCGATCAGCTGGCTGCCCAACGGGATCGTGATGTCCTGCAGCACCGTATCCTGAATCTGGAAGTTCTCGTCGACCGAGAAGCCCTGCACGAAGAAGCCGTCGGCGGATACGAGCCGGTTCAGGCCGTCGGTAGTGAACGAACCGTCGCGCGTGTAAGCCTGCCCGTTCGCGCCGCGGCGCAGCACGAAGTAGCCGGCACCATCGATCGCGAGATCGCTCGCGATGCCGGTGGTCTCGAGCGGTCCGCCTGTATGGTTCCGCTGGGTCGTCGCGATCGACGCACCCATTCCGAGCTGGATCGGGTTCGTCCCGCCGGTAATTTCCGAGGGTCGCGAGCCTTGCGAGAAGGTGCGGTAGAACTGCGTCTGGAAGATCGTGCGCGACCCCTTGAACGCAGTCGTGTTGACATTCGCAACGTTGTTACCGATCGTGTTGATTCGGTTCTGATTGACGTCCATCCCGGTCAGACCGGTCAACATCGCCGTCGTCAATCCCATGAGTAATGCTCCTGCGAGGGAAGTTTATCGCGGCTCGATACCGAACGTACCGCCCGCGCGCCGCACGGCCCACGGGCGCCGGACCGGTCACAGTTGCAGGGAGGCGTTCCACTGGAACCACGGCTGCCGCTCGCCCTGCGGCTTGGCCGTGCCGTCCGCCTTGGCGTCCTCCGCGGTTGTTGCCTGCGCGTTGGATTCGCCGACAGCCTGCGCCACGTTCTCCACCGTGGTCACCGCCGTGACGTCCTGGCCGCGAACCGATGTGCCGGTGTCGAGTTCGAGCATTGCGGTTCCGTCGGATTCGAACCGTACGCCGGTAACGACACCGCCGGTCTGCGCCTCCTGCCCGGCGCTGTCCGTGGTGCTGGCGACAACGAACTTGCCGATCAGGTCGCTGCTGCCGCCGGTATGCTGCTGGTTCGCGATCTGCTCGAGCGTGTTTCCGAGTTGCTCGTTCAGTTCGATCGAGCGGATCCGTGAGACCTGCCCGATCATGTCTGCGGTCTTGGTGGGTTCGAGCGGATCCTGCTGCTGCAACTCGGTCACGAGCAGCTTGAAGAAGTCCTCGCTCTCGAGACTGCTGACGCTCTGATCCGGCAACGTTCGATTGACCGCGCCGGCGGCTCCGATTTCCATGACGGCTCCTGCAGCCGGCGCTGTCACCGGCGTCGCGTGCGGCGCACTCCTTGCGACCTTACGCGAGGACGTTGACCCGTGTCTCCGACACGAGTTCCACCATCGTTTCTCCCAACCGCCGTTCGTCGCTCCGCAGTGTCGACGATCGCGCGGCGCCGTCGCGCCGCGACTGGCGTCCGCCGGCGTTGCCCGCGTCCGAGGGCTGCCAGCCGTTACCTGCGCCGGAGCGTCCATCGCTCCCAAGTGGCGCATCTCCAGTCGCGAACCCGGACTCGGTCGGCGGTACGATCTCGATCCGCTCGACCTGCAACCCGCTGGCCTCCAGGCCGGTTCGCAGCGCGTCCTGATCCCGACGGAGCAACTCGTGTGCCACGCGCGTCGTCGGCTCCACGCGAACCTCGACCTGCGACGCGCGCAACTCCATTCGAACGCGCAGGTTACCGAGATGTGGCGGGTCCAGTCGCATCGTCACGTTCGATTGCCGCGCGTGCATTCCGAGTTTGATGCTGCGCACGATCCGCGCGACGTTCGCGTCGAATTTGCCTTCGGGCTCCGGGTCCGCGTCGGGCGCTGGGTTCCCCGCAACCTTTGGCGTTCCGCCCGCGGCGCGCAGAGCCTTCGCGCTCGGCACTAGCGCCGCATTACCGCCTACCGAGGACGACCCGCGATTCGCACCAGACGCCGCCTCGATCGCCGAACCGCCACGCGCTCCGGAAGTCGACGCTGAACTCGTGGAAGAAAGCCCCGGCCGTGCTGCAACCGACGAGTGGGAGGACGCCGCGCGCGTCAACGACTCGAAGGATGCCGGCAACTCCGGTCGGTCCGCAACGTTCGAAACACGCGGGGCTTCCCCATCACGACGTGACGCTCCACCTGAGTCCGGCGTCCGTGACGGTGCTTCCATAGCGGCTTTGGACGGCTTCGTGCCGAAATCATCGGGCTGGGCTGGAGACGATGCGGCCTTTGCACGGCCTGTCGCATCCTCGGCAACTGCTGGAAGACGCCCACCGACGTCGGTACCAGTGGCTCGACCGGGACCGTCAGGCGTCGCCGACGTTTGTCCGGTACCGTTGGCCTCGGATAGTGCCTGTTGAAAGACCGCCCGGCGTTGCTGGAGCCGCTCCTGGTGCTGCGTAATGCGCGTCTCGAGGCGTGTCGCACGCTGCGCCTGTTGCGACTCGCTGAGCGCCGAACGATGAAGATCGGCCAGCGCATGCGATGCGGCCAGCGCGTCGGCCTCTGCGGTCGCCGCCGCGCGTCGTTGCGCCCGGCGCGCTTCGCGATCCTCCTGCTCGAGGGCCTCGAGCGGCTCGTCTGCTGTCGGAAACAGCGTTGCCAGTAGCGGTGGAGAGAGCAGGGGCCGCGGGTCCGTACCCGCCACCCGCGGTGTATTCAACGCATCGACCATCGTCGCGCCCTTATGGCGTGGACGCGCCCGCGGTCTTCCCTGACGCGGCGCTGCGCTCCTGAGTCTGGAGTCGGATCTGCTCCAGCAGATCGTGCAAAACCCTCATCTCCTCGGGTGTCTTCATCTGCTCGAGGACCTTCTTGCTCTGTTGTACCGTCATTGCGTTCAACAAGCGGACGGCGTCCGCGGGATGCTTCTTCCAAGTCTGGACGATGTGATCCTTGGCCTGCTTCGACGGCAACGCAATCACCAGCGCCAGCTCGCGCTCGAACCCCTCGTCGCGACTCTTCGCCGCGAGCTTGTTACGCCGCTGCTCCCAATCGCGTTGTTCAGCGCCCAACTGCTCCGTCTCACGAATCAACGTCTGCAGGGCATGGTCGAGCAGCCGCTGGCGCGTCGCGATGTCCTGCTTGGCGCGCCGTAGCCGCAAGCTTTTCATATGCACTTGCAAACGCTGGCCGCGCACTTCGGCTGCCGACGTGCCGCTCGGGCCGCCGTCCGCCATTCCGTCGGCGGGCTGCGTCGTGGGCGCGTCCGGGTCCTCGGGCTCCGGGTCGTACTCCCCGCGCATCACGCCTGCGAGTTGATCGACGCGGTCCGGCGTCAACTGGCCGGTGCCGAACAGGTACCCGCCCAGCCCGGCCAGGGCCAGCAGCGTCCCGATCGCGATCACGGAGAGCAGGCTGTACGCTTTGGTCATCATCGTCCGTCGTCAGCTCCGCGGGCTCAGTCGCCGTGGACCTGCGTATGCGATCCAAGGTCCGCGTCGGCCGACACGGACTCCAGCGCTCGACGCAGGTACATTTGCCGTGCCACTTCGGCCTCCACCAGTCGCTCGCGGCGTTTTGCAGCCTGCAAATGCTGCTCCAGTCGTCGCTCTCGGAGTTTCTCGAGAATGCGCGTTTGCGTCCGCGCCTCGCGCAATTTTTGCTGTGCAACGGCAAGTTGCTGTTGCACGGTCTTGCGCTGCATCTCGCGCTCGATGATCTGCCGCTGCTGCTGAGCGATCCACGCGCGGCCACGCGTCAGATCGGCGGTCTCGGGCGTGTCGGACTGCTGCGTGCGCAGAAGTTGCGTGTGCACGTCGTGGATGTCACGCCGCGCGATCGCGTCCAACTCGTCCAGTTCGACCAATTCCGCCACGTGAGCCGCAACGCCGCGCTGGGCTTCGCGCTCCTTCAACTCGCGCACGCGCATCAGCGTCTGCAATCGAAAATGGAAGCGTCTTGCCATTCAACGTCCTCCCTTACGACGTGCCCGCGTTCGACGACGCGGGCGGGTTTGACTGCGTCCGCGCGGACGCGAGTGCTTCCGCCAGGGTGCCGAGCGCCGCCGCGGATTCGTCGAACGGAATCCCGACACCCAGTCCCTGCTGAAGAAAGCCCAACACCGCCTCGCGGCTCTGCACCGCGACGTCATAGTCGCGATTCGCGCCGGGTACGTATGCCCCGATGCTCACGAGATCTTCGATCTCATCCCACGTCGCGAGTACGCGACGAACCTGCCTCGCGGCTTCCTGCTGCGCCGGTTGCACCACGTCCGGTGCCACCCGACTGATGCTGTTCAGGACATCGATCGCGGGATAGTGCCCGCGATTCGCGAGCTTGCGCGAAAGAAAAATGTGCCCGTCGAGAATCCCGCGCGCCGCGTCCGAAAGCGGGTCATCGATGTCGTCGCCTTCCACGAGAACGGTATAAATCCCGGTAATACTGCCGCTCATCGTCCGGCCCGCGCGCTCGAGCAGGCGCGGCATCAGCGCAAAAACGCTCGGCGGATACCCCTTCGCCGTCGGCGGCTCGCCCGCAGCCAAGCCGATCTGCCGCTGGGCCATCGCCATCCGCGTCAACGAATCCATCATCAGCAGCACGTCGAGCCCCTGATCGCGGAAGAACTCCGCGATCGCCGTCGCCTGAAAACAGGCCCGCACGCGCAATGCCGGCGCTTCGTCCGACGTGCACGCGATCACCACGCTGCGTTGCAGGCCGTCCGGTCCGAGTTGATTCCGCAGGAAATCGCCCACCTCGCGACCGCGCTCACCGACCAGCGCCACGACGTTGACGTCGGCCTGCGTGTGCCGGCAGACCATTCCCATCAGCACACTCTTACCGACACCCGTGCCGGCGAAGATCCCGAGCCGCTGGCCACGTCCCGCGGTCAGCAACGCGTCGATCGCCCGCACACCCAAGCCCAGCGGTTCGTCGATCTCGCGTCGCTCCAACGGCGCCGGCGGCGGCACCTGCAACGGACGGCGCAGGTTCAACAACGGCGCCGGACGCCCGTCGAGCGGCCGTCCCTGGCCGTCGAGCACCCGGCCGAGCAGGTCGAAACCGACGGCCACCCGCGGCGGTCCGGACGTGCAGACCACGCTGTCCTCCGGCGCAATACCCTGAACGTCGCCCAGTACGGACAAGAGCGTTTCCGATCCCGACAGACCAACCACCTCGCCCTCGACCGGGCCGTCGCGACGCGTCTCGATCACACATCGCGAGCCGACGGGTACCGGTAGCCCACCCGCCCGCACAGTCAGCCCGCTGACCGCGCGCACCCGACCACGAATCCCCTCGCTCAGGACGCTCGCGGTCTCGCGCGCCAGGTTTTCGAATAGCTCGGGTGTGTCGCACCGTTCCGCCAGACTCATGCGGTCGCTCCGCCGATCGCGTCCGCGATCCGTTGCAATTGCGTCTCGATCGTCCCATCGATCTCACCGTCGAGCGTCCGGACCACGCAACCACCGGGCTCCACGCGCTCGTCCGCATGCAGTTCGATGTGCTCGAGTCGCTCGAAGCCCGCGACGAACTCGTCCACGACCGCCTGCAGCGTCTCGTGATCGCTCGGATGAATCGTCAGTGTCACGTCGCGCTGATGCCGAACCAGTTCGAGCAGGGCGCGCGCGTTCTCCACGACGACATCCGACGTCCGCCCGGCAGTCGTCTTGCAGACCCGTTGCGCAATCGCCAAAGCCAGCGTGATGATTCCCGTTTCGGCCTGCGCGAGAAACGAACGCTTACCAGCCTCGAACGACGTGAGACCCGCACGCAGGGCCGCGATCAACTGGCTGATCTCGGCCTGGGCGTCGGCGAGCGCCTGTGCGCGGGACTCGCGCGTCAGCTGCTCATGACCTTCTTTGCGACCCTGCTCGAATCCCGTCCGACGCGCCTCCTCTTGCAGCATTGCGAGTCGCTCGCCCCATTCGCGCTCCGCTTCGGCGGTGAGCGCAGCGGCCCGCTCCCGGGCCTCCGCCAGCACGCGCTCGGCATCGCGCTCGACGTCGGCGAACGAAAACGTTCTGCCGCTGGGAACTGTTTCGCGTCGAATGACTCCGGCCATCGAATCCCGCTCCCGCTAGACCACCAGTCCACCCTCGCCGCCCTTGCCGGAAACGATGACCTCTCCGGCATCCTCGAGTCGGCGGACGATGTCGACGATCTTCTGCTGGGCCGCCTCGACGTCGCTGATCCGCACCGGGCCCATGTATTCCATTTCCTCCGCGATCAACGACGCGGCCCGCTCCGACATGTTGCCGAAGATCTTCTCCTTGAGATCGTTGCTGGCGGTCCGCAACGCGAGCGCCAGCTCCTCGTTCTCCACCTCCTTGAGAACCGATTGAATGCCCTTGTCGTTGACCCGCAGGATGTCCTCGAAGACGAACATCAGCCGACGAATGTCTTCGACCAGCTCCGGCTCGTCGGTCTCGAGCCCTTCCATGATGGAACGCTCCGCTGCCCGACCGGCCAGGTTGAGAATCTCCGCCACGTGCTCGACGCCGCCGACGCGCTCGAAGCGTTCGGACACGAGGCCCGCCAGCCGTTTCTCGAGGCCGCGCTCGACCTCCTTGATCATGTCCGGGCTGGTCTGGTCCATGTGTGCGATGCGGGTAACGACCTCGACCTGCCGCTCTGTCGAAAGCGAGATCAGTATTTCGGTTGCCATGCTGGGCGGCAGGTGCGACAGCACGAGCGCAATCGTCTGCGGATGTTCCTCCTGCAGGAAGGTCACGAGGTTTTCCTTCTCGGTCTTCTGGAGGAAGCTGAAGGGCTGTTCGTGGACCTGATGCTCGATGGTCATAATGATCCGCCGCGCTTCGTCCGGCGGTAGCGTCTTGCTCAGCAGCGCCCGCGCGTAGGCCAGCCCGCCGGAATCGGCGTACTTGCGCGCCAGCACCAGGTTGTAGAACTCCTTGACGACCGCCTCGCGCAGTTCGGACGTGATGGACTCCAAGCTGGCGATCTCGCGCGAGATCTCCTCGACGCGTTCGCGCGACAACGTCTTCATGATGTTGGCCGCGATGTTCTCGTCCATGACCAGTAGGAGAATCGCCGCCTTGCGGGCGCCGGTAAGCTCTTCGAGTTTGGGCCCGGAGGCCTTCCGTGCACGGCTCATCGCGACCTACTTGAATACGGGTGTCTTCTCGATCCAGCGCTCGATCAACGTGGAAACGGCCTCGGGATCGCTGCTGACGATCTCCGCCACCTCCTCAAGCATCTTCTGCATCTGCACGGTGCTCTCGTCGACCTCCTGGGCCATCAGCACGCCCTCCGCCGCGGAGGTGCGCGTGGCCTCTGCCGTCTCCCCGTCGGCGGCTGCCGCCTGCTGGCTTTCCTGAACGACGCCGGAGACGCCGGCCGCCGCGGCACGCGCCGCTTCGATCGCCTCCTTGGGCAGCCCGAGTTCGAGGCCGAATGCCTCGCCGTCATCCTTCTTCTTGGCCATGCGGACCATCATCAGCAATGCAATCAGTGCCAACAGGCCGAGTCCGGCCTGCGGTCCGAACCGCTGCGCCAGTTCGAACGCCTGCTCCTGCGTCGACAGCACCACGGTCGTCGCGACGGCGTTGGAGTCGTAGTACCAGTTCACCGCAACGTGATCGTTGACGTCTTCGTCCGCGGATGCTTTGACGAGCTTGGCGACCTGATCGACGATCCCCGCCTTTTGTTCGTCGAAGATCGTTTGAATCTGCTCGAAAGTGGGCGGCTCGGCGTCCGGGTTGCCGCGTTGAAAGATGCTTTCCAGGTAGGAGTGCGAGATGTTGATCGCAGCGAAGATCTCGCGGATCTCCCCGCCGGGGTTGTGGGCTTCCGTCTTGGTGTAGCCCGTCTCCTTCTCGATCCGGTTGGTTTCCTTGGTGTATTGCTCGTCTGCGCCGGAGCGCCCGATTTCGGTGCCGACGTTTGGCTGCACGCCGGGCTGTCCCCCGCTGCGAAGCCGCGTCCGCTCCTCGGCAGTACGCTCCTCGGTTACCTCCACCGGGTCGTCAAGCGTATGCTGGTGCGTGCTGCGCGTCGCGAAATCCATCTCCACGCGGACGCTGACGAGAGCCTTGGGATCGAACGCGAGTTGCGTTCGGATCTTGCTCTGGATCGTCTGCTCGTGCTCGGTCCGGAGGCGCGTCATCTGCGTGCCGCCGTTGAGGTTCGATTCCCAGTCGATCACGTTGTTGCCGTTCCCGTCGACAACATTGACCTGATCGGGGCGCAATCCCCGAACGGCACCCGCGACGAGCCGCGCGGCCGCCTTGCCGAGCGACTCGGGCGCCGGCTCATTGCCCTGCATGATGAGTTGCACGCTCGCCGACTTGGGTGGCTGGACCCGGGTATACTTGCGCGAAGCGCTCAGATTCAGGACGACGTGCGCCTGCTTGACACCCTGGAAGTTCACCAGAATCCGCTCGAGCTCGCGCTGCAACGCGACGGTCCAGTGCCGATCCTTTTCCGATTCCGAGGTGAACGGGTTCGCTTCCTTGATGAGCGCCTCGAAACCCATGGAGAGATCGGACGGCATCTGGTTCATCTGCTGCAGTTGCGCAACGATCGCGCTGCGATTGGCGGCACCGCGAACGAGAATCTGGTCGCCGCGGATCTCGTATGGCTCGTTCATCCGGTCGAGGCCGGTGCGAATGGTCGCCAGATCATCCGCCGACAGCTGCTGATCCCAGAGCGGCACCATCTCCGGCGATGCAGCCCACTGGCCCATCCACGCCAGCGAGATCGCGACCAGCAGAGTCCCCATGCCCAGCGCGAGCCGTTGCGAAACGCTGAGCTCGCTGAGCTGCTTGGAAATGCGCGAGATGAGTTTCTGCAACGCCTCCATGCGTCTCCCTGACCGACACGTCCAACGTCGGCGTCAGTTTCGCTCGCGACCCGTCCGTGGGGCGCTGCGAGCGCTTCCGATTCTCTTATCGTTCGATTGGGATTGGCGTGTTTACACGCGGAGCTGACGGAGTTCGTCGTATGCCTCGACGAGCTGATTGCGAACCTCCATCAGCAGACTGAAGGCCACCTCAGCTTTGCGGGCTGCAACGAATACATCGGTCATGTTATCTGACTCTCCGGTCAGAACCTTCTGCAGGCCGGCGTCCGCCTCGTTCTGCATCGCGCTGACCTTCTCGAGTTGGGTACGCATCAATTGAGCGAAATCCGCGCCCTCGGCGTCGCCGGTCGGCGATACCGGTGCCGCGCCGGGGGTCGGCGTCAGCCCGCTCGGGCGAATCGGATTGGAAAGCGGATCAACCATGACGCTCCATCAAACTTCTTCCGCACCGCTGAACCACGCCGGCGCGAGCCTCCGCGTCTGACTAGCCGAACAGCCGGATCGCCTGCTGCATCATCGTCCGCGAGACATTCATCATCGCGACGTTTGCCTCGTAGGCCCGGCTGGCTTCCATCGCATCGACATATTCCATCGTGATGTTGACGTTCGGGTACCGGACATAATTCGTCAGCGGCCCTTCGCGGATCCGATCGCTGTGTCCTGGGTCGAAACGCAACTGGAACGGCGACGGATCGTGTCCGACCTCGTCGATCTGCACGCCGGCGCCACCCGCGCCATCGCCGGTCATGAACGAGACGAAGCGCCGCTGATAGGGCGCGACCGTGCCGTCCTCCTGCCGGGTCGTGAAGGCGTTCGCGATGTTGCCGGAGATGACGTCGAGGCGCACGCGTTGCGCCACCAATGCCGAGCGACTGATGTCCAACGACTTCATCATCGTAAGCGTCCTCGAATCGCGGTCAGCAGGCCTTCGAAGCGTGTTCGCAGCAGGTTCGTGCTGAATTCGTACATCAACGTGTTACCGGCGACGTCCGACATCAGCCCCTCGAGACGTGCAGTCGTGCCGTCATGAAACAGCACGTTGGGCGCCGGCTCGACCTCCGGTCGAACCTCCAGCCCCCGGTGCGACGATTGAAACTGCGGATTGTGCCGCAGCTCGAGCGGGCGGATGTCCCCGGGCCGTTTGGCGTCCAGCGCTTCCTGCAAGGAAGCCTGAAACGCATCGACATCCAGCCGCTTCGCGTGATAGTCCGGCGTGTCCAGATTCGCGATATTCTCCGACAGCACGCTATGACGCTGCTCGGCGAACTGCGCACTGAGCGCGATCGCATCCGTCACCTTGCTCGATAACAACCGGTCAACCCACATGCCGTCCACTCACCTCAGCATCCGTGCGCTCGTCTCCGTGCCAGTCCTGGCTGGCAACCCCTGTGCCGGAACTCGATAAATCACACACTGAACGCCGGCTCATACTCGGTGGACAATGCCGTGTACGACGTCCCGCGCCGTCCGGTTTCGATAAAACTGCCTTCCTCACGCCATTTCTTCAGTTTCAGGCCAAGTGTCCGCAAGCCGATGCCCAGCGCCCGCGCCGTCTTCTCCCGATGTCCATCGAAGCGTTCGAGCGTACGCACGATCAGATCCCGCTCCGCATCGGACAAAATCTGCCCGTCGCGATAGGCCACTTTTTGCGCTGGTGCGCTGGCCGCCTTGACCAGCCCGTTCAAGAGGGGACGCACGATCGTCGGCTCCACCGTCTTACCGGCCTCGAGCACGCACAGGCGTTCACAGAGATTCTGCAGTTCGCGAACATTCCCCGGCCAGGCATAGTCGTGGAGCAGACGCGCCGTCTCATCCGAGAGAATCGGCCGCTCCTTGCCCTCGCGCTTGTGAATCCGGGCAATGAAGTAATCCAATAACAACGGGATGTCCTCGCGCCGATCGGTCAGCGCCGGGACTTCAATCGGCAGCACGCTCAGGCGGTAATAGAGGTCCTCGCGAAACTTGGCCTTCGCAGCCCAATCGCGCAAATCGCGATTCGTCGTCGCGATGACCCGCACATCGACGCGTCGCGTAACGGAACTGCCGACACGCTCGAACTCACGCTCCTGAAGCACGCGCAACAGCTTCGCCTGCAACGCCGGCGCGATCTCGGATACCTCGTCCAGCAGCAGGGTCCCGCCGTCTGCAAGCTCGAACCGGCCCTTGCGCGTCCGATCGGCACCGGTAAAGGCGCCGCGCTCATGTCCAAACAGCTCACTCTCCAGCAACGTCGGCGACAGTGCCGCGCAATTGACGCAGAGCATGGGCTTGTCGGCCCGTGGCGACGCTGCGTGCACCGCCCGAGCGATCATTTCCTTTCCGGCACCGCTCGGTCCGCTGATAAGCACGGTCGCGGCGCTTTGAGCGACGCGCTGCACTTTCTCGAGCACCGGACGCATGGTCGGCGAATCCCCGACCATGCGGTTCTCGGCGTGCCAGTCCTCGAGCGTCCGACGCATGGCCTCGTTCTCGCGAACGAGGGTTCGTTGCCGAACGGCACGCTCGATCAGGATCTCGATCTCGTCAGCATCGAACGGTTTCTTCACGTAGTCGAAGGCGCCAAGTTTCATGGCCTCGACTGCGGTCTCGACGCTGGCATGGGCGGTCATGAGCAACACCGGCGTATCGAAGCCGAGCCGTCGCAACTCGCGCAGCAGCGCGATGCCGTCCATACCGGGCATCCGCAGATCGGTCAGCACCACGTCCGCCTCTTGCTGGCGCATATGCGTCAGGGCGTCCTGCGCGTTGTCGAACGCGAAGACCTTGTGGTCCAGGCGCGCGAGCGCGGTCGCCAGTGAGTCCCGCATCATGGCCTGATCATCGATGAGACAAATGAGCGCCATTTCTTCCCTCGTTTCCTGTGCGTCAGGCGGCGTACGTTTGCCGCGAGTCCGTGTTTGCGTGTTTGCGCGTGGAGTCTGAAGTGGGCAGGGGCAGGCGAATGACGAACGCCGCCCCACCACCTTCACGGTTATTGGCCGTCAGCTCGCCGCCGTAGGCTTCCACGAGCCGCGAAGCAATCGTCAGACCCAGCCCGGTGCCGTGGTCCTTAGTCGTAAAGAATGGATCGAAGATGCGATCGATGAGCTCGGCCGGCAGCCCGCAGCCGCGGTCGGCGACCGTGATCGTCGCCTGGCGCTCGTCCTGTCGCACCTGCATCTCGATTACGCCGCCTGCCGGCGAGGCATCCGCGGCGTTGATCATCAGGTTCAGCAGCACGCGCTGCAGGCCGTCCGGCTCGACCGGAACCAGGATCTCCGTGTCCGGCAGATCGGTGACCAACCCGACCGCCGCACGGTCGAGCTTGTCGCGGCACAGGTCGCTGGCGCGCTCGATGACGCGTCGCACCGGTACGGGCTCATAGGTTCGGCGTCGCGGGGCGAGCGCCAGAGTATCCTGGACGACGCCGTCGATGGCCCGGATTCCGGCTTCGATCTTGTCGATCAGCGCGCCGGCCGCCTGGAGATCGCCGCACTCGCTACGGAGCAATCCGCTGTAGAGCTGGATCGCGCCGAGTGGATTGCGCACTTCATGCGCGACACCCGCGGCAAGTTCACCCAGTGCTGCAAGCCGTCGTCGTCTCTCCAGCTCGCGATCCTTGGATTCGAGTTCGGCCCGTAGCCGTTCGACTTCGTGCTGCAGCGCTTCGTGGGTACTCTGCAGCCGCTCGGCAACTGCCATATAGTCCCGCAGGATCGGGCCAAGCAGCGCGTCGGGTTGTAGTTCCGGCATCCCTGCCGTCGGGTCGGACATCCCTGTCTCCAGCATGCTCATCCGGTCATATCGGCTGCGGCCGGTCCGCGAACGCCGCCGGACTGTTTCTCGTACGCGGCACCCGCCTGAGCCTTGCCGCTGAGGACTTGCAATTCCTGGCCGATCGCCTGCGTGCGCGCCGAGAGTAGCGCCCCGTCCGCCTGGTCGATCTTGAGAATCGATCGTAGTGCCGTGTTGATCTCGTTCAGCAAGCCGTGTACCCGCGTCCGCTGTTCGGTATTCATGGCCAGATAGGTCTCATCCCAGCGCTGCCGAAACGGCGCCAGAGCGCGGTTCAGTTGGGCCAGCCGCAGGATGTGCTCCTGCCGAGACTGCAGCACGTTCAGTAGCCGCTCCGGCTCTCCGCCGGCAATCAACTCGCGCTGCTGGGCCGCGAGCGCATCCACCTTGCGGTAGATGTCACGCTGCTCGGTGAGCAGTGCAAGCACGTGGTCGCTGTTGTGCGTCGTCGTTTCAGCCGCCATGCGGGCCTCCTGCCCTATCGTGTGCTTGCCAGTACGTCCCGAAAGATGAGCGAGTCCATGATCGTTTCGAGATAGCGCTCCCAGCTGGCGCGATCGCTGCCGTCGTCCGCATCCACAAACGCCCGCGCGGGAACGCTGCGCAGCAACCAACGTGCGCGCTCCACGGCGCGCGCCGCTTCCTCGAAAGTGCCGCGCCGCAGGTGTATGTTCGCGATCTGCACTTGCGCGACGAGTGCGGTCGGCGTCTGCTCGTAACGGTTGATGACATCCTGGTACGCCCGGATCGCCTCGTCGTGCCGGTTCGGTTCGTCCAGTTCGTACAGACAGTCGGCCGCGTTGATCGCTGCGAGCCGCGTATAGAGCTGCGTCGCTTCGGAGGCGGAGTCCTCGTCCTGCACCGCACTGAGGAACCGCCGATATTGCGCCAGTGCCTGGCGAAAACGCTCGTCGCTCTCGGCCTGCACGTCCGCGGTGACGGCGCGCTGCCCCCCATCGGAACGCAGCGCGTACGCACTGAGCCGATAGGCATCGGCCAGCAGAAACAGCGCTCGGCCTCGGTCGGGATCGTCGGGATAGTACTCCAGGAAACTCTCGAGTCGCGCGATGGCGTCCGCGTAGCGGCCTTCCTGATAGTACAGGTCCGCCAGCAGCAGCAGCGCATCGTGGAACACGACCGCTTTCGGAGCGATATAGTCGTCCTCCAGCAGCGCAACCAGTTCACGCTCCGCCTGCACCGCCTTATCTCCGCCGAGGGACAGCAAAGCGTCGACGGCGTGCAGGCGGCCGCGCGCCGTTTCCTCGAGGGTGGGGAACCGCTCGGCCAGCAAGCGGTACTGCGCGATTGCGTCTTCGAACTCACCGATCGCTTCGTATGCTTGTCCGAGCTGGAGAAGTGCCTGCGGCAACCGTGGATCGCCGGGACGTGCGGAGACGAACGCCCGCAGCAGTCGCCGGACCTCGGCGTTGTGCCCGCCCGCATCGAAAGCCTGAGCCGCCTCCCAGAACAGCGCGGCGCTATGGTCGTCGTCTCGATCCTGAAACTCCGCCGCTTCCTCCAGCGCCCGGCCGGCCCGCGCAAAATACTGCCGACTCTGCCCCTCGTCGTCGATCTGCTCCGCGGCGGTTCGATACGCCTTGCCGAGGCGTTCGAGCAGGTGCAGCGTCACCATCCGGTCCTGCTCGGCCATCGCGATCTCGGTGGCCATTTCCAGGTAAGGCAGCGCCGCATCGAAAGCCTGCTGCGCGAACTGCTTCTCGAACAGGCCGACCAGCGCGCCACGGAACTCGAGCCGCGCCCGCGGCAGCAACGCCGATCGGCGTTTGAGCGCCGCGACCGCCTCACGGAAAACTGCGATTGCCTCCGCATGCCGCTCCAGCAGCGCCAGCGCCTGACCACGGCCGACCGTTGCCGACATCTGCAAGCGCAACGCGGGCTTGTACGCCAGCGCTTCTTCGAACGCCGTCAGCGCCTCCTGCGGTCGCAGCTCTTCCAGATTGATCCTTCCAAGCAACCAGCGATTCAGCGCCGGCAAATGGCCATACCCATCCATCCGGTCACTGCGCAGCGGCTCCTGCCCGAGCCAATCGTCGATCCAGTAGACCAACGGCGCCGCCTCGCGCGTCCGCCCCTCGTTGACCAGCACCCAGGCCTCGAGGTACTCCAGGTACCCCTTCATGTCGCTCGTCCGGAGTCGCGCTCCGTGCGTATTGATCAGGTTCCGAGCCCGCGTGATGTCGTTGTCGTCAAGCGCCTCGCGCACCGTCCGCTGCAGCGCCCACCAGAGATGCTCGACGCCCAAACCGTCGTCGTTCATCAGTTCGGCCAGTCGCTGCCGTCGGGCGCGTGTTGCCGACGGATCGAGTTCGAGCAGTGTAATCAACTTGCGCAGCGCCTCTCGACGTTGCGGCGCCGGCGGCTCCGAGTCCAGCAATGACTCATACGTGCGCCGAGCGGTATCAAGCTGCCCGTCCCACTCCAACGCGTCGGCCAGTCGCAACAGCGCCTCCGCCGAACGCGGCCGTCCGAGCTCGAAGGCTGCCTGCTGATGCGTCAGAATCTTCGCTACATGGTCAGGCGTCGGATCGGGATTGCCATGCTCGAGCGTATGGATGGTCTCGGCGAGGAATTCGTGCAGCTCCGCCTGCTGGTCCGCCGGCAACGGCGGGTCGAGATCGAGCAGATTCGCGGCAGTGTCGGCTGCTTCCACGCTCGCACCTTGGCCGCGGAGCATTACCAGGTCGGCCTTGACGTCTGCAAACGTCTGCGCGGGAGTCTCAGGACGCAGCGTATACAGCGTAATCGCCGCCCCGGCTGCGGCCACGAGCGCCACTGGCACCTGCCAACGCCCCGCCAGCAATGTCTTCAATGCCTGCATCTGTGTTCCGTGCCATTCCGTGAATCGGAGGCCCGACGCCGAACGCTTGCCCTTCCTATCGGCGACACTCGCCCCGGCCGTGCATCGAATTTGCGCCACACCCGCCAGAAGTGCGCAAGTTCACCCGCGCCAGGAACGCCAAATGATGCCTATTACCGACAGTATTGCTCTGTATTGCTGCAAATCCGGTCAGCCCCCCGCAACTACACGCAACTGCATTCCGCGCACGATCTTTGCCGCACCCGCGGCCCCATACGCTGCAGTCGAAAGTCGCGCTATAGCCCCGCGCAGCACACCACCGATATCAGGAGTGGAACTGTCGGCCCTCTGGTGGAACCGAGATGGCTCACCCCGCGCATGTCGTGCTGGTCACGGATGATCCGCACCTGCGGGAGCTTGTTACGTCACGCAAGCCCCCGGGGGCCGAGATCGCAGTCCGTCCGATCGGCGACTTCGACGACACGCAGATCAGCCCCGAGACGGAGTACTGGCTCGATCGGGATGCCGTTTGCCCTGAGAGATTTCCGCCTTGCCGAAGATGGGTCTTCTTTCAGTCGACATCGAACACGAACGGCGCGCCCGGCCTGCTCATCCGCAAACCGTGCGCCCCGGCCATGCTCGACCTGCTCTGGGCCGGCGTGGACCTGGCGCCGACGCGCACCGCAGCCCCGTGGAGTGCCGCCGTCCTGCCGACCTGGATCTGTGACTATCACCACCTCGACTTGCGGACACTGTTGCGGGCCATCACACGCACGCTACCCAAACGACTCGGATACGAGCGGGCTGCGCTCTGGCTCCACGAACCCTCGCAGGATGCGCTCATACCGGCCGCCATGTCGCACGATGACGTACAGATCCTCTCGACGCGCCTGTGCGACGAAGAGCGCCTCGTCCGTGCCGCCATCAGTCGCCCGGCACCGATTCGCGCTGATTCCCTGGTCGAACTGGCAACGCGACTGAACATCGACTGCAACGAGCTGTCCAAGGATGGGCCGACCGAGCGACGATTGATCGCCCCCCTGCGAACAGCCGACCAGTTCATCGGAACGATCGTCCTCGCCGGCGGAGACGCCGACCCCGAAACACTGCACGCCGCGCAACTCAGCGATATCTTCGCGTTCATCGCGCGCGCCGTCGATTACGCCCGCCAGTTCGAGGTGACGCGGGTCGAAGCGCGCGTCGACGGCCTCACGGGGCTCTTCAACTACCGCTGGATTCGCGACGTGCTCGAACGCGAGCGACTCCGGGCGGAACGATTCCGGACAGGCCTGGCGCTGCTGATGCTCGACCTCGATCATCTCAAGTGCATCAACGACAACCACGGTCACGCATTCGGCAATCGCGTGTTGCGCCAGCTTGCCGCTCAAATCAGTGGCGCCCTGCGACGCTTCGACACCGCGGCCCGTATCGGCGGTGACGAATTCCTGATCCTGCTACCCTCCACCGACCTCCTCGGCGCCAGACAGGTCGGCTACCGGCTGATGGAATCGGTCCGCAGCGAGCCGCTGACAATCGCGCACCAAACCGTACCCGTCAGTATCAGCATCGGGGTCGCGCAATGGATCCGCGGCTGGAACAGCGAACAGTTTATCGACGCCGCCGACCACGCGCTCTACGCGGCCAAACGGAACGGTCGCAATCAGGTATTCTGCTCGACCGAGTGCCAATCCACCCAGCAGGTCGTCACGTCGCGTGACAGCATCCCGCCAGCACCGACCGACCGCGCTACGCGACCCGCGACACCCCCGGCACCAACCGCAACGGCCACCGAGCCCCCAGGCTCGGAAGCGCTCAAACCATAACTTCGTCGAGCATCTGCCCCACGGTACTCTCGAACAGCGTCCAGCCGCCGAACTCCATCCCCAATTCGCGAAGCTTGCCCGTTTCGATCTGATTCATCGGCTGACGCGGCTGCCCCACGATCTCGGCGCTGCTGCCGGAGATCTGCTTGGCGGTCGTCGCGACGTCGTACTCGGAAATGTACCGGTCGTAACAGTTGTACGCCTGTCCCGCAATCCCCGGCGCCGACAACAACAGTTCCGCCGCACGCGCCACATCCGCGGCGTGCACTTCCTTGCCCCCTCGACTCACCTCAACCTGCTCGCCCCGGGCGACCCGCTGCACCAGGTCGAACCACTTGCTCTGCCGAACGTCCGACATCAATCCATAGATGCCCGTCGGCCGCAAGCTGCAAATCTCGTAACCGTGGCCCAGACCATAGCTGTGAATGAACTTCTCGATCGCCGCCTTGTGCGCGCCATAGTGCGAGGTGGGCCACAGAGGATGCTCCTCGTCCAACCGTCGATCGGGCAGGATGATTTCATGCACGGCACACGTCGATATGAACACGAAGCGCGGCACCTCCGCTGCCAGCGCCTGCTCGATCAGCCGAATCGTCCCGACGACGTTGGTCTCGACGAACTCGCTCAACGGCCCCTCGCCGCCACGAAAACCGCCACCCGGGTGATGCAGTGCCGAGTGAATCACGGCGTCGCAGCCCTCGAGTAAACGCCGGCCGGCCTCGTTGTCGTTGAGCGTGCCGGGCAACCAATCGACCTGACCGCCATCGTCGACCTGATCGCGTGCCGCGTCGGTTCGATACCAGGCGCGGCACGAATGGCCCGAAGCCGCAAGTTGTTTGAGTATATACTGACCGAGAAAGCCCGTTCCGCCGGTAACTGCTACGCGCATCGGATATGCTCCTGCCCCGCGGACTCCGCCGCGTTACCCATACAGTAGCACGAGCAGACGCGGATGCGTAGTCCTTCAGCCGACCAGGATGTCCCCGCTGTAAATCGCGTTGGGCATGACCTCGCACTCCGCCCAGCAGCCGGGACAATCGTCCACCCACTGCCGCGACGCGCGCGTCTCGTCATTGTGCCAGACCTGCGCGAAGGATTCGTCCCGCAAACTCCCCACCGTCGTCGTGTTGAATTGGCACACCGGCACGCGACCGTCCGGCAACAGCCGAATGTGACTGCGAAGTGCGACGCAAGGCGGCTTCGGCCGCGGGCGCTCGACACCCATCAATCGTTGCCGCAAGCCCCGCAGGTAATACCGCTTGCCCCAACGCAACACGGCGCTGCCGAACTCGTTGACCCGTCGCAGTTCCTCATCCACGAATCCGACGACGTCGGCGCCAATCAGATTCGGATGTAGCGGGTAGCCGTTGTTGATCAGGTCGTCCGCCCGCTGGTTTCGACGCTTCGCGCCGTACATCGCCGAGTCGCTGTAGGCCAGCACCGAATGCACGTCGACGTCGATCTCGCGCAACATGTCGCGCAGCCCGGCATTGTCCGTCAACGACTGCCGCGAGATCACCGTGTGGTTCGCGCTGACCTCGAGCCCGGCCGAGGAGCGCAGCGCCGCGAGTCGACGACAGGTGTCAAAGGCCGTGTCGAACAACACGTCCTTGCCACGGTTCGCGTCATGCTCATCCGGCAAACCATCGAACGACACCATGAACCGCAGCCGCGATGGCTTCGAAAACCGCTCCGCAAACGCCACCACCTGATCCGGGAACGAGCCATTCGTCGTGATGTGAATCACAGCCGGACGGCTGACCCGCAGAATCGTCTCCGCGATCTCGGGCATATCCTTGCGCAGAAACGGTTCGCCCCCCGAAAGCCGGACGACGTCGAGTCCGCCGATCTTCTCGAACACCGTCGCCACCTCGGAGACCGTCAGTTCGTCGCCAGGCTTCATCCGCCACGAATCGCACATCTTGCAACGTGCGTTACAGCGGTAGGTTACCAGGTACGTGCACCACGACGGCCGCGGAACGGCGTGAACGCGGTTCTGCATCACGGATAGTGCCAGGCGTGCCGGGTTCACTGGGCCACCCCGCCCGATGCGCGAATCGATGCACCATGTGACGCGGTAGCCGATACCGCGTCGACCGCTGCCGGTGCCAGTTCCGCCAGAAACTGCTCGATCGTATCCAACGCCTCACGCCGGCCGTCCCGCCGATGACGCGCAATGTTGCGACTATAGGCCGGAAGATTCTCCAGAAACGCGCCAATCACCCGCTCGTCCAAGTCGGCGTGCCGAACGTCGATGCCAATCCCGAGCCGGCGCACCGCCGACGCGTTGAGCCGCTGCTCCACGCACGATTCCGGCGTCACCAGCAACGGCTTCCCGAAATGCAAAGCCTCACCAACCAACTGATTGCCCGCCGTACAGAGCAACGCGCGACAGCTTGCAAGATCCTCGATGAACGGCACATTGCTCGGCGGACGATAATCGAGCAAACCGTCCCGCCCACGCTTGTCCGTACCGTAAATCACCACCGGCGTCTCCAACGCGCGAAATGCCGACTCGATCCGCGAGGTGTACTGGTGGCGGCCTTTGTTGAAATACACCAGCAAATGCTCGCCCTCGCGCGGTGCCACGCGAAGAACCTCGTCGCGCAACAACGGACCAATGCACGCGACGCCCGCGCGACGCGCCGGCGCATCATAAAAACTCGATACGATCACACGCTCCGGAACACCCATCAGCCGACGATAGACCCAAACGTCCCGTCGACTCTCCAGCCAGTCCCAAACCGGGATCGGCGGACGACAATACACCAAGATACCGAAATGATCGAAACCGATCCGCGGCACACCCAACCTCCGCGCCGCCTGGTGCGTCCACGGCTCCGCATCCGATATCACAACGTCCGGCGAGAAATCCGCCAACTGCTCACTGACCATCTTCGACGTCGGCCCGCCGAAGAGAATATCGCTCGAATTCCAGAGGTTCTGCCGCAACGTAAGCCAGTTCGACCGCTTCTCACCAGAATAAACATAGCCCAGCGTCGGAATCTTCACCACGGAATATCGGTCACAGAGCTGCGCGTACGCGTCACCACCCGCCAGGATCAAGACCGAATGCTTCGCCGTCAGCGCCGGCAACACCGCCGCCGCCCGCGTCGCATGACCGCGCCCGTAACCAAAGATCCCATATGCGATCCGCACAGCGACACCTCCGACCAATGGCCAGAACCGCTCTATATCTTGTGCATGGAAGCACACACCAACACAACAATCAAGCGAAAAGATCAACCCCAAATGTTAACGGATCGTCAACCCGCCACGGTTTCCCCGCCAAGACACCACAATTCCGGAACCGGTCACGGCAGACGGCATCGACGAATGCCTACTGAGCCCGCGCGCCGGCGCCGCCGATACTGCGCAGGCGAGCGAGAAGGAGAGACACGATGAGTGATATCGGAGCTGTCGGCGGGAACACCCCCGCCCAGATCGGCGTGCAGGTCGCGACGCAGGCCCTGGCCCAAGCCAACCAGCAGGGTACCGCCGCGCTGGCACTGCTCGAATCGGCCAGCGAGGTTAGCAGCCAGGTCGTCCAGGAACCCGGCAAAGGTGACAACCTCGACACGCACGCCTAGCTGACGCGACCAGTTCTCACAACGCGATCGCACGGCCCCGCGGCAATGCCGCCGGGGCCGTTCTTTGTCGCGCGCGTACGGAACGATCTAATGTCCGAGTCGGCCGGCGACTCAGGAACAATCGCCGAGCGCTACGGCACGGATGAACGCGTTGACGTCGCCGACGGAGACGTTGCGGTCTCGGTTCGTGTCATTCGCACAATTGTAGTCGCACGGCGCGACGCCCCCGGGAAACAGCGCGTTCCAATCCGCTTCGCCACGAGTGACTGCCGCCACAAAGAAGTTGATGTCGCCGACCGAGACAGTGCCGTCGCAGTTGGCATCGCCGCACGGCAGGCAAGGATCCACAAGCGCACTCAGATCGAGCATCAGGAAACCCTCGCCGACATCGTTCTGGTTTCCATCTGCGAGGAACGCGCCGAAGAACAGCGTCGCATCGTCGGTCAGGATTGCATTCGATCGGAACCGGGAGATGAAAACGTCGTCGTCAAGCACGCCGTTGCCGTCAAGATCGACGGCGACACCCGCGCGGGCGATAACGCGCTCGTCGTTGAACACCAGCACTTCGTCGAGAAAGGCGCCGAGCAGGGCGCCGTTGCGGGTACGACCGTGATAGACGAAGTGCCCCCGGCCGTTGGTGGTCGTCAGGCCGAACGTCGATCCGTTGGCCGCATCGCGGAAAGTCTCGCCCGACTTACCGCCCGGTACGGGTTCGCCGCTGAGCGCAATGACGTTGCCGTTCAGCAGCAGCCAGGATCGGTTGGGTGTGTCGAAGCCGCCGCGCGCCATCCAATCGCCGTTCGGCGACAGATAAATCGGGATCAGAGAAGAGACGAAGACTCGATCCGACAGTCCGGAGTCCGGGATGGGGGCACCTTCCTGGAGCACGACACGGCCGTTGACGACAACGATATCGTCTTCGGTGGTCGGCGCCGCGGTGTCGCCGCGCAGAATGTAATTGTTCCCCGCGGCGTCCATTCGAAAGGACCGTGAATCGAACTGTTCCCAGGGCCCGGGCGCGCCGGTCGGCGTGGTACCGGTTTGCGCGACAACAGCCATCGCCGTCTCATCGCCCACCAGTGCCAGCGCGCCGCCCGCCGGGATGACGCCGCCGGGGGACGGGGCCCGCAGCCCGACGGCCCCGTCCGTGAGAATGAACGGCCCACCAAACTCCGCGCTGTATCGGCTGCCCGCGACGCCGGGGATCGGGTCGCGTTCCCGAGCGATCACTGTCCAGTCCTGCGTCAGTACGTTGAACCGGGCGACGATTTCATTCGTTTGAATGGGAAGGTCCGTCGAGGTTTCGTAGACGAAGTCACCACCGTCGTTGATGCCCATGACCGAATCGATTGTGCCGTTGTTGACCAGTGGATCCCACCCGGTCGGCCTACCTTCTTCCACGACAACGACCGCGTCCTGGGGATCGAACGCGGTCCCCACGAGTATCACCTGATCTTCGGTACTGGGTCGCTGAACACGCGCCGGCATGATCCAGCGCACCCCGTTGGCGCTGCGATACGGTTGGCCGAAACTGGTGAAGTCGACTCCTAGCCCGGGCGCGCGGGCCGTCGGATGCCCAGCGATATCGGAAAAGACCCCAACCGGAATGAAATCGCCGCCCACGGTCGGCGCAACCAGGAACCCCAAACAGCAACACAGCGTCGCTCGAGCCATGCTCGTACCTCCGCGATTATGTGTTTGCTCGCATCGTTAGTATGCGCCGGGCAGCATCGCATCGCAATGAAAATCTGCAATACAATGACCCCCGCGGATTGCCACAAAACCCGCGGGGGCCTTCAGTCACGCGTTTCTCCGACGGGGTTGAAGACCCGCCGGACGCGTGTTGTCGTCCTGGGATGCTATTGGCAGCTGCCGCCCGTAACGGCCGCCACAAACCCGTTGATGTCACCCACCGTGACCATCGTATCGAAGTTCGTATCGTTCGCACATAGGTAGTCGCAGGGCGGGAAGCCGAAGAACAGTGCGTTCCATGCCGGCTCGCCGCCGGTGACCGCCGCCACGAAGAAGTTGATATCGCCGACCGAGACCGTGCCGTCGCAGTTCGAGTCACCGCACTGCAGGCAGGGGAAACCGATCTGGTCCAAGTCGACCATCATGTACGCCTGTCCCAGGTCGGCGTTCTTGCCGTCCATGATGTCGGCGGTGAAGAACAGCTTCATGTCGTCCGTCAGGAACATGTCATCGTTGTTAAAGACGTCGATGAAGGTGTCGTCGTCAAGCTCTCCGTTGCCGTCCAGGTCGATGGCGTCGCCCTGCCGCAGGATCACCGACTTGCCGTTCAGCACCAGTACGGCGTCGCGGAACTCATCGGGATTGCTCGTCGTCGCGCCAAATACGAAGCTGCCCTTCCCATTGGCGGTCATCGAGAAGAAACAGGCGCTGAAGATCGCGTCGCTGAAGGTCTCGCCTTTTTCGCCGCCGGGGACGGCATCGCCGGTGAGTGCGATGATGTCACCGTTGTACACCAGCCAGTCCTGGTCGGTGACGTCAAAGTCGCCACGCGACATCCAGTCGCCGGCCGAGCCCATGTGCACATCGACAATGCCGCTACCGTCGATCACGTCCAGCACTTTCGCACCTGGAATCGGTGCATTTTCCTGCAATACGACCGCACCGTTCACCACGACGATGTCGTCTTCGGTAGTCGCGGCAGTCGTGTCACCCTGCAAGATGTAGTTGGCACCGGTTGCATCCAGATAAAAGTCCTGCGTGTCGAAGAGCTGCCACGGGTTCGCCGATCCGGTCGGCGTGGTAACCCCTTCCTGTGCGATGATGCTGACCGCAACATCGTTTCCGAGCAGCGCCAGGCTGTCCTCTGTCGTCGGCAGCGCGCCGGCAGTGCTCGGCGCCAGCCACCCGACCTTGCCGTCGGCCAGGATGGACGGGCCGTTGAGCGACGTGCCGTAGGCGTCGTTGGGCAGCCCCGGAATCGCGTCACCTTCCTGCGCGATCAGCGTCCAGTCGTCTGCCTTGGCGTTGAACCGCGCGATGACCTCATCTTCCGAAGTCGGACCGTTGGTGTTGGTCGCATAGGCGAAGTCGCCGTTGTCGTTGATGCTCATGTTGCGATCGATCAGTCCGTTGTTGACGAGCGGATCCCAACCGGTAGCCGTTCCTTCTTGAACGACGACCGTCGCATTGGTCGGATCCGCGGTGGTACCCACCAAGATGATCTCGTCCTCGGACGTCGGGAGGGTAGTGTCGGCTGACATGATCCAGAGCGACCCATCCGGGCTGACATAGGGACGATCGAATCCGCCGAACTCGGTCGCCAGGCCCGGAACGCCGGCTGTCGGATCACCCGGGATATCCGAGAAGATCCCCACGGGGACAAAACCGCCGGCCAACGCCGACGTCACGAGGCCGGAAGCGGCCATGCACGCAATCTGCTTCTTCACGTCTGCTCCTCCTTCGGTTGCGAACTCGGCGCCCGAGCACTCCTCAGTCGCGCCGATCGGTGATAACAACATCTCAAATATGCTCTTCAACACCGACCGTCACAATATCATTTCCGCTCAAAACGACCGGAATCTGACACAGGCCACCTATTTCAACAGCATCGCCGCGCAACGAGCCGCCCCATCTTCGCAGCCGCGCGTCAGCGAGCGCGCCAGTTCCCCTGCGCGTCACGCACTCCCCACGGAGTCGAACGTGTCGAGATGAGTGCGCACCCTAGTTGCAGCTGCCGCCCGTGACGGCTGCGACGAAGAAGTTGATGTCGCCGACGGTGACCATCGTATCGGAGTTCGTATCGTTCGCGCACAGGTAGTCGCACGGCGGGAAGCCGGAGAACAGCGCGTTCCACGCCGGTTCGCCACTCGTAACCGCCGCGACGAAGAAGTTGATATCGCCGACCGAGACAGTGCCGTCGCAATTCGAATCGCCGCACGGCAGACAGGGCACGCCGACATCGTCCAGATCAACCATCAGGAACGCCTGCCCGAGGTCGCTGTTCTTGCCATCCACGATGTCGGCGGTGAAGAACAGCTTCATATCGTCCGTCAGGAACATGTCATCGTTGTTGAAGACATTGATGAAGGTGTCATCGTCAAGCGCGCCGTTGCCATCCAGGTCGATGGCATCGCCCTGCCGCAGGATCACCGAGTGGCCGTTCAGCACGAGGACGGCGTCGCGGAACTCGTCCGGATTGCTCGTCGTTGCGCCGTAGACGACACTGCCCGTTCCGTTGGCGGTCATCGAGAAGAAACAAGCACTGAAGACCGCGTCGCTGAAAGTCTCGCCCTCTTCGCCGCCGGGGACAGCATCGCCGGTGAGCGCGATGATGTCGCCGTTGTATACCAGCCAGTCCTGTTCGGTGACGTCGAAGTCGCCGCGCGACATCCAGTTGCCGGCCGAGCCCATGTAAACCTCGAAGATGCCGCTATTGCCGATCACGTCCAGCACGTTCGCACCTGGAATCGGCGCGTTTTCCTGCAACACGACCGCACCGTTCACTACGACGATGTCGTCATCGGCCGAGGCGGCAGATGTATCCCCTTGCAGGATGTAGTTGCCAGTCGCGTCCATATAGAAGTCCTGGAAGTCGAACGCCTGCCACGGATCCGCCGAGCCGGTCGGTGTCGTGAACCCTACGTGTGCGATTATGCTGACCGCGACGTCGTCTCCGAGCAGCGCAAAATCGTCCTCCACCCCTGGTAGCGCGCCGATGCTGCCCCGCACCAACCAACTGACCTTGCCGTCGGCCTGGATGGACGGGCTGTTCAGTGTGGTCCCGTAGTCTTCGCTGGGAAACGCTGGAATCGGGTCACCCTCCTGAGCGATCAGCGTCCAATCGTCTGCACTGGCGTTGAACCGCGCGATGACCTCATCTTGAAAGGTCGAACCGTTGGTGTTGGTCGCATAAGCGAAATCGCCGTTGTCGTTAATGCTCAGGTTGCGATCGATCGCTCCGTTGTTGACGAGCGGATCCCAACCGGTCGGCGTCCCTTCGCGCACCACAACGGAGGCGTTGGTTGGATTTGCGGTGGTACCCACCAGGATGATCTCGTCCTGGGGTGAGGCGAACGTCGTGCTGGCCGACATGATCCACAGCGAGCCATCCGGACTGACATAGGGACGATCGAATCCGCCGAACTCGGTCGCCAGCCCGGGAACGTCGGCTGTCGGATCACCCGGGATGTCCGAGAAGATCCCCACGGGCACAACGCCGCCGGCGAGCGCCGACGTCACAAGGCCGGAAACGGCCATGCACGCAATATGCTTCTTCACGTCTGCTCCTCCTTCGGTTGCGAACTCGGCGCCCGAGCACCGCTCAACCGCGCCGATCGGTGATAACGACCTCTCAACTATGCTCTCCAACACCGACCGCCACAATGTCATTTGCCGCAAAACCATTGGAATCTTCGCCCAGTCGCCCTACTCAACAGCAATGAAAAACACCAAGGCAACCTAGATTCTCACGCCATTTAACGTGTCGGCGCGGTGCCGTCCGAGCGATTTGGTTGTTTTCACAATGGACGGTTTTCGCCGGCGCAACCTTCCGACCGCGGCCGGCCTACGCTATAAGACACGTCTCGATGACAGCAGCGCAGCCGCGAACCCGTCGATGCGGGTACGCCGATCAAGGAGTTGGCATGGGCATCCTCGTCAATCGCGAAACAAAGGTGATCTGCCAGGGAATCACCGGCAAGGCCGGCGCCTTCCATACTGCACAGTGCCTGGAATACGGCACTCAAATGGTCGGCGGCGTCACCCCGGGCAAGGGCGGCACCAAGTCCGAGCATGGGCTGCCCGTGTTCGATACCGTTGCCGACGCGGTCAAGCAAACCGGTTGCGATACGTCCATGATCTTCGTCCCCGCCGCCTTCGCCGCCGAGGCGGCGATGGAAGCCGCGGACGCCGGCATTCGCCTGGCGGTGCTGATCACTGAGGGGATCCCGACCCTCGACATGGTCAAGGCGCGCAAGTACCTCGACGACAAGGGCACGCTCCTGATCGGTCCCAACTGCCCCGGCGTCATCACGCCCGGCGAATGCAAGATCGGCATCATGCCCGGATACATCCATACGCCGGCCGAAACCGGCAAGAAGAGCGTCGGCATCATCTCGCGCAGCGGCACGCTCACCTACGAAGCGGTGTGGCAATGTTCGTCACGCGGGTTCGCGCAGTCCACCTGTGTCGGCATCGGCGGTGATCCTGTCAAAGGCCTGAATTACATTGAGTTGTTGGATCTGTTCAACGCCGACGACCAAACCGACGCCATCGTCATGATCGGCGAGATCGGCGGCACCGACGAGGAACAGGCCGCACGACACATTCAATCGCATATCAGCAAGCCGGTCGTGGCGTTCATCGCCGGCCAGACGGCGCCCCCCGGCAAACGCATGGGCCACGCGGGCGCCATCATCTCCGGCGGAGAAGGAACCGCCCAATCCAAGATGGCCGCGCTGCGCGATGCCGGGATTACGGTCTGCGACAGCCCGGCCACACTTGGAGATACGGTCGCGAAACTCGTGGCGTAACCCGACACCGGACCTACGCCACCGCAATCCCCGGCATGTTGGGACCCTCGAGGCTCCGCCAGAGGTACCACGTCGCATAACTGCGATGGGGCCGCCAACGATCGGCGAGGTCGCGAATCGCCGACGCGGTCGGCATTTCCGCCAGTTCGAAGAACGCTTGCGCCGCCTTACGAACGCCGAGATCATCGATCGGCCAGACATCCGGGCGCTCCAGACAGAACATCAGTAGCATCTCGGCGGTCCAGCGCCCGATCCCCTTCACTTTCGTGACCGCCTCGACAACCTCCTCGTCGGACATCATCCGCAGCCGCCGCGTCTGGAGCTGGCCGGTGTCGAAATGCTCCGCGAGATCACGAACATAGCCCGCCTTGCGCCACGAAAGACCGACGCTCCGCAAGTCACCGGCCTCCAGTGCCAGGATTGCCGCCGGCCGTACACGCCCACGCGGGCAGAGCGCCTTGAGCCGCTTGAAGATCGCAGCCGCCGCGGACATCGACACCTGCTGCTGCGTAATCGAGTGCACCAGCGTCAGAAATGGATCGGCCTGATAAGCGGGCCGGTACGCGCCGATCCGACCGATCAGCGCCCCCAGCCGGGCATCGCGTGCCTTCAACTCCGCTATCGCTGTCCGGGCCGTTTCTTCACGCCGGCCCGCAGCATCAGACGCGCGCCCACTCGACTTTTTCGTCCTACCGGCCACCCTTCTCTCCTGCAACGGGCGCACGCGGCCGCTCGTCACCAAGCAGCACTGGCATTCGCGGCGGATCGCGTCGGGCACTCAACCACGCATTCCAGCCTGTCCGCAGGTCCGCCTCGCGATCATACCCCAGCGCCTTTCCGAGGGATGCAAGATCATTCGTCGACGCTACGATGCGCTGCAACCGCTGCACGATCGAAGAATCCGCGGGCGCATCCTGCCCGCCATCCGGCATACGAAACAGCAACCAGCCGACGAGTGCGTAGCATCGCGAATAATAGCGGTCCGCATCTTCCGCGGGCGGCATGGCGCGGATCTGCCCCTCGAGCGAAACGGCCTCCGCGGGCAATAGCCGACGATATTGCAGTCGACGGGCCGCCGGCTCCGCATGCACGGCCAACCCTTCCTCGATCGCAGTCGGCAACGGCGCGTCGGGAACCACATCCGCCAGGATCACGTGCGTCAACTCATGCGGCAACGTAGCGCTCAACAACCAGGGATCGCGTTGATAGACATCGATCCGTCGCAGTAGAAGCCGATCCCCTTGCCGGCGCGTCTTCGAGACCGCCGCAGTCATGCCCCGCGTACCCGTCGCCGCGTGCAGGTCCGCGAGCGTCGCGTGCACATGCACCTCGACCGGCGGATCCCAAACAGCCACCGAGGTTCCCCGCAACCAATCGGCGATCGACGGCTGATGAAGCGTCAGCGCCGCAGCCACACGTTCCGCCACGAGGTCGTTGTGCGCGTACACCCGAAACGCAGCGGTCTCGCGCACCTTACGGGCCGTCGGAATCGCAATCGCCCACGAACCTTCACGCCGAAATCCTCGTTCGTCTTCATACCGCCGGCGAACGGTGACGATCGCGCGCGCCCGCAACGAGGCCACGCGCTGCCGGCGCTTCGCGGCCGCGGGCAAAGACCAAGCTTCGCCGAGCGCCGCGGAATAGCGTTCGCCCGCGGCAAGTTGGTCCCCCAGCGCTTCCTGAAGCAACCCGGAAAGCACGTGACGCAGCTCCGGCTCCATCTGCGCGAGCTCGGGCTCGACCGTCCGCTCCCAGGCCCGCAGCCGGCGAACCGTCTCCTTGTCAAGCGCGGCCGACGGCTCGTCCAGCGCGAGTACCAACGCGATCATCCAGCGCGTCCGACGCGCCACCGCGGTCGGCGCCGTCGCTGTCGGTGATTCTTCGGACAGTTGGGACCGCGCGCGCTCATAGAGCGAGAACGCCTCCGGGAAATTGCCGGCCAGAAAATGGTCGTCCGCAGCCCCGTAGGTTGCCTGTATCTCGTAAGCCCGCAATCGCGGACCCAATTCGGGCTGGATGCGCTGTAACTCGCGAATTCGCTGGATCGCGGCGTCGAACAGCTCGAGCGACAGGAGCCGCTCGATCTCCGGGGCCGGGTGCGCGACCGCCTTTCGTGCCACCTCGATCCGGCCGCGCAACGCCGTCGCCATCGAGTCGGCCGGTCGTATCGCCAGCGCCGCCTCGAGCGCTGCGTGGGCCGCATCGAGTTGACCCGCCCGAAACCACTCCCTTGCCAGCGCCACGTGCAATCGGGCGTACTCACCACGCACCGTCTCATCGGTCGGTGCCTGCTCGAGCGCCTGCTGGGCGGCGGCAACCGCCGCTTGGATTTCACCATTCCGAAGCAGATCCGCCAAACGCGCACGAAGCGTCTGCGAATCGTCCGCAGATGCGCACACGGTGGCCGCAGTTGCGGCCAAAAGGGTCGCGATTGAGTGCCGAAGGTGCTTGTTTCCAAATGCGGCAAGCATAGAATTCATGGATCGTCCTTACGGTGGGTTCCGGCCGGGAATCAGGATCCGCTTGTCATTGCCCCGTCATCGCGGCCGGCCGAGATCCACGGGCCACGAACCAACGGAGTACGGCATGGTCATTTGGGTGCTGCGGGCGCTGTTCGTCTTGTTGATCGGCGCAGTTTCCTTCTCGATCGGGCCGCAAACGGCCAGCGACGAAGGGAGCATGTCGCCCTTCTGGTTCATGGTCGCGTCGATCGTCGTCGCATTCGTGTTCGTAGCGGTCGATGCGTTGATCCCCCGCAAGTCCCTGGCCGCCCTTTCCGGAGCCTTCCTGGGTCTGGTCGCGGGCATGGTCATGGCATTCGGCCTCGGCCTGATCGTCGATCTGCTGATCGAGGTATTCGCCCCCGGCCTGGGAAAGCCTGATGTTTCATCGAGTGTTCCCATACCCAACACCTCGACGGTCGTCGACTCGGTCAAGCTCATCATCGGCATCATCTGCTGTTACTTCACCATTAGCTTCATTCTTCAGACCAAGGATGATATCCGTTTTGTGATCCCCTATGTCGAGTTTTCCCGACAGTCGCGTGGCGCCCGCCCCCTCATCCTCGACACCTCGGTGATCATCGACGGCCGGATCGCCGATATCTGCGACACGCGAATCATCGACTCGGCGATCATGATACCCCGTTTCGTTCTACAGGAACTGCAAACGATTGCCGACAGTTCGGACAAGCTGAAGCGCAATCGCGGTCGACGCGGACTCGACATGCTCAACAAGCTGCAGACCAACGAGAAGGTCGAAATTCGCATCGGTGAAACGCGGTTGCCGGCGGGCGAAGAGGAAGGCGACGTCGATCAGAAGCTCGTGGTTCTCGCGAAGAAAATCGACGGGCGCATTGTGACCAACGACTACAACCTCAACAAGATCGCGCAACTTCGCGGCGTCGACGTGATCAACATCAACGATCTCGCCAATGCATTGAAGCCCGTCGTGCTGCCCGGCGAAGGGCTGGCCGTCAAGATCATCAAACCGGGAGAAGAAGCCGGCCAGGGCATCGGCTACCTCGAGGACGGCACGATGGTTGTCGCCGAGAACTCGCGTGACAAGGTTAACGAGGTGGTGCACCTGACAATCACCAGCGTGCTGCAAACGTCGGCCGGCCGAATGATTTTCGGACGTCCCGAAGGCATGCCGATGGCGCCGCGCCGCCGCGCACGAAGCTCCGGGTCGACGACCACGGCGGGAAATCCGTAACGCGACGACCATCCTTTAGACTGAGCACGGGTGCCATAACCTGCCGGCGTCTCACGTAGCGACGGTCCGATCACGTAAAAACCGGTTGCAAATCCCGAAAAAAACTTCGCGCGCGCTGTGCACCGTTCCTATTATTTGGTTTGGGTGAAGTCGTGTGTTCGCGGCGCCGAAATAGGTGTTCGGAGTGTCTATGCTCTCGAAGATTCCGCCCAATCATCCGCTGCGCCGAATGTTCCACGGGTTGGTGGAGCAGGTCTTCATGACCGACATCGGCATCTGCGATGCGTCACTGACCGACTACCTCAGTGACATGCTGGCGGGATTCGTACACATCGATGACATCTATCGTTTGCGGACGATCGACGGTCGGATCATTCGCGAGGTGTCACAAATGCAGGTCGACGCGGACTTCGGGCGCGCTCTGACGGACGCCGAGCGGAACCGTCTGATCAATCAGTATATTGGCGACTTCACGCTGTTCTGGACCGGGCTCTATCCTGAGACGCTCCGCCCGCGGCGCAGCAGCGGGGCCAACCGACTGCGTGAGTACCTGCTGCAGGGCAAACGCTCGTACGGCATCGCGAGCGAGTTGACGCCGGCTGGCAAGGAACCGCCTCCGGAACTGCTCGCAAACCTCAGTGCGCAGTTCGAATGCTGCGTTCACGGACTGCAACTCGTCCGTACGAGTTGGCAGCAGCTCGCCCAACAACCTCCTGCTGAGAACTGACGCCGAGCTGCACGGTCGCCGTTTCTGTCGCGCCGCGCCCCCGAGGCCCGACGCCGCGGCGTTCTCCCAATTGCCCCACCAAATCCGCACCCGATTGCGCCTTGCGCTTCCCAATCAGCCTTGTTCGGGCCACAATCGTGACTTCCCACGGGTAGGTGAACATCGAAATTGCGGGGCGAGGCGAGGCATTTGATGTCGAATTGGTCGTTGATTGTATTGGTAGCGGTACTGTCTCTCGCGTCATTGACCGGGGGTTGTGAGCCTGCGGCGAGCCCGGCGCAACGTTCACAGCCAGCCGGGACGAGCTCGGCTGCTCAGGCCTCGGACGCCGCGGCGACCAAAGAAGCAGTGGACGAGGTCACAACGACCTCGTCGGCGTTTCTGCAACGGTCCGCGGACGCGGACCTGCGCGTGTTGAACTACAACGTGAACTGGGACCACATCTTCCCGGAGGTCAAGCAAGAGACAGCGGATCGGTTCGCGCGCCTGGTGCGGGCCATCGATCCGGACATCGTACTGCTCCAGGAAGTCCGCCGCAGCAGCGAAGTGGCCGCGGCACTGCTGAACACGCTCTTGCCGGGCGCCGACGGTGACGCTCCCTGGCAGGTGTTTCGCGGCGGCAATAACGTCATTGCGAGTCGCTGGCAATTGCGGGACACGCTGGCACATCCGACCCCGAAGGGTGACCGTGAGATCGCGTTTGCGCTCGTCGACCTGCCGGACGAACGTTTTGACGTCGACCTCTATGTTTCGAACAACCACTATAAGTGCTGCGATGGTGAGCGCAACGATCCGCGTCGCCAGCGGCAATCCGACGCGATCATCTCTTGGTGGCGCGATGCGCGTACGCCGGGTGGCGAGATCGACTTGCCTGCGGGGACGCCACTGATCATCGCGGGTGACCTGAATATCGTCGGCGGTTTCGGCCCGGTCGAAACGCTGCTCACCGGCGATATCGCGGACGAGTCGGCATATGGTCCGGACGCGCCCGCTGACTGGGACGACTCGACGCTCACCGACCTCCACCCACTCCACAACGGCGACGGCCCCGCGGACTACACCTGGCGCAACGATGGCGACGAGTGGGACCCCGGCCGGCTCGACTTCATGATCTACAGCGACAGTGTCCTGACCGTCACCAACGCATTCGTGCTGAACACGGCCACCATGTCAGATGAAGCATTAGCAGAAGCCCAGCTTGAACGACATGATGTGCTGCTCGCCCCGCCCGGCCGGTTTGATCACTTGCCGATCGTCGCCGACTTTCGCCTCGTGCGTTCCGAGGAATAGCGTCGAGGCATGGTGCCCCACCCTTCTAGGGTGGGGGACGGACTTGTTCGGTGTGTCCCGTGGCGGGCGCCAACGAGCCCCGAGCGCAAGCGAGGGACAGTGTGCTCACCTCACGGGCGCGCAAAGATAACGCCGGAACCAATCGGCTCCGGCGTTGCGACGATTACTGAACTGGCAAGCGCGTCGGCTGAACGCGCCCGCGTCGGTGCTATTGGTTGGTCATGTCCATGACCTGCACACCGTCGGGCACCTCGAACTTGAACTGGTCGGGCTTCATGTCGATGTTGACCTTGATGTTCTGGATCGTGGTGGTCATGAACTTCTTCTCGCCCATGTAGCCGTCCATTTGCGTCATCACGCCGTCGCTCTGGCGGAAATGGAAGATGAACTTATCCGGGGCCGGGCCCATCTGCTGCTGCTCCTTGGGCTTGGCATGAATTTCCCACGTCTTGGCGCCGGCGGCCGAACCGGTCTTGGCTGCGGTCAGCTCGTAGGTCTCGCGCATCGACTTGAAGAATTCCGTACCCAGCGACGGCACGTCCTGGATCTTCTGCTTCATGCACATCGGCTGGCCGCCCTGCTCCATCAGCATCCAGGTGAACTCGCCGTCGGTCACGATCAGCGTCTTGCCGGACTCTTCCTGTGGGGGCTGGTCGCCGAACTTCATCTTGCGATCCATCGTGCCTTCCTGGCGCGAGTAGTACTTGCCATCACGGAACAGGGCCGACGTCTTGCCCTTGATGACCATCTTCATTTCCATTCCCGACTGACTCATGTCCATGTCGGTCTTGATGTCGGCGGTCATCGAGCGGATCTCGGCCAGCTTCTTGGTGATCTGCTTCTCGATTTCCTCCAGCGACTCGGCCAGCACCGCCGTCGAGCAGAGCCCTACGATCATGACTGGAAGCCACTTCACATTGCGCATCATCGTCTTCGCCTTTCTGTGTTCGTCCAACACTGCATGCCGCGCGATAACTCAGGGATGCAAGAGACTTCCCCGCGTCCGAACGCGGTTGACCGGCGTTACGCCCGGAGAATGCCCGTACGCCCGACGGCGTCAGTCCGCTCTGCGAAGGCTGGTTATGGCGGGACTCCGATTGGTGCCCATCCCGTCGCCGTGACGGAATCTTCGTCGATTAGCCTAGAACCACCCCCCCGCTTGTGCAACTCCCAGCCGTAAAAACTTGTCGCCGGGGCCGTGACAAGACTCGCGGCAACTCATTCACTCAGAAGAAGTTACATCCCTTCCGCGGTACGACGCGACCCGACGTGGTATGATGACAGCCGGAGGCGAGGGCGCCATGCGCAAACCACATCGCAAGCCGCGCCGAAGTCGTCGGCTGCTCAAGAAACTCCGGCTGGGACCGTTCAGCGACGTGACCCTCAAACGCAACGCTACCGTCGAATCGCCAGCCAGCGTCGAGGGGCACCTCGACGCGCTGCTGGCCGACTGCATCGAGCCGCACGATCTCGAACTGGGCGCGGGCGCCAACCTCGAAACCGGCGCGCTCGGCGGCCGCATTACGCGCGAACGCATCCTCACCTCCGAAAACGATCGCGCCCTGGTTCATGCTTGGCTGACGGAACGACCGGAGGTCGTCTCATTGAGTATCGGTCCGCTCCAAGATCCGGATCGCGACTTGACGGACCCCGACACCCGTTAACAATAGTTGTTGAGCCGACGGCTCGGGCCGGTGGGGAACGAACGCATGCGACGGTCGAACGCGCTTCGCGACCGAGCCGATTCTACAAATACCGTGACCGCCTCCGAAAAGGATCCTGACATGCGCCCTTGGTGGACCCTCCCGAGCACCCTGCTCACCGTTGCAACCCTCACGTTACTGCTGATCGGCGCGGATCAACCGCGTCGCGCGGCTAACGCGGATGACACATCCGCCAAAGCCGAAACCAAGCCGAATGACAACGCCGACAAGGCAAACACTGACAACGACAAAGAGGAAGAAAAAGAGGACGACAAGCCAATGTCGGCCGGAACCTTCAGCGGCCTCAAACTCCGCAGCATCGGGCCGGCCCTGGCCTCCGGACGCGTCGTCGACTTTGCGGTGAACCCCGAACGCCCCGCAGAGTACTACGTCGCCGTCGCCTCCGGCGGCGTCTGGAAAACCGTCAACGCCGGCACGACATGGAAACCAATCTTCGATAGCCAGAAGTCCTATTCCATCGGCTGCCTCACGCTCGACCCCCGAAACGCGAACGTCATCTGGGCCGGCACCGGCGAAAACAACAGCCAGCGCAGTGTCTCCTTCGGCGACGGCGTCTACCGTTCCCGCGACGGCGGAAAGTCGTGGAAGAACGTCGGGCTCAAGGAATCCGAACACATCGGAATGATCGCGGTCCACCCCGAAGACTCGAACACCGTCTTCGTCGCGGCTCAGGGACCGCTCTGGAGCGCCGGCGGCGACCGCGGACTCTACCGGACCACCGACGGCGGCGAAAACTGGGAACGCGTCCTGCACATCAGCGACGACACCGGCGTCAACGAAGTCCATATCGATCCCGAAGACCCCGACACGCTCTATGCCAGCGCATGGCAGCGCCGACGACACGTCTGGACACAAATCAACGGCGGACCCGAATCCGGACTGTACAAGTCCACCGACGGCGGTGAGAACTGGCGCAAAATCAACAGCGGGCTCCCCAAGGTCGACCTCGGCCGCATCGGACTCGATATCTCCCCGGTCAATCACAACGTCATCTACGCCGTCGTCGAAGCCGCCGACGGCAAGGGCGGCTTCTACCGCTCGACCAATCGCGGCGAAAGCTGGCACAAGCGCGGCGACTACACCTCCGGCAGCCCGCTGTACTATCACGAGATCATCTGCGACCCCGTGCTGCTCGACCGCGTGTACGCCCTCGACACATTCATGATGGTCACCAACGACGCCGGCAAAACCTTCAAACGCATGCCCCGCAAGAACCGTCACGTCGACGACCACGCCCTCTGGATCGATCCCGACGACAACACCCACCTGCTCGTCGGCTGCGACGGCGGCATCTACGAAACGTGGGATCATGGCCAGAACTGGCAGTTCAAACAGAACCTGCCCATCACCCAGTTCTATCGCGTCAGCACCGACAACAGCGAACCCTTCTACAACGTCTTCGGCGGCACACAGGACAACAACTCAATGGGCGGCCCGAGCCGCACCACCAGCGCCGCCGGCATCACCAGCGAAGACTGGTTCATCACCGTCGGCGGCGACGGCTACGAAACACGCGTCGACCCGGAAAACCCCAACATCATCTACAGCTTGTGGCAGTACGGCGGACTCGTTCGCTACGATCGTGCCACCGCCGAACAAATCGACATTCGACCGCGCGAAGCCCCCGGTGAAGACCCCCTGGTCTGGAACTGGGACTCGCCATTGATTATCAGCCCGCACTCGAATACGCGACTGTATTTTGCCGCCAACAAGCTGTTTCGCTCGGACAATCGCGGAGATTCGTGGCGCGCGGTCAGCGACGATCTCACGCGTAAGATCGATCGCGACCAGCTCGAAGTCATGGGCAAGGTGTGGGGCGTCGACGCCGTCGCGAAACACCGCAGCACCTCGATCTACGGCAACTGCGTCTCGTTGAGCGAGTCGCCGCTCGTAGAGGGCCTGCTGTATGTCGGCACGGACGACGGCTTGATCCACATCAGCGAGAATGGTGGCCAGAATTGGCGCACGATGAAAGCCGAGGACCTGCCGGATGTGCCCGAGCGCACATATGTCAGCTGCCTGACCGCATCGGAAACCGATCGCGATACCGTCTTCGTCGCCTTCGACAATCATAAGCAGGGCGATTTCAAGCCGTATTTGCTCGTCAGTCGCGACCGTGGGCGAACTTGGTCGTCGATCGCCGGCGACCTGCCGGAACGTGACATCGTATACACCGTGCAGCAGGACCACGTGAAGAGCGACCTGCTGTTCACGGGCACCGAGTTCGGACTCTACTTCTCGCCGGACTTCGGCAAGCGCTGGATCCGACTCAAGGGTGGTCTCCCGACGATCGCCGTCCGCGATATCGACGTCCAGCGTCGCGAGAACGACTTGGCGCTCGCGACCTTTGGCCGCGGCTTCTACCTGCTCGACGACTACACACCGTTGCGCCAGGTCTCCGACGAAACGCTGGAGCAGGACGCCGCGGTGTTTCACGTGAAACACGCTTGGCGCTACATCGAAACCAGCCGACTGGGAGGCCGTGACGGCCGCGGCTCGCAAGGCGCGTCGTACTACACCGCATCGAACCCGCCGTTCGGCGCCGTGCTGACCTACTACCTCAAGGAGAAGGTCCGCACGCGCAAGGAACAGCGCCAGGAAGCCGAGAAGAAAGCCGCAAAAGAAGACAAAACCGCGCCGTATCCGACACTGGACGCGCTGCGCGTCGAAGATAATGAGCGCGACCCGCTCGTGTTCTTCGAGGTCAAGGACGCCTCCGGCAGCCTCATCAAACGCGTCCCCGGAAAGCGCGGCAAGGGGATCCATCGCGTCGCTTGGGACCTGCGGTATCCGTCGTCCGAGCCCGTCCGACTGCGCGCCGCGGAACAATCGCCGTGGGAACCCAACCGTGTCGGGTATCTGGCCCTGCCCGGGCGCTACAGCGCCACGTTGATGAAGGAGGTCGATGGCATCGTCACCCAGCTCGCAAAGCCGGTCTGGTTCGAGGTGCGACCGCTGGGCAATTCGACGTTCGAGCCTGAAGATCGCGGCCCGGTGCTCGCATTCCATCAGAAGGCAGCCAAGTTGCACCGTGCGGTGCGCGGCGCGTTGGAGGCCGCAAACGACGCCGACCGCAAGTTGCGTCTGCTTCGCAAGGCGTTCTTCGCAACCCCCGACGCTGACACAACGCTGCTGTCGCGAATTGACGTCGCCGGACGAACGCTCGATGAACTACTCATCACCCTGCGCGGGGACCGCACCCGCAGCAGGCGTGAATTCCCGACCGGGCCGTCCGTCTCGAGCCGAATCAACGGCATTGTCTACAGCCAATGGTTCACGACCTCACCGCCCACCCAGACGCAACGGGACAGTTACGACCACGCAGCGGATGAATTCGCGAAGGTGCTCGACACCCTCCGACCGCTGATCGAGGACGAGATCGCGGCCATCGAGAAGGCACTCGAACAGGCCGGCGCTCCGTACACCCCCGGCAGACTGCCGGTCTGGGAAAAGGAGTAGCGCTCAGCAAAGCCGATGGTGCGTTCCTTGAAGGGAACGCACCTCCCGGGTTCGGCGTCATCATATGGGTGGCACTGGCGGCTTGCCCGCCAGTGTTCAACGCGTGCGCTTAATCAGGCGTCATTGTAAGTGTAGCAGTGTTGGCGCTAACACCCTCTGAACACTGGTAGCAAGCTACCAGTGCCACCCAATTGTGACTGCGAGCGAACCGTTTGGAGACCGGACACCGACCGACAAGCAAGCAACCTTCCCGAATTCCGCACTGATCCGCTGGCCAACAAGACAGGTTTGGGTCAAACTTGCCGCACTCAGCAAGGAGGTCCGCGGTGCAACTCATCAGTGATATCGACATCTACGTGAGCGATTTCGTCGTCGCGCTGCGATTCTGGTCGGACGGGCTCGGGCTCGAGGTCGTGGAAAAGGAGTCGACGCAGCACACAGCGTACGCCCACCTCGAATTCAGCGACGGCGGACCCGGCCTGCGACTCATCGCGCCCGTAACGCCGTGGGCGGAGGGCGAGCGCCCCGAACTCGGCACGCGACCGACCGTGCGGTTCGACATCGCGACCACCACCTTCGACGAGACGCTCGTCCGCCTGATGGAAAGCGGCGGCCAAAAACTCGGCGAGATCGAATCGTACGAAGGTATGCGCACCATCTCGCTCGCCGACCCCGACGGAAACAACTTCGATCTGATCGAAGTGCCGGAGGATGCCTTCGAACTGGCCGACGGCCAGCCTCCCGGACCTGATCAATAGCGTTACGTCGCCGTACCCGAGCAGCGCCGCGAACGATCCGCGCGACGGTTGCAACACATCACCCGGAGAACACGAGGCACGCACGTGAAGCTGCATAATCTCATCTTCATCGGGATGGTCGCCGGCGCTGTCGGCGGCTGGCTGCTCTGGCGGGTCGATCACCTGGCCCACGAAGCCGGAACGCCGGTGCCGGCCTATCACGCCCACGTACTGTGGTGGCTCGACTTGTTCGGGCCGACGATGTTCATGGGCGCCCTGAAGATGATCATCGCGCCCCTGATCCTCGCCAGCATCGTCGCCGGCGTCACCAGTTTGCCCAACATGCACGAGCTCGGCGCCATCGGCTGGAAGACCATGGCCTATTACATGACCACGACGACGATTGCGGTCGTCATCGGTCTGGTCGCCGTGCTCGTCATTCGGCCTGGAGAGAAGGCCGTCGCACAGAAGATTCGCGGACCGTACGAGGAGCAGCAAGTCGAAGTGCGGGCAGCATACGAACAGGCAACCGGTAAAGAAGCACTGCAGGCGTCCGGAGATCCCGAGCCGGACTATATCCGAACGCTCATCGCCGAACGCAGCGAGAACACGCGCGGCGAAGAAGCGGAGCGGTTCGCGCGCCTGGCCGCGGCCGGCGAACGCACCCCCGGGGATATCTTCAAGCAGGACATCATCGAACAGCTCCTGATGAACCCGTTTCAGTCGCTCGCCGAACGCAATTCGCTGGGGATCATCTTCTTCGCACTACTGCTGGGAATCGCCTGCACTGTCGTGGGGCCGGTAGCCCAGCCGCTCGTCAGCTTCTTCCACGCCCTCAACGGCGTCATCATGCAAGTGACGCACTGGCTGATGGCGATCTCCCCCTTTGCGATCACCTGCATCATGGCCAAACTCGTCGCCGAGAACGGACCTGATATCTTTCAGACACTTGGCTGGTATTGCGGCACGGTCATCAGCGGCATCGGCGTACACGTGGTCATTCTGCTGGTCATCTGCGCCGTCGTCGGCGGAGTCGGACCGATACGACTGTGGCGCGGCCTCAGTGAAGCCCTGCTCATCGCGTTCACGACGCGCTCCAGTGCCGCGACCCTGCCGATCACGATCGAGAACGTGACCGAAAACCTCGGCACGTCGCGCAAGGTCGCCAATTTCTCGCTGCCGCTCGGTGCAACGATGAACATGGATGGGACGGCACTGTACGAGGGAATCGCCGTCATCTTTCTGATCCAGATCTTCGGCGGGCTGGACGACGTGCTGATCGAAATGACCCCGATGACGACGTTTCTGATCTTCGTGACCGCCGTGCTCGCCTCGATCGGCGCCGCCGCCGTTCCGGATGCCGGCCTGGTGACGATGGTGCTGGTCGCAACGGCCGTACGTCTGCCAATCTACTACATCCCGATCATCTTCGCGGTCGACGCGTTTCTCGACATGTTCCGCACCACGACCAACGTGCTCGGTGATTCAATTGGCGCGATCGTCGTCAGTCGTCTCGAACGCGGCCGCCTCGGTGAAAACGACGCAGCAGCCGTGTCCGCGTAGCAAGATGGTGGTGGATTCGTTGGGCACCTTGAGCTTGGTAATGCCGGGTGCCACTCCGCGTCAATGGAAGTCCCGTGACATCTGTGGTAGTCGCATCAACCGAGGTGCGAGGTCTTCGACAGAGGTCGGCAGCACGTGCACGACCAGTCCGTTACGTTCCACTCGTCCACGCACGAGCAGGATCATGCTGGAGAAGACCATTCGCCGAAAGCGTTTGTAAATTCCCGGTCGGAAGATCAGGTCGCTACGACCGGTCTCGTCCTCGAGCGTCATGAAGATCACGCCCTTGGCCGTGCTCGGACGCTGACGAAACAGCACAATGCCCGCGACTGCTGCCACCGACTTGTGCGGCGTCTGTCGCTCGTCCTTCAGCATCGCGGCCGTGATCACACCTTCGCGCTCCAGCGAGGCGCGCAAAAACGTCATCGGGTGGCGCTTCAACGACAACCCGAAACGCTGATAGTCGCGTCCCACCTCGCTCAACTCAGCCGTCGGCGGCAACGGCACTTCAACCACATCGTCCTGCAAACGATCGAACAACGGCAAAGGCCGGCCCTTGAGCTTATTCACCTCCCACAGCGCCTGCTGTCGGGAGAGGCCGAACGACGCGAACGCATCAGCCTGCGCCAGCGTATGCAACGAACTGGCCGCGACGCCGCTAATTCGCCATAACGCCGTGATCGATGTGATCTGGTCCCGATGTGCCCGCAGCGCCTCCGCCACACGACGTGCATCTGCTTCACGCAACCCCTTGACCAGGTGCATCCCGAGCCGAACGGCACGTCCCGCCGCCCGCGGTGACGCACCCGACACCGCTTCTGCTTCTCCTCTTACGACACCCCGACTGTCCGCGTGATCCACCTCGCACGGTTCGAGTGTCGTTTCCCAGTCGCTCTGCAAAACATCGATCGCACGAACGGTTACGCCGTGATCGCGCGCGTCGCGCACGATTTGCGCGGGCGCATAGAAACCCATCGGCTGACTATTGAGCAGCGCCGCCGCAAATGCTGCCGGATAGTAGTGTTTCAGCCAACACGACGCGTACACCAGCAATGCGAAGCTGGCAGCGTGCGATTCGGGAAACCCGTACTCGCTGAAACCCCGCAGTCGCGCGAAACACTGCTCAGCGAAAGCCTCCTCATATCCATTGCCGCGCATCCCCGTGATAAACCGCTCCTTCCAATGCGCGATTCGATCCCCCCGCTTCCACGCGGTAATCGCCCGGCGCAGCAGCTCCGCTTCCCCCGGCGAAAACCCTGCCGCCACGATCGCGAGCGACATCGCCTGCTCCTGAAAGAGCGGCACGCCAAGCGTCTTCGCGAGCACCTGCTTGACCTTTTCATCCGGGTAGTACGGTCGCTCCTCGCCGTTCCGTCGACGCAGATACGGATGAACCATGTTGCCGACGATCGGCCCCGGGCGAACGATCGCGACCTCGATCACCAGATCGTAGAAACAAGCCGGTCGCAATCGCGGCAGCATGGTCATCTGCGCCCGCGACTCGATCTGAAACACGCCGACCGTGTCCGCACGCTGAATCATCTCGTAAACCTGCGGGTCCTCCGCAGGAATGGTCGCGAGCGTCCATGCGCGACCATGATGTCGTGCAATCAACTCGAACGCCTTGCGAATGCAGCTCAGCATGCCGAGACCAAGAACGTCAACCTTCAGCATGCCCATCGCCTCGATGTCGTCCTTGTCCCACTCGATTACCGTGCGGTCGGGCATCGCGGCGTTCTCGATCGGCACCAGTTCGCTCAACAACCCGCGAGTGATGACGAACCCGCCGACATGCTGCGAGAGATGCCGCGGAAAGCCGATGATCGTCCGCGTCAACGCGATCAAATCACGGATCACCCGATCGTCGGGATTGACGCCGATCTCGCGCAACGCGTCGAGACCGTGCTCGTCACTGTCGAAGACATCCGAGCCCCAATGACTGATCCCCTTCGCCAATCGATCGACGAGATCGAGCGAAAGCCCCAGCGCCTTGCCAACGTCACGCACCGCACTGCGCCCGCGATACGTGATCACCTCGGCCGTCAAACCGGCCCGCAAACGACCATACTTCCGGTAGATGTATTGAATGACCTCCTCACGACGCTCATGCTCGAAGTCGATATCGATGTCCGGCGGCTCGTTCCGCTCGCGACTGACGAACCGCTCGAAGAGCATGTCGATCCGGTCCGGATCGACCGCGGTCACGTCAAGACAGAAACAGACCGCGGAATTCGCCGCCGCCCCCCGCCCCTGACAGAGGATGCCGCGCGACCGAGCGAACCGCACGATATCGTGCACGGTCAGGAAATACGGCGCATACTCCAACTCCGCGATCAGCTTGAACTCGTGCTCGATCCGCACCCGTACATCCGACGGCACCCCCTGCGGGTAGTGCCGCTCGGCACCCTGCCAGGTCAGTTCGCGCAGATACGCCATCGCCGTCATGCCCCGCGGGCAGATCTCATGCGGATACTCGTAGCGCAGCTGGTCGAGCGAAAAGCCGCGCGCCCGGTCGGCGATTTCAACTGTACGCGCCACAGCGTCCGGAAAATCCGCGAAAAGCCGCGCCATCTCGTCCGCAGACTTGAGATGACGCTCTCCGTTGGGGAACAATCGGAAGCCCGCATCATGGACGGTGCAACCGGACCGTACACAGGTCAACACGTCCTGCAGCAACCGTCGACCGGGATGGTGATAGTGCACGTCGTTGACCGCGACGAGCGGGATTTCGAACCGCTGCGATGCGCGACGGCAAGCTGCGAGCTGCACCGCATCTGCGGCGTCATACAGCCGCGTGATCGCGAGCGAGAGTCGATCGTCATCGAAAGCTGTACGCAATCGATCGAGCGCCGCCAGCGCGTCCGCTTCGAACGGTCCCCGCGGCAACACGATGGCAAGCCAGTCCTGCTGATTGTCACAAACATCGCAAAGCGTGAGATGACAATGCCCCTTCTCTGCTCGACGTTTCCCGGTCGTGAGCATGTGACAAAGCCGACCGTACGCCGACCGATTGGTGGGATAAACCAGCAGGTCGAACTGCGTGACGTCCGCAAACACTAGTCGCGTGCCGACGACCAACGGGATGCCCGTCTCCTTCGCCGCCACATGCGCGCGAACGACACCCGCCAGCGAATTGCGATCCGTGATCGCGACCGCATGCAGCCCGAGATGCGCCGCCTGGGCTGCAAGCTCGTCCGGATGACTGGCACCGGTCAGAAAAGTGAAGTTACTGGTAACCGCCAACTCGGCGTACCCGCCGACGTTTACACGATGTGCACGTCGACAGTCGTCGAAACGCCGCTTGAACGGATGATCGTGCGCTTTGCGATCCGACGGTTCCGGCATGACACCTCACGCAGGTAACTGGGCAGACAAGACGCCCTTTCCGGGACGTAGCGCCAGACCTCCGGGTCCGACGGCAGCGTACGAATGCGCCGGACCAAACGTCCGACGCTACAGGGTGGCACGGGTAGCTTGCTACCAGTGTTCAGGGGGTGCTTGTGCAGTATTCGGTGAATCCACTAGCGACTTGAGCAAACGCACGCTCCTAACACTGGCGGACAAGCCGCCAGTGCCACCCAGCAAGAGTGAGCATCTTGCAAGGGCAGGCGGCGTAGACGCCTGCCTCATAAAGGGAGCTTGCTCCCCACTGGCGGACAAGCCGCCAGTGCCACCCAGAAAGACCAAATCAGTCTGCGCTAACCACCCATCATGCGATTCTCCACTGTCGGCCCTCCATCACGCCCACAAGCCGTGGACGTACCATTGGCCGGGCTCGGCGCTGAGGCCGATCCGTTCGCGAAAGACCCACAACGCTCGGCCGAACTCGTCGCGGACGGTGTAATAATCGCGCGTGCCGGCATGGCCTTCGCCGCCGCTCCACCAGCGCAACGCGATCCGCTCCGGGCCGCTGCCGCAAAGGATTCGCAGGTGCACGCCGCGCCAGCGCAACCACGCCGGCGGCCCGTCCGGAACCCGCGAGATCACACCCGCCGGCTCCGGAGGGTCGAACATTTGCGACGGACGCACTGCCGGCAACATCACGGCACCACCGGCACGAACGCCCGTCGCCGAGGGCTCGCGCACGTATGTGTCTTGCACCGACGTGTCGATCGAAGCTCCATCGCTACCGGGAAACGCGAATGCGAACGCGTGCTCGGGCACATAGGTCTCGACCGGCGCGACGCACTGCACCTGTTCGCGGCCGAGATTTTCGACCAAGCGGTCGAGCAACACGCCAAGCTCGACGCGACCCGCCTGCTCGTCCGTTGCGGGCCAGAAGGTCAGTTGCTCGCACGGCAGGCGCGCCGTACGCACCGCGTGCAGGCGAATCTCCTCGACGCCGTGACCCAGGTGGACGCGTTCGAGCCGCGGATGGATCAGTCGCCAGAGGTGTGCGAAATCGGTCGTCGGCTGCGTGAAGCGAAACGACTCGCAGACCGGCTCGGCATCGATGCGGCTGAACTCGATCGCCAGGTCGCAGACGCCGCGCTCGTCACGTCGCAAAACACCGAGCAGCGAATCGAGCAGTGTTTCGATCGTATCCTCGATGATTTCGATCCGCTGGATAGCGCCCTCGTACGCCTGCGATATCTGATAAACCGGCGCCGCACGTAACGGTTCGACGACCGGATTCTCCCGCGCCAGCGTCTCGTCCAAGCGTTGAAGCAGCGGTTCTCCGAACCGCGCCAGCAACTCCGCACGCGGCAGACGCAGCAACTCGCCGACGAAACGTACATCCAACTCGGCCAGGGCCGCGTGCGTCGCACCGTCGAGTTGCAACGCCACGATCGGCAACGGCGCCACGGCATCCTCGACCTCCTCCGCCGACAGGGCACAGACGCGCTGCGGTCCGTAGCGCGCCAGCGCCCACGCCGCGGCGTAACTCGGCGCACACGCGATCCGCGCCGGGAAACCCAGCCGATGCAACGCGCCGTCAATTTCCGCCAGATGCCGCGACTCGCCGCCAAACAGCCGCGCACAGCCACTGATGTCGAGAAACACCCCGTCCGGCGGCTGTGCCGAAACCGTCGGCGAGAACCGCAGGAACCAACGCGCCAAGGTCGCGAGCTTGCGCGCATCCTCCTGCGGTGCATACGGCACAACGTACGGTTCGTCGTCGTGTAACAGGGCGCGCGCTTGGGCAAGTGTCATCTCTGCACGCACACCCGCGTCCGACGCCCGCCGACAACAGGCCGCAACGATCTGCTTGCCACGCTCGACGGAATACAACAGAACCGACGACGGCTCCGCTACCGAGACTTCCGAATCAGGCACTGACCGCCGACGGCGACGACGCAACACGAGTTGCACCGGAAGGCGCGGCAGATAAATCGAGACGATCCGTCGCATGGTTCCACTCCAAAAGCCAATTTTGCGAATAGAGTTCGAAAGGAACGCCGACGCCACGGATCAACGACATCCGCCAACACGGATCGATCTCTGTGGACGACGATTCGTTCGTCGACGGCTCCCACATCAGATGCCAGCGCGTTGCGGCCGCTGAAAGCTGCCCGCGCTCACCCGGCGGACGCGCCGCCAGAACCCACTTGTCACGCGCCTTGGCCAGCAAATGGAGCCGGCGTGTCTGCGCCATATCAAACGTCGAACCGTCAACGATGACCGCCTGAACGGCCGGCGAACGCAACGCAAGATCACTCGCCCAAACGCGCGCCGCCACATCCCGTGCAAACACGAACAACGAACGCTTGAGCAAGCGATCCCCGCCCTCCACACCTGCATCCGACAGCGCCCCGGGCCGCACCATCGTTCGCGGATACGGTGCCACGCGTCGACCGATCCAGACTACCCATGTGTCACGCTGTGCCAACGCCAGCGCCCGCTGCGCCAACGACGTCAACACCGACAACGGCGGACACCACAAAACGTCCCGCCGACATGCCCCCGCGAACCCATGAGCACCTTCTCCCCCCTCCGGCGCTCTTCTTCCCCGCAAACTCCCCGGGCCAACAAACCCATCCCAGCGCCCATCCCAGCGCCCATCCCAATCCCCATCCGGGCACATCCCAGCCCGCTGCGCCCGGTCCCCAAGCAGCGCATCCGTGCGCTGACGGCCCCCGTTTCCCCTGGCCTCCTCCTGCCGTCCCTGGCCGGTCCCGCCCCGTTCTCCCCCTCCAGGCACCTTCCCCCCGGGCGCCTCCCGAATCTCACCTCGCGCTTCATCGTTCCGCCGACGCGTTTCATGCAACCGGCGTCGATACAACGATCGTCGCGAACGCGACACTTGCTCCGAATTCGAGCCGGATCGCTGAACGACGTTCGGCGTCGCAACGCCAACCCATTCGTGCAACCCGACCGCCAGCCCGCCGTCGAAAGCCCGATCGATCTCCGACCAGCCCGTCGAAATTCGAACAGCCTGCTCGTCCCGAACCAGACTCCTGGACGCCGTCACCAGCGCGTAATTTCGCCGACCGCCGAGGGAATCCTCGATCGCTTGAAGCGTATCCGCCAACATGTCGCCGCTCCCCAAAGCTACCCTGATGTTCGGACTATGTTAGCCAATCAGGCCTCGCTCGTCAATCCGATTTTCGGGTTTTGTAAGGTATTCGAAAGAGCCGATTCGGCTCGGCATTTCTCCGCCGAAAACCGTGCCACGGGTGCTATACTGACGTTGCGCTCAGTCCCAAAATGGTGTTCGACAAACAGGTACTCCACATTGAATCCCGAACAAGCCGACGACTTCAGTCAGCGACTGAGCGCGCTGCTGCAATCCGGAAAATCCACCGACTCAACCGCCCCCGAGTCGACGTCCGACGCGACTGAAACCGATTCGGACAATGCAGCCGACGAAACCGCGGTCCACGACACCGGCCCGGTAGGCGCCGGCGACCACATCGTTCGCGACGGCGACAGCATCGCCTCGATCGCCAACGAGGCCGGCCACTTCTGGCAAACGATCTGGGACGATCCGACGAACGAAACGTTGCGGGCGACGCGTGAGGACCCCAACGTGCTGCTCCCCGGCGATCGCGTGACCGTACCGGAGAAGCGTCGAAAGGACGTTTCGATCGAACCCGAGAAACGGCACCGCTTCAAACGCCGAGGCGAGCCGGCGTCGCTGCACGTCCAACTGCTCGACAACAACGTGCCGCGGGCCCAGGTACCCTTCGAACTGATCGTCGACAATCGCCCGGTCGCCAAGGGGATCACCGACGCCGACGGTAACGTCAGCGCCTCGATCCCCAGCAACGCCAAGAAAGCCATGCTGCTCGTCGGCGACGGGGACGAGCGGATCGCTTATCGCATCGCGCTCGGCGGAATCGACCCCATCTCCGAGCTGACCGGCGTCCAGCAACGATTACAGAACCTCGGCTTCGGCTGCGAGGAAACCGGCAAGCTCGACGAACGCACCCGGCAGGCGCTCCGCAGCTTTCAGACGCAGAGTGGGCTGACCGCCAGCGGCGATCCCGACCCGGAAACGCGCGAAAAGCTCGAAGCCGCGCACGGTTCCTGACGAACCGGAGAGACAGCCATGCAAATCTGCCCCGGCTGCCTGGAAAAAACGTATTCAGCGATGACTAGGTGTCCCAGGTGTCGCCGCGACTTCTGCTACATCTGCAAAGGCGATCACATCAGCAACTGCCGGGTTGCGCTCCCGTTCGCGCCACCGCCGACCCGCGGTCGACCGCGCGTCGTGGCAATCCCGACGACGACAACGCGGAAAGCGACCGCGATAAGTCTCCCTTCAGCCAAGAGACAACGCGTAACGAAAGGTAAAGAGAACGACGCACTGCCCACCGCTCACTGCGGCGAGTGCGGGGATCAACTCCCCGCCGCGAGCCTGCGGCCCTGCGACGAGTGCTACCAGCCCTTCTGCAGCGACTGTTTCTACGATCACCGCGAGTCATGCCGCGAAAGAGCCGCAATCGCGATCTCCCGAGCAATCCCGATTCGCGCGCATTCGACTGCGAGTCGGGCCGTGCTGGACGAATGCAGCCTTTCCGTCGGGATCGGAACGTGGAACATCAATCATTTCAGCAAGAGCACGAAGGGGCCCAAGAAATCCGCCAAGCTCGCCGCCATCAGGTCCCTCTTCGCCCACAACGAGTGGCTAGAACTTCTCGCGCTGCAGGAGGTCGACGAGACTGGACTTCCCATATTGCATCGGACGTTCACGGAAGATACTCCGCTCGAGGTCTTGCATTCCGGTCCGTTCCTGTACACCGAATCCATTGAATCGGAGAACGAGTACGTCAGGAGAAACCGCAAGGCGTTCTTCGGAAAATTGGGGCGGCCGGTCCCGGATCAAGAAGAAGAAGGAGAGGCGGAAAAGTTGTTGGGCGCCATAAGAAGGTGCTCCGGTCACGAAACGTGGTACAGGTACACCGAAGAACGCCGGTTCAAGAAGCGCCACCCCGAGTATTATCCCCTCATCGCCCGCCGTGGCTCCATCACCGTTGTCGGCATCCATCTCTATTGGGGTAAAGGCGCAGTCACGCACTATGCGCCGAATGCGGACATCAGGATCTGCTACAAGGACGGCAAAAAGGAACGGAAGACAGGTCGCGCTCGCAGTGAAAGCGACGGCAATCGTCCCATCATCGTCTACGAACTCGAGAAGGGGAAACAACGGTTTTTCGCCGGCGTCGTGCATACCTCGCCGGAAGACGATGAATGGAATCGCGCCACGATTTATCGCGAGCAAATGAAAGCGGTACTTGCGCGCGTTGCCAAGAGCGTCCGCAAGGGCAACATCTGGATCCTGTTGGGCGACTTCTATCTCACTCCTGAAGCACGTGTCCTCCGCCAATCAGAGATCAAGGCACGAGGTCGCAAACCAAACAAGGGTCGCAGCCTTAATCAGGACCGCAACGTCCTGAAGGCAACCTTCGACCATGTATTGCCGAAAGAGCTCAAAATCGTTACGGCGATCTCGGGAACCAACTGGAAGACCGCGAAGGAAACGACCATCAACAGTGCGACCGCCGATCCGTGGAAGAAGTTCAACCAGGCGCAGATCGCGGACTTCCTCGTCTGTGGAAGAAACTGGGAGACGGCTCGTGCTGGTCTGTTCAAGGAGCCAGCGCTGATGGAGACGAGCCAATCCGGCGGCCTCCTGGTCTATGACGAGTACCACAAAGCGCTCCGCGCCTGGGATACGATCAGCGATCACGCGCCCGTCGGCGCGTATCTTGCGATGCGCTACGATCGGCGCGTACTCGAGATCCTCGGCTACGATGAACGGACTCTCGATTGCGCCCGCCGCAACCTTGAGGAGTTGGGCGGAACCCGGCCCGCTCAACGCGATTTTTTCGAGCCAACCGACTTTGCTCCTAACTACCGCCCCGCCGAACCCACCCGAGACACCGACGAAGGCAAGGGAAAAGGCAAGGAAAAAGAAAATGGAAAGGGAAAGGGAAAGGGAAAAGGTAAAGGCAAGGCCAAGGCATGGATCACCGAAGACTGACGCAAACAGCGTCCGCGTGATGCGCCGTGCGGCCGAGGCAGTCGAACTTCGTGCTGGTTACATGGATGCCTGACAACGAGAGAGAGAGCCGATGCCACGCGACTGCGGAATTTGTGGAACGCCGACCAACGAAATCAACCTGCAACGTTGCTTTCGTTGCCATCGGGAAATCTGTTACGTCTGCCGTTTGATCCACAAAGACTGTACCGGATTGGCGGAAGACAAGCCGATGGCGGCCGCTCCCGTAGAGGAAGCCGTCGTCGAAGTCGATCCTGAACGCAAGACCCGCAAAGCCACGAGCAGCCTGGGCCCGGAGGCCAAGCGACGTCGACGCGACAGGGACACCGATGCCGACGTGCAGCCGATCCGCACGATGCCCTGCTGCGGAAACTGTCGCGAAGAAATGCCTCTCGGCGACCTCCGACCATGCGACACGTGTGGAGTCCCCTTCTGCCGCGATTGTTTCTATCCGCATCGCGATACGTGCGGCGTTACGGCGACGGCCACGCCTGCAACTGTGGTTGCGACGGTCGCCCGCCCGGTCCCGATCCGCGCCCACGGGACGGAGAGCCGTGGCGTGCTGGATGCCGCCAGCCTGTCGATCGGGATCGGAACGTGGAACATCAACCACCTCGGCAAGGACACGGAGGAACCCAAGAAAAGCGACAAGCTCAACGCGATTCGCGCGCTCTTCACGTATAACGAATGGCTCGAACTCCTCGCACTCCAGGAGGTCAACAAGACTGGCGCGCCCCTGCTGGAAGAGACGTTTCCGGATGAGGAGCTGGTCCGAGTCCTGCACAGAGGGCCATTCCTGTATACCGAATCGTATGAGACAGAAATCGAGTACGTCATCCGGAACCGCAAGGCGTTCTACGCCAAACTCAGGAAGCCCGTCCCCAAAAAAACCAAGCAAGAAACGGCAGACTTGCTGGCCACGATCAAAGCGCACGACGGTCACGAAACGTGGTACCAGTATGCGGAAGAGCGCGAAATCAAGATGCGGTACCAGGAATACTACCCCCTGATCGCCCGCCGAGACGCAGAAGCGATCACCGTCGAGCGCGTGCACCTCTATTGGGGCACCGGCGTGATCACGCATCATGCACCGGATGCGGACGTCAATATCTGCTACAAGGACGGTGATAAGGAACTGCAGACCGGACGTGTGCACAAGGCCAGCAACGGCAATCGCCCGATCATCGTTTACGAACTCGAGAAAAGAAGGCAGCGGTTCTTTGTCGGTGTCGTTCATACGTCGCCGGCAGACGACGAGTGGTATCGCGCGACGATCTACCGCGAACAGATGAAGGCGGTCTTTGCGCACGTCGCCGATAGTGTCCGCGAAGGTACCTACTGGGTCTTGCTGGGAGATTTCTATTTCACGCCCGAATCACGCGTGCTGCGGCGCAACGAGATCAAATCGAGCGGTCGTGTCGATCTGGACGCCGACCGTAACGTGCTGGGCGCGACCTTCGAAAAAATGCTTCCGAAAGAACTCGAGATCGTCACCGCGATCTCCGGGACGAACTGGAAAGTCGCCAAGCGCGTGACCATCCTGAACCCGAAGGCGCCGCCTTGGAAGAAATTCGACCAGGCGCAGATTGCCGACTTCCTGGTCTGCGGCCGAAACTGGGAGACGGCCCGTGCCGGCCTGTTCAAGGACCCGGCGCTGATGGCGGGATCTGAATCCGGCGGGCTCATGATCTACGACGAGTATCATCGAGCGTTGCACGCCTGGGACACGATCAGCGATCATGCGCCCGTCGGGGCATATCTGTCGACACGCGACGATCCGGGGGTCCTCGAGATCCTTGGCTACGACGAACACACCCTCGACTGCGCGCGCCGGAATATCGAAGAGCTGCGCGGAACCTGGCTCGCGGAAAAGGAGAAGCTCGCACAAATCCTTGAAGCAGCGGGTGAACGACCGATGGCACCGAAAAAGCGCTTCTTGTATGACTGGCGACTCGAGCAATACAAGAACCGGATCAACTGGCTCGCTCGACGCGATTTCTTCGAACCAACCGACTTCGCTCCCAACTACCGCGGCGGCCCCGCTGAACCCGCCCACGAGAAACACGACCCCAAAGGCAAGGGCAAGGCCACGGCCGTCGAGGCCGAGATCGATGAGGAACAAGAGCACTTCGGGTAGCGCTGTCGATTGCGCTCCGGGGTCGTCCCCCATCACGGAAGGAGTGGGCACCTCGCCGGATTCCAAAGGTCCGGCGCTACTGCAGTCTTCATCAGCGTAAGGCGAGTGTCTCGCCCGCCCTCGCCAGCAAGCAACGGGGCCCGGCACGGTAGTGTGCGAATGGTCTATGAGAGAGAACGACGATGCCCAAACCCTGCGGAGTCTGTACGACGCTCACCAACGAACGCAACTTGCGACGTTGCCGTCGGTGCGGTCGAGAAGTATGTCACGTTTGCCGGCTACACCATGATTGTTCAGGATCGATGCAGCGAACGCCAACGGCGCCCGCCCCCGTGGAGGAAGCCATCGGCCGGGTCAATCCGGAACCGCCCGCCCGTAGGACCACGAACACGCAGGGCCCGGCAAACAAGCGACTTCGACGCGCCCGAGGCACTGACGCGGACGCACAGCCGAGCCCGACGCGAGCCTGCGGAAGCTGCCGCCGGGGGTTTCCACTCGGGGAGCTGCGCCCATGCGAGACCTGCCGAGTACCCTTCTGCGGCCGTTGTTTCCACGGGCATCGGAACTCTTGCGACGGAACGGTCAGCACCACGCCTGCGCCCTCCGTCACGACGGTCCCGCGTGCCATCCCGATTCGGGCTCGGTCGACGACGAGCCGTAGCGTGCTGGATGCCGCCAGCCTGTCGGTCGGGATCGGCACGTGGAACATCAATCACCTCGGCATCGATACGAAGGAACCCAAGAAGAGCCAGAAACTCGGCGCGATCCAAGAGCTGTTTCGGTACAACGAGTGGCTCGAGCTTCTTGCGCTCCAGGAAGTCAACAAGACAGGCGTACCGCTGCTGGAAGCGTGCTTCGCCAAGACGGGCGCACTTCAGGTGTTGCACGCCGGACCGCTACTCTACACGGAGTCCTACGAAACCAAACGAGAGTTCGTAATCAGCCACCGGAATGAAGTGTATGAAAAGCTAGGCGAGGAGACGATACCAAAGCCCTACAAAGGCGAAAGCATAGCGCTCTACAGCCGTATCATCGGTTCAACCGGATTTGCCGCGTGGTATCGCAACAAGCGAAAGATTTCGCGGCGCTACCAGGAGTACTATCCACTGGTCGCGCCCAAGGACACCCGGATCACCGTCAGACAGGTTCACCTCTTCTGGGGCACCGGTTGTGTCTCGAGTGTCGGCACGGGTGCTGATGTTGAGATCTGCTACAAGGATGGCGATGACGAACGAACCGGGCGCCGCGTCGCGGAGAGCAACGGCAACCGTCCAGTGGTCGTCTTCCAACTACAGAAGGGAAAGCAAACCTTCTTCGTCGGGATCGTGCACACTTCTCCGCATGGTGACGAGTGGCATCGCTATGCAATTTACGATCACCAGATGCAAGCCGTCTTTCGGAAAGTCGCCGAACATGTCGACAAAAAGAACGGTCTTTGGATTCTGCTCGGCGATTACTACCTGACGCCCGAAGCGCGCGTCGTCCGGCGAATCGCGGACGTCGAACGCAACGTCGCCGGTGCGACGTTCGAAAAGAAGCTGCCCAAACAACTCCAGATCGTCACAACAATCTCAGGGACGAACACCAAAAGCGAAATCGCGCGCCCGGCCCCGGTGCCCGTCGACCGCGACACCACAGTGGATTGGCTATTGGATGCGCAAATCGCCGACTTCCTGGTCTGTAGCCATAATTGGGACACTGCCCGGGCCGGGTTGTTCAAAGAGCGAGCGCTGATGGCCGCGTCCGAATCCGGCGGGCTGCTGGTGTACGACGACTACCACCTCGCCCTACACGCGTGGGATACCATCAGCGATCATGCGCCCGTCGGCGCCTATCTGTCGACACGCGACGATCCGCGCATACTCGAGGTCCTCGGCTACGACGAACGGACGATCGAATGCGCACGTCGCAACATCGAGGAACTGCGCGGATCACGGCTCAGGGAGCGCTGGCTCAAGGAGAAAACGGAGCTCGCCAAAGCCCTCGAAGTCTCCGGCGGGCGTCCGGATGCATGGCGTCGGAAAAAACGTCACCTGTACGACTGGCAACTTCAGCAATACAAGAAACGGATCAGATGGCTGTACCATCGAATCCCACTTGAACCGACCGATTTCGCTCCCGACTACCGCGGCCGCCCTGCCGAGCCGGCCCGAGTAGAAGACGACCCCGAAGACAAGAGCGAAGACACGAGAAAGCGAAAAGAGAAGGGAAAGGGCGAGGATCGGGTCGCGGAAGACCAAGGAGACGAAGGGCGCTTCGAATAGCCACTGTCCAAACAAATGCGAGATCGTTCGCGCAGCCGGACGCACTAGCGTAACGCGCGCGTGAAAACGGGATGAGTCAGCGTGCATTCTTGGAAAGATCGCATCCTACACCCAAGAGACTCCTATACACTGGTAACAAGCTACCGGTGCCACTCGAACGATTCCCCTTGGTGGAGAGATCCCATCAAGATTAGGGTGGGGCGGGCGTCTCGCCCGCCAGTGGCCCGTCACTTGCGAGTGGGGCCAGTAGAACGCGCTCCCTTCGTTTGAAAGAACGACGATGTCGAGACCGTGCGGAATCTGTGGAACGTCGACCAACGAGGCCAACCTGGCTGTCTGCCGCGGCGGCTGCGGTAAGGAAGCTTGCCACGTCTGCCGAATGACCCACTCGCCGACCTGCAAGGGCCCGACTACCACGGAGGATCAGTCGACGCGGACACCCGTAGCCAAGCGTCGCATTGAGGAAGGCGAACCGCACGCTGCACCGCTTCAGCAGCGCAAGGTCGAGCACGAGGTCAAAAGCCGGAGGGGTGCAACCGACGCGACACCGGCGCGCGACATTTGCAAGGAATGCGGGCGACTATGCACCACCAAGGAGCTGGAAGAGTGTCTGCATTGCGACAGTAGCGTCTGTTCGAACTGCATCGACGAGCACACGGAAGCCTGTCGTCCGCGGAATACAACCCAGACAACCACCGCTACCACCACAACGACGCCCACAGACCATTCGTCCCCCGTCGCGTTCCCACGCTCGATTCCGATTCGGGCCAACGGCACGGAGAGTAGTGCGGTGCTCGACGAATCCAGTCTGTCGATCGGCATCGGCACCTGGAACATCAATCACCTTGGTGAAGACACCGACGAACCAAAGAGACGTAACAAGCTGGCAGCCATCGAGGAGCTGTTTCATTACAACGCCTGGCTCGAATTGCTCGTGCTCCAGGAGGTCAACAAGACCGGCGTTCCGCTGCTCCAACAGAAGCTCGTTCGCGGAACATCGCCTCCCAAAGTGCTGCATTCCGGCCCCCTACTCTACACCGTGTCGTATCAGACCGAGGCGGAGTGCGTGGTCTCGCACCGCGCGACGCTCGAGAACGAGCTTCCGAAGCAGAAGAAGAAGCGGAATCGCGAGACGCTGCTGAAGGACGTCAAACGGGCCAAGGGAACCCGCTTCACCACTTGGTACAAGACGAACCGAGGAACCCTGCGCCGCTACCAAGAGTACTTCCCGTTGATCGCGCGCGGCGATACCAAGATCACGGTCGCGAACGTGCATCTCTATTGGGGCACGGGACACGTGACCACGCCCGGGACAGGGACCGACGTCGAAGTCTGCTACAAGGACGGTGACGAACGCACCGGCGATCGCGTCGCCGAGAGCAACGGAAACCGCCCGATCGTCGTCTACGAACTCCAGAAAGGAAAACAGACGTTCCTTGTCGGCGTTGTGCACACCTCACCCCATGGCGACGAATGGTACCGCGCCGAGATCTATGACTTCCAGATGAAGCAGGTCTTTGCAGCGGTCGCCGGCCACATCAAGGCGCACAAAGGCCACTGGATACTGCTGGGCGACTACTATCTGACACCCGAGGCACGGGTGCTGCGCAGGAGCGAGATCCCATTAACAGCTGCGCAAGACCTGAACGACGACCGCAACCTCCTGAAGGCAACATTCGAGAAGCGCCTGCCGCCGGAACTCGAGATCATCACGGCCATCTCCGGAACGAACTGGAAGACGGCCAAGCAAGCGACCAAGCGCAGCGCGACAGCCGAGCCCTGGAAGAAGTTCGACCAGGCCCAGATCGCCGACTTCCTGATCTGCAGCAACAACTGGGAGACGGCGCGCGCCGGCCTGTTCAAAGATCGTACGTTGATGGCGTCGTCGACCACTGGAGGACTACTGGTCTATGACGAGTACCATGTGGCGCTGCGCGCCTGGCACGCCATCAGCGACCACGCGCCGGTCGGCGCGCTGCTCTCTACGGTCGATGATCTGCGCGTGCTTCCGATCCTGGGATATGACGAAAAAACGCTCGATTGCGCCGAACGAAACATCGACAACATCCGCGATACGTGGCGCCGGGAAGCGGAGGAACTGCGCAGTGAACTTGAGCGCACGAATCCGATCGTTACGGCCAGCCAGCCGATGCCGCCGAAGTTGCGGTGGAAACAACAGTTCCGGCACGCGGCACAGCTGAAGGAATTCAAGAAACGCCTCATCTGGCTCGGTGAATACGAACATATGTGGCGCCCGGAAGACTTCGCTCCGACCTATCGGCGAGAGGACGAGGAGGAAGAGGAAGGAGGCGAAGATGAAAGGGACCCGGGCGGTAGCTCCGAGAATGAAGAAGACTAGGACAAGCACACGCCGGTCGCGCGGCCGTGCTCGACCCGCGCCCGGCTTCGTGGCACAATGCCTGCATGAAACCCGCCGAGAACGATCACCCGCCGCCACGACGCATCGGAATCTGCTCCTGGTCGCTACGACCGCCAAGCGTCGCGCAGCTGGTCGAGCAGACGAAGCAAGTCGGCGTCGATGCCATCCAGCTGGAACTCGACCCGCTCATTCGCGGCGACTGGACGCTGGAAGAGACGGTCGGACAGATGCAACAGGCGGAGATCGCAATCGTATCCGGGATGATCCGCATGGCCGGCGAAGACTATACGACGCTCGACTCGATCCGGATGACCGGCGGCGTCCGACCGGACGCGCATTGGGAACGAAATCGGGCACACGCGACCGCCGGCGCTGAGCTCGCGCGGAAACTTCAGCTCACTCAGGTCACGTTTCACGGCGGATTCATCCCGCACGATCCGCGGGACCCCGAACGACGCAAGCTGCTCGACCGGCTCGGTGCGCTAGCCACCATCTTCGGCGATCAAATGGTCAACGTGGGTCTGGAAACCGGTCAGGAATCCGCCGACACGCTGCTCCGGGCACTGGCTGACATGGATCACCCAAACCTCGGCGTCAACTTCGACCCCGCCAACATGATCCTCTACGGGATGGGCGACCCGGTCGACGCCTTCGAACAACTCGCCCCGTACGTCGTCGGCGTGCATATCAAGGACGCTCTGCCCACACAGGTGGCCGGCACCTGGGGACGCGAGGTCGCTGTCGGTGAAGGAGCCGTCGACTGGCCCGCCTTCTTTCACATACTTCACAATCACGCTGTCGAAGCCGACCTGATGATCGAACGCGAAGCAGGCTCACATACGGTCGACGACATGCGCGCCGCAAGACAGCACATCAGCACCCTGCTGGAGCCCCGACGATGAGCACGCCCCCACCCGTTCGCATCGGTGTGATCGGCTTGGGGTTCATGGGCACGACTCACCTGCGCGCGATCCGCAGGGCGGCGCAAGATGGGCTGTGCACGCTGGCAGCACTGTGCGATCGTAGCGCCGAACGGAGAGCGGCGCTCGCCGAGGAGACCGACGAATGGCCCACCGATGAATCCGCCGAAGAGCCACCACGAATCTTCGAAGGTCCGGATGCGTTGCTCGCGGACCCGACGATCGGAGCGGTAAGCATCTGCACACACACCGATACGCACGTCCCCCTGGCCATCGCGGCGCTCGAAGCCGGCAAGGACGTCTTGCTCGAAAAGCCAGTCGCGATCGATCCGCAGGACGTCGCGCGCGTCTCGGAAACGGCGCGCACCCACGATCGACGCTGTATGCCGGCGATGTGCATGCGTTTCTGGCCCGAATGGCATTGGCTCAAGACGACGATCGACGCACGCACGTTCGGCGACGTCCGTAGTGCGGCGTTCTGTCGATTGGGATCGTTGCCGGCCTGGGGCCGCGAGTTCTATCCCAACGCCGACCGGTCCGGCGGCGCACTCGTCGATCTTCACATCCATGATGCCGACTTCGTCCGCTGGTGCTTCGGCGACCCGCAGGAAGTGTCCACGAGCGGCTATGAGCGGCATTTCACGACGGCTTACCGCTACCGAGAGCGCGAAACGCACATCACCGCAGAGGGCGCATGGGACCTCGACCCGGCGTGTCCGTTCCGCATGCGCTATACGGTTGCATTCGAGCGCGCGACGGCAGATTTCGATGTCGGACGCGATCCGACCCTGATCGTCCACACCCAAGGTCGCGCCGAACCTGTCACCACCTTTCGCGACCCGGATGCCGATGCGTACGCGAACGAAATGATCGATTTCCTGCATGCCGTCCGCGATCGAACGCGTCCGTTGCGCGCTAGCCTCGCGGATGCCGAGGCGGTCGCGCGGCTCCTCCAATACGAACGCAAAAGCCTCGAGTCCGGCCAGCCCGTCTCGATTGCCTCGTGAGAATAGGTCGGGAATCACGGCCGAGCGCAACCGCTACGCGTGGGCTCCATAGAGCACGACGCCGCCGAAGTTCATTCGCTCGACACTGACGGAAGCGAAACCGGCATCGCGGAGGCGCCGGGACATGATCGACGGGGTGTCGAACGTCTCGATCGAACGCGGCAGGTAGCGGTATGCACCGCTCCGATCGCGGGCGATCCAGGCGCCCAGCCGCGGCAGGATCGCCTCGCAGTAGATACGGTGGCCCCAGCGCAGGAGCGGGTTCTCGGGATTCGCGAACTCCAGGATGACGGCGCGCCCCGTGGAGCGCAACACGCGGCGCATCTCCGTCAGCCCCCGGTCGATGGCCTGGTAGTTTCGAACGCCGAAAGCGCAACTCACGATGTCGACCGACGCGGTTGCGATCGGTAGCCGCAGCGCATCGGCGCGCAGCAACGCAACGGGTGCGGACACGTCGGTATAGTCGCCCGCCGCTAGCATCTCCGCAGCAAAATCAAGCCCGACCAACCGCGCCAGCCGCGGCTGGGCACCTGCAAACGCACGAATCATGTCGCCGGTTCCGCAACAGAGGTCGAGCACGACCTCGCCGGGCTGTGGGTTTGCCACCTGAATCGTCCGACGGCGCCAGCGTGCGTCCAGCCCGAACGTCGCGACGCGATTGACTTTCTCGTAGGTCGGCGCGATCGCATTGAACATGCGCTCCACGCGGCGTGCCTTGTCCGCCTGGGCGTGGGGGGAGCGGAGCGTGGCGTCGTCCCACGCTGCCGGTGTTGGCTCATGCTTGACTGTCATCATCCGGATTGTACCGCCGACGCGTCCGGCTCGCCTGGCGCACGTGGCGGATCCGAGATTAGCCTCCGGTGACCAACTCGACGAAGCAGTTGATGTCGCCGACACTGAGTTGCCCATCACGATTGCAGTCGCCGTTGTCGGCGTCGCAGTTGGGAAATGCAGCCGAGTACCCCGGGGCATCGGTCAAGGCGAGCACGAAGGGGTTAATATCGCCAACCGTGATGGCCCCATCGCAGTTCAGGTCGCCGGGAAGCCGCGCGGCACACGTCTGATTTCGAAGGAACGAGAGCTGATTGCTCGTCCGGTCGGTTGTCAGGACGTCCGCGTCGCCGTCGCCGTCGAGATCGCCGACGCCGATCGAGGTGGGTTCCCGGCCCACCGGGTGTTCGAACGGCCCCATGAACGCCCCGCCGCCCTCGGTTATAAGGACGGAAAGCGTACCGTCGAGCTGTTCGTCGCCCATCTCGAAGCTGTTGGCAACGATCAGGTCCTGCCGGCCGTCGCAGTTCAGGTCGGCCGTCGCGAGCCGCTCGGGCTGCAATTCGAAACCCATCGGGATGTCGACCAGCACCGAAAATCCGCCGCTCCCATTGTTCGCGAGAAGGCGAACCGTGCTCGTATCCTGGGTTCCGACGGAGATATCGAAGTCGCCGTCATGATCGAAATCGAGCAGCGCGACGGAACGCGGATCGGGCGGCGTCGGGTGTGCGACGGACGTCGCGAACGTATAGGGTCCGGTCGCGAGCACAACGGAAATCGAATTGTCATCACGGTTCGACGTCACGAAATCGGGTCGTTGGTCGCCGTTGAGGTCCGCGACCGCGACGCCCTCCGGCTTGATGCCGACCGGCACCGAGGTGCGAGCGGCGAAGTTGCCGCGCCCGTCGTTGGCCAGGATGACGGCGCTATTGCCGTCTTCGAGCACCACGACGACGTCTACGGCCAGGTCGTGATTGAAGTCGCCGACCGCCAGCCAGGCCGGTCCGGGCCCCACGAACGGGTTGCCCGTCACCGAGAATCCGCCGACACCGTCGTTGATCAGCACACTGACCGAGGTGGTGTCGTTGTTGGCGGTCATCAGGTCGGGGGCACCGTCTCCGTTGAAGTCGGCGGCTACGATCGCGACCGGCGCCGCCCCGACGAAGTAGTTGGTCTGTTGACCGAACGCTCCCGCCCCATCGTTGAACAGCAGTGCGACGCAATTGTTGTCTTCTCGCGCGATGGCCAGGTCGACTCGATGATCGCCGTTCAGATCGGCGGCCACGACCGCTGTCGGCGAACTGGCGACGGCTGTCGGCGGCACATTGTCGAACGCGATGGGGATCGTCAGCGCCGCCTCGACGTCGAGTCGTCCGGCGCCGAGGTTCCCTTCCCAGGGCGTCCCGATATTGCCGGGCAGATCGTCGATGGAAACGGCCGACGCCCGCAGGTGGGAAAACACCTGAGCCACGCGTGTTCGATTCGGAATCCAGCCCGGATGACGCGCGAGCATCAGCGCCACCGTCCCGCTGACGAGCGGGGTGGCCATGCTCGTACCATCCCAGGCAGCATAGAGGTAACCGGTGTCCGCCGGGATCGTGCTGAAGATCGCCTCGCCCGGCGCGACCAGCGACAGCAGCACCGGGTCATTCTCACAATCGAACGTCGAGTAGTTGCTGAAATCGGCCCGCACGTCATCGAGGTCGACGGCACCGACACCGAGCGTATCTTCATACATCGCCGGATACTCCGGCTCGTTCGCCGCATCGCCGAGATTACCTGCCGAGGCGACTACGACGATTCCGTTGGCGACGGCCTCCTCGACCGCATCCTCGACGATTTTCGAATCGTAGGTCGAGCCCGCGCTGAGGTTGATAAGATCGACCCCTTGATCGATCGCGTAGAAGAGTGCTTCACCAAGCACGAAGTTGTCGCTGTTGCCTTCACTGTCCAGCGCCTTGATCGGGAGGATCTGGGCACCGGGCGCAACGTACGCGACAATGCCCGCGACGTGCGTCCCATGCCCTACGAGTTCGTCCGTATCCCCGTCGCCATCGGCATCTTGCCCCGCAAACGCGTCCGCAATGTTCGCGTTTTGATCAATGAAATTCCAGCCGCCGGGGGCGACGATCCCGTCCAAGGCGGGGTGGCTCACGTCGAGCCCGGTATCCAGCACAGCGACGACGATGCCGTTCGCGTTCGCCTGTACGGCGTGCCCGTCGCTGACGCCGATCTGGTCCCACGCACCCTGACTGATGTAGTCGCCGGGCACGTCCCGCTCGCTGAAGAAGAAGCTGCGCGCGCTACCTTCCGGCGCGTCGCTGAAGTAGTTCGGCTCCGCCCAACGTGTCCGCGGATCGCTGTCGAGTTGCCCGGCAAAGAGCTCCGCGTCCTGAACACCCGGTATCGGATACAGGTAGACGTCGCGGGATGGTACCGCGCGCAACGCGTCCCCCACGATACCGAACGCATCCAGGAAGGTCTGCAAATCCGTCCCCGGCTCCAATCGGAACATCACTTCGCCGTTGACGATCGGATCCGTTCCGCACGGCGCCAGTCCGCCAACCGCTCCGAACGGCATCGCACCTATGAGCATCACCGCCAGCCATCGCATGTCATCACCCTACGATAATGAATGGTGCCCAGAAGGACGGATGTCCGCGAGCGACCATCTGTTCCCGTTGTGCGGCGCGCAGCGCCGCTCCGATCGCCTCCGTGCCCGCCGTCCGCTTCAATTGCCGATAGAAGCTGCTCATCAGTGCGGCCGTGCCTTCGTCCGAGACGGTCCACAAGCTGACCAGCACCCGTTCGGCACCGGCCGCGAGAAACGGCCGAACGAGCCCGATCAATTCATCGCCGTGGGTGATCGCGGAACGACCGGTTTCGCAACCGCTCAACGTCACCAACTGCGCTCGAAGACGTAGTTCGTGAATCTCTCGTACAGTCAACCAGCGGTCCGCGAGCTTGATTCCCGAAGCCATCGGGACGTCTGCGGCATACTGCCCATGGCAAGCGACGTGGACCCAATCCGCGGATTCCATTGCCGTGCGAACGCGCTCCACGGTCGCGTCCGCGCCAACCAGTAGCTGCTCCGCATCCAGCGCCTCGTGCAACGTGCGCGCTTCGTCCTCGATCCGCGGCGCACGTTCGTCCGCGACACCCACGATCAGGGTTCGCAACGCGGCCCGATCCGCGTCGGTCGCGCCGGTGAAGAGGCTCGCACTGGGAGAAAAACGCAACTCGAACCGATCGATCAGGTACTGCTCACCGTCCCAGAGCGCATTGAACGGCACCGTGTGAAGTGCTCCGTGAGGTACGATGCGCAGCTTCGTCCGTCGACCCACGCCGTCCGCGACGGGGCGGAAGATTCGATCGTAGAGCTGGCCGAGCTCGCGGCGTGCTTCGCTCAGCATCCGTGCGGCGCGCGGACCGCCTCCGGCCCCGCGCAAGCCCCGATTCATCTGAAAACGGATTCGCTTCGCGAGGTCCGCCACATCCGCAACCGTCGCAAGCCGGGCGAACGTCTGCACGTGCCGCGCATCTATCAGGAACGCCCAAAAATAGCCGTCCACCACGTAGTATTCGAGGATGGCAGAATCAGGATCGAGCGTTCCCTGCAACTCATCCGTCGAGCGCGGCGTGCCGAGCAGGCCGCGCCGGTCCGAAACGCTTGCAAGCCGGCTCTCCAGTTCGGCGACAGTCTGCTCGAGTGTACGAATCGCGGCCCGGTCGCCGCCTTCGGAGGCAGCCTGATCCGCGAAACGCTCTTCGGCAAGTCGGCTGTAGAGCGCGTCCAGCTGCGATCGTTTATCGAGCAGCCGACGCGCAAGCTGTGCCTCATGACTCCCTTCTCGTCGCAGCGCCAACTCGACCGGATCGGCTGCCTGTCGCGTCAGGTCGAGCAACGCCCGACTCTTCGCACGCTCGACGGTATCGAGCGCAAGGCGCGTGGCCTCGTCTGTCCCCTCCTCCAGCGCGCAGGACACGAGTGCCGCATACATTCGCAGGCGGTTGCCGTGGAACGCGGCCCGTAATCGCTCCGCCTGCAACATGCCGCGACCGCGCTCGACGAACTCCACGCTATCCCGAAGATCGCACAGAGCGTCGGCCAGCTGACCGCGCGCCCGGCGAAGCATACCGCGCTGGTAACGCATCTCGGCCCGCAGCGGTGTGATGTCCAATGCCTCAACCACAGGAACGGCGGCCTCCAAGTGGCGCTCCGCCTCCGGCAACGCGCCGCGTTCGAACGCGATCTGGGCCAGCAGCGCTCGCGTCAACGCGTTCGCCACCGGCCGCTCACCGATGGAACGCAACGCACGTTCGGCGTGCAACTCAGCCGCCTCGAAATCGGCACGCGCCACCGCGACTTCGGCGCCCAGCAGCTCGAGCCGCGATTGCAACGCCGGCCGGTCGTTATCGCCCAGCTGGTCCATCGCCTGACGTACGACCTGATCCGCTTCGTCGATGCGATCCAGCCGCAACAAGGCCTCGCCGAGACCGGCACGGGCCCGAATGGACTCGGCTTGCTGCCCGGTCGAATCCAGCTCCGACAAAGCCGCCGAGAACTGTGCGTGGGCCTCTTCCACCAGGCCGATCAGCAGCAGCGCTTCGGCGTGGTTGCAGAGGACCCGGGCGAGCTCGCCGGGAGCATGGTCGGCTTCGAGGTGACGGCGGGTCTGCTCGAAGTGGGCCAGCGCCTCGTGCATACGCCCCTGCCGCGTCTTGAGATCAGCAAGATTCCCTTCGACGATCGCCGCCGCCCAGTGAAGCTCGTCCCGTACGAAGACCGGCAACGCCTGCTGAAAGGCGGTCGCCGCCTCGTCATACGCCTCGAGCTGCAAGAACGCATGGCCTCGATTGCTGTCGACCTGCGCAACCGCCGCCGGATTGGCAGCCAGCAATGGGCGCGTTCGATCGAAGTGTTCCAGCGCGCCGCGTGGATCGCCGGACTCCAGCCGCGCGACGCCCAGGTTGGCATCGACCCGGGCCGCGAGCCCGACGTTGCCGAGTTCCATGAACGTGACCCGCGCCGCCTCGCCGAACTCCGGAATCCGCTCGGTCAGTCCCATCAGCGCCAACGGATGGATCGCCGACATGCGGGCCAGCGCCCCCTCCATCCGCAAGTCGTGCGCGTCCGCGACCGCGATCGCACGCTCGAACGCGGCCAACGCTTCTTTGAACCGCGCGCCGTATGCCAGCGACTGCCCTTGGGCGCGCAACGCGCGGGCCAGCGCCGCCGGCATATCCAGTTCCTCGGCCAATTGGACCAGGATCGATGCCGTCGCCTGCGCCTGTGATACCTCCGTCACCGCCAGCTGCTCGACCCGGTCGGCAAACTCCGCAATCCGCCCTGCCGCGTCGTCGGAAGTGCCGAGCTGCGCGCGAAAGAACGCCACGCGCTCTGCTGACGGCTGGGCAACCAGCGCTTCGAGAACCTGTTCGAGATCCGTCGACACGACGCTACTGCACCTCGAGGTTGGGCACCACAATCAATCGATCTCCGACCGCAACCAGCAAGTCGAAGACACCACTCTCCGAATTCAGCTCGAAGATCCCGCTCGAGTCCGGAGTTGCCATCGTGATCGGCTCGAACGAGCCCGGGGAACTCAGTACCACACACTCGGCGCGCGATTCGGCACTCGCCGACACCTGCCCCATCAACGTCCGCCGATCGTCATCCGTCGCAGGCGCCACCTCGATGTCGATGGCGACATCATCCGTCTCATATCCGAGCTGATACTCGTCACTACCGCCGCGAAATCCGGCCAGGGCCAATTGCGGCCGACTGTCGAAGATCAACGCCGCCACGGTCCGCTGCAACTGTTCGATCCAGCTCAACGACGGTGCCTCACGCGGCACGCGGCGCTCCGCAAACAGCGCCTTCGCCCGCTCCAGCGTATCTGTTGGCGGCGCCACACTGTCGTCCGCATTCAGGCTCGCCAACGTCTGCCGAAACCGCTCGACGGTCTGCGCCGCCTCCGGGTTCCGCGCCAAAAACGCCTCGACCAGGTCCGCCTCGGCCCGCGGCAACTTGCCAACGGCATAAGCGATCAAACGTTCGTAGGGTACCGGTCTGTTCATGCGATTCTCCGTATTCACCCCATTAGAACCCGGAGCGATGCCGAAAATACGTACCCGAACGGTACGAATTCAAAAATGATCATAAAATCGGCATTTACAGATACTTGCGATCACATCCCCAGCTTGCTGAGGATCGCCTCCAACTTTCGGAAGCACCGCGCACGGGTCGGTCCGATACTGCCCACCCGCATCCCCAACCGATCGGCCAACTCATCGTAGCTCAGCTTCTCGGCGTCGAAGAAGAACGCCCGAACCAAGGTCGAGCAACGCTCGTCCAACTGCTCCATCGCTTGACGGACCAGCTGCTGGCGCTCCTGGCGCAACACCTGCTCTTCGGTCGGAGCCCCCTCGTCCGGCTGAGATTCGTCCAGTTCCACACCCCGGCCACGCCGCGCCCGATTCGCATAACGCCACGTCTCGCGATACGTCGCCCGAATCAACCACGCCGATAGCCGCGTCTCATCCCGCAACGTCGCCAACCGACGCAACACAATGCCCATCACCGTCTGGAAGACATCATCCGCATCCGACTGACTCAATCCCAGGCGCATGGGAATCGAATAGACCAGCCGACCGTAGCGCTCAACGAGCACATTCCAGGCCGTCTCATCCCCATTCAAACAAGACTGAACCAGCTCGGGATCCGATCGGCGCATAGCCGACCCCTCCTTCCGATATCGCGACCGGCAGGTCGGCTATTAATCTACCATGCTCGCTTGGGGATTGCTACCCGATTTGCGGCAAATCGCGCAACTTCTCGGACGTGAGCGCCCTCCCCCCGTTGAAACACGCGCCTGGACTTCGCACTTCTCGCCAGATGCGCCCGCCGCCGCCACAGGGCCCGACGTCGGCGCTATTCGCGCCACTCCGGGTCATCCTTCGGCAATCGCTTGGCCAACCGCTCCCATTCGTCCGGCTCGACCCACTGCACGTGGCCGTCCACGAACAGGACGTTGGTTCCCGCGTGGGAAATCGGGGTCTCGTAGGCCAGGATGTCGTTGGCCGGATCAAGGTCCGGAAGCCGCGACCCTCCCGGCCGGCCGCGAACCACCCAGCGATAGGACACGGCGTTTCCGGATGGATCGCGAGGCGACCGCAGCGTTTCGGGAGTAATCATCTGGCGATCGACCAGCGTCTGAAGGTCCTTCGGCAGACGGTCGTTGTGCTCGTTGGCGTAGATATGCGCTGCCATTCCGATGCTCCGTAGATTCACGGCGCTGACGGTTCGCCGGGCGGTTTCCCGGGCTCGCGCCAAAGCCGGCAAGAGAATGGCAACTCCGCTTGCCGCCGGGACAAGCAGCCCCTCCCCACCAAGAACAGCGAGGTTGGTCGCCAGACCCGACCCGCTGTATTCCATCGTGTAACCGTCGGGTACGTTGCGGGACACCGACACCAGGTCGCGGCTAGCGGCGAGCACCTCCGGAAACGGCGGCAATGCCCCGAAATCAACGCCCTCCGCGCCCGAGAAGGAGACAGCAGCCGTGTGCGCGAGCAGAGATAGCGGATAGAGCAGCCGTTCCCCGACCTTTGCGTTGACGAACCGCAGACCCACCACGCGCTCGCGATCACGCTCCAGTGCGGCAAGCACATCCGGGCGGTCGAGCAGACTACCCGCACGTTCCGGCTCAGCCAGCCTTGGAAGCGCGGCCGCCAGCGTTTGCGGGGTCAGACCGAAGGCCATCCGATCACCCACCCGGACCCATGCGGGCGCCACCGGGATCGGCAAACCGCCGCCCAGCCAGTAGTGGATCGTATGCTCGCCATGGCGAATCGCCTTCTGCTGGAGACGCATCTCCGCGTGCACGGCGAGGCCGGCCAACGTCTCGCCAAGCCGCGTGATCATGCCATCCAGGGCCTGCGCATCGCGCGGCTCGAGAACCACCACCATGCCGGTCAAAATGATCCCGCCGTGCTGCGGCGCATCAAAGAGCAGCCACTGATCACCGAGCGCCGGAAGGAACTCGTCCGGGATCGAGAACCCAAGGAACTGTTTGGTCATCGGGCCAGCGGTCATCAGCCCCGCCTGGCTATCGGGAGCAACCTGACCGACAACGCGCAGCAGCTCCTCCCACAGACCCGCATAGTCAAGCGTTCCGGCCTGTGCCCAGGTCGCATCGCGCGGCACACACTTCAACAGCTCTCGATCGAGCGGCCGCTGGCGCATCAGCCGAAGGAGCCCCTGCGACGCACCCTGCTCGAGGTGCACGAACATCCCGCCCGTCGAGCCGCGTGGCCCGCCGCCGTGTTGCCAATAGAGCGACCGGACGGCCCCGTAGCCAAGCGCGTCGCTCAGCGTATCCGAGTCGACGGCAACATCGCTGTCGGCGTCAACTGCCTGATTCACGAGCCGTGCGAGCTGCTTGCCGCTCACATAGGCACAGAACTTTCGGCTGCCGCCCATCTTCGCGACCCGCCCACGTGCGAACGCGAACTCTGCATCATCGACAAGTCGCGCACCCTGGTCCGTGAAACCCCGCGCCAACGCCTGGGCGGCCTGCTCTCCAATCGCGAACACCAGACGATCCTCATGAACGCCGAGAAAGAGCTCCGATCCTTCAGGAAGCGTGCGCTGCCGGAGTTGCAGTTGCCCGAATTGCGTAGCCGGCGCCCCCGGCACGAACAGCGCTTCCCAGCGGCGCGGGTCCGGCAGACCGTTTATCACACCAAGCAGCTCGATTGTCGGCCCGCGGGCTGTGTAGCCGGCATCGAGGATACCGATACCGCCTGAAGTGCGCGGCAGGACCCGGACAAACTCGAGGATCGGCGAAAGCGCTTCGGCGTCGGCGTCATCCGCGGCCCGCAAGAATGCCTGGAGCGCTTCGATCGATGTGTTCAGAAATCGCCAATGCGGATCGTCCTTCGTAGCGGGATGCTCCCACCCGACGTATGAAAGTGTGTCCGCCGGCATTCGACGAGCAACGTCTTCGCCAGTTGCGGTTGATGCCAGCGCAAGCCAACCAACGGTTAGCAGAATCAACGCCTTCTTCGTTTCGTCGTACACCACTCGCCCTCCAGACTGCTTATTGAGATTTGGTGCACCCGGCCGGCGCACACCGACAAGTGCTCGGGTCCCATTTATACCAAACTACGTAGGGCGTACCTGCAACCCGCACTCAACTTTGCCGCCAGAAGCAAGACGGCACAGCTTGGCCGTGGCATTCCTGAACAATGCTCCATCCCTCGGATTTCGATGTGCCAACCCTACAACGGCCTCGATGGGCCGCGGCGCAGCAAGAGCCCCCCTTTTCATCGGCCCCGAACCGAATCTTACCAGCACCCCCGACCGTCTATCCGTCGACTAGACCTCCTCGTCCGGAGCACTCCGAACAAAGCTGCGGTAGGCCTCGATGACCTTTCGACTGATCGGGCCGACGGACCCGTTCCCGACCGGACGATTGTCGATCGTGGTCACCGGAATCACCTCGGCGCCCGTCCCCGTCAGGAAGCACTCGTCGGCGGAGTAGAGATCGAACCGCTCCAGATTCTTCTCGACCACCTCGATTCCAAGGTCGCGCGAGAGTCGGATCACCGTCTTGCGCGTGATACCCTCGAGGATGCCCGCCGAGGTGGGCGGCGTCTGCAGTTGCCCCTCACGGACGAGGAAGATGTTGTCTCCCGTGGCTTCCGCGACGAAGCCCATATGGTTGAGCATGATGGCTTCGCCGACGCCGGCGTCGTGGGCCTCGATCTTCGCCAGGATGTTGTTCAAGTAGTTGAGCGACTTGATCCGCGGCGGCATCGCGTTCGGATGGTTGCGGGTCACCGAGCTGATGATCACCGGCATGCCCTTCTCGTACATCTCCGGCGGATACATCGAGATCGTCGAAGCGATCACGAACACGACCGGCTTCCAGGTCCGACGCGGCGAAATCCCCAATACACCAACGCCCCGGGTCGCCACCAGGCGGATATAGGCGTCCTTGGTCGGATCCAGCAGGTTATTCGCGTCCAGGGCCTCATTCAGCGCCTGACTGACCTCGGCGACGGAATAGGGCAGCCCGAGGGTGATCGCTTTCGCCGAGTCGAAAAACCGCCGAAGGTGAGCCCGGCGCTCGAAAACCTTGCCGCTGTAACAGCGGATACCTTCGAAAATGCCATCCCCGTATAGCAGGCCATGGTCAAAGACGTTGACGCTCGCCTCCTGCGCGCCGACGAGCTTGCCGTTCATCCAAATCTTGAGGTTCTTGTCGGGGTCGTAGTTTTCGTTCGAATACCAGTTCGCGGTGCTCATGAGCGACCTCCCACAGTTGGTTCGCGGTACGGTGCCGGTTCCACCAAGGCCAGCCAGCAAACGGCGTACCACCAATTATCAGACGGCAAAATCGACCCCGCGTCAATTACAACCTGCGCCAGAAGCGCCGAAGACCCCGCGGGCAAGCCTATTCCAATTGCTTCAAGGCCAATGCGGACGTATGATGCACCAGAGCCTATGTCCTTACCTTGGAGCAGGTTATGCAGCGCGATCGATTCACGGGGGTGGTCCTTGCCGCAATCCTGATCGTCCCGTTCGCTAACGCCGAAACGCGCTATGACGGTGATCGCGTCGTACGCGTCGAGGTCACGGACGAAGCGCAGCTCGACACACTCTTCAAGATTACTGACGACGTGTGGAGCCACGGGGTGGGGATCGGACACGTCGAGGTGCGCGTCTCCGAGACCCAATTCGCAACGCTGCTGGCCAGCGGGATGGACTACGAGATACTGATCGAAGACCTGCAGGCGCGAATCGACAGCGAACGGTCAACGATCGCGACCGGCACGGGCCCCTTCGACCAGTATCTTCCCTTCGAGGGCAGCCCATCGGTCGTCGAATTCCTCAACGGCCTGGCCGCTCGCCGACCCGATCTGGTCCAGATCGTCAGCATGGGGCAGTCGCTCGAGGGCCGGGAAATGTGGGTCGCGAAGATCACCGGGCCGGGCGCCGGACCGAAACCCGGCATCCTCTACCACGGCGGACAACACGCGCGCGAGTGGATTACCGTCCCGACGATTCTCTACCTCGCCGAGCGGCTCGTCGACGACTACGACACCGACCCGCGCGTGCAGACGCTTGTCGATCGCTGCGAATGGTATCTGATGCCCGTCATGAACCCGGACGGCTACATCTTCTCCCGGGAGGATACCCGGCTGTGGCGTAAGAACCGACGCCCCAACCCCGACGGAAGCTTCGGCGTCGACCTGAACCGGAACTGGGATTTTGCGTGGGGCGGCGCCGGCTCCGACGACTTCCAATCCAGTCAGACCTACCGCGGCCCGGCAGCATTCTCCGAACCCGAAACACAGAACGTCCGCGATTTCATCATCGCGCACCCGAACATCGTCGTGTACAACGACATTCATGCCTTTTCCCAACTCATCCTCTGGCCGTGGGGCTACCAGAGCGGGGCACCCGATGACGAGCGCTTCGCGACATTCGGATTCGGCATGGAGCAAATCATCGAGTCCGTCTACGGCACGCAATACGAAGCCGGCCCGGTACGGGACACCCTCTACATCGCCTCCGGCGTCTCGATCGATTGGGTCTGGGGGCAAATGGGCGTGCTGGCGTTCACCTACGAACTCCGCGATACCGGGGCCAACGGCTTCCTGCTCCCCGCGGACCAGATCCTGCCGAACTGTGAGGAAACCTACCCCGCGCTGCTCTGGCTCGCCGACCAGGCGACCGTCCCGTTCAACCTGCAGATCGCTGATGCGCTGCCGACACTCCACACCCCGGAGGAGCCGCTCGATATCACCGTCCTGGCGAACGAGAACATCGCGATGATCGATCCGGATTCGGTGACGCTACACTTGCGTATCGGGAACAGCGCCAGCTTCAACACGTTCCCGATGAACGTCGACGGACCAAACCAGTTCACCGGCACGCTCCCCGGCGAAGATTGCGGCGAATCCCTCGCCTTCTACATCAGCGCCACACCATCGGGTGGCGGAAGCGAAGTGCTCATCCCATTGGGCGCCCCGGAGTCCGTGTTCCAGGTCCCGGTCGGTGTCGAAAACGAATCGGTCCGCGACACGTTCGAATCAGACAACGGCTGGACCGTCGACAGCGAGGATCTTTCCACCGGCGAGTGGGTGCGGGTCGACCCCATCGGTACCGTGCGCAACGGTCAACCGTGGCAACCGGAAGACGACAACCCCGCCGGCGAAGGCACCTTCTGCTACGTTACCGGCCAGGGTACACCGGGAGGCGGCGCCGGATCGGCCGATGTCGACGGTGGCCCCACGCGCCTGATCTCACCAGTCTACGATCTCAACGGAATTACCGACCCGGTGTTGCGCTATGCCCGCTGGTTTGCCAGCAGCGCCGACGACACACTGCTCGTGCAAGTCAGCGACGATGGTACGAACTGGGTCCGCGTCGAGGACGTCTCGAGCCAGCCGACATGGGTCACGGTCGAGTTTCCGCTCGCGGACTACATCCCGGGCGCAACGCAAATGCAGGTCCGCTTCACCGCCAACGACAACCCGAACAACTCGGTCGTCGAAGCGGCAGTCGATGACGTCGTGATCCTCTCCGTCGCCTGCGACTCGGAAACGCTACTCGGCGATCTCAATTGTGACGGCGTCGTATCCGTCGGCGACATCAACGCGTTCGTCCTCGCATTGACCGACCCGGCCGGCTACGAAACGCAGTTCCCCGACTGTGACCGCCTGGCCGCGGACACGAATGACGACGACACGGTTAGCGTGGCCGACATCAACGGATTCGTGGCACTACTGACCGACTGAGCCGACCGCCACGCTAGGCAAACAGTCAACCGTGTGGCGGCGACTCGTCGCCACCGGAGGCAACCTGGGCCCCGGTCGATGACGCTTCGGCGTGCGACGTCCGTCACGCGCTCCGTAGCGGGACGAACCCGGTTACAATAGCATCGAGACGGGCACCAAGCCCCTATGAAAGGAAACAAGCATCATCAGTGAAACGGACGACATCGCAAACGGCAATCCGGTCGGCGGCCCATTGCCCATTGCCGGCAACGACGCTAGCCAAGCCACGCCTACGGAACACGACCGAGCCCATCTCGTCGGCATGAACGCCGCGGAGATCGGCGCACTGCTCGCGGATGCGGGACATCCGCGCTACCGCGTTGCACAGGTCATGGAGTGGGTGTTCGACAAGGGCGCCGGCACCTTCGACGAAATGACCAACTTGCCCAAGACGCTCCGGACCTGGCTGGCCGAGCGCTCCGTCGTGCGAACAGGTGCGATAACGGCCCAGTCGGACGGCCGGGACGCGACCGAGAAGCTGCTGCTGACCTGGCCCGATCAGACCTCCGTCGAATGCGTTTGGATCCCCGAAGAAACGCGCAACACCGCCTGTATCTCGTCGCAGGTCGGTTGCCCGGTCGGTTGTCGTTTCTGCGCCAGCGGCATTGACGGCGTCGTGCGCAACTTGACCGCGTCCGAGATCGTCGAGCAGGCGCTCGCGATCCGCGATCGGGTCCGCTCCGCGTCGCAGGCGGCCGGCGACGAGAAACCCGCGCGACTCACTAATATCGTCTTCATGGGGATGGGCGAACCCCTCGCGAACTACGACGAGGTACTCAAAGCCGTTCGGCGAATCAATGCCCTGGACGGACTCGCGATCGGGGCCCGCAAGATCACCCTCAGCACGGTCGGCTTGCCCAAGCAGATTCGTCGACTCGCGAAAGAGGACATCCCGCTGAACCTGGCGCTGTCGCTGCATGCACCGAATGACGAGCTGCGCGCCCGCTTGATTCCCTGGGGCCGGATCCCCATCCGCGAGTTGATCGATGCCTGCCGCGCATACTTCGACGCGACCGGCCGCGAGATCACGCTCGAATACATCCTGCTCGCCGGCATCAACTGCGAAGCGGAACACGCCGAGATGCTGGCACGCATCTGCCGACAGCTGCGCTGCAATGTCAACCTGCTCCGATACAACCCCGTCCCCGGACTACCGTTCCGCCGACCGGAAGCCCAGGCGTCATACGATTTCCAAAAACGCCTCAAATCGCTCGGCGTCAACGCTCACCTTCGCCGATCGCGCGGCCGCGATATCGACGCCGCCTGCGGGCAGCTGCGCCGGCGTGCAGCCGCTCCGTCCGCGTGAGTTCCCGGAACCCGTCGTGCACCGGATCCTGCTGACCGACCGATTGGACGAAGCCAGCGAAGCTCGGCTGGGCGCCCGGGCCGACGTAGCACTGCTCGCCGACTGCGCGCCCGAATCGCTCACGGAAGCACTACGCGACTGCGACGGCGTGATCGTTCGTACCGCAACGCGTCTCCCGCGATCATTGTTGGAAGCCGCGGGAAATCGCTTGCGCGTCGTGGGCGTCGCCGGCGTCGGCACCGAAAATGTCGACCTGGAGGCGGCGGCCGAACGCGGAATCGCGGTACTCAACGTGCCGGAGGCAGCATCCGACGCAGTGGCCGAACTAACGGTCGCGTTGATGCTGAACCTCTTGCGACCGATTCGTCGGCTCTCATCCGATTATTCACGTGGTGAATTCGCAACGGCACGCAAGCAGCCGCACGGAGACGAACTCCGTCGGCAAACGGTGGGGATTGTCGGATTGGGGCGGATTGGGCGGCGCGTCGCTCGAATCTGCACCGCCGGCTTCGGCTGTCATGTGCGGTACAACGATATCGTCGACGTCGGCCCGCTCGACTTTCCCGCGGAGTCGGTCACGAAAGAGGAACTCTGGGCCGCATCTGACATCATCACCGTGCACACGCCGTTGACGCCGCAGACGCGCGGACTGATCGATACGTCGGTGCTCGCCGCGTTACGCCCGGATGCCCGACTGATCAACACCGCACGCGGCGCGATCGTCGACACGGCGGCGCTGGTCGCTGCCCTGCAATCGGGCCGATTGGCGGGCGCCGGGCTGGACGTAACCGATCCCGAGCCGCTACCCACAAATCACCCCTTGTTCGCGATGGAGCAGTGCGTGTTGACGCCGCACGTTGCGTCGCGGACGCATGCGGGCCTGCGCAACATGTTCGCGGTCGTGGACCGCGTGCTGGAGTACCTGGATCGGGCGGCAGACCCCGGCTAGGTGCCCCACCCCATACTGGGGTGAGGGACGGCCCCACGCCTACTATCGTCGGGCGCGTTTCTTCCGCGGCGCGCCCTTCTTCTTGCGCGCTGACTTGGAGGTCTTCGCACCGGCGGTCTTCTTCTTGGCGCGAACTGTCGCAGAACGTTTGGTCGTCCGCGCAGTCGAACGCTTCGGTTGACGTGTGGACTTGCGCTTCGACGAGCCGGTTTTTTTGCGACCGGACTCGCCCCCGGCAACGCGGCCGTGACCGGCCGGCATCAACCCGGGGACGGCGATCTCGATCACGTCTTCCACGCGCTCGGCAAAGTGGAACTGGACCTCGGCCCGTACATCGTCCGGCACGTCGTGCAGGTCAGGCTCGTTGCGTTTGGGCAGGATCACCCGTCGCAGCCCTGCACGATGAGCCGCGAGAACCTTTTCCTTCACGCCCCCGATCGGCAGCACGAGGCCACGGAGGGTGATCTCGCCGGTCATGCCGACGCCGGGATCGACTGGTTGCTGCGCGATCAGCGAAGCGATTGCCGTTACCATCGCGACGCCCGCCGAGGGACCGTCCTTCGGGATACCGCCAGCGGGTACATGAATGTGAATATCCGTTTGCGGCAGTCGTCCGATGTCCAGCTTCCACGTTGCGGCGCGAGCCCGCACGAGCGACATCGCCGCCTGGGCCGATTCGCGCATCACGTCGCCGATCTGCCCGGTGAGCATGAAACTACCACGGCCGCTCATCGCCGTGGCTTCGACGAAGATGATCTGCCCGCCAACCGGCGTATACGCCAACCCGGTCGCGACGCCCGGCATCCCGGCAATCAGCGCCTGCTCGTTCTCGAAGCGAATCGGGCCCAACAGGTCCGTCAGCAGATCGATCTCGACCGCCTTCGGAATTGACTCGTCGCGCGCCACACGGGCCGCGAGCCCGCGACAGATCGAACCAATCGTCCGATTGAGCGTCCGTACACCGGCTTCGCGGGTGTACCCTTCGATCACCTGCTGAAGCACTTGATCGTCGAGTCGGGCCGCGTCCTTCGGCAAGCCGTTGTCTTCGAACTGCTTGGGCACGAGGTATCGCTTGGCGATCTCGACCTTCTCCGCAGTTGTGTAACCAGCCAGCTCGATCAGTTCCATGCGGTCGCGCAGCGCCGGCGCCACGGGGTCCATGTAGTTCGCCGTCGCGATGAACAGGACCTTTGAGAGATCGAACGGCACACCGAGATAGTGATCGGTGAAGCTGCTGTTCTGGTTGGGGTCGAGGACCTCCAGCAGGGCTGAGGCGGGATCACCACGGAAGTCGCTTCCGAGTTTGTCGACCTCGTCGAGCATGATGACCGGATTGCACGATCCGGCCTTGCGGATCTCCTGCACCAGACGGCCGGGAACGGCGCCGATGTACGTTCGTCGATGGCCGCGGATGTCGGCCTCGTCACGCACGCCGCCGAGCGCGATGCGGATGAACTTACGATCGAGGGCGCGCGCAATCGAAAGGCCGAGCGAGGTCTTGCCTACGCCCGGGGGACCGACGAAACACAGGATCGGCCCCTTGCCATCGGGTTTGAGCTTGCGCACCGCCAGGTACTCGAGAATCCGCCGCTTGATCCGCTTGAGGCCGTAGTGGTCCTCGTCCAGGATCTCTTCGGCCCGCTGCAACTCGAGGTTGTCCTCGGTCTCGACCGACCACGGCATCTCCAGCAGCCAGTCGAGGTAGTCGCGCGTCATCGAGTAGTCGGGGGCCGCCGGCGACATCCGCTCCAATCGCTCGACCTCGCGCAGCGCCTCGCGCTCGACCGCTTCGGGCATCTTGGCCTCCGCGATCTGCGCCCGAAGTTGCTCGAGCTCCTCGGATCGCGAATCGGTCTGGCCCAGCTCCTTTTGAATCGCCTTGAGTTGTTCCTGGAGGTAGTACTCACGCTGCGTCTTGTCGATCTCGCTGCGCACATCCGCCTGGATCTTCTGCGAGAGCTTGAGTACTTCGAGCTGGTTATTGAGGGTCGCCATGACCTTCCGCAACCGATCGGGAACGTCGAAGGTCTCGAGCAGCTCCTGCTTCTGCACCACGCCGAGCGAAAGGTTGGCCGAGAGATAGTCCGCGAGGGCCCCCGGCGTATCGATGCTGCGCAGGATCTCGCCGGCCTCGTCCGGTATGTTCGGGCTGAGCGCGATGACTTCCTCTGCGGCCGACCGCGCCGAGAACGCCATCGCTTGGATCTCCATCGATTCCGGGACCGGCTCGTCCTCGTGCTTGTGAACCCGCGCCTTCCAATACGGGTCGGTCGAGCTCATCTCCTCCATTCCGACCCGAACGAGGCCGTGGACCAGCAGGCTGTTCGTCCCGTCCGGCATCCGCAGCAGCTTCAGCACCACCGCCGCGGTCCCGATGCGATAGATGTCATCGATACCCGGATCGTCCACATCCTCGTGGTGCTGCGTGAAGATCGCCAGCTGTTTGTCGCCGGCCAGCACGGCGTCGATCAGCAGCTTCGACTTCTCGCGCCCGATGGTCAGCGGCATGACGGTGCCGGGAAAAACGACGACGCCGCGCACCGGCAGAACCGGCAGCTCCTCCGGAATCGTCAGTCCGAGTTCGTCGTCGCTCGCCTCACTGACGTCGGTCTCCGCATCCGCTGGTGGCGGCGCGGTTTGGTCCCGCTCGTCGGCGCTTCTCTTTAACGCTTGGCTTTCGGCAGAATCACCCATAGGAATCCCTGATTGGTGGCCGCGTCGATCCGGTCTTCATCGACCGGCTCGGGCAGCTCGATCATTCGATGGAACGGCCCTTCCTGGATCTCCAGCAGGAATACGTTGAGCGGCTCACCCAGTCCTTCGAATCGCGGCTGGCAGCGTTTGCCGCTGACGACCAGCTGATTGTCCACGTACTCCACCACGATGTCTTCATGGTCCAGCCCGGCCAGATCCATGCAGACGCAGTAGCTGTCTTCGGTTTCGTAGACGTTCGTGGGCGGCTTCCAGGTTCCGGGCGGGCGCCATTCGACGAAATGCCGATTGAGCATCTCGTCCATGATGTTCCGCATGCGTTGGGACCAGGAATCGACATCCTTGGGGTCGAACGGACTGGACATGCACCACCTTCGCTGAAGACCTGCCACCGACAGTGTTCGGCAGTGTAACCTCATTCACGAGCTCGGGCTACGACGTTGCGAACGCCGAGCGGCACATCTATAGTACCCGGCAGGTGTCTTCGACGCAGTCGCGGACTCGTTCACGTTCCCAACGAGGGCTTGGTTCATGCAACGGATTGCGGGCCTTGCGATCGTCTCTCTGTGCGCAGCGAGCCTCCTGGGGTGCGCCAACAGCGAACGTCGCCGACGTCCCCTGCCCGACCCGCTGCTCGCCACGCGACCCGCGCCGCCGCCGGTGCGTGCGATCCCGCGACCGCGACCGGCTCCAAGGCCTGCCGCACCCCGCCCCCGCCCGCGCGTCGCGCCGCGTCCGAAGCCACGTCCGGCCACGGTCAAGCTGGCCTGGTCGGATATCAACCCGGGTCGGCTGAACGCCGGCAAATGGGACGTGATCGTGCTGCACCACGCCGCGGCCCGCAACGCGACGCCGCAAGGCATGCATAATCATCACCTCAACACGCGCAAGTGGCGCAACGGGCTCGGCTACCACTTCGTGATCGGCAACGGTGTCGGTTACCCAGACGGCGAGGTCTACCTCGGCCCCCGCTGGCATCGACAACTCACCGGGGCCCATTGCGGCACATCCGCGGGCAATTTCTTCGGCAAATGGCGACCGAAGAACTTCTTCAATGCAAGTGGGATCGGCATCTGCCTGATCGGCGACTTCACGCGCGAATCGCCGACGCCGAAACAGCTGGCCGCACTGGAGCAGTTGGTCGCGCTGCTCTGCAACCGGCTCGATATTGACCCGAGCAACGTCTACGGGCACGGCGAAGTCACGGGCAAGACAGCCTGCCCGGGGCATCTAGGCGTCGCGTCGATCCGGCAGCGCGTCTACGCGCGCGTCGCGCGCGCCCAGTAGCGCCCGTCAGCAAGTCGGATCATTCTTCCTCCCGCACGAGCCGTTTTGCCTTCATCTCGAAGCGTGGAAGCGCTCCGACGTCGGCGATGTCGACGGCAGGTCGGAAGTTGAAGCGGTCCTTGATCGCGTCTGCCACGCGCTGGCGCAGGTCCTGAACGTTACTCTCCGGATGCGGCTCCACGGTAACGCGCAGATCGACGAGCGCCCCGCGCCGCGCAACGTGAAGCCGATACTCGACGAGCCCGGGAACGGCTCGGAGCGTGTCTTCGATGGCCCCGGGGAAGACGTTGTTTCCGCGAATGATGAGCATATCGTCGATGCGGCCGAGCACGCCGCCGTCGGCATAGTGGAACGATCGCTCCGAATCGCTGGGCTGCAACCGCACCTGGTCACCGGTGCGATAGCGGATCAGCGGGCTGTCGAGCCGCCCGAGATTGGTGAGGACCAGCTCGCCGGTTTCGCCGAGTGGCTGCGGGGCAGCGGTTTGCGGGTCGATCACTTCAGCGATGAACTCGTTCTCCATGACGTATAGGCGACCGGGCGCTTCGACCGCTTCGAAGCCCCACGGCCCGATCTCGGTCATGCCGGCATGGTCGAAGACGCGGGCCGCCCAGGCGCGCTCGATCGCCGAGCGCGTTGCGGGCAGGTTCCCGCCGGGTTCCCCCGCGACAATCAGCGACCGTACGTCAGACGCGCGCAGATCCAGCCCCTCCGTCGCGGCCACCTCTGCCATGTGCAACGCATAGGTGGGTGTACAGCAGACGACCGTCGCGCGGTTATCGAGTAGATGCCGCAGGCGCGCGGACGTGCTCATGCCGCCGGCCGCGAGACAGCGGTTGCCAAGCGCGAGCGCTGCCTCGAAGGCACCCCAGAAACCGATGAACGGACCGAACGAGAACGGGTAGAACAGCACATCGTCTGCGGTCACGCCCGCGGCGCGAAACAGATTCGCCCAACAGCGCATCCACCACTGCCAGTTGGCAGTCGTGTCGAGCCAGCGCAGCGGACCGCCGATCGTGCTCCCGGAGGTCTGGTGCAGACGAACGAATGTCGCCAGGGGCGCGCTGTGATTGGTCCCATACGGGGGGTTGGTCGTCTGGTCGGCCTGGAGCTCATCCCGCGTGGTGAACGGCAGGCGTTCGATCGGATCGGACATCGGGTCGAACGTGAGATCGGCCAGCTTCCGCTGGTAGAACGCGTTCGAACCCTTGACGCGCGCGAGCAGCGCCGCCAGTCGCGTGCGCTGCAACTCCAGCAGCGCCGGTCGTTCCAGGGTTTCTTCAGCGCGAACGTGATACGGCATCGTCGGTCCTTTGTCCGGACAATTGTACGTCGACGTTACACGGAACTCGAACGCCGTACCGCCACCGAGGATCCACGGGTCGGTGAATGACGTCATGTGCCGGATTTCGACGACTTTTGACATTCGGGGACCGAAAACGCATACTTACGGGTCTGACCGGGTGGCGGCGGCGTCCGCGACCCACTGCGAGGCGAATGGCAACCCAGCATGCGTTTCGATCAAAGGAGACGGTGAATGGCAGGTCGACCCGCTCCGAGCCGCGCCAGTGGCGGCTCTAGTGGAATGTTGTACGGGCTGATTGCCTTTTCGATCGTCACGGTCGCGGCGTTGGTCTTCGGAATTCTGTCGATGACCAAAGTCAGCAAGCTCCAGGATGATCTGGACCGTGCCAACCGGCAGCTACGGACCTTCGGCTCGCCGCCGGAATACTACGCCAAAGAGGCAGCGGCGATCCCGAACGGGCAGGCCTTCCAGGTCATGAACGCCGCCATCTCCAGCCTCGGCGAAATCTTCGCCGGCGACTCGAACGCGGTCGCGCCGGCCCTGCGCGATCGGGCCGTCAGCGCACTGGCCCGCGTCGCCCGCGAGAACGAAGACGTCATCATCCCACAGGGAACGCCGATCATCGGTGCACTCGAAACCGTGAGTGCCGAGCTGGTCCGACAGCGAGCACAGACGCAGGACATGCGCGCCAAGTTCGAAAACGCTCAGGCGCAGGTCGCCTCGCTGACCGCCCAGAACAAATCGACGCGTGAGGAGTTCGAAGCCCAGATCGCTTCGCTTGCCGAGCGATTCGACGACTCGGAAAAGCAACACGCACAATCGCTCGCACAGAAGGACGAGCAGTTACAGGAAATCTCGTCGAGCCTCGAGGCCGCGAACCAGGGCAACCAGCAGATTCAGCGCGATTTCGCCTCCTACCAGCGGGACTCGGACTTCCAGCGCGACCGCCGCGACAAGCAGATCTCCGACCTGCGCGATCAGGTCCGCGGCTTGAAGCAGGACCGCTTCGATCCTGACGCGATCCTCAAACAGGCGGATGGTCGGATCGTACGTGCGATTCCTGGGAGCGACGTCGTCTACGTCAACCTCGGCGCCCGTGACGGTGCCTCGGTCGGACTCGGGCTCGAGGTCTACTCGCAGACCGGCGAGTCGCGCAACACGGTTCGCGGCAAGGCCTCGCTGGAAGTCGTCACGGTGATGGAGAATACGGCTGAGTGCCGAGTGACGCGCGTCGAGCGCGGCCAGCCGATTCTGGAAGGCGATTTCGTGGTCAACCTCGCGTTCGATCGCGGGCGCCTGCCGAAGTTCGTCGTCCGAGGCGACTTCGACCTCGACTACGACGGCCAGATCGACGTCAGCGGCATCGAGCTGGTCGAGGGCATGATCCGACAATGGGGCGGCCAGGTCGTCGACGAGCTGGACGAATCGGTGGACTTCGTGGTCATCGGGCTGGCGCCGCGGATCCCCACGGTCGGCGGCCGACCGACCGACATCGTCCGCGACCAGCAGTTTCACCGCGAAATGAAACAGTCGCGCTTCCAGGAACTGGTCGAGCGCGCCAACAATCTTTCCATCCCAATCATCACACAGAACCAGTTTTTGTTCCTGACCGGCTACGCCGCCGACGCCGTGGCCCGGCGCTAGGTCGGGTCGCTCCCCAAACCGCGGCCCGGACGCCGAAACCCGAAGGGCATTCGCCGCCGAGCGGTGCGCCCACCGGCCCGAGCATGGGTGGCGATTCGGGATCTGCTATTTCTGAAAGCGATTTCGGGCCCCCTCCGCTGCACGGTGGGCATCCGCGCTCTACAATCGAAGTCCGGCGGCGACCCATTCGGTCGGTCCGCCGACGCTACCTGCCGTAGTCAGGCGTCAGGCGATCCTGGAGCGAACCCATGAAGCCTTCCCGGTCTTTGTTGCTGGGCATGCTGTTCTGCACCGCGCTTTGTTGGTCGGCGGAGCAGGACTGGCTGCCGCACGCACCCCTGGCCCACGAACCGACGGCAGATCTGCCGCCGACTCCCCCCTCGATCGAGGTCGTGCCGGGCGCGCCCGGAGAATGGCACTGCACGTTTCGTCTCGAACCCAAGGGTCCCGTGACGTCCGTGGCCCTGGCCGGATCGTTCAACGGATGGAGTCGGACGGCCGATATGCTGCGTGACCCGGATCAGGACGGTGTCTGGGAGTGCGCGACGACGCTGCCCAACGGTCGGCATTGCTACAAGTTCGTCGTCGACGGCGATCGCTGGATGCCCGACCCCCGCAATCCACAAGGCGAGTCCGACGGCCATGAGGGTCGCAACTCCGTGCTGCTGCTCGGGCGAGTTGCCCGGCTCGACGCGTCCGACGGACGCGTCGGCGACGGTCGGATCGATACGCACGCGCTCGAGCACGACCCGCGCTCGCCGACCTACTTTCAGGTGCTCGGCGATAATCGTTTCCTCTTGCGGTATCAGACGCTGTCGCACGATGTCGAGCGGGTGTTCGCGATTTCGCCGACTGGCGCCACGGTCGAGATGCACGCCGTCAGTGCCGGACCGCTCTTCACGCTCTACGAAACTACGATCGAACTCCAGCCCGTCGACGTCCCGAGCGAACCCGTCGCCGCCCGGCAAGTGCATTATTCCTTCGTGCTCCAGGACGCTGCGCGCCGCGGCACCGATCCGCGCGGTGTACTCACGTCACGATTCACCCCGGGTGGTACGTTCCGCACGCCGGACTGGGCGCGCGACGCGATCTGGTACCAGATCATGGTCGACCGCTTCCGCAACGGCGACCCGTCGAACGACCCGCCGCATACCCACCCGTGGACGAGCGACTGGTTCGAACTCAAACCGTATGAGCAGGTCGACGACCAGACGTTCTACAAGAGCGCCGTCTTCCTGCGGCTCTACGGCGGTGACCTCGCCGGTCTCGAACAGCAGCTGGACTATCTGCAAGCGCTCGGCGTCAACGCGCTCTATTTGAATCCGATCTTCGAAGCCGAAGGCCACCATAAGTACAACGCGACCAACTTCCTGCATATCGACGACGAATTCGGCGTCAAAGGCGACTACGCGAAAGTCGTCGAACAGGAGGATCTGAATGATCCCGCAACCTGGCAATGGACCGCCTCGGACAAGCTGTTTCTGAAGTTCATCGAGAAGGCACACGCGCGCGGCTTCCGCGTGATTCTGGACGGCGTCTTCAACCATGTGGGTACGCGGCACCCGGCGTTCCGCGACGTACAGGCCAAGGGACCGGACTCGCCCTACGCCGACTGGTTCGAGATCAAGTCGTGGGAACCATTCGAATATGTCGGCTGGGCCGGCCACGACTCGCTGCCCGTCTTCCGGAAAAATGCGACCGGCCTCGCCAGCGAAAACGCCAAGCTGCACATCTTCAACGTCACGCGCCGCTGGATGGACCCCGACAACGACGGCGATCCGCGCGATGGTATCGATGGCTGGCGACTGGACGTACCCAACGAAGTCCCCGAAGCATTCTGGGTCGAATGGCGACAACTGGTCAAATCGATCAATCCCGACGCCTACATCACCGGCGAGATCTGGGACCGTGCCGACCTCTGGCTCGACGGCCGACACTTCGACGCCGTCATGAACTACCAATTCGCCAAGGCGGTCATCCCCTGGGCAATGTTCGACCAGATGAAGCTCTCGGCGTCGGAGATGGATCGCCGACTCACGGAACTGCGACTCGCATATCCACAGGTCGCGACCGACGTCATGCAGAACCTCGTCGACAGCCACGACACCGATCGACTCGCGTCGATGGCGCGCAATCCCGACCGCGGATACGACCACGAGAACCGTATCCAGGACAACGGCCCGACCTATGACAACGGCAAACCGACAGCCGAGCAGTATCAGCGCACACGGCTCGTCGCGCTCGTCCAGATGACCTACCTCGGCGCCCCCATGATCTATTACGGCGACGAAGTCGGCATGTGGGGTGCGGACGACCCGACCTGTCGCAAGCCGATGCTCTGGCGTGACCTCCAACCGTACGCCAAGCCCGAAGAAAATCACGTCATGCGCGATCATCTCCGCTTTTACCGCGACATCATTGCGCTGCGAAAATCGCACGCGGCGCTGCGCCGCGGCGACTTCGAGACGCTCGTCGCCGATGACGATCAAGATGTCTGGTGCTTCCTGAGGACCGCGAAACAGGAACGCTTGATCGTCGCACTCACACCCGCCCGAACCGCGCAAACCGTCCGCATCCCCCTATCAAAAACCGGCGCAGAACGTTGGCAGGTGCGCTACAAGTCCGGAGCGGAAGCGCGGCTGAAGCAAACCGACGACACGTTGGAAATCACCATCCCGCCGATCGGCGGCGTCGTGCTGCTCGCCGACTAAGCACGGACCTCTCGCACCTCGCGCCCCCTTGACCGCTCGCTCGCGCTCGCGGCTCGTATTGTGAGGTGACGGGTTCGCGCCGGGGCAAGCGGCGTAGACGCTTGCCTCGCAAAGGGAGCTTGCTCCCCCCTCGCTTGCGCTCCGGGCTCGCATTGGCGCCATCGGGTTGGAACCGCCCACGACGAGCCCCGAGCGCAAGCGAAGGGACCAGGGTGCTCGAGTTGACCTGAACCCGCGATGCGCGAGAGTCCCCCTAGCCAAACCCTAGCGGCGGAGCACGTCGCTCTCGACGAACAGCGTCTCGGCAAAGTAGCTGCTGCGGACGAACGGGCCGCTCGCGACGGCCTCGAATCCGAGCGACTTCGCGACCTCGGCCAGCTCATCGAACTCGTCCGGCGGGTAGAACCGCTCGACCGCGAGATACTTGTCCCCGCCGGGCTGAAGATATTGACCGATGGTCAACAACTCACAACCATATTCGCGGAGGTCGTGGAACGTCTGGATGAGTTCATCACGCGTCTCGCCGAGTCCGACCATGATCCCGCTCTTGGTCTTGATCCGCGGGTTGAGCTCTTTGGCCGTCCGCAGCACACCCAACGATCGCTCGTACCGCGCGGCCGGTCGTGCCTTCTTCTGAAGTCGAGCTACAGTCTCGATGTTGTGGTTGTAAACCTCCGGCAGCGCTTCGGTCACGATCCGAATCAACTCGGGCTTGCCGTGAAAATCGGGCACCAGCACCTCGATCGTCGCCTCGGGCAACCGCGTGCGGGTCTCCTGAATGCACGCCGCGAAATGACCAGCGCCCTCATCCGGGAGATCGTCGCGGGCCACGCTCGTAATCACGACGTGCTTGAGCCCGAGATGCGCAGCGGCCTCGGCCATCCGTTGTGGCTCGTCCGCCTCCGGCGGCTCGGGCTTCTTCGTCCCAACCGCGCAAAAATGGCAGCGCCGCGTGCAATGCTCTCCCAGGATCATGAACGTCGCCGTCCCGCGCGACCAACATTCCGTCAGATTGGGACAGCGTGCCTCGACGCACACCGTGTTGAGCTTGAGCCCGTCGAGCAGCTTCCGCGTATCCAGCATCTGCCGTGAGGGCAGCGGCCGCTTCAACCACGGCGGAAGTCGTCGACGGGGCGTTTCTGCTGTAATTACCGGCAAGGATGTCGTCATCATAAACCTCGTTCGGTGATTGTATCATCGGCACCGCTCCCTGACGATCCCGGACGCACGATCTTCGAGATCCGGGACAATCGCACCGCGCAGCCCGTCGGATTCGTGTCGGCTCCCACAATTCCAGGCCACACATGGCCTGGCCCCGTCCCGTGGCCCGAGAAAAACCGCTCGGGCGCCCCCGTTCGGCGCAATTCCCGCGCATCAACCACTCCGGCCCATCCGAAGCTCCGGGTCCGAAGGTACAATACAGTCGGGACGGTCGCCTGGTTCAGCGGCCGCGACACCCGGCGTACCCGAGGGTCTGGACGTGGGCTGGCAGGATCGCGAATACAACCAACAACCGGGGTACCGTGACTCGATGTTCCTCGGCGGGATCCCCAAGCCGACGACGTTGGCACGCTCGTTGATCTTCCTGCACGCTGGCGGATTCATCGCGGTGTGGCTCCTCCGGCGCGTCGCGCCGACCGACGCCGGCACGTACCTCGAGGGGATCACCAGCCAGTTTGCAATCAGCCCGCTGACGATTCTGCTCCATCCCTTCACCATTCACAGCGAGATGATCTTCGGCGGCGTGCTGCGTCTGGCATTCGTAGTGTGGGCGATCTGGTCACTTGGGCGCGTGCTCGACGAGCGGATGGGCACCCGTCAGATCGTGACGCTCTACGTGCTCGGAAATCTCGTCGCCGGCGCGACTTACTATCTCGCAACGCTCGTCCTGCCGGCACTCTCGATGGCGCCACTTGACTACCCCCTCGGCGCGCTGGCCGCTTGGTGTCTGTTCGTCTGGCGTGAGTGTCAGTTCGACTACGTGCCGGTGTTTACGAAGACCTGGCCGCTGGCACGGGTCGTCGCAATCGCGGTCGGGATCGTGTTCGCGTTGGCATTTCTTTCGCACGGTAGCGGAATGCTGATGCTCCTCGGCGCTGCCGGCGCGGGCGCCGTCACGCTGTTCGTTCCGACCTCCCTGACGCGCCTGCGCTGGCATCGCGCGCCTACCCGCAAACGAACCGTCGTGAAGCCCAGTATCCCGTCGCAGTTCGAAACGCCCGGCGCAGCGGGGGCGACGCCGCCGAACGAACCGACAACGGACGCCGACATCGACGACATCCTCGAAAAAATCAGTCGCTCCGGGATCGAATCGCTCACGGACGCCGAACGCAAACGCTTGGAAGCGGCACGGCAGGCGCGACTCGAACGCTCGTCGTCTTAGCATTGCCAATCGCGTCCCCACCGGGCAGATCCGTTGGTCAAGACGTAACATCGGATGGAAGGATAAGTTCGGACGCCCGATGGAAATCGACCTGCAACAACTGCCCGTTCCGGACTGGGGGCTGGAGTGCCCGACGTGTGGCTATGCGCTGCGCGGCCTCCGTCAGCACCGCTGTCCTGAATGCGGCAACGCGTTCGAGGTCGAGAAGATCGTTCGTTCCTGGCACCGCCTGCGCGCGCCACGCTGGACCGGTCACGAACTACCGATCCCATCCGCCTACAAGCTCAACTGTCGCGTCTGCAAACAGCCGCTCGCGGGCGCCACATCGCATGTATGCCCCTATTGCGAACAGCCGGTGGTAATCGAAGACCATCTTCCCTCGAAACAGTGGTTCCAGGCCGACGGGCCGGCACTGTTCGGCCACGCCTTCCCTGCATTGACGGCTCGGCTTCAGTACGAGCATGTGCCGCACTTCCAGCAGGAGAAGGTCATGTTTCGCGGAATCGTAACGAACGCGACCGAGCTGATGGTAGCGCGCGAGTTCTACTTCGAGTTGATGATGCTCATGGACGAGCTTCAGCAGGAGCTGCGGTCCAACGCGGGGCAGACCGACGAATGGACCTGCACCGAATGTGACGAGCCCAACCCGAGCAACTTCGAAGTCTGCTGGAACTGCGACGCGCCGAGACCGTAGGTGGACATCGAAGCACCGTCGTCAACGTCCCTGCCAATTGAGCCGGTAGGCGCGCAACACGCCGCCCTGCGGACGCGGCTGTTCCAGAACCCTCTCCAACGTCTCGGCGATTCCTGATGTCTCCAGCTTTCCGACGAGCTTCCGATTCCCTTCTGTCTCGAACCCGTCGCCGAGTTCGATCAGGAAGTAAGCCGGTCGCTGCTCCTGCAACATGGTCACGAGCCGGTGGGCGAACTCCGGCTGTTCGGGCCACGAAAGCCATACCGCGTCGCAGTAAAAGGCGACGCGCCGCGCACTACTCCCACTCATGATCCGCCGACCGGCGATCGTAGGATCGAACTCCCTGAGACGTCGCGCCGCATCCACCAGAAACCGGTCGGCGTGGTTCGGCTGCCGTAGCGAGTACAGCAACAACGGCAGGAACACGACCGCAAGTACCACCATCGCGCCGGCCGAGTGCCTCCGAGCCCGAAGTCGGTCCATTACCCCGACCAACGCCAATACCGCATAGGGCATCAGCAAGCTCAGCACCGGCAACAGGTGCCGTTGCGCGAGATAACCCTCGCGTTTGAGCAGAAGTGCAAGTACCGCGACATGTGAAACCAGCAGCATCATCAGAAACCGGTTGTGCGAGTCGCCCAAGCGCCGCCCGATCATGACCAACCCCACGAACGCCAGCAACGGAATCACGATCCGGCCAGCGCGAAACAACTCGTGCACCACGGTCGGCGCCAGCATGAGCCAGCCCGGATCCTGTCGTTCGAGACGCGCCGCGATCGGTCCGCGGCGAGCCGCCACCGGCGCCGAAACCAATTCGCTCGATGCCACACTCACCGTTGCCGGCGGCGCGGTCACGCTCCCGAGAAGCAACTCCAACGGGTCCTTCTTGTTCGAGAAGCTCCCCGTGAGCCACCAGTAAGGCCCCGCCAACAATGCGAAACCGACCAGCACCAACACCACGCGCGCCACAACGCGCCGAGCCCCGTCTCGCCGGCAGTGGGCGATCAGGAACACCACCGCAACCAGCGCCACGAGAGCGCCCTCTTGTCGCGTCAGAAAAGCGAGCCCCGCGAGAATGCCGGCACCAAGCGCCGCTCGTCGAGCCGAACTGCGCGCAAAACAGAGCACGGCACCAAGATAAAAACACAGATGCAGCTCGTCAGCCATCACGTCGGCACTATGCCACACATTGAGTGGCAGAAAGCCGGCAAGCAGCCAGCCAAAGTTACGCGCCACTGAGAGCCGAACCGCGCCGGAACAGCGCTCGGCGACCAGGCGGCACAGCGCACCGGTCAGCAGGATCACTCCCAATCCGCTCGCGAGCGTGATAATCTGCCCCGCGACAATCCAGACCGTCGGCGTTGCCGGCGCTCCGCACGAACGTAACGCCGCGAACGAGGCGCCGATCAACGTCGGAAACAACGGGTGCTGAACCGCGTCGGGTGTCTGCAGATATCCCACCCCCTGTGCCCGCAATTGCTGCGCGTAAGTGCAAAAGGCTGCCCCGTCGCGCGAAACGCATGGCAACGTGATCGCCAGGATCAATCGCAACACAAGAGCGCTCGCGAGGATCACAATCGCCGAGCGGACCGTCGAGGATCGAGAGCCGGCGTCGGATGCACGCTTCTCACCGCTCGCCGCCGACATGTCCGACGGCCCGGTTTGCTGATCCGCTTGCGACATGTCGCGACTGTAGCGTCGGGACGAATCGCTGCCCAGCGCTCCCCCGGCACAGGGCGCCCCCTACCTCCACAATGGGGCGGGCCACCATGCCCACCCCAACCATCCCGAAGGATCGGCTAGTCGCCCAATACCGCGGCGACGAAGCCCGTGATGTCGTTGGCCGCAATCTGGCCGTCCCGGTCAGTGTCAGCGTGGTTGCGGTCGCAGAGCGGATGCGCCGCCGCATAGCCGGCTGGATCGTTGAGGGCCAGGACGAAGGGATTGATATCCGCAACCGACGTGCGGCCATCGCAGTTCATGTCGCCGACGGTGGGTCGGACGACCAGTTGCTGGTTGGCCGGAACCGCAACGCGTGTCGTCGTACGGCCGTCCGGCCACTCGACGACCAACTGGTCAACGATCGTCGCGGCGCCCAGCCCGAAGAACGACTCTGCAGGCTCCTGGCTCTCGAAACTGATCCCCGCCGTGATCAGTCGACTGTAGCGCACCTCGCCGACCCGCGCCCGAACCACCGCCCCGATCGCGCGCGCATTCGGACCGTCCATACGCGGTTGGACGACCAGGTAGTTGCCGCGCTGGGCACCGCGGTTCTCCAGCAACAGGAGCGGGGCGGGCAGGAACGCACGATCCTGCGACGTCTGAAAGAGATCCTGGTCGCCGTCACGATCGAAATCGATGGTCACCAGCCCGCTGCCGATCCAGAGGTTGTTGAACCCGAAAACATTCGAGGCATCCTGGAACACGGTCGGTGTCGCGCCGGTGTTGTGAAACAGCTTGGCCGGGTCAAACGACCAGGGGATGTCGTTGAAGCCGTTCGTCACCGCGATGTCGAGCAACCCGTCCGCTTCACAGTCCGTGAAGGTCACGCCCCAACCCCAGTGGGCGAACGCGCAATTCGCCGATTGCGAGACCTCGGTGAAACCTACGTTCTCGCCGTCCCAGTCGTTGCGATAGAGGATGCTATGGCGATCAGGACCACCCCAGCCGTCGATGTTGGTGACGTACATGTCGAAGTCGCCGTCGTTGTCGTAGTCGCCCAACGCGACACCCATGTCGTTCCATGCATTGTCGGCGCCGGCCGCGGTTGCGATCTCGTCGAACGTGCCATCATGATTGTTGATGAACAGCACGTTCGGCGCAAAATCGATCGCCGAATAGATATCGAGCCAGCCATCATGATTGAAGTCGTGCATCACCGACTGCCAATGCGAACGCCGAGCCCAGATTCCGTTCGACGTCGACGTGTCTGTGAAGGTGCCATCCGTGTCGTTGATGAACAGATGCAAACCGCGACCCCACACACCGGCGCAAAGGTCGAGGTAGCCGTCGTTGTTAACGTCACCCGCTGACATGCCGCCAAAGTGGTTGTCCGGCAAAACGACGAAATCCACGTCGAGGCCCGATCCGGCCGTCACGTCCACGAAGCTTCCGTCGGCCTGCTGTTGGTACAACGTCAGCGTGGACAGGCCATCGCGATCCCCCAGCCAGTAGTCGCTCGCAACGACGAGGTCGAGGTCACTGTCGCCATCGTAGTCAAACCACAACGCAACCCGATTCCGACGCTCGGAATCCAAACCCACCAACGCCGCGATCTCTTCGAAACTGCCGTCCCCCCGATTGCGGTACAACTGGTCCGGAGTGTTGGCATCCGTCGGCACGAACAGGTCGATGTCACCATCGTCGTCGTAGTCCGCCGCGGCCACTCCGCCACCCATTCCATGGGCCATGTCGTAATCCAGAATGCCGCGCTCCACGCCAACGTCGAAGTAGACGGACTGTGCGCGCACCGCACCCACACAACAAACCACGAGCGCAACCGCGCTGCAGCGATGCAAAACCAACATGTCTCTCCTCCGCGCCCGTAAACGAAGTGACCCCGGTCAGCTACGGACGACTTGTCGTTGCGTCAGAACGACGCGTGTGAAATGAACACCAATCTGAACCGTCATTCAGTATAGCGTTTTCCGAGCCGCCAAATCCGGTTTTTTCAGGACGGGTCCCCACCGACCGCCGCCCAAAACTCGGTCTGTCGCCCGACAAACTTGATGTAGTCCGTTGACGAATGTGTAGCTTTTACTATATTTCGCGCCATGGACTGCAAAAGGATGATGGTCATATCGTTGCTCGTGGTCGCACCGGCGGTGGCGCAGACCGCGCCCGACGCGGACCCACCCGCGGAAGACGCCGAAAACACGCCGCGGACGCTGGAGATCGAACGATTCCCTGGGGAGCGCGCGCGGGATGTCGAAAAACGGAAGGGATGGTATCGCGCGCCGATTGACGAGCCGCTGATCACCGACCGACCGGACTTTACCGAGAGCACCGAGGCAGTCCCGATCGGCCGTTTCCAGCTCGAAATGGGCTACACGTTCACCTATGACAAGGAGGACGACGTCAAGACGAGCAGCCACACCGCGCCGGAGTTCCTGCTGCGCATCGGTCTTGCGGAGGACTTCGAGTTGCGGCTGATCTGGGAAGGCTACAGCTACGAATTCACGGCGTTTGAGACGCGCACCCGGGTCGGCCGACCGGTCGACCGCGACGACTGGAGCCAGGGCTCGAACGACTTCAACATCGGATTCAAATACAAGCTGTTCGAGCAGGACGGTCTTCTGCCACACTTCGGCGTCATTGTCGGGATGAGCATGCCGACCGGTAGCGCGGGGTTCTCGGCCGGCGATGTCGAACCCGAGGCGGTCCTGCTGTGGGCCTACGATGTCACGGACGACTTCAGCGTGGCGGGTAATGTCGGGCTCTTCCTGCTCAACGACGAAGACGACCACTTCTTCCAGACGAGCGCCTCTCTGAGCCTCGCATACGCGATCACGGACCGCGTCGGCGTCTACGGAGAGTACTTCGGTTTCTATCCGAACGCCGAGCATGCCGACGCCGCCCATACGCTCAACGGCGGCGTAACGTATCTGGTCAACAACAACGTGCAACTGGATTGGCGGGCCGGTGTCGGCCTCAACGAAGAAGCGGACGACTTCTTCACCGGCGTGGGCATCTCAGTCCGCTGGTAGCGGAACGGGAACTCCGTCGCGCCCCCCTAACGGAGCGCATCGGATACAAGAAAACGTGTGTCATCGGCGATCGCCGAGACTGAAGAACGAAGGAGCGACGTACATGCACCATCCCGTGCAATCGGACCAAACCAGGCCGACTCGACGACTCGGCTACCTGCTGACGTTCCTGGCACTCAGCCTCTTGCCGGGCTGCTCATTTCAGGAGGCCCTCGCGGACGGGGTGTTCGGCGGCGTCAGCGATACGGTCGCCGGTGCAATCTCGATGACCGTCCTTCGAATCCTCGGCTTCGAAGGCTGATGGGCCCTTCGTCGCCAACCAGTAGGTAGGGCGCGTTCCATTCAAGGAACGCACCACACCGATCGGAGGTGCCCCACCTTTCAGGGTGGGGGACGCGTTCGGCCAGCAGGTTCATCTGTCCCCCCAGGGTAGAACCCTGGGGCACCCGGCAGAAAGGCCGCGTTCCCTTCAAGGCACGTCGATCGCGAGAAGCGCCTCACTTCTGCGACTTGCTCTCCAGCCATGCAACGCCAGCCCGGATGTTGCCGTAGACATCGCCGTGCCACCCGTGCCCGCCCTCGTAGGTAACGAGCTTGGTGCTTGCCCCTGCTTTTGCGAGCCGGTCACGAGCCGCTTCGGGAAATCGCATTCCGATGAAATCCTGCGGCGAATGCAGGATGTACACGGCTTTGCCTTTGGCCGCGGAAAGGTCGGGTAGTCGATTGGGTTTGAAGACGCTCATCGCGATGAACGCTCCCTTCAACGGCGAGTCGGGCGCGACCAGTGACGCGTAGATGGGTGGCCCGCCGGACGACCATCCAAGCGCAAATACTTTTTTGTTATCGACCGCGTAGCGCGAACCAATATCGTCGGCAACCGCTCGTAGGAAAGCCTCGGTCGAAAAGCGCATCCCGTTCCACGGTAGCCCGACCGTCGGCCACACGACCTCACTGGCCTGGTCAGCCGACCATTGTGGCGCGACAAGCTGCGCTACGAGGTAGTGTTCGTCGACCGCGTTCGCAGCGATGCGCTTGACGAACGGGTGGAAGTCCTCGCCACCGCCGCCACCGGGCAGCACCAGCAACAACGGACGTCCCCCGGCCGGCACGTTCTCGAAGTCCCCGGGCCCGATCAGAAAGTAGCGCTTCATGGGATCGCCGCCGGCCAGCAACGATTGCACCGGAAGTTCGTCATCGCTGTCGGGCATTGCAGTCGCTGCGGATGGCGCATTCTGGCGCCGCTCGACCCGGCGCTTGGCTTTCGCGTCCCGTTGGACCGGCGCGAGCGTGGGAATCTCCTGATTGCGCACCGCCTCCGGAAAACGCTGCTTGTTCTTCTCCCACCAGGTGCGCCACCACTTTCCATCGTGCGACTCGTCGTACTGCACGCCGGTAAGCTCGCCCAGTCCAAAGTATCCCACGCCGTACACGGTGTCGTAGGTGTTGTCGGCATCGATGATCGCAATCATCGTCGGGATGGCCTCGACCGCGCCAATTTCGGCCAGCGCGCTGGCGCTATCGTGGAGGTGTCGGCGGCCCTCGCGCGTCTTGAGCTGGGATTTCATGGCCATCACGATCGGCTCGACGGCGCACCGTGCCTTGCAACGGCCGAGCAATCGCACGGCGCGAGCGCCGCGACGTTCATCGCCGATCAGCGGCACGAAGCGCCTGCAGATCACCTGCTCGTCGGGCTGCAGCGCCGGGATCAGTTCCGCGACCCCGCGATTCAGGTTGCGATCCTGGTGGTCACCCTCGAACAGATCCAACAACCGCTCGACAAGCCCCATCTCCTTCGCGATCGCGACCAGGCGCGGCTGATCGTCAATGGCCTGGGAGGGCCGCAGCGCGCGCAAAATCCGTCCCGTGGCCACCGCGTCACTCTGCATGAGTTTCTCAACGAACGGTCGCCAGTTTGCGACGAGCACGTCTTCCAGCGACTGCTCGCGATAGGTCGCATACCAGCGTTCATAAGCGGAATAGTCACTCGCGAAGTCCTGGAACGCGATATCCCGCAAGTAGTTGATCGCCCATTCCTGCACCTTGACCGACGGGTCCGTCATTCCCAGGTGCAACACGCGCAGCAAGTACGGCGGGTTCGCGACGGACGCCGCCTTGAGCAGCTGCTGCTTGGGGCGGTCCTCGCGCATCTCGGCCCACGCGGTCGAAAGGACCTGCCAGCCCTCCTCCGGCGTGAGTTTCTCCAGCGCCCGCGCTGCCGCGAACGCGTTCGTCCAGTGAGTGGCGGCGATCAGTGACGCCTTGAGCTTCTTCAGCTCGGCGCGCAGCTCAACGGCCTCGACCTCGGCATCCTGACGTGCCTGCTCGGCGCGCTGATACAAGAAAGTCATCCCGGCCCCGAACCCCAACCCTGTCAGCAACGCCACGACCGTCAGCGTTACCAACGCGCGGTAGCGCGCCAACGTCTTGCGCAAGACATACCACCGGCTGTCGCGTTTGGCTTCGATCGGTTCGTTTGACAGATACCGTCGCAGGTCAGCGGCGAGGCTTGCTGCCGAGTCATACCGCTCCGCCGGTTCTTTCTTGAGACAACGGCCGACGATCGTGCTCAGGTCGTCATCGACCGAACGATCAACAGTCGCGAGCGTCGGCGGATCAACCTCGACGATGTTCGTGATCGCAGCTTGAAGCGAACTGCTGGTATCGTACGGCTGTACGCCGACCAGCGCGGCATAGAGCATCACACCCAGGCTGTACACGTCGCTGCGCGTGTCGATGTCGTCGCCACTGCCGCGCACTTGTTCCGGGCTGGCCCACGCGATCGTACCCAGAAACTGACCGTCCTGCGTCACCGCCGTCGCAGTCCGATCGTCGGCTTCGGCGTCGAGCAGCAGCTTACCCAGCCCGAAGTCGAGAATATGTGGCGTGCCTTCCTCATCCACGAGCACATTGGCCGGCTTCAGATCGCGGTGCATCACGCCTCGTTGATGGGCAGCGTGTACCGCGTCGCAGATTCGTACGAACAGCGACGCCACTGCACAATGATCGAGCCCGCGATGATGAACGTAATCGTCCAGGCGTTGACCGGGGACGAGTTCCATCGCAAAAAAGTGCCGGTCGTCGACCGTACCACTATCGTAGACCGCGACGATGTTCGGATGCTGGAGACGGGCCAACAACCGCACCTCGCGCTCGAACCGCTGCCAGCCTGCCCCGGCCCGGATCACCTTGAGCGCCACGCGGCGCTGCGTGGACTGCTGAACGGCCTCGAAAACCGCACCCTGAGCACCGACGCCGACGCGCCGGACCAGTTCGTAGCCCGGAATCGCGACAGACGCCGACTCGACGGCCTCCTGGACACGGCTTCGTCGAATCGCTGACGCCTCATCGCGCGCCGCTTGGATCAGGTCTCGATCGGGTTTCGCTGCATTACCCATCATGATCACCATAGTCCACCTGTACCGCTCTTGTGTAGTCGATGCGCGACCATTGTCGCGTCGTCACGGTTCCAGGCGGAAAATGGCGGCGGCTGTCACGCGCCGGCGGAAAAAAATCGGCTCGTGTCTCCGAGCCGATCGCGCAACAATCGCAGGGCCCGCGCCCGCAGCATGTAGGTCGCGCCGATGCTGCGTCCCAGCTCACGGGCAACGTCGCCGACCGGCCGCTGCGAAAGGTCGAGTTGCTCGAGCACGGTCCGATAGACCGTCGGCAAGCCGCCAATGGCAGCGTGCAACTGGTCGGCAACCTCACGACGGTTGACCGCATGACTGGGCGTCGTTCGGCCGCTGACCGCGAGTAGCAGGTCCAAGGAAGCCTGCTCGAGGCTGGCTGTCGGACCGCTGCCTCCGCCGCGCCGTTGCGCTTCGAGCATCCGGATCGCGTCCAGCAGGTTCCGCTTCGCGATCCGCGTCAGCCAGGCATCAAAGGCCCGCGTCCCCGTGCCGGCGAACGCCGCGATATCGCAAAAGGCGTCGACACAGGTCTGTTGATAGACGTCCTCGACAGACAGCAGGTGTCGCCAGCGCTGCGGCAGGTCGGCCTCGATTGCGCGGCAGACCCGTTGAGCGGCAGACTCGAGCAGCGTGCAAAGCGCCTGCTCGTCGCCGTTGCGGGCACGGTGTAGGACGGTTTCGCTGGAGGATTCAGGGTGCATGGATAACAAAAAAGTGCGTCGACCTCCAAACGAGACCGACGCACTGAAAAATCGCCTAATGGCGTTGCGAAGCGGTTAGTACCCGCCGCGCCCGGCACCACGACCGCGGCCACCGCCGCCACCGTAGCCGCCACCGCCACCGTAGCCGCCACCGCCGCCGCCTGCGCGCGGCGCCTTCGGACGGGCCTCGTTGACCGTCAACGTACGTCCTTCATGCTCCGATCCGTTAAGTGCTTCGATGGCCGATGTGGCTTCCTCGTCCGAACTCATCTCGACGAAGCCAAATCCTTTGCTGCGACCGGTGTCTCGGTCCGTGATCACCTGAGCGCTGACCACCGTTCCGTGCGCTCCAAGCATGGTCTCCAGATCCGAACTGCTGACACGATAGCTCAGATTCCCCACATACAACTTTTTGCCCACCGTGCGATCTCCTGTTAAGGGGGCGTTGCGGACCCTGCCCTTTACTTTCCGGGCCCGAGATGGAAAGCGGCCGCCACCGACCAGTCAAGGTAAGAGGACAATGCGATGCGGACGGTCCAGACGATATGCCGATCAGTCACGTAAGCGCCTCGGTCCAACGTACCGGCTAATAGTGTACCCCGGTGACCCTCAAGCGAAAGCCGATTTTCGTGGAAATTTGGCGGGGGCATGTTATCTCGACTTCCGCATCCACCCCGATGAGCCTCCCGTACCGCTCGAACGGGACGTTCGGCCGGCATATCATGTCTGTCGTCTTTTGTTGATGGAGATCACGATGACCGTCGGTGCTCGTACCGTCCGCGCTCCCCGAGGAGCCACTCGAACGTGTAAGGGCTGGCTCCAGGAAGCCGCGCTCCGAATGCTCATGAACAACCTCGACCCCGAGGTCGCGGAGCAGCCGAACGAATTGATCGTCTACGGCGGATCCGGCAAGGCCGCCCGCAGCTGGGAAGACTTCGATCGGATCGTCGCCACGCTCCAACGGCTCGAAAATGATGAGACCATGCTCGTGCAGTCCGGTCGCGCCGTCGGCGTGCTCAAGACCCACCCGGACGCACCGCGCGTACTGATCAGCAACAGCATGCTGGTGCCCAAATGGGCCACCTGGGACGAGTTTCGCCGACTCGAAGCGCTCGGCCTGATTATGTTCGGCCAGATGACTGCCGGCAGCTGGATCTATATCGGAACGCAAGGCATTCTCCAAGGAACCTACGAAACCTTCGCGGCGTGCGCCCGAACGCACTTCGGCGGCTCGCTCGCGGGCCGTCTCGTCGTCACCGGTGGCCTCGGCGGAATGGGCGGTGCACAGCCGCTGGCCGCGACCTTCAACGACGCCGCCTTCCTCGGCGTCGATGTCGACCGCAGCCGGATCGAAAAGCGAATTCACACCCGCTATTGCGACAAGCTGACAGAGAATGTCGACGAAGCCCTCGACTGGGTGCTTGAAGCAAAACGCACCGGGACACCCCTGTCAGTCGGCTTGGTCGCCAATATCGCTGACGTACTCAACGAGCTCATTCAACGCGACATCACCCCCGACGTGCTCACCGACCAGACATCCGCGCACGACCCGCTGGGCGGCTACGTCCCCAACGACGTCGCATCATTCGAGGCAGCGGTCGAACTGCGGACGTCCGATCCGGAACGGTACACGCGTGAATCCTACCGCACGATGGCCGAGCACGTGGCCGCGATGCTCGAACTGCAACGACGCGGTGCCGTCACGTTCGACTACGGCAACAATCTCCGTGGACACGCGCTCGAAGCCGTCGAACGCGGCATCGTCAGTGCCGATCAATTGCAGTCAACGGTCGGGACTTCAACCGCTTTCCAACCGTTCGCGATCCCGGGCTTCGTTCCCGAGTACATTCGGCCGTTGTTTTGCGAAGGCAGCGGCCCGTTCCGCTGGGCAGCCCTCTCCGGCGATCCGGCGGACATCGCCGCCACGGACGACGCGGTGCTCGAAACGTTCCCCGAAGAAGAACACCTGTGCCGCTGGATTCGACTGGCGCGCGAGAAGGTCGCGTTCCAAGGACTCCCGTGCCGTATCTGCTGGCTGAAGTATGGGCAACGCGCCAAGATGGGCCAGGTGTTCAACGAGCTGGTGCGAAGCGGCAAGGTGTCGGCACCGCTGGTCATCGGTCGCGATCATCTGGATTGCGGCTCGGTCGCAAGCCCCAATCGCGAAACCGAGGCGATGAAGGACGGCTCGGATGCCATTGCCGACTGGCCAATGCTCAACGCACTCGCAAACACGGCCTGCGGCGCGTCCTGGGTCAGTCTCCACCACGGCGGCGGCGTCGGAATCGGATACTCGCTGCACGCCGGCCAGGTGATCGTCGCCGACGGCACCCCTGAAGCCGCGTCCCGGCTACAGCGCGTTCTCACCTGCGATCCGGCGCTGGGCGTCATGCGGCACGCCGACGCCGGCTACGAAGACGCGATTGACGTCGCTCGCTCGAAGGGTGTCGATATCCCTCGGCTCGCATAGCGCGTATCCACCATCGCCCCGTCACTTGCGAAGAAGGCGCACGAAGGTGCTGTCCTTCAAGTGTGGTGCCCCACCCTTCCATGGTGGGGGACGTGTTTCGCGCAGTAATTCAAGGTGTCCCCCCAGGGTAGAACCCTGGGGCACCAGCACTTGCGATCCCTCTGCGAGGCCCGTGTCTGCGCCACGGGCCCCGGCGCGAACGAGGCACCAAAAACAACGAGCCCCGAGCGCGAGCGAGGGGTCAATATGCGCGAGGTAAACCGGGACCCGTCACTTTTTCTCTGGGCTCTGCCCCGTCTAGCGACGCCGACCGGAGAACAAACCCGCGATGGCCAGCAGCGCCAGCGAGGTCGGCTCCGGGATCACGCCCGGCGAACCAATGAGCTGTCCCACCGCGGCGGAACCGGCCGACTGAAACGCGCCGTTGACGCCAAGGGCCGAGTTGGTCAGCGGCCCCGAACCGGTGGCATCCTCGATGGTCGCAGCCGTCCCGGCAAGTCCGCCGTCGTAGGTCAGGCTGTCGATCAGGTTGGCGCCAGCCGAGTTGCCGTCGAAGACGTTGACCTGATCGCCGCCCTGGCCGAGCGCGCCACCGCCCGTCAAACCAACCTGCACATCGATCGTGGCCAAGCCCCAGAAGCTGTAGAAGGCCGGCACGTCTGCGGCTTCCCCTTCGATCAGGACGATGATCGACTCGCCGGGCTTGACCGAAAAGTTCGGCAACGCGAAATCGTTCGTCGGATCCGCGGAACTGTCATCGTAGTAGAAACCGTTGGTCGAGCCTGCCATATCGCCGAAGTTGGTCAGTTCGAACCAGTCCGGCGTTCCATCGTCGCCCGACACTCCGGTGTAGGCCTCGGTGATCCGGAAGTCGGCATCAGCGAACGCCGACACGCTCAGACAAACAGCCATTGCACCCGCAAGCAGCTTTCTCATGCTCAGATCTCCTTCGTTGCGGACTCTCCCGCAAGCACCCCATACATCGCTACAACTGGAACACCCCGTTCCAACGTAGTGGCAGCGCAGCGGGCTTGGCGGTCTGACCGCAGTTCGCGCTGCCGGGTAGCAGCGCGCAATCAAAGCACAGGGAAGTGCGCCAAACCCACTCGACCTTCCACTCGCGGGTGACTATGAAGCGATCCCATTCACGTCCGGTGTCGTCAAAGTTAAATGATCGCGAAGCGCGCCGCGCGGT